>CANMOZ010000003.1 GCA_947499545.1 uncultured Saccharospirillaceae bacterium
CGTGGGGCTGGAGCGGGTATGTCTTCAATTGATTAACGGTGAAAGTATATGAGCTTTATTAAACACCAATTCTCCTGGCAGCTTTTAAAAGCTGCCATTATCCCCTTAAGGTGAGGCTTAACAATATATGATTAACCCCAATTTTTTCCTTGAAGACAGTGAACAGTGCTAGCCATTTGGCTCAATTGACCGGTAATTGCACAACCTCCCTCGAGTGCAAAGGGCTTCCTGTTCCCAGAGCACTAAACGCGCTTCACTTGTAGAAGACAGCGGCAGCTATTAGATTCTATCACCTAGACATGGAGCAAGAATGGTTACAGGCCAGGTGGGCTCTGGGCTGTAAGAACTTAGAAAGGGGATCCTGGAATCATACGATATTTCCGATAATTATTATTATCGGAAATATCAAGAAATAGCGCCAACAGAATCGCTTCATACGATGCGCGCACCCCAAAGCTACTTACTCTTTTTTTAAGTTTTCAAATACCTTAAGCCATACATCAGCAAGCTCTCTATTCTTTTTGGTGCCTATACCATAGTAGTAACATCTTGCCACTTCATGATATGAGTCCACATCTCCTAATAATGCCGATTTCACGTAAAGGCGAAAAGCCTCCTTTTTATTTCTAATTTTGTTAGAATTTGACTTTTCGATCATTATCGCTAAATCAAATAATGCAGGAGAGTAATTAGCTTTAGCGGCTTTTTCTAACAATTGTCTTGCTAGTATCGTATCTTGGTTTAGGTACTTGCCGTGCAAGTACCAGGTTGCTAATGCATAAGTGGCTTCAATATCACCTTGCTCATGGGCCTCACTAATGTATGAGATAGATAGCTCAATGTCAGGAGAGGTTTTGTTTAACTCTTCTTGAGCTTTTTCGACTAAAGGATGCATATAATCACCTGCATTAAATAAGCCTATAATATGTCTGCACAAGCTTGAGGATTATTTATACACCAGCAATCAGGTGTAGACCCATAACATGGTGTTGGCTTTTTAGGTGGAGCTGGCTTTTTGGGTGGCCAAGGGCCTTTATGACCGGGCGGTTTTTTCTTGTTAGGTCTCCTATTCTTGTCTCATTTTTCTCCACCACAGTCCATTTGTCTTCTTTTATCACCATCTTCATGCCTTTGTTTATTAGATTGCCTTTTATTTTTTCTATGTCCAGCTTGACCATCTGGATCAAAGTAATTAAGGGGTTTGAAGTCCAATGGAACGGTTTTATACGTTAAGCCCTGAAAAAGGACTTAATAAGTCGATTTTTAAACAAATGCGTCTACTAATTGCTCATTATCGATTTAATAGACACTGCTTTAGCCCTTGTTTTCACTGTCTAAAATGTTTTGATATATCAGATAGTTAACTTCCTTAGCGTACTTAACCGTTCAAACCCTTGAAAGCACACCCGCCGGTTTTGAATCCACAACCGGCGCCAATCAGTGTTTGATTTTTAGTCTTATGTCAGGTTCTTACACGTATTATGCGCAGAAGCTCTTAACGTACGTTTTCGTACCGTTGGACTTCAAACCCATATTATCGGAAATATGGGGGGCTATGCTCAACCTTGTCTCCAGGAAATCCTTGAAAGCGTAGTAAACAGTTCTTGGACGCTATGAGGCCTCGTAGAATTCTTTGCAACAGAGCCGCCTGGTAGACCATAACAATTAAAGATAGTGTCTCAGAAACGGTCGTTTTCAATCCTTAAATTGGACGAATTGAGTTAGTATAGATGGACTCTGATTAGACAGAGCTTTATCTAAACGCTTCGTTGAGGATACTCATGTCGTACCCAAGGTTCATAGTCCAAGTTACTGTACTTCTGTCGACAGCTGCTACATTTTGCGCTGTTGCGAGTGATAACAACATTAAATACTCAAATGAGCAGGTCAATGCCTGCCTTACTAACGCAAAAAATCCCACTGCAGAGAGAGGATGTATAGGTTTATCTGCCAACGCATGTATATATGCGAACCAAGCTAGCAGCACCGCTTTGGGAATGAACAAGTGTATTAAGCAGGAAAGCAAATTTTGGGATAATAAGCTAAATGAGGTTTACCGCTCACTCGTTGTCAAAGCAAAAAAACACGATGAAGATAGAAAAGGTTACATAAACTTAGGTAGCGAAGGAAGCTATCCCGCGTTGCGAGATATGCAGCGAGCTTGGATTCCCTATCGCGATAAAACCTGTACATATAGTTGGTCACAATCCTATCCTGGATCGATGGCGAGTATGAATAGCGTACGTTGCGAAATGAGAATGAATGCTGAGCAATATATCTTTTTAAAGAACTCTTGGAATGCCAGCTAATAGGCGGCTCTGTTGCAAAATATTTAAAAGTGCTGCTTCGCCTCTCCCCCCCCATATTTCCGATAATAATAATTATCGGAAATATAAAGGGGGTATGTAGTGCCGCACTAAGGTGCTTCAAGTTCTTGCAATTAATTTATCTTATTCCTAATAATTTTTTCTAGCTTTTCATAAGGAAGGAAGCCAGGAATTACTTCTCTATCTATCAACATGGCAGGTGTTCCACTCATGCCAAACTGGATAAACAGATTATAATTTTTCTTAATCATGGCGTGAATTAAATTATCTGACTTTATATCATCTAGAGTGCCGGTTTTCTCACCAATTTTTTTCAAAGAGGCCATGTTATGCTTGCTTGGCTTTTTAATCAACATTTCATTAACGTGAAAGAATTTATTCCGATTATTTTTCCATACATTTATAGCGTAACTAGCGCTTGTCACTTTATTTTCATCAGCAAGATTCATTTCTTTTAGAGGTACAAGAACATTCACTACTTTTAAATTAGAGTGGTTTTTTACAAGCTTCTGCAAAACAGGGTCAAGCCGCTTGCAGAATGGGCAGTTGTAATCGGTAAAGTTAATTATAGTTAATTCAGGCTTTTTCGCCCCAAATTGAATATGATTTAAGTTGTTAAACAGATAATCATGATTTTTTGACAGAAGTTGATCAAACTGGACCTGATGTCGTACATATCCATTTAGACTCTGATGCAAAGCAGGTATGATTTGAGGGTTTTTGGTTAAAATGGCCATGATACTTTCCAACTCTTGCTGCTCTACGTCTGTTAATTCGGCAGACAGTCCTTGATCAGGATAAGTTAAAAAAAACCCAGCCATAATACAACATAACATGTATATATTTCCTAAATACTTCATATCTTCTCTATCTGTATAATTCTTCATTTACATCATCTCCTTACTTAGTAAGCCACAGTCGAGCGAGGAGTCCCAATGGTGTGATAAACCCTACTGTAGCTGATTGAATCTCACCACCTTTTATAATCAACACTGTTGGGGTAGCGCTTATACCCCAAAGTTTTGATATATGGCCTTTGTTGTCGTTAACAGTTTTAAGTTGATAGTCATGTGCTGTAAGGTATGCCTTCATTCTCTTGTCGCTGCCAGAGTTAATAGCAATAGAAGCCACCTCATAGCTATTATCAATCCAATTGATTGTCGGCGTTACAAGTTTGCAGGTGCTACACCAGGTAGCCCAGAAGTATATAATGATTGGTTTATCTTCACTCATTGCTTTCAGGTCGACCTCTTGACCTGAAAGAGTTTTGATTGAAATTTCAGGCAAAGCTCCTTGAGGCATGTTTCTGAAGTGCCACCAATCTAATGATACACTAGAGACAATAAAGATCATTACAATAATGCTAATCTCTTTGAACCAAGAGAGTCTCTTTGTACGCATTGTTTTTATACCCTTTTCATTTTTTACTGGCTCTTCTTAAGAGCGCTCATAACAACTTCATCGCTTAAAATAGTGGGTAGAGGAATACCAATAGGGGCTTCTGGCCCATAAACGATATTGAAGGGCACGCCATACCTATCATGGGATTGCAGGTATGCTGTGATCTTATCGCTAGGTTTTGTCCAATCACCGCGAAGGAGTACAATATTTGGCTGCTTGAGTGATGAATAAACAGGCTCTTGTAGAATAACTCGCGCTTTATTTGCACTACAGGTTATGCACCAATCTGCTGTGACATCAACAAAAACGGTTTTACCTGTTGTAACAGCTTCATTAATACGCTTTAGTGACAAAGGTTCCCAGTGCAAATCATCACGTAGTGGCTTGCTCAAGTTGACGGTTATTGTGGCGATAATCACCAACGCAGGTACCAAAAGTAATAATAAGCAAACATTATTTTGAAGCTTATTTTTTTTTCCGAATATCGACAATTTCATGCGGTATATCGCAAAGATAATTGGGATGAGGATGATCGAAAGAATGACATAAACAGGCAGGTAGTTAGTCAGTAAAAATAACAGCCAGACACTGGTAGCTAACATCATTAACCCGAACAACAGCTTGACCTTGTTCATCCATGGGCCAGGTTTTGGCAGTGCATTGGCTAAGCGGGGTATAAAAGAAATTGTTAGCCATGGTAATGCCATACCGAATCCAAGAGCAGTAAAAATTGCAAACAAAGTTGGGATATTAGTAGCTAAAGCAAAAGCCACTGCTGTTCCCAAAAATGGAGCGGAACAAGGTGTTGCTAGCAGGGTAGCAAACATACCTTGCAAGAAATTACCTGAATAAGAATTATCACCTCTGGTTGCTAACCAAGTATTGGCCTTTGTTGGGAGAAAGATTTCAAAAATTCCTAGCATGTTTGCACCGAACAACATGGTGATTAGTGCCATAAAACCAATAAAATATGGGCTTTGAAATTGGATCCCCCAACCAATGGCACTACCAGTGACCTTTAGTACTGTTAGGAAAAGAGCAATTAACCAAAAAGATGTAAAAATACCGGCTGCAGAAGCTAGAAACTGAAGTCGGATTTGACGCTTCTCCAAGCCCTGAGCGAAGATAACAGTTCTTAGTTTCATGCCAAGAACTGGCAAAACGCAAGGCATAATATTAAGGATTAATCCCCCGACTATTGCAAATAAAATCATTCTTCCAATTGAACCATGTTCGACTTGGATGGGTAGAGGGGATCCAACAATAGCTGACTGCTCTGCAATAAAGTTGTGATCTATAATCGTGATTTGAAGTTGTTTTCCTAGTAAATCAAGGGTGCTAATCCAGCTAGTAGCGGATAGGGTGGCATTTAGTTTGTTGCCATCAATATGGAGTTTAGGTTTAGAGAAAACAATGTCGCTTAGTACTTCACCCTCCCCATCAATCAAAATGACTGGATTAATCCACTTATTATTGCGAGTCATAGTGAGACTAAGCGTTTCGGTATCTGAATTCCACCCCATTCTCACATCAGAAATATCTGAAGAGGCCTTAGGTACCTGACTGTAGCCAAGGTTATATAGGTGTATTGCTTCTACTGATGGGATCAACTTAGATGTATCAAAACTCAGCTTTATCTGGTAATCAGTTAATACACAAACTGTTGTGCATGTGGAGAGAGTTAGCTTGCCATGTAAATCAACAGGACGGTCATAGTTTTTGACTTTTATTGTCATCGGAAAGATAACGTTACCCTTGTAGCCAAGAGTTTCTATGCCTAAAATAGAAAATCTATCTGGGCTTGGCCAATGCCATTTAACATTATCGATATTGTTGGATTTGCCCCAATCAATTTCTGGTGAAATACCCGCTTCTCCAGGTGAACGCCAATAAGTTTTCCAATCATTTTCAAGTTTCACTTCTAAGAAGCCTTCAACCTCACGGTTTTCTTTGTCTACCTGCCCTGTCAAGATAAAACGGACTTTAACTGGTGGATGGTTAGGGTTAGTCAACCAACCAGTGGTTACATCTTGAGCATGAATGCATAATGAAAGCGATAGTACTAGGCTTGCAATGATTAGTAGCCAAGTACGTCTAAATGGGATAACTGTACGCACTCTTAGTTCTCCTTGATTGATAAAGTAAAATGCCGAGAATTGCCCCCTTTATAAGGAACTTACTAAAGCTGATACTTATTCACGGAAAACACAGAGATGTAGGTAGAGGCGTTTCTGTAAAACTATGGGTTCAGTAAAAACGGTGAAGGTATTTCGTTGAGAAAGCAGCCATAGCAATATGGCAATAGCAAGTAAGAAATAAGGAATAAAGTGGCTTTCAAATGGTGATATATTGAGTGAAAGTAGCTTTTCGGCTAAATCACACTCACTAGTACTTTCATCATTATTTGTTTGAGATTGAAAAATGAACTCAGATGCAACAGAGGATTTATTGTAACCCAGGGTGGGAATTAAGCCGGTATTACGTGCGAAACACGCAAGTATTACCCAGCAAACTAGGATAAGTGCTATTCGAGTATGTTTTGGGTTGCTATGGTCTGCTTGCATTTATTCAATTGACTTGATTGGATATTTATCCATACCTAATGGAAAAGTAATAGCTAAGATAATGACAGCAAATCCACAAATAAGTTCTTAGAGTTTATGTTCTGGTCAACAATAACAGGACACTTTTCTTTAGGAATTTAAGCCGTCATTTGTTCAGGCATTCGAACCCTGTAAGAGTTATAGTGATTTCTGGTGTATTGGCAGGAAAGGATGCGATATAACTTGTTGATTGATCCTGACAGGTCAACAACCCACAAGGAACTACACCGCATGGACAACAAGCTTAACGTCACCGAGCTTCATAAGCCAGAGAATCCCCTCAATGAACTGCTCAAGCTGGAGGCTCAACAGCTATTGGCACAAGCCATCGAAGCTGAAGTTCAGGTCTTGCTTGAGGAGGTGTCCACTATCTGTGGTGCAGATCACATTTTCTTAAGGCGGCGATTTTCATCTTCCAGCTCCTTCAAGCGGGCTATCATGGAGGCATCCATACCGCCGTATTTGGCTCGCCACTTGTAGAATGTAGCTGAACTCATCCCATGCTCTCGACAAAGGTCGGGAACAGGTGTGCCTGCTTCGGCTTGCTTGAGGATCGCCATGATTTGGTGATCGGAATACTTGGACTTTTTCATGCAGAATCTCCTGCGTCTAGATTACGAGAAAATTCTACTTACGGCTTCTGTTATTTTACGGGGGGATTGCCAGCCTTCCATTGAATGCATGCGTCTCTTATGTGAACGCCAGACATGATGGAGTCATACATATTATGACGCTATAGGTCTATTTGAGAAAAATCTGTAATGGAGAAGCCCGTTCCATCAACAAAAGGCAGTCCTATGAAGAAGTCACTAAAGGTGAAGTTTTCGGCAGAACCATTATCAGGCACCTTTAATAACATTGCTGAACAAGTCCACCGATTTATAAAGGGAGTTGCCCAGCCAGTGTTAGGCTTTAAGTCATTAATTAGCGCAAACTAACTCTGCTCTCGTTTGAATATTAGTTTGTCCATATGCTTAGGAAGGATCAGTATGGTGATGTAACGTCTACACATAAGCAGATATTTGAACAATTAAGCGCACTAGCTCCCATCCCTAGAACCTAAATAGCCTTTTAAAGGATTTCTTGTGATTTTAGATGCCTCAATGTGGATATGGATACCTCTCTCACTTGCCATCATTTTTGCTTTTCTTCATCAAATCAAAACCAGTATAACTTTAATTACTATTTGTTTAGTTGGTAGCTTAATAGAGAATAGGCTTAATATAATCGGTTTAGTTACACTTATTGTAGGCCTTGCTATTGCGTATAGGGTTCCTAATTTAGAACACAAATGGAAAATAGTCAGTTACATATTTATCATTCTTTGGAGCGTGGCTCTTTTTATACATTTAATACCAGGTTTTAATAATGCCAAAGTGCTCGATGCTGTTATCAGCGGGCCACAAAGCACACCTTTTACAATGTACTTAAACCTCGATAAACCTTTTATCTTTTTTGGATTGCTATTAGCTTCCCCTTCGCTGCTAGGAAGTAAGGTAACGTTTAATAAAAAAGCCATTTTAATGTCTATAATCCTATTATTTAGCTTGCTACCAATTGCATGGGGTGTAGGTGTTTTACAGCCAGAAACAAAAATCCCTAATTGGTGGTGGCTATTTTTGTTAAATAACCTACTGTTGACATGTGTAGCAGAAGAAGCTTTCTTCCGTGGTTTTGTGCAACAATCACTAAGCAAAAAATTTGGCTGGGTTATGGGTGTAACAACGGCAAGTCTATTATTTGGTTTTGCACATTTTTATGGTGGAATATTAATTGTCGCTTTCGCTACCTTAGCTGGAGTGTGTTATGGACTGATTTACCACTTCAGTTCACGTTTATGGGTAGCAGTGATATTCCACTTCTTATTTAATTTTGTTCATCTACTGTTTTTCACCTATCCAATGATGAAATAAAAGTAAGCGATCAATTTGATAGGGGTGATCATTGCTTGATCAGCACTCAAATCATGCTAGTCAAGATAAGATATTTCCGATAATAATGTTTATCGGAAATAGGGTGTTGAAAACTAAGCGTCATGCGGGTATATGTTTACATCTACTACTGCTTGAATTTGGTTCAAGAAATAAACAAATTCCGGGCTTAATTGAAAGCCTATATGTGCATCTTCTGAATAAATAACGATTGTGCATTCAATCGTACACTCAGCCTCTAATAGTTTTTGGAAGCTAGGTATTTGCATGCTTAAAGAGTCCAAAACCTGTGCACAGCTCTCATCAAGGTCATAAACATCCTTGTTACACACCTCAAATGACCACCCATTCTCCTTATGGGCCATTACCCCTATTTTCTTATCTCCCTTTCGCCACTTTTTGGTAGGTGGAACATTCAAATAACTTTCTATTTTATCTGGGTGTAAGGTGTCACTAAACACTTTTATAATAACTCTTCCTTCGATCATACTTTAACCTATACATCAATAATTCGCATTTAAAGTGGGTTACGTAGACACGATAAAGTAATGGTCATCTGGAAGCTCAAAGTGAGTGAATCCATAGACATTAAATGCACTTTTCACCCGGTCACTGCAGCTTACTCCATATACATATGCCTCAATCCATCCAGGGTTATGGTGCTCATCAATATCTTTAAGAACATCAAACAATATCTCGTCAGAAGTACAATGGCGCCCTGGACCATCAAAAACCGTGATCCCTTTATTTTGCAAGTACCCTTCAGCGGTAAAGTTATTTAATTCGAAAAGTTCCTGAGCTATCTCTCTATTGGATTTAGATGCTAATAGCCAAACATGCATTTCTAGGGATAACGAGCAAAGCAGCTCCCTATCAACCCTTTGATCAATAACAATCCCAACTCTATTGGCACTATTTGACATGAATGCTCCCATCATTACACTTGTAGCATTATCTCAAAACGGCTCCGTTGCAAAAAATCTACGGGGCCTCATAATCTGCTGATGACCGATCGTTAGAGTAAAAATTGAATTTCGATAATGCGTACTGCCGGAATGTTCTAATTTCAGTATCAAGGTAGAGCCCTTCACTCTGGACACATCTTCAAATTCCAGCTCCAAAATAAGTGTACGAAAGAGGTTCGTTTAATAGACAGTTTCACAACCAGCCTCTAAGCCTGAAAAACCGTTATTTATTCTGTCTCATATAGTTGGTACGATTGGATTCTCATTGATGGCTCCTTAAGCGAACACTACAAGCATGAAAACACTGATTAGCTATGCTTATGCTCAACTGATAAACAAGGCCTTGCAGCTTACTTTCAGTACTCGCTAGGATAGGTGTTAAGCCAGCTCTGCTGCAAAAAATAAAAAATTTTTAGCAGCCTGAAGAATCAATAACAATTTCAGACGGTGTACTGCTATCACAAGCTTCCGTGTATTGCACATAACAATTATTTTCATCCCAACCAACTTTAATAGACGAGCAATTCGGGTTAGATAGATCTTCTGGATAGATTAGAATATCCCCACCACCCAAATCAATTAATTCAATTATTCCGAGACTGCTTCCTTGTTCACTTACTGCTTCTGGATATTTGTACCATGTATCAATAGGTCCTAAATTTGTTTGCACTGCCCTGTCTGCATCCACACCCGCATCTGGGACATTTTGTGATATAGCTGTCATGTGAACCATTGCGCTAATACTGTGCATTGATTTTTTTATTTCTTTTAACGTATTGATACGCGCATTTTTTGTAAAATCAGCAAATCTAGGAATAGCAATAGCGGATAGAATTCCCAGCACAACAATTACAATAACCAACTCAACCATTGTAAAGCCATAAAAATGAATTAGATGTTTTTCTTCTTTTCTTTTATACTGACCCACCGCTCACTTGGCTCCATCATTAGTTTCGTAAATCAATAACACACCAGAAAAACACGCATCCAACATGATCAACCTTCATATCTTAAGCCATTTACATAGATTTTCGGAAATTATCGTTTTTTAAAACCTTTTACGGATATAGTCATCACTAATTCATACGATAAAATTCAACAATTTTTTGCAAGGCCTTTAAGGCACTCTCACTTGGATCTACAAGGCTTAAACCAACACTTTTTTCTTGAGTGGATAAAGTTGTTACCCGCACGGCTTCTGCACGTACTGCTATGGGTTCTTGATTTTTAAAAGTCTCAAGATCTTCTTTCGGAGGACGTAATTTTAAAGTAACAACTTCGCCTTCTTGAATATCTTGATCAGTAAATATTCTAAGTCCTGTTAAACTGATATCATCACAATACGCATCAAAACAACCGTTCTCTCGGGTGATACCCACCAACAAATTAGTTGGTATTCTTGGTGCTGAACGCCGCTCATTTGCTCTCTGTTCGATTTCACATAATTCATGAGTCACATGGAATCCCTGTACCATTTGGTGAAGATCATCGGTTGAATCATTCAGTGAGCGGCCAATGTTAGCGGTGTTATTAACCTTATTGGTATTACTTGCGAGCGTCTCCATCAGACGCTCCATCGCAGCTTCAAGAGAGTCAAACATACCAAGCTGTTGTTTAGACTGCTGGTCAATATCTTCTCCATCACGAGCGGCACGGGTGACAAAATCTTCAGTTTCTTCCATTGCATTGACAGTTTTACTGGTCGCATCGACATTCATAGACACTCGCTCAATAATGCCGCTCATGGATTCGGTCACTTCACTGACTTTGCCGCCAAACTTGCCAATGATGTCTCCAATCTTTTGAGAGGCTTCGCTGGTTTTATCCGCCAAGTCCCTCACTTCGTCTGCAACCACGGCAAATCCACGACCTTGTTCACCAGCTCGCGCTGCTTCAATAGCAGCGTTTAATGCTAATAAATTGGTCTGTTCTGCAATTTCGCTAATGGTTGTGATTAACTGAGTGATGTGATTGGTCGTTTCAACCAGATCAGATACTTGGTCGGAAGCCGCTTGTACCTGCTGACTGACATCTTTTAGAGACGCTTGAGTATCCTGAATATCTGATCGGCTTTGCTGCACTCTGCTGTATGCAGAATCTGACTTTCCACGTGCATCTTCCGCCAAGGACTGTATCCGATTCGAAATCTCATGCAATTGATGAATAACATTCGCCAGCTCTCCAAATCGGACTTTTTCTTCTTCACTGGCCACTGCAATTTCTTGAGAAACTTGTGCGATTTGATAGGCCGACTGCCGAATTCTAAGTGAACTTGAATCCACTTTCGCAAGGACTCGGTTGAGTTGCTTTGTCATACCATTGAAATGGCTGATGACTTCACCCAACTCATCTTGAGTACGTTGCTCGACATGGGCTCTTAGATCCCCTTCCTCAACTAGAGTAACGCCATCAAGCAGTGAATGAACAGGGCGAACGAACCAGTTGGCCAGTACACCAATGATGACGAATTGAAGGATCAATTGAACTAAGGTTTGCCAAATTGCTTGTATAACAAATCCATCGACCTGAGCGTTCAGGTTTTTAAGCAACTCAGCAGCAACATTGGCCTGTTTTGCCTGCTCCACAAGCAGCACTAACTCGTCGTAAGCGAGCCAACGATTGTAGAGTATGGTAATAAGAGCCAGTGAAAAAAAGGCTATTTGTATTTTCCACTTGAGGCTTAGTGTGGCAAATCCCGTTGCCATTACCCGTCCTTAAACGATAGGTTCTTAAGCCCAAAATAGGCTAGAGGTCCGTATTGAGCATAGCAGTTGATGGCTGCGTCGAGGCTTACCCAAACGGCTTACCCATATGGCAAGCTCACTGTGTTTGCTTAATTTGTCGAATGCGTTCTTGCATGAGTTGTATACGCTCATCCGTTGCGGGGTGCGTCGAAAAGACGTCTAAAATGGCTTCCAGTTTAGATGGCTCTCCTGCGTCTTTTGGCTCCGTAGCCTCCTCTGTTTCGTCACCTTTTTCTGGTTCTAATTCATCGGCTTCATAAGCCTCAAATTTTTCAAATATGCTCACCAACGCTTGAGGGTCTTCACCTTTTTTGACTAACCAGTCAATGGCGAAAGCATCAGCTTCACGCTCCTTATCTCGGGAATAGCTGTTTTGCAATAACGCCGTTGATAAACCCACAGCCAATTGATCCAACTGACTGGCATCACCTAATATGACTAAAAGCAATCCTGATAGAAAGGACGATTCGATCACCATTTCCATGCCATGATGTGCCTCTACATGGCCTATCTCATGGGCTAATACGGCCATCACTTCCTCATTACTCTCAGCCATTTTGATCAATGCATCTGTCACGTAAATCGTTCCTGATGGCAGTGCGAAAGCATTAGGAGTGTCTTCGTAGCGCACAAATTTTAACTGGTATGGATATTGGCTGCTCTCAGTCCAGGTGTTGAAGGTTTTAATTAGTTCTTGCTGCTTTAATATGGGGATCTCGGTATCCTCAAAAGAGGAGTCAATCCACCCTTCAGTCCCCTCAGATAGGGTCACTCTCCACTCAACAGGTACGGTTGGCGCCAACCAACCAGCGGCCCTTTGAATCCCATCGAAAACCAAAAACACCAAAAAGGCCGTCATCAAAACGCTTACCACAATCACTAGGCCTAGATGGCGCTCTAGTAGGCTAATTTTCCTCAGAGTCCGATGCTCGTTGATTCCGTCTAACCAGAGATCAATAGGATCGTTGTCGGTTGT
This sequence comes from uncultured Saccharospirillaceae bacterium, assembly GCA_947499545.1. Lineage (GTDB taxonomy): Bacteria > Pseudomonadota > Gammaproteobacteria > Pseudomonadales > Oceanobacteraceae > CANMOZ01. Next base: position 12,948 of record CANMOZ010000003.1, read on the forward strand.
CTCAAACTCCACACCGTCAGGGAAACGGATATACCTAGTACTATTCCCAATACGCTCAGAGATAGAAACTTCATCAAATCTGTATAAGCGACCATTAAAGGAGATCAATGAGCCTTGAAAAGAGATTTCACTGGGTAGCGAGCGTGCACTGGTTCCAGAGGTAAAGTAGCCTTTTATCATATGGAGTTCCCAACTATCCGCTTCCAGCTTTCACCATAATTATGAAACGCAACAATGTTCAATGATTGGGGTCAAACCTACAAAAGAGTATGAACCAGACTATAAGTCACCCTAAATCATTTAGGCTTCATATATTACACTTTAACTAAAATATAATATCGACATCAAAAATCGAATCAGCCGCTTCTTCTCCAAAGGCTGAACGCTTTTCTTTATGAATCTGCTCAATTTGGTCAATACGATCAGTCAACAAAAACCGTGTACTCGCCGCCTTATATTTAGCGATTCTAATTTTAGCAAATGGTTTATACAATCCAAGCGACAGGAGATTAAGCAACATATTGGTGAAGTGAACCCATGCATACCGAAAAAAAGTCATATTGGATTCAGCGGACATATCAGCAAACACAAGAGAATTATACGTTAAGTTTCTTACCTGAACATACATATATAGCCAAGAAAATATGGCTATTAAAAATATCATGATACTCCCAAGAAACATCAAACCTCCCACATCACTTCCAACAAAAATAAAAGAAACTATCAACAAGACACTTGGAAATATAAGCTTTAAATACGAAGCACTTAAAGTTCCATTAAATTCAAAACCTTGCTCACCAAACCAAATATTCTTTACTGTAAACGATGTTTGATAAAAAAATACTACTGGATAAATCAATACACCCAGAATCCCACAGACCCACATTAATTCGGCATTTCCACTATCTGCCAAATACCACAAACCATACCCCCAAAGGAAAAAACCAATCCATGGGAGCGTATATACTGCAAATGCCTGGCGATATGTCCCCTTAAAGTTAAAACGCACACCACGATACTTGGTGTTTCTTAAATAAAACGTAAGAGAAGCTATAAACATCAATGGCAATATAAAAGCAGTCATCAAAATAGACACTACCACCCCGGCAAGCGGAAATATTTCATTAATGATATACAACAGAATCAAAATTAATGCCACAAACAAGCGAGCAATGAGAATCTTAAGTGGATCAGCATCAAACGATAAGCTTCTATCATCAAGAAATGTGTGATTAGTAAAATATTTTGCCGTTCTAACTTTGGCCCATGCTGAATATATACCCAGAGTACATATTGTGAGAAATATATTCACAATCCATATTTTAAAATACTCGCTTCCTTCACCTCTAAACTCAACTTGTGATGTCTGGTTGTCTCTCATCTGCATCTCTCTAAAAATAAACACTTACATACAAGGGTGTGTATTGCTGTAATGTACCACAGTGCTCATATTTTAGTCGCATAATGCCATCTGAATTAGGGTATCTGGATCACATTGAGAGAAAACCGCCAATAATGTAGGTGCTCACGTACATTAATTGTTAAGCAACTAGAATAGAAAGTGCTTTATAGGCTCTTCATTCTATCCATTAAAGTGCAATCACTCTCTGTTTCCTTGATTAAGCTGTTTACAGGCATTTAGGTATAAAGCTCATTTCAGAGTTAAGCTGCTCCACCAATTTTTGTAGAAAATTTAAATTAGTTTTATTAATCGTTTGAGAGTCCACACTCAGCATCAATTTTTTTTAGAACCTGCTTGTTGGCGGGTGGGAAATCTAATTTCACCACTTCCTTTAATGGCCACCATCGTATTTCTTGACCTTCCACTCCTTTAGCCTCGCCATGATAATCCGTCACTAGAAAAAACTTCAGTTCTATCGATTTCAGATCATGACCAACAACAACGGAATCATAATACTCCCATTGAGTTGGACAAATACCAATTTCTTCTACTAATTCACGCTCAAGCGCCTGTTCAAAGGGTTCGCCCGGCTCTACTTTCCCACCTGGAAATTCCCATAAACCAGCATGAGCTTGATGTGATTGCCTAACCGCTAACAAAGCTTTGGTTTCAGGTGTAATTTGAGGGTTATCCAGGATGATGCCAACAACGACTTGCATAAAACTTCTCGGTAAAATTGGAGTGCTAAACGTTGATTTGGGTAAATACGAATCAATCAATTAGAGCAACAAGATGGCAAACAAAAAATGCCTGAAAGGTGATTACATCACATGGAGTATAGAAACATTTTCAAGCTAAACGTTTGAGCACCAAAAGAGATGTTTAAAAAAACCTTGCGAAATATACACCTTTTAACAGGTTAATCTCGCAAGGCTTTCAGATAATGGCTTAGCCTAGCTTGCCATGACACTGCTTGTATTTTTTACCCGACCCACATGGACAAGGATCATTACGCCCCACTTTGGGTTGAGTACGTTTATAAGGTTGGGCGGCTTGTTCATCACCCGCGTCATCACTTGCTCGTTCTTCATCAAGCGCTGATCCAGATGCATGTTGATACTGCATGGATTTTGCCTGTGCTTCTGCTTCAGCCCGTCGTTGACGCTCTAGTGCCTCAGCCTCATTTTCCTGACGAATTTGAACATGCGATAAGAAGCGGATTGACTCTTCATCAATATTTTCAAGCAACTCTTCGAATAAGGCAAAAGCTTCACGCTTGTATTCTTGCTTTGGATTTTTCTGAGCATAACCTCTTAAATGAATCCCTTGTCTAAGATGATCCAGCTTAGCAAGATGCTCTTTCCAAAGATTATCGAGCACCTGCAAGATCACCTGCTTTTCCAAGTAACGCAGGGGCTCTGCACCAACAATTTGCTCTTTAGCTACATAGGCTTCTGCAACCTGCTCATATATACGGCGCCTTAGAGGTTCTTCATGCAGCTTCTTATCTTCGTCAAGCCATTGCTGAACAGGCACTTCAACGCCAAACTCTGATTTTAGATTTTGCTCAAGACCAGGGATATCCCATTGTTCCGGCAATGATTGAGGAGGAAGATGCGCGCTGACAACTCGATTAACAACGCTCTCTCGCATTTGAGACACTTGTTGAGACACATCTTCAGCAGCTAATAAATCATTACGAATGCTGTAAATTGCTTGCCTTTGTTCGTTCGAAACATCATCGTATTCCAGAAGCTGTTTACGAATATCGAAGTTACGTTGCTCTACACGTTTTTGAGCTTTTTCAATCGCGTTAGTGACCATTTTGTGTTCAATGGCTTCACCCGATTTCATGCCTAAGGCTTTCATCATATTGCGCGTACGATCAGATGCAAAGATCCGCATTAAAGGGTCTTCCAATGACAGGAAGAACCTTGAAGAACCGGGATCACCTTGACGGCCAGAACGACCACGCAACTGATTATCAATACGACGGGATTCATGTCGCTCCGTTCCAATAATATGCAAACCGCCTGCTTTAATAACCTCTTGATGCGTGGCTTGCCATTCTTTCTGGATTTTTTCAATATCAGCTTCAGAAGGTTCCTCAAGCTTTTCAACTTCTACTTTCCAGTTACCACCTAGCATAATATCGGTACCACGACCTGCCATATTCGTCGCAATGGTGACCGCTCCAGGACGCCCCGCCTCTGCAATAATATGCGCTTCGCGTTCGTGCTGTTTTGCATTTAAAACATTGTGCTGAATTTTTGACGCATCAAGAGCGTTCGAAATGCGTTCAGATGCCTCAATCGAAGCGGTACCCACGAGCACCGGACGCCCATGCGCTGTACATTCACGAATTTCTTCAATGATCGCGTTGTATTTGTCTTCTTCACTTAGGTAAATAAGATCATTGTGATCTTTACGTGCAATTTCTTTATTGGTGGGGATAACAACGACGTCTAACCCATAAATTTGATGGAACTCAAAGGCTTCCGTATCTGCTGTACCCGTCATGCCACTGAGTTTTTTGTACAGACGGAAATAATTTTGGAAGGTTGTGGAAGCAAGCGTTTGTGATTCAGCCTGAATCGCAACGCCTTCTTTTGCTTCAATGGCCTGATGCAGTCCTTCACTCCAACGACGCCCCGGCATTGTACGCCCGGTGTGTTCATCAACAATCACAACTTGATTGCCTTGGACAATGTAATCCACATTACGTTGAAACAGCACATGAGCACGCAATCCTTGATGCACATGGTGTAACTTATTCAGGTTAGTGGTTGCGTAGAGACTATCACCCTCTTCAAGAATGCCTTGTTCGGTGAGTAATTCTTCTACGTACTCATGGCCACTTTCATTTAGCTCAACCGACTTTTGCTTCAGATCAACCGTATAATGACCTTCTTGTTCTACGACACCTTCTTCCTCTTCCTTATGCTCAACAAGCTTAGGGATTAATGTATTAATCGCTTTGTACAATTCAGAGCTGTCTTCCGCTGCTCCTGAAATAATCAGTGGCGTTCGGGCTTCATCAATTAAAATAGAATCCACTTCATCGACAATGGCGTAATGCAACTCCCCTTGCATCTTGTCTTCGATAGACAGGGCCATGTTGTCACGCAAATAGTCAAACCCGAATTCGTTGTTGGTGCCATAGGTGATGTCACACTGGTAGGCTTCACGCTTACTAGTAGCATCTTGCCCTGAACGGATAACGCCCACGCTTAAACCGAGAGCTTCATACAATGGGCGCATCCATTCTGCATCACGGTGAGCCAAATAGTCGTTCACGGTTACGATATGAACACCCTTGCCAGGCAAGGCATTCAAGTAAGCGGATAATGTTGCGACAAGGGTTTTACCTTCCCCTGTCCGCATCTCAGCAATTTTGCCTTCATTGAGAACCATTCCCCCAATCATCTGCACATCAAAGTGACGCATTTCCATAACACGCTTACTGGCTTCACGCACGAGGGAAAAAGCTTCTGGAATCAGCGTTTCAAGAGAAACGTTGTCTTGTAAGCGCTTCCTTAACTCTTGAGTTTTTTCTTTTATTTGTTCATCAGAGAGCTTCTCAAACTCTGGCTCTAACGCATTAATGCGTTCTACTACGCGGCGGAGTTTTTTAACTTCTCGGTCGTTCTTGCTGCCAACGATTTTTTTTACCAATGAGGCGATCATAATGCTGTCTTCTAAAGTGCGTGCGTCAAAATGCTAGGGGTTCTTTTGGGCTCAATACCCACACTGCCGAAATTCACAGGCAGTTATACAGGAAGGCAAGGCTTGGATAAACCTTGCTTAAGGGAAAATGAGACTTAGGGGTGAGTTCGGTGGATATAGGCCGCCGGATCGACGGTTCGGCCATTTTTATAGACTTCAAAATGCACGTGAGGCCCCGTCGAACGGCCCGTGCTGCCCATTGCCGCAATGGTCTGTCCTTTACGAACAACATCGCCCACGCTCACATCAAGCTCTTTACAATGTGCGTAACGCGTTGAGTAACCACTTCCGTGATTGATTTCGATCATAAGGCCGTAACCGGAACGGTCAGAGGCCCAAGTCACAACACCGGAAGCAACCGCGACAATATCGCTGCCTTCCTTACCCGCAAAGTCCATCCCAGCATGCCAAGCCAGTCGACCATTAAACGGATCTGTCCGACGACCATAACGAGAAGACATCCAGCCCCTGCGTATTGGCCGGCCGGCAATAAAAGCGTCTTCACGTATTTTTCTGTTTTTGATGAGGGTGCTGAGAACATCCAGCTGAATTTCTCGATCTTCTAGTTCAGCCTCTAGTTCTGCAATCGCTTGATCAATGGTCGGTGCTTTGTATCCTGAATCAGGGAGCTGCTCTTGAGGCCCACCCATAGCAGGCTCTCGACTGAAGTCGAATTCACCCTTATTGAGCCGAGCCGTTTGAATTAAGCGCTCCCCAACGGCATCTAAACGAGTCAGGCGCGCTTGCATTTCAGCCAGCCTGACCGTGAGCGCCATAAGCTCTTCGTCTGCGCCCTGTTTCAATTCACTTAAGCGACTTTTTTGCTTATTAAGCTTGGCTTGCCACTCTTTGTGAACCTCATCGTTTACGATGGGTTTACCTGCCAAAAATGTAGTGAGGAAAAAGCCTGCAACACCTAAACCGATAGGGAGTAACGCCAGACAGAAGAAAAGGAAATACCTAAGCCCTTGGCTCAAATGCCAAGACCTTGCTCGCCCCCCTTTTCCTACCACAATGATATTCATAGAAAACGCCATTCCTAGGCTCAAGCTCCGCTTCACCATAAATGAAAGCGCAAAACCCGAAAAATTTGAAATCTATCACAGTCTTAGATTTGCCAACAAGCAGTATCTGTCTCAATGAACCCAAATTGACGTCACTTTGGGTTCATGAACTCAGTCGATCTCAGCCTGAGGAAAAACTCATAGCAGCTGTAGAGTCAGTCGTATTTTGAGTCTATCGATCACAGCCCTAAATACGCAGTCTTACAATAAGGACGCTGGCTTTTGGTAGGATATAGGTGCTTGCGATATATCCTGAAACTCCACAAATTCCCAACAGTCTTGATTGGATATCAATGTTCTAAGGATCTGGTTATTAAGGCCATGCCCTGACTTAAAGGCTTCATATTCACCGATGAGGCTATGCCCTAACAAGTATAAGTCTCCGACGGCGTCTAAGATCTTATGCTTCACGAACTCGTCTTCGTATCTCAGACCTTCTTCGTTCAAAATACCGTCTTCACTCAAACCAATCGCGTTATCCAAGCTTGCACCAAGGATCAAGTTTTTCGATCTCAGCAACTCAAGATCATGAATAAAACCAAAGGTACGAGCACGGCTGATTTCTTTAACAAAGGAAGTGCTAGAGAAATCTAAGCAAGCTTCTTGATTACGATGTTGGAAAACGGGGTGGTCAAAGTCAATCGTGAAGCGCACTCTAAAACCGTCATAAGGATGGAAAGCTGCATATTTTTCTCCATCATCAACACGAATCGACTTTTTTATGCGTATAAAACGCTTGGCAGCGTCTTGCTCTTCAATACCAGCCGACTGCAAGAGAAAGACGAAGGGGCCTGCACTGCCATCCATGATGGGGACTTCACCAGCGCTCAATTCAACCACGCAGTTATCAATTCCCAAGCCAGCCATGGCCGATAAAAGATGCTCCACGGTTGCGATCTTGACCTCACCTTGAAGCAAGGCAGTCGCCATCGTAGTTGCGCCCACGTTTTCTGCTCGAGCAGGTATCTCCACCACAGGGTCAAGATCGGTACGACGAAAAACAATCCCAGAATCAATAGCTGCTGGGCGTAACGTCATGTACACCTTGTCACCAGAATGGAGCCCTATACCGGTGGCTCGAATGGTGTTTTTAAGTGTCCTTTGTTTAATCATCGACTTCACTGACCGGAAATGCAGCTGGGGATTCTAATACAAACCCCCTGCTTACGGCAAAAACAAGATACAGGCATCGGACAAGAGTTGAGAATAACGCCACTTCAATCGGCTTGCCTACGCAAGAAGGCAGGAATATCCAAGTACTCCAAATCTTTACCAGAAGCATCAGCAGTAGGTTTTGAAGCCCCTACTTTCTGGCTCTGTGTTTCAGACTTCCAGCGCATAGATGTTGGCCGATCCAGCTCTTTGTAGTCAGGGCTTGCTTCCACTTTGGTATTATCGACTACTTTCTTAACTGGTTTTTCTTGCACGGCTTGGAGACCAGTGGCAACCACCGTCACTTTCAACTCGTCTGTCATTTCAGGATCGATGACCGTACCCACGACAACGGTAGCCTGTTCAGACGCGAATTCTTCGATAGTGTTCCCCACTTCCGAAAATTCGCCCAGAGAAAGATTCATGCCTGCGGTGATGTTCACCAATATACCACGAGCCCCTTCAAGATTCACGTCTTCCAATAGTGGGCTGCGTATCGCAGCTTCAGCTGCTTCTCTGGCACGGTTCTCACCTTTCCCGACTCCTGTGCCCATCATTGCCTGTCCCATTTCGGACATAACCGTTTTGACGTCAGCAAAGTCAACATTGATCATGCCTGGGCGTATGATGAGGTCAGCAATGCCTTGAACCGCCCCGAGTAGAACATCGTTAGCAGCACCAAAAGCTTCCAATAAACTGGTGTTCTTCCCTAAGACATCCAACAATTTCTCATTTGGGATCGTGATCAATGAATCCACATGGTCGGCCAACTCTTTCAAACCAGACTCAGCGATAGAGAGACGTTTACGACCTTCAAAGGGGAATGGACGCGTCACAACTGCAACGGTTAACACACCCAACTCGCGCGCTATTTCAGCGACAACTGGCGCAGCACCGGTGCCCGTACCGCCGCCCATACCAGCGGTAATAAACAGCATGTCAGCGCCTTTTATTGCCTCTGCTAAGCGCTCTCGATCTTCCAGGGCAGCTTCACGTCCAATTTCAGGGTTGGCTCCAGCACCCAGGCCTTTCGTAATTGCGCCACCGAGCTGTAAGATATACTTAGAGCCCATATTTTTTAGGGCTTGGGCATCGGTATTGGCGCATATGAAGTCTACTCCCTCAATATGAGAGGACACCATATGCTCAACAGCATTTCCACCACCACCGCCAACGCCGATCACTTTAATGACAGCATTCTGAGGCACATCGTCGACCAACTCGAACATATCCCCGTCTTTTTGATTCATCACCCGTCTCCTTGCTTACGAAGGACGTACCTGATCATTAGAAATTACCTTGAATCCAGTTTTTTACGCGTCCCAGCACGCCCACATGAGGCTCCTCACTGGGCCCGTTGACAATATTGACTTCTGCACTCTGTCGACTTTGTTTCGCGCCATACATAAGCAAGCCTACCGCGGTGGCATAAATGGGATTCGCGATCACATCAGTCAGACCTGACACGCCTTGGGGTTTGGCCAGTCGCACGGGCATGTGGAAAATTTCCTCGGCTAAATCCACAGCGCCTTCCATTTTAGCGGTTCCGCCTGTAAAAACGATACCCGCAGGAATTAATTCCTCGTATCCACTTCTTCTTAACTCAGCCTGAATGAGACTAAACAATTCCTCATAGCGCGGCTCAACCACTTCAGCCAAAGCTTGTCTAGACAAATCTCGTGGCTTGCGGTCACCAACACTAGGCACCTTTATTAGCTCATCAGGGCCAGCCAATTGCCTGAGTGCACAGGCATATTTTTTCTTTATTTCCTCTGCGTGTTGTGTGGGAGTACGCAGAGCCATAGCAATATCATTCGTAACTTGATCGCCCGCAATTGGAATTACCGCTGTGTGCCTAATCGCACCATCGGTAAATACTGCGATATCCGTAGTACCTCCACCGATATCGACCAGGCAAACACCAAGCTCTTTTTCATCTTCCGTCAGCACAGCATAACTGGAGGCCAACTGTTCTAAAATAATGTCTTCGACTTCCAAATTGCAGCGCTGAACGCATTTGTCAATGTTCTGCGCAGCATTTCGAGCGCAGCTGACCAGGTGGACTTTCACCTCTAAACGTACACCCGCCATACCAATGGGCTCACGCACCCCTTCCTGCTGATCAATCACAAATTCTTGAGGAAGTATGTGCAAAATTTTCTGGTCACTGGGAATCAGCACTGCCTGCGCTGCATCAATGACACGATCAACATCGGCTTGAGCAACTTCACGATTTTTAATCGCAACCATGCCATTAGAATTCATGCTGCGAATATGGCTACCAGCAATACCTGCGTAAACCGTATGAATACGGCAGCCAGCCATTAACTCAGCTTCTTCAATCGCACGCTGTATGGATTGGACAGTGGATTCAATATTGACAACAACGCCTTTTTTCATACCGCGTGACGGATGATTACCAATACCGATCACTTCCACTTCACCAGAAGGCGTTACCGCGCCTACAATGGCGACGACTTTAGACGTGCCAATATCCAACCCAACAATTAATTTTTGCTCATTCGCTGCATTCATTCTCAGCTATCTCAACCTCGCACAGGGAGTGCTTCTGTCGCCTGCACGCTTTCTGGGCGCCATTTAATCGCAACCCCATTGGGGTACCGAGCGTCAATTTTTTGCATAGTTTTCAAGCGTTCTCTATAAGCTTGCATAATGGTGGCCACCTTGTGCACACGCTCGCTAAAATGCTGACTACCCAAGTCAATTTTTAAGCCATCGGTTAATCTTACTTTCCATGCCCCCCGTGGCGTCAATTCTAATTGCGCAATTTGCCAACCTAAACGTCTCAGCAAACGATAACGCTCAATTAATACGGCCCCGTTATGCTTTCCACCTAATAACAAAGGCAACTTTAAGCTGGGTTTGGCTTCATTGTCTTGAAGTTGAACCGCAAACTGCAAAGTCTTGGTTACCTCCGACTGCGCCTCATTATTTGGTTCCAACAAACTAAGAGGAACCACTCGACCTAACTCAGTTAATAAGTGTTTTTCACCCCAACGAGCGACTGGCACCATTTCTTCGATGCGGACGAGTAATTGGTTTGGCCAAGCTTTTTGAACTCGCACCGAACGAAGCGCAGGATCCTTTTGCAAATGATTACGAATGCGATGCACATCTAGCGTCCAGAATCGCTGTTCTGAGAGCACTTCAGCAAGATGATGTTTGATCGCTGACTCTGATCGCCACACAAAAGGTGCTTCAATTCGCACCTGAGAGACAGCCGGATTTGCCCACTCGCTGTAAGATACCCACTTTAGTGCTAACCATGCAATGTATAACGCAAAAAAAATAGATGCAATTCTAATCACCGGTTTGATGATGTTTATATAAATGGCATACACCAGTTGAGTGACATATTGAATGCGATCACGTAGAGGACGCTTTGGTAGCTTTGGTGTTTCAGGCTCAACAAAAACCGCCCCGCTGACCTTTACTGGCTCGCTCTCTACTTCAGATATTTGGCGTTTTTTGAGTCCCATAACCTTACGCAGGATTCGAATGAAAACGATTTTTCAACGATGCATTCGTAGCAATCTTTTCAACTAACTCTTCAAACGTAATTCCCATTGCTTTTGCAGCTTTTGGGACTAGGCTTGTTTCAGTCATGCCGGGTACTGTGTTGACTTCTATGACATGTAATTGCCCATCGGCATCTTTAATAAAATCAACTCTTCCCCAGCTGTCTAGCCCTACTAAACGGGCAACACCCTCAGCCAGATCTTGTATTTGCTGTTCTTCTTCTGAGCTCAAACCGGAAGGAATATGGTATTCAGTTGTGCCCGTAATGTATTTTGCATCGTAATCATAAAATTCACTTTGCGCTTCAATGCAAATAGAGGGCAATGCTTTTCCATCAAGCCAAGAAACCGTGTACTCCTTTCCTGGCAGGAAGGTTTCTATCAAAATGCGCTCGTCGTATTGAAAGGCTTGATCTACCGCGGTTCTTAATTCTTCTGAGGTTAACGCCTTACTAATACCGACACTTGACCCTTCAGAGACCGGCTTAACAAATAATGGCAAGCCCAATTGATCAATGATCTTACTTAAATCATGATCTTCATTTTGATGAAGCTCGATGAAAGCCGGTGTTTGATAACCTGCGCCCTGTAACAACCATTTCGTTTTTGCTTTATCCATTGTTAATGCACAAGTCACGGTACCACTGCCGGTATAGGGCAGATGGTATGCTTCCAATAGTGCTTGGATTTCACCGTTCTCACCGAAACCACCATGAAGAGCAATAAAGACCCGATCAGCGTTCAGGTTTTGGATTTGAGAGAGGTAATGCTCGCTTAGATCAAAGGCCTCTACATCATGCCCTTTCCGAGCAAGTGCCTTTGTTACGGCTCTACCACTGGCAAGTGACACCTGGCGCTCCGCACTGGTGCCTCCCATTAGCACTGCAATCTTACCTAATTTCATTTATCACTCGTTTATGCAAAAGTGAAGCAACCATTGTGGTGTAAACTGCGAAATAAAATAACGAATCGCCGCTTAGTCTACTTTCAAGATTGAACTTGCCCTAATAAAGCGGGCAGTTGATCCTCTAACTGAGCAGCAATCAAACCAATATTTCCTGCGCCTTGAAGCAGCAACAAATCACCTGGCTTTAACAGATCGGACAGCACTTGAAATAATTCTTCTTGATGTTGAACAAAGATGGGGTCAACCCTGCCTCGTTGTCGAATACTCCTTGAAAGCGAGCGTGCATCAGCACCCGTAATGGCTTCTTCTCCAGCAGAGTACACCTCAAGCAAAACCAAAACATCCGTATCATTAAGGACTTTGACAAAGTCGTCATACAAATCACGCGTACGCGTATAACGATGCGGCTGGAAAACCATAACAAGGCGTCGATCGGGCCAACCATGACGAATAGCCGCCAGAGTCACTTCCATCTCTTTTGGGTGGTGCCCATAATCATCCACCAACATTATGTCTTGCTGATTGGAACCCGGTACTGGGAAATGACCTCGCACTTGAAAGCGTCGCCCGACCCCTTGGAATTCTGCCAAGGCCTTGACAATGGCGGCGTCACTTACCCCTTCATCTGTAGCAACTGCGATCGCGGCAAGCGCATTAAGCACATTATGTTTACCCGGCATATGTAAGCGAACATGCAATGCAGCATGCGGTTGTGGCCGCTTCACAGTGAACTCGGTGTACATACCCGCAAAGACCAAATCAACGGCCTGAAAATCCGCATCATCACCGAATCCATAAGTGTATTTTGAACGCTGCAACTGAGGAATTAACTCTCGAATATTTTCATCTTCGAGACAGAGCACAACCAATCCATAAAAGGGAACATTATGCAAAAAGTCGACAAAGGCTTTTTTCAGCTTATTAAAATCACCGTCATATGTAGACATGTGATCAGCATCAATATTGGTAACGATGGCGGTTAAAGGCTGCAAGTGTAAGAAGGAAGCATCGCTTTCATCCGCTTCAGCAACTAAATAACGGCTCTCACCAAGCTTGGCATTGGTCCCCGCTTTGGTCAGCTTTCCACCGATCACAAACGTTGGATCTAGGTGCCCTTCAGCAAAAATGGACGCAACGAGGCTGGTTGTAGTGGTTTTACCATGGGTGCCGGCGATCGCGATTCCATGTCTAAATCGCATTAATTCTGCGAGCATTTCAGCGCGTCGCACGATGGGTATTTCAAGCAATTTTGCTGCTTGATACTCAGGATTATCGGCTTGAATCGCAGTAGACGTCACCACGACATTTACGCCGTCGACATTTTGTGATTGATGCCCAATAAAAATCGTGGCGCCAAGATGCTTCAAGCGTTCGGTTGCCACTGACACTCTCAAGTCAGAACCTGACACTTGATAACCTAGATTTAATAAGACCTCAGCGATGCCACACATGCCAACGCCACCGATCCCAATAAAGTGGATCTTTTGTATTCGTCGCATGCCAGGCATGCCATCCGATTTCATATTCATGAGGATATTCGCTGAAGACACAATTCTAAGACTTGTTCAGTCGACTTTGGTTTCGCCAGTTCATGAGCTTTTTGAGCTCTCACTAATAACCCGTCGCGCGAGGCAGCATGCTCTTTTAACCATTCAGCTAAGCGGTCTGGGGTTAAATCCGACTGCTGAATGATATGAGCTGCCCCTGCATTCACCAACCATTGTGCATTTTTTGTTTGGTGATCGTCTACTGCATATGGATAAGGAACAAAAAGCGCTGGTACGCCAACGGCGGCCACTTCCGATACCGTCAAAGCGCCCGCGCGGCAAATCACCAGATCTGCCCAAGATAATGCTTGCGCCATGTCTTCGATAAAAGACACCACTGACGCATGTACTTGAGCCGATTGATAAGCCGCTTCCGCCGCATTCAAATGCTTTTCACCGCATTGATGCCACACCTCTGGCCGCTCTGTTTCTGGCAAGCTTTTTAACGCTTGCGGAATGGATTCGTTGAGTGCCTGAGCACCCAAACTGCCACCTAATACCAATAATCGAATCGGCCCATGACGATGCTGCCAACGATCTTCAGGGCGTGGCAATTGGATAAGATCATTTCGTATAGGATTACCAACCACTTCTGCCTGCTTAATGGCCCCAGGAAAAGCCTGCATAACAGGACGCGCCCAACGGGATAAACAACGATTCGTAAACCCTGCAACCGCATTCTGTTCATGAATGGCAAGAGGGACGTTTAGTATGCGAGCAGCTAATCCACCCGGTCCAGAGGCAAAGCCACCAAAACCAATGACCAACACGGGGTTGAGCTGTTTTATTAATTTCAGACTTTCCCACACCGCTTTGGTTAATAACCAAGGGGCTTTTAACAAACGTAACAATCCTTGGCCACGTAAACCTCTGACACTTAATGTATGCAACGGAAAGCCCGCTTTGGGTACACGAACCGTTTCCATGCCAGCCTTTGACCCAAGCCAATGCACTTCATAACCGCGCGTTTGGAATTGATGCGCAATGGCAAGCGCCGGAAAAATATGACCTCCGGTGCCACCTGCCATGACAAGAATAACGGGTTTCATTGTATCAATCTCTCAGCTCGCCGACTCAACCTGCTGCAAATTTACGAGCAGAGCGGCCTTGTTCTTTTGTCGAAGGTCTTTGCAAAATCTCACTGACGATTCGCATTGCAACCGCCAGCATAAAAGCGGTCATCATCAAACTGCTACCACCATAACTTAAAAAGGGTAACGTGAGGCCCTTCGTTGGCAAAAGGCCAGTATTCACCCCTAAATTGATGAAAACTTGCAAGGTAATTAACACGGCTATGCCGTACAGAACATAGGCTTTAAAGAGCAAACCGAGGCTTTGTGCTTTGAACGCAAAACGGATTAAATTCAACACCAATATACCAAACAGACTAAGAGCGAAAAGCGCACCGATCAGTCCCGTTTCTTCAGCCCAAATCGCGAAAACAAAATCGGTGTGGGCTTCTGGTAAATAAAAGAGCTTCTGAATACTCTGCCCAATGCCAACGCCTGCCCACTCACCACGACCAAAAGCCATTAATGATTGCGTCAACTGGTAGCTAGTGCCCAACACATGATCTGGGGCCCATGGATCTAGATACGCCAATAAACGCTGTAGTCGATAAGGCTGCGACACCAATAGGGCAGACCCCATGCCGACACTCGCTAAAATTAAGAGCAAGAATTGCAAGGGTCTTACACCGCCCATAAACATCATCCCTAAAACCGTTCCTAACAACACTACAACGGCTCCAAAATCGGGCTCCGATAAAAGCAATACGATAAACAACGAGAGGATAATGAACGGTTTCAAAAAACCACGCCACTGAGTTTGCACTTCATCTTGGCGCCTCACTAAATAAGCGCCCACATAAAAAACAACCGCCAGCTTAGCAAACTCTGAAGGCTGAAAATTGACAATACCCATGGGAATCCAGCGCGTACTGCCATTGACCTCTCGCCCAATGCCAGGCACCAACACCAAAGCCAGCATGGTTAAACTGACCAACAACAAGGGTGCACTGAGAGCTTGCCAAACATGTGAAGGAATTCTGAGAGTCACACCAAACACAAACAAACTGACCAACAAATACAGCCCATGGCGCTGAGCGAAAAAATAGGGTTGACCATACCAACGGACGCTCAACTCCATACTGGCCGAGGTCACCATATACCACCCCAGCAGAGCCAAACCAAGGGCTGGCACCCATAACGCATTGGATAACTTCACAGAACCACTTAATTGGTGCTTCAACCCTTTGAGTAACTCAGGGTCCCAAAGCTTTGGCGGTGGTGGAGAAATAGGCGCTTCAGGTTCAACCCAAGCGGCCATTTTTGAAGAGCCATTGCTCTCTTCTTGTTCATCTTTAAGGGGTGGTTTAGAAGACTGTATTGGGAAAGTCATAACACATTCACAATGGTTTTAAAGGCTCGACCCCTAGCAGCGTAGTTTTCAAACTGATCGAAGCTCGCACAGGCAGGCGAAAGCAATATTCGGTCACCGGGTTCTGCAACCGCATAAGCACCTTTTACAGCGGCTTCCAAATCCTCAACAGAGTGCATTGCTACCCCAGAAAAACTGTCTTGTAATTGTTGTTTGGCTTCGCCGATGAACCACGCTTGATTCACGAATTGCTGAACGCTGTCCTGAAGCAATGAAAAATCTGCCCCCTTGCCTTGTCCTCCAGCGATCCAGAATAATTTGCCCGCGTACTGACGACCAATGCCTTCAAGCGCGGCTAACGTAGCGTCGACATTGGTTCCTTTGGAATCATTGATGAAATGCACGCCGTTTCGCTCCGCTACCCACTCACAGCGATGCTCTAAACCAGAAAACTGTTTGAGCGCTTCGATACAGGCCTCTTCAGGAATCGACACAGCTTCAGCTAATGCCATTGCAGCCAGTGCATTCTGCCAATTATGTCGTCCTTGCAACCTCAGTGATTGCATGGGCAGTATTTGCCGACCTTTTTTGGTCAAAAAGCTTTCACCATTCTGTGTTGTGGTCCCCCACTCATCAGATTGAGGAGAACCCAGTCGATAAGGGAACACTCTAAAGTCATCAAGGCTAGCTGCGTAAGTATTAGGATCGGCTAGGTTATAAGCCAAGGCTTTAGAGTCAGAGAAAATTCGATGCTTTGCTGATTTATAGGCCTCAAAACTGGGGTATCGATCCATATGATCCGGTGTCACATTGAGAACCGTCGATACCGTCGCGGGTACGCTGTTTAAGAGTTCTAATTGAAAACTGGATAACTCCAACACAACCAAATCCAAGGCATCGCCTTGCCCCTCACTCAGCAGATCCAGTGCTGGTGTGCCTATGTTCCCACCCACGCCGACCGTCCAGCCTGCCGCTTTTGCCATTTCCCCGACAAGCGTTGTAACAGTGCTTTTTCCATTGGAGCCCGTAATCGCCACACTGGGCCCATTGTACGCTTGGTAAAAAAGCTCAATGTCACTGGAGAGGGTTATACCGGCTTCAATTGCTGATTGAATACTTGGCGTTTGCAAAGGTATACCTGGACTTACGTAAAGTATGCTAGCCGACAACAACAAAGTATCTGAAAACGCTCCAAGATGAATACCCACGAGCGGCAGCGCTTCAAAAGCCGATAACTGTGGTGGGACAGCACGCGTATCAGCAACGGCAACTTTTTTACCGGTTGAGCACAAATAGCGAGCAATAGACAGCCCTGTAAGCCCCATCCCTAATACTAAATGTAAGCCCGACGTTTCGGATTGTGGATACCGCTGCATCATATCGTTTGACCACCACTGCTTAACAATCGTTTATAACGCTTTTGCTTAACGGATTTTTAATGTTGCTAATCCGAGCAAGACCAAACATAGGGTAATGATCCAAAAACGCACAATCACTCTGGGCTCAGGCCAGCCTTTTAATTCAAAATGATGATGCAAAGGCGCCATACGAAAGATTCGCTTACCGGTTAATTTAAAAGACGCGACCTGTAGAATCACAGACACGGTTTCCGCAACAAATATCCCTCCCATGATGCACAGCATAAATTCTTGTCGCACAACCACGGCCAAAATGCCTAAAGCCGCGCCGAGCGCTAAAGAACCAACGTCCCCCATAAACACATGTGCGGGATACGTGTTGAACCACAAAAAACCAATACCCGCGCCCACCAACGTGCCGCAGAAGATGGTGAGCTCACCGGTACCCGGAATATAAGGAATAAACAAGTATTCAGAGAAATTCACATTGCCCGTGACGTAAGCGACGATGCCAAGCGCTGCACCGACCATCACCGTTGGCATGATCGCCAAGCCGTCCAAGCCATCGGTCAGGTTAACGGCATTACTGGTTCCTACAACCACAAAGTAAGCAAATGGAATAAATAACCACCCCATATCCCAGGCAAAACTTTTAAAGAAAGGTAAAACCAGTGTTGTTTCTGTGGGGCTTTTAGCCGTCATGTATAAGAAAATGACTGCGCTTAAAGCAATGAAAGATTGTAAACAATACTTCCATCGAGCAGGCAAGCCCTTGGAGTTCTTTTGGATGACTTTGCGATAGTCGTCATACCAGCCCACAACGCCCGTCGCCAACGTTACCAGTAGCACAACCCAAACAAAACGATTATTAAGATCACTCCAAAGCAATGTCGAAATACTAATGCTCGTTAAAATCAAAACGCCCCCCATTGTGGGGGTTCCAGATTTACTGAGGTGAGATTTAGGACCATCATCACGAACGGATTGCCCTATTTGCAACCGTCGTAATTTGCGAATCATCCAGGGGCCCAAAAACAACGTTAACAATAGCGCCGTCATTGCAGCAAAGATGCTTCGAAGGGTAATGTATTGAAGCACCGAAAAGCCGGAGTGAAACTGTTGCAAGACATCTGACAACCAAAGCAACATTAGGTTAGTTCCCCTTTTCTTCTATGATGGCATCAACAATTTTATCCATCCTGGCACTGCGAGACCCTTTCACCAGCACCACATGAGATGCCGTTAGATGCTCTTTTAAGTACTCAATCAACGAGGACTTTGACGCAAACCAATGTCCTCCTTTCCCGAACGATTCGACTGCATGCCTTGAGTAATGACCTACCGCCAGCAATTCATCCACTCCCTTTCTTGCAGCAAATGCGCCTATATCAGCATGTGCTCTAAGGGCTTCTTCCCCTAACTCTCCCATGTCACCCATGACAAAATAGGTGGATTTATTCGCTTCTTTTGCCACTTCGATCGCCACCCGCATGGACGCTGGATTAGCGTTGTAAGTGTCATCAATGATCAGAGAACCATGAACGCCTTTTCTTTCGGTAAGCCGACCGGCAACCCCCGCAAACTGTTCTAGACCTTGTTTAATGCACTTGATCCCGACTCCAGCGGCATGCGTTGCAGCCGCTGCAGCCGCTGCATTCGAGACGTTATGAATGCCCGGCACTTTCAATTCGATACGTTCAGAAAGGGTTTTTTCTTCGGTTACATGAATTCGAAGCTGAAATGCATGCTCGCCATTTTCAAGAGACTCAACATTGGCTGCCTGCACATCTGCCGGCTGGTCTAATCCAAAGCTCCACAACTGCACATTGGGTTTTAGTCGTTGCTTCCACTCATTAAAGTAAGGGCTGTCGACATTCAGGACTGCCGCCCCTCCAGATTGAATATGATCGAGAATCTCACCTTTTGTCTGCACCGTGGTTTCAATGCTACCAAACCCTTCAATGTGGGCTTCGCTCACATTTGTAATCAGTGCGACCTGCGGTTTACATATTGCCGCTGTCTCAGCAATGTCACCTGATTTGCTGGCGCCCATTTCAACCACCGCTGCCGTGTGGTAAGAGGCGAGACGCATCAACGTCAACGGCACACCAATGCGATTATTTAAATTGCCTTGCGTCGCGTGGGCCTCACCTTGAACTTTAAGGATCGACGCAATCATTTCTTTTACGGTTGTTTTACCACTGGAGCCTGTCACACCAATCACAGAATGTTCGAACCGATCCCGATTCCATCCCGCTATTTTGGTTAAGGCAACCAGCGTATCTTTCACCTGAAGCTGCGGCAGTTTAGTTTCTACCGGTTCACTGACAATCACGCCACTGGCGCCACGCTGCTCAGCCTCCTTGATAAACTCATGTCCATCAAAGCGATCTCCCACGAGAGCTACGAAAACATCGCCCGGTTGTAGGGTTCGAGTATCCGTACTCACACCTGTTACAGGTGCATTGCGACCTTCTAGATTGGCTTCAAGCAACGGTTGCCAATCTTGTAAATAAACCGGTCCAATCATGAGCGCCCCTTCGTTCAATACTTAAAAATTTTGTCCAATCAAGTCCAGCGCCTGTTGACGATCACTAAATGGAATACGCCGGCCTTGAATCTCTTGATAGTCTTCGTGCCCTTTACCCGCGATTAAAACCCAATCGCGTGACTCTGCATGACAAAGGGCTTTTGCAATGGCTTTGCCACGATCGATTTCTTGATGCTTTTCTGGACAATCAACCGCCGACCTTTTTTCCACGCCGGCCATTATATCCGACAATATATTTTCAGGTACTTCCGTTCTAGGGTTATCCGAGGTAACCCAAAGAACATCGGCGTGTTGGGCAGCAATTTCTCCCATTGCAGCTCGTTTCCCTTGGTCTCGATCCCCTCCACACCCAAATACAAGGTGTAACTTTCCAGGCACATGGGGTTTCAACGCTTTGATCGCTTGCTCAAGCGCATCGGGCGTATGCGCATAATCAATCACCACCTTTGGAAAGCTTGATTGCTGCGCACTTGGAATCAGTAATTCCATTCTACCGCTTACTGCTTGTATTGAGAGCAAGGCTTGCTCTAAGTCGGTTTTACTGTTCATCAACGGAGCGGTTGCCGCAATCGCTGCTAATACGTTCGATAAGTTAAAAACACCGATTAAAGGCACCTGAAACGCACACTCGCCAAAGGGTGTATGCATCACACCTGACATGCCCTGATCATTGGCTTTCCATTCCAACAAATGGAAATCCGCTGCTGTATTTTGAAGGCTATAACTTAGGATTTCTCCTGCTTTTTGCTGCTTCATAAGTGAAACAGAAAAAGGATCATCTAAATTAAATACCGCTCGTTTCAGACCTGGCCACTGAAATAATTTGGCTTTTGCTGCGCCATAAGCTTCCATTGTGCCGTGGTAATCCAAATGGTCTCGCGTTAAGTTGGTGAACACGGCCGTATGAAAAGCGACACCATCCACTCGACGCTGCTCTAAGCTATGTGAAGACACTTCCATTGCCACGCTTTGCAGATCAGACGCGTGAAAATCTGCTAATTCTTGCTGAAGCCGAAACGCATCAGGCGTGGTGTGAATGCCCTGTTTTAATCGATGAATGGGCCCATACCCCAAGGTTCCCATAACACCGCTGGCTTGCCCTAGCGCACTGAGTATCTGAGCCGTAAAAAAGGCGGTGGAGGATTTCCCATTGGTTCCAGTAATCCCAATAATTCTCATCTGCTGGCTAGGATTTCCCCAGTATGAAGCCAACAGAGCCCCTACTTTATGATCTAAATTATCTAGGACTAATACTCGTGACGATTGCCATTGCTCACCTTCCCAGCCCCCAGGAATAACTGTAATCGCTCCAGCTTCAAGCGCTTTTTGAGCATAAACTTGCCTTTTAGAAAGCTCCGTAGGCATGGATACGAACCAGCTCTTGGATGATGCTTCTCGGCTGTCGACAACCAGTTTAGGTAAGGCACTTTCCCAATCCCACTCTGATTTTGATGAGCGTTGGGATGCCGAGAGAAAAGGTGACAACCACTGTTGCAAAGTTTGAGGTCGACTCATGTATCTCGGGATCCTATCGATGATTATTTTGAAAGTTGGGAGACGGACTCGGTAGAGGGTGGAATACTCGCATTTCGCAAGGCAACTTGCATTACTTTAGAAAAGACCGGTGCAGCCACCTTGCCTCCCGAGTAGGCTTCACTTTTGGGGTCACGAATTACAACTACCATAACAAATGCGGGGTTTTCAGCAGGCGCCATGCCGGCAAAATAGCTGACATGACGTGTGGAATCATACCCTTGTTTTCCAACAATTCGAGAGGTGCCCGTTTTACCTGCGACCTCGTAACCAGGCACACGTGCACGCGCACCGGTTCCACTTTCAGTGACGACTTGGTTTAACATTTTACGTACGTGGGCGGTTGTGCTTTTTGTAAACACAACCTCTTCCGGTAAAGAAGCTTGATCCACCACAATTTTGATTGGACGTACGACACCACCGCTGGCTAATGCTAAATAGGCTTGTGCTAGCTGGACTGGCGTAATGGCCAACCCATAGCCATAGGAAAGTGTTGCAATTTCAGAGGGTCTCATACCCACAGGGTCTGGCAGCCAACCGCTCACTTCTCCTGGAAACCCAGAGCCCGTTCCCATGCCTAACCCTAAGCGTTGAAAAGTACTCCACAACAGCTCGCCACCTAAATCCAATGCGATTTTAGAGGAGCCAATGTTACTCGACTTAGTAATCAACGTGGTCAAATCAATTACGCCGTAATTGCGGTGATCCCGAATGCGATAATCCCCAAAATTCATATAGCCAGGGGAAGTATCAATGCGGCTATTAGGATGGTATTTACCCGAATCCAGTGCCGTCGCAATTGTAAAAGCTTTCATGGTTGAGCCTGGCTCAAAAACATCGGTAAATGCACGGTTTCTCAGTGCAGACCCACGGCGTTCTTGCTGATTATTAGGGTTATAAGAAGGCTGATTGACCAGTGCCAACACATCGCCGGTTCGAACATCCGCCAGCACCAACGCTCCGGATTCTGCCTGGAAAGTTTGCACGGCAGATTTGACGGCTCTATAGGCTAAATATTGTAAATTCAGGTCTAGAGTTAAATGAATATCCGCTCCAGGCTCAGCTTCTTTTTCAACCCCCAACACTTTCACCACTCTTCCCAATCGGTCTTGCATAACACGACGAGTGCCTGGCCTTCCGGTTAACGCTTTATCGTAAGCCAGCTCAATGCCTTCTAGTCCGTGATCTTCAATATCGGTAAACCCAACCAATTGGGCCGTCACTTCCGCTGCGGGATAAAAGCGTTTGTATTCGTATTGTAATGCCACACCAGGAATGTCCAGCTCTATTACTTTTTCCGCTGCTATCGGAGGCAATTGCCGTTTTAAATACAGAAACTCACGCTGTCGATGATTCGCTAGTCGTTGCTTTTGAGTACTACAATCCAGGCTCAAAGCCGCACAAAGTGGCTCAATATCCGTAGGTGCCTTCCAATACAGCGATGGATTAATCCATATAGAAGCTACAGGAGTGCTGATGGCTAAGGGTTCGCCGTTGCGATCTAAGATTTTGCCCCTATGAGCAGGGATGACTTGCTGTCTCAACGTGCGCCTAGCATTTTCATTTGTTAAGAAACTGGATTCAAAGAGGTGCAAATAAACCAGCCGACCGGCGAGCAGCGCAAACAACGTCAGCAACGCCAACATTAACACCCACAGCCGCCAACCACCTTTAAATAAACTCATCGATTCAAAGGGAGGAGAATCAGGCTTCATAGATTATCCTCACAGCAGTCCAGACGTTCTTGTTCAAACAAAGAAGGGTACTTCATATTAAGCTTGTCTTGAGCAATGCCCTCAATACGACCATGGGCACCCAACGCAGCCTGCTCCAATAATAATTGTTCCCAATGCGTCTCCAGTCGCTGCTGCTCCTGCGTTAACCGCTCCCAATCACGAAGTAAGCGACGTTGCTCATGACTCACCCACAAAAGAGCCATGGCGGTTAAGCCAATAAGCACAAATAAGGATATGGCAATTCGTTTTGGCATATACCCCTTAACAAGGCGACAAAGTTAGATTAAGGATTAAGAGAGCAGCAAACCACAAATTACGATCTCTTTCGTCATCCAATCGTGCAGGTTTAACGCCGCTGGCGTTCTGCAACTCGCATCACGGCACTTCGAGCGCGAATATTGGCATCCACTTCATTGACAGGCGGTTTCAACGCTTTGCCAACGGCTTTTAATGTTGCAACGTGGGAGCTTTGAATGGGGATGTCCTTTGGAAGTTCCGGGCCTTGCTGTTGTTTTCGAATGAACTGCTTCACAATTCGATCTTCCAATGAATGGAAACTGATGACGACCAATCGACCTTCGTTGACTAATAACGGCAAACTGGCATCCAAAATTTGCTCTAAATCTTCCAATTCACGATTGATATAAATTCGAATGCCTTGAAAGGCTCGCGTTGCAGGGTGCTTGTGTTTTTCCCATTTAGGGTGAGCTGCTTTAATGATGTTGGCCAACTGAACCGTGCGAGTGATAGGCGCTTCTGCTCTGGCCAACACAATGGCTTTGGCAATACGCCGAGAAAAACGCTCTTCGCCATAACGATAAATCACATCCGCAATCTCGGTTTCAGAAGCCGTTGCAATCCAATCAGCCGCCGATTGGCCATTGCTCGTGTCCATCCGCATGTCCAACGGACCGTCTTGTAAAAAACTGAACCCTCTTTCGGCTTGATCCAGCTGCGGCGATGAAACCCCTAAATCCAATAGAATGCCAGCAACCGAATCACTTTCTAGGTGCTGCGCGATATTGGCAAAACTGTCGTGAATGATGCTGAATCGAGGGTCTTGCTCAGACAATTCCTGACCAATCGCAATGGCTTCAGGGTCTTTATCGAAAGCAATGAGTCTGCCTTCAGGCGCAAGCTTTTCTAGAACTGCTTTGGAATGCCCGCCTCTTCCAAAGGTGCCATCCACATAAACACCCGCTGGGTCTGTGATCAGTGCGGACACGGCTTCATGCAAAAGAACCGTAACGTGAGGACCTTGTTCAGTGTCGGCTGACGCATCTTGCATGTGGATTCTCTTTTAACTTAGGTGCTTAGCTTGCGAGTTTACCAGGAGTGGGCCCCTGCGAGGAAACAACGAACGAAATAGCACAATCGTGATGAACAGTGCGAGTGGAAAAAAGTGAGTTGGCCTGTAAGCCGGGTTCTGTCGAGAACAGTCATTCCTCTGGGATGCAAGTCACCTTGCACCTCTAGCAACCTACCCGGACCCAGCGCGGGCCACGCCATAGGGTCCCTATTTGGTCTTGCTCCAAGTGGGGTTTTCCATCGCCACGCACTGTTACCAGGCGCGCGGTGCGCTCTTACCGCACCATTTCAACCTTACCGGCAAACCGAAGTTTGCTTAGGCGGTATACTTTCTGCTGCACTTTCCGTCGGCTCACGCCGCCCAGGCGTTACCTGGCACTTTGCCCTAAGGAGCCCGGACTTTCCTCCAGAGCGAGCTAAAAGCTTACTCCAGCGACTGTTCGGCCAACTCAGCCGGTGAGTTTAAAGGTTTGAGCCAAGATGTCTAGCGTTATTCTTTTGAGCGCTAGGCACCAAAGGAATAACGACATCCACTTCCGGTTTTGGGACATAGTACTTATCCCTAACCTCTTTCGGCCCGTTGTAATAACTTATTTGTTGCTCAAGGAATTGGTTTAAGCGCTGATCTAATAATGCAGAAATGTCAGCTTCTTGATCAACGATATTTTGCTTTTCTTTAGGATCTTCTTCTAAATTGAACAGCATTCTCCGCCCATCTTTATAGGCTATATATTTCCACGGGTAGCGCACAACAGCATTCATATGGACGACGCCCTGGCCCGTCATAAAAATATCTCTTTGCTGAGCTAATACACCCTCCCCACCAAGCAGATCCATTCCTTGAAACCCTTGAAAGGCCGGTAAATTTAAAGCAGATAAAATGGTGGGCGCCAAATCAATTGCTGAAACTGGCTCATCCACAATCACCTGATCGGTTTGGTCCGGTAGCTTAATCAACCCAAAAGCTTTTATTTGAGGATCAAATAAGCTCGTTCCATGAGTAGGGTGGCCATCAGCAAACAGAGACTCTCCATGATCCGACGTCACCACAATCATAGCTTTATTGTAGAGCCCCTTATCCTTTAAATTTTGAATTAACGTCCCCACTTGCTCATCGACGTAGGCTAGAGCATTGTCATATTTATTAATCAACCTGTCCTTGTGTTCAAGGTCAATATCAAAAAATGAAAACTGAAAATCATCCGTATTCGATGGCTGCCACTGCCCCTCAAGCCCAACAGGCAACTCAAATGGAAAATGTGTTTTTTGGAAATTGACCGTCATAATAAATGGGCTATCAGATACTCTTTGCTCGAGTGTTTCTATGGCTTCTTGAACCACAATATGGTCATCAACCTTCCGTTCAGCACCGATATTGGGGCCAAAGTAGTCAGCAGAATGCCAGAATTTTGTAAATTCTTTTCCCTCCGTAATAAAGCGTTTCATTCCTTGCCAATTTTCATTTTGCGCAGAAATGACATAGGTTTCATAGCCCTGGTTTTGAAGTAAGTCATAGATTGTCGTTCGGTCATAGTCAATTTTTTTAAATTTATCTAGCGAAGTTCTACGCTGCGCGTATTGTGATGAAGGTATACTCGTTTGTGCGTAGTTGGAGTGGCATGCAGTAGCATACATCCGGTTATAAAGGATGCTATTCGTCGCAAGCTCATCAAGGTTCGGTGTAGTATTTCTTTCATACCCTAAGAAGCCCAAATGATTCAATGCAATCGACTCGAGCATAATGATAATTACTGGTGTTTTTGGAGCAGCCGCCACGATAGCGCTCCAACCGGATAGAGGAAAACGTTTTTCCAGGCGTACCAAATTTAAAGATTGAACTTTTTGAGGGCTTTTCTTCTTAGCAAACACCAATAACTCTGATGGGAAAACACCAATATCGGTTTCTGCTAATGCGGCCACAGGCTTGGAGGCTACTTTTAAAAATAAAGCTAATGCGACTGTCATAACAATCGATTTAAACCAGGTTTGAGGTTTCGTCTGCTTTACAGTAGATGCTGTCAATTTACGAAACATAATATGATGCGTGAATATCAAAAGTGCACAAGCGATCATGATGGTTATAAATCCAATCACATCGGACTGACTCATTGAATGGACAATCTGCTTCATATCACCAGCTGTTGCAGCGATCAAACTCAAATCTAAAAAAACCTCAGCTACCTGATAGACCTGTTCTGATAAAACCCAAATGATCGCAGAAAAAACAGAAACGACTAAGTTAATAAACCATAGGGGGCACCAAAAAATCCAGCTATCGCGCATCCTAAACAAACAGAACAAAAGACCGTTCACGCCCACCAAGAACATCACTAAATAGAGCTGAATTGTCAGACTGCTTAGCACACTTATAAAACTTATCGATCGGAATCAGTCGAGGCTAAAAAAAATGGAGAAAAGTGAAAAAATTGTAAAAAACGAAACCCAGTAGGTGGCACTCCAAAGAACAAAGTGTTTGGCAGAAAGATGTTTGCAACTACTCATAAATCCACTAGCTCAGTTATAAAACGTTGCTGCTGACCTGAGGATGTATGAAGGTGCCAGCATTAAATAAAGCTGGCCAAGATAACCCAATCCAGACAAAAGTTTCAAGACATAACCCGCAATCTTGAAACCACTTTGCAGTTCAATCCCTAGAGAAGCCGATAATTGAGAAAATTGCAGGCCTCACCAATCAAGTGAAGACCCACAGACAATAATTTATATCATTAATTTTTGGAATCTGCCGTCAAACTGCCTGGTGGCGACAACCATTTTGGATTGGAGTCGATTCCGCCGGTTAATGACTCCAAAAATGACTTGAGTTGCAACTGCTGCTCTTCAGTCAAACGCAATGGCAAAATATCAAAGTGCGGGCGATTGGGTTGCTGCTTTGGGTCGAAAAATGGAGGTTTTGGCTTATTATAGTGTGCAATCACATCCATTAGGGTCTCGAATTGACCCGCGTGCATATAGGGCGCCGTTAGCGCAACGTTCCTGAGAGAAGGGGCTTTAAAAGCGCCCACAAGCTCTTTCCCTTCCGTTTTGAGATAACGAATTTCTAAGCACTGTTCTGGTTTTGCATCACTGAAATCAGACATGCAGTTAAAAGAGTCCCCGGCCAATTGCTTAACGCCTTTATAGCGCCCCAAATCCACCGCCATTTGATCACGCTCAGGGATGCCCACATTGTGAAATTCAAAGTTCGTAAATAAGGGCCCATTATGGCAGCTTGCGCAGTTCGCTCGCCCCATAAACAATCGCATGCCCAGCACTTCTTGCTCTGAATACAAGGCAAGCACCTGCTTGTTATCGCCTTGCTCAAGCGCTTCGACAAAGGCATCAAAGTTAGCCGGAGCGGGTTTGAGTTGCCTTTGGTAAGCTTCAAATGCTTTTCCAACGTTCGAGAAAATTCTATTGATGTGATCTCTATCCTCTGGCGCCATCCCCTCCCAAAGGGCTTGTGCCACCTCATCTCCCAGCGGAGTTGCTTCAAGAGGAAAGCGTGCCTCATCGTTCACATCCGGCAATACACCAAACAACCGCTCGTAAACACTTGAATAGGATTGAGCAATCACACGCGCTACCTTTACTCGACTCGCTCCTTGCTCTTTTCTATCTTCAATGGGACCTAATGCTTGAGACCAAAGGCTGTCTTTGCGTCCATCCCAAAATTGCCAGTGGCTGTAAGCGGCACCCACAATGGTAGGGGTATTGCGTGCAGCGGTGGCTAACCCAACCGCTAGAGGGATGCCATCGGTAAAATATTTATCGGGCTGATGACAGGTTGCACAAGAGATATGATCAAATTTACTCAAACGCGTATCAAAGAATAATTGATGTCCCCATTCAGCCGCCTCTGGCAAATCGGCTACGGCATTCGTATCAGACGACTTTAATGCAGGCAGTTGAGCCAGTGTAAAAC
The DNA here is from genome assembly GCA_947499545.1 of uncultured Saccharospirillaceae bacterium. Lineage (GTDB taxonomy): Bacteria > Pseudomonadota > Gammaproteobacteria > Pseudomonadales > Oceanobacteraceae > CANMOZ01. The sequence continues at coordinate 41,072 of CANMOZ010000003.1, forward strand.
CTTTTAAAAATTGAATTTCATCTTGAGTGAATTGATAAGCTTCTGGCAATGTTTGCTCTGACTGGGCAATCGCCATCCAAGAAAGAGCCGCGACTACAAGGCCACTGCAAGCCAATCCAATTAAAAAAATTCGGCGTTTTATTTTCTTATAGATCGAGGTTGAACGTAACACGGTCTTCGACCTCTCCTTTTTTCATGATAAAGGTCATCACCCACCAACCCGTCATTTGGAATTTCACTCCACGAACTTTATAAACCCCAGGAGCAACTTCCCCAACCACTTCAGGTGCTGTCGGTAACCCATGCACATGACCTGGCATATGCCCTTCTAACTGAATATCCAACCCTTGAAACTTATTGCCATGATCATCCGTGATGTATAGATGCCATTCATGCATTTCGTTAATAGGCACCCGTGCGTGCCCCTTGTCTTGATATTGGCTTTCGACGTGCGCAAAAAAATGACCATGCATACTGGGCTGAAATGGGTCTGTGTCGAGATGCACCGGGCGACTTTGATCACCGCGTTGCGTCATAATGCTTGGAATCACCTCATCGGTATTTAATCGAGGATCACTGCCATCAGGCATATTCGGTTTGACACTACGAATAGCGGTATTGTGCGCAACCACAGCATTGGCATTTTCAGATAACATTGGGCCTAGATAACGAAACTGATCACCCCAAACACCAACAAAGCCATGCTTCATTCTGAGATGCCCCATTTTCTGCAGGCGTTCTCCCATTTCACGAAAATTGGCACCTTCTGATTGCAACGTTTGACGTGTTTGATTCAGTTGTTTGATGTGCTTCCCTAACTGCTCCTTTAATGCCTTTTGCTCTGGATTTAATTTCCGCACAACCTGTTGCAATCCACGAGATTCTTTATAAAGACTGTTGGCTACTTGAATTTGGTCACGAGCCATCTTCAGCAAGGATTTGGATTCTGCACGCAATGTCGCACCTTCTTCCATATCATGCTTAGCTTTAGAACGCTTAGAAATATTTGGACTGGTATTATTCGCTATGGCTGACTCGTCTGCGCTTGTTTGGGCCAGACATGCTCCCAATGGAGTAACTATGAACACCCAAAGAAGTGTGCGAATCCAAGCATGATAACTGCTAACTTTCATTGAAAATCCCCACCCCAGAAATCAAAAGAGCCGCCAAGAAAGAATCTTCCAGGCGGCTTTTTATTGAGCCAATGAATCTTATTATTGAACGTTTAGGCTGTAATCTTCGTACTCGCCCCAATCAATTGAGCCGCAAGAAGAAGCCGCTTCTTTCCAACGCATCCCGATGCGCATTCTCAAATGACGACCCGTGGTTGCTCCCTGAGGAACGGTCATTTCCCCAAGCATGGTTTTAGAGGATGCATATCCGGATTCGAAAACCAATTCACCGGCATCGTCAAAATCACCGTCGTAGTTTGCATCAACCCAGATCATCCAGTACTCATCATAGGTGCCATCTCTTGGGAAAACGGGAGTTAATGCCAGGCTCATTTTAGCTCCACGGCTAGCGTTGATGACTTGGTCGCTAAAGTCTTGGTAGCCGCCTAATTCAGCATCCGATGCATGCTCGAAGTCACCCACTTTTACTCGGCCAATGCCTTCGTACTTACCACGTCCGGAGACTGAACAGAACTTCGGCTCGACAGGGCCATCGTCTTCTAGATTTGGGTGTACAACAAAGAGTCCATTAGCGATGTCACTGGCGACAACGTTCCCACTGTCGAAGTAAACGTAGCTGCTCCAAGTACCCGAGAATTGTGCACTGTTCGACCCAGGAATGGTGTCAAAGAAGGCCACCTCTTTCATATTGCCATCTTGGATTTGCTCAGTGGACATGATTCTCAAACCAGCACGATAGTTGGTTTCGTACACGTAACCGTCTTTGGTATAAAGGTTGTGATCGATGGCGTTCGTTGGACCAAAGAAAGCACCCAATTCGACAGGGTTGTCCAAGTCGCTCACATCGAAAATGTAGGATTTCGTTTTGTGGCCTAAGCCGGTTTCGTCTAACTCATCGTTCATGATGACAATACTGTGATCATCATTTAAGAACCAACCCTGGTGGGTGTAGCGAGCATTGTCATAACCGGTTCTAGAGATTTGAACGGGGTTACCTTTGTTTTCAACGTTAACAATGGTGAGCGTGTCTTCATTGTAACCGACGCAAATTTCTTTACCTGCGTAATCTTGGTCAGGACCGTTATACACAACGCATTGGGTATCATGGGTATAACCATCACTCGAGAAACACCCTGAATAGGTAGGATCAAGAGGATTCGAAATATCCATCATGTATAAGCCACCGCTACACTTATTGCTTCCTACGATATAAGCAAAACCGGTGTCTTCATTAATTGCGATATTGTGTGCATTCCCAAAGCCCCCATGATGGGCTGTTTCTTCCAAGGTGATAGGCGAGCTGATATCACGTAACTGGGATAAATCAAACACTTGCAAGCCATGCGTACGATTGCCACTGCCATCCGCAACGATAAAAGCATGATCCATAAAGATTTTTATATCTCGCCAAGTGTCAGTGCCACCATTGTGAGACGGTAAAAATCCAAGATAAACGGGGTTAGTTGGGCTTGTGATATCGACAAAAGAAGTGCCATTGGTTCTGCCAACAATAGCAATTTCATGTCCGGTTTCGGGGTCGGTCCAACCCCAAATGTCATTTAAGCTCGCAGAACCGCCGCCCATTTCCTCTTTGGGAGTAAACGACATTAAGTCTACGTTTTTACAAGGGTATCCACCTGCTTCACCGTTTTGACACGGAATCGCTTGGTTTGAGAAATTACTTCTGAGTCTAGAGATGTGTTCGAAGGGTAACCCCGCACCGCCATTACTTTCGTCCAGTACAAAATCATCCAAGAACATGCTGCTGTGCCCCATAGCACTCAATGGGAGGCACATCCCGACCACCCACACAGCCATCGTTTTTAATGCTTTCATTGTGATTCCCTCACTTATCATGGAAGGATGTAGACCTTATAAGCCTAAGCGGCCCAAAAATCTGACACGTCCATTTCACTATAACAAGCTTTGCGCCAGTAACTGTCGAAGCAATGAGCCAATTCGTATAGAGATGCAATGCATTGGCGATTTCAGATAACTTTTTTAGCCAAGCACCTATTCACTGTAATCACGCAGTTAAACGACGTTATTTTTGTTTGAAACGAGAATAATAATTCAGGCATCTAATTGCCAGGCAAACCTGGCATGGGCTCTTAAGCTTTTTAAACAAGCCACTACTGTTATTTATTAAGACGCGCTTGTTTATTTAGATGGCCAATTTTTATTTATCAATCTTCGCACCAGGCTACATCAGTTTAGATTTATTTGTCTACTGGGCTAAAGTTGATTGAACTTATGTCAGGTTACGTTGCTTCTCATATGAGCAGGTATCCATCGCGTTTCAAAATATTCAAAGAGTAATTCCATTAAGATAGCGAGTATCGCAGCAGGTATCGCCCCCATTAACACCATTTCATGATCATTGAGTGAGAGGCCTGTAATAATTGGATCACCCAATCCACCGGCTCCAATAAAAGAGGCCAAAGTGGCTGTACCAATACTGATGATCGCCGCGGTTTTAATACCAGTGAGCATACCAGGCAAAGCCATTGGCAAGTAAATGGTTCGTAATTGTTGCCGCTTCGTTAACCCCAACCCCTGAGCAACCTCGACCAGTGTGCTGTCAATGGTGACCAATGCATTAATGGTACTCCGCACAATCGGCAACAACGAATAGATAAACAACGCAATGACAGCCGGCACCCAACCAATGCCAAAAATGGGTATCAAGAGAGCCAACAAAGCCAGAGAAGGAATGGTTTGCATTAACCCCGTTGAATAGATCAACACGCGGCTTAATTTAGATGAACGATAGGCTAAGATTGCAACCAAAACGCCTACAAAGGTTGCACTGATTAAAGCCGTAAAGGTTAACCATAAATGTTCGTATACATAGCCCATCAAACGTTTCCAAGGGTAGGAAGTTTCTGCTTCGCTCAAGGTTCCGAATGATGCATTTAAGAAATCCGTTGCCACTTCTGCGTAAGAATGGTCATCTTCCAAAGCCAATGCATTCAGCTCTTGCATTTTCGCTTCATCAATGAGGCCTGCCAACTCAGCTAGACTTGTTTGAGCATCTACCGGCATTGTTTTTCGAATAAAAGGCAGTGCTCTATAAGATGGAAAATAAAATAAATCATCTTCTAAAAGCTGCAAGCCGAAACGATTAATATCACCATCGGTTGAATAAGCATCCGTTAAATCGATTTTACCCGATTGAATCGCTTGATAAGCCAAGCTGTGTTCAATACCTGAAACCGAAAAAGGGAGATCGTATTCTGATTTCAACCCCTGCCAGCCATCCGTTCGATTAATAAATTCATGGCTAAGCGACAGCACGAGATCAGGGTATTGTTTTAAATCCGAAATCGATTTAATTGTCTTCTCTTCCATCAATTGTTTATTCATCACTAAAGCATAGGTATTATTAAACCCTAATGATGGCAATACTTTTAAGGGAGTCTCCTTTAATGCCTGATTAATATCCGCAACCTCATCGTCAATTTGGGGTTGATATTGTCCCTTTAAAATAGCTTGATAAAGCGTTCCTGTGTATTCAACATAAACATCAATCTCACCTGCGAGTAAGGCTTCATAGGTGATGATGGTTTTTCCTAAACCCAATTTACGCTCAACATCGAACCCATCACGTTCCAATTTCTGAGCAACTATCTCACCTAACAAATACCCTTCAGCAAAGGCTTTACTGCCAACAACCACCTTGGAGCTGTCTGCCCAGGCAACAGAATGAACAGAAAAAACACTTGCCAGCGCAATCACTAGAAAAAAGCAGTAAGCACGTATTTTATTTAAGCCTCGCATAACAAGTGCTCCTTCACTAACCGCTTTACTAGATCACAACTTGGATGAGCAATTACCGATTCAATTTTTCCTTGCTGCAAAATACTCCCTGATTCCATTACCATAATATGATCTGCAAGAAAGCGAGCTTCACGCATATCATGTGTAATTAACATTACAGAAAACTGCTCTTCTTGTTGCAAGCGAATAAACTCACGATAAATATCGAAACGACTGATAGGGTCCACTGCTGAAAACGCTTCATCCAACAACAGCAAACGGGGTTTCATCATTAATGCCCGACACAGACCTACTCTTTGCGCCTGCCCTCCAGATAATTCATGAGGGTATCGCTTCAATAGAACGGAAGGTAAATTAAACATATCCAACAAAAATTGAATTCGCTCATGCTGTTCTGTTTGCTCCATATCAGTAGCATTAGCAACGATGGCAATGTTTTCAGCAACTTTAAGATGAGGGAAAAGCCCTATTCTCTGCACGGCGTAGCCGATTTTCAATCGCAATGCATCAAGGCTATTGTGTGTGACGAGATTTCCTAAAACCGATACTTCACCTTCAGAAGGCAACAACAACCCGTTTACCAACTTTAATAAAGTTGATTTTCCACAGCCACTGGGTCCACAAACCGCCGTGACTTGTTGATCAGGAAAAGTAACATTGAGTCGGTTGAATAAGGGATGTTGTCCATAGCCAAAAGAGACGCCCTTCATCTGAATACAGGGGCCTGATACCGCCAAAGACATGTTGAGTTTCCTCAGGCACAAAAAAAGCCACCTTAAGGTGGCTTTCTAACGGCATCAGCCTAACATAGGCTAGAAGCTGAGCCAAACCAGAGTTTTTATCCAACTACCGAGTCTAATGATTCGGTTTGACCTTTGGCATAAAATTCTCTGCTTAATTTAATAATTATGGGTTCGAATCTTTATATGTATATACGCTCTTATCTGACTTTTTTATATGGAAAGACTATTTAACGCCCTTTTTTACCATCATTTTAGCCACTCAAGGTAGGCAAATGAAAACAGGCCGTAAGCAATCCAGTACATCACCAATGCGATCAATGCATCTAGCACATTCCAGGTTCTAGGATTACGGAATATAGGTAATAAGGCTTTTGCTCCGTAACCAAGTGCCGTAAACCAAGCAAATGACGCAAAGAGAGCACCTGATAAAAATTGAATTTTTTCATTCAATGGCAGCGAACCAGCGATGCCTCCTATGAGAACAACAGTATCCAAGTACACATGAGGATTTAGCAACGTAATACTAAGAGCAGCCAAGATGGTTGCTCGAGGTGATTGATTCCCTAGGTTTTGCATTGAGACTTCTAAAGAGGTAGTCGATTTCACGGCCTTATACAAAGATTGGCTGCCATACCAGGTAAGGAATAACCCACCAACAAATGCTAACCCAATACTGACCCAGGGAGTTGAGCTTACTAAACTACCCAAACCCAATACGCCTAAACTCATGAGGAAGAAATCGCATAAAAAGCAGGTCAAGACGACCCAAAATACGTTTTTTTCTAGTAACCCTTGCCGTAAAACAAAAGCATTTTGTGCACCGATTGCAATGATTAACCCACCTGAAATCATCGCACCTTTTAACAAGATTTCCACGACCTAATTCCTATTGCCTAGATATGCCTATTAATACCCAAATCAATATCAAAGCCGATGGTTGAACGAAAACCATCTTCAATGCTATTTTCCAACGTAAGCGGGGTCACTTCATGCCAAAGATCTGTCCCCAAATCAGGTTGCAATATACCTTGTCCCGCTTTTAATTCCATTTCAAAAATTGGCGTCATTTTGTCGGAGCCATAAATAATACTTTTACCCCCATTAACTCCTCTTCGCTCAACAACTAACGCAGAAACGATATAATCCATCCCGTCTTGATGAATTCCTTCTGGGGAATTAGTACTCACTTGACCCGCATAACACTTAATTAAAGTATGATGTACGATAAGTTTAAAACTTTTCACATGAGACCAAGCATCTTTTATAGAATTCGCAACACCCAATATCAGAGCATTTAGTTCTGGCGTATAGAGGTTATCTGGCAATTCACGAAACTTACGTGCGATCTGCCGGAAATCAATATGCTTACCGGACGCAATTAATGCCGACTTTTGCTCAAAAGGTCGAGCATCAACACGGGTTACCGCCCATCCCCCTTTATATTCAAGATGATATTCAGAAACAAGCCGCAATCGAGTTGGCTTCAAAGCATCCAACTTATTATGTATGTCGACAGTTGTAGAAATAAGGCCTTTTAACAACTCGTCTTCACCAATATCACCAGCATAATAAGCTAGCTGTTTAATATCCGTTAACTTAAGCCGATCATTTTCAGAAAGATTCTGTCTGAGTAAATTCAGCTTTGACAGCCGATGCAAATACTCGTCCGCCTGATATTCACTTGCATAGGCTCTCTTCAAGTCACCTTGAAGGAGCGCAATATCAACATCAAAATCTAAAACATCAAAAACTCTAATAGGTGAAATCAATTCTTTTAACAGCACAAAAACCTCACTTCAACTGTTATATTTATTATTACTCACGTCTTTATTATTTCTTGCTTACTAATTATTCTGATTTTTCCGCCTTCCTTAACCTACCCTCCATAAATTCCTTCAACATTTTATTTTCTATTAATCCAGATTTATTTAGCCCATCTATTACTCGTCTTTGTTCCTCTTCAGATTTATTTTGACTTAACTTAAATTTCCCCTGGATGGCTTTTACTTCCAACTTAAACCCTATTATGAGCCGACTCAATCTATTCTTATACTCAACATCAATATCATCACCTTCAGATTCATAAAGCTCTAACGAACGTCTCAAGTGATCATTCAACTCGGCAGGCGTCATGACCGAAACCGGTCCCTGCACATGAACCGCAGTATAATTCCATGTAGGCACCGAGGGTTGCTGTCGATAGCTTTTATGTGAAATATAGGCATGAGGACCCGTAAAGACCGCTGTGCTTATTGACGTTTTATCCAACAAAAGTGCATGCGGATTCTGCTGAGCCATATGCCCTTCAAGAAAGATTTGATTTTCATTACGAACGACAATAAGAGGAACATGCGTGATCACAGGCAATTCTGCCTTTATCGTTATAAAGGTTGCAAAATTATGCTGAGAGATGAATTCGTATAATGTTGCATCATCATTCACAGCAAAAGACTTAGGCGTAAACATGATGAGTTTTCCTTGTTATATATCTCTGCCTTTGCCATCAGGCTAATGCTTCAAAACGATTTTTAAGATTATTCTTCGAACATTTCCTTCCACTTCACAACATTACGTCATACGTCCATATGACATCAAGCGCAATCAATCTATTGCAAGAATATTCCACAATTTTTTTATTTAAAATCTTAGGAGGAGAGCAATTGTTTTAAATGGCCACAGGTCTGGGGATATCGATGCAGGTAGAGGATTATTAATATGAGTAAGATATTATTGTTATTTAGTTATAAAAAAGGCCCCGAAGGGCCTTTTTTTAGTTTTCGCTGTCGCCAGCTGCTTCATCAGCAACTTCTTCTTGAGGAAGAGGACGATCAACCAACTCTACGTATGCCATAGGAGCATTATCACCAGGACGGAAACCGCACTTCAAAATGCGCAAGTAACCACCTGGGCGCTCTTGGTAACGAGGACCAAGCTCAGAAAACAGTTTAGCAACCGCTTCTTTCGAGCGAGTGCGAGCAAAAGCCAAGCGGCGATTTGCTACTGAATCTTCTTTTGCCAAGGTAATCAGAGGCTCAGCAACACTGCGCAACTCTTTTGCCTTAGGCAACGTAGTTTTGATAATTTCGTGTTCGAACAATGACACCGCCATGTTTTTCAACATTGCTTTGCGGTGCGTGCTTGTACGATTTAAGTGACGACCACTCTTACGATGACGCATGGTTTGAATTCCTTACCAAGGGTCCGAAATCATCAAGCAAGGATCTTGTCGTCTTTTTTCAAACTAGCCGGTGGCCAGTTATCCAAATGCATGCCTAGTGATAGACCGCGTGACGCCAATACATCTTTGATTTCGGTTAGTGACTTCTTACCTAGGTTGGGTGTCTTCAGCAGTTCAACTTCAGTGCGCTGAATCAGGTCACCGATATAGTAAATATTTTCTGCTTTCAGACAGTTGGCTGAACGCACGGTCAGCTCTAAATCATCCACAGGGCGAAGCAAGATTGGATCGATCTCATCTTCTTCTTCCTCTGGCTCTGGTTGAGCTTCGCTTTCAAGATCAACAAACACAGCCAATTGCTGCTGAAGAATCGTAGCACTGCGGCGGATCGCTTCCTCAGGGTCCAATGTACCGTTGGTTTGTAGATCAATCACCAACTTATCCAAGTCAGTGCGCTGCTCAACACGTGCGCTCTCAACAGAATAAGCAACTCGTTTAACTGGGCTGTAAGTCGCGTCCAGTTGAAGTTTACCAATCGCTCGTGTTTCTTCTTCGTTCATTTGGCTACGAGAATCAACGCTTTCAAAACCACGACCAGAAGCAACGCGTAAAGTCATCTTTAGCTCTGCTTTGTCAGTAGTTAAATGAGCAATAACATGCTCTGGATTGGCAAGTTCAACACCGTGATCCAGTTGAATGTCACCAGCGGTTACTGGACCCATGCCGGATTTAGAAAGCGTAACAGTCGCTTCTTCGCGGTCATGTAATTTCACAGCAACGCCTTTAAGATTCAATAGAATCTCAATAACATCCTCTTGAACACCTTCAATAGTGCTGTATTCATGTAAAACACCATCAATCTCAGCTTCGATGATGGCGGCTCCAGGCATAGAAGACAGCAGGATGCGACGCAAAGCAGCACCCAACGTGTGCCCAAAACCACGCTCTAGTGGCTCCAGCGTGACCTTTGCCTGTGTCTTGCTGATTTCTTCTACCTGGATGTGGCGTGGAGTCAGAAACTCGCTCACTGAACGCTGCATAGCTGCCCCTTTAAAGTTGCTCTATTACCTAGAGTAAAGTTCCACAATGAGGTTTTCGTTAATGTCAGCAGGTAGCTCAGAACGCTCTGGAACTGCTTTGAACGTACCTTCCAACTTCTTGGTATCCACATCAATCCATGGTACATCAGCACGCTGAGCAGCCAAATCAATGGCATTCTTGATACGAAGCTGGGTTTTCGCTTTCTCACGAACTGCAATGACATCTCCTGCTGATACTTGGTAAGAAGGAATATTCACGGTACGACCGTTTACCAAGATAGCTTTGTGAGATACCAACTGACGCGATTCTGCACGCGTAGAGCCAAAGCCCATACGGTAAATCACGTTGTCCAAGCGACCTTCCAAAAGCTGTAACAGGTTATCGCCTGTGTTGCCTTTACGACGAGCAGCTTCCTTATAGTAACTACGGAACTGCTTCTCAAGTACGCCATAAATACGACGAACTTTTTGCTTTTCACGAAGCTGAAGACCATAGTCGGATAAACGACCGCGAGCACCACCGTGCACGCCTGGTTTCGCTTCGGCCTTGCATTTGTCAGCCAACGCGCGAACACCGCTCTTTAAGAAAAGATCGGTACCTTCACGGCGAGACAGTTTGCATTTAGGACCTAAATAACGTGCCATTACTCTGCCTCCTTAGACTCGACGCTTCTTCGATGGACGGCATCCGTTATGCGGGATGGGCGTCACGTCGGTAATGCTGGTAATTTTGAAGCCGCAAGCGTTCAATGCGCGAACTGCTGATTCACGACCTGGACCAGGACCTTTAACTTCTACGTCCAAGTTCTTCAGACCGTATTCTTTTGCTGCTTCACCAGCACGCTCTGCAGCTACCTGAGCCGCGAAAGGAGTGCTTTTACGAGAGCCACGGAATCCGGAGCCACCAGCGGTTGCCCAAGAAAGAGCATTACCTTGGCGGTCAGAAATGGTCACGATTGTGTTGTTGAAGGATGCATGCACATGAGCAACGCCATCAACAACCGTCTTTTTCACTTTTTTCTTAGTGCTACCACGATTTGGCTTAGCCATAATTGTACCCTACCGTCTTTAGCTTACTTTTTGATAGGCTTCGCTGGACCTTTACGCGTGCGCGCATTGGTCTTAGTGCGTTGGCCCCGTACTGGTAAACTACGACGGTGACGAATGCCACGGTAGCAACCCAAATCCATCAAACGCTTGATGCTCATTTGCACTTCACGGCGTAGGTCACCCTCAACCGTATGCTTAGCAACTTCAGCGCGAACGACGTCTAATTGCTCATCAGAAAGTTCAGCAATTTTGACTGTTTCTTCAATACCCGCTGCTGCGCAAATCTGCTTAGCAGTAGGGCGACCGACACCATAAACATAAGTCAGTGAAATCACTGCATGTTTGTTATCGGGGATATTGACACCGGCTATACGAGCCATTGAACAACTCCAGAGGATCGAAATCCCATGTATTCTCATCCTGTGGATAGGCGCCATTTATAATGAATCCTCGACACGCATAGAGCATGCCAATTAAGCCTATCCCCCTTATATGAGGACGTATTATCCGTTAGCCTTGACGCTGCTTATGGCGCGGCTCAGTTTCACAGATAACACGTACGCTGCCGTTACGACGAATAATTTTGCAGTTACGGCAGATCTTCTTTACAGAAGCACGTACTTTCATTGTTTTCTCCAGCCAAACAAAGCTTGGATCAGCGCATCACATGCCTTTGGCGCCGTAGCCTTTTAGATTCGATTTCTTAAGTAAAGAGTCATACTTATGAGACATAAGATGCGTCTGAACTTGAGACATGAAATCCATCACTACGACCACCACAATCAGAAGTGAAGTTCCACCAAAGTAAAAAGGTACGTTGGCAGCAACAACTAAAAATTGGGGCAGCAATGATACAGCAGTAATGTACAAAGCACCAAATAACGTTAATCTCGACAAAACGTTGTCGATATAACGAGCGGTTTGTTCACCAGGGCGAATACCTGGAATAAAGGCACCAGACTTCTTCAAGTTATCAGCCACTTCTTTAGGGTTGTACATCAACGCCGTATAGAAGTAACAGAAGAAGATCACAGCCGCTGCAAACAGAATCAGATACAGCGGTTGGCTGGGTGCTAGCAGCAACGATATGTCTTCCAACCACTCCATCCCTTCAGACTGACCAAACCATTGACCCAGAGACGCTGGGAACAGCAGGATGCTGGAAGCAAAGATAGGCGGAATAACACCGGCCATGTTGATCTTAAGTGGTAAGTGGCTACTTTGAGCAGCAAACACTTTTCGACCTTGCTGACGTTTTGCGTAATTTATGGTAATGCGACGTTGACCGCGCTCAATAAATACAACAAAAGCAATAATCGCAATGGCTAATATAGCGATGACTAACAGCAATAAGATATTCGTATCACCTTGCCTGGCCGACTCAAAAGCCTGCCCGATTGCACCTGGAATTCCAGCAACAATACCAGCGAAGATGATCATTGAAATACCATTACCGATGCCACGCTCGGTAACCTGTTCACCTAACCACATTAAGAACACAGACCCGCAGACGAAAGAACTCACAGCAGTCAGGTAGTACATAGGACCGGTATCAAAGGACATACCATTCCCAGCCAAACCAGCCGAGACACCAAAGCCCTGAATGGTTGCGAGAATAACGGTTCCATACCGTGTGTACTGGCTGATCTTACGGCGACCAGCCTCACCTTCTTTCTTTAACTGCTCAAGCTGCGGGCTCACTGCCGTCATAAGCTGCATAATAATAGATGCAGAAATATAAGGCATGATGCCAAGCGCCATGATACTCATTCGCTCAAGCGCCCCACCCGAAAACATGTTGAACATGCTTAAGATGGTGCCCTGATTCTGATCAAAAAAAGCAGCTAATCGATCTGGGTTAATTCCTGGCACCGGGATGTGTGCACCAACCCGGTATACCAAGATCGCTAGCAGGAGAAACTTCAACCTTCGTAGAAGCTCCCCCATTCCACTCTGCATTCCCGATGGGAGTGAGCCTTGATTCGTCATTGGGTCCCTGCCTTTAGTCTTCTACAGATCCACCAGCGGCTTCGATGGCAGCCTTAGCACCTTTAGTGACTTTCAAACCACGTACTTTTACAGGTTTTTGAATTTCGCCTGAAAGAATAACGCGGACACGCTTGATGTTATCACCAATAATATCGGCGTTTTTCAGCGCTTCGATATCAACTACGTCTGCTTCTACTTTCGCAATTTCGTGCAAACGCACTTCAGCAGTGAAAGGAGCTTGACGCGATGTGAAACCGAACTTAGGCACACGGCGCTGAATCGGCATTTGACCGCCTTCAAAACCGGGCTTAACGCCGCCACCAGAACGTGATTTTTGACCTTTATGGCCACGACCACCGGTTTTACCAAGGCCACTACCGATACCACGACCAACGCGCTTACCAGAGTTCTTGGAACCAGGTGCAGGGCTCAAATCATTCAAATGCATGATTATTCTCCCTCCACGCGAATCATGTAGCTCACCTTGTTGATCATGCCGCGAACTGAAGGAGTATCTTCAAGCTCAACAGTGTGACCAATACGGCGTAAACCTAGACCACGCATAGTAGCGATGTGCTTAGGTAGCTTACCAATGGTGCTACGGACTTGCGTAACTTTAACTGTCTTCTTAGCCATAACGCCTTACCCCAGAATTTCTTCCACGGATTTACCGCGCTTAGCTGCTACTTGCTCAGGAGACTTCATCTCTTTGAGCCCTTTAAACGTTGCACGTACAACGTTGATTGGATTGGTTGAGCCGTAGCACTTAGCCAATACGTTCTGAACACCACAAAGTTCAAGAACAGCACGCATCGCACCACCAGCAATAACACCGGTACCTTCAGATGCAGGCTGCATGAAAACAGTGGTTGAACCGTGACTTGATTTCACAGGGTACTGGAGGGTATTACCATCCATTTTCACCTGGATCATGTTGCGCTTAGCTTGTTCCATTGCCTTTTGAATAGCAGTTGGAACTTCGCGCGCTTTACCACGGCCAAAACCTACACGACCTTTACCATCGCCTACTACTGTCAAAGCAGTGAAAGCGAAGATACGGCCACCTTTTACAACTTTTGCAACGCGATTAACCTGAACTAGCTTTTCTTGCAATTCAGATTCATTGCGCTCTTGATTACGATCGTTATTCGCCATCGTCATCACCCTTAGAATTCCAGGCCGCCTTCACGGGCAGCGTCGGCAAGCGCTTTCACGCGACCATGGTATTTAAAACCAGAGCGATCGAAAGCAACCTTGGTGATGCCCTTGGCTTTTGCACGCTCAGCAATGAGTTGACCGACTTTAGTCGCCGCATCTGCATTACCAGTCGCGTCTTCACGCAAATCTTTTTCTACTGTAGAAGCAGTCGCTAAGACTTCTGATCCACTCGCAGAAATAATCTGTGCATAGATATGGCGGGGTGTGCGGTTGACGCATAGACGAACAGCTCCAAGTTCGCGCATTTTCATGCGAGAACGACGAGAGCGACGCACGCGCGCTTGTTTCTTCTCGTTCATCTGTTAAACCCTACTTTTTCTTAGCTTCTTTACGACGAACAGTTTCGTCAGCATAACGAACACCCTTGCCTTTGTAAGGCTCTGGCGGACGATAGCCACGAATTTCTGCCGCAACCTGGCCAACCTGCTGTTTGTCGATACCACGAATCACAACTTCAGTTTGACTCGGAGTTTCAGCGGTAACGCCTTTAGGAAGCTCATAATCGATAGGATGAGAGAAACCCAAAGAAAGGTTCAGAGAGTTACCAGATGCTTTCGCACGATAACCAACCCCTTGTAGAACCAGTTTCTTTTCAAAACCTTGGGTAACACCAACCACCATGTTATTGACGAGCGCACGGAAGGTGCCAGCCAAAGCAACGGATCGCTTGCTGCCATCACGAGGTGCGAAACGCAAAACGTTTTCTTCGTGTTGTACGTCAACAGCTGTATGGAGGCTAAGCTCTAGTGAACCTTTACCGCCTTTTACAGTGAGCTTACCATCGGCAAGCTTTGCTTCTACGCCCTGAGGTAGGGCAACGGGCGCTTTTGCTACGCGGGACATTGCTCTACTCCTTAGAATACCGTGCAGATAACTTCGCCGCCTACGCCTTGAGCACGAGCAGCGCGATCTGTCATAACGCCTTTAGAAGTTGAAACCACGGCAATGCCAAGGCCAGCTTCTACTTTAGGCAGATCGTTAACACCACGATATTGACGCAGACTTGAACGGCTGTAACGTTCGATACGTTCAATAACAGGCTTACCTTCGAAATATTTCAATTCGATGGTGAGGGTTGGTTTAGTGCCTTCTTCTACAGAGTAGGAAGCCACATAACCTTCATCCGCAAGTACTTTAGCCACAGCTACCTTCAACTTTGCAGAAGGAACAGCAACTGTTTTATGGCCAGCACTTTGCGCATTGCGAATACGAGTCAACATATCCGCAAGGGTATCTTGCATACTCATAGTTTGTCTCTCTTAAGTTGTGCAGCTCTAAACAACGCACAAAACCCGAGAGCACAAGACTCTCGGGGCACTTTGTTGCGTTGCTTTATTGGCTTACCAACTGGCCTTTTTAAGGCCTGGGATGTTGCCTTTCATACCTTCTTCGCGAATTTTGATACGAGAAAGTTTGAATTTGTTGAATACACCGTGAGGACGGCCAGTCAACTGACAACGCTTGCGCAGACGAGACTTAGAAGAATCACGAGGAAGCTTCTGAAGTTTCATCTGAGCTTCCCAAACTGCTTCTTCAGAAGAGTTTGGGTTAAGAATGATAGCTTTCAAAGCAGCACGCTTTTCAGCGTACTTTGCTACCAACTTTTCGCGCTTTAATTCGCGCTCTTTCATTGATATCTTTGCCATGTGCCTCTACTCCCTTAATTTCTGAACGGGAAGTTCAGAGCGCGTAACAAAGCACGACCTTCGTCGTCGTTACGTGCAGTGGTCGTAATAGAGATGTCGAGACCTCTCACCTTATCCACTTTATCGAAATCGATTTCAGGGAAGATGATCTGTTCACGAACACCCATGCTGTAGTTACCGCGGCCGTCGAATGACTTAGCATTCAAACCACGGAAATCACGCACACGTGGCAACGCGATATCAACCAAACGATCTAGGAAGTCCCACATACGTTCGCGACGCAGTGTCACTTTACAGCCAATCGGCCAGCCTTCACGGATTTTAAAGCCCGCAACAGACTTGCGAGCTTTGGTTACAACTGCTTTTTGACCAGCAAGTTTTTCCAAATCCGCAATGGCGCTTTCGATTTGCTTCTTGTCACCGATCGCTTCACCAACACCCATATTAAGAGTGATTTTGGTAACGCGTGGTACTTCCATTACGTTTTTGAGGCCTAGCTCATCTTTGAGCTTGGCCATCACTTCATTTCTGTAAAGCTCTTTCAAACGTGACATGGCAGCACCTTATTAAGCATCAACCGCCTTGCCGGTTGATTTGAATACTCGAATTTTCTGGCCATCTTCTTTAACTTCAATGCCAACACGGTCAGCTTTTTGAGTCTCAGAGTTGTAGATCGCCACGTTGGAAGCTTGAATCGCAGCTTCCTTCTCGATGATGCCACCTGCAACGCCCATATAAGGGTTAGGCTTTTGATGTTTCTTGATCATATTGATGCCAGAAACGATCAGACGGCCATCTTTTTGGACGCGCAACACTTTGCCGCGCTTGCCTTTGTCTTTACCTGTGATGACGATGATTTCATCGTCACGTTTAATCTTATTCATACCTTTCAACCTCCCTTACAGCACTTCTGGCGCCAAGGAAATGATCTTCATGAACTTCTCAGAGCGAAGCTCACGAGTCACTGGCCCAAAAATACGCGTGCCTATAGGCGCGTGCTGGGTGTTGAGAAGCACAGCCGAGTTGGTATCAAAACGAATGATAGAACCGTCTGGACGACGAACACCTTTTCTGGTGCGAACTACCACTGCGTTCAATACTTGACCTTTCTTCACTTTACCGCGAGGAATTGCTTCTTTCACGGTTACTTTGATCAAGTCGCCAATATGCGCGTAACGGCGATGAGACCCACCCAGGACCTTGATACACATTACGCGCTTAGCGCCGCTATTATCAGCGACATCCAGCATACTTTGTGCTTGGATCATGGTCTACTCCGAATCCAATATCTGCTGCCTGGGTTTAAACCTTGGCCGCACGCTCTTCAATGCTTACCAGCGTCCAGCTCTTACTTTTAGAGTATGGACGTGACTCTTTAATAGTTACGAGATCGCCAGAGGCGCACTCGTTGTTCTCGTCATGCGCATGCAATTTAGTCGAACGCTTAACGATTTTACCGTACAGAGGGTGCTTTACGCGACGCTCTATCAGTACAGTGATGGTTTTATCCATCTTATCGCTAACCACACGACCAGTTACAGTACGAACAATCTTCTGTTCAGTCATGATTAAACACCTGCCTTTTCAGTTAAAACTGTTTTGATACGCGCAATGTCGCGACGCGTTTGCTTCAGCAGATGAGTTTGACCAAGCTGGCCTGTCGCTTTTTGCATGCGATAGGTAAACTGGTCTTTCAGATTGTCTTCCAAACGAGATTGGAGTTCTTCTGCACTCAATTCACGTAGTTCATTCGCTTTCATCACATCACCGTCCGAGTCACAAAGGTGGTTGGGACAGGCAATTTAGCCGCTGCTAGCGTGAAAGCTTCGCGGGCTAGCTCTTCGCTTACCCCTTCCATTTCATACAACATACGGCCTGGTTGGATCTGAGCAACCCAGTACTCAACATTACCCTTACCTTTACCCATACGAACCTCAAGAGGTTTTTCTGAGATTGGCTTATCCGGAAAAATGCGGATCCAAATTTTACCGCCACGCTTGATCTTACGAGTCATAGCACGACGAGCCGCCTCAATTTGACGCGCAGTGATGCGACCGCGTCCAGTAGCTTTCAGACCAAATTCACCGAAGCTCACTTTGTTGCCACGCTGGGCAAGACCTCGGTTACGGCCCTTCTGCACTTTGCGGAACTTAACGCGTTTTGGCATTAACATGGGTGTACCCCTTATTTACCAGAACGTTTCTTGCCAGAGTTCTTGGCTTGAGCACGTACTTGCTCAATGCCCCCGAGGATCTCGCCTTTGAAGATCCAAACTTTCACACCGATAACACCGTAAGTGGTGTGCGCTTCGTAAGTTGCGTAATCGATGTCAGCACGTAGAGTGTGCAAAGGTACACGACCTTCACGGTACCACTCAGTACGCGCAATCTCAGCGCCGCCGAGACGACCGCTAACTTGTACACGAATACCTTCCGCGCCACCGCGCATCGCGTTTTGTACCGCACGCTTCATTGCACGACGGAACATCACACGACGCTCTAGCTGGCTCGCTACATTTTGAGCTACCAACTTGGCATCGAGGTCAGGCTTGCGCACTTCTTCGATGTTGATGTGAACGGGCACACCCATGAGGTCCGCTACGTCTTTACGTAACTTTTCAACATCTTCGCCCTTCTTACCAATCACAATGCCAGGACGGGCAGTGTGAATAGTAACGCGCGCAGATTGCGCAGGACGTTCAATAACAACTTTGCTAACTGACGCTTTTTCCAAACGCTTTTCAATCAAGCGGCGTACTTCAAGGTCGGTCAACAATTGATCGGCATATCTGTCTTTTTCAGCAAACCAAACGGAATTATGATCCTTGGTAATGCCTAGACGGATGCCTGTTGGATGAACTTTTTGACCCATCTGACCGTCTCCTTATTTCTCTGCAACTTTCACAGTGATATGACAAGTGCGCTTAAGAATACGGTCAGCACGACCTTTCGCACGCGGTTTGATGCGCTTGAGCGACATACCTTCATCAACAAAGACAGTTGAAACCTTCAGATCTTCAACGTCGAGACCATCATTGTTCTCGGCGTTTGCAACTGCAGATTCCAGCACCTTCTTGACGATGACGGCACCTTTCTTGTGGCTGAATGCCAAAATATTCAGCGCTTCTGCTACAGATTTTCCACGAATCTGATTCACAACCAAACGGGCTTTCTGAGCAGATAAGCGAGCGCCTTTTAATTTAGCAGCTACTTCCATCTTTCACTCCAATTAACGTTTGGCCTTCTTATCTGCTGCGTGACCTTTGTAGGTACGAGTCACAGCAAATTCGCCCAGTTTGTGTCCAACCATATCTTCAGTTACGAAGACGGGGACGTGTTGGCGGCCATTATGAACCGCAATCGTTAGGCCTACAAAGTCTGGAAAGACTGTAGAACGACGAGACCAAGTTTTGATCGGACGCTTGTCGTTCTTCTCCAGAGCGGCCTCAACTTTTTTCATTAAGTGGTGGTCTACAAAAGGACCTTTCTTCAATGAACGTGGCACGACTCAATCCTCTCTACTCATTATTTAGAACGACGGCGTACGATCATTTTATCGGTACGCTTATTCTTACGAGTCTTATAACCCTTGGTCGGCACGCCCCATGGAGTAACGGGATGACGGCCACCAGAAGTACGACCTTCACCACCACCGTGTGGGTGATCTACAGGGTTCATCACAACACCGCGAACGGTAGGACGAACACCACGCCAGCGAGAAGCACCCGCTTTACCAAGTTGACGCAAACTGTGTTCAGAGTTGCCAACTTCACCAAGAGTTGCTCGGCAGTCGGTCAAGACTTTGCGCATTTCGCCTGAACGTAGACGAATGGTGCAGTAAGTCGTTTCACGAGCTACCAATTGAGCAGAAGCACCAGCAGAACGCGCAATTTGGCCGCCCTTACCAGGTTTCAACTCAATATTATGAATAACACTACCGACTGGAATGTTACGCAGTGGCATTGTGCTACCCACTTTAATCGGAGCAGTTTCACCGGATTGAATGCTATCGCCCACTTTCAGGCCTTTTGGAGCCAGAATGTAACGACGCTCACCGTCGCGGTAACACACAAGTGCAATATTTGCACTGCGGTTAGGATCGTATTCCAAACGCTCAACTGTAGCTGGAATGCCATCTTTGTTGCGTCTGAAGTCAATCACACGGTAATGCTGCTTATGCCCACCACCAATGTGACGAGTCGTAATACGACCCTTATTGTTACGACCGCCGCTTTTTGATTTTTTCTCAACCAAAGCACTGTGCGGAGCGCCCTTGTGAAGGTCTTTGTTTACGACCTTAACCAGGTGACGACGTCCAGGAGACGTTGGTTTTGCTTTTACAATCGCCATTGACCTCTACCTCCTATGCCTGATCGACGTCCACGAAGTCGATTTCATGGCCTTCTGCTAGGCGAACATACGCTTTACGTACATCGCTACGTCTGCCAGTGCCACGAATCGTGCGCTTGGTTTTGCCTTTTTGGTTCAGCACTTGGACTGACTCAACTTTCACGTCGAACAACTGTTCAACAGCCTTTTTAATCTCAGGCTTAGTTGCATCTTTAACAACGCGAAAAACCACTTGACGATTAGACTCGTAAGTCATCGTGGTTTTTTCTGAGATATGAGGCCCAAGCAGAACTTGATAAATGCGTTCTTGGTTCATCCCAACAACTCCTCAACTTTCTTCAGCGCAGATACTGTAATCAATACCTTTTCGCTAGAGATCAAGCTAACAGGATCAATCGCTGCTGCTTCCCTTACTTGCACGTGAGGTACATTGCGAGAAGCCAAGTACAGGTTTTCGCTGATGTTGTCAGAAAGAATCAAAACATCTGACAAATTCAATTCAGCCAGCTTGCTAGAGAACACTTTGGTTTTGTGGGTATCCACATCAAAGTTATCTACAACGACCAAGCGCTCCTGACGAACAAGCTCAGAAAAGATGGAACGCATAGCAGCGCGGTACATCTTTTTGTTAACTTTTTGCTCGAAGTTACGAGGAGAAGCTGCGAAGGTAACACCACCCGTACGCCAAATTGGGCTACGAGTTGTCCCTGCACGAGCACGACCAGTGCCCTTTTGACGCCAGGGTTTTGCACCGCCACCGCTTACGTCAGAACGTGTTTTCTGTGCTTTAGTACCTTGACGGCCACCCGCCAAGTACGCTGTTACGACCTGATGAACCAATGCTTCGTTAAACTCACGAGCAAAGGTCTGATCAGATACAGCAACAGTAGAACCGGAACCTTGAATATTGAGATCCATGCTACTCCCCTTATCCACGTGCCTTAACAGCTGGTTTAACAATCAGCCTGCCACCAGTTGCACCTGGAACAGCACCCTTTACGAGCAGCAAGTTGCGCTCGGAGTCAACACGCACCACTTCTAGGTTTTGCGTTGTTACGCGCTCAGAACCCATGTGGCCCGCCATTTTCTTACCCTTCCAGACACGACCTGGAGTTTGGCACTGACCAATAGAGCCTGGGGCACGGTGTGACAAAGAGTTGCCGTGAGTAGCATCTTGGGTTGCGAAATTCCAACGCTTAACGCCGCCTTGGAAACCTTTACCCTTAGATGAACCAGTTACATCGATTTTTTGGCCCGCTTCAAACATAGCCACGGTCAGTTCGTCACCTGACTTCATTTCACCGAGATCTTCAATACGGAACTCAGACAAAATGTCGCCAGCTTCAACGCCAGACTTGGCGAAGTGACCCGCTTCGGGCTTGCTGATACGAGACGCTTTTTTGCTGCCTGCGGTTACTTGCACAGAAGTGTAACCATCGCTTTCTTGCGTTTTAACACGCGTGATGCGGTTGGGTGTTACTTCAATTACGGTAACGGGGACAGACACACCTTCTTCGGTAAATACGCGAGTCATGCCCGCTTTCTTACCGATTAATCCTAATGCCATTTTTTTACCTCTCGTGTACGGGGCTGATTACCCACTATGGCCGCTCATATCGAGCGTTACACCAGAAGATTTATCTGCAAATGCAGACGAATCTTATTAGCCAAGACTAATTTGAACGTCTACGCCTGCAGCTAAATCCAATTTCATAAGTGCGTCAACGGTTTTCTCGGTTGGCTCAACAATGTCAAGCATGCGCTTATGAGTGCGAATTTCGTACTGATCACGCGCGTCTTTGTTGACGTGAGGAGAAATCAACACAGTATAACGCTCTTTGCGAGTAGGAAGCGGAATAGGACCACGTACTTGAGCACCAGTACGTTTCGCTGTTTCAACGATTTCCTGAGTGGAAGCGTCGATCAGGCGATGGTCAAAGGCTTTCAGCCGTATACGAATTTTTTGGTTTTGCATTTGACCAAAACTCCAAAAATTAAAGAACGGGTACCGCTAACCCTCTACAAAGGGACGCGAATTGTATGCTTTTTGTCAATCGCAGTCAAGAAACATACAAAAAGGCCCCTGCCAGATGGCAGGAGCCTTAGGTAGAGAGCGAGCGCTCGCTAGATCTTATTCTACGATCTTAGCAACAACACCAGCACCTACAGTACGACCACCTTCACGAATCGCGAAGCGCAAGCCTTCGTCCATCGCGATAGGAGCGATCAAGTTAACATTCATTTGAATGTTGTCACCAGGCATTACCATCTCAACGCCTTCTGGCAATTCGATAGTACCGGTTACGTCAGTTGTACGGAAGTAGAACTGAGGACGGTAGCCTTTGAAGAATGGAGTATGACGTCCACCTTCTTCTTTAGACAGAACGTAAACTTCTGCTTCAAACTTAGTGTGCGGGTTGATTGAACCAGGCTTAGCCAATACTTGGCCACGCTCAACTTCGTCACGCTTAGTACCACGAAGTAGAACACCAACGTTCTCACCTGCACGACCTTCGTCAAGCAGCTTACGAAACATCTCAACACCAGTAACGGTAGTTTTAACAGTTTCTTTAATACCGATGATTTCAACTTCTTCACCAGTTTTAATGATACCGCGCTCAACACGACCCGTTACAACAGTACCACGGCCTTGGATTGAGAATACGTCTTCGATAGGCATAATGAATGCACCGTCGATCGCACGCTCTGGCTCTGGAATGTAAGTGTCAAGAGTTTCAACCAGTTTCTTAACAGCAGAAGTACCCATTTCGTTGGTATCTTCGCCGTTAAGAGCCATCAATGCAGAACCTGGGATGATTGGAGTGTCATCGCCTGGGAATTCGTAAGTAGACAGAAGCTCACGAAGCTCCATTTCTACCAACTCAAGCATTTCATTGTATTCGTCAGTTCCGTGACCACCACAGTCTTCAGCAAGAAGGTCTGCTTTGTTCAAGAAAACTACGATGTAAGGTACGCCAACCTGACGAGACAGCAGGATGTGCTCACGAGTCTGAGGCATAGGGCCGTCAGTCGCGCCACATACTAGAATCGCGCCGTCCATCTGCGCAGCACCCGTGATCATGTTTTTAACATAGTCAGCGTGGCCTGGGCAGTCTACGTGAGCGTAGTGACGATTTGGAGACTCGTACTCAACGTGAGAAGTTGCGATGGTGATACCACGCTCTTTCTCTTCAGGAGCATTGTCAATACCGTCAAAAGCAACAGCAGAGCCGCCCCAAACTTCTGCACATACGCGAGTCAATGCAGCAGTCAGTGTTGTTTTACCGTGGTCTACGTGACCGATTGTGCCTACGTTAACGTGCGGCTTGTCACGAGTAAAAGCTTCTTTAGACACAGTTCACCTCTTATTGTCAGATGATTAACCGTTAGGCTTTGTTAATAATGGCTTCAGCAATATTGGACGGTGCTTCAGCGTATTTCGCGAACTCCATAGCATAAGTTGCGCGACCTTGAGTAGCAGAACGCAGGTCAGTTGCGTAACCGAACATCTCTGCCAATGGTACTTCAGCGCGTACAACTTTGCCGGATGGGCTGTCGTCCATACCTTGGATCAAGCCGCGACGGCGGTTCAAATCGCCAACAACGTCACCCATGTAGTCTTCAGGTGTTACCACCTCAACCTTCATGATGGGCTCAAGTAGTGCAGCGTTGCCTTGTGCAGACAGCTTTTTAGTTGCCTGAGAGGCCGCAATTTTAAACGCCATTTCACTGGAGTCAACGTCGTGGAAAGAACCGTCAAACAGAGTGGCTTTTAGACCAAGCAGAGGATAACCTGCTAGGACACCATTCTGCATTTGCTCTTCGATACCTTTTTGAACCGCTGGGATGTATTCTCTCGGAATAACACCACCAACAATTTCGTTGACGAATTCGAGCTTTTCAGCACCGTCTTCGCCTGGCTCAAAACGAACGACAACGTGTCCGTATTGACCGCGACCACCAGACTGACGCGCAAACTTGTGGTCAATCTCAACAGTCGAAGTAATTTTCTCACGATAAGCAACCTGAGGCTTACCGATGTTCGCTTCTACTTTGAACTCACGACGCATACGATCAACGAGGATATCGAGGTGAAGCTCACCCATACCCGCAATAATCGTTTGGCCTGATTCTTCATCAGTAGAAACGCGGAATGATGGATCTTCTTGAGCTAGCTTACCTAGCGCAATACCCATTTTTTCTTGGTCAGCTTTTGATTTTGGTTCAACAGCTACCGAGATAACGGGTTCAGGGAATTCCATACGCTCAAGAATAACAACGTCATCAAGTGAGCACAGGGTGTCACCTGTTGTGACGTCTTTAAGACCAATTAGAGCCGCGATATCACCCGCACGCACTTCTTTGATCTCTTCACGGTTGTTCGAGTGCATTTGCACCATACGACCAACACGTTCTTTTTTAATCTTGACTGAGTTCAGTACGCTATCGCCTGATTGCAGGACACCAGAGTACACGCGCACGAAGGTCAAAGTACCAACGAACGGGTCAGTTGCAATCTTAAATGCCAACGCGGAGAAAGGCTCGTTGTCATCAGCTGGACGAGTGACTTTCGTCTCTCCATCATCCAACAGGCCTTCAATCGGCTTAACTTCTGTTGGAGAAGGCATCAACTCGATCACCGCATCAAGAACCGCCTGAACGCCTTTGTTCTTGAATGCAGATCCAGCCATCATCGGAACGATTTCGTTCGCGATGGTACGCTGGCGAATCGCTTGCTTGATCTCTTCTTCGGTCAATTCACCTTCTTCAAGGTATTTTTCCATGAGCTCTTCGGTCGCTTCAGCAGCGGCTTCAAGCAGATACTCACGAGCAACTTCGCAATCGTCTTGCATGTCAGCAGGAATATCGCCGTACTCGAAAGTCATACCTTGGTCAGCTTCGTTCCAAAGGATTGCTTTCATCTTCACCAGATCAACAACACCTTTGAAACCGTCTTCAGCGCCAATCGGCAATTGCATTGGAACTGCATTTGCGTTCAAACGCTCACGCAGCTGCTCAACAACCATTTGGAAGTTCGCGCCAGCACGGTCCATTTTGTTTACGAAAACCATGCGAGGTACTTCGTATTTGTTAGCCTGACGCCATACGGTCTCAGTTTGAGGCTGAACACCTGATGATGCACACAGAACCACAACGGCACCATCGAGCACACGTAGAGAACGTTCCACCTCAATGGTGAAGTCTACGTGCCCTGGAGTATCGATGATGTTTACGCGGTGCTCATCAAACTGAGCCTGCATACCACGCCAGAAACAGGTGGTTGCTGCAGATGTAATGGTGATGCCACGTTCTTGCTCTTGTTCCATCCAGTCCATCGTAGCAGCGCCGTCGTGTACCTCACCGATCTTATGAGAAAGACCGGTGTAGAACAAAACGCGCTCGGTGGTGGTGGTTTTACCAGCGTCAACGTGGGCACAGATACCGATATTACGGTAACGATTAATTGGGGTTTTACGTGCCACGACTTCGTCCTCGAACCTTTAGAAACGGTAGTGAGAGAAAGCTTTGTTTGCTTCTGCCATACGGTGAACGTCTTCACGCTTCTTAACTGCAGAACCTTTGTTCTCAGCTGCGTCGATCAACTCACCAGCCAAACGCAGAGGCATGGACTTCTCACCACGCTTACGTGCAGCGTCTACGATCCAGCGCATAGCCAGAGCCATCTGACGAGAAGGACGAACTTCTACTGGTACCTGATAAGTCGCACCACCTACACGGCGAGATTTAACCTCAACCATAGGCTTAACGGACTCAAGCGCTTTTTCGAAGATTTCTAGAGCGTCTTCGCTTTGCGTGCGCTCAGAAATTTTATCTAGAGCACCATAAACAATGCGCTCTGCAATGGATTTTTTACCACTTACCATTACGTGGTTGATGAATTTTGCCAACGTGATGTTGCCGAACTTAGGATCAGGCAGAATCTCACGCTTCGCTGCAATGCGTCTTCTTGGCATTGGATAAGCCCTATGTTAGGTCTTCAGGAGTACCTAGGCATCTAGCACCTAGCCTTACTCTTATCGTCTAAAGACTGGATTTGTTTCTATAAGCATCGAGGTAAAGCATTGGGGCATACGCCCAAACGACTTATTAACCCTTAGGACGCTTAGTACCGTATTTAGAACGTGCTTGCTTACGATCGTTAACACCTGCACAGTCAAGAGAACCGCGCACTGTGTGATAACGCACACCTGGCAAGTCTTTTACACGGCCGCCGCGAATCAATACGACAGAGTGCTCTTGCAGGTTGTGACCTTCACCACCAATGTAAGACGTTACTTCGAAGCCGTTTGTCAAACGAACACGACAAACTTTACGAAGAGCCGAGTTAGGCTTCTTAGGGGTAGTAGTGTAAACGCGTGTACAAACACCGCGACGTTGGGGGCAAGCTTGTAGCGCAGGTACGTCGGACTTAGCGACTTTGCGCTTACGTGGCTTACGAACCAACTGGTTAATCGTTGCCATTCATAAACTCCAGGGTTTTCACTTAAACGTCAGACACAACCCAATATGAACGTTGGCCTGACATAGAAGGACGCCGAAGTCTAAATTTAGCCAGCGTCCCCGTCAAGCGGCCAGAGGCCTTCTTCGACGAAATTTCAAACAGTTAGCGTCACTTTTTGGACATCGGGTGCTCAATTGGGCTCCCAATGTCCTTTTTCTTACGAAGTTAGCGGTTAAGCGCTTCGGTAAGAGCAGCTTCCACTTGGTCAGCGCTCACAGTATGAACAGGCCCTTGACCACGCATCTTCTCAGCGGCGCGTTGCTGACGCTTACGCTTACGCTCGCTATGGTAGGCTAGTCCGGTTCCGGCTGGAATCAAGCGGCCAACGACCACGTTTTCTTTCAAGCCACGCAAGAAGTCTTGCTTACCGGTCACAGCACCTTCCGTTAACACACGTGTTGTTTCCTGGAAGGAAGCAGCAGAAATGAAGGATTCTGTTGCCAAGGATGCCTTGGTAATACCCAAGAGGACACGCTGTCCTTTCGCATTCATCGCATTTTCATCTTTCAGATTTTCGTTCGCTTCTAGGAACTGGGTGTATTCAACCTGGTCACCTTGGATCAGGGTGGTATCACCTGGGTCTGTAATTTCAATCTTACGCAACATCTGACGTACGATGACTTCGATGTGCTTATCGTTAATGTCCACACCTTGCAGACGATAAACTTCTTGAATCTCGTTCGTGATGTACTTCGTCAGCTCACCGATACCCAACAAACGCAGAATATCATGAGGATTCAAAGGACCATCGGAAATCACTTCACCTTTTTCAACCTGTTCGCCTTCGAACACGTTGAGATGACGCCATTTCGGAATCAGTTCTTCGTATCCATCGCTGCCGTCTGTAGGTGTGATCACCAAGCGTTTCTTACCCTTGGTTTCTTTACCAAAGCTAACGGTTCCCGAGATCTCAGCCAGAATCGCAGACTCTTTTGGCTTACGCGCTTCAAAGAGGTCAGCAACCCTAGGTAGACCACCGGTAATATCTTTGTTACCTGAGGTCTCTTGTGGGATCTTAGCAATGACGTCGCCGACTTTAACGACCGCACCGTTTTCTTGGTTAACAAGCGCATTTGGCGGCAACATGTACTGAGCAGGCATATTTGTACCTGGCATCATCACTTCTTCGCCATTGGCATCAACCAGCTTCACCATTGGGCGGATATCACGACCTGAAGATGGACGATCTTTAGGATCGATTACTTCAATAATCGACAAGCCAGTCAATTCATCTGTCGTACGCTTAATGGTAATGTTCTCATCCATACCCACGAACTCAATACGCCCCGCCACTTCGGTCACGATTGGGTGTGTGTGTGGATCCCAGTTAGCGATTTTCTGACCTGCTTCAACGCCAGCACCGTCTTTCACGCTCAATACAGCACCGTAAGGTACTTTATACATTTCACGTTCACGACCATGCTCATCAGCAATCGCAACAGAACCGGAACGAGAGACCGCTACCAACTCACCGCTTTCTTTCTCAACGGTCTTCATGTTGTGTAGACGGACACTACCCTTGTTCTTCACTTGAATGCTGTCAACAGCGGTCGCACGAGAGGCCGCACCACCAATGTGGAAGGTACGCATCGTTAACTGTGTACCAGGCTCACCAATGGATTGAGCTGCGATAACACCCACCGCTTCACCGACGTTAACCAGGTGACCACGTGCCAAATCACGGCCGTAACACATACCACAAACACCATGGCGTGCTTCACAAGCAATGGCAGAACGTACAATAACTTCGTCCACACCTGCGCTTTCAATGCGGTCAACCCACTTCTCGTCAATCAAGGTTCCAGCTTCGATGACCACTTCGTCGTCAGTGCCTGGTTTAATCACCGTTTGCGCAACCACACGACCAAGAATACGCTGGCCTAGACCTACAACCACATCACCGCCTTCAATCAACGGTGTCATCACCAAGCCGCGCTCAGTGCCACAGTCAACATCGGTAATCACCAAGTCCTGAGCAACGTCAACAAGACGACGTGTCAAGTAACCTGAGTTTGCGGTTTTCAATGCGGTATCGGCCAAACCTTTACGCGCACCGTGCGTTGAGGTGAAGTACTGCATTACCGACAGACCTTCACGGAAGTTCGCGGTAATCGGCGTCTCAATAATGGAGCCATCCGGCTTAGCCATCAGACCACGCATACCGGCCAACTGACGAATCTGGGCAGGAGAACCACGCGCTCCTGAGTCAGCCATCATGTAAACCGAGTTAAAGGATTCCTGCTCAACTTCGTTGCCTTCACGATCGACAACGTCGTCTTTACCCAGGTTATCCATCATTGCTTTGGCGACAAGTTCGTTAGCACGAGACCAAATATCGACAACCTTGTTGTACTTCTCGCCCTGAGTCACAAGACCTGAAGCAAATTGGGCTTCAATTTCTTTAACCTGAGATTCAGCGTCGCCAATGATGGCTGCTTTTTCTTCAGGGATTTCGAAATCATTGACACCAATGGACGTACCGGACTTAGTTGCGTAATGGAAACCGGTGTACATCAACTGATCCGCAAAGATAACGGAATCTTTCAAACCACAAGAACGATACGCCTGGTCAATCAGGTTCGAAATCGCTTTCTTTTTCATGGTTTGGTTAACAAGCTCAAAAGGAAGACCTGCTGGTAATACTTTGAACAGCAGCGCACGACCAACAGTAGTGTCTTCAACCTGAGTTTTAATCAGTTTTGCGCCCGTTTCATCAAATAGTTTTTGAGTAATACGAACTTTAACTTTCGCTTGAAGATCAACGCCACCAGCACCGTAAGCACGCTCCGCTTCATCAATGTCAGAGAAGAACATGCCTTCGCCTTTCGCATTGATACGGTCACGCGTCATCCAGTACAAGCCCAAAACAACGTCTTGCGAAGGAACAATGATCGGCTGACCGTGTGCAGGACCCAGAATGTTGTTCGTTGACATCATCAACGCACGCGACTCCAACTGAGCTTCCAGTGTTAGAGGTACGTGAACCGCCATTTGGTCACCGTCAAAGTCGGCGTTATAGGCCGCACAGACGAGCGGGTGTAGCTGAATCGCTTTACCTTCAATCAAGACCGGCTCAAATGCTTGAATACCCAAACGGTGAAGGGTCGGAGCACGGTTAAGAAGAACGGGGTGTTCGCGAATGACTTCTGCCAAGATGTCCCATACTTCAGCGGTTTCACGCTCAACCATTTTCTTCGCAGCTTTGATCGTGGTCGCTAAACCGCGCGTCTCAAGCTTGTGGAAGATGAACGGTTTGAACAGTTCCAAAGCCATTTTCTTTGGAAGACCACACTGATGTAGGCGTAACTGAGGACCGACCACGATCACAGAACGACCGGAGTAATCCACACGCTTACCAAGCAGGTTCTGACGGAAACGACCTTGCTTACCTTTGATCATGTCAGCCAAAGATTTCAGAGGGCGCTTGTTAGAACCGGTGATCGCACGACCACGACGTCCGTTATCAAGCAGCGCATCAACAGACTCTTGCAACATACGTTTTTCGTTACGTACGATGATGTCCGGTGCATTCAGCTCCAATAGACGCTTAAGACGGTTGTTACGGTTGATGACTCGACGATAAAGATCGTTCAAATCAGAAGTCGCGAAACGGCCGCCATCAAGAGGTACCAATGGACGCAAATCGGGCGGAAGAACCGGCAATACATCCAGAAT
Source organism: uncultured Saccharospirillaceae bacterium (assembly GCA_947499545.1). Classification (GTDB taxonomy): domain Bacteria; phylum Pseudomonadota; class Gammaproteobacteria; order Pseudomonadales; family Oceanobacteraceae; genus CANMOZ01. Next base: position 71,396 of record CANMOZ010000003.1, read on the forward strand.
CATCCACTCAGGGTGGTTACCTGATTTATGGAAGGCTTCTAGCAACTTCAAACGCTTCGTGAGCTTCTTCAGCTTCGTTTCAGAGTTCGTTTGCGGAATGTCTTCACGAATGATCTTAATTTCTTCTTCAAGATCAATCTGCTTCAACAGGTTTTGAATTGCTTCGGCACCCATTCTCGCATCAAAGTCATCACCAAACTCTTCTATCGCTTCGTAGTACTGCTCATCATTCAGCAGCTGGTAACGATCCAACGTTGTCATACCTGGATCGATCACCACAAAGCTTTCGTAGTACAAAATACGTTCAATATCACGCAGAGTCATATCCAGCATCAAGCCAATACGAGATGGCAATGATTTCAGGAACCAGATATGTGCAACAGGAGAAGCCAGTTCAATATGGCCCATACGCTCACGACGAACCTTGGCAAGCGTTACTTCAACGCCACACTTCTCACAAATCACTCCGCGGTGTTTTAGGCGCTTGTATTTTCCACACAAGCACTCGTAATCTTTAATAGGTCCGAAAATTCGGGCACAGAAAAGACCATCACGCTCGGGTTTAAACGTCCGATAGTTAATGGTTTCTGGCTTTTTAACCTCTCCGTATGACCAAGCACGCATCATGTCGGGCGAGGCCAAGCCGATACGAATCGCATCGAACTCTTCGGATTGATTCTCTTTTCTGATGAGATTTAACAAATCTTTCATCGGCGATCTGCTCCTAAGCCTTAGATGGCGCCTGGGTCAACCCAGGCGCGCTGGTCTCGCTTACTCGTGCTCCAACTCAATGTCGATACCTAGAGCGCGAATCTCTTTAATCAATACGTTAAAGGACTCAGGCATTCCAGGCTCCATCCGGTGGTTACCATCCACGATGTTTTTGTACATCTTGGTACGGCCGGCCACGTCATCGGACTTGACGGTGAGCATTTCTTGGAGCGTGTAAGCGGCACCGTAAGCTTCGAGCGCCCACACTTCCATCTCACCAAAGCGCTGACCACCAAATTGAGCTTTACCACCCAACGGCTGCTGGGTAACAAGGCTGTATGAACCCGTAGAACGCGCATGCATCTTGTCGTCTACTAAGTGGTTCAGCTTCAGCATGTACATGTAACCCACGGTCACTGGACGATCGAAGGCTTCGCCTGTACGTCCATCAATGAGGGTCATTTGGCCAGAATCCGGCAAATCAGCCAGACGTAGCAATTGTTTAATTTCGAACTCTTTAGCACCGTCGAATACAGGCGTTGCGATGGGCACACCGCCACGAAGGTTTTGAGCCAATTCGACCACCTCAGCATCACTGAGATCATCCAAATCGGTTTTCAATTTACCCGTGCCGTTGTACACCTGATCAAGGAACTTACGGACTTCTGCCACTTCGCGCTGCTGCTCGATCATGGCGTTGATTTTGTTACCCAACCCTTTTGCCGCAAGGCCTAAGTGGGTCTCAAGAATCTGTCCAACGTTCATCCGTGAAGGTACACCCAGCGGGTTCAAGACGATGTCAACGGGCTCACCGGTTTCATCGTACGGCATGTCTTCCACAGGCATAATTGCTGAGATCACACCTTTGTTACCGTGACGACCTGCCATCTTGTCACCAGGCTGTAGCTTCCGCTTGATTGCCAAGTAAACTTTAACAATTTTCAGAACACCCGGTGCGAGATCATCGCCAGACTGCAATTTACGACGCTTGTCTTCAAACTTCGCATCCAGTTCTTCACGGCGCTCTTTCAAGCCTTCTTCTGCTTTCTCGAGCTGCTCAGCCAGTGCTTCGTCTTGCATACGTAGACGGAACCACTTATCACGATCAACGCTGCTCAGATACTCTTCAGTGATCAAGTCACCTTTTTTCAGGCCAGGTGCTGCTGCGACCGGCTGATTCATCAAAGCACGATGCAGACGCTCATAAGTGGCTTCTTCGACAATACGGTACTCATCATTCAAGTCTTTACGAACTTGATTGAGTTGCATTTGTTCGATGTCGAGAGCACGTTGATCTTTCTCAACGCCATCACGGGTAAAGACCTGAACGTCAATCACAGTGCCCGTCATGCCGGTTTTAACACGCAAAGAAGTGTCTTTTACGTCAGAGGCTTTTTCACCGAAGATTGCACGCAACAGTTTCTCTTCTGGGGTTAATTGCGTTTCACCCTTAGGCGTCACTTTACCCACAAGAATATCGCCAGGTTTAACTTCTGCACCGATGTAAACGATACCGGACTCATCCAGTTTGTTCAGAGCCGCTTCACCCACGTTCGGGATATCCGCAGAGATTTCCTCAGGCCCAAGCTTGGTATCACGTGCTACACAGGTCAGCTCCTGAATGTGAATCGTCGTAAAACGATCTTCTTGAGCAACGCGCTCAGAAATCAGGATGGAGTCCTCAAAGTTGTAACCGTTCCAAGGCATGAATGCGATACGCATATTCTGACCTAACGCCAACTCACCCATATCGGTGGAAGGGCCATCCGCCAAAATATCGCTACGGTTTATCTGATCACCCACACTCACCAAAGGCATTTGGTTAATACAGGTGTTTTGATTCGAACGGATGTACTTGGTCAAGTTGTAGATATCGACCCCGGCTTCACCGGCCGTCAATTCTTCATCACGCACACGTACCACGATACGACCCGCGTCAACGGATTCAATCTCACCGCCACGTTTCGCAACCACACAGACGCCAGAATCACGTGCAACGTTGCGTTCCATACCAGTACCAACAAGCGGTTTATCCGCTATCAGGGTCGGAACGGCCTGACGTTGCATGTTCGATCCCATCAATGCACGGTTTGCATCGTCGTGTTCCAGGAATGGAATCAACGACGCTGCCACAGATACAACCTGCTGCGGAGAAACGTCCATCAGGGTGACTTTTTCAGGTGGCATCAAGGTGAATTCGTTACGATGACGCACGTTGATCAGTTCGCCTTGCAAGCGGCCTTCAGCATCCACGGGTGCTGATGCCTGTGCAATCACGTACTGGCCTTCTTCAATCGCAGACACGTAAATAAATTCATTGGTCACAACACCGTCTACGACTTTACGGTACGGGCTCTCTAAGAAGCCAAAACGGTTTGTACGCGCGTAAGTCGATAGCGAGTTAATCAGACCAATGTTTGGACCTTCAGGCGTTTCAATCGGACATACACGACCGTAGTGCGTTGGGTGTACGTCACGCACCTCAAAGCCTGCACGCTCACGCGTCAAACCGCCAGGACCCAAGGCAGAAATACGACGTTTGTGCGTTACTTCTGACAACGGGTTGTTTTGATCCATAAACTGAGACAACTGGCTTGAACCAAAGTATTCTTTGATTGCAGCTGCAACAGGTTTCGCATTAATTAAGTCTTGCGGCATCAAGCCTTCGCTTTCAGCCATCGACAGACGTTCACGCACCGCACGCTCTACACGCACCAAACCAACACGGAATTGGTTTTCAGTCATTTCACCGACTGAACGAATACGGCGGTTACCAAGGTGATCGATGTCGTCTACATCGCCTTTACCATTACGAATATCGATCAAGGTTTTCAGCACATCGATGATGTCTTCTTTTGACAAGATGCCTGAACCTTCCTCAATCTCACGACCTAGGCGACGGTTAAATTTCATACGTCCAACGGCGGAAAGATCATAGCGTTCTTCGGTGAAGAAGAGGTTCTCAAATAGAGCCTCTGCCGCTTCGCGTGTTGGGGGTTCCCCTGGACGCATCATGCGGTAAATTTCCACCAAGGCTTCTAAACGCGTACGCGTTGGATCGGTTCTAAGTGTATCGGAAACGAATGGGCCACAGTCCAGATCATTGGTATAAATGGTTTCAACTTCATTCACACCAGCGGTGAGCAGCTTTTCATGCAATTCAGGCGTAATCGGCGTATTACATTCAGCCACAACCTCGCCTGTATTTTCATCGACAATATCACGCGCCAGAACTTTTCCGAAAATATATTCAGTTGGAACAATTAATTCGGTCAGACCAATACTCTGCATTTGTCGAATGTGGCGCGCAGTAATACGGCGGCTTTCTTCGACAATTAGGTTTCCTTCGTTATCTTTGATGTCAAAACTGGCGGTTTCACCACGCAGACGCTCTGGTATTAATTCAAGCGTCAAATTTTCGCCTTGCAAGAAGAACTTGCTGGTCTCAAAGAAAGTTTGAAGGATCTCTTCATTCGACAGTTCAAGCGCACGCAACAATATGGTTGCAGGCAATTTACGACGACGGTCGATACGAACGTAAACCAAATCTTTTGGATCAAATTCAAAATCCAACCAAGATCCACGATAAGGAATCACGCGTGCTGAGTAGAGGTATTTACCCGATGAGTGGGTTTTTCCACGGTCATGATCGAAGAAAACACCTGGCGAGCGATGCAGCTGGGAAACAATCACACGCTCAGTACCGTTAACTACGAAGGTACCGTTGTCTGTCATGAGTGGTATTTCACCCATGTAAACTTCTTGTTCTTTAATGTCTTTAATTGCTTTGCTTGCAGAGTCTTTATCATAAATGATAAGACGTACTTTCACTCGCAATGGAGCGGAATAAGTAGCACCACGCAGCATACATTCTTTGACATCAAATGCAGGGGCTGTAAGCCGGTAGCTCACGTATTCTAGGGCAGCGTTCCCCGAAAAACTGACGATCGGGAAGACTGACTTGAATGCGGCATGCAATCCAATATCGTCCCGCGTGTCGGGTTTCGCCTCTTGTTGCAAGAATCTGCGATAAGAGTCTAGTTGTATTGCCAACAAATATGGCACATCCATGACTCTTGGCAGCTTGCCAAAATCCTTACGGATGCGTTTTTTCTCTGTATAGGAGTAAGCCATCAGCAGTCCCCAGCTGTTCACGAAATAGATCTTCGATTTAAGACCTGTTACCTCAGGGAAGCATCATCCCAGGCCACTCTGATCATCTTTCGGGCCACTTTAGCGCCGACGAATGACGAGTTCAGAACGGAAAAAGGCCGGCGGACAGACGTCCACCAGCCGTCGAAGCAGCTAATAAATCTAGTGCTTGCGATGAAGTCTTGCAAACTGGCAGAGTCAAATTACTTGAGCTCAACCTTAGCGCCAGCTTCCTCAAGCTTCTTCTTAAGCTCTTCAGCTTCTTCTTTAGACGCAGCTTCTTTAACAGTCGCAGGCGCGCCGTCAACCATTGCTTTAGCTTCTTTCAAGCCAAGGCCAGTCGCTTCGCGAACTGCTTTAATCACGTTAACCTTCTTGTCACCAGCAGATGCAAGAACTACGTCAAATTCAGTTTGCTCTTCAGCAGCAGCAGCATCGCCACCAGCAGCAGGAGCAACAGCAACAGCAGCAGCGGCAGAAACACCGAACTTTTCTTCCATTGCTTCAACCAACTCAACAACGTCCATTACAGACATTTCAGCGATGGCATTCAAGATATCTTCTTTAGTCAGAGCCATGATGGGTCTCTCCAGTAAGTCGTATGTACTTCTAAGCAGCCTGATCTAGGATCAAGCAGCTTTTTCTTTCTTCTTGTCGCGCACCGCAGCAACTGCACGAGTTACCTTTGAAGGTACTTCGTTTAGTGTGCGAGCCAACTTGGTCACAGGGCCGATCATGACGCTCATCAAAGATGCTAGAGCTTGATCGCGCGTTGGCAGTTTCGCCAAACGATCGATTTGCTCTGCACCCATGAGCTCTCCGCCCACGGACAGTGCTTTTACCTCAAATTCGCCATTTTCTTTGGCGAAGTCTTTGAAGATGCGAGCCGCTGCACCTGGATCCTCCATAGAGAAACCAAAAATGCTTGGGCCAACTAGTGCATCTTTCACGCACTCAAACTCGGTGCCTTCCACTGCGCGCTTTGCCAAAGTATTACGTACGACACGTAGGTAAACTTTGTTTTCGCGAGCTAGCTTACGAAGTGCTGTCATATCATCAACAGCTACACCGCGAGAGTCAGCGATTACCAAAGACAGAGCAGCACTGGCCACCTCGTTGACCTCAGCGACAACCGCTTTTTTGTCTTCGAGATTTAAAGCCACAGGTTCTACTCCCGACTGAGACAATAATAAACACCACAAGTGTCTCGATTACTTGTGGCTTGAATCGGCGACTCACTTAGGGAAATTCCCAAGGGTCAACCATCTGCGCAGGATATTAAGTCAGCTTTTTTGTCTGACACCTACGGTCTTTGATGGCCATCAAAAGATGACCCCAAAGTTCACGACTCTGAATTAAACGTCCAGAGCGTTGTGATCAATTACCAAACCAGGCCCCATCGTCGTTGAAAGGGTTACTTTCTTGAAGTAAGCGCCTTTTGCAGATGCTGGCTTGGCTTTTTTCAGATCAGCCATCAATGCAACCAAGTTTTCTTGAATTGCAGTTGGCTCAAAATCCACTTTACCCAAAGTACAATGGATAATACCGTTTTTGTCGTTGCGGTAACGTACCTGACCGGCTTTTGCATTTTTAACAGCAGTAGCAACATCAGGAGTCACAGTACCCACTTTAGGGTTTGGCATTAGACCGCGAGGACCAAGAACTTGACCTAGCTGACCCACAACGCGCATAGCGTCAGGAGAAGCAATAACAACGTCAAAGTTCAGATCACCACCTTTGATGGTTTCTGCCAAGTCTTCCATACCCACAACGTCAGCGCCGGCTTCTTTAGCAGCGTCGGCATTAGCACCTTGGGTGAAAACAGCAACACGAACGTCTTTACCAGTACCGTTTGGCAGTACAGTAGAGCTACGTACGTTTTGATCAGATTTACGAGCGTCGATGCCTAGATTAACGGCTACATCGACAGACTCACGAAACTTAACGCTAGAAAGCTCTTTAAGAAGACTTACCGCTTCTTCTACATTGTATGCTTTAGTGCTTTCTACTTTTTCACGGATCGCTTTAACGCGCTTTGATAACTTGGCCATGATTAGTCCTCCACCTCAAGACCCATACTACGCGCACTACCAGCGATTGTGCGGATAGCAGCTTCCATATCGGCAGCCGTTAAATCTGGCTCTTTAGTCTGAGCGATTTCTTGAAGTTGAGCGCGCGTCACTTTACCCACTTTTTCAGTGTTTGGACGAGCAGAACCACTCTTAAGACCTGCTGCTTTTTTTAGCAAGATAGACGCAGGCGGCGTCTTGGTCTCAAAGGTAAAGCTACGGTCACTGTATACAGTGATGACCACAGGGATAGGCATACCCTGTTCCATCTTCTGTGTAGCCGCATTAAACGCTTTACAGAATTCCATGATATTTACACCGTGCTGACCCAACGCAGGACCAACAGGGGGGCTAGGGTTTGCCTGACCAGCCGCAACTTGTAGCTTAATATAAGCTTGAATCTTCTTAGCCATAAGTACCTCTTTTGTGGGTAGTAGCGCTTTTCAGCTCCCCAGATTAAGTCGCTTTCAGCACAAAACCGCTGCACCTTACCAAGGCAAACAGCGGCTCTGAATACGGCGACTTAGACTTTTTCGACTTGGCTGAACTCAAGTTCAACAGGTGTCGAACGACCGAAAATAGTAACAGCAACTTGCAAACGTGACTTTTCGTAGTTAACGCCTTCAACTACGCCATTAAAGTCTGCAAATGGACCGTCAATAACACGTATCATTTCACCAGGCTCAAAAATAGTTTTCTGAGTCGGCTTGCCTTCGCCTTCTTTCAGGCGTTGCAATATAGCATCTGCTTCGCGATCAGTAATAGGTGCTGGCTTGTCAGCCGTACCACCAATAAAGCCCATTACACGCGGAGTATTTCTAACCATGTGCCAGCTCTGGTCGTTCATCTCCATCTGAACCAGCACATAACCAGGATAGAATTTTCGTTCACTTTTGCGCTTTTTGCCGTCGCGCATCTCGATAACTTCTTCAGTTGGCACTAACACTTCGCCAAAGTAGTCATCCAAGCCTTTTAGTTCAATCTGCTCTTTAAGCGAATTGGCCACTCGCTTTTCATATCCAGAGTAGGCATGAACAACGTACCAACGCATGGTCATCTGAGTTCCCCTATCCGATAAAATATTTAACAACGGCGCCGAGCATAGTATCCACCAACCAAAGCAGAACTGCCATCACAGCAACCACCAACAATACGATCAGCGTGGTTTGACGTGTTTCATCTTTAGTTGGCCATACAACTTTTCTGCGCTCACGATCCGCTTCCCGCAAAAGCCGAATAAAGGCTTTGCCTTGGACAGTCGTAAGGGCAACACCTGCACCAATACCGAGCACTACAACCACACCTAAAACACGGTACAACAGGCCAATATCAGAAAACCAATGGTTACCAACCACAGCCACAGCTGCAAAGGCGATCGCCACCAACCACTTAACTGTATTCAAAGGTGACTTAGCTTCGGTTTCGGTACTCATATTTGCATTTCCCATAGCAAAAAGTGGCAGACATGCCGCCACTTTCCGAGAATTCTTGGCAGGCCAGGAGGGACTCGAACCCCCAACAGCCGGTTTTGGAGACCGGTGCTCTACCAATTGAACTACTGGCCTATTCCTTTTGAGCAGAGCTTCTTGGCTAGCTCATTATTGAGCCACCGAGCGGAGGAGTATAGGCTACCCAACCGCATGCACTTAAGGCACTGTTTTTTAAGCACTTTAACCAACAAGCGTGTCCATGCTTATATTTGCCTCAAACGGGACGCGCACTATAACTGTAATAATGCCGAAAAGCAAGCCCCATGCTTTTGATTCTTCTATGATTTTTTATACCGACTCTGAATTGCGCTCATTAAGCTCAAATAAAAACAAAGCGCTTAATTACTAGCCAACAAAAGAGCCTGGCGGCCAAGCCCAGCAAGACATTGGAGCACCACACGAACCAAACAGGAACAACTCGACCGAAAGCTGAGGAGGCTTACAACAAAGACTGGCGAAGTGAAAACATGGTGCTGATACCCAGAGTCGAACTGGGGACCTCATCCTTACCAAGGATGCGCTCTACCGCCTGAGCTATATCAGCAGATGACAACTATCGGAGGATTATCTCGATTGGAGCGGGTGGCGGGAATCGAACCCGCATCATCAGCTTGGAAGGCTGAGGTTCTACCATTGAACTACACCCGCATTCACTCTATTTTGCAAGACTTGCAAACTTGAGTGGTGGTGGGGGCTGGATTCGAACCAGCGAAGCTTTCGCGTCAGATTTACAGTCTGATCCCTTTGGCCACTCGGGAACCCCACCAAATTGTGCTGCGCATTATTAACAACTTAAAAAATATTGTCAAGAACTTTTCTTTAAAAATTACGGACTTAGCCGAACCACAAGAAAAATTTCTCTCGTTGTTTAATGCACATACTGCCAATCAGCACTCCTTGAAAACATGTGGAGCTTCCGTTAGCAAGCTGGCGCATTCTACAGCGCTCATTTAAGGTGTCAAGATTGAGTCAATACAACCAGGCGGGGCAGGAACCGAGACAGAGCCAAAATTTAAAGCTTTATAAATCCAAATCAAACCTTTAACGCAACCGCTACAAGTCTGCTGTTAATTGCTTATCGCAGTTCACCTGATGCCATTCAATCGCATCAAGCTCCCCCTTTAACTTTTGTTTGATAGGGGACTCTAATTTATCCTTCAAGTGAAATTGCACCCAAAACTCTCTACGAGTGCGATCACGCACTTCTATCTGTGCTTCCAATCCTTTTTTGGCAAGGGTGGCTTTGTGTCTTTCAGCCGACTCCATTTTACTGAACAGACCCAAAGAGATTGCATTTTTAAAGTCGCCACGGGTCACAATAAAGCTATCTATTTTTTGTGATTGAAGCTCTCGAAGTTTACGAAGTGCAGCCTTGTGAGAGGCCAAAGGTTTCAAGTATACCCAAAACTCTTCACCTGTTTTCACATTCAATGTTTCCGTATGCACCTGCGAGGCAAGTGCTTTTGCTCTCTTTTCAAAATGGTCCGCATCTGAAGGCTGCAACAACGGGCCTGCTGCCCAGCACACAAAGGGTTTCGAATGACTTGCTTCTCTTTTTTCTAGAGCGACAGAAGCCTGAGCATCCCTTTTTTCTTCTCGCTGTTCAGATGATTGAATGGTTGCAACCAATGGGCTTTCTATTGGATTAACAGAAGGTTTGGCTGGGGTTTCTACTCTAGGCAAAGCCACTTCTGTTTTTTGTTTATTAGACCGACTTGAGGGACCATCACTCACCTCTTCCACCAAAACCAAGGGCTTTCCACCGGAAGGGTTTTGCTTAGCAAGCGTAGGCGCGACCATTGTGGCTTGTTCGCGCGGTGATGCTTGCACATACACTGCGTTCCAAACCCCATAGCCGGCATTAACAAAAAGTAGAAAAAGACAAACCAAGCGCATGATGCATTCCGCATTTATTCAGCTTGTGCAAGATTAACGGTGTGACCTTAAAAATTCTATGCTGTAAAGAGGTTATTTTTGCCAATAATGCATTTTAATCACAAAGATCGTCGCATTTATTACAATAGGCAGACAATCCATCAAGAACCAAATCAGAAGTTACGGCATTAACACGGTTCAGCTGTTCGGCTAACCAGCGCACATTTCCACCCGTTAACCAAAGCCGGCTTGCAGAATGAGTGGCTATTAGATATTCAGCAAAGGCAAGTTGACTTAAATTGATACCATTATCAATACAGGCTTCTGTGGACTGACCTGGAGCTATCTGAAACTGAGCTGCATTTTCTTTTTGATAAATCACTTTATCCGTTTTTTTTAACAAGGCATCACGCTGCATATCTTGACTGGGTAAAATATACCCACCTAAATGCATCCCTGATTGATCAATGATATCGGCTTTAAAGGCTGTCCCCGAATCAATAATTAAGTGCGTGCCCTGTTCTGCCGACCAAGCGCCCATCATAGCCAGCCACCGATCAACCCCCATCCTGTTTGGGTCGGAATAACTATTCACAAGACCGCGCCAATTCGATAAGGTTTTTGCTTCGATGATTTTACATTGATCACGCAAGCCACTAAGCACTGATTGCAATTCTGGGTTGGAGTGGCTCCCCACCACCGCAAGCCTGCACTCCGTGATTGTTTCTAAATTATTTTTCGATAGTGTTTTAAAACCGACACCGGATTTAAGGCTCATCTGATCAGAGCTTTTAATTCGCCATTTTAGACATGTATTCCCAGCATCCAATTCTAAAATCATGGACATGATTTAAACTTCCCTTGAAATAGGACGCAAAGAGAGCTCGCCACTGTGTACTTTCAATATGCCTTGCTCGGTTTTTAACAAAAGCTCACCGCGCTCATTGACGCCCTGGCATTCACCCAACAGCCGGCTTCTAGGTTGAAGTACTTCGACAGAGCAGCCTTCATACACATTTCTGGCATTCCAATCATCCTGAAACATGGAAAAGCCCTTTTCTTCAAAAGCACGAAGATCCAACAACAATTGGTTAATTAATTTACCGGCCAGTTCATTACGTGAACCACTCCAGCCCAGCTCAGCCAAATCGACGATGGGTTGCTCAATGTGTTGGCGCTGCTCTTGAGTAATTCGCTGGTTTAACCCAATACCAATGACCACATGCGCTTGGTCCATCCAATTGCCTGTGAGCTCAACCAATACACCGCCCAATTTCTTTTTATTGGCATAAATATCATTCGGCCATTTTAATTGGACATCGGGACACTCTAAGCCCGACAAGGTTTTCGCGATCGAGACACCAATCATCAAACTTAATCCATCAAGCGATTGCAATCCGCCGTGAGCGGTCCAAAGCAAGGATAAGTAAATATTGCTCCCAAAAGGGCTCACCCAAGGCTTGCCTCTACGACCCCGGCCTGCGGTTTGCGATTCTGACAAACAAGCAGCTGGCGTACTGATTTGCCCAGCTTTACTCAACATATAAGCATTAGTTGAATCGATTTCCGACAATACTTCTAAAGAAGCAAGCGTTTCTGTCGAACCTATATTGGAGAGAATCTTTTGTTTATCCAACAACTCAATCGCGTCCACAAGTCGGTACCCCTTCCCCCGAATTGAATAAATTTCGAAACCCATCGATTGCAGAACCTGTATTCGCTTCCAAATACTGGCTCGCGATATATTTAAATGTTGGCCCAGCGATTCGCCAGAATGGTACTGGCCATCACTGATCAGCGATAAAAGCTCAATTAAACCTCGCATCCGCCAACCTCTGCATTCGAAGTAAAGACAGAAGATAAATAGCCATGCTTTCAATGTACTCGCGGGCAATATACCTAATAGAAAATAAAAAAGCCCTCAACATGAGGGCTTTTAAGCATGCTACAAAACAACCACTTTTGCTTTATGCTGGCTGCTCAATATTTTTCATTGACAGCTTAATGCGGCCACGGTTATCCACATCCAGTACTTTTACATTCAGCACCTGATTTTCTTTCAAGACATCCGTTACAGCATTAATGCGCTGGCCACTGATTTGTGAAATATGCAACAAGCCTTCTTTACCTGGCATGATGGAGACAAAAGCCCCAAAGTCGACGATTCGAACAACCTTGCCTTCGTAAACTTTGCCCACCTCCGCATCAGAGGTGATGGATTCAACCAAGTGACGCGCACGGCTCGCAGCAACACCATCAGAAGCAAAAATTTTCACTTCGCCGTTGTCCTGAATATCGATCTCAACTCCGGTTTCTTCGGTAATACCGCGGATAGTGGCACCACCTTTACCAATAAGCTCAGAGATTTTCTCAGGATCGATTTTCACCATCGTAATACGAGGGGCGTGCTCAGCCAATTCTGCTTTGTGAGTAGCCGCCACAGCATTCATGGCATCCAAAATGTGAAGGCGTGCATCTTGAGCTTGCTTTAATGCAATCTCCATGATTTCTTCGTTAATGCCTTCGATTTTAATGTCCATTTGCAGGGCAGTAATACCTTCTGAAGTACCCGCTACTTTAAAGTCCATATCACCAAGGTGGTCTTCATCACCCAAGATATCGGTGATAACTGCGAAACGATCATCTTCTTTAATCAGACCCATCGCAATACCCGCAACAGGCGCAAGCAAAGGTACGCCCGCATCCATCATTGCCAATGATGCACCGCAGACAGAAGCCATTGAAGATGAACCGTTAGACTCTGTGATCTCTGAAACCACACGAATGGTGTAAGGGAATTCTTCTGCTGTTGGCAAAACAGCTTGAACACCACGACGCGCTAAACGTCCATGTCCCACTTCACGACGACCAACCGCTCCCATACGCCCACACTCACCTACTGAATAAGGAGGGAAGTTGTAGTGCAGCATGAAGCTTTCTTTGATACCGCCATGGAGGGTATCGATATCTTGCTGATCACGGCTGCTGCCCAGCGTACAGGTTGCAATAGTCTGAGTCTCACCGCGAGTAAAAAGCGCAGATCCGTGAGCTCTGTGAATGATGCCCGTTTGCACATCCAAACCGCGTACTGTTTGATTGTCGCGGCCATCAATGCGTGGCTGCCCACTCAGAATGCGCTCGCGAACGACCTCTTTTTGTAATTTAGAGAAAAGCTCTGACACTTCTTCCGCACTGGCTTTGCCTTCTTCTTCACCGGCCAAGGCTGCCAGGGTTTGCTCTTTAACGGTATCAATGCGGCTGTATCGTTCGAGTTTTTCTGCAATTTGATAGGCTTCAGAAAGCTGGCCATGAGCCACTTCTTTGACCGCTTGATACAAAGGCCCATTAATTTGAGGAGCTTGCCAATCCCAAACCTGAACGCCTTTTTCTGCGACCAAAGCATTAATCGCTTGAATCACGGTTTGCATTTCTTGATGCGCGAACAAAACAGCACCCAACATCTCATCTTCGGTCAGCTCTTGCGCCTCAGATTCAACCATAAGGACTGCGTCTTTTGTGCCCGCGACCACCATGTCTAGCAATGATGTTTTTTGTTGTTCATAAGTTGGGTTTAATACGAAACCTTGTTCTTCATCTAAACCTACGCGAGCCGCACCAATAGGGCCATTAAATGGAACACCTGAAATCGCTAGAGCCGCTGAAGTACCAATCATCGCAGCGATATCTGGATCTTCATTGTTATCAGCAGACATGACCGTACAAATGACCTGAACTTCGTTCACAAAGCCATTGGGAAAAAGAGGGCGAATAGGACGGTCAATCAAACGGGACGTCAGGGTCTCTTTTTCTGAAGGACGTCCTTCACGCTTAATGTAGCCACCGGGGATTTTACCGGCCGCGTAAGCACGCTCCTGGTAATGCACTGACAACGGGAAAAAATTTTGACCTGGTTGTGCTTTTTTCGAAGCAACCACGGTACAAAGCACTTGCGTCTTTCCCGTTGAAACCAGTACTGCACCATCAGCTTGACGCGCTATACGAGACGTTTCAATAGTGACTGTACGGCCACCGTATTCAAAAGATTTTACGATCGGGTTGAGCATGAAGCCTCCATGTTCAATATTAGTTTCAGCGCCCATTGAAACCTGCATGCCTGCCGATAACTTCTAAGCATTGGCCCTTTCTAAGCGCCAACGGTAAAGACAAATGGTTAGAAGCATCGAGACAAAAAACGCAAGATGGTGGGGCACCGACATGTAAATGTTCATTTTGGGTGCCAACTTTGAGCATTGGCTACCCAAAAAATAAGCCCCCATGATGGGGGCTTATTCTAGATCTTAGCGACGCAGACCTAAACGCTCAATCAGCTGAGTGTAACGGCTAGCGTCTTTCTTCTTGAGGTAGTCAAGAAGCTTACGACGCTGGTTTACCATACGAATCAAACCACGACGAGAGTGGTGGTCTTTTTTGTTCGCCTGGAAATGCACTTGCAAGCTGTTGATGTTGTAAGTCAGAAGGGCTACCTGAACTTCAGGTGAACCAGTATCATCATTACCACGTTGGAAATCTTTTACGATCTCGGCTTTCTTAGCTGTAGACAGCATGTTTAATCTCCTAAGAATATGCATTCATCGAACAGCCCTGAATGGCTGCTTCTTATCATCAGCACCGTGCATATTTACAGTGCGATGCAGTTCACTAGACTTGGCAGCCCTATAGCAGCCAAGCAAAGCGGGCCAATTGTATCTCAGAACGCTGTCAATTGGTATTCTCTAACGGCTTGAAATACAAGCCTATCCGTAATTGTTTCATCCTAACAACCTGCAAAACCCACTCTAACTAAAGCCGCTTGCCAAGCATGCGCTCACACTCAACCATATTTTCTTACCATGCGCCTTACTGGTCACCATGCAGGCTACAGGCGGAATTGTATTAATAAGTACACACAAATTATGAAATAAAAGCTTCCTTAACAGAAAAATATGGATTGCTTCATTTATAGATCATCCGTTTTTTAAGTCTGTCATGGTTATTCTTCATGTGGTTTGCTAGCATGTCGCACTTTGACCAATCAAAGCAGAGTTACTGCGTTGTGTAGCACGTGCTCAGGCGATTAATATGAAAGCCATTTCTCAACCTTCTGCCAGGCATCCTAACGCTCAAAGTAAAAATAGATTAGAACTCTACGGGTTGAGTGTGTTAGCGTTTATTTGGATTAGTATTGGTTTATACCGGCCCATTAATGACTGGAGAGCTACGGGCTGGTTGGTGAATTATGATTTCAGTTTTGTTAAGCGTGGCCTACCTGGGGAAATCATCAACTGGCTATTACCTGCCACCCTGGAAGTTAGCATCCCTCTAATCACCTTGATCACTTACGCCATTCTATTTTCCCTATTGGCCCTAATAACGCGACTTTTATCTGAAACCTGTTTTCCCGCAGCAAAGGCTCCCTCATCGGAAAGATATAGGATAACCACACCGACTCTATTTTTTGCGGCTTCCTTACTAGCCCCATTTGCTTTTCAACAATTTTTTCACGATTTAGGGCGATATGACACGCTGAATTGGTTACTTTGCGGACTTATCATCGCAGGTTTTCTTACGCAAACAGGCATACAATGGCACGGAATCATTATTGCCCCGTTATTGCCGCTTATTCATGAAGCAACTCTATTCATGTGCGCACCTACGCTATTTGTAGTCTGGGGCATTTACACACATCACAATAAGAAAAGCTTCACTCCCCTGCTTCTAGGCGGTGCTTTGTATTTCGCCTCTCTCATCGCCGTATTACTTTATGGAGGTATCCCTTTAAAGCAATACCCACTCTTTTTTGAGTCAGTTTCAGAAACTGCGCAAGGGTTCACACCATCCGAAGACGCGATGCAAGTCTACCTAAACGAAATAGCAAGCGGGGCTCAAACAACCCTATCAAAATTAGCCGGTCGAGCGGACAACATCGCAGCCATTGTAATAATGTTACTACCATTTTCTTGGATAAGCTTATCACTGTTTCGTACAATAATCGTTCGTCGCTGGCATTGGCTGTTACCCCTCTCCTGCCTGTCAGCAACTCCATTATATGCCCTGGGTGTTGACTTTTTCCGCTGGACAGCAGCCATTCATTTTAACCTATGGTTCTCTATCATTGTTTATGCTGTGATTGTTAATCGCCAGGAAATGCTCATTCAAAGTCTATGTGACAGCAAAACATACAGAAGAGTGTTATGGCTTGCGATTGCTATGTGTATTTATTTAGGTCCTATAGGGGTTTCTACGTTCTTACCTGAGCGAGGTGCGCTAATCCGGGGTGTGGCTGCGAAAATCCATTTCGCTCACTAAAAGAAATCAGTAGGTGACCATTAAAGACAAGGTTTTAGCAAAAAGTCTAGCAACACCTTTGCTTATACGACGTGGTCACGACCTTCCCCAATTTCCTCTGGTATTGTATAGACACAACCAACGCTTGACTAATCCTATCGGGCATTAATGGCCTCACCATCACGCCAAGAAAGCAACCTTTGCCTTTGACTTGAATGATTACCACGTCTTGTTGAATGGGTAGATTGACGGACTGCTAAGGCTAACCTAGCAACCGATGAATACAATATGCGCAACCAATACCCACAACCATACCTGCAAGAATTTCCAACCTGCTGTGGCCCATGCGTTTACGTAGTACGGGGAAATTTTCCGGTGTTTGTTTTGCGCCTTGCTTTGCCAACAACTGTATTGCTTCAGCTTGTTTACCAACCTGACGACGCAAGCTATTAGCATCCAGCATAACAATATAGGCCACGCCTAAAGCGACTCCAAAAGCTGGGTGATTGACTCCTTCGCGAAACGCCACCAAGGCGGCCACACTCGAAACAATTGCGCTATGATTGCTGGGCATTCCCCCGTACCCAATTAAATCAAAAGCTAACCGGCGCTCGCGGGCACAGTTAATAGTAAACTTAGCGCAACCCGTAACTAACCACGTAAAAAATGGAATAATACAATAACCCAAATACATTACTTATCTCACTGTGGCCATAACGCCCAAACGCTAGCACCCGCCCAAATGACGACAGCACCCAACAGCTGTAAATCCGTTAGCAAAACATCCGTCGGTGATTCACCCTCATCACTTTGATCAACCAACAACCAATATCGGAATAGCCCAAAAAGTACTATTGGAATCGTCATAATTAACTCAGGGCGCGCTGTCATAACAAATAAGCTATAAAATAACAAAGCACCCATCGCAGCCATTTCTGCGTAACGATCAACCAGTTCAACAGAGTACTTGGCTAGCACCCGGCGGCCTTCCGAGCCACTCAACAACAGCTCTTGTCTTCGCTTTATTGCAGCCAAATAGAGCGCCAAACAAAATGTTGTAATAAACATCCATGAAGACAATGGAACATCGATCGCCACAGCGCCTACGTACACCCGGATGACAAAGCCGATGGCCACTATGAAAATATCCCAAATCGGCTGATGCTTTAAACCAAAAGAGTAGGCTACGTTCAAGGCTAGATACATCGCAAGCAACATAGCTATTTGAGGATACACAAATGCACTTATCAGCAATACTGAATAGAGTAAAACAAGTAGCCCCAAAGCCTGCTGTTTGGAAACCCAGCCTGATGCTAGTGGTCGCTTTAAGCTCTTAGTTGGATGTTTCTTGTCATTTTCGATGTCTCGATAATCATTGAGCACATACACGCTAGATGCCGCAAAACAAAAAAGGATGAATGCCTGAAGTGCATTGACAATGGCGCCAGCATTCAAAAACTCACCGGAAAAAATGATGGGTGCCAAAACAAAGGTGTTTTTCACCCATTGCTTTGGTCTCATTAACTTTACAATCCCGAACACCCAATGACGCTCTTCCAGCGACCCTTTGTTAGACATTTATATGGCTACCTCTTAACATATGAAATTCAATCGCACTATTGTATCTAATTTCCTCATATGAAACGAACTTTGCTGTACGCACTTTTTGCGATAATAGCTATTGCAACCAATTTATTAGGGCAAGAATTGAGTGTCAGTTTATACCAAGGCCAGCATTATATTGTCCTTTCTGTATTCATTGGCACCTTTGTTGGTTTGGCGACCAAGTACTTACTTGATAAGACATTCATCTTTCAATACCAAACAACTAATCTTAACCACGAAACCAAAACGTTTATTCTTTATACCGCCATGGGCGTTATCACTACACTGATCTTTTGGGCATTTGAGTTTGGTTTCGAGTACCTATTTAACTCTAAATTCATGCGTTACACTGGCGGCGTGATAGGGCTCACAATAGGGTACGTGACCAAATATCACCTGGACAAAAAATTTGTATTTGTACAAGAGCCGCAAAATGATGATTCATAGTTGGGGCCGTTACCCCATATGCGAAAGCAAAATATTAAACCCAGACAATGACATTTCCGTCACTGATTTTGCTCAAAACACAACCAGCGACTGGATTCCACGAGGTTTGGGGCGCAGTTATGGAGACAGCGCATTAAGTGGGCAGGTTCTCACTTCAAAAAATCTTGATTACATCATCGAGTTTGACCCAATGACCGGCATACTAACCAGTGATGCTGGTGTAACCCTAGCAAGCCTGCTCAAAGTGTTTGTACCCAAAGGATGGTTTCTTCCCGTTACACCAGGAACCCAATTTGTATCTCTGGGTGGGGCTGTAGCCAGTGATGTACACGGAAAAAATCACCATGGGGAAGGCAGTTTTTGTGACCATGTATTATCCCTCAAAATAGCAACCCCAACCGGCATGGTTACTTGTTCTCCAACAGAGAATGAGCCACTGTTCAGAGCCACTTGTGGCGGCATGGGGCTTACAGGATTCATCACTCAGGTAACACTAAAGCTCAACCAAATTAAAAGCGCCTACATTCAAGAAGTGACTCATAAAGCCAATAACCTCCAGGAAGTTATGTCTCTTTTTGAGGAACACAAGGATGCAACATACTCAGTTGCCTGGATTGATTGCATGGCGACAGGCAATGAATTAGGACGCTCGCTTCTGATGCTAGGTGAACATGCACAATCGGGCGGCTTAGATGCCGGCCAACCTGGGCATTTATCACTTCCCTTTGAACTTCCTATCAGCCCTCTCAATTCATTCAGTACACGCTTGTTCAATCAACTGTACTATCATCGAATTCGTTCAAGCGTCCAGAATAAAACCGTTCATTACCAACCATTCTTTTACCCACTCGATGGCATTCAAAATTGGAATCGCATGTACGGCAAAAAGGGCTTTGTCCAATACCAATGTGTCATTCCATATGCAGCAGGGTATCAAGGAATGAAGGCTTTAATGGACGAGATTAGCGCCTCCAAGGAAGCCTCTTTCTTGGCAGTGCTTAAAGCTATGGGCCCAAGTAATGACAATTACCTTTCTTTTCCTATGGAAGGCTTTACCTTGGCTCTGGATTTTAAATACAAACCGAATGTCTTAGCGTTATTGGATAGGCTTGATGACATTGTTTTGGATTTAGGAGGCCGTTTGTATCTGACAAAAGATGCACGGATGTCTGAGAAAATGTTCAAACGGGGCTACCCCAAGTGGGAAGAATTCATGGAAGTCAGAGAGTCCTATGGCGCCAACAAGCACATACATTCACTGCAATCTAAACGACTTGGATTATCTTCATGAGAAGCATCATCATTTTTGGCGCTACCTCAGCCATTGCTGAAGCCACGGCGCGCTTATTTGCCCAAAATGGGGACCGCATTTGTTTGGTTGCACGCAATACAGAGAAACTGACCCGACTCGGAAAAGACTTAACCGCTCGAGGCGCCAAAGAAATCATCAGCACTTCAATGGACATGAATGAAGTGAATCAGCATGCTGAGCTCATTGAGAAAGTCAGTCAGCAATGGGGCAAAATTGACATCGCATTAATTGCTCACGGAACTCTACCCGATCAAAAGGCCTGTGAAACGTCTGTTGAGCTCACCTTGGCAGAACTGAACACCAATGCGATCAGTACGGTGGCGCTACTCACTCGGCTAGCCAACCAAATGGAATCGCAAGGATCAGGAACCCTTGCTGTCATAAGCAGCGTTGCGGGAGATCGAGGCAGACAATCTAATTATGTCTATGGCGCTGCAAAAGGAATGGTGACGCGCTTCCTACAAGGACTGCGCAATCGACTGGCGGCTAAAGGCATTCAGGTGCTGGATATTAAACCCGGGTTTGTGGACACACCTATGACCGAATCTTTTACCAAAGGCGCTCTTTGGGCTCAACCTGAAGACATTGCTAATTGCATTGTTAAAGGCATTGAAGGCAAGAAAAGTACAATCTATACCCCGTGGTTTTGGCAATGGATCATGCTCATCATCAAATCCATACCTGAGCCTATTTTCAAGCGCTTAAAATTGTAGTCGTATTCACTGTCCTCTTTTTTTCAATGAGCATAGAAAATCAATGGGGATAGAGAGGCCGCTAAGCGGCCTCTCTATGTGATGGCGTTACTTTTACTCTGAATGAGTCGCGATTAATCGTTTCGTTTTCAGATACTGGCCAGCATCAGATTTTTCCCCCAGGCCCACAAAATCTCCCGAATCTCTCCGATACAAACGGTAGATTTTCTGATTTTCAACCGCATTACTGGGTACAACCTTACCTTGCACCAAGCACTGATAATCCATCTCAGTAAGGGTTAATGACTCAAATGTCTGAACCGCAGAATCTACCGGTAATAATAAATCATCTAAGGCTTTCCCTTCATCATCCGTAGTCATCATGCTCTCTAACTGCTCAATGGTGACTGCTTGCTCAAGCGTGTAAGGGCCCGAAACTTCTCGACGCAATTGACTTACGTAAGCACCGCTGCCAAGCGCCACTCCGATGTCTTCCACTAGACTTCGAATGTAAGTGCCCTTTGAACACTCAACGCGTAAATGGATGCGCTTTTCTGCCGCCTCAATATCCAATAAATCTAAGCGGTAGATACAAACCTGCCTTGCTTTAATCTCGACAGACTCACCCGCTCGAGCATACTCATAGAGTTTTTTGCCATTGAGCTTTAATGCTGAGTAGATGGGTGGCACTTGCTCAATCACTCCTTGAAATCCACTTAGATCTGTTAGGAGTGCGTTCTTATCAAAGCTAGGGAGTTCACAGGCTTTTACAAGTGCGCCTTCCGCATCGCCTGTCTCGCGTATCTCACCAAAGGTTGCTTCCACAACGTATGTTTTTTTTGCGTCTAATAAATACTGTGAGAACTTCGTCGCTTCCCCAAAGCAAATGGGCAAAACGCCTGTCGCTAATGGGTCCAATGCTCCCGTATGCCCCGCTTTGGATGCATTGAACAACCGCTTTACTTTTTGAAGGGCTCCATTTGAGGTAATCCCTTGAGGCTTATCAATGATAAGCACACCAGAAACTGGCCGACCTTTGCGTTTACCCACAGCTGATTAATCCAATTGTCATAAAGTGTTTACACTACCCTAAGTGTTCGATCGCTCATTTGATTTTTCTCGTTCAAAACACACGAAACTCTCCTCATTTACAATTCGAAGCACAAGTATTTTCTCTTGGCGCTTGCAAAGCGTTATGAGCATCTATACTGAGCACCATCGGTTCATTTGGGATAGGGAATCATGACGTACGAGCGTTTTTTTGCGACAGTATTGTTAGCAATTTGTTGCAGTTTAATAGCATCTTTCGCAGTTGGGTAATGATCTTGGTTTACTTAAAACACTCTTGAGCAGTGACACAATCCCACGACATTTTTCACGTAAGGAATGCATAGTGCAAAAGAGGTTTGTTAAGAAAATGGGCTCAATGTCGAGCGAGAATAGCCAGAAAGACTGGCCACTCTTTTTCTAATCTTCAGATTGATTATCGTTCTGCTGTTGACCGCGAACCGCTTTTTCAATCAAAGAGGTCAAACGAGTACCACGCTCAACGCTGACATCATAATGAAAGCGTAATTGAGGCGTAATACGAGTTCGCATTGATTGGGACAAACTTGCCCTTAGCTGGCTAGAAAATTCATTCAGTGCTTTTTCACACGCTTTTCTCTGAGCAGGTACGTCGTCACCTTCGTTGGCAACGTTTAAAGATGTAAAGTATAAATCAGCATAAGACAGATCTTTGCTGACCTTTACAGCATTAATGGTCACCATACCAATGCGGTCATCTTTCACATCAAATTGCAGCATTTGTGCAACTTCACGCTTAATCTGTTCAGCAATACGGTCAGTTCGATTAAATGTTTTTGCCATAGAGTTCCGAATACTGATGTTTAATCGTACTCAACGAGCTTTCGCTCTTAAGCAGCAGCCCTACCAAAGAACAGTCGACTGCTGCTTAGAGGAATACTCATTAAAGAGTACGGGCAACCTCTTTTACATCGAAGACTTCGATAAGGTCACCGACTTTAACGTCATTGTAGTTTTTCACACCGATACCACATTCCATGCCCTGGCGAACATCAGGCACGTCATCTTTGAATCGACGCAACGACTCCAACTCACCTTCGTAAATCACAACGTTATCACGCAATACACGAATTTTCTTATTACGGTATACCTGACCTTCAGTGACCATACAGCCGGCAACAAGACCCAGTTTTGGTGATTTGAATACATCACGTACTTCAGCAACACCTACAATGTCTTCTCTCAGCTCTGGTGCCAATAGGCCGGCCATTGCTTGCTTCACATCATCGATAAGGTCGTAAATAACGCTGTAGTAGCGCATATCAAGACCTGATGTTTCAACAACACGCTTAGCAGCTGCATCTGCACGAACATTAAAGCCGAAGATGACCGCGCTAGAAGCCAGAGCCAAGTTAGCGTCAGTCTCCGTGATACCACCAACACCGCTGGACACAACACAGACTTCAACTTCTTCAGTGCCCACTTGCTGCAAGGCGCTGACAATGGCTTCCAGTGATCCACGAACGTCTGTCTTCACAACAACGTTAAGAACCTGTTTTTCACCTGATCCCATGTTGGAAAATAGGCTATCCAATTTCGCCGCTTGCTGACGCGCCGCCAACTGTTCTTTTGCTTTTGAAGAACGGTATTCAGCAACTTCACGCGCACGCTTATCACTTTCAACAACCAAGAACGATTCGCCCGCACCTGGAGGAATATCCAAGCCAAGAATCTCAACCGGAATCGATGGACCAGCTGCTTCTACTTGCTGACCGTTTTCATCCAACAATGCACGCGCACGCCCCATAGCAGTACCTGCTAAAAGGATATCGCCTTTCTTCAAAGTACCGTTCTGAACCAATAATGTCGCTACTGGCCCTCTGCCTTTATCAAGGCGAGATTCTACAACGACCCCTGTAGCAGGACCGTCCGGTACCGCTTTAAGCTCCAACAGTTCAGCTTGCAGACTAACCGCTTCAAGTAGCTCATCGATACCTTGACCAGTGTGAGCTGAAACTGGAATAAACTGCGTATCACCCCCCCAATCTTCTGGAATGACATCTTTCGCTGAAAGCTCATTCTTAACTCGATCAGGATCTGCAGATTCTTTGTCCATCTTGTTGACAGCAACGACCAAAGGCACGCCCGCCGCTCGCGCGTGCTGAACAGCCTCTTCAGTTTGTGGCATAACGCCGTCGTCAGCCGCTACAACCAAAATGACAACGTCTGTACTTTGCGCACCACGAGCACGCATTGCGGTAAAAGCAGCGTGGCCAGGTGTATCTAAGAAAGTAATGACCCCACGATCAGTATTTACGTGGTAAGCACCAATGTGCTGGGTAATTCCACCTGCTTCGCCAGACGCTACACGAGTACGACGAATGTAATCCAGTAGTGATGTTTTACCGTGATCGACGTGACCCATAACCGTCACAACGGGTGCACGAGGCGCTTCTTCACCTTCGTACTTAATGCTCTCCAGGATATCTTCTTCAATCTGGTTAGAACTGACCGTTTTAGCTTTGTGGCCCATTTCTTCAACCAGCAGAATAGCGGTTTCCTGATCAATAACCTGGTTAATGGTCGCCATCACACCCATTTTAAAGAGGGCTTTAATGGTTTCTCCGGCCTTAACCGCCATCTTCGAAGCAAGCTCGCCAACGGTAATAGCTTCGCCAATTTCAACTTCATGAATAATGGGAGCCGTTGGTTTTTCAAATTGGTGCTGTCTGGATGAATCCAAGGCGGAACGCTTACCACGACGTGGGCGCTTAGAACCTCTTGGTGCAAATTCATCACTGCCATCATCAAAGACGTCACGTCTACCGCGCTCACCTTTTCCACGACCTGGCTTTTCCGCACCACGGGCTTCTTTGGCACCCTTTTTCTTCTTCGGACGCCCATCACGCTCTTTTTCTTGAGCCTGAAGGTCAGCAGGAGAAATTGGACCACCTGAAGGTGCAGCATTCGGCTTAGCAGGACGCGGCTTTTTAGGGCGATCCTGACCACTCGTCGGCGCTTCCGCCTGGCGACGACTTTTTTCTACCGGTGCTTCCTGGGCTTGCGCATCGGTGTCGGTTTCGTTCTTTTTAACGTAAACGCGTTTTTTACGAACTTCGATATTGACCGACTTTTTATTGCCACTGCCCGCTTTAAGGGTTGTGGTCACTTTACGCTTCAAAGTGATTTTTTTCGGTTCTGACTCTGCAGCATTTTCGCCGTGGCTGCGCTTTAAGTAAGCCAACAGAACTTGCTTTTGCTCATCAGTCACTACTTCATCAGCACCGGTTTGTGGTAATCCTGCGTCTTGCATTTGACTCAGGAGTCGCTCAACCGGAGCACCCACCACAGCGGCTAATTGTTTAACTGTTACTTCTGCCATCGTACGTATTCTCCTCCGCGAGTGGTGCCTTTACTGATTGGCGTTCTCAAACCAGGGTTTACGAGCGGTCATGATCAGCTCAGAAGCTTTCGCTTCATCGACATCAGCAATTTCTACCAGCTCATCAATGGACTGCTCCGCCAATTCTTCCATGGTACGAACACCATTGCTGGCTAAAACCAACGCAAGGTGCTGTTCCATGCCTTCCATATTCAGGAGGTCATCTGCAGGCTGTGCATTCTCAAGCTTTTCTTCACTCGCTATCGCTTGGGTAAGCAGCACATCTTTGGCTCTTACACGCAATTCATTCACCAACTCTTCGTCTAGCCCTTCAATAGCAAGCATTTCTTCCATTGGGACATAAGCGACTTCTTCTAAGTTGGTAAAACCTTCGCTCACCAATAAGGTGGCTAATTCTTCATCAATAGAAAGAGAGGACTCAAACAAACGGGCAATACCTCCCGCCTCTTCTGAACGTTTCTCGTTAGCCTCTTCTTCTGTCATTACGTTGATTTCCCAGCCGGTCAATTCACCAGCTAGGCGCACGTTTTGACCATTTCGACCAATGGCCATGGCTAAATTATCTTCTTTGACAGCAACATCCATCATATGAGCATCTTCATCCACGATAATGGATGCAACATCAGCAGGCGCCATTGCATTGATCACAAGTTGCGCTGGGTTGTCATCCCAGAGCACAATGTCAACACGCTCATTGCCGAGTTCACTGGTGACGGCTTGAACGCGTGATCCCCTCATGCCCACACAGGCACCAACAGGATCTATTCGCCCATCATTGGTTTTCACCGCAATTTTTGCACGAGAACCAGGGTCACGTGCCGCGCCCATGACTTCAATGACATCTTCAGCAATTTCAGGTACTTCAATTCTGAAGAGTTCGATCAACATCTCAGAGGACGCTCGACTCAACAACAGCTGAGGCCCTCTGTTCTCACTACGAACCGACATTAGAACGGCACGAACGCGATCACCCATACGGAAAATTTCTCTTGGGATAAGCTGATCACGAGGCAACAAACCCTCAGCGTTGTTACCCAAGTCAATTATGAGGTTATCGCGAGTGACTTTCTTAACTGTTCCGTTAACCAGTTCACCAACGCGGTGTAAATATTCTTCAATAACTTTTTGGCGTTCAGCTTCACGCACTTTTTGAACAATGATTTGTTTTGCTGCCTGCGCAGCAATTCGACCAAACTCAATGTTCTCAACCTGCTCTTCGTAAACATCGCCTGGCTGTAACTTTGTATCGATTTCCATGGCTTCTTCTAGGGTCAACTCAGTACCCAGGCCTGGAACCACTTCATTACTCACTACCAACCAACTGCGGAATGTTTCGTAAGTACCACTGCGACGATCAATATTTACACGGATGGTCGAATCTTCGTCTTCATAACGCTTTTTAGTGGCTGTTGCTAACGCCAATTCAATCGCATCAAAGATGACTTCCTTATCAACGCCTTTCTCATTAGAAACCGCTTCTGCGACCAATAATATCTCTTTGCTCATATTGACGCCCTCAGCCTTTGCTGTCTTTAAACTGTGGAATCACCTGTGCCTTTTCGATACTGTCAATGGGCAACAGATATTCATGATCTTCAACTCTTAAGACGATGTCTTCGCCTTCCACTCCGCACAAGATGCCTTGGAATTTCCGGCGTCCCTCATAGGGCACTCGCAACCGCAGCAAAACCGTAGCCCCAGTAAACTCAACGTACTGCTCCAGGGTGAACAACAAACGATCCATGCCAGGCGACGAAACTTCTAAGTTGTACTCTGAGCGAATGGGATCTTCAACATCCATGACGGCACTGATTTGACGACTCACCTGCGCGCACTGATCGACATTAATGCCTTCTTCATGATCAATGTACACTCGCAAGATGCTGTGTTTGCCTTGAACAATGTACTCCAATCCCCAATAGATGAATCCCATAGACTCAACAACGGGTTGCAGTAATGCCTTCAGCTCTTCTACCTTTGTCGCCACTCTTGTACCCTGTTTGATGCGCTATCCAACTTGGACGCTATAAACAAAAAATGGGCTCAATGGCCCAATCACTAGCGAGACGGCTAAAAGCCTTTCTCAAACACCTAGCAAAAAGCCCCTATTAGAGGGGCTTTTCGAAACAGTACTGCTTGCTTCGTTGCTCTGAACCATACCAATAGGCTCAGTAGCTCAGCACGTCTGAGAAACTCGACCAAACTCGACCTAGTACCCACTTCCATTCTCAGTTAAGCGATAGATACTGATTAACCTACCAACTGAATTCGATCAATAACTTGAGAAAGTTCGGAAGTTGGTTGCGGGGGCCGGATTTGAACCGACGACCTTCGGGTTATGAGCCCGACGAGCTACCAGGCTGCTCCACCCCGCGTCCGAGTCGCGGACAATTATAGTTATCCACGCTAAATAGGGTCAAGTGTTGATGGCCATGGACTCAAAGTTTTTCGAGTTATTTCCGTCAATACTGACGGAGTATTCACATCAAAAACCTTACTAAGAGTCTCATAGGACATTGGTGCGGATGAGAGGACTTGAACCTCCACGAGCAAAGCTCACCACCCCCTCAAGATGGCGTGTCTACCGATTCCACCACATCCGCAAATCGATTGGCTGACGCTTCAAACGACTTCACATCAGCTATAAACTTTTCAAACCCAACTTAAGCCTTATTCGGGCTTGTCATTTTGAGCTTTTTTCTCGCCTTCAGACACCTCAGCATCAACGGCTTCCAATACTTCAGCATCAACTTCTGGTAAGTCATCAGCTTCGGACGCGTATTCTTCCACATCTGGCAGGTCTGATGCAACCTCTTTCTTGGCAGTTTCTTCTGTAATCTCAGACACTTGGGGGATTCCTGCTGTTGACACTTCATCCGCCCGCTGTTTTGCAATATACGCCAATGCAAAGCTTGTACTAAAGAAAACTATACTCAACCATTTCGTAGAACGGCTAAGAAAATTCGCCGACCCAGAGCTCCCAAAAACAGTCTGTGATGCACCGCCGCCAAAAGATGCTCCCGCATCAGCGCCTTTCCCTTGCTGAAGCAATACCAGGCCAATAACACCCAGAGCCACCAATACGTGTACTGCTAAGATCACACTTTCCATAATCAAGCCACCGCCTTACAAATATCAATAAAATCCTGAGCCTTCAAAGAGGCGCCTCCAATCAGCCCGCCATCAATGTCGGTTTGACCGAAAAGAGATTCTGCATTATCTGCTTTGACGCTCCCCCCATAAAGCAGTGGCGTCATTTCAGCAAGCGCTTTGTCAAACTCAGACAACCTTGAGCGCAGTGCCGCATGAATTTCTTGAGCCTGCTCTGGTTTAGCTGTTTTACCCGTACCAATAGCCCAAACAGGCTCGTACGCAATCACAAGCTTTTCACAGCTGCCCGGATCTAAAGTATTCAGCACACTGTCAAGTTGTTCATAGACAACCGATAAGGTTTCGCCTGACTCTCGCTCTTCAAGCGTTTCACCTACGCATAAAATCGGTGAAAGCCCTGCCGTTATCGCTGCTCTAAGCTTCTGCGCAATCTGCAAATTACTTTCTTTAAAAACCTGACGACGCTCAGAGTGCCCAACGATAACGTACTGACACTGGAAATCTGACAGCATTGACGCCGATACCTCACCGGTATAAGCGCCCGAATCAAACTCTGAAAGCGTTTGCGCTCCCCAGGCAATTTGACTCCCTTGCAACAACTGAGCAACCTGGGGCAAATAAGGAAAAGGGATACATACAGCCATCTCGGCTTTCATGCTGCCTGATTCTTTTGCTGACAACTCCAAAAGAGCTGCTAATAAGCGAGCATTTGCCTCCAGACTACCGTTCATCTTCCAGTTGCCTGCGACGAGCTTGCGTCTCATATTCCATAGCCTTCGCCAAGAGTGGCGCCAGATGTTAACGAAGAAAGCGCTTTCAAACAAGCCAAAAGGCCTGTAGAGCTACGCATTTCCCACATTTTTCTATTAGTGGGCAGTTATGCACACATCCAGGAGATAATCTCTCGCATCTCAAACCCAAAATGAAGGATGTTTAGGCATTTTCAGATTCCGCTTGCTTGACCACGGCAGCTATTTTTTCAGCCAGCTCCTCAACCTGCTGATAATCCTCTCCTTCAACCATCACTCTCACTTTGGGCTCTGTACCCGAGGGCCTCAAAAGAACACGGCCTCGCCCAGCCAATAATGCTTCAGCTTCAGCGACCACTTGTTGAACCTGAGAATCATCGACAACCGCTTTATCCCTAACAACGACGTTTTCAGTAATTTGCGGCATTTTTTTCATGCCTCGCTTAAGCTCATGCAATCTTTTTTCAAAAGCCTGCACCGACTGAAGCACTTGAAGCGCAGAAACAATCCCATCACCTGTTGTCGTTGCGTCCAAACACAGTAAATGCCCGGAAGCTTCTCCTCCGAGTATCCAATTGTGTTCTTTTAGTTGTTTCACAACGTAACGATCGCCCACTTTCGCGCGAACAAAGGGAATTTTTTGCTGCTTAAGGGCTAACTCAAGCCCCATGTTGGTCATTAACGTGCCAACAATGCCGCTATCATGCAACAATCCGCTTTCCTGATAATAACGACTGATTACCCACAGAAGTTCATCGCCATCAACCAGCTCACCTTTATGGTCAACCATCAATACCCGATCACCGTCACCATCGAAAGCAATTCCCAAATCCGCTTCAATCTCAATCACTTTGGCTTGCAAGGACTTTGGAACCGTCGAACCGCACTGATTATTAATATTGAGCCCATCAGGCTCGGCATGAATAACCGTTACCTCTGCACCAAGCTCCCGAAATACAGATGGAGCAACGTGATAAGTCGCACCGTTCGCGCAATCCAACACCAGTCTCTTTCCCGCTAGCGACAACCCAAAAACGGTTCCCTTACAAAACTCGATGTATCGACCAGCTGCATCCGTAATTCTTTTCGCTTTTCCAAGCGCATCAGGAGCCACCATCACCATCGGCTCATCCATCATGGCTTCAATTTCATGCTCAATATCATCGTCTAATTTAGTGCCTTCTGAACTAAAAAATTTAATGCCATTGTCATAGTAAGGGTTATGCGATGCCGAAATAACAATGCCCGCATCGGCCTTGAATGTTCGGGTTAGATAGGCAATCGCTGGCGTTGGCATTGGACCCAACAAACGAATATCAACACCCGCTGCAGATAACCCCGCCTCAAGAGCAGACTCAAACATATAGCCCGAGATACGAGTATCTTTTCCAACGAGCACTAATTTTTTTCCGTGTTTCGCTAACACGCTGCCAATTGCCCAACCTAACTTCAAAGCGAAATCTGGAGTAATGGGGTATTCGCCAACACGCCCACGAATACCATCTGTACCAAAATATTTACGCGTCATACTTACCCCCATCTATAACCCAGAAAATCTGCATGAAAGGATTTCTTAATGCAAAGCCCTTATAAGGAATCCATAAACGTGCACCATAATGCTCTACAATGCCCGTCCAAGTGAGGCAACAACCCTCAGCGCATCGACCGTTGGCTTGACGTCATGCACCCTAATGAATTTCGCACCCTTTTGTGCAGCAATAACCGCCGCCGCAAGACTGCCATACAACCTCTGATCCACAGGTGCATCATCCAACATCCGCCCGATCATGGATTTACGTGATAAGCCCACCAACAAAGGGGCGCCCAGTGTGTGAAACCTCTCCAAGCGTTGCAACAGCTTTAGATTATCTTCATACCCTTTACCAAACCCAAACCCAGGGTCTAAAGCTAATCGATCCATCGCCACGCCCATTTCACTGACCGCCTGAATGCGCTTGGCTAAAAAGTAGTAAACATCGTCAACGACATTCTGATAGTAAGGCTTGTCTTGCATGGTTTGAGGGTCACCTTGCATATGCATTATACAAAGTGCCAATTCAGATTCTGCCGCTGTTTCAAGAGCACCTGGCTTGGTGAAACCTCTCACATCATTTAATAGGTGAGCACCTTCGGAAGCAGCTGCTGACATAACTTCCGGCGAACTGGTATCCACAGAAACCCAAACAGATGAACCCATTCCCTTTAACGCTTTCAAAACTGGCAACACACGAGCAAGCTCTTCATTAGTCGATACAGGCTCCGCACCAGGGCGCGTCGATTCACCACCAATATCGATAATATCAACCCCTTCCTCAATCATTGAATGAGCGCGTTCTATCGCTGAATCAATGTGCGCAAATTTTCCTCCATCCGAGAAAGAATCGGGGGTCACATTCAAAATACCCATAACCTTTGGGCGATCTAGCTTCATTGTTTGCTGCTGAGATCTAATATAAGCCATAGCTATTCACCGCTCATGAAAAAAAGCGGCACTTGGCCGCTTTCATATAAATCCAATATTTGCTGAGTATTAGCGTGTGCGTAAATCCGCTACATCAGACTTCCGGAGAGGGTTTCGCAGCAGGACCCTTTGGCTCCTCTGCATCATTTTCTGCATTCAGAGTACTTGACTCTTCCGCACCCACGGTCGCCTCTGCTCCTGGACCTTTTGGACGATCTCGGTCATCCCAACCTTTTGGAGGATTGGGCTTAACGCCTTGCATGATCTGCTGAACCTGCTGAGCATCAATGGTTTCATATTCCATCAATGCATCTTTCATCATTTCCAATTTATCCCGGTGATCTTTCAAAATTTGGTCAGCGGTTGCGTAACAGCGATCCAGCAGCTCTTTAATTTCCTCATCAATCATCTGCGCCGTGCGTTCAGATAAATGACTGACACTGCTACCGCCTCCAACGCCAAGATAATTATGATTTTCTTCTTCAGCATACAGCTGAGGACCGAGTTTATCCGACAAACCCCACTTGGTCACATAATTACGAGCCAAGGAAGTCGCACGTTCTATATCATTCGATGCACCGGTCGTTACACCATCCATACCAGCCGTCATTTCTTCAGCAATACGGCCGCCATATAGACTGCATATCTGGCTCTCGATACGGCGCTTACTCATAGAGTAACGATCTTCTTCAGGCAACGTCATCGTCACCCCAAGCGCTCTGCCACGCGGAATAATGGTGACTTTATAAACAGGATCGTGCTCGGGCACGACACAGCCAACGATCGCATGGCCTGCTTCATGGTAAGCGGTATTAATCTTGTCTTCTTCAGACATAACCATGGCTTTTCGCTCAGCGCCCATCATGATCTTGTCTTTGGCGCCTTCGAACTCGTCCATCGTCACAAAACGCTTATCAGCACGCGCAGCAAACAAAGCGGCTTCGTTCACAAGATTGGCTAAATCCGCTCCAGAGAACCCTGGTGTCCCCCTGGCAATAACCTTTGGATTCACATCATCAGCCAAAGGCACTTTGCGCATGTGCACTTTCAATATTTGCTCACGCCCCAAGATGTCAGGCAAACCAACCACAACTTGACGATCGAAACGACCAGGACGCAGCAAAGCTGGATCGAGAACATCTGGTCTGTTGGTTGCCGCAATGACGATGATGCCATCGTTCACCTCAAAACCATCCATCTCAACCAATAACTGGTTAAGGGTTTGCTCACGCTCATCGTTACCGCCGCCCACGCCAATACCTCGTGAACGACCTACTGCATCAATTTCATCAATAAAAATAATACACGGTGCCTGTTTTTTGGCTTGATCAAACATATCGCGCACGCGAGAAGCACCAACCCCAACAAACATCTCAACGAAGTCAGATCCTGAGATTGAGAAAAAAGGCACTTTGGCTTCACCCGCAATGGCTTTCGCTAACAAGGTTTTACCCGTCCCAGGCTGACCCACCATCAATACGCCGCGTGGAATTTTGCCACCCAACCGCTGATATTTGCTGGGGTCTTTCAAG
This sequence comes from uncultured Saccharospirillaceae bacterium, assembly GCA_947499545.1. Taxonomy (GTDB): domain Bacteria; phylum Pseudomonadota; class Gammaproteobacteria; order Pseudomonadales; family Oceanobacteraceae; genus CANMOZ01. The sequence goes on from CANMOZ010000003.1 coordinate 104,316, forward strand.
AATTCAACCAGCTCTTCAACATCTTCTTTGGCTTCATCACAGCCAGCAACATCAGCAAAGGTTGTTTTAATTTGATCTTCTGTGAGTAATTTCGCTTTAGATTTCCCAAAGCTCATTGGCCCTCTGCCACCCCCTGAACCACCTTGCATCTGGCGCATGAAAAACATAAATACCGCAATGATGACCAAAATGGGGAAAGAGGCGACCAAAAGCTGTGTCCAAATGCTCTGACGCTCAGGACGGCTACCCTCAACATTCACTTTGTTTTCGAGGAGTTGATCCATTAACTTAGGATCGTTACTCGGGAGAACGGTTTCAAAAGACTGTCCGCTTTCTAACTTACCTTCGATAATAGGTCCAGAAAACACAACAGAATCGACTTGCCCGCTTTCAACGTATTCGATGAATTCGGAGTACTTCACATCCTTTTTGTTACTCGGGGTTTGAAAGTTCTGGAATACCGTGAGCAGGATGGCCGCAATGATCAACCAGAGAACCAGATTTTTCGCCATAATCTTTAATGCCTACCTTTACTTGCCGAAGCCTCCATAGGATCAGTTAGGACTCTACTACAAAGCGAGTATGAACCCAACTAATCACCACGATACCCTTTCCCTACCAGATAGAGCTCTCGAGACCTTGCTCGGGAAGAATGAGGCTTGCGACTGACCACTTTTTGAAACGATTGTCTCAAGTCAGCCAGGTAAGCTTCAAACCCCTCCCCTTGGAATACTTTAGCCGCAAACGCTCCTCCAGGCTTTAGGATATTTCGAGCCATATCCAAAGCGAGTTCTACCAAATACATGGCAGAAGGTTGATCGACGGCACTCACACCACTCATATTGGGGGCCATATCAGAAATAACAAGGTCTGCCTTTTCAGCCCCCAAACTTGTCAATATCTCTTCGTATACGGATGCTTCCGTAAAATCGCCTTGTATGAAGGACACACCGGGCACTGGCGCCATTGGGAGAATGTCAGAAGCAACAACCCTGCCCTTATCACCCACCAGCTCAGCGGCTACCTGGGTCCAGCCTCCTGGGGCACTGCCTAGATCCACGACCGTCATACCTGGACGAATTAACTTATCTTTTTCGTTTAACTCCAAAAGCTTATAGCTAGCTCGACTTCTATAACCATCTTGTTTAGATTGCTTCACGAAGCGATCGTCAAAATGCTCTTTCAGCCAAGTCGTACTGGATTTCGATCTTGCCATGAGATGAAGCTCTTATTCACCTGAGGTAAATGGGGTATAATGGCCGAGTTTACACTATTACGAAGGCTACCCCTAGACCATGGCATTATCTCAAAAACGCCGCAAAGAACTTAGAGCCATTGGGCACAACTTAAACCCTGTGGTGACGGTTGCTGGCAAGGGGCTCTCGGAAGCCGTTTTAGCTGAACTGGATCGAGCTTTAGAAGACCATGAACTCATCAAAGTGAAGTTGGCGATTGGCGACAGAGACGCCCGCAAGCAAATTAGCGATGACCTACTGAGTGCTTCTAAATCGGAGCTGATTCAATCCATTGGTAAAATCCTTTTGATTTATCGTCGCGCTCAAGAGCCTGGAAAAAAGTCCAACCTTCAAGGGCATTAAACCTCCACAGCGACACCTCGCTCTGCCTTAGCTAGAATTGACGCATGAACAGTGGAAAAGCACCTCATGCGTTAAGCCAGTTATCGCCCGCTTACTTTTTAGCCGTTTTGGCTGCATTAGCAGTTTTCCCATGCACGATCCAACCTGCTCAAGCCAACAAGTTGATTTTCAACACTCAGAATTTCCCACCCTTCACCTACGTCTATAACGACAAGGTTGTGGGGCCAGGCACTGAAATATTAAGCGAGGCCTGCAAACAAGCAGAAATTGCCTGTGAATTTCACTTACTGCCTTGGAAAAGAGCCCAACAGGAGGTCGTCGAGGGCCGGGCGCATGGGCTGTACCTCATTGGCAAAAATGCTAAACGGCTGGCTTGGCTCGATTTCACTCCACCACTGTTGATTACTGAGTACGCGTTTTTCGTGAGAAATGACGATTCAAAGCACTATGAAAGTCTTAAGGACTTTAATGGATATGCCATTAGCGTGAAAGACCGCTCCAACACTCAGACAACACTGCGAAGGGTACTTCCCCTTATCGGAACCACCCATGAAGACGCTCGACTAACGGACACCTCCAGCTTTGAAAAATTAGATCTTGGACGAGTCAATACCGTTTTTATCAATGCTGATGTTGCGAACAGCCTGATCAAATCAAAGGGATACAACGCCAAAAAAGCCTTCACGCTAAAACCCCTCAACTACTACGCTGGCATTTCCAAAGAGAGTGTCGACGCTGAGACGAGAGCAGCTTTTATGAAAGCAATCACTGAAATTAAAAGCAACGGAAGGATCCAGACAATACTGAATCCATTCGGTATGAAGGCAGCTAAATAACGAGCCAACGTATCACGCACCCGATACTAAGATCAAAGGTGCTCTACGTTATCAATCTCGTACTCAACCAGGCCAGAGGGCACTTGTACTTGAACCATATCCCCTTCTTGCTTGCCGATTAAGGCTCGAGCAATTGGAGAGGTCACTGATATTTTACTTTCTTTGATATCCGCTTCGTCTTCACCCACAATCTGATATCTCGATTCTTCATCGGTATCAACATTGATCACAGTGACCGTTGTGCCAAAAATGACTTTACCACTGTGGGGAATACTGGTGATATCAATCACCTGACTGTTACCTAGCTTTCCTTCAATTTCTTGAATCCGTCCCTCAATGAACCCTTGCTGCTCACGCGCAGCGTGATATTCCGCGTTTTCCTTAAGATCTCCGTGCTCTCTTGCTTCTGCGATGGCTCGGATCACTTTAGGGCGTTCAACAGATTTCAGCTGGTCAAGCTCCTCACGGAGCTTGCGTTCACCCGCCAGGGTCATTGGGTACTTTTGCATTACTTAATACTCGCGTGTAATTCTTGCAGACGTCTAACTTGTTTGACTCCGCCTGATTGTAACGCTTCAATGACCGCAAATGCACCCGCGATTGTCGTGGTTGAGAAGACTTTGTGCTGCAAAGCCGCTCGACGAATGGCCGCAGAGTCTTTGATGGCCTGGCTTCCTTCAGTGGTATTCACAATCAGCGCAATCTCGCCATTTTTGAATAAATCCACAATATGAGGACGCCCTTCGCGAACCTTATTAATGCGTTCCACGTCAATGCCTGCCGCTTCCAATACCGCATGCGTACCATCCGTTGCATACAGTTCGAAGCCTTCTTTGAGCAGCCCTTTAGCGACCTCAATCGCATCCTGCTTATCCCCATCATGTACGGATAAGATGGCTTTACCGCCTTCCGTTGGGAGTTGATCACCATCACCCAGCTGCGCTTTAAAGTAAGCCTCACCAAAGGTCTCACCAACCCCCATGACTTCGCCGGTTGATTTCATTTCCGGTCCCAAGATAGGGTCCACGCCAGGGAATTTATGGAATGGGGTAATCGCTTCTTTGACTGAGTAATAACTCGGCACCACTTCTTCGGTGAAACCTAGCTCTGTCAGCCTCATGCCGACCATCACTTTCGCCGCTATCGCAGCTAGAGATACGCCAATGGCTTTCGACACGAAAGGCACTGTTCTGGATGCGCGCGGGTTTACTTCAATCACGTAGATTTCTTTGTTTTGATAGGCCAACTGAACATTCATCAACCCAATGACACCCAGCTCAAGCGCCATGCGCTTCACCATGTCACGCATTTGATCTTGCACATCGGCGGGCAATGAATAAGGAGGCAACGAACAAGCTGAATCACCCGAGTGGATACCCGCCTGTTCGATGTGTTGCATAATGCCGCCGATCACAACCGTCTCACCGTCGCTGACGCAATCGATATCCACTTCGATGGCTTTATTGAGGAAGTAATCCAACAAAACAGGGCTGTCGTTGGAGACAGCAACCGCATTGGCCATGTAACGCACCAATTCTTTCTCAGAAGAAACGATCTCCATCGCTCGTCCACCCAATACATAAGAAGGACGTACAACCAAGGGATAACCGATGTGCTTTGCACCCTCAACGGCCTCTTCAACGCTGCTGACGGTACAATTGTCCGGTTGCAACAAGTCCAATCGCTGCAACATCTGCTTAAAACGCTCGCGGTCTTCAGCTCGGTCAATGGCTTCTGGTGACGTACCAATGATAGGAACACCCGCCGCTTCCAGCTCATTCGCCAATTTCAAGGGTGTTTGGCCACCAAACTGAACGATGACGCCTTTAGGTTCTTCTTTATCAACAATCTCCAGCACGTCTTCAAGGGTTACCGGTTCAAAGTAAAGACGGTCTGAAGTGTCGTAATCGGTTGAAACGGTTTCAGGGTTACAGTTAACCATAATGGTTTCGTAGCCCAGCTCTTTACTGGCAATCGCCGCGTGTACACAGCAGTAATCGAACTCAATGCCTTGGCCAATCCGATTGGGGCCACCGCCCAATACCATGATCTTATCTTTTGAGGTTGGATTCGCTTCGCATTCTTCCTCATAGGTTGAATACATGTACGCGGTATCCGTTGCAAACTCCGCCGCGCACGTGTCCACTCGTTTAAAGGTAGGACGCACACCCATTTTCTGACGATGACGACGGAAAGTTTTTTCCGTCACACCCAGCAACTCGGCCAAACGGCAATCACTAAAGCCTTTGCGTTTAAGGTCACGCAAATGAGTGTCGTCCAAATCAATCAGGCCCAAGTGCTTTAAGTCAGATTCTGTGCGGACGATATCTTCAATTTGAACCAAGAACCAAGGGTCGATACCCGACAGTCGATACACTTCCTCAACGCTTTTACCCATCCTGAAGGCGTCAGCCAAGTACCAAATACGCTCAGAACCTGGGTTGCGAAGCTCTCCCACCAAACGCTGTTTTGCGTCTTCGGCGTTCAAATCCAAAACAGGCTCAAACCCATGCGAGCCAACTTCTAACCCTCTTAGCGCTTTTTGCAGTGATTCTTGAAAACTGCGGCCAATGGCCATTACTTCTCCCACGGACTTCATTTGAGTTGTGAGTCGGTCATTTGCATCCGGGAATTTTTCGAACGTAAAGCGAGGGATTTTGGTGACAACATAATCAATGGACGGCTCAAAAGAAGCCGGTGTATGCCCACCCGTGATGTCATTGGTTAATTCATCCAGGGTGTATCCAACAGCCAGTTTTGCTGCCACTTTGGCAATAGGGAAGCCCGTGGCTTTGGAGGCCAGTGCTGAAGAACGCGATACCCTCGGGTTCATTTCAATCACGACCGTACGCCCCGTTTTAGGGTCCACACCAAACTGAACATTAGAACCGCCGGTTTCTACACCAATTTCTCGTAATACCGCTAAGGATGCATTACGCATTAACTGGTATTCTTTGTCGGTCAGCGTTTGAGCAGGTGCGACGGTGATAGAGTCTCCCGTATGCACACCCATAGCATCAAAGTTTTCAATGGAACAGATGATGATGCAGTTGTCATTACGATCACGCACCACCTCCATCTCATATTCTTTCCAACCAATCAGCGATTCATCGATTAAGAGTTCATTCGTGGGTGACAGCTCCAACCCACGCTTACAAATTTCTTCAAACTCTTCACGGTTGTAAGCAATGCCACCACCGGAGCCACCCATCGTAAAAGAAGGGCGAATAATACAAGGGAAACCCAATTCTTTTTGGACTTCACGTGCTTCTTCGATCGTATGCGCGATGCCAGAGCGAGGCGTTTCCAAACCAATTGCTTTCATGGCTTGGTCAAAACGATCGCGATCTTCCGCTTTGTCGATGGTATCCGCGTTGGCACCAATCATCTCTACGCCAAAGGTTTCCAGAACGCCATGACGCTCCAAATCCAGTGCGCAGTTTAATGCCGTTTGCCCACCCATGGTTGGCAGCAAGGCATCGGGGCGTTCTTTTTCAATGATTTTCGCCACGGTTTCCCAGGTAATGGGTTCGATGTATGTGGCGTCAGCCATCGAAGGGTCGGTCATGATGGTGGCTGGATTAGAGTTAACCAAAATAACCCTGAAGCCTTCCTCTCGCAGCGCTTTACATGCCTGAGCACCCGAGTAATCAAATTCGCAGGCTTGCCCAATCACAATAGGGCCCGCACCGACGATCAAAATGCTTTTTATATCCTGACGTTTTGGCATGGTGTAACTTCCCCGATTAGGCGTTGGTAGACATTAAGTCAATGAAGCGATCAAACAAAGGGGCAGCGTCTTGCGGACCAGGACTCGCTTCTGGATGTCCCTGGAAACTGAACGCAGGTGTATCCGTGCGCTCAATCCCTTGCAAAGTGCCATCAAAAAGGGACTTATGCGTTGCGGTTAATTCCGCTGGCAATGAGGTTTCATCAACCGCAAAGCCATGGTTCTGACTGGTGATCATCACCTTGCCCGTTTTCAAATCTTGAACGGGGTGATTGGCTCCATGATGGCCAAATTTCATTTTGAGTGTTTGGGCGCCACTGGCTAACGCCAATAATTGATGCCCCAAACAAATACCAAAAATGGGGATACGCGTTTCGAGTAAATCTTTCACCGCTTGAATTGCATAATCGCAGGCAGCAGGATCGCCAGGTCCGTTCGATAAAAATATGCCATCCGGATTCATTGCCAATACATCTTTAGCAGGTGTTTTCGCTGGGACCACTTTCAAATCACATCCGCGTTCAACCAGCATCCGCAGAATGTTTTGTTTCGCACCAAAGTCATAGGCAACCACTTTGAATCGGCTTTCGGGAGCCGGCTGAAATCCTTGTCCTAACGCCCAAGTGCTTTCAGAGAAAACATAGTCCTCATCAGTCGTCACGACCTGAGCTAAATCCGCACCGGCCAACCCTTCGAATTTTTTGGCTTCAGAGAGTGCTTCTTCAGCAGCATCGCCTGTCAATATACAGCCACTAAGAGCACCCTTCTCACGAAGCAAGCGCGTCAAACGACGTGTATCTATATCGGCTATGGCCACCACATTGTGGCGTCTTAAATAATCAGTAAGTGATTCTGTAGACCGAAAATTACTGGCTAAAATAGGTAAGTTACGAATCACCAGGCCCGTTGCCCAGACGCGATCAGACTCATTGTCTTCCGCATTGGTACCGTAATTGCCAATATGAGGGTAAGTGAGCGTAACGATTTGCTTGCAATAAGATGGGTCTGTGAGGATCTCTTGATACCCAGTCATGGAGGTGTTGAATACCACTTCCCCCACTGCTTTGCCGTCGGCCCCTATCGATTTTCCCCGAAATAGACTGCCGTCTTCGAGTGCAAGTATGGCTGGTCTTGACAAGATGCTCTCTCCGCTAAGAGTGGGTGGGTGAATTCAAAAAAAGCGGCTTTGGGTATTGAACCCTTAACCGCTCTTTGATAGCATCAACCACTTGTTTTTGAATAAATCACAATGCGTGACGTGCACCCAAATCGCATGCACAAATTGCACAAAATTCTACACAGTTAGCACCCTCCTGTCTACAGGCTTTCTTCGTCTAAGCCGATCAACGACCACCAGCCCTTATTATCGACGCTCAACTGAAAGCATCTGAGATTATGCTCGTCCCATTTCATGCTTTTTATCGTTCTACAGTGCGAGGCAAGAGATCGTTTTACAACGAGCAGTCTAGCTTTAGGGACCGAAACAAGATTGGAAAGACCATCGAGATAAGTCTTGAAACCTCAATGACTTCCCTAGGGATGCATAGAGTGCCGCAACTTATGAGCACCTGGCGCCCTGAACTCAAATAAGATCCAATCCACACCAAAGCGGCGTTCTTTGTAGCTCTGATGCATCAATGGATGACGCTCAAGAAAATACAGCACTTTCAAATCACCAAAAGCGGGATAGCTTACCAACATACGCCCCTTATCATTAAGATAGTAAGCTGCATTTAATGTCAGGTCGTAATATAAATCGAGTAACGACGGGTTGAAGCAAACTTCTTCTTCCAATGTAGGTAAATGAGCCAGGATTAAGTCAAAGGGGGCGTGAGTACTGTCGAGCGCATTAAACAAATCACCCGGTATCAGCTCCACCTTTTCCTCAAGATCAAAGCGCTGCACATTTTCCATGGTGTTAACAATGCTCAGATGGTTCATATCCACCGCGGTAACCGCCTTGGCACCATCCAAAGCTGCTCGGATAGCAAACAAGCCACACCCTGTCCCAAGATCCAAGACTCGCTGGTCCTGCAGTTGTCCTAGGTGATTGAGCATCATCTGGGAACCGTGGGAAACAGAAGGGTCCGGAGAATAGACGTCGCGAAAGACCATCAACCTCAACCCACCAACGACGATTTCTTCGGTTGGTTTAGAGCTTTGAAAGTCCTTGTAAAATTGTAAGTACTCTGGGCAGGTCTGGAGCGCTAACATCGATCGCCTATCGTCGCACGGCACTCACGAAAGTATGATTCTTTTTGCGCCATTTCCCATGCGCCGTTGATGGCATTTTGTCCTAAGCCCGTGAAATTCTGTAACTTTCTGTTGTGAAAACAACCTTTTGTACTTCCGTGCTCACACTCAACTCTAGAAATTCACCCATTATGTTCAAGTGAGCCAAGTTTTCTGGATATCGCGGCCTTGCATGCGATCACAAACTAACAAAATTACCAAGACATCATTTCAAGCTTTTAAGTACTCAAATTTACCAAAAGGCTTCTTCTTCATTTGGAGGATTGTCATAGCTGTTGTCTTTTTTCTGTCTATCCTCTTTGAGTTTTTCGATCAGGGTTCCTGTGGTTTTAATGGCTTTATCACGTTTTTTATCCTTGGTTGCCTTACCTTCCGCCTTGGGCTTGATGTTTTTACCAGCCCCTAACTTCTTGCTTTCAATGTCCTCATAACCGCCAGCCCGGCTTTCAACCGCTTTTTGGGCCAGCTTGTTCATGACGATAATGGATATACGGCGGTTTATCCTGGCGCCTGGGTTGTTTAAATCAAAGGGAGCGGTATCCCCCATTCCAACCACTTGAGCAATTTTTTCGGGAGCCAAACCGGCATCACTTAACGCTCGTCTCGCGGAATTAGCTCGAGCAGCCGATAACTCCCAATTGCCTTTGTCCCAAGGGTTCGCGCTTCCAGAGGTGTCCGTATGCCCCGTGATGGTGATTTTATTCGGTACCGACTCAAGAATGGGCGCCAACGCAAAGAGAATATCTTCGGCGTAGTATTTTAATGTCGCTTTTCCAGGGTCAAACATTGGGCGCTTCGTTTGATCAACGATTTGAATTCGCAGCCCCTCACTGGTGATATCCATTAACAACTGATCTTTGTAAGGACTCAGGGTGGGATTTAAGATCATTTTTTCTTCGAAGTTATCTTTTACGGGCTCCAGTTTTTTTCGTTCAATAGCCTCAGCTGCACTTTCAATTTCATCTGCCTGCAACACTTTGGTGGGGTCAACGGTCTCAGACTCGGAGATATTGTCAGATACGGAAGGCGAACCCCCCAAATCAATTACATAAGGGCTAGGAACTTTTTTCCCTTCTTCCCAGGCTTTGGGGTCTTGGAAGTAACCCGATATCGCTTCTTTTAACTGTTCATTGGAACTGTTGATGATCCACAACAGAATAAAAAGGGCCATCATAGCCATGGCAAAGTCAGCTAATGCGACTTTCCAAGCGCCACCGTGATGACCTCCCCCCCCTTTTTTGACACGGCGTACAATGATCGGGGTGGTTTGAAACTTATCCAATCGCGACGTCCCTTAACGCGTTTGAATGGGAGAAGACTGAATCGTCAACGCCCTCTCACTTTTTGCTCAAGCTCTGTGAAACTGGGTCTGCCGTGCACAAAGAGCACCTTACGGCCAAACTCAACCGCCAGCTGCGGCGGCATACCATTTACAGACGCCACAATCGCTGATTTAGCCGCCTGATAGAGCTTAATTTCTTCATTTCCAATATGTTCCATCTTCGCTGCAATTGGGCCAAATACCCCGTAACCCAACAACACCCCCATAAAGGTGCCCACCAATGCTGCAGCGATATGTTTCCCCAGCTCTTCTGGGTCACCACCCAACGCCGACATGGTGATGACAATCCCCAATACCGCCGCCACGATCCCGAACCCCGGCATCGCATCGGCCATTTTTTGAAGGGCATGAGAAGGCTCTAAAATCTCTTGCGTGCGTGTTTCAATTTCCGCATCTAAGAGAGCGTCCAATTCGTGCGGTTGCATGTTACCTGACGCAATCAATCTAAACGCATCTGCAATATAATCCGCCAAGGCATGGTTCATTTGAATCGCGGGGTATTGAGCAAATAGGCCACTGGATTGAGGGTTATCCACATCGGCTTCGATCGACATCATGCCTTCTTTTCGGCTTTTATCTAAGATGCTGTAAATTAAGCTAAGTAAATCCAAAAACATTTTTTTATCGACCTTACTGCCAAGAACCACCCCACCTAGATTGGTGATGCAGTCTTTCATCAAAGCAGCAGAGTTCGAGATGATAAAAGCTCCAATCGCGGCGCCTACGATGATAAGGATCTCATATGGCTGCCAAAGGGCATAAAGCTTCCCGTGTGCGCCAACGTAACCGCCGATCACACTGCCCATGACAATCAGAAATCCAATAGCAAACAACATCTTATAGTGCCCTACATCCCTTTAGAGTCGGCAAACAAAAGCATGAGTAACCACCACTGGCTATAGTTACTCATACTCAAGCATAGCTAATGGCGTGAGTAATGACTCAGTCCAAGGCAAAAGGTCTCAAATATTGGTGTGACAAACTCAGTCATACAGAGCTGCCTGTCTTGGCAACCACCATGCACTCTGTTAAGTCCATTCCCAGGACAGAAAATATTCCCTACAGCCGTTTGGTAAAATCGGCCGAAATTGACCCTGCGCTTTGCTGGCACGTCATCCGCGCAGCTAATCGTCGCAACACCAACCCCAACACGGATATTGAGTCACTTCAGCTGGCCATATCGATGATAGGGCAAACGCGGTTTTGGGAGTCGGTTGATAAAGCACCTATCTTAAAACCACAACCCAAAAGTCGGTTTCAGCTGTCTTATATCCAGGAATTATCTTTCAGTTTATTTGCGGCTTTTTTGGCGCGTGATTGGGCCACTCGGCATCAGGTCGGTTCTCCCGATGCGCTTTACTGGGATACGTTGTTGGCTCGCAGCCCTATTTGGGCTTTGTGGTTTATTGCTTACCCTGAAATGCTCAAATGGCAGCAAGAAACCAGGGGTAATCATCACGATCCTAAAAAGATCGAAATAGACATTTTTGGCTGCACTTTAGAGGACATCTGTTACGGCGTAGCCAAGCTTTGGAAATTGCCTCAAGCCAGCTACGAAAGCTGGCATAAAAGTAACCTCCCCTCTCATAGGGATCTTGTCAGCTTAAGTCATGATCATTTTCAATCCATTGTTGAGTCAAAAGTGTCACTGCGTTTATTGATTCAACAGCCCCACTTTTTCAGCTTTTTAGCGCACTGGGCAACCCTGGAGTGTCGTTGGAACTGGTACAATCACCGTCTCAATCGCTGTTTACAAGTTGTGTCGCATTGTTTGCATACTCCGACTCCCCTGATAACGGCAGAAATGCATCAGGCGGCCGTTGCTGTGTCTCACTTCTTTCATGTGCCTGGTCTCGCAGCACCTGCGGTGCATCTGCTATGGACAAACCCAAAAGACGTTTGGCCTTTGCCTCCTGTCTTTGAACCTATCTTCACCATGGCACCCGATGAAGATCCAGCACCCAAAAAGAAATCTGCCCAACCAACCAAACCCAAATCAAATGCCTCAAAAGCAATAGATACCTCTTCATCTGTTCGAAAACCCATTGATCAGGTTATCCTTAACAAAACGTTGGATAATTTAACCTTAAACGCCGATTCGTTAAGCGATGTCCACCATGTGTTTAAACTCTGCATGACGGCGGTTTGCTCGGGAATTCATTTTGATCGTGGCTTTGCGTGTTTGCTCAATCCTCATCAAAAAACGGTTCGCATTTGTTACAGCGAGGGATTTGCCAGTACAGATCCCATTCGCAAGCTTTCCATCCCCTTGAGTCAGGCGCCTTTAATTACGCATTTGTTGCGACACCCTTCGAGCATGCACATTGAGCCGCACATGATTGCCAAAGTTTCCGAGAAATTGCCTGCCGAAATGATGGCGAAACTGGGTTCAAATGACTTTGTTCTCATGTCCGTTTTTGCTGGCGCTCGTCCCATCGGAGTGGTCTATGCGGATCGAATAAAGTCCACCAACCCACATGCCATTCAACCAGAAGACTACGAAGCTTTTAAAAAGCTGTGTCACGCCGTTTGTGTTGGACTGGATCAAGTAGCCAAGAATCAACGTCGTAGGCGTCAAAACGCTTGATCAAAGATTGAAATTTCCTTCTGATCCTGTTTAATCAATGGGATGGACAGGAGGTAATAACGTGAATGATTCCACTGCTTGGCCCATTCTAATTGAACCAGAATGGTTAAATGCTCAGCTGCAATCGGGTACAACTCCAACGATTTCAATTTGGGATTTAACCACCAAAGAGTCGTACCAAGAAGGGCACTTAGAGAACGCAATATTTGTCAATTTTGCCAGTTTGCGCTCAGGGGAGCCCCCTGTTCAAGGGTTACTCCCATCCAACGAACAGTTAACGGAAGTCTTCAGCCAGATAGGCTTAAAAGATGACACCCACATTGTTTTATATGACGATGACGGTGGCGGCAAATCGGGTCGTACAGCCTGGACCCTCGATGTCATAGGCCATCATAATTACTCCGTTATAAACGGCGGCATCATGGCCTGGAAGGCAAAAGGCTTACCTCTATCATCTTCTCCAACCGAGCCTTCAGCGACTGACTACCCGGTGACCTATTTGACTGACGAGTTAGTCGTCTCACGCGAATGGCTGCTCGAACACCTTGATAACGAACAATTGATTGTGTGGGATGCTCGTTCCCCCCAAGAGTTCGATGGAAGCCTGGCCAGAGCCACGAAAGCCGGTCATATTCCTGGTGCCGTTAACTACGAATGGACTCGCGCCATGCAGCTAGATAACAACCGGACTTTACGTCCTTTAGAAGAGATCAAGGGCGAGCTTGAAAAACTGGGCATCACTCCTGACAAAACCGTGGTCACTCATTGCCAGACCCATCATCGTTCAGGGTTCACCTACTTGCTGGGCAAGATATTAGGGTTTAAAGACATCCGAGCCTACCCAGGCAGTTGGGCTGAATGGGGCAACCACCCTGACACACCCGTGGAACGCTGAACCTGAAATCTTACACAACTCGACTATTGGCTAACCGGCGCAGCATGGTTACACTGCGCCAACCGCTCACTTAACCCCGATCCATGAGGCATGCTGTGGATAAAAAAGATTTGTTCGTATTTTCTCAATACCTTTTGCCACAACATTGGCTGTCTCGAGCAGCTGGCTGGCTGGCTGATTCTCAAGTGAGTTGGATTAAAACCCCCTTCATTTCATGGTTTGCGAAAAAATACCGCGTCGATATGAGAGAGGCGCAGCAAGAAAGCCTTTACGCCTACCCTAGCTTTAATGCCTTTTTCACACGTGCTCTAAAACCCGATGCTCGCCCGATAGACGGCTCCGAGAAAGGCATTGTCAGCCCTGCAGACGGCGCCATTAGTCAGCTAGGCGAAATAGAGGACGGGCGCATCTTCCAAGCCAAAGGCAAAGATTTCAGTTTAATTGAGTTACTCGGTGGCGACAGCCAACGCGCCAAGCCTTTTATGGGCGGTGAATTCGCTACCATCTACCTCTCTCCAAAAGACTATCACCGTGTGCATATGCCCGTTACAGGCCGCCTCAAGGAAATGGTTTATGTGCCTGGCAAACTGTTTTCCGTAAATCAAGCGACCGCTGAAGGCGTTCCTGAGCTATTCGCCCGTAATGAGCGTGTTGTTTGTTTGTTTGATACTGAGTTCGGACCGATGGCAATGGTGCTCGTTGGCGCTATGATTGTTGCCAGCATTGAGACAACTTGGGCGGGTACAATCACCCCCCCAATGCGACGCCTAAAATCATGGTCATACGATGATGCAGCCTTAGCACCCATCACATTGGAAAAAGGGGAAGAAATGGGCCGTTTCAAGCTTGGCTCCACGGTAATTCTCTGTTTTGGTCAAGATGCCATTGATTGGGAAGAAGCACTAGAAGCCGGCTTGCCTGTCAAAATGGGTGAGAAAATAGCGGTTCAAGACGATTAATCTGAAGACTCATCAGTATCCGGAATGACCCATTCCGGATTGACGATTTTCTGATACAGCCCTGTACTCTTCAACTTTTTAAGCCCCTGATTGAACTTCGCTAATAATGGTTTGGATCGGGGGTCTGTTTTTTTTAATAACAAGTGATATTTCTCTCTGTAAACAGGTTTAGGGTGAAAGGATACTCTCGCGACATCAGCCCGATGAAAGTGTTTGTGCAATAAGAATTGACCAACCTTCTTAGCAATCGGCACCACATCAATTCTTTTATTCAATAAGCGTTTAAACTTAACGACGTCGTCCGAACTGCTAAAAGTCGAAAAAATACCTTTTTCCTTCGCAGCTGCGTAGTCTGGGCCATAGGCATACCCAGTGGTTTCGCCAACGACTAGACTGCGTAAGTCATTCCAATCTTTCCAGTCAAAACCTCTCTCTTCTAAATAAAAAAAGACACCTTCAATGGTCATTAAGACATCGCTGTATAGAAATATTTGTTGTCGCTCATCGGTTTTCATCCAAGGCATTGTGCCTATCCACTTAATATTGGACTTGGCTAAATGAAAGGCACGAGCCCATGGGTAAAATTCAAATTGAACTCGAACCCCAACCAGCCTGAACGCCTCCGTTACAACCTGTGATGCAGCCCCATAAAAGGGCAGGGATTTAGACGTAAATGGCGGCCATTCACCATTGGTAACGAACACCACCCGTTCCAATGAAGGTTCGTTTTGACGCTCAGCACCCACTTGAACGTGAGCGTCAGAAGATGTGTCTATTAACTCTGTGTTTTGGTCATTTTCAGCGCGAATCAGGCAGGGAGAGAGCACCAGGAAGGCCCCCAGTAACACCACTTTGCAGATATCCCATCCAACCCACATATAAGCCTGCTCCATGATCCCACTGCCTATAAAGCGTAGCCGCTCGAGTCATCATTGATCCCAGCAGGCTTGCTATGACTATTCAATCCCACATTTCGCAGAACCCAATGCCTGACTAAACTGGAATCAGATACACGGAAGGGTGAGGCACAGCCGTGCGTAATAATCAGCCAGTCACCGGTGAAGAGAGAACCTTTGAGGCGCATCAGCGTTTAATCTCTACCACCGACTTAAAAGGGCGTATCACGGATTGCAATGAGGTATTCACAAGCATTGCGGGCTATTCACGTGAAGAGTTAATGGGGAAACCTCACAACATCATCCGCCACCCCGACATGCCAGAGGCTGCATTTCAAAATATGTGGGATCACCTACATGCGGGCCACCCCTGGATGGGCATCGTCAAAAATCGGTGTAAAAACGGCGATCATTACTGGGTCAACGCCTACGTCACCCCCATTCTTGAACGTGACCAAATTGTTGGTTACGAATCTGTACGTACCTGCCCGACAAGAGAACAAATAGCTAAGGCTGAACGTTTATATAAGCACATCAAGGCAGGCAAAAAAGTGCGTATGGCCTCGCCCATATTCATGACCGAGTGGATTGCGGGTGCCTTCTTATTGATAGGGATATTAGCCCTGGCCTTTAAGCAAGCTTTGATCAGCAGCGCGCTCTTGATTCTTGGCATGTTTGTGATGATTGTCATAGGTAGGCAGCAGCAACAGAAACGTTTTTCGATGTTTAAAGGGTTGCTAGCGGGCTCATTCACTGACCCTTTAGCTGCATTGGTGTATACCGGAGACCCAGGCCCACTAGGTCAAATTCAGGTCGCCATCCTCAGTTTGAAAGCTCACTTAAGTACGGTGATCACCCGAATCGAAGATTTATCTCAGCGAGTCGCGAAGCAAGCCGACGAAGCGCTTATCTCTACTGAAAAAGCCAAATCCGCACTCCAGGAACAACGCTCTGAGACCGATACGGTGGCATCCAATATCAATGAAATGGCAACGGCCATCAGTGAGGTTTCAACCCACATACAAGACAGTGCGAGCCAGGCCGAAGAAGCCAGTCAACACGCGGCGTCAGGGAAAGCCATCGCCATGACCACCCGAGAAAGCATTGAACTGCTGCAAAATAAAGTGAACGATATCAGCCACTCGGTTGAAGAGCTTTCCGCTCAAACAGAAAACATTGCCAGCGCGGCCAAATTGATTGAAGGCATCGCTGATCAAACGAATCTGTTAGCACTGAATGCTGCGATAGAGGCGGCCCGTGCAGGGGAACAAGGACGAGGCTTTGCGGTAGTTGCGGATGAAGTACGTTCACTTGCACAAAGAACGCAGAGCTCCACACAAGAAATTCATGGCATCATTCATCAGCTGATTGAACAAGCCCAATCGGCCGTTTCCACTGCAGAACAAGGGCGTATTGACGCCGAGAAAGGGCTGAACAAGGTCATGGAAACCGAATCTATGCTGGGAGGCATTACCAGTGCCTTAACACGCATCGCCGACGTTGCTTCTCGTATGGCGACTACCGTAGAGCAGCAAGCGACTTTCTCAGAGGATACGAATCGTCAGGTTGCTCATATCGCGTCTCTGGCGCAAGACAGCATGGAAACGGGGCAACACACCCTAGAGTGTATTCAGAGTCTCAAAGCCTCATCCAGTGATCTACATGCCCTGGTAGAACGATTCGAACGCTAGCGTTGGGAGAGCGCTCAACATCAGGATACGTGCTTAAGCGCGACTGAAATCAAAGCTAAGCACATCGGCAATTTGCTCGGTTCCTAATTTGAGCATCAGTAAGCGATCCAGTCCCATAGCCACGCCCGCACATTCGGGCATACCTTCCGACATGGCCTGAATGAAAGCCTCATCAATGGGCTTGGCTTCTACCCCTATCGATTGACGAAGTACCTGATCCTGTTGAAACCGACTTAGCTGCTCTTGGGCATCGGTTAATTCCCAGTAACCATTGGCTAATTCCACGCCATTGACATACAGCTCAAAGCGTTTAGCCACAGAAACGCCTTCACTCGTTGAAATGATTTTGGCCAATGCAGCTTGATCTTGCGGAAAATCTTCCACAAACACCAAGGTGTTTTTAGGTAACTGGGGTTCTATATGATGCGTCAATATTAAATCCAACAACCCTAACCTATCTACATCTGGGAACTCTATGTGCATCGAGTCAAGAAAATCGATCAATTGCTGGTTCGATGCTATATGAGGGTTAATACCGGTAAAGTCTTCAAAGAGTGATTGATACGTATATCGTTTCTCTTCATAAATCTCCAAGTATTCCATCACGAGCTGAGCCACCTCGTCCATCAACTGACGGTGATCAAATTCCGTGCGGTACCATTCCAACATGGTAAATTCCGGGTTATGACACCCACCCGCCTCTCCATCTCGAAACACTTTGCAGATTTGATATATTGAGCCCGAACCTGCACAAAGAAGGCGTTTCATTGGATATTCAGGAGACGTGTGTAAATACCTCGCACCTCCCATGACTCGAGCTTCTACAGGTTGAATATAAGGATCTGAAACCGCAGCGACGGATAATGCAGGGGTTTCGACTTCAAGCACTGAACGTGTCCAAAAAAATTCACGCAGATATCGATAAAGCGCGGCACGTTCTTGTAAAGCATTGAATGAAGCGCTTGGCATTAGGGTTTCCATTTAAGCACTGAAGAGCACAGGGTTATTAAAAGAGCATACGTCTATTGTAACTCTTTAAATTTAGAGTCGAAACCTTTTGCGAAAATCCCTGTCTGATCAGCAGGAAAGATACCTATACTGCTATAAAAAAGGCTCGCTTTGTTCAATTTAATCAGGTATTTGTAAAAGCCTGTCTTGAACGAGCGAATATAGCCACGTAAACCTGAAAAGACTTTTATGATTGATGTTAAACAACAGCAAACCATTCTGGATCGTATCAATCAAACTGCAAAACAGCATGATGTGAAGGTGGTGTTTGCCGTTGAATCAGGCAGCCGAGCTTGGGGATTAGCATCTCCCAAAAGCGATTATGACGTACGCTTTGTTTACATACACCGTCCTGAATGGTACTTAAGCATTGATTTAGAAGCCAGGCCGGACGTCATCGAATATCCACTGTCAGATACGATTGACCTTCAAGGGTGGGACCTTAGAAAAGCCTTGAAATTATTTCATAAATCCAACCCATCCTTTATTGAATGGATTCAATCACCGATTCAATACCTTGAATATGATCTATTTTCAAAAAGATGCAGGGGGCTATTGCCTGACGTTTATAACCCGGGTAAAGGTATTTACCATTACCTTAATATGGCAAAGACTAATTTCAGGCAACACCTACTCAAACCACAAATCCCTATAAAAAAATATTTATATGTCCTGAAAGCACTTTTAGCTGCTCGTTGTATACAAACCCATCGATCTGCTCCGCCTATAGAATTTCAACAGCTGATCTCGTTACTGCCGACTCAACCTCTACATCAGCTCGTAGAAGAACTCATTGAAAAGAAGAAAAGCGAAATTCAACAAGCCACTATCGAACCCAATGTTATATTGAATGACTTCATAAATGAAGAATTTGATTTTTGGGAAAGCAACCCTCCCACAAACACCCACTCACATGACTGCTTTCCGGCATTAAACGCTTTATTTCAAGAACTGATCTATCGCTTTTAACTCAGCCAATGGACGTTGATATTAATGACCCCCACTCGTATTCATCTTGACACCAAAACTCAAACGCTAAACATTAGCTTTCAAGAAGATCAACAGCTTTTCTCCCTCCCAGCTGAATATTTACGCGTATTTTCACCATCAGCAGAAGTTCGGGGGCATGGCAGCCCTATTCTTCAACAGGGTAAAGCTAAGGTTAACATTCTGAAGCTATTGCCCATCGGTAATTACGCACTGAAAATCGAATTTGATGATGGGCATGATTCAGGGCTATTCTCATTCGACTATCTATACGAACTGGCAACAGAGTATGAACAAAGATGGGCGAATTACCTAGAAGCGCTTGAGGCTTCTAATCTATCAAGAGATTAAGTATAACGTTGAAACAATCACGTTTTAATTTCATCAATAATCGATTGTGCAGAACCATTAGCGGTCGCAACATCAGATAAGTCAAAAAGGTTAATGCCTTCAATGCATGCAACATTATAGCCATAAAACGCTGGGTTACTCCGTCGCTGATGGTGGGTATAGATACCACAAATTTGACAAAAATAGTGCTTAGCCGTTCGAGTATTCCATTGATAAAGTGTTAAATACTCTTCTCCCTGAGTGACTTTCAAGCGTTCAATCAGCACACTGCCCATAATAGCGCCTTTACGACGACACAAGGAACAGTTACATCTTCTTAAATCCTCTAAACCATTCTCTAAGTAAACTTCAAACCTAACTGATCCACAATGACAAGAACCCTTTTTGGTTTCCATCCAGTTTCTTCCATGCTAGACAATTAATTGTATTTCTTATTAGATCATTCAATATAAAACTGCAATGTTATCTCTTTGTTATACCAACCCTGCGCCTTAAAAACCACCCTACTTAAATTCATAAATGCATTATTTTTTGCACATTCTTATGATATTGAAATTTTCCAACACAACAAAGGTCCGACCAATAGAGGCGATTTAAACGCAACCTAAAAAGGGCAAGCTATCGCTTTTTACAGAATAAACGCTTACGCATTTCAAATAAATCAAATATAGATTCTTTAAAACTACGTTATACAACACAAATGATCAAAAACTCACAACACAAAATCGATTGCAAATAATTGTTTATTGCACTTGAAACTATCTGAGATTAAAAAAGACTGACTATTGATGGTATAAAAAATGCCGGCAGCATAAAACTTTCCACAATCCAATGCTGCTCGCACATTATCTTTGAATCAATCGCTCGCAGTATGAGGTATTGATCGTGTCAAATGCGATTAAAATTAGCAAAATCCCAGCACTCAACATTCACACAGAAGAGAAAACAGTACACCCGTTTCATTATTCAAGTGAATTTTTCTCAGATGAAAAACCATTAAATAGCTGGGTCAATCGAATCGAATATTTTCGAGATGCTGCGACGAGCCTTCACTCATACGGCCCCAAATACCAAAACAATGCTTTCGTATATGAGAAAGAAATCGAAGATTTCCAAATCAGTTATAACGGCGAAGACAGCAAAACGGTGTTAACCGAATTGAGTCACATCTTGGAAGGTGGTATACGCAGCCAGTCATCTCAAGCCGTTTTTAATATGGTGCCACAGCCATTAATGGATACACAGGCAGCGGCGGCGGCAATGCAACTCTACAATGTGAATGCCATTATGGATACCTATGGGGGCAAAGCATTACTCTATGAACAACAAGTAGCAAGATTACTCGGTAAGTGGGTTGGATGGTCAAAAGCCAATGGGTTAGCCTGTAATGGAGGCAAAATCACGTTACTTTACGCTATTAAATCCGCAATAAAACGAATGGCTCCAGACTCTGATAAACTGGGCATTCCAAAGGATATTGTCATCTTAACCTCTGAAGGTGCTCATTACTCTATTGAACATTGCTGTGAATTCCTAGGTCTGGGCTCAAATCAATGCATACGAATACCCGTAGATGCATCAAAGGGGGTATCTCATTTTAATCTTCAAGACACAATACGAAAGCAACACAATGCTGGAAAACGCATCGCAGCTATTTTATGTTGCGGAGGCACAACGCTTGATTTTGTTTGCGATGACACTCAATCAATCGTCGATAGCGTTCATAGTATAAAAAAAGATCTAAACCTTGAATATACTCCCTACCTCCATTTTGACAGTGTTATTGGTTGGTTATGGTTTTCGTTTCTCTCCGATTCAACCCGATTAGAAACATTGCCGTTACCAATAGCCAGCAAAATACAAAAGGCTTTAGATAAATTCAAAGGATTACAACACTTTGATTCGTTTGGCGTTGATTTTCATAAAAACGGCCTATGTCCATATGCAAGCAGCTTTTTTATTGCAAAAGATCTGCCTATAACGCGTCACAACAACGGCGCCTCAAAATCTTATGGTGAAGTGCGAGCGTTTGATTTTACTTTCGAAAATTCAAGACCTGCATCAGGAATCGCCAGCGCATGGGTTTCTTTGAAGCGCTTAGGAATTAAAGGCCTACAAGAATATTTGATAAGTCTTCTTGAAGTCAGTGATCAGTTTAAATTTATACTTTCCTCACATGCGAACGTTACTCTCTTAAATAATGATTCATTAGGCTGGGAGGTTATTTTCTCACTTGAACCCAGCCTTTCAGTGTCTCAACTGTATTCAAAAGATGTTATCAGTGAAGATTTTTATCGCTATGTCACGGAATTAACTCAAAACGGACAACCGATTCCCAGCATCAGCATTATCAAGCAATTTGGTGAGCTGTATAAATCAGAAGGGGAAACCGGGTACATTCTGTACCCTATGCACCCCAATTTAAAAATTAAAGATATAGAAAAAATTGTCGGCTCCATACTGAACTCTTATGAAAAACATCAACAACTACTCAGCAAAAAAGCCCGTCAGATTTCTGATAAACCGGTAGCTTTACCGATTCGATAAGATCCGTCTCAATTTTTGGTTAAGTTAAGCCCCATTCTATGGGGCATGCATATTCGCATGTAAATATTGAGGAGATTTAACATGACTCATGCTATTACTCGACAAAATAGCGTTGTTTGGCAAACGTCTGACCTACAAGCAAAGGGTAAGGTACCCGCCTCTCCCAAAAGATCTTTAAGCGTGGATGCTCCAAAAATCAAAGAAGATCAAGATCTTCGCAACAATGCTTCTGAGAAAAAAAAACCTTTAAATGTTCAGGTCATTGGTATTTCGCATTTAGTTCAAGCAAAATCCGATTCATTAATGCAGTCCAATAAAGAAATTCAAGTTGCAACTCCCGACAGTCTCGTGATTGACACAAGCCATGCGCTCCTTTCACGCAGAGGTCCCAACCAAGAAGTATTCGACCAAGTCGATTTAAAAGGTGAGCCCACTCATCTTTGGTATCCCGTACTCGAGTTGAATGAAGAATCGCTTCAAGGGTTGGATTTTTACATAAGAGAAGATGCATTTCTGACCGATAATTTAGAAAAGGTGAAATGCTCAGAAACCGTCAGGACCCCCGATTTTCGAAAAAAACGCAGGCAATTCGAACCTCATTACGATTTCCCAATCAAACATACCCACCAAGAACGATCCAGCTCGGCTATAAAAAAATTAAAGGCCGATGTGCAAGCCATAGCGAAACGAAATGATGGGCCAACCCCTGATGTTAAAGGTTTAATTGCCGAATTTTGCCATGCGCTATCAAAGCATCTTGGTGGAACCTTTATGTCCTGTCTGTATGGGTCCTATGCAACCGGCAGTCAAAAAGCGGGATCGGACGTAGACGTTCTTTTCTCCTGCGACAACACAACTTTTGGTTTATATCGTGACGATGTACTTCCCATCATCACCGACTTTGTTGCCAATTTGCATCAAAAAGTCGGGGCTCGTGTGGACGATGAAGTGCCTCCCGAATCCAAGCTCATTGTCAGTGCACAAGAGTTAATGGAAGCCGCAAACGGTCAGGTCTTTTATCCACAAGGCGACTCGAAACCACCCAAAATTCACACTTTATCTCATTTTCTCGAAAAAGAAGTCGCCTTAGATGGAATGAAAAAATCCGACAGCGGTCGTTTTGGGGATCATTTTCTTGCCAGTAAATATCTGCGTATGCGGCTCTTATTCAACATTCTGACGACGCCAAATGACATCACCAGCAATATGCCAGGCACTAAACACCAGATTCAAAGTTGCGTCACTGAGCACCTGCAAAAACTCAGTGATGATCTCAAGTCCATGCGCAATCTTGATCAATATTCCGGGGTAGAGCACCTTTTAGGTGACGCTCAAGGCAATCAAGGCGAAATGTATTTAGGCTATAAAGCCGAACGTAACGGTGTCATTGAGCACTTAGAACACCTGCTTAAACAGACACAGCCAACCGAGTTTGATTTCTCACTGCCTTTGACAAAGGTCTAACTGGCTAGCATGGGCATCTTTTAAATGTGCATGACTTATCCACGACAATGAAAGACAAACAGCGAGTTTTCCACAAATTCAGTGAAAAACTCTCTGACTAAACTGTCAGGCATCTGTGGATAAGTTTGTTGGGGTTCGATATCAAAGGCCTCTCTAAAACCGATCGGCTTTTAACCACTGGCGACCGGTCATCTCACGGAACTCAAAAAGCATTCTGATTTTATTCTGAAAGACGTGCCGATCCAGTGCTGAAATTTAAACCTAACCAAGCTAGAATGCGGGTGTTTTGAGGCGATTTTGCCGCTCATGTGTCTGGAGCGTGCAACCTATCATTCTAGAGCAACCGGGTTTGCTCCAAGAGGAAGAACCCATGTCAGAAAACCCTAACACCACCAACCCTGAGTCTGACCAAACGACGCACTTTGGTTATCAACAAGTCCCTGTGGGTCAAAAGGCTGAACGCGTTGCCAACGTTTTTCACTCAGTCGCACAAAAATACGACTTGATGAATGATCTAATGTCGATGGGCGTTCATAGGCTCTGGAAACGCATCACCATTGAATTAACAGGCGTACAGGCGGGCCAATCTGTTTTAGATTTGGCTGGTGGTACTGGTGACTTGAGCTTAGCGCTTGCAAAACGGGTAGGCCCCACCGGTAAGGTGGTGTTATCGGACATCAATGAGTCGATGCTGGAAGTGGGTCGAGACCGCTTACTCGATAAGGGTATGACTCATGTTGAGGTTGTCCAAGCCGATGCTCAATACCTTCCTTTTGAAGACAACTCATTTGACTGCGTCACGATGGCCTTCGGGTTGAGAAATGTGACCGATAAAGACAAAGCCCTGCGCGAAATACAACGAGTCCTAAAACCCGGTGGAAAACTCTTGGTCTTAGAATTTTCAAAACCGACGAATGCTTTGCTTGGAAAAGCTTACGACCTCTACTCATTTACCGCTTTACCTTTTATGGGCAAGTTAGTCACGGGCGACTCTGACAGCTATCGTTATTTAGCTGAGTCTATCCGCATGCATCCTGACCAGGAAACACTTAAAGCCATGATGGTTGATGCCGGTTTTGAGCAAGTAAAGTATTACAATATGACTGGCGGCATTGTGGCCTTACACCGAGGCATAAAAAACTGATGTTAAAACTGGGCAGTCAACTCCTAGCGCTGAAAGCACTGCAAGTGGCCATCAATCACGCTCTAAAGCTAGACCCATCCGCGTGGAAACAAATACAGCACCTTCAAGGGCAGAAACTATCCTTGCAAGTAGAGGGTTGGCCATTCGAGTTCTCTGCTGAATTTACCAAAGACGGGCTCACTTTCCCCATGGGGCCCTTAGATTCAAATACCGAAACCACAACTCAAGTTCGCGGCCAGTTGAGTGACTTTGTTGACCTTATCCGTGCAGATGATAAGCAAGCAGCGCTCGCCAACAGTCAAATTGAATTAAACGGCCGCAGCGGCTTACTGCTCCAGCTCGCAAACATTGTGCAACATTTAGAGCTTGATTGGGCCAGCGCCCTCCAGCCCTTGATCGGCCCTGTTGCGACTCAGGGCCTCAGCCAAGCATTTTCCAAGGTTAAACAAACAGCTTCGCAAACCCACACCGCTTTTAAACAAGACTTAAAAGATTATGCCCAAAATGAAGCCAACATCACCCCTCATGCTTGGGAAGTTGAGGCTTTCTCGAAAGGCGTGAATGAAGTGAGAGCACAAACCGATCGCCTTCAAGCGAAGGTTCAACGCTTAAAACACCGTCTTAGTACGCATCCATCCAGTAGCACTAAGGGCCCCGAATGAGGCTTTATCGTTTATTGCGCATTTTATTTGTATTAACGCGTTACCGACTGGATGCTTTTATTCCTTTACACCTGCTTCCTTGGTATTTGCGGGTGTGTTTGCTGCTAGCACCTTATCGCCTTATTCCGGCACCTCGAAAGCTTTCACGAGGAGCCCGTATCCGCTTAGCCTTAACGGATTTAGGGCCTATTTTCATCAAATTTGGTCAACTGCTCTCAACTCGAAGAGATTTACTACCACCCGATATCGCCGATGAACTGGCGTTGTTGCAAGACAAAGTCCCTCCTTTCGATAGCGCCCTCGCCATTCGTCAAATTGAGCGCGCTCTAGGCGCACCCATTGATGAGCTGTTCGAACATTTCAGTACTGAAGCATTGGCCTCTGCCTCTATTGCACAAGTACACGCAGCCACCCTTCACGACGGCTCTGAAGTCGTCGTGAAACTCGTTCGCCCAGGCATTGAACGCGTGATTCACAAAGACATCCAGTTATTACGCACCTTTGCTACCTGGTTCGAAAAGTACATGCCCGATGGCAAGCGTTTTCATGCAATTGATGTTGTCGAAGATTATCGTCACACCATAGAAGGCGAGCTGAATTTACAAAGTGAAGCGGCCAATACCAGCCAATTAAAACGTAATTTCCAAGGCTCCGATATTCTCTATGTGCCGGAGGTGTATTGGGACTACACTCGAGAACGCGTGATGACGATGGAACGCATCCACGGCATCCCCATTGGCAATATACAAGAGATGCATCGCAAAGGCGTCAATATGAAAGTGCTGGCTGAGCGAGGCGTGGAAATCTTTTTCATGCAGGTGTTCAGAGACAGTTTCTTCCACGCCGACATGCACCCCGGCAACATTTTTGTCGACGCGACCGATCCAGAAAATCCCGTCTACATCGCCATTGATTGCGGCATCGTGGGTTCATTAGAAGACGAAGACCAGAACTATTTAGCCCGTAACTTACTCGCCTTTTTCAACCAAGATTACCACCAAGTCGCTCGCCTTCACGTCGAATCCGGTTGGGTCAACCCCAATACCAAGGTGAATGAGCTGGAAGCTGCGGTGCGAGCGGTGTGCGAGCCTATTTTCGAGAAACCTCTGCATGAAATTTCTTTTGGTCAATTATTGATCAGGCTGTTCGCTACCGCCAGGCGTTTTGAAATGGAGGTTCAGCCACAACTGGTCTTACTGCAAAAGACCTTATTAAACATCGAAGGCTTGGGTCGACAACTGTGCCCTGACTTAGATTTGTGGAAAACCGGGAAACCTTACATGGAAACCTGGATGAAAGAGCGCTATGGATTCAAAGCGGCGATAAAAGCCATACAACGTCAAGCGCCTGCCTGGTTTGAACAAGCGCCACTAATGCCGCAATTGATTCACGATACCCTCCAGGAAACCCGCCAATTGCCTCTCCATTTAGACGCACAGGCAAGTAAACTGATTCAATTGGAAAAAACCCTTGCCTCGATGGAGGCTCGACAGCGTCATCGCTGGGCTGCGGCATCAGCACTGATCTTGTTTCTATTGGCCTTTGCTGGCCCACTGAAGCCAATGCTGGATCAAACGGCTTTTTGGGTCGCGATAGCCCTCTACTTTTTCTGGATACTCAAACATTGAGGTAATGGGTACAGCAACATCATGGGATCAAAGAGTATTCTAAGTCTTCACCATCAGGTATCCTTGAAACGACATTTAGGAAAGGATTTTCGCTATGAGTGACTGCATCTTCTGCAAAATCATTGCTGGGGACATGCCTTGTGACAAAGTCTTTGAAGACGAGCAGGTCATCGTTTTCAAAGATATTAATCCAAAAGCAAAGACTCACTGGCTTGTCGTACCCAAGGAACACGTAGTAAATTTGCAAGAAGTTGAAGACTCGCACCAATCGCTTTTGGGGCATATGGCCTTAACGATTTCCCGATTGGCTCGCCAACACGAAATCGGCGATTACCGAGTGGCGTCCAATAATGGCGCTGGAGCAGGCCAAATTGTGTTCCATATGCATTGGCATGTTCTCTCTGGCGCGGTCGATATTTCCACTTTGTAAGCTGCCATTCGCAGCTGATATACGAGGCAAGTTATGATAGGTAACATCAGCATTTGGCAGCTGTTAATTGTCCTTGGCATCATTATTTTGATTTTTGGTACCAAGAAATTACGCAACATTGGCAGCGACCTTGGCGGTGCTGTTAAAGGCTTTAAAAAAGCCATGAATGAAGACGTCAGCAGCAAAAAAGACAACGCTGATCAAGATAGCCAACGTCTAGAGAAAGAATCAACAGAAGACGCTCAATTCAACCAATCCAGCCCTTCTGAAGCAAAAAATAAGGATAAGGACAAAGTCTGATGTTCGACATTGGCTTTTTGGAGCTGCTGATCGTTGCCTTGATTGGCTTGATTGTATTAGGCCCTGAACGCTTACCAAAAGCAGCCCACAGCCTTGGGTTAATCATTGGACGTATCAGACGCGGCTTCTCGCAAGTTCAGCAAGAACTGGAACGAGAAGTTCGCATGCAAGAACTGAAAGACAAGATGAAAGACCCTTACGCGACCTTCATGGACGAGGCAGAGCCGCCCAAAAAAACGTCAACTGCACCTCCTGATGAAGACACGCCAAAAAATCAGAATCCCCCCAACAATACCCGACCGCAGTCTCACGAGTAGGTGTCGATGACCCAACAAGAGCCCCCTTTCCAAGAACAGCCCTTGGTTGAGCATTTACTTGAACTCCGCAACCGCGTTTTAAAAGCCTTTGCGGTTATATTGGTGCTGTTCGCTGGCTTGTATGCCTTTTCAAATGATATTTATTTATGGTTATCGGCCCCTCTGAATGCTTTGCTGCCAGAAGGCGGTCAAATGATTGCAACCGGAGTCGCTGCACCATTTTTGGTCCCCTTTAAGTTATCCTTGGTAGCCGCGTTCTTTATTGCCATGCCATTTGTCTTACACCAGGCTTGGGCTTTTATCGCACCCGGGTTATACCAACATGAGAAACGTTTTGCGGTTCCACTTTTGTTTTCTAGCATTGTATTATTTTACAGTGGCATTGCGTTCGCGTATTACGTGGTGTTGCCTCTGGTTTTTGGGTTCTTAACCGCCATTGGCCCTGAAGGTGTCGGCATCATGCCCGACATTCATAATATTCTTAACTTTGTTCTGAAAATATTTTTTGCTTTCGGGTTAGCGTTTGAAATTCCCATCGCGACCTTTTTATTGGTCATGACAGGGATTACAGACGTTAAATCACTTAGTGAAAAACGCCCTTACATCATTGTGGGCTGCTTTGTCGTTGGCATGTTAGTGACTCCCCCCGATGTTATCTCTCAAACCGTCTTGGCCGTTCCGATGTGGTTTCTCTTTGAGGTGGGATTATTTCTAAGCAGAATGATTAAAAAAACACCGTCAGATGACACCGAACCCAATTAGTATCAAGCAGCGCAGATCAATATGAGTGGTCAATTGTAAAAGACTGTTTGGAGCGGCTAACGTTTTTGACATGAATACTGAGCCGCTATTTTAGGTCCTACAGTTTGATTCGTTGCTGCTCACAACCGGATAAAGTTCGAGCTGGTGAACCCAAACCTGAGTGTGAGATTCGCCAATTTCGAACCATCACGAAAGAAGAGTTAGCTATGGATTTATTCCCCAAAAAGCCGTTTTGTGAATGATCCAGTAAAGGCTCACAAGGTATTAGGTCCGACCATGATAATCCCGAATGATTGATGAGCATTCCCATTTAAACTCACACCATTTGCCTTACTGAATCTCATTTCTGACTTTATCCTCTGCTCGTAAAACAGGCCCTCTGTACATTCCTTTACCAAAATGGCTATAATTGTCTACACCCTGCAATAATAGGTCATTGAAGCTGGCGTGTGGTCAAGCATTATGGATGCTTACCCAATTAGCAAGGAATAACCAACCAACTGTGAAGTGTGCTTTTGCATACTTGAGATGTGTGAAGTAATGACACTTGAAAACATACAAGACTCTGTCGTTGGGATTGTTAAGAACGTTATCCGCAAGTCCGTCAACCCAGACCAATCTTTGGTTCATTCCGGCCTATTAGACTCTTTAGGTATCGTAAGCTTAGCAGCCGATCTCGAGCATACCTTTGGTATAGAAATCGAGTTTGATGAAGTGCTACCAGAAACCTTCGATACCGCTCGCTCCATTTCAGCGCTAGTCACTCAAAAAGTACAATCATCAAGCCCTTCTTAACGGTCAACTGTTTTCGATGAAATTTCATTTTCCTAGCCGTCGCTTTATCGAAAAAGAATCAAACCGTGACAAGCCCGCGCTGATATCACCCAATCAAATAACTTCCTGGGGCGAACTCGAATTAAGAGTAGAATCGCTGGTCAATGACCTTAGTAGAAGACTAACGCCGGGCTACCCCGTCGTTATTTACGGTCATAAAGAACATGAATATATCGCCATCATACTCGCCTGTATTCAACTCCAAGTTCCCTACGTGCCGGTTGATACTCTATACCCCGAACAGCGCTTATTTGACATAATGAAGCAGCTTGGAAAAGGGCTTTTGATTAATTTAGAAAAACAGAGCTACTCGAATTTCGATTATGGTTCTGAATTTCCTGCTAAAAATGTACAGGCGTTAATGTATATCCTCTTTACTTCAGGAAGCACTGGAGCACCAAAGGGCGTACAAATCACCTATTCTGCATTTTTAGATTTTTGGGCATGGGTTCAACAAGAATTTCCCACAAATGAAAACAGTGTCATTATGGGGCAATCTTTATTTACCTTCGATGTTTCTGTATTAGACATAGCCGCTAGCATGGGACAGGGTGGCAGTCTCATCTTGGTCGATCGCTCCTTATATCAAGACCGCAATCAATTCTTCCAATTAATTCAGGATCATAAGTGTACGGTTTGGGTATCAACGCCATCCTTTATTCCTCGCTGGCTTCTTTCTAAAGACTTCAATAAATCCGAATTTCCGACGCTAGAAGCCTTCATATTCATTGGCGAGCCTCTCTCTCATCGAATTGCTTCAGAATTAAATTCACGTTTTCACGATGGGTGTGTATACAACGCCTATGGCCCCACAGAGGCAACCGTCGTTGTTACATTGATGAGAATTAACCAACAGGTCCTAGATGAACACCCTTCTTTACTGCCTATTGGTTACCCTAAACCCACAGGTGAGGTTATCGTTCTAGATAAATCTGGCAATATTACGAGCGGTGAAGGAGAAATTGTGATCTGCGGTGAGAATGTCTCAATTGGGTATTTAGATAAAACGCTTGCAGCAAATAACGCTTTCTTCAAAAGAAACAACGTAAAAGCCTATCGTACTGGCGATTTTGGAATGATAAAAGATGACTTACTTTTTTGCCTTGGGCGAATAGACGATCAAGTTAAGCTGAACGGATATAGAATTGAAGTTGGTGAGATTGAAGCTGTCCTGGATCAAATACC
Source organism: uncultured Saccharospirillaceae bacterium (assembly GCA_947499545.1). Lineage (GTDB taxonomy): Bacteria > Pseudomonadota > Gammaproteobacteria > Pseudomonadales > Oceanobacteraceae > CANMOZ01. The sequence continues at coordinate 134,722 of CANMOZ010000003.1, forward strand.
TGGCGTTGAAGACACCGTTGTGCTGGGCATAAAACGTAACAATACCGTTATTCGTTTGGTCGCTTTTATATTCCAAAGCACCGATAACAAATCTGACAATCTTAGCGTAGAAGAAGTGAAATTAACGCTTCAGCGTCGTCTACCTCAATACATGATTCCCTCCGAAATCATTATGATTCCTGCTGCAAACACTCCATACAGTAGCAGCGGAAAAATTGACCGAAAGCTTTTATTAGAATTATACGAGCAAGACTCTTTGGATTCCGCTTTGATTTCACCCAAGCAACCGGAGAAATAAATGTTTTCTAATACTGATACAGTAAAATTAAAAGGCCTTTATCGCTTTTGCTGGGTTTTGGCGAATAGCCCCGCTTTTGTACGCAAAATTGCCTCCAAGAGCATTGCCGCCATCCTATTTCTTGTACTCAAAAAAAGACTTTATCAACGCATTTCGCTTGCTTTCCCAGACATGAATCAGCAAAAGGTTAAGCGGATTGCAAAAACATTCATTTTTTCATCTTGTCATGAATTAGCTAGCATGCTTGACCTTCCTATCGAGAAATTCGAATACGAAGGGCTTGAGTTACTCTCGGATGCAAAATCAAAGGGAGCTGTTTTTGCATCTATGCATATGGGGCAAACTGAAGCGCCCACTTACGCAATTCAAAAATTGGGGTTTGATGTTTGTACGATCATCGGTGAAGGAAAGCGCAATCACCAAATGAACCTTCTAGGTACCTCTTTACTAGATCGACTTGGCATTCCATACGTAAAAAAACAAAACGGCTTATTATTTGAGCTTTTCAACCAAATAAGAAACAAACGATGCCTATTTGTTCACTCAGATTTGCGTGAAAAAGGAATGAAAGCGAACTTTTTGGGGCAGCCTACAACCGTGCCAATAACCGCAGCTTTCATATCGGCTTACACGAAAGCACCTTTGTATTTTGTTTATTCAATTCGAAAGCCTGATCGAATAAAAATAATCATAAAGCAATTGGCTTCCACCGAAGACATTTCAGCACTAGAGTTACCCAAAGATAAAGCTGCTGAAGCCTTGACCCTTGAGGTCATCAAGTGCATGGAAGACGCGATACAGACCTATCCAGAAAACTGGTTCTGGCATTACAATCGTTTCAAAAAGAAGTCGTAAGCTCCATTACTTGGGAAACTGTTTAATAGCGCTATAAAAAGGGAGTTGTAGACCAGCGCAAATGCATAGGCGCTTTTAATATTTTCTGCAACAGATCAGACACAAATCTCTAAGTGTTTGATCTTTAACACATCCTAGTCCTATCTCCCTTGCCTTTTGACCCCAATGGCAAATGCCACTGTAAGTTTTATACTTTGAAGCATATTCATGATCTCTTCGGGTTAAAACATGAGGGCTTATTTCCACCTTTGCTGCAGGAATATTGGTATACCGATCTTAAGCATACTGCTTGCTCTGTATACCCCCTCTACAACATATGCTGATGAACCCACTTTGGTCGCTTCTGAAATCACGGATCTTTTTGAGGAAGATAAAACAGGCTTTTATGATCAAGCCTTGTCACTTATATTTGTTGAAGCAAACATCAAAGTACCATATGACGTTTTACCTCCCGCTCGGGCAGAGGCAATGTTTAGAAAACAGGAAGCTGATTGCTGGACGCCTAATAGCCTCCAGTACTTACAAAGGCAGGACTCACCTTTTTCAAAAGAGGATATCCTGATTTCGAAGCCCATCAACTTTGCCAAAGTCTTCATATTTTCGAGAACAGGAGATCCAAAATATAATAGCATTGAAGCTTTAAAGCCCTTAACCGTAGGCAAACGTTTAGGGCTTACGTATAGCAATATATTTTCTGGAAAAGGGATTACGTTTGAAGAAACAAAAACGTTAAAATCCAATATTCAACGTTTATTAGACAAACGAGTTAATGCCATTGTAGCCTATGCCCCCGATATTTTCTTAGTGCTAAAAGAGATGAATGCCTACGATGATGTGCATTACGATGCATCAGCCCCTTTATCTACAGTAGAAGACGCTATCATTTGCCATAATACTTCAAAAAATAAAGCTTTTTTATCTAAATTCAACCTTGGCCTTGAACAAGTAAGAGCCTCAGGAAAATTAAAACAAGCTCTCGGTATTATGTATGTTACACCCTAAGCATTCATCAAACTTTTATTAACGAATTCTTGCATAGAAAAGTCGCGCTGCGCTTGGATGTTCTGAGCAAGCAGAATGAATAGGGGTTAGGGTATCGCTGTCCAGTAAGAGGGTTGATTCTGTTGTTTCATTGAGATCATGCTTCACAGATCTTAAATAAAACTTGTAATGTAATAACCTTTCACCTTTCTTGATAAAATTTCCTTCAAGTTTCAGATACTCTTCTTCGTTGCTCCCAATGGTCATAGAAAACCATTCTTCATCTAACACGTCAATTTGCCCAACCTTAGAAAAGGAGTCTTGAGCATCTTGGATTCTGATTGGATTAGAGTCCAAAAGATCATCTATAGTTTCTCTACAAGAGTCATTTTCTTTAATTTTCTGCTGGTATATTTCAAGCGTTTCTGCCCAAGAAGAGTTAACCTGAACAACACAAAAAACAGCCAGAGACCATAATTTTTTTCTTAGTTTCATGCTTTCAACCCACCTACAAAATTTCATATAGAACTTGGATGCTCAATTATTGGGACCATCAAATAAAGCCGTTAACATCTGTTTATTTGGCTCCAAAAGCACAGACTGCTCGGTAATGATACCAGAAATGAGTCCTACTGGTGTCACATCAAATCCTGGATTATAAGAAGCAATGGATTCAGGAGCCCACTGTTCACCTTTGTATCCCTTCAATTCTTTTGCCGGCCTTTCTTCAATCACTATGTTTTCACCCGACTCGGTGTTCAAATCTATGGTCGATCGCGGGGCTGCCACATAAAAGGGGATTTTATGATATTGAGCCAAAATAGCTAACGAGTAGGTTCCAATTTTATTTGCAGTGTCGCCGTTTGCAGCTATTCGGTCTGCTCCTACAACAATAGCGTCAACCATGCCTTGCTGAAGAATTAAACCCGCCGCATTATCCGTAATTAAAACACCTTCCAACTGTTCATCTAATAGCTCAACAGACGTTAAACGTGCACCTTGCAAATAGGGTCTGGTTTCACAGGCGTATACTGTTTTTAGTAGCCCTTTGTTTTTTAACGATCGGATAACCCCCAATGCAGTACCGTACCCGGCTGTAGCAAAACTTCCTGTATTGCAATAAGTTAAAAGATTTACTGGCGATTTAAATAATGCTGCACCTAATTCCCCGATGGACTGGTTGGTTTTAATGTCTTCTTGCTCAATCTTTTTGGCTTCATCTAGCAGCCTATTCGCTAGCTGCTGGGGAGAATCCTCTGAGTGCGTTACCAAAAGATTACGAAGTCTATCAATAGCCCAGGACAAATTCACAGCGGTAGGCCGTGTGTGTTCAAGTTCCTGCATCGCAATGGCTATATTATCTAAAAACACTTCTTTAGCTTGCTTAGCTAAATGCATCGCTTCTATCGCCGCCCCATAAGCAGCCACGCAACCAATAGCAGGCGCTCCCCGCACTTGCATACTGTTAATCGCATGCTTGAAATCGGCTAACTGCTTTAAACGACGATATTCCACTTTAGGCAAAGCGCATTGATCGAGAATAATCAATGCATCCTGATCAAATTCAAAACTTAATAATTTATTTTTTTTATTCTGCAGCATAATATTCTCAATTAAAAAATGTCCCTGCTATATTGGACAGCAATCACTAAGGCAATTGAGTTGTTTTAGGGGTTATGATGAGTAAGGTGATATTGCTTCAAACCCATTATGCATTTGACTCCGATCTCGATAACTCCTCACTACGCGTTTTGGCTGCCTTCAATGCTGCTAACACCTGCTCTTCTAAGCCTCCTTCAATTAAAGCTTGAAGACCTTTCTCAGTCGTTCCACGTTTTGAGGTCACTTGTATTCGAAGCTGTTCAGGGGATTGCTCACCCTCCGCGGCCATGATGCAGGCGCCTTTTGCTGTTTGTATCGCCAAAGTCGTTGCCATATTGATGTCGAGCCCTAACGATGTAGCGGCTTTTATCATGTTCTCAATAAATAAAAAGTAATAAGCCGGGCCACTCCCCGAAAGAGCCGTAACAGCGTCCATTTGTGCTTCTTGCTCAAGCCATACACTTACACCGGTCGCATTGAAGATCTTGGTGACAATCGCTTTATGGTCGGAACTTACGTTAGAGTTGCAATAAAGAGCAGTTGCACCTTCTCCAATCGCAGCGGGTGTATTGGGCATCGCTCTTACTATGTTTTTTGAACCGCACCAGGTTTCACACTGTTCCAATAATACGCCGGCTGCCACAGAGATGATCAGTTGTTCAGGCCGAATATTTATTTTAAATTCAGCAATAGCTGCTTCTAATGCCTGTGGCTTTACCGCCAGTACAATAACATCCGAACTGGCTACTAGTGTTTGAGAATCTTTACAAACTGTCACCCCATACTCTTGATTAAGCTGATCGCATTTTTCGAAGTGACGATCATAAACTCGTATATCTTTTGCACACCAATTATTTTTTACTAATCCTCTCATGATCGCGGCCGCCATATTGCCGCCACCTATAAACCCAACGTTCATTTATACCACTCCTCATTCACTGACTGTTGGCCGCTTTGATATAACGCCATGTGCTTATTGCTCGCGTGCACCAAATATAGCGGCACCCACCCTGACTAAGGTACTGCCAGCGTTAATGGCCATCTCTAAATCTGCCGACATACCTATTGATAAGGTATCCCAATCCGGATACTTGCCTTTCAATTGCTCAAACGCTTGCCTTAAGGCTTCGTATTGATCGTTCAGTACATCAATGGACAGCTTGGGGTTTGGAATTGCCATGACTCCTCGAAGAGCAACATTCGGTAATGCTGATACCTTATCGGCCAAGGATTCTAACGTTTCAAGGCTAATCCCGGATTTTGAATCTTCTTCACTGATATTGATTTGAATACAAAGGTTTAAAGGGGGAAGATGTTCTGGCCGATTATCGCTCAAACGTTGAGCTATCTTTTCACGATCAACCGTCAATACCCAGTCAAAGTGTTCTGCAACCCACTTGGCTTTATTCGATTGTAATGCGCCGATGAAATACCAAGTAATCTCTGGGTAATGGCTAAGTGCTTGAATTTTATCAACACCCTCTTGAACGTAGTTTTCCCCAAAGGCTCTTTGACCACATTCGTAAGCCGAAACGATGCTTTCAATAGGTTTTTTTTTGCTCACAGCCAGAAGCTTTACTGCCTTCACAGGCCTTTTTGCAGCTTCACAATGACGGGCTATCTGACTGTGAACCTTTTCAAGATTATTTTTAATAATCAACAGGTTATCGTTTTTTTCTGACATTGGATGGCGTCTCACAATGGCTAACGTGTTACATTAGTGAGCTTTTACAAAAAAAGCCAACTGGATCCGGGAATTTTTGGGCCAGGTATCTACACTTACCAGGTAAGTCTTACTTTCAGTACTGGGTTTGTCGCATGGACATTACTGAACTACTCGCGTTCTCTCATAAACAAAATGCCTCTGACTTGCACTTATCAGCAGGTCTGCCTCCTATGATACGGGTTGACGGTGATGTACGTCGAATCAACGTACCTTCTTTAGAGCATAAAGAAGTGCACGCCCTTATCTATGAAATCATGAATGATAAACAACGTAAGGATTATGAAGAATTCTTAGAAACGGACTTTTCATTCGAAGTCCCAGGCGTTGCACGCTTTCGTGTTAATGCCTTTAACCACAACCGCGGAGCGGGTGCGGTTTTCCGGACGATTCCGTCAAAAGTACTCACCATGGATGACCTCGGTATGGGACAAGTGTTCCGAACCCTATCCGATTACGCACGCGGGCTCGTGTTGGTTACAGGACCTACCGGTTCAGGTAAGTCGACAACCCTTGCAGCGATGCTGGATTACATTAATGACAACAAATACATGCACATGTTGACCATTGAAGACCCTATCGAATTCGTGCACGAAAGTAAGAAGTGTCTTGTCAACCAGCGTGAAGTTCACCGTGACACCCACGGGTTCAGTGAAGCCCTAAGATCTGCGCTGCGGGAGGACCCGGACGTAATCCTCGTTGGTGAGATGCGTGACCTGGAAACCATTCGCTTGGCCATGACCGCTGCCGAAACCGGTCACTTGGTGTTTGGTACCCTGCACACCACCTCCGCTGCAAAAACCATTGACCGTATCATTGACGTCTTCCCTGCTGAAGAAAAGTCCATGATTCGTTCAATGCTGTCAGAGTCTCTTCAGGGGGTTATCTCGCAAACGCTGCTTAAACGTAAAGGCGGTGGCCGAGTTGCGGCGCATGAAATCATGGTCGGTACTCCAGCGATTCGTAACCTCGTTCGTGAAGATAAAGTTGCGCAAATGTACTCTGCCATTCAGACAGGGGCAGCGAGCGGTATGCAGACAATGGATCAATGCCTTGAAGGCCTTGTCAACAAAGGGATTATCACTCGAGATGCTGCGCGCGAGAAAGCCAAAATTCCAGAGAATTTTTAATCGGGATTTTCTGGAGGTTAGTCCTTAGGAAGCGCTTAGCTCTATACATGACCAAAGGCCATATCTATGGAAATAGAAAAATTACTTCAGTTGATGCTCGAAAAACAGGGTTCGGATTTGTTTATTACCTCCGAGATGCCCGTGAGCATGAAAATCCACGGCCAAATCATGCCGGTTACAAAGCACCCTCTCACGCGTGAACAAAGCTACAGCATTGTAACCAAAATGATGGATGCCAAACAAAAAAAAGAATTTGATGAAAAAAATGAATTGCAATTTGCCATATCTCTCCCAGGGGCTGGACGGTTCCGCGTCAGTGCTTTTAGACAACGAAATGATGCAGGGGCGGTGCTTCGTCGGATTGAAACCAAAATCCCAACCGTAGAGTCTTTGGGTTTACCTGAGATTATTAAAGACTTGTCGACAACCAAGCGCGGTCTGGTTATTTTCGTCGGTGCAACGGGTACCGGTAAATCCACCTCGCTGGCCTCGATGATTGGCCACCGCAACAAAAACAAGACCGGACACATCATCAGCATAGAGGACCCGATTGAGTACGTTCACGAACACAACAAATGCATCATCACTCAGCGTGAAGTCGGTGTGGATACAGAGTCGTTTGAAGTGGCCCTTCGCAACACCTTGCGCCAAGCACCCGATGTGATTCTAATCGGTGAGATCCGAACTAAAGAAGCCATGGAGCATGCGGTCGCCTTCGCGGAAACCGGTCATTTATGTTTGGCTACCCTTCACGCAAACAATGCAAACCAAGCGTTGGACCGGATCATTCACTTTTTTCCGACGGAAAAGCACTCGCAAACCTGGCTCGACTTGTCGTTAAACCTTAAGGCCATTGTTGCGCAGCAATTGATCCCAACGCCGGACGGACGTGGTCGTAGAGCGGTTGTGGAGATTCTCATTAACTCCCCATTGGCCGCCGACCTGATACGTAAAGGGAATGTGCATGAACTAAAACCACTCATGGCACGTTCCAATGAAATTGGGATGCAGACTTTTGACCAGGCGTTATACAAGCTCTACAGTGCAGGCGAAATCACTTATGAAGATGCGCTACTGCACGCTGACTCGCCCAACGATCTGCGCCTCATGATCAAGTTGGCGTCTGAAACCGACTCTGATCAGCTCTCCGAAGCCGCCAGCAAACTTACTGTTGAAGGGCTGGAAAACCGATAACGCCCCCTCATAACCTGAAGCTTTCAAAACAAAGCTTCAGGTAAGATTTCTGACGCAAGCCATCAATAAAGGCCATGTCGGTTTTCAGTTGATTCCCAATGGGGTATTCTACGGAAGCTGCTGCTCATAATCTTTAGGATCAAGAAAACGTTCGTGATCGAGTTTTAATGCATCCATGGAAAAAAATTTGTGTTTTGGTCGATCGTGTGATTTCAGGGCGTTATTTTTTCGTAATAGCCTTTCAGTTCTTTGTCATCCATTTCTGTGAATTGCTTCCAATTGGGTACGTAAAGCAATGCAATGGCGCAAAACAGGTAAATTATGGAAATACACAAAGTCAGCATGCTTATCGACAATTGGTCGCTATAAAAATAGACAACGATAAAGGCTAAAACTATTCCTAGTTTGGACAGTGATTGATCAAGCGCTGACAACGAAAGCCTTAGGTTATCAGGGTATGCCTGAATTCTCTTGGAGCTCCCTATGATTCCATAGGCACCAACACTAGCGCCGTATAGGGTCAATCCAATCATTATTCCTACTATGTTATCTTGAAAAAAAATAAGGCTTAGAATCCCAATTGAAGCACCTGCGAGCCCTGCGGAGGCTAAAGTATAATGGGATAAAATTTTAGACAGTTTTCCAAGGGCATAAAATGACATCAGGGCTAGCCCTAGAGCAGTCCCGGACTGAGCTAGACCAAATGAAAACTCTGATCCTGAGAAATTCTCTTTTATGATCATCGGCACTACAACCAGCGAAACTAATGTGATTAATATTTGGTTAATAATAGCGATTACTAAGTAGTACCGTTCCATTCTTATGTGCCATTTGACTGTGGCGCTCATAGTTAATCGTTTTGTGAAAGAAAGCTTGGCTTTATCGTTGTAAGAATGTCCTGGGTGGGAGTAAAGTTTCGTTTTATATAAAAACATAACGGATAACAAAAGGCATCCAGAAGAGACGATTAGAGGGATGGCGTTACTTGTAAGCATCGCATACCCCATCAGAGTCGGCACTATTATGCCTGCCGCTGCAACAATTCCCCTCGTTAATTTGACCGCGTCTTGAGGGTGAGTGGCTTTAATATTAGTCAGGGACGAACTTGCAACCGACTCGCAAATATTTATTAAAAAGGAACAAACTGCAAATGTCAGTATCAGAAAACTCTTTTCTTCAAATTGAGTGCTGTAAAGCGATATCCCTGTGAATGAAGCAATAAGGAGTATTGCAGAAGAAGAAGCGAGAAGAATATTATAATTTTTATTTCTAATGAGGCTTAAGGCAATAGGGGTGAGTAACATCAGTAAAACTAATGTAAGAATATAAGCAACAGAAAACTGCTTTTGGCTTAAGTTTAAAGCCATATAGGATAGCAACATGAACTTGATTGCAGATATTCCGGACTCTCTAGAAACCAGATACAGCGTGAGTTTTCTTTTGGTTCTCGAATTGTTTGACATATTATAGAGTAGAATACCAAGTTATGATGCTGGCTGTACCAGAGTGCAGACCTAAGCTATTCACCTTTTCAAGGCCGAAAGTCTTGAAAACCAACGTTCAAACGACTAAATGCCTCAGAGCACTAGCGGGAGAAAAATCATAGCTGAAAAGCTTAGTTGATCCATTCTCAGCTCTTCTTCAAACACTTTAAAATATGGATTCTCGTTTAGTTCGATTTTCATAAAAACTCCTTTTTAAAAAACTTACGCCTTCATTGACGTTTATTTATGACCTCATACGCACATTGCACCGTCAAGGCTGCTCTTTATTTTCTTGGGTTGATGGATCTGCCGTTTCTGCTGCAAAAATATACTCCTCCAAGCACAAAAGACAACGTGATCAATCAAATACTGATCTAGGCAAAACATCAACCCTAACATGCATCAGAAAATTTCGCGGGATCCTGCTCGCTGGTATTCAATCACCCACCGAAATTGATAAAACCCTAATGCGTTAAATATTCATTGGCTATTTAGAAGAAAGATCCAACGACGACCGCCGTATCGCTGAAGAAACCGATATTCCTGCAAAAACATGCCAGCATGAAGCCCGATTACGATCATATTTTATATAAGAGGGACTGCCACAAAATAGTAAAAAAACGAAACTATTAAGCATTATTTTCCGGAAAATCTCACCTCTTCCGCATGGATATGCGTACGTAGTATTATTCTAATTTCTTACAAGAATGCTTTTTTATTAATAACATAAGAACGCAAATCAAGGGAAAAATCTTAATGAACGATAGCTTTTACTGGAAGCGGATTGACTTCACTCATTCAAAATTTGAACAGGCATTTCATCCATATGGATATAATCACTTTTTAATAAATAGTCTTAAAGCAAGTTATACCAGGGTTATAAAAGGCATTTTGGAAGTTCAGCCACGGCTTGAGCAGCAGTGGAATAAAAGGATACAGCTATGAAGCTGCATCCCAGCAGGGTACGTATGAACTTTATTGGAACCATAGGGAGACTTTTCTTTTGGGGATCAAGACGATCGACTTAGACATGTTAATTAGTTAATGGAAAGTGCTGAGCCTATGTATCTTGTGACAGTCCTGACGGCATTTGCGCTTGAATATTAAAACGCTTACTCCATTGGTGGCAGGTCAAAATAGACCTTTCAATGGCATCCATATCCGGTATCAGTGTAATTTGTCCACCGTGCAACACCTTCATCGCCACGCCATCAGACATACTTTCATCTTGCTTTTCCAAAGAATCGTTTTGGATTCTAACCGGTTTGGGAATTCCTTGAACCACCAGAGCAAAAAAGCGCATGTAATGCTGGTTACTGACGACGTTCATGATGGCAAGCTTAGAATCCGCGCCTTGCCTTGATTCACTAAGATGGTTGAAGCGTTCAAATGACACCACCGGGATAGTAACGCTACGCCATTCAACGGTACCCATAAACCAAGCTGGCGCCCCGTGCATAGGCTCAGGAGGGGTATAATCAATCACCTCTGCGACGGTAATGCTGGGAACGATGATGGGCTCTGCGCACATAGGCAAAACAAAACAAGGGAGTGAATCATCGGTCACGTTTCTGCGGTTCATATCCATCTTGCTTCACCTACAACCATTTGGGTTTCTGTACTCATCATAGTCAATCTTGCATCTATAACTGAAAGACAAGGCTTCAGGTCTCACCGCTAGCAGCCACTAACATTTGTGACTTCACATGAGCAGCTAGGCGATCGGCCATCTCCTCCGGAGCGCCTGAATAACTCACTGCCTGAGTATCTCTAACAGAGTCAGGCATTGAGCTATTGGCACAGGTTTCGGCTGTCTGAGCCCAGATAAGCGTCTTAGAGCGCTTTAATTCCGTCGCAGCTTCAGCACCGTCGTTCCCCATACCGCTGAAGATGAGGTAACCGGCTTTGGGGTAACGCTGGGCGACATTTAGCATGGTTTGATCCACCGAAGGGCCATATGGGCCTGGCCATGGTCGCCCAAGAAAACGTAAGCGCTCATCATCATCGATCATCATCTCTTGTGCCACGGGCACGATCACAACTTCGCCCGCTTTGACTCGACCACCCTGGCGAGCTTGAACCACCTTGAAGTGAGAGTGACGACCAAGTACCTGTGATAATACGCTTTCAAAGCTGGCGTCTATATGCTGTGCGTACAAAAATCCAAGGGGCAAGCCTTTGGGTAATCGATCTAAAAACCGCTTAACCGCATCAGGCCCTCCCAAAGAGGCACAAATAACCCATATGAAGTCAGCGGCCTCTTCATCACCCGCTGCAAGGTATGAAGCTTGTTCTTGTTGAATCACTGTCTCAAAGGTTTTCAAATCGGGCATACTGGCCTCGGCTTCATGTGCCAAGGCTTCCATGGATGCGCGTGTCGAGTCGGCAATTAAATCACGCCCCAAAAGCTCACAAAGCTTCCCATAAAGGCGTTTTTCCCAATCTGGGTACTCTTCTGTATGCTTGGGTGGGGCTGGGTCTAATCCAAATAATACGGGCCGCTCAAGCTCAACCAGATCAACCATAAGGTCGACCCAACTCTCTTCATCTGCCAAAGAGACTAACCAGGCACCATATTCACGGATATTTTCTTTGAGGTAATCAGTCGATAGCTCGCCTGGCGGGTAGATAGACACCGAGCACCCAAAGTGCGTCAGTGCCGAACGGATAAGTCCTTGCTGGGCCAATTCATCACAGATGGCCCCAATTTTCACCATTTCTCGAGGCTGTTCCACTAGTCACGCCCCGTTAATTTCCTAATACTGGTGAGCAGGATATCCTCTTGGAAAGGTTTACCCATGTACTCGGTTACCCCAATCGACATCGCACGTTCTTTATGCTTCTCACCTGTACGTGACGTAATCATGATGATGGGGACATCCTTCAGTACCGGATCGTGGCGCATCAAGCTGGCCACCTCGAATCCATCCATCCGTGGCATTTCGATGTCGAGCAATACCAAGTCAGGCACTTGATCTTGCAAGGCATTCATAGCATCCACACCGTCTTTTGCGGTGCGAACTTCCATGCCCTGACGTTCTAACAAACGAGTGGTCACCTTACGCACAGTAACCGAGTCGTCCACCACCAAAATGCTGGCTGGTTTGCTGGCTTTACGAGCTTCAAGCGCTTTTTCGGCTTGCTGTTCTTGCTCAAGATGTTTGAGGTATTCAAGACTGCGGAGGTGACGAACCATGTTACCTAGGTCAAGAATCACAACGACGCTACCATCTCCCAAGATGGTGCCACCCGATACCCCAACCACGGTATTAAACTGTGGCCCTAACGCTTTTACCACGATCTCACGTGAACCCAAGAGTGCGTCTACCTGCAGCGCAGCTGGCTCAGCGCCTCGAACCAGCACAACCGGTAACGGCAGTGGTTGCCCTTGGAGTTTGGGCGAGGTGCCGTTACGGAGTAAATTACCCAAGTAATCCAAACGGTACGTCTCACCGGCGTAGTCAAACTGCGGGCTATCAGAGCGGTAAAGTTCTTCTAACTCATAAGGGCTAACCCGGACGATACCCTCAATGGTGGTTAAAGGAATGGCGTACATATCATCGCCGACATTAACCATCAAGGCGCGGTTAACCGATACCGTGAATGGCAAGCTAACCGTAAATTCCGTACCTTGCCCGACTTTGGAATCAATGCTGACGTTACCGCCCATTTGCTTGATTTCACTGCGGACAACGTCCATGCCCACACCACGTCCGGAAATCTGAGTGACCTGCTCAGCGGTACTGAAGCCCGCTTGCATGATGAATTGCAGAATATCGTGATCACTCAGAGGGGCGCCTTCTTCCATTAAGCCCCGCTCAATGGCTTTGTTGCGAATCACATCGACGTTGATACCACCACCATCATCTTTTAGGCGCAGCACAACGTCGCCGCCTTCTCGTGACAGTGTTAGCGTTACTTGTCCCGTTTCGTTCTTGTTTGCTGCCTGTCGAACATTAGGCATTTCAACACCGTGGTCAACGGCATTACGCAGCATGTGCTCCAAAGGCCCGACCATGCGTTCAAGCAAGGTCCGGTCTAATTCGCCTTCTGCGTTAACGGCTTCAAATTCCACTTTTTTACCCAGCTCACCGGCTGTTTGGCGCACAATTCGACGCAGACGAGGGACCAAACGAGAGAAAGGTACCATCCGGGTTTTCATCAACCCTTCTTGCAACTCTGTATTTACACGAGATTGTTGCAATAGCAGCGATTCGGCATCGCGTGCACGGTTCACCAGGGTATCTTTCAAATCCAAGAGGTCGTAAGAAGACTCCACCAACGCTCGTGATAGCTGCTGCAAGGTGGAATAGCGGTCCATTTCCAGAGGGTCAAAGTCTTCGTAATCCGGGCCAGAAATCTCTTGTCGGAACAGAATCTGAGCTTCCGTTTCGATATCCAATCGGCGGAGCTGCTCCCTTAGACGCTCAATCGTGGTGTCCATCTCCTCAAGGATGTTACCAAAGTCACTGACCTGCTGTTCCAGTCGGCCACGCGCAATGGACGTTTCCCCTGCGAGGTTTACCAAGCCTTCCAACAGCTCGGCAGACACCTTAACCATCTCTTTTGGTTTACGTGATTGTGCGTCTTCGCGAGAGCGCATCTCAACCACATTGGAAGGCGCGGCTTGCTGCGTTGCAGGTAAATTAGCTTGTGCCTCTTCAGGGGCGGGTAATTCTCCAGCCACCCATTTTTGTAGGCCTTCTACCTGATCTGAAATCGTATCGAATCGGCTGTGTAAGTCTGCGAAAAATTTCGCATCAGCACTGCCTTGCTGCAAAGCCCATTTGACGAGCATGCTCTCAAAGTCATGGGCGGTGTTACCCACATCAGTCAAGCCAGCCAAGCGCGCACCACCCTTGAGCGTATGAAGGTGACGCTGTAATTCTTCGCTGTGCTCCATGTTCATGGGATCTTGTTCCCACGCATGGATGGCTTTGTCCGTTGCTTCGATTAACTCACCGGCCTCATCGAGGAAGATCTCGACCACTTCTTGGTCATCTTCATTCATTTGCGGCATTGGACCGCGTGCCGGCATCGGTGCTTTCGTAACCGCAGGTGCCGGCGTTTCGGCAACAGGTGCTTTAGGTGCAGTTGTCGATGCAGACACAGGCGTTTCTTGCGGTGCCACTGGTTTCGCAGGCGCTTCAACCACTGGCGCGGACACAGCTTTCGGCGCTTCTGGTTGTACCAGTTTGCCTTCTTTAATGAACGTCTGAAGCACGGGCACTAAATCAAGGGCAGGGTATAACGGATTCCCTTCTTGAACGGCACTCACCATATCGGCCAAGCGGTCATGACACAGATGTAAAAGATTAAAGAGATCGCCACTTGGGTGACGACGCCCGTCATTAACCGCTTCGTATAGGAATTCAAGCTCGTGCGTTAAGTCACCAATCGAGCTGATTTCCGCCATGCGAGCACCACCTTTAAAGGTGTGTAAATCACGCTGCAGTTTGGCCACTTCAATAAGGTTATCTGGGTCTTTTTGCCAACGGTTGAGCGCTTCAGATGCTGTATCAATGAGTTCTAATGCTTCATCTAAAAAGATTTCCAGCATTTCTTCATCAGCAACGATCGGTTCTGGTTCAACCCCTTGCATAGGCGCTGGAGCAGACGCAGGCACAGGTTCTACCGGAACTGGAGGAGGCTCAGGAGGCGCAACGGGTGTCTCTGGCTCAATGCTGATGGCATCCAGTGGAGAAACCGGAGCAGGTGACTCAGGCACTTCAGGCGCCACAACCTCTTCAGGCTCAGATTCAGTTGTTTCAGACGTTGTGCCAGCCAAATCGTCAAAGGTGGTTTGCAGCAATGCATCAAAGGATTTTGACGCCTCTTCCAGATCCTCATCTGCAGAGGGTGCTGATGACGCAAAATCGCTTGGTGCCGTACTCGTGGGCTCTGCCGCAGGCGCATCCACTTGATGGGTGGAGAGCCAAGCATTTAACTCATTTAACAAGGACGCATCTGGCTTGATGGTTTGAGCCGCAGCTACTTGGTCCATCATATCCAACAAGGCTTCATGGCCTCGATGAGCCAGCGCAAAGAAAGGGGCATCAGGTGAATAGCCTTGCGCAAGAATACGGCTGTACAGGGTCTCCAGCGTATTCGCCAATTGCTCAATCGGTGGCAATTCGGCCATCTGAGCGCCACGTTCAAGCGTTTTCAGCTCATTGATCAAAGACTCAACTTGATCGAAACTGCTGGGCGATTGTTCCCAACGTTCTAGGATGCGCTCGGCATCCATTAAGATATCCATGCCCTCGGCGAGGAACAATGAAATCACTTGAGGGTCAGCAAAGGCTGGTTGTTTACCAAGCGCTTCCACAACGTTTGCCGCAGCCGCCTCTGTCAGACGGCGTTTTAGGGCATTAACACCATCCACATAAGTGTCGACGCGCTCATCGGTGGGCATTGGGTTGGATTCATCCACCGTAACGTGTTTGAAGGCCTGCTCCATCAGGTCGTAACCCTCTTGGATGGCTTCGTTCAATTCACGCGAATTGCCAACTTGGTAAGCTCTTAATTCTTTGACCAGCTTCTCTAATCGACCCGCAATGCGTGCCATGGGTGGTATTTTCGCCAAATTGGCGCTGCCTTTGATCGTATGAAAGGCACGCTGCACGGCGTCGGTTAGTGGCTCTTGGTAATCATTTCCAACAGCGTCCGTTAAAAAGCTCTCAACCGTTTCCAAATGTCCTTGCACTTCACTGGAGAAAATCTCCATGAGCGCTGGGTCAGAATCATCATCGTCATCGGGAGCAGCTGCCGTTGGCGATTCTTCCGCAACGGGTTCCGGTTCAGAAACGGGTTCTGGCTCTACTGGTGCTGACTCAGGTTCAGCCGGTGCTGCGGCACCCGCAGAGGAAGCCAAAGCGTCTTGCAGTGGCGGTACTTCTCGCCCTCCTGCAAGGCTAAAGGCGTAGGATTGCAATGGCTCCGCAGCAAATGGCAATGGCTTACGGTTTTTAAACGCTTCAACGGCATCAGGCAACAACCCAATCACATGCGTGATGATGTCCATGACGTTGTCACTCAACGGAATGGTTTTCTCGATCACGCGATTAAGCATGTTTTCAATGGACCACGCGAGCTCACCAATGTCTTCCGCTCCCACCATGCGGCCGCTGCCTTTCAAGGTGTGGAAAGCGCGTCGTATGGTCGTCAAGGCGTCGTCATTGCTTCGATCCGTCTGAAGCTGTGGCCAGAACTCACCAATGGTCTCCAATACTTCTTCTGCTTCTTCCAAGAAAATTTCGACAATTTCATCATCAATGAGATCATCTTCGTCTTCAGAAGCTTCGGGCTCTGGTGTTGGCTCAGGAGCAGGAGGCGGTTCTGGTGCCTTTGGAGGCTCCGCAGCCACAGGTTGAGGTTCGGGCGCAGGAGGTTTAGGTGCAGATTGTGGAGCAGCTGCCTGCTCAGAAGCCGCTTCTTGCTCGGCTTTAGCAACGGGTGAAATGAGTGATTCAATGGCAGATTCTGCTCGAGTCAGCAAATTGCGATTTGAGTGAATGCCATCGTTGCTAATGCGCTCAAGATAATACTCTAGACCGCTCATGGATTCGGCAAGTGGCTCTAACACAGCTTCGTTAGGCGCACTCGCTTCCAGCAAATGATCCCGCACGACTTGATGAATCCCATCAACCAAGTGTGCAGCGTCGTTTAAAGGGATCATTCTCAAACTGCCAGAAAGTTTTGAGAGCCAATCCCCTAGATGAGAGAACGATTCGGTTTCGTGTTGCGTCGCTAAGAAATCATTGATGGTTTCTTTTACGGCTTCCAACAAATGACGCGCTTCACGCACGACCACCTGTTGTGCAGCATTCAGCTGACCTGAGCTTTCTCCGCTACCACCGGATGGAAGATTGGCAACCGCTGATTCCACTTTTAACAACGCGCTGACCGAACTGGCTAACAAGCTGGGTTTGAAAGACTGGCGAGCATCCATCAATTTCTGAATATGATCGTGCTCTTTTTGCATCAACATCTGCGGGTCGACTAAACCGAGCATCAAAAGCGTGTCAGCGATTTGTTTGAACTTCCCTGGCATGCCCTCTAAATCTTGATCGCCCACTTCACTTAAGTTGACAATAAAATCGAGTTTCTCTTTCACGCCACCGATTTCTTCTTGAAGAGCGGTGACAACAGAGGCAATGGTGTCGCTGTCAGGGCTTGATAGAACCGTCCGTTCTTCTTTAAGTTCATCCGCCGTTGGCAAGGAACCGTGTAAATCAAAAAGGTCTCTAACCTGTTTAACACGATCCGTTTCTTTTTCGCATTTGGCGATGAAATAAAGCAGATTGCGCATTAAATCTTGATTGGGCGTTACATTTAAATGCGGCGGGCCTTTATCAACGAGACCTTTTAATTCTTTATCGATTTTCCTAAGCAAGGTTTTAATCGAAGCGGAGTTGCGAATTCCACCTTGAAATAAAGCTTCACACAATGCGGCTCCTAGTACCCACAATTGTCCGAGCGGAGTACGGCCACAGAGCTTTATTAAACGCACAAAAATTTTAAATAAATAATCTAGATTCTGACGCTCATTTTCTTGTCGAATAAACCCCGTTAACGCGACCTGATACATTTGCCGGAGTTTACGGATCAAATCCATGAACTCACTGCTGCTGAGCTTTTGGATGACTTCAGGAGGTAATGGTGGGAAACGCGGCGTAATGTCCGGATTGAACACAGTGGTTTCGGTTAAGAGACGTTCCCCGCGTGCGCTACGCAGATCATTTAATACGGGTAATAAAACAACGGGTAAATCTCGATGTCCCCGTTTGATGTACTCAAGGTATTTTGGCAGCTGCAGCATAGACTGCATCAACAGTTCTTGCGCATTACGCTCATCGGCGACACTGGATTCACCCAACGCCCTAGCCAACAGCTCGATTTCCTCAGCCAGCAAAGCAGCACCATAAAATTGCAGCATCTGCAAAGTGCCACGTACCTGACTTAAATAAGCTTGGCAATGCGTAATCGAGGAGCGATCTTCGGGCTCTTCAACAAAGAGCTCAAGCGCTTGTTGAGCGCTCTTGAGGGTCTCTTCAAGTTCTTTTTTTACCCAATCTAGGGCCACATAGTCATGGCGTTGCTCGCCCATAACGGCTCCACTCGCATATGTTAGGTTGGACGGCGCACATAGGCCGCGACCTCTCGTCCTACTACCGGCTGCAATAGGGCGTTTTGCCACCCAACCGCTTCACCCATGCCGATAACCAGTACCCCACTGGGGCGCAATCGCTCAGCTAGCTGGTTCAAAATAAAGTGCCGAGTTGCTTGCCTAAAATAAATCAATACATTTTGACAATAGATCAAACTCAAGCGCCTATGCGGGGCCCGAGCCAATTCCAACACATTTAACTTTTCAAACCGGGTGCAGGCTTTTAAATCCGAGCGTATTCGATACATATCATCATCGGGTGAACAACAAAAATATCGAGTCGAAAACGCCTCCGGAATCTGGTCCACACGCCGCGCTGTATATTGCCCATTCATTGCATACACCAGCGCATCATTACTGATATCCGTTCCAATCACGTTGTAAGCACCTGCTAGCTCGTACTCCAACCGCGCATCGTCCATAATCATCGCCAGACTGTAAACCTCTTCCCCAGTGGAACAGCCTACACTCCAAGCAGACACAGGTTCTTGCGTCTTTTCACACTCTTGAAACCAATCCAGAAGATATTCCCTGACGAAATCAAAGGCTTCGGGATCTCTAAAAAAACGAGTCTCCCGCACGGTTAGGCGTTCGACCAGTTTTAACCACTCTTGATGACCAAAAGGACCTTTCGTGATTCGCTCATAATATTCATCATAGTCGCTGCATCCGAGTTCACGCATACGACTGTTCAGACTAGCTTTTAACAGTGAGCGCCTCTCAGAAGAGAGGTACATGCCGGTGCGATCTTCAATCAACACCTGCCAGCGCTCGAACTGGCGGTCTGCCAGTTCATCGGATTCTGAAAGGGCCCAACTGGACATAAGGGGCTAGGCACTTTTGGACAACGCTTAAGCGCGTCGTCCATGGTCTGGTAGTTTAAAGCCAGCAACGGACTCCCGCAGCTTGTTCGCCATTTCCGCCAAGTTACCAATGGATCTGGCGGTTGCAGTTGTACCGGCCGACGTTTGTGAAGTAATTTCTTGGATAACGTTCATCGTATTAGAAATATGGCTGGCTGATGAAGCCTGCTGCCTTGCAGCGTTCGAAATGTTTTGAATCAGATCTGCCAAACTTTTCGATACGTTCTCAATCTCTTCCAAGGCAACACCCGCATCCTGTGCGAGACGCGCCCCCCGAACCACCTCCGCAGTGGTATGTTCCATTGAGATAACCGCTTCGTTCGTATCGTTCTGAATGGTTTTAACCAGTGCTTCAATCTGTTTTGTCGCAGCAGAAGAACGTTCTGCCAAACGCTGCACTTCGTCCGCAACCACCGCGAAACCACGACCCGCATCACCGGCCATTGAGGCCTGTATCGCTGCGTTCAATGACAGGATGTTCGTTTGGTCTGCAATGTCGTTAATCAAGCTTACGATGTCACCAATCTCCTGAGAGGATTCACCCAATCGCTTAATCCGCTTTGATGTTTCTTGAATCTGTTCACGAATGTTATCCATGCCGTTGATGGTATTTTGTACCACTTCAGCACCTTTGTTCGCGATGGCAACCGAACGCTCTGCAACCGATGCGGATTCAGCAGCGTTGGAGGATACCTGGTCAATAGAGACCGCCATTTCGTTGATCGCCGCAGAAGCTCCTGCGATTTCTTGCGCCTGGTGCTCTGCCGCTTCAGCAAGGTGCATCGCCGTTGCCTGGGTTTCTTGAGCAGCCGATGATACTTGCAAGGCTGTTTCGTTGATGGCAGATACCAAGCTGCGCATCTGGTCAATCGCGAAGTTAATGGAGTCCGCGATCGCACCCGTGAAGTCCTCGGTTACCGTCGCCTGAGTGGTTAAGTCACCGTCCGCAAGGTCAGCCAGTTCGTCAAGGAGGCGTAAAATAGCCATCTGGTTCTGCTCGTTCTGAGCAGCGGTTTCGCGCAAGTCGCGCTGAGATTCTGTGAAACGAAGTAATGCACCAATGACCAATAGCACCGTTGCGATCGCAGCACACGCGAAAGAAATGAACTCCAAAGGCTGACGATCACTGACCAAATTACCATGACGTTCAACCAATTCTGTTGTGCTGACCAAGAGCTTTTGTGAATTTTGGAAGATGTTGTTTGCGGCTTCACGCACCTGGAAAAGTTCAGGAGAGGTTTCCAGAATCTCATCCACCGAACCGCTCACGAAAGCGAAGAGTTCTGAAATCTCTGTTAGGGAATCAAGGGCATCTTCATCACGTACCTGAGTAATACCCAAAGCGGAATTGCCCTCAATCATGCCGTTTAATACTCGACCGAAAAGGCTCGCATCACGACCAAAGGTATCAGCAGCCATCACCGCATCTTCACCACCTTCGAGCACCTTGTTCACGCTTCGAACAACCCGTTCAGCTAGCCAGCTTTGGCGCTGTGCCAGTGCGACCTGATCAGCAGGTGCTTTACCATCCAAAAGAATTTCAACGACTTCGTCGTACTCAACCTGCAGCTGAGGAATGGTTTCTGACAGGGTTTGAGCCACTTCGTGAAGAGACAAGACGGTGTCTCGAGCATCCAAAATGGTATCAACGCTTTTTGATACCTCTGCCCATTCATCATCAATGGCACTGAGCCCTGACAACGGGCTAGCAGGAAGATCAGCCGAGGGATTTCCTCTGAAAATATACCCCCACCGCTCTTGGAAGCCGCGCTGAGCAGCTCTTAAATCAGTGAAGGCTGCGTTCTGACCGGACGCGGCTTCAAGGGCGTTCTTCGCTATCTGCTGAGACAAGACCCTAAGTTCACCAGAGTGATTTACGTACTTGGCATCCCGTTCCTGAAGGTCGGTCAAATCCCAGGTAAGGTACACGAATACTATAAAAAATAAGACGGTAAGCCCAAACAGTACGTTCGTTACCATACTCAGCGGAAATCGGAACCTAGCTCCCGTCTCTTGGTTCATTGCATTGTCTCCCCGCCATACAGCGTCACAAGTTTCATGGCTTGGCCCAGCAAACTAGACCGTTGCTTCTTCCTAAGGGTATTCATATCGCCCATCCACAGCGCTTTAACATCCATTCACATCGGAGTCGCACGGTCCTTGCACGTACCCTTCAAACACCAGCCAATGCCACTCCCACTAAGTTCAGTCTAGAAGAGGCTCGGCAAAAACTGCGTTTCAAGACGGTTTTTCTTGCAAACGCTGACTTAGGACGTCACCTTATCAAACAGCAATGTCCAAAAAGTCTTCAGATTCAACGAGTTTGTAAAAATCGAACACCGGCCAGCGCTCGCCATCCTTTTCGTAACAACCATCCACGAAAGGAGCTAAATTCTCAGGGACAGATCCCAAACCGCTACGATAATCTTGCGACGAGAAGTGCTGCATGCCCAGAACGCCGTCTACGATCAATCCATCCAACCGATCACCAAGCGCAATCACTAAAACGCGTTTTGAACGAGAGGTCCCTTGGGAGGTTTCACCAAAAAAGCCTGCAAGTTCAATCAAAGGCAACAACCGTCCCCTTAAATTGGCGACCCCGCCCACCCAGTATTTAACACCAGGCACCTGGGTATAACGAGGCACCGTCAGGATTTCAGAGACATGATCCATAGGAGCAACAAAGCGGCGCCCAGCAAGCATAAAGCCCACACCGCGCCAAAAAGCATCACTCTCACTTTGAGCGGGCAAGTCTGCAGCATAGAGTTTGCTGCGGCGTGCAATGTTTTGGAGTAACTCAAACGGCTCCAATGGTCATCCCTCTTACTGCCTGTGTGACTGGTCCAAAGCCGTGGACTTAATCAACTAACCTTTGAGCACTCGATTCAGCTCAGCAGTTAGTTCCTCTGCTTTGACGGGTTTGACCAAGTAACCCTTCGCCCCTTGACGCTGTCCCCAAACTTTATCAGTTTCTTGATCTTTGGTGGTTACAATGATCACTGGGATATGAGCTGTCGTTGGTTCCTTTGTAAGCTGGCGAGTGGCTTGAAACCCGTTTAGACCTGGCATCACGATGTCCATCAACACTGCATCAGGTCTTTCTTGCTTAGCAACGGCAACTCCGTCAGCACCGTTATCAGCAGTAATGACCTGATGGCCCGCGCCTTCAAGAATGGACCTCAGATTGTGTGTCTCAGTCGGTGAATCATCGACGATGAGAATTCGCGCCATAGTTACCTCAAAATGTTATCGCAAAGCTATTTCTGAATTATACAAATAATCCAGTTCCTATTTCACATACTGGCGTAAGGCTCCAAGCAACTCATCTTTGCTGAAGGGCTTAGTTAAATATTGATCAGAACCAACAATTCGACCCTTAGCCTTATCAAAAATCCCATCTTTACTGGACAACATAATGACAGGTGTGTCTTTAAAGTTGCTGTTGTTCTTGATGAGTGCACATGTTTGGTAACCGTCCAACCGAGGCATCATTATATCAACGAAGATAATATTCGGGTGATTATCAGCGATTTTTGCCAATGCATCAAAACCATCCACTGCGGTGATCACCGTGCACCCAACTTTTTTCAGAAGCGTCTCCGCTGTCCGACGGATGGTCTTGCTGTCATCCACGACCATTACTTTTAAATTTTCAAAATTGTCCGTCATAGCATCGCCTTAAGAGGTGTATAAGCCCGCACGACAAGCCGATAACCTCTGGACATACAAATCTCGTAAAGAGCCAGTTTTATCACAATGTCGGCCACTCATTCTATACAGAGACGGGAAATCAGCCTTGAATACAGGTCACAAAACAATGATTCTCCGCTCTTTGAGTAATATAGTGGA
Organism: uncultured Saccharospirillaceae bacterium; assembly: GCA_947499545.1. Classification (GTDB taxonomy): domain Bacteria; phylum Pseudomonadota; class Gammaproteobacteria; order Pseudomonadales; family Oceanobacteraceae; genus CANMOZ01. The sequence continues at coordinate 157,870 of CANMOZ010000003.1, forward strand.
GTTTCTCCAACTCTGCAGTCGGATTCTGACCATGAACTTAAAAGTAGCCGTCATTATGGACCCCATTGAGTCCATTAACCCTAAAAAAGACACGACGTTAGCTCTCATGGAGAGCATTCAAAAACGAGGCTGGTCATTGTACTACACCACTCAGGAGCAATTATGGTATCAGGATGAAACCATGGTCAAACTGAGACCCGTCAAGGTTACATTCGACGAACACAACTGGTTTACATTTCTCGGTGAAGCTTCCGAGGTACCATTAGCTGAAATGGATATCGTGCTGATGCGCAAAGATCCACCATTCGACCAGGAATATATTTACACAACCTATTTGCTTGAAAGAGCGGAAGAAAAAGGGACATTGATGGTGAACCGTCCTCAAAGTCTTCGCGATTGTAACGAGAAATTTTTCGCGACCGCTTTTCCAAATTGCACGCCACCACTCATGGTTGCTCGCAACATGAACACCTTAAAACACTTTCATCAGCAACATCAGGACGTTATTTACAAACCACTTGATGGCATGGGTGGATCATCCATTTTCAGAGCTAAATCAGACGATCCCAATGTAAACGTGATTTTGGAAACACTCACCCAGCAGGGTACTCAGACCATCATGGCACAAAAATACTTGCCTGATATAAAAAATGGCGATAAACGCATTTTGATGGTAGCTGGGAAACCGATTCCTTATGCCCTTGCACGCATTCCTTCACAAGGTGAGACACGTGGCAATCTCGCAGCGGGTGGACGCGGCGTCGTGCAACCACTCAGTGAAAAAGATCAATGGATTGCCGAACAAGTTGGGCCAGAGCTGATTAAACGCGGCATATACTTTGCCGGACTGGATGTCATTGGTGGCTATTTAACCGAAGTAAATGTCACCAGCCCAACCTGCTTAAGAGAAATAACGCGTGAAACCGGTATCGATATCGCAGGTCAGCTAATGGATTATCTCCAAGCAGAAATGGTTCAACGGCGCTCAACAAAGCCATAGCCCTTTATTCCTTTGCGGCTTCTTCATGAAGCGGCAAAGGTCTCGCAAGCTACACAGATTTTGCTAAACAGTTAGTGGCAAAAAGTATTTGAACAGGTAAACTCGGTGCTTTTGTGAAAAGGCAAAGTCGCATGGCAACGAAGGTGGCAGACGAGTCCGCGTACTTGGATGACCGATTTATCTTCAGTCTTTTTTTAGCGTTAGTATTTCACGCCATTCTTGTATTGGGTGTGACCTTTGATTATGAAGCTAACAGCCGGGCAGCTGAAACTTTAGAAGTCACCTTAGCCCGCACGCAAGCATCAAAGCCGCTCGAAGAAGCCGACTTCCTAGCTCAAGCCGACCAAGAAGGGAGCGGTACTTTAGAAGAAGCCGCTTTGTTAACGACGACTGAAATTGCCGACTTCCAAGACACCAAAGTTCAAGAAGTTACACCCGTTGATCAGCCTGCAACTGCCCCCAAAGCGCAAAAAGCCACCACTGAAGTACTGAGCACTTCAGCGTTTAGCCGAGACAAGCAACGCTATCAGCCTTCTGAAGACGAGAAGCCTCAGGAAGAGCTTACTGAAGGCCCAAGAAAGTCCCTATTAGAACGCAGCTTAGAGATTGCCAGCCTTGAAGCCAAACTGGACTCTCAGCGTCAGGCCTACGCCAAACGCCCTCGCGTGTATCGATTAACCGCCGTTTCAACCATGAAAGCCGAAGACGCATATTATGTGCACAACTGGCTTAGAAAAATTGAACACATTGGCAACTTGAATTACCCATCAGAAGCCAAACGACGCAAGATCTATGGACACCTGCGCTTAATGGTGGCCATCAAACCAGACGGCCATATCAAAAGTGTTGAGGTGTTAGAAAGCTCCGGACACACCGTTCTGGATGACGCGGCCAAACGCATTGTAAGACTTGCCGCCCCATTTGCGCCTTTTCCAGCAGAAATGCGCAAACATGTGGATGTGCTCGAAATCATTCGCACATGGGAGTTCCAGCGCAATTACTCGTTAACGAGCTATTAGTTCACAAGCTGCTGAAAAGCCCTAGACTTAGGAATGTTGGAAGCCAATGGTTTGAGCAAGGCTTGCATGGAATCACTCAAAAATCAGTTTCTATTGGCCATGCCGCATATGAACGACCCTTGGTTTGGTGGTAGCCTGTGCCTTATTTGCGAGCACAGCCCAGAGGGTGCCATGGGCCTCATCATCAATAAGCCTTTGGATTTAAGCCTGAAGGATGTCCTGCAAGACCTCAAAGTACCTGTGAATTACGACATGATTGAGCCCGTGTTTTCTGGTGGGCCCGTCTCCCCCGAACAGGGGTTTATTTTGCATTCCGTTGAAGACAAACAATGGCACTCGACCTTGATCATTGGCGAAGAGATTTGTCTTACAACCTCTAAAGACTTGCTGATATCCCTTGGCAACACCGAAGCAGCGCCGACTCAATCCATGGTGATTTTGGGCTATTCAGGCTGGTCAGCGGGTCAATTAGAGTTCGAAATCGCCCGTAATGATTGGCTATTGGTTGAAGCTGATGCCGACATTTTATTCAAGGTCCCTCACGAGAAGAAAATCAAAGCTGCGGCTGATAAAATAGGGATCGATTTATCCCTATTAATTCAGGACGCAGGGCATGCCTGACCCAAAAAATTCAAACGAATCCGATCCTATAGCAGCGTTACTCACACGACCGTCTGAAGCCTCGTTAAATCAATTGCGCACTTTCATGGCCTTTGATTATGGTTTGAGCCGAATGGGGGTCGCAATTGGTCAGACCGTCACAAAAACCGCCACGCCTCAGAGCCCTTTGAAAGCAAAAGACGGTCAACCCAAATGGGATGAAATCGCCAAGCTGATTGAACAGTGGCAGCCCGATGCATTTGTAGTGGGCTTACCCCTTAATATGGATGGCTCTCTGAGCGACATGGCGCAACGAGCTATCAAATTTGCTAAACGTCTACACGGTCGTTTTGGCAAACCGTATTTTCTCTGCGACGAACGCTTGAGCTCACGAGAAGCCAAAGAACAGGTAATGGCTGAACAGGGGTACACCAATTTTGGTAAGGTATCCGTCGATGGGCTGGCCGCTCAACTGATTCTTGAAACGTTCTTTTCTCAATTGCCTTAGGATTTTTGCTTGATGGATTTACCGGACGCTCCCGCTTTACTCGATAAGCTTATTGATCAAACGCGTACCTTGTTGGCTGAAGAGCCGACCGAAGCCTTGATTGTTGTCGGCATTCACACGGGTGGACTCTGGGTCGCAGAAAAACTGCATCAGGCTTTAAAGTGTCCACAACCTTTGTATTCTTTAGACATCAGCTTCTATCGCGACGATTATCACAGCCGTGGCTTGAACCCTAAAATTCGCGGCAGTCAATTGCCAAACGATCTCGATAACGCGACAGTCTTACTGGTCGATGACGTCATCATGTCAGGTAGAACTCTGCGGGCAGCCATTAATGAACTCTTTGATTATGGTCGTCCGAGCCGTATTCGATTAGCAACTTTGCTGGATTTAGGTCGTCGTGAACTTCCCATTCAACCGGATTTGACCGGCGGACGCTTGCACTTAGAGGGTCAGGATCGGGTAAAATTACAAGGCCCCTCCCCCTTACGCTTTGAGTGGCAAAACCTTAATCGTGCAACCTAGGGTCTAACATGCATTCCAAGCCAGCAGGCGCGTCCTTCACCGCACCCAATGTCCAATTGAACGATGCCGGAAAACTCAAACACTTTTTGACAACCGAAGGCTTATCGCCTGAACTGCTCACCGATATCCTTGATACCGCCGATTCCTTCATCAGCACGCAAAACCGATCAATCAAAACCGTTCCTATTCTACGCGGCAAAACCGTGGTGAATTTGTTTTTTGAAAACAGCACCCGCACGCGCTCCACTTTTGAACTGGCTGCGAAACGTTTGTCTGCCGACATTTTAAATTTGGACATTGCGACCTCTTCCACCAAAAAAGGGGAAAGCCTGCAAGACACACTGTGGAATCTCGAAGCCATGCACAGTGACATGTTTGTTGTGCGTCATTCAGATAGCGGAGCCGCACACTTCATTGCCAGTCAAGTGACCCCAGATATCGCCATCATCAACGCAGGCGACGGCCGTCATGCGCACCCAACGCAAGCCATGCTCGACATGCTGACCATTCGCCGCAATAAGGGGCGCTTTGAGGGACTAGTAGTGGCGATTTGTGGAGATGTACTGCACTCACGAGTCGCTCGATCAGAAATACAAGCTTTGAAAACGTTGGGAGTGGCCGAGATACGCGTCATTGCCCCAAAAACCTTAATTCCCAAAGACATTGAGGATTTAGGCGTACGGTTCTTTTCCAACATGGACGAAGGACTCAAACAGGTCGATGTCATCACCATGCTGCGATTGCAAAAAGAGCGCATGCAGTCCGCATTGTTGCCCAGCCAAAGCGAATACTACAAACTCTATGGCCTCTCGCAAGAACGACTTGGCCTTGCTCAACCAGACGCTATTGTCATGCACCCAGGCCCCATGAATCGTGGTGTCGAAATCGAATCCAGTGTTGCCGATGGCGCCCAATCCGTCATCCTTGAACAAGTCAGCAACGGCATTGCCGTACGTATGGCAGTGATGGCAATGGCCGTCAGTGGACAACAAGAAGCCCGTAAAGCTCAGTCGGAATCTTGATCATGAAACACCCGAACTCCCGCATCCAGATTGATCACGCCACCTGGTTCAGTGAAGGCACTCAGCATCAGGGCACTTTATTCATCGAAGGCGATCGCATTGTCGCCATTGATCAAGAACCTGAAGCTTTTGAAGCTGACGAACATATCGATGCTTCAGGTTTATTGATGTTTCCAGGATTTGTGGATTGCTTTGCCTATATGCCCGAACCAGGGTTTGTCGACAAAGGAACCATTGACTCTGAAACCCGTGCTGCCGCCATGGCAGGTTTCACCACCGTCCTCTGCTCGCCTGAGACCCACCCAGTGTTGGATTCAACAGCATTAGTACACCGAGTCCATGAACAAGCTCACCGCTCAGGGCATACCGACTTAAAGGTGATCGGTGCTATGACGCAAAAGTTAGAGGGCCAACAATTATCCAACATGCATGCTTTGCATCAATCCGGTTGTTTAGCGCTCAGCCAAGGCTTTCAACCCTTTGAAACCCTCAACGTCATGCGGCGGGCTTTCGAATACGCTGCTACCTTTGATTTGCTCTTTGTATCCGTACCTTGGTGTGCCGATTTAGCCAATCAAGGCTGTGCACATGAAGGCGCATTAAGTGGGCGCCTTGGGCTTAACGGCGTCCCTGAAGTAGCGGAGACGTTGGCCGTCGCTCAACAATTGCTACTGGCGGAAGCCACTGGTTTGCGACTCCATTTCACGGGCATAACAACGGCTCGAAGTGTTGAATTGATACAAGCAGCGATAGCAAGAGGCGTTGATGTCACCGCGGACACCAGTCTGGCGCATTTGCTTTTTACCGATCAACAGTTGCTAGGGTTTGACAGCCGCTACCACATCCAGCCTCCGTTAAGAACGGAAACCGACCGCCAAGCGCTGATGGCAGCCGTCAAAGCGGGGGAGCTTATGCTCAGCTCGCACCATTGCTCGCAAGACATTGCATCCAAAGCGACTCCGTTTGCTGCGTCTGAACCCGGGATGAGTCAATACGACAGTCTGCCGGCGGCTTTAACGCACTTAGTTGAACAAGGGATTGATTGGCACGCGTTGCAAAAGGCTTTGTGTTTAGCACCCCGCCAGCGTTTTGGGCTTGAATCAACGGGCATTCAAATCAATGCCAAAGCGGATTTATGTTTTATTGATCCATCTCACGAATGGCACTACAACCGAGAAAACGCCGCTTCAACGGGGACCAACCACCCCTGGTTTGAACAGCCGCTTGTTGGTCGAAACCGATTAACTCTAAAATCAGGGCGCATCGTACACCAGGAACTCCGATAACTTATCCAGCCCACCGGAGCCCCCATCTGACTAACATCAGCCAATGCCTTAATCTCAAGGCTTGGCTGAACTCATCACTAAGGCAATCGCTCCCAAGCATGCCTCCAATGACTGCCGTAGCCAGGCTCATATTGACGCGATTGCGATGAATAAATATTGCACCACCCACTGCTAGGAAATGGTTTACAACGGTATCTTACTTCATCACGCCCCAACACGATGGTGCCTGGTTTGTATTGCCCCAATCCATCAGGAAAACGAAAGTCAAAATCACCACCGCTTGACGACCAAACCTCGAAACTATGCGTTTGGCTACCTACCTGACCGCGATCATCCACCCATTTCAACGTCATCACATAAAGCCCTGTAGGTGCTGCTTTCAATTGATAACGCCACCGCTGTGTGCCCCGAGCCAGGTTGATTTGTTCGCTATGCAATTCATCGGTTCCCAAGTGAACACTGAGATCCAAAGACAAGTTGGTTCTGGCGACAAATTCCAATGCCATCGATAAATCGCCCAACTCATCCAATTCATAGTGCTCCTCCAAACCCGAAACGGATAAAGGTTCAGCAGGGCCATCGCCCTCTAACAGCAGCTTCACATCAGTAATCGTCGAGTCCAAAGCGTAGATACCATTGCCGGTATCGGATGGCTCAATGCCATCATCTGTTGCAGCTCCTGCGCGAACAAACCCAGGCATCATATGATTCAATGCCATTGCAAGAGCTCGAGGCCACTGATTAAACTGACCATCGGCTGCGCTTTTAATGGGAAACGAATACGCTAGATCAAAGCGCTCTTGATCGCCAGCAAACACCCGCACTTGCACCTGTGATCCGGCGGGTAAATCTCGACCATCAGGAATGTCCACCATCAGCGGCAGGTCTGTTTCTGAGCGCCCAAAATAAAGATCCACGGCATTATAAAAACTGTTGACCGTATCCCCCACATCCCAAACCGCCAGCACGACTTGATACCCTTGGCGTGTGGGTAATTCGCACTGATGTGTCCAAACCGGATCAGGTTTACGATTCTGAAAAGCCACTTCACAGAACGGGTCCGCCTCAAACTGGCTGCGGCTCAAAGGCTGGTTGGGGTCCCAGTCAGGCTTGGTGATAAAATAACGAAAGTCTCTTGTCGCGTGAGGCGCGGTAAAGGTCCAGGTCCATTCAATGGGGCCAGGTGTCACCCAATGCTTCCACCAACGTGCATTTAACTGCTGATCCAGTGGCGTGAAAGCCGCATTTCCGGCCGAAGCCAAACGGCCATCTGCAGGCCCTGCCCCTGGGTAACGATCCGGCCCTTCGACACTCTGTGACTCGTACACGACTTGCCCACAGGCCTGATTAATACCATCCGCGCAAAGCGCCGATCTTGATCCTGGCTCACTCACAAACCCATGCGCCCACAGGGAAGGAGCTACCCATCCGTTAATCACTAAGGCTACGAGTAATTGTCTATATGAAAAGCGATTTTTCCATGAAGGTTTCATTGTACGCCACCCTGCATTTTCACCCATCCTCACATCAGGGTAGAGATCAGAGTGTTACGCCTTGGGTACAATACACGGCGTTTACGTCAGAGCCTGTGATTTTTTTTTGCAGAGTAGACTAGCCCAATGTTATTGGGTCAATTTTAATCGAATAACCCCTTAACTTTTATTCTGAAATACCTGAAACCGTTGAATGGATTTAGGTGTGCACAATACGCCCATTAATCCAATCAATAAGATTGCCATACCACCATCCAGTAAAAACAAGTGTGATAACGAAACATGGGGAATAACGTAAGCCGCCATCCAGGGGGCTATCAGCATTGCAGCACTTTGCCACGATTGAACCATGGCCGTCACTTCAGCCGTATTTGTGAATTCTTTGATGATCAGCGTATTCACCGCCGAGGCATGAAAAACGCCTAATACACCGGTACAGAAAAATAAAAGTATGGACATCAAATAAACAAAAGGCTTAGGCAACCAAAAAGCAACGCCTAACAACACAAAGTGCTGAAAGCCACGTGACCTTGCGAATAAATGAAAGATTCGCAATATCGGCAAATGCATTCGTGGCCTTCATTCTCATCAATAAGGGCCCTCCTAACAGCGACCCTAAACCCGCGCTGGCAACCAATACCCCCAACAAAGCTTTATCATAAGCTGCGTCTCTCAACAGCACTGGCAGTTGATTATTAACCATGAATATCATCAAGGTTTCAATCACGAGTAAAGCAAGCAGGCTTACAAAAAAGGTCGATGAATAAGCCTCATCTGAAGGGGGTGATGAGGAATCGTAAGAAAACTCGGGGGCATCCTTTTTTGATGTTGATTTAACGGTTATCCGATTGGCAGTGGTAAAGAGTACAAGGTAAAGCGCCATTGAACAGACCGTCAATCCGGATGATAACCCGATCGAAAGACTCTCTCCAAATACGGACGCCACTAACGCCCCTAACACCGGCGCTAATATTTTTGACGCGCCATTTATACTGCTTAACAAGGCAAAATATTTTTCGGTTAACTCTGTCGGCACCAAAGCGGCGACCAAAGCATTTCCACAAGGCTGACTCGGAACGACCGCAATGAATCGCAATATCAAAAACAAACAAAATTCAAAATAGCTAGACGCTAATAACAAACACAGTGTCATCAGCACTCGTAATGTCAACGACATCAATAAAATAACCTGAGGATTTCCTCGATCAATCCACCTTCCTACTTTTGGCGATAACATGATACTGGGCAACAGCATTAGGGTACCGATCCAAGCCATTTGTGGGGGAGTCGCTGAAAATTCGTAGCTGGCTAAGGTCAAGATCGCTAAAAAATCTATCCAAGCACCAAACCCAGATAAAAAGGCAGCAAAAGCTAATGCAGTATAGGTTTTCATCGTTATTCTAAAATCGCGTTGGTTTATTTTTATTTGAAGTTATATTAGCCGGGCACAAAAAAAGCGGCCGAAGCCGCTTTTTTACAGGAGCCGATTGCATTAGTCCAATTGTGGGCCTGCAGCAACGACAGCTTCTGGTACTTTAAAACGAGTGAAATTATCAACAAACTGACCTGCCAACTCACGCGCAGCATTATCGTAGGCTTCGACATTGCTCCAAGTGTTACGAGGGTTTAGCAATTCTGTTTCAACTCCATCCACAAACGTGGGGAATTGCAAACCAAAAACAGGTAAGGTTTCGGTTTCAGCATCACGCAAGGCGCCGGTTTGAATCGCGCTGATTACTGCGCGAGTGGTTGGGATGCTAAAGCGTTGACCTTCACCATAAGCGCCGCCTGTCCAGCCGGTATTCACCAAGTAAACCTGCGAACCAAACTCTTCAATACGCTTCATTAACAGTTCAGCGTATTCTCCCGCTGGGCGAGGGAAGAAAGGGGCACCAAAACAAGTCGAGAACGTGGATTTTAACCCTTTCTCACTGCCCATTTCGGTCGAACCCACCAACGCCGTGTAACCACTCAAAAAGTGATATGCCGCTTGCTCTTTGGTTAAAATCGAAACCGGCGGTAAAACACCTGTCATATCACAGGTTAAAAACACAATGGCTTTGGGTTCGCCAGAACGATTCTCTTCTACCCGTTTTTCGATATGATCCAGCGGATAAGCACAACGGCTATTTTCCGTTAGGCTCACATCATCATAATCAGCCGTGCGTGTTTGTTCGTCGATTTTAACATTTTCAACAATGGCACCGAATCGGATGGCATCCCAAATTATGGGTTCGTTCTTTTTGGATAAGTTAATGCATTTCGCGTAGCAACCGCCTTCGATATTGAATACAGTGCCTTTCCCCCAGCCGTGCTCGTCATCACCAATCAAATAGCGCTCAGGGTCAGCCGATAAGGTTGTTTTACCTGTGCCTGATAATCCAAAAAATAAACACACGTCGCCGTCTTCTCCGACGTTTGCCGAACAGTGCATAGGCAACACATCTTTTTCAGGTAACAAAAAATTCTGAACAGAAAACATCGCCTTTTTCATTTCACCTGCGTAGCGCATACCCGCAAGCAGCACTTTACGCTTGGCAAAATTGATGATGACCGCACCATCGGAATGTGTACCGTCTCGCTCAGGCTCACACTCAAAGCCCGCGGCATTTAAAATGGTCCACTCTTCTTTGCTTGATTCGTTATAAGCATCTGGACGAATAAAAAGATTACGTGCAAATAGGTTCTGCCAAGCCGTCTCGGTCACGACACGCACTGGGAGATAATGCTGTGGGTCAGCGCCAACATGCAGGTTTGAAACAAAACTGCCTGTACGAGCGATATGATCTTCGACTCGATCCCACAACGCATCAAAGCGCTCAGTATCGAAAGGTCGATTAACCTTTCCCCATTCAATCGCATCTGAAGTGGAGGGCTCTTGTACTATAAAGCGGTCGAGTGGCGAGCGACCGGTTCGTTTTCCGGTTTCAACAACAAGAGCGCCCGTATCTTGAAGGCGGCCTTCCCCACGCTCTAGGGCTTTTTCAACCAATTGCGCAGTAGAAAGATCTTGGTACACGGTGGTCATAGTTTACTCGAAAGATCCGATGGTGATGTTAGCCATTGCCAACGTATGAACTGACCGCCCTTCAGGGCGAACCCAAAGACGAGCTGACTATTATGCCAGAGTCGATCAAGAAGTCGAAGTTGCAAGCAGTTACTGTTTCAATTGCATGAAAGCCCATATTCGGGCTTCATATGCACATGCCGTGACCACAAAGTATCATACACGTTCATTTTCGCTTTTACGTTTAAAGCCCCACAGCCATTTAATGGGGCCTGAAAGTGCGTATCCGAAAAAGGCGATAAAGAGCACTCGAGCAGGGTCTAATGAAATAACCGCAAAGACTAACACCACGACCAGCATTACAAAAAAGGGAACGCGGCCTCTAAAGTCGATATCTTTGAAGCTGTAGTATTTTAGGTTGCTGACCATCGACAACCCAACAGTCATGACCACCAAAGCCACCAGCCAGTCAATCAATTTTACTTCAACGCCCCACTCACTGAGACTCCACACCATACTGGCCACTATCGCAGCAGCCGACGGGCTCGCCAGACCAATGAAGTATTTTTTATCGCTGACATCCAGCTGAGTATTGAATCGAGCTAAGCGAAGCGCTGCTCCAGCGACATAAACGAACGCGGCGATCCAACCGACGTTACCGAGATCTTGTAATGCCCAGGTAAAGGCAACCAATGCAGGCGCAACACCAAAAGACACCATATCAGACAAGCTATCGTATTCGGCCCCAAAATCGCTTTGCGTGTTGGTCATGCGGGCAACTCGACCGTCCAAACCATCCAATATCATTGCAACGAAAATCGCGATGGCAGCTTTATCGAAGTGCCCGTTCATGCTCGCAACAATGGCATAGAAACCTGAGAACAAAGCGCCCGTTGTAAATAAGTTTGGAAGGAGATAGATGCCCCGCCGAAGGCCTCGTCGTTTGGGATGCATCGTGGTTTCATCTGTATCGGTTTGAGGTTGTTCGGGTGTAAAAGGGTCCATGTAACGCTCTTCTTTAAACATCGAGCCCTCATCATAATGTGAAAACTCTGCAAGCTCAAAATTATGCCATTATATTGATCGGTTAAGACTCACCTCTAAGCGGTAATACTAACGACTCGGCTGTCTCCCAAAACGCCTTCAGGAGAGGGTCTTGTAATCGGTTTTTCTTAGCACACAGCCCAACATTTAAATGCCCAAACTCCTCATGAGCAGGGACTCGATGCACCTTTGCGTCCAATCCACTGCTGGTCACCACCAAATCAGGCACTACACCGACACCAAATCCTAAAGCGACCAAAGCCAGCACCGCTTCGTGCCCACTGACCGTTGACTGAACTCCGGCTTTTTCAGGGTAGTTTGCCAAAGCACGGTCAATGATTTTTCTCACCGGGCCACTGTCGGGCAGTATTAATGGCTGCTGCCACCAAGGCTCTGTTGGGGACTGATGTATGGGATATATTAAGCAAAGTGGCACTTGCTGCAGAGGGAGAAAAGCCAAAGACTCTGGCCAATCAGACTGTTTAGCGGCGATGGATATATCCGCCATGCCTCGCTGAACGGCGGTAACGGCTTCAGCGGCGTCACCATTAATGACACGCAAATCAACCTGAGGGTGGCGCTGACGAAACTCCATGAGCACATCGCTTAACAACGTATAACTGGCTGTGATGGTGCAAAAAAGTGAAAGCTCACCTGCTAGCTGCCCTTGAAAAGTGAATTGCTGTTTAAGCTGCTTCCAACCGGCCAAGGTCTCCTTGGCGTACCGATAAACTTGCTGCCCTGCTGGTGTTAAAAATACGTTGCGATTGTCCCGCTCCAGCAACGTGACTCTCAAAGCATCCTCCAGCCGCGTCAGCGCTCGACTCACACTCGCTGGGCTTGTGTGTAATTTTTCACTGGCTCTTGCAAAGTGCGCCTGATCAGCCACCTCAACAAAGATTTCCAAATCTTTAATACGAGTCATTTCACTTACCGGAATACTAAGTTACAAATAAATCACTTTTGCAAATAATAGATTGGCTCTAGACTCTGTTGCAACGCTTACCTTGCGTTGGGGATGATATGAGCAACTATTTCAACACATTAAGTTTTAAAGAAAAATTACAGCAGCTTGGCCACTGCCGTTTCATGCAGCCAGAAGAGTTTGCAGACGGATGCAATTACCTTAAGGGAAAGCAGGTGGTCATCGTCGGTTGCGGTGCCCAAGGGCTTAATCAAGGCCTTAATATGCGCGATTCAGGGCTAAACGTCCGCTTTGCGCTTCGCGCGGGTGCCATCGAGAAGAAAAATGAATCCTATCAACGTGCGCACGAGCACGGTTTTGAGGTAGGTGTGATTGAAGATCTGATCCCTCAAGCGGATTTGGTTCTAAATCTCACACCCGACAAACAACACAGTCGAGTCATCGACCAAGTTCAACCTCTGATGAAATCAGGCGCCTGTTTGTCGTACTCACATGGTTTTAATATCATTGAGGAAGGCAAGCAAATCCGTGACGATTTAACTGTCATCATGGTAGCTCCCAAGTGCCCAGGGACTGAAGTGCGCGAAGAGTACAAGCGTGATTTTGGTGTTCCTACCCTTATCGCCGTTCACCCAGAGAATGATCCCAACAATGAAGGGCTGGCGATTGCGAAAGCTTATTGTGCAGCCACCGGCGGCGATCGTGCTGGAGTATTAGAATCCTCCTTCGTTGCAGAAGTGAAATCAGACTTAATGGGCGAACAAACCATTTTGTGTGGCATGCAACAAGTTGGTGCCATTTTGGGTTATGACTTTTTAATCGAACAAGGAAAGAGCCCAGAAGCAGCAGCCGAGCTCATCCAATACGGTTGGGAAGTGGTAACCGAAGCACTGAAAGTGGGTGGCGTAACCTTGATGCTTGACCGTTTGGCTCCTGCCGCACGCTTGCGCGCATCTGAATTAGCAGATTACATCAAAGCGCTGCTTAGCCCTCTCTTTGAGCGTCATATGGCCGACATTCTGTCAGGTGAATTTTCTCGCGTGATGATCGAAGACTGGCACAAAGAAGATGCGTATTTACTCGGGTGGCGCGAGCAGGTTGCAAAAAGCAACTTTGAACAATCACCTCACGTCAGCCGCTCACTCCCAGAGCAACGATTCTTTGACGAAGGTATCTTCATTGTCGCCATGATTAAAGCCGGGGTAGAACTCGCTTTTGACGTCATGGTCAGCAGTGGCATTAAAGCTGAATCGGCTTATTACGAGTCTTTGCATGAAACGCCGCTGATCGCCAACACCATTGCTCGCAAACGTCTCTATGAAATGAACAAGGTCATCTCTGACACGGCAGAATACGGTAGCTACCTATTCACCGAGCAAGCATTGCCACTTTTACAAGAAAAGGTGCTACCCAAACTGAAAGAGACGGATCTTGGTAAGCCGCTTCCTGCCGATCAAGCAGTGGACAACCGTGCGTTACTCGCCGCCGATCAAAAAACACGGCAACACGGTGTAGAGCAGATTGGTGCTGAGCTTCGTCAATTTATGAAAGTGGTAGACGCCTAAAAACGTTGATTGATTCTAATAATAAACTGCACCCAGTAAACGTGATTTTTTTCGCCTCAACTTCCGAGTTGAGGCTTTTTGTGTTTTTGTCATAGGCTGCTGTTACTAAGCAGGTTTATTGGACGCGCTTTCTCACTCCCACTAGGCTCATGCCCATCATCAACACCCAGAACAGTGAAAGCGCTCCACCTTCTGTATTATTTAGAAATGAGTTTGCCGACGATCCTGACTTTTTATATTCACTCCCTTGAGTTTTCCCGGGGACTTTGCCTGACTTAGCGTCTTCAATGAAGGGAGCTAACTCAGCCACATCAGCATACACCCCACCACTACTGGAATCACCACAAGGTAAAACACGGCCAAAACTTACGATTCCCACTTGTAGCCACTGCCCTTGTCCTCGCCAAAAAATAGGGCCTCCACTATCACCACTACAAGCACCCTTATGGTCACCTTTTTTAGTTGCCGTTGCACAAAAGGCAGCCCCAACATCCCCGTATATCTTTTTACAATCACTTTGACTCACCAGTGATACATTCACTTTACGTAATTTTTGAGGAAAATCAGGCTCAAAGGAGTTCAACTTACGCGTACCCCACCCCATAACCGTTAATTCAGTTCCCAAGCTCAAAGAATGCCCACCTTGTGGCGATGCACTGGCCGCTTGAGCTTTAAGAGCATCAAAAACATCCGCAGTGATCAAACTAACGGCTTCTCTCCCTGAAGCAGCTGTTTTTAATTCAATGAGAGCAATATCATTTCGGCTTGCTGTGCCAGAAGCAGAATTGAGTTTTCTATATTGAGGGTGAATGTAAAACTTAGAAACATCGAATTCATTTCCCTGAACTTCTGCATCTGATTTTAAATTATATACGCCGATTATGGCCGACATTTCACTGGCTTTCATTGGCTCTAAGCAGTGTGCAGCCGTCAATACCCAACGCGAACCGATCAAAGTGCCCCCACAAAATTGTCGCCTGTGTGCAGATTCCTTTCCCTTAGACACCAGAGCTACCATCCACGGAAAAGCTTGCCCAGCTGTTGTGCCGCCAATTATTCTCTGGCTATTCATATGAGACTCGGCGCTTTCATTCATTGACTGTACATCAGAAAAACTTTCTTCGATGTGATCACCCACATAAGTCCCTTGAGCAAACGCCAAGGTGGATATCATTGCAGTGCTTAAAAGGGTTACAGCAGAGAAAAAACGCATCGTCATCGCATGGGCCTTACTTGATCATAGAAAGGACACCAATCTACTGAATTACTCAGTTGTTGAGCAAAAACCAACCAGACATAGCCGTGCAAATCTGTGTAGCCGTTCAAATATTTCTCTGAGTTTATTGGTAGGTGCTTGCACACTAAGCGCAATTAGATCGCTGCTAATCAGCAATAGGCTTCAAAATGAGTCGGCGTGTATGAAAAACGAGGGACAGCGGAAAACTAAGTACAAGGTAAGGAGAAGCGCTCTGGCTCGGTTTACAGAAGAAACGGAGCCAGACTTTAGCCTTAAAAAACTAGAAGGCTAATTAAGCGCTCTTAAGCGCAACAACGCGTGCGTTAAGACGGCTCTTATGACGAGCAGCTTTGTTTTTGTGCAGAATGCCTTTGTTTACCATCTTGTCGATGTAAGGCACAGCCGTTTGGTAAGCTGCTTGAGCTTGCTCGAAATCCTTGGTTTCAACCGCAGCTACAACTTTTTTCATGTAGGTACGAACCATTGAGCGCAGACTTGCATTATGTGCATTGCGCTTCACGGCTTGACGAGCACGTTTACGAGATCCAGCGGAATTTGCCACAGTCTGGCTCCTTGGAAGTTGGTCAAAATACGGACGCGAAATTATCCCGGGTTAGTCGATGGCTGTCAACTCTGAAGTCAGCACTCTACTTGGTTTAAATGCCTAATCAGGCTAGGATTTTGGATCTTTTTACTGCTCTGCTTGCCCAATGGGGGCATTCACTGACTAACGGGGGCCCTAAGTGGCATCAAGCACCTCACACGAAGAAGGCCAACCAGCGGACTCTAAACGGCGACTCTTTCGAGCATCGTCCACCGTAAGTCTCGCCACCCTAGCATCGCGTATTCTTGGATTGGCGCGCGACATCCTCGTCGCCAGCTATTTTGGCACACGCGCAGATGCCTTCTTTGTCGCCTTTAAGATCCCCAATCTTTTCAGGCGCTTTTTTGCAGAAGGGGCCTTTGCCAATGCCTTTGTCCCCGTTCTCAGTGAGTATAAAACCCGCGGCCCACATGACAGCGTTCAGCATTTGGTGCAGACGGCTTTTGGGTCCCTTTGTACCCTGCTCTTACCCTTGACACTCGTCGGTGTCTTCGGTGCTCCCTTGCTCGTCAGTCTATTTGCACCTGGGTTTCGAGACACACCCGCTAAATTTCAGTTAATAGCGGATTTGCTTCAAATCACCTTTCCCTATCTTTGGTTGGTTTCTTTGACAGCATTTGCCGGCTCCGTTTTAAACACTTACCAGAAATTTTTGATTCCAGCCGCCGCGCCGATGGTACTCAACCTCTGCCTCATTGGCTTTACGCTCGCGCTTGCCCCCACCCTCGATGAACCGCTCATGGCACTCGCTTGGGGCGTCTTTACCGCTGGTTTTCTACAGCTACTGCTGCATCTTCCACAGCTTTATCAGCTCAAAGTACTGGGTATACCAAAGGTCAATTTTAAAGACCCAGGTGTTAAGAAAATCTTAACCTTGATGGCACCCATCGTATTTGGTGCCTCGGTCTATCAGATCAACCTTATGGTGGATGTTTTCATCGCCTCTTTCTTACCCGAAGGCAGCGTGACTTGGCTCTATTTTTCAGACCGTTTGGTTCAACTGCCACTGGGCATGATTGCCATTGCACTGAGCGTAGTCATACTCCCCAGCTTATCGGAACAGCATGCAGCCGCGGACCCCAAAGCGTTTTCAAAAACCCTGGATTGGGCCGTCAAAGTCATTTGGCTGATTGGCCTACCCTCGACTTTAGGGTTGATCCTGTTGGCAGAACCGATTCTCAGCACCCTCTTTTTACACGGTGAAATGACACAAACTGACATCCTGAAGATGGTCCCCAGCTTGAGAGCTTATGCCGCAGGGCTTTTTGCTTTCATGATGATCAAGGTATTGGCGCCTGGTTTTTTTGCTCAACAAGATTCCTCAACGCCCGTGAAAATTGGCATCAAAGCCATGATTCTCAGCATTGCGCTTAATTTCCCCCTTGCTTACTGGTTTGACCATGTAGGCTTAGCCCTGTCGACCAGCATTGGGGCGATGGCAAACATGCTGTGGTTATACCTGGCACTCAAACAGCGCAAAATGTATCAAGGCAGTTCGGGTTGGCGTGCAACCATTATGAGAGTCATCCTGGCGAATGGCGTCATGGGAGGCATCTTGGCGGGGGGCCTATACCAGTTACCTTTCCCCCTAGAAGGTGCCATCTGGCAACGAGCATTGTTGCTCCTTGGGTGGGTAATCGCCGGTTTTACCAGTTATGTGATGGCATTAGCCGCTTTAGGCTTCAGGCCGAAACACTTTATTGGCCGAAAAGCTTCTACTTCCTAGGCCCACGAAGGTTACACTTCGAATAGCGACTTCCAATTGGATTGCTGATTTGCACAATAGGCATTCATGTCCCAATTTGAAACCCAAGCCCTGCTCCCAAGCGGTAACAGCAAAAAGCGGGGTTTCAACTGGGCTTAGTCGCCCTAAATACGGTACAATCTGCGGGTTTTTCAACCAATGGTTTTCGATTGAACGTGGACGTTATCAGAGGCATTCATCATCTAAGCGCTGAGCACAAAGGCTGTGTGGCCACGATTGGTAATTTTGATGGCGTGCATCGCGGGCACCAAGCCATCATTCATCAACTTTCTGAGGCGTCTAAAGCACACCGATTACCCTCAACGATCATCCTCTTTGAACCTCAACCAAAAGAATATTTTGCCGATCTCAAAGGCGTAGAACCTCCACTCAGGCTGCAACGAATGAGTGAAAAAGTCCGAGTGCTTTCTCGATTAGGCGTTGATCGTGTTCTCTGCGTTCACTTTTCAGAGCCTTTTCGACTGTTCACACGTGAAGACTTTGTTGAAGGTTTTTTGGTCAATCGCTTGGGCATCAAGCACCTCATCGTCGGCGACGATTTTCGCTTTGGTCATGATCGAACCGGTGATTTTGGCTTCTTAACAGCTTGTGCCGGCCGCTATAAGTTTGATTTAGAATCCACGCCCACCGTGAATTGGAAAGGCGCGCGCATCAGCAGTACGGCCGTTAGAAACGCCCTTACCCAGGATAAGCTCACGCTTGCGAATTCGCTGCTGGGCAGGC
Organism: uncultured Saccharospirillaceae bacterium; assembly: GCA_947499545.1. Taxonomy (GTDB): domain Bacteria; phylum Pseudomonadota; class Gammaproteobacteria; order Pseudomonadales; family Oceanobacteraceae; genus CANMOZ01. The sequence goes on from CANMOZ010000003.1 coordinate 176,193, forward strand.
CTTTTAGTCTGTCTGGACGAGTGATTCATGGGCGTAAACTCGGCCGCTCGTTAGGGTTTCCAACCGCTAATATTCATCATCAACGTCACCGCCTACCCATGACCGGCGTTTTTCTGGTTGAAGTGTATTTCATATCCAACCACCCAGAAGTCCATTCGCCCCTTTCCGGCGTGGCTAATTTGGGGTATAAACCCAGTATTCAAGGGAAATCCGCCGCCAGTTTAGAAGTGCACCTTTTACTGCCTGAAGGGCAGTCCATCGACTGTTATCACCATCGCGTCGAGGTCCATTTTCTCAAAAAGATTCGTGACGAGCGTAAATTTGATTCCCTCGAGGCACTGCAACGGCAAGTACAAGATGATATCGCCGCTGCTAAAGCCGCTTTTTCATCTCAATCATTAGGGCAAAACTGACTTAGAGAGACAGTGAACCAACATCATGAGTGACTATAAACACACCCTCAATCTTCCCGATACCGAGTTTCCCATGCGAGGCAATCTAGCCAAGCGTGAGCCTGAGATTTTGAAATTTTGGAACGAGATTGATATTTACAACAAAATTCGGGAAGCAAGAGCCGGTCGTGAAAAGTTTATTCTTCATGATGGCCCTCCCTATGCGAACGGGCAATTGCACGCTGGCCATGCTGTCAACAAAGTTTTAAAAGACATCATTTTAAAGTCCCGCACGTTAAGTGGCTTTGATGCCCCTTATGTTCCGGGTTGGGATTGTCACGGCCTGCCCATCGAGCACAAAGTGGAGCAAACCCTCGGTAAAGACAGCGCGAAAGAAGATACGCGTGCTTTTCGTAACCACTGCCGTGAATACGCCAAAGGGCAGATTGCCGTCCAGATGGAAAGCTTCAAGCGCCTGCTTGTGATTGGTGATTGGGAAAACCCATACCGCACCATGGATTTCAAATTCGAAGCTGACATCGTGCGTGCGCTGGGCAAAGTCATTGAAAACGGCCACCTGGTTCGTGGCGACAAACCCGTCAACTGGTGTACCGATTGTGGTTCTGCATTAGCCGAAGCGGAAGTTGAGTATTACGACAAAACCTCTCCCGCAATCGACGTGAAATTCAAGGCCGTCGATTCTGAGAAAGTGGCAGAATGCTTTGGTGCCAAGGGCGATACGCCTTTGTTCTCCGTCATCTGGACCACCACGCCTTGGACGCTTCCTGCGAACATGGCGTTAGCCTATCATCCTGAATTGACCTATGTACTGGTTGAAGCGCAAGGCGAGCGCTATATCTTGGCAGAAGCGCTGGTTGAATCGGCCATGAAACGCTTCGGCTTTGATCAATACGATCGTTTGGGCAGCGTTCAAGGTTCAACCCTGGATCGTTTGTCTTTCACTCACCCCTTTATTGACCGCGCCGTTCCAGCCATATTGGGCGAACACGTGACCGCGGATTCGGGTACTGGCTGTGTGCATACTGCCGCTGCCCACGGTGCCGATGACTTTGTCATTGCCAAAGCTTATGGGCTTGAGATCATCAACCCCGTTGATGACCGTGGCCATTACAAAAGCGATGCCCCCGTCTTTGCCGGTGAATTTGTCTTCAAAGCCAACAAAGGCATCGTCAAACTGCTCGAAGAAAAAGGCGCATTGCTGCACTCTGAAGATTACCAGCACAGCTACCCCCATTGCTGGCGCCATAAAACCCCTATTATTTTCCGAGCCGCGCCACAGTGGTTCATCAGCATGGAAAAAGCGGGACTGCTGGAAAAAGCAAAAGAAGCGGCCAACCAAGTGACCTGGTTACCCGGTTGGGGGAAAGCTCGCCTTGATTCCATGCTCAACCACCGCCCAGATTGGTGTATTTCTCGACAGCGCGCTTGGGGATCGCCCATTACCTTATTCATGCACCGTGAAACCGGTGAGCTGCACCCACGCACAGCTGAGTTAATTGAAACTGCTGCGCAACGCATCGAAAAAATCGGCATCGACGCCTGGTTCGAATTAGATCCTAAAGAATTATTGGGAGACGAAGCGGACCAGTATCTCAAAGTCACCGATACTCTTGATGTATGGTTTGATTCGGGCGTCACGCATTACGCAGTCTTAAAAGCACGTGACGAACTCCAAGTCCCTGCCGATTTGTACCTAGAAGGTTCCGATCAACACCGCGGATGGTTCCAATCGTCATTGCTAACAGGTTCTGCAATCTACGGCCATGCGCCTTATAAAACCGTATTAACGCATGGGTTTGCCGTCGACGGCCAAGGCCGAAAAATGTCGAAATCGCTCGGCAATACGATCAGTCCAGACGACGTGATGAATAAACTTGGTGCTGATATTTTGAGGCTTTGGGTTGCGGCAACCGATTTCAGTTCAGAAATGGCGGTGTCTGATGACATCCTCAAACGCAATGCCGATGCCTACCGTCGTATCCGAAACACATGCCGCTTTTTGCTGGCAAACTTAAACGGTTTCGAACCCGATCAGCACGAACTAAAGCAAGCTGAATTGCTCTCGCTGGATCGCTGGATCGTGGGTCAAGCTGAACAATTGCAAAAAGAGCTGATCAAACACTACGAACAATTTGAGTTTGTGTCCGTCTACCAGAAAATTCATAATTTCTGTGTTAACGAACTGGGTGCTTTTTATCTCGACGTCATTAAAGACCGTCAGTACACCACCCAAACAGACAGCATCGCTCGTCGCAGTGCTCAAACCGCTTTAAACCATATCCTGCAAGCCATGGTACGCTGGATTGCACCTATCTTAAGTTTCACTGCCGAAGAAATTTGGGATTGCATGCCTCATAAAGGTGGAAAAGCCGAAGCCGAATCCATCTTCTTAATGGAATGGTACCAAGGGTTATTCCGCCACCAAGACGACGCTTTAGATGATCGTTATTGGTCACAGATATTAAGCATCAAGCATGCGGTCAATAAAGTCATTGAAGAAGCGCGCGGCCAAAAAACCATCGGTTCGAGTTTGAGTGCAGAGGTTACTCTATACGTACAAGATGCGTTACAGGCTGACTTGGCTAAACTGGGTGACGAGTTACGCTTTGTCTTAATAACGTCGAAAGCCACGCTCGCACCGTACTCAGAAACCGATGGCCTCGAAACGGACGTTAATGGATTAAGAGTGGCCGTTGCAGCCAGCACCCATGAAAAATGCGAGCGCTGCTGGCATCACCGCGAGGACGTCGGTCAGCATGAAGAGCATAATACTCTCTGCGGACGCTGTGTCGACAACGTTGCCGGACAAGGCGAACAACGGAGCTTTGCTTGATGAGCCAAACACCCAGCACCGGATTTCATTGGGCTTCACTCAAGTGGTTGTGGGTCACGATTGTTGTCGTGGCTCTCGATTATTTCACTAAACAGTGGATAACCGCGGAGTTCGCCTACGCTGAATCAAAAGTCATATTGCCTATTTTTAACTTAACGTTGCTGCACAACACAGGGGCTGCCTTTAGCTTTTTGGCCAACGCCGGCGGTTGGCAGCGCTGGTTTTTTACAGGCATTGCCGTTGTTGTCAGCACTGTGATTTTTGTCTGGATGGCCAAACTTAAACCGCAAGACCGTTGGCTGTTAGTAGCGCTGTCCTTAATTCTTGGTGGTGCTTTAGGCAATCTTTACGATCGACTCGTCTATGGCTATGTCATCGACTTTCTGCACTTTCACTGGGAAGAACATTTTTTCCCGGCGTTTAATCTAGCCGACACGGCTATTTCTATTGGAGCATTCATGATGATTGTGGACGCTCTCTTCCTTGCACCCAAAAAGTCCGCTGAATAAGCGGGCTTTTTGTCATTTTCTCAATCACATTCGAGCCAATCATGACCGAGCAATCCATCGCACACAACTCCGCTGTTCAGCTGCATTTTGCGTTAAAACTGGCTGACGGACAAACCGTTGACACCAATTTTGATGGCGAACCCGTCGACCTAGTCATTGGCGATGGCAATCTTCCAGAAGCCTTCGAACAATGCTTGATCGGCCTAAACCCAGGCTCCGAAGCCGCATTCGAAATGCCACCGGAAAAAGCGTTCGGCCAATACAATGAACAAAATGTTCAACGCTTGTCGCGCTCCCTCTTTGAAAGCGATTTCGAATTGTCTGAAGGGTTGGTGGTCTCCTTTGCTGATGCTGCTGGGGCAGAATTGCCCGGCGTCATTATGGACTTTGACGAATCGGACGTGACGGTGGATTTTAATCACCCATTAGCCGGGAAAACATTAACGTTTGAGGTTAAAATACTCAGCTGTAACAATCCAACCGCCTAAATTGATGGTGATTTTGTGAGTACTTCTAAGCCCAGCAACGCCCAAACACCAAGGCTCAGTATCCGTTTGGCAAACCCTAGAGGGTTTTGTGCTGGGGTTGACCGTGCCATTGATATCGTCAATCGAGCTCTTGAGCTCTTTGAAGCGCCTATCTATGTACGCCATGAAGTTGTTCACAACCGTTACGTCGTGGATGATTTAAGAGCAAGGGGCGCAGTGTTTGTGGATGAACTTCATGAAGTTCCCGATGGGAGCGTCGTGATATTTTCTGCTCACGGTGTATCAAAAGCCGTTCAAAAAGAAGCCGCTACACGCAATCTCAAAGTATTCGATGCCACTTGCCCGCTGGTGACCAAAGTCCATATGGAAGTGAGCCGCTACTCCAAAAAAGCCTTTGAGTGCATTTTAATTGGCCATCGAGGACACCCTGAAGTCGAGGGTACGATGGGGCAATTCGACCCTCAGCATGGTGGGCACATTTACCTCGTGGAAGATGAGTCTGACGTGGCGGCCCTAGAAGTCACAAACCCAGATCATTTGGCCTATGTCACACAAACCACTCTATCGATGGACGACACCGCCAAGGTCATTGATGCATTAAGAGCTCGTTTCCCAGCCATCCAAGGCCCAAGAAAAGACGATATCTGCTATGCCACCCAAAACCGACAAGATGCCGTCAAGCAATTGGGAGCTGAAGTAGACCTCTTGCTGGTCGTTGGCTCGCCTAACAGCTCGAACTCCAACCGGTTACGCGAATTAGGCGAACGCATGGGTGCTAAGGCGTATTTGATAGACACAGCGGATGAAATTGAAGATCAATGGCTTGAACAAGTGCGCAGCATTGGTGTAACCGCCGGCGCTTCAGCCCCTGAAATTTTGGTACAGGCTGTTATCAAAAAATTAGAAGAAAAAGGTGGGTCAGTAGAAGAGGCCCCTGGGCAAAGCGAAAACGTCGTTTTCAGTTTACCCAGGGAGTTAAGATTAATACCCGTTGAGCACAAGCCTGCTCATGCGCATTAAGGTTACTGGCTAGTAACCTTAATGCTGCTCATCACAGTATCGGCGCATCCCAAGTGTCAGAGTGCTCGCCATTACTTTGTAACCAGATAGTATCGATGGAAGCACCAGCCGCCTTCAAGTCATTCATAAGGTCTTTAGCTAATTGAGATTTGGGGTTTAGAATCACCCGAACGCACCGGCTTAATTCCTTTGCTGGAGCAGCGCACTGTTTCGCTTCAGCCTCGAAATGCCCTGATTCAGAGGTCAGCTTACTAAATCCCAACTCTCCAGTTCCACTACCCAATTTATCAGTATAGGCTGCATGCTCTAAGTAGAATCGTTCTTGCGCTGCCATGATTGACATTGCCAGCTGCTGGCCTTCAGCTCTCGCAGCCCTTTGAGTGTATTTCTGATACGCTGGCAACGCAAACGCTGCCAGCACCCCAACAATAACTATAACTACCATTATTTCAATGAGGGTAAACCCTTTACTCTTAATCATTCAACCATTTCCTGCCAATATAAACGATACAACATATCATTTGGGTTTATCCCAGGGTTCTTGGGATCTTTGCTGGGATCTCTATATATTGCAACCCCTCCTATATTTGCTGTTTGAAGCATTTGACCCGTTGACGTTACATCGGTACCAGTATGCACAGCACTTGATCCTAAGCCTGGAAAGGGTAATGGATACCGCCCTTTATCTGCATCGAAGTCTTTCGACAGTTTTTCATTCGCTGGTTGAGGAGCACCTAGCGACCAGAAAGGGTCCGGTATAAAATTAGCGGCATCGAAAGCATACAAATAACTTCTCCCCAAATTAAGGACACATTTATCACTTTCTATAGCAGGAGGTACATAAGTGGTAAATAATATCTGATTACCTGCGGTTGTAGGCCTAGTAATTAGCTTTTCGCCATCGTCGCCATCTGGACCACCAAACAAATCAAGGAAAATCCCATACTTCCTGCTTGTGTTTTTCGTATTGCCATCAAATACAGCAAGGCCTTCTCTGATTTTTTTATCGTATGTTTTTTGATTTGCCTGATTGCCAGTCGCCCCAGTATCATTTTTCCAATACGTTAATGCCTTTTCCTTAACAGCATCGATTAGAAGATTTTCCTTGATGACAGTAGCAGTAGTAGTAGTATCTGGCTTACTAAAGGGATTATCTAAGACCAAGATATAAAACTTGTCTTCAATATGGTACCCCTTTTTCCCTTTCTGTGTGCCTAACTTAAGCGGGTGTGCTCTATAGCCACTACCAAAAGCCATTTTAATAACCTTCACACTGCCCCCATCCTTTGTTCTCGGAACAGAACCAAGGAACACATCAGGTCTTTCATAAAAGCGTCTACGTGATATGTTATTAGCCGATTCTTTTGATTGAAAATCAGTTAAATCTGCAACCATAACACCTTCGGTTTTTTCGACTATTGTCTTAACACTGGATTGAGAAACATCCATGTCAAATCTAAAGGCTTTACCATTAATATCTACGACAAAGAATTTGTCATGCAACCCATCATTATCAAAATCAGCGATCGCAGGTTCAGATACAATACTGTGTGTCATGCCTGTTAGTTTTTCAAATGTTCCACTTGCTCCTGGAATGCTTTTTGAGGATGCATACCAAATAGGTTTACCGTAGCTATCCGTTCCTGGCTTATCTAAATCAATGACTGCAACGAAATTGCCGACACTATCTGGGTCAGATTTATCATTTAATTTGTAATCTTCATAATTGTCTTGTTTAGGGTCATAGCCACCCGAAACAAAGCCTATAACTTTAGATTTGTCTTCATCAAATGGCTTAGTTGCCCTATAAGCAATGGGTCTAGCCCATGTTTGTCCAAACTTTCCATAAAGCTTATCCAAGTGCTCATCTAATATAGTTACTTTGTGGCCTGTTCCTAGAGATCCATCATTATTAAGAGCCAAATCCAATAGATAGTAGACATCTGATCCTCTTCGAGTACCAATAAATAATGTCACTCTGCGGGGACTTTCCTTATTGGTAATAACCGATATAAAGCCGTCCATACCCATAGGTTTCGAATCAACGTTAGATCCTCCATCATAATACTTATGAAGCCCTGCAAACATTTCTGGTGGTATAAAAGCCATTTTTTCTTCACCAGTTTTAGCATCAAAAAAATGCAAAACACCCCGATCAGTTCCCATAACGATAATGGTTGGTTTACCGTCAGTGTCCGTAAGTGTTACAGGACTACTATGAATCGGTGCACCCAATATATCCACGCCATTTACAGGAGGGGTTCCACCACCGGTTCCAGTACCGGTTCCAGTAGTTGTTCCACCACTTGATTTCTTCTTACCCGTTTTTACCCAATCGATGAAATCTTGGTATGCGGTCCCCTGGTCCTTAAAATTTTTATTTTGAGGAACAACCTCTTTTTGGTTACTGTCACCAATGGTCACACCCGCATGCACTCGAGCAAAAACTTCATTTTTTACGCTACCATTATCAATAGGAACCAATGGTTTATTTTGAATTTTTTTGTCCGTGTTTGAAGTTGGAACAACCGTCATTATGGTTCTGGAAGCATTGTTTAACAGCTTGTCTCTAGCGCCTCCTTTTGCAACTTCTGGCCCACCGGCAGCTTGACCCCATAAATCAGATACGGTTGCTGATAAAGATATATTGCCCTCAGCATCTCTCTCTATTTCTCCAGCAGCATTTTCTTTATACAAAGGTATATTGTTATGCCCAACAATTTTTTGTATGCCGTCGGTTACAGAATACTTGAATTTTTTCAAATTTCCGATCCAGTTGATTGATCCATCAGTCGTGGGTTCAAATACTGGCAAAAAGACGTCTTCACTCAAAGCTAATGGATTAAATGAAGAAGCACTGATGCTTGGTGGCACTAAAGACTGATTTGATATTGGCTCTCCTGCTAACGAAGATTTAAGCGCTTCTTCAAGCTTAACAGGGTCATCCGCTAGAAAAAACTCACCTCGCCCCCCTGCTGCTGTACTGATCATCAGCTGGCCTGTAGGATTCGTTGGGTTATTTGCAGCATCAACGAATGTCGTTCTAGCTCCCGCACCGATAGTACTCACCGTGATAACACCCCGGCTCTTTTTAGGGTCAGTAGCATCATACTTATTTAATAGCTTTTTCTGGCCTGGCTCCAAATTAAATTTTTCATCATTCTTTACTTCAGCCATAAAACGGCCCATGTACGCACCAAGATCATCCAAACAAGTAGATGCCGCTCCACAGGATTTGGTTAGCGTCATTGATTGCGTCGTTTTACCTGTAACGCCAGGTAACTCCATTTCATGCGTATAAGTTTTTTCAGCTGAAGTAGCTAGCTTATTCAGCACAGTGCTTTGAATGGTATTAGCATAATTTGATGGAGCACCGTCAGTAAATAATGTAATTTTTGTGTTTTGACATTCATGCGTAATCGGTGAATTCCGGGGTTTTGCTATAGCATTTCCGCTTTTGTCTCTTTCCTTGCCTGCCAAATACCAATATACATCTTCAGCAGAAAGTGACAGTGGCGTCCCCCCACCAGGACCTAGCCGATTAAGTTCTCGTGAAATAACGTCCTTAACTGCAACCTTACCGCCATTGTAGTCAATTTCTTTTTCAATATTTTCAATGGGAACAATAATTCTCGATGCACTACCATTATAAGTTGCACTACCGTTAAAGACTGCAAGGCCGACTCGAATATCTTTTAGAGAACTTACAACTCTTTGTATAATATCTCTAGTGATCGTCCATCTCGTCCCAGTACCAAAGGCAGTTCCCATACTTCCCGAATCATCCAGAAGCAACATTACATTAGTTTCAATATTATCAGCACCTCCAACATAAACCTCCAAGTCTGTTGCTTGGGCGCCTAAGGATATCAAAGAGGGCAATATAATAGGTAATAATATCTTTTTCATGAATTCACCTACTCGGATAAGCTAAAATAATATCTGTGGTTTTACCTGTACCATCCATCTCAAAGAAAGCACCTGCCTCAAATTCTTTGATTAAACCGACCCAATCCGTTATCTCTTCACTCGGTTTTTTTAATACAATTTTATCTTGCTTACTAAGCGTTATGGAACCAGCCTTACAGCGACCCACTTCATTGCAAAAAGTGCCTGAAAAGGTTACTTCATGCCCGGCATCGTTTAGCTTACCGTCTTTCAGTTTCAACACCTCTGCTCCAGCATATTGACTGAAAATAAACGCAAGTATAAACATAATATTTTTTTTCATGTTACATACACCTCATACTTAACAATTAAAACAACTTCCTTCTAACTTCATACCAACCCCTGTAACGCCAAGCAGCTGAGTAGAAGAGCTAACACCAATTTCACAAGTACTCCTCAATTCAAACCCATGAGCTTCATTGTCTGAAACGCCATAGCCTTCAGGTAACTTTTTAACTCTCTCTGCATAAACAAGGGAAAACGACTGAGTCGGATCAAATGCATCCACCACACCTGGTGCACCCGTATCTTCCCACTGCAAGTAAGACGTGTTGTCATCGACTAATTTTCCAGATTCACTATAAGCTTTCCCAAAAACAGATTCAGCGGCCTTTTCACGAACACGAGGCCAATACGTTTCATACTTGTGGTCCAGCAGACTTTTTGTACACCAAAATGTTTTAGAAAGAATTCGTTCATTGCTCGACATTTTTAATTGAAAAGTTGTACTCTTCATCGCATACAACGCGATTAATGTAGCTATTGTTAAGACCAGTAGAGCGACCAACAACGTTACACCTTTTTGTTTTCTGCTAAATATTAACATTTTCATAATATTCCTATCGCTTACCTTGATCTATTTAGAATAGGTGCCGATGTCGTATATACCTGACGAAACACTCTTTCACTTGTATCAGTGGCTGCTTGATATGTCTTATCAAGTAGAACATATTTTTGAGGAGCGGCTGCTGTTGTTGTTTTAGCAGCAAGAGCTTCTTTAGCTCGAACCAGTAACGCAACTTTCACCTCATCTATATTAGCTCCCATCAAGCTCTCAGCGGGATTCATATATCGACTGTTATCCGTATTAAATAACTGAACCTCCATCGCTTCAATACCAACCACAAGCGGCTGAATAACTTCATTGTTTGGGGCAGCTAGTGACTTAGAAAAGGAAAAACAATAAAGTGAATCGACCATGCTATCCTTTGCATCTATTACTTGCTCTCCACTTCCCCTGGCCCAGTAGACATTCGTAACCAGCTCTCCATTTTTATGCTGCCTCCCATCACAACCTCTACCATTAGGTGGATAAGAAGCCGTCACCAGAACATCGCCATTTATCTTGGATCTATCAGTCTCAGGATTGTCTGTTGTTGAAACAGGTATGGATGCATCACCACCATCTTCAAACTTTACCGATATTTTTGTTCCCGTTTTAAACACAATCGGTTCAAAAGTAGGTTCAGTTGCTCCCAAACGAATATCAGCTCCCGGGATGTCTTTATTGGCAGGGTCAGCTAGAAATACCCGTGTAGAACCGGCCATTTCGATTTCAGAAGTCAAAAACTCCATAGCGAAACGACCAGCTTCTTGAATGTTATTTCCAGCCATAGTATTTCTGTTTACTGCATTTGAATTAATCAAAACTTGGAATATGGCTGCAATAATCATTGCTCCAATAACCAGTGAAACCATCAATTCAATCAAAGTAAAACCAGACTGACTTATACCGTATTTTTTCATCATCACTTACCCTTAACTCCTCGCCCCAACTCAAACTGTAATGAATATGAGGACCTACCATCAGCTGTTGGCGTTTCAGGAATATCAGACCGAGTCGACCATGACAGATTAACGGTACAATCAGGTGCTTGCGAGGGCACTGATGCACCAGGAGGCGCGTTAACTATACTCGAGTAAAAAGAACCGCTTTTTTCTGTACAGACTAATTCGACGACAGGTTCATTAAACCAGTCAATAGGTTTATTGATCGACTTAGATAAATCCAGTGCAGTACCTGCGCTTCTAGATTGTGAAGGACACCCTGCATCAAAAAGGGCCCACTCAACACGCTGCTTTATCGTAGTACATGATGTGGAAGCATCAGAACAATTCAGAGGCTCGTTACATCTCATATTATTTCCAAAGACGGTTGTGTTAGCATCATTCAACGTTTTGATCATTTCTTTGTACTTATCAACCGTATTGTTATCCTTTTCAGTGGGCCGAACTCTTTGCAATCTTGAAACTATGTCATTAACAACCCATACAGCTTGAGAGTAATATGCAGAATTACCAGATGCCCTAGTAGCTTGGAGATGCAAAGCACCCAAACCTAGAAGCCCCACTGCAACCACGATCATTGCAACCAGAACCTCTATTAAACCAAGTCCCAACTGCTCACTTTTTCTCTTATGTTTCAAGGACCTCATTCGAATTTCCTCTTACCTCTCGATGGATATACCTTATAAAGACTAACAATTATCAGTAGCGACATAAATTTGCCCAGCCTTCGTGATAAATATTTTTCTATATAAATTCTTACCTCCAGACTTAGTGTGAAGACAAAAATATGTATCACTACTAATATCAGCCCGGCCATCACCTCGGAACTTAATTTCTTTACTACCTGTTGTTACTAATTGGAATTTTCCTAAACCTTTTGGTGACTTAAATTGAGCCGCTATATATTCACCAGTTGTCGAACCTTTTTCTGGAACCAGTATCTGCCATCCTTGAGAAAAATCTGCTCCATTAGATCCAATTGCTTTAACCTTAGAATACTTCCCAATTCTTAGGGCTTCACTTCGAGCAATCGTTAAAGAGGATTGTAACTCGGTGACAGCTGATGCCAGCTGCGCTTTAGTTGTCCTCTCACGAAAATCTGGTGCTGCGAATGCAGCCATAAGGGCCACAATCAAAATCACTATCATCACCTCTATTAGGGTGAAACCCCTTTGGTGTTGTATCCTCTCGTCCACTTGACCCCCTAGGTAAAACATATGGAAATTTCTAACTGCTTAGGTATTAAAGGATGACTGAGAACAACCCGCCAATCATTGACGATAAGTGGCATCAAATGCTGTTTAAACGGCTAACAAAGGGGGAGAAGTGATACTTACTTATCACTTTTGAGAGGCATGTGACTATTTACTCCAACCGGATGCGTCCCATTCTCGACACAACGATTTTCGATTCGGCGGTATGGTGCGTTATTCGAAGGCTTGAAGGTGAAGTAGCCCTTCCTTTTGAATTAAAGGTGAAGGTTGAGCCAGCATGAGAGGCCGAAACTCTATTAAAATCAATGTGTTGGTATGTTCTATTGGCGGTATAGAGCAACTCTTGAGTTTTAGGATCAAAAACGACTATTCGAGTCCAAGCGGAAGACCAATCACTGCAAGTGATTGAACTTTCTGAACATGGGCAAAGACTTATGCTTCGATGCTCCTGATAGGCCTGAGATTTGGCATAATTTAATAAAGCCATGATCTGCTCGGAGCTCCGTCTCACTTGATAGGTATCGATAAAGCTTGAGAGAGATGGTAGCGAATAGGTAAAAATAATCGCTATCAGTGCAAGAGAGACGATCAACTCAATGAGTGATCGCCCACTCTCTGAGGAAAAACCCATCCAACCCTGAGGGCTAGGGCAAGTCATAAACATAAATGGGTTTTACAAAGGATTGATGCTTCCCGTTTTTCAAAACAAGCTTGCCGTTTTCTGGGTTTATTTCAAATTGCTTATTCATCAACGGAGTCAATGTATGATCATCGTCATTTTTCCCAACTTGTATAATCATATTGTCGCCTTTTAGATAAATGTCTAAATTTTCTTCTTCATCAGAGTTGAGTGTTAGAAACCACCCTGGTGATAAATCAGGCATCAATCTAGCATCATTGTCTAACTTGCTTATTTCGCTATTTAAATCTTTTAAATCTTTCCATTGTATAGGTTTGGGCACTCTCTCATTTCTTTTGAGATAGAGCACGAACAGAACAGCTTGCGCTTCTGTGTAACCTCTACTTATAAACGTTCCTTTACTCGCGACCAATACATAAGCATTTATATTTGATTCTGATGTCACACCAATCAAAGGTGGTTGCCAGGTCGCCAAATAACGATTGCTATTGTGTTTAATACCCAGTTCTGCAACCTTAATAAGAGAGGGATTTGACACCTTCACCCAAAACACCTGACCATTTAATGCTCTATTTCTATCTTTGCAACTCATTAAATCCCAAAAGCGATACAAATCAAATTCTTTATTTAACCAATAAAAGTGGCACCGATTTTTCTGGATTATTGAAAGTTCACTGCCATCATTAGGGATCGGAATAGATTCACTTGCTTGCAGCTTCAGACTTAACAACAACACAAAGACCATCAAAGTGAAAATTGTTTTAAAATTCATATTTTATCAGGTGTTTTTTCTGCCAATGACATACATATTCCAACAACTTTTTTCATGTTTGAGAAAATACCGGCACCTTCAAAACCTGTTATACCTACTACCACTTCCAATTTAAGTGCATCATCATTAAAGTAACGATTATTAGAACAACCTCCTTTTGATATTAGGAATATTTCAAAATCACCAAACAAGCTTTTACTAATCGACTTTAACGGCATTGAATGGTTCGATTCGAACACAAGACCTGCATTTCTCTGAAACAGATGACAATCGGCTGAGTTCTTAACGCAGGCTTTCAAATTGCTAACTTGAGCTTGGCTCTCATACGCCAGTTCATATTTAATTGTTTTTAATAGCTGATTCCTCTGCGAAGATTGCAGCCCTAAAAGCACTTGAGTCATCAAGGTTGCTAAACTCAACGCACACAACACCAAAAATATCAAAACAGGGACTAAAATAAATGCCTTTGAATCCTTATGCATGATTGAGTCTTCTGATTATTACAATTGGTTGTGCAATCTCCATGAGGAGAAATATGTGTGTTCTTGTTTTTCTAGTTCACTTCTAACAACAATCCGCACAGAAATACTGCTTTTGATGATTGAATACTCAAGAGATACAACATCATCCACAAGCACTTCGACTGAATTTTTAAACTGACTGCAACGCGATTCATCTACCAACGGCAATTCACACCACTCACTTTCTATTTTAACCCATGTTTTGCATAGCAACCGGTTTCTCGCACCAACCCAAATCAACGTCAAATAATCTTGAACATTACCGACATCTGAAAGGTGATCTATTCTTGAACCTTCACACGAATACTTAACATGCGAGGGAGGCTTCATTCTAAAACTCAGCATTTGTTGTTCATTAGATCGGGTATATTGAAGCATCTTCTGATACATCTCACCTGAAATGCCTTGAAACCCAACACTGTATTTATGATTAAAACCTGCTAAACCTGCATATTCATCGAGCAAATCCATAACAAACTGTGTTTTATTATTTAACGACATTTGAGCATTAAAAGACCGATGTATTTTTTCCATTGCACTTGTTAATGAAAACACACTACCAAGCAATATCAACCCAAGACTCAAAGCAATCAGCACTTCTAACAAACTGAAGCCGCTTGTCTTATTTACCTCTACATAGCAATTGTATTTACCCAACGATTTTTCTCACCCATAACGCTCCAGCCCAACCCCACTATACAAGCATTAAAACTTAATGCATTTTGCCAGCAACAAACCCCAACCTCTGGCTGTTGTAGTTTCATCAATTGAGTGCAAATATCATTATTAATGTTATCTAAGCCACCACAACCTACTTTTACAGGCGTTAATTTCAGCATTTCTTTATCGCAACGATTTTTCAAGTCTAAACTATCGATGTGCACCCTTATGTTTTCAACCAAAGCTTGGTAAACCCACTGGCTTCTTTCATATGAATCAATCTTTAGAATAGAATGAAACACCCACTGCTGGGCATGTAATATACCTCCGACCAAAACACACAATATCGACATCGCTACCAACAGCTCAATCAGACTGAACCCTCTCATGCTATCCAAGCATGAAGGTTGATCTTTACTATTTCTTGCCATGATTGATAAATTCAACGAACCATTCTTAATGATTAAGATCAGAAATTATTATTGTGTTTAATTTATTTTCTAATCACATAGACTGCTAGCTTTAGACAGCAATCACAACTAACCATTCGACTAGAATTAACTTTAATAATTATTAAAAAACAATTACGACTAAGACAAAGGGAGGGGAAATGGTTTTTAGATCGCCAGCATCCACAGGTTGCACTGGCGACCGAAGAATAGCTATTAACTGATTATCAATCAATTTGAAGTTTCTTTAAGCGATAACGCATTTGCCTAAAACTGATTCCAAGGAACTTAGCTGCCGCCGTTTTATTCCATTTGTTTTTTTCAAGCGCCTCACGCACCAGGGTTCGCTCGATATCTTCTAAATAGTCTTCCAGCGTATAGCTCTCAGAAAATTCAATAGGTTTGGCATCATCCTTTTTATTTGCGGTAACCGAGCTCCAAGCGGATAAACGCAAATCTTGCTGTTTTATCAGAGTATCATCGGTCATCGCGACTGCTCGCTGGATAATGTTCTCCAGTTCTCGCATATTCCCAGGAAAGCTGTAGTGTTTGAGTGTATTCAATGCATCATCATGAAACCCTTTGATGGGAATTTGATTTTGCTTACAATACCGCTCAAGCAGCGTTTGAGCTAGTTCGGGAATATCTTCCCTGTGCTCTCTTAGTGGTGGGATATACACATCAATGACGTTTAATAAATAATATAAATCTTGCCCAAACTCCCCACTTTGAACAGCGTCTTGTAAATCACTTTCACACGCGCTCATCAAGCGCACGCTTGGTAATTCATTTTCCGTATCCATTAAAGGACTGTTTAATTCTTGTAAGAATCTCAGAAGTTTAGCTTGGATATGAATTGGCAATTCAATCACATCATCCAGAAACAGCGTCCCGCCTTCGGCTTGCTGCAATATGCCCGGACGATCTGAAGTGCTACCAAACAGTTCTTTTTCCATTAAGTCCTGCGGCATCGCTCCACAGTTCACCACGACAAAGGGAGCATCTCGTCTGGGGCTGCTTTCATGAATCGCCCTGGCAACCAACTCTTTTCCCGTTCCAGATTCCCCTGCAATAAAAACAGCCGCTTGGCTACGACCAACACGTTTAATGCGTTCACGTAAACGCACCATTTCATCGCTGGAGCCCAGTATCTGCCCAATTGCTCGCTCCGCTTGTGGCGTAAGACCTGGCTCTTCAACTAAATCGATACCGGCGTTGACTAGGTCGCGTAATTTATCGAGCTGAACCGGCTTGGATACAAAATCATAAGCGCCGGCCTTCATTGCTTCAATGGCCAACGCCATGTTGCCATGAGCCGTGATCACTGCAACGGGTAGCTGTGGATACTCTTCTTGAATGTAACGCACTAAATCAATGCCATCCCCATCGGGTAAACGCATATCCGTGATGCAAAGGTCGACGCCCTCTTTTAAACGACGTTTTGCTTGGTCGACATCAGCAGCTGTGTGAACCTCCAACCCCATACGTGTTAGGGTCATGTCCAACAAATCCAGTAAGTCAATTTCGTCATCAACCACTAGAATTTTGTGAGTTGTTGTATTCACAAGCTCCTCCCTTGCTGGCTGAATAGCCTTGGCAATACAATCTGGAAACATGCCCCCCCACCATTTCTAGGGACATAACGAATATGGGCTTGATTAGCCTCGCAAAGTTCTCGGCACAAGTACAGCCCCAAGCCAACACCTGAAGAGCGTGTTGTGAAAAAGGGCTCAAACAGATGTTCAATGTTCGCCTCGGGAACACCGGGGCCATCATCTGACAAGCTCAATACATGTCGCTGATATGCCCGATCTTCATGAAGCTCAAGGTATAATCTTGGCGACCCATCCGCTGAATGCTGTTTTGCATTCTCCACTAAGTTATCCAGTATTTGAGTCAAATGAATTTTATCGAAAGCCACTTGAATAGCATCCTCATTGGGTAATTTAAGCCCAATCATGGAACCGACCTCACGCTTTTGCTCAACGTAATTCTGTAACCAGTCCGCTAAATCGAACGCTTTACTCTCAGTTTTCTTACGCCTAGCAAGCGCCAGAATACTTTCGATCAGCTCATTAATACGAATGGCATTGGTGTTAATAATACGAATAAGTTTTTGATCTTCGGGGGAGCGCGCTTCAATGTCACCAAAGAGTTGCGCAGCATGGCTGATTGCTCCCAATGGATTCCGTACTTCATGTGCAATACTCGCGGTTAACTGGCCAAGCGATCTTAATTTTAAGTCCTGGGCCCGCTCTTTCACTTCTGCGCTGTCTTCTGCAAACACAATGGCTTCTTGGTGACCACTGATATCAATACACTGAATGTGCAAATCTAAGGGAATGCCCGCTTCGACCAACGGGCGCCCACTCCAAGTATTGTTTTGATCCTCTAACCATTGATGGTAATACTCAATCAAAGGTTCAGGCGCTCTTGCCACTTCAAAGTCCTCATTCACACCCATAAATCGGCGAATGGCCGTATTGCTCATGAGCACTTCATTGTGCTCATTGAGGACCAATACACCGGTGTTCATTCTATCCACAATCAGGTCATTTAATTGTTGGTATTTTGCAATGTGACGACTCTGCTCTTCTGCCAAGTCGATGGTCATGAACAAACGGCTTTGTAAGCTTTGAAGCAGCAACGCAATTAAAAAGTAGCTGCTGCCAAATGCCCCTATGGCCAAAGGGTTAACACTTAAACCTCTCTGATTGAGGGCGATGGACAATACCATAATGCTGAGAGTCGCTATGGCGGCTACCAAAAGCCCAAATAACCGGTGCAGCGTGAGGTTGGCAAAAAGGACAGTTACCAAGAGCGACATAGCCAACCCTTGCTCTAAACCACCACTGGAATAGATCAAGCCAGTAATAATGGCTATATCGAAGAAGAAAAGCGCCACCTTGTACTGAGCCCGAAGGTGCGTCCGCCGAACCGCTAAAACCGATACGGTCAGTGCCAGAAACAAATAGGCTGATACCAGAATCGGGAAAAAGCGTTTTGCCAAAAAGCCTAAATTAATAAAATCAATCGAAAAAGTGTAAATAGATAGCAAAAAACTGGAAACGGCTACCAGGTAAAGGCCATAAAAACGAAAAATGCCAGGAGTATTCAGTTCAAGACTGTCACGATTCATAGGTATACTTCGGTTAGCCCACTTATTTAGGTCAAATGGCGAAGGTCGAATGGGCCAGAGCCGCTTAAACCTTGGGCATCCATAATCGGTTTATCTTTGACAAGGGTAGTCGTAAATGAGTACTGACATCCAAATCGCCATCGCCCAAGTCAACCTCGTGGTTGGTGATATAGAGGGCAACGTAGAGCGGGTGCTAGATGAAAGCCGCACCGCTATGCGTCAAGGGGCCGATATTATCCTATTTCCCGAATTGACTCTAACCTCTTACCCACCAGAAGATTTACTGTTACGGCCCAGCTTGGATTTGCGGATTGAAGCTGCCCTCGCACGCCTATTAAGCGAACAGCTGGATATCCATATGGTCATTGGTTATCCCAAACGCATTGATGGGAAGCTATACAACATGGCGGGCGTTATTCACAAAGGCCAGCTTGTGAGCGAGTATCGCAAACAATGCCTACCCAATTACCAAGTTTTCGACGAAAAGCGATACTTTGCCCCCGGCGATCAACCTTGCGTATTCACGCTTAAAGGTTCCCAGTTCGGTGTCATCATTTGTGAAGACATGTGGACACCGGCACCGGCTGAGCAATCTAAAATCGCTGGCGCACAATGCCTTCTTGTACTCAACGCTTCTCCTTTCCATATTGATAAATCCGAAGATCGCTTAGCCGCTGCCTCCAAAAGAGTTCAAGACACGGGGTTGCCGCTGATATATGCGAACTTGATTGGCGGCCAAGATGAGCTGATTTTCGATGGCAGTTCTTTTGTTGTCGATGCAGCAGGGACTATTTGCAGTCAGGCACCTTCTTTTCAAGAAGCCTTGCACTTCCAAACACTCAAAATTGATACCCACAATGGCTCTGTAATCCCCGACCAAGGCGACATGCAATCGCCACAAGATCAGCTGGCCATCATTTATCAAGCGCTTGTTTTAGGTGTTCGAGATTACGTCAATAAAAACGGCTTTCCTGGCGTTATCCTCGGACTATCCGGCGGCATTGATTCGGCATTAACCTTGGCCATTGCACACGATGCCTTAGGTAAAGACCGCGTCGAGGCGGTCATGATGCCGTTTAAATACACCTCATCAATGAGCCTTGAAGATGCGGAAGCAGAAGCCAATGCGTTAGGGGTCCATTACCGCGTTCTGTCGATTGAACCCATGTTTAATGCCTTTATGGAAACCCTTTCTCCTGAATTTGAGAATGCGCCAAAGGATACAACGGAAGAAAACCTTCAAGCCCGCTGCCGTGGCGTATTGCTGATGGCCTTATCGAACAAGCAAGGGCATTTGGTTCTGACCACGGGCAATAAAAGCGAAATGGCTGTTGGCTACGCGACTCTATATGGCGACATGGTTGGTGGTTATAGCGCGTTAAAAGACCTTTATAAAACGCTGGTGTTTGATCTTGCACGCTACCGAAATCAGCTTTCCCCTGTGATTCCAGAACGCGTCATTACCCGACCCCCATCAGCAGAACTAGCCCCCGACCAACAAGACAGCGATTCTTTGCCAGATTATTCAGTGTTAGATGCCATTCTTGAGCTTTATATTGAAGGCGATCAAAGCGCAGAAGCCATTGTTGCAGCAGGGTTTGAAAAAGAGGATGTCTATTCGGTCCTGAAAAAAGTTGATCGAAATGAATACAAAAGACGCCAAGCGCCGATTGGCGTTCGCTTAACCAAAAGAGGATTTGGTCGAGATCGACGTTACCCTGTCACATCAAAGTGGGGGGTGGGACTTTAACCTTCCTTATGCAAAGGCGGGCCGATATTGTCCGCCTCCGACCTAGACAGCTCAAACACATCTTTTGTAGCCTCCCTATCGCAATCACCTGCTCTAATTGAATAACGATAAAAAAGCATCTCATTACGTGATCACTACGCCTTGACTGAGAGACTCATTTTATAAAATGAATAAAGGAGTCTTCCCATTCATGATTACCCGTATAAAACCTTGTCAGCAATGGCTGATGAAGCTATGTTTTCTTTGTCTCGCCTTGTACGCATCCAATTCACTCGCGACGGACTCATCCACTCTAAAACTAAAAAACGTTCAGGTCATACAAGCCGCCTATCAGCCCTATATCGCATTACTCTTCAATCAACCCATCCCTGACACCACTCAACTTTACTTAGATGGTGTGCGTCATGCTTTCACTTATGTCACCACCGATCATCAACTGATCAAAGCAGCGCTTGCATCACTTGAGCGCCCTCAGGTCGCAGAATTAAAAAACTCAACAGACTCCATTCATATTGCATTAGGCGAACATCGGAGTGAGCGTTCTCTGGAGGGGCGTCCATGATGAAAAATATGTGTTCAAGACTGATGGCCTTTTTACATAACGCTTTGGTTCTGGGTGTTATGAATGCTGCATTCATCTCTAATACCCAAGCCGTTCCTGCTGAAGTCTTTGGGTACCTTAAAGTAAATTTATTTGAATACCATCAACGCCTATTTGATGCTCAAGGAAATGAAATTACCTATCCAGACAGTCACCTCATTGATTTAGCCTTCGATTCTGATCCTCCACAAACCTTATTTTCAAACGACACTCCACTGGGTGAAGACATTACCGTTCATTTTGCCGATGACGATGATTGGGCAAGAGCCATCACATCCGTGGTTAAACTGGATGACAGTGGCAACCCAAATCGTCATGAAACGCTTAACTGGCATGTTGAACCGGGCAAGCTCATCATCAATGGACGCTCAAGACCTTTAGAGGGTTTTAACGGCCGACATTTTATTGAGGTGCGTGCTCGCGGATATACCCCAAGGTATGCCACTTTGCATTTGGTCAAGCCCTCACCCAAGCTGTACGTCGTTCAAGGACGGCCGCTGTACGCTGGGCAAGAGGTTCCGCTGAAACTCAAACCTTTTCAGTACCGTTTTCAAAACCCGATCTACCAGGTCAGTGTGAATGGCTTTGAATTAGCGCCTCATGAATACCGATTAGCGGCGGACCGAATTACGCTGCTCAATCACGTCATTCGAAACCAAGGGAAGCATCGTGTGCAAATTAAAGCTTGGGGTTACGAAAATGTTGAGCGAACCTTAGTCATAAACCCAGCTACGGGGCCTTTGCCTACGGTACCTGAACCCCCGACTCCCGCTACTCCTTTGCCCCCACATTTAATGGTGAAGGGCCCTTAATCAATACAGCCGTTGTACTGCCGTTTGATTTGATCGTGAATGCTCATGTCGTCAATGCATTGAAGTTGGAAACAACCGCCTCAAAGCGTATTGAAGCTGCTTGGCACAGTACGGAAAAAACCATGTTCAGAATTTCAAAAAAAGGGGATACTTTTTACGATTGGGAAGACTTAAGCTATGAAGCGATGGACGCCTTGGCGAGTGATCAATATTTTGATGTTGATGATTACATCAGTCACAACCCGATCAGGTATTCAGGTAGACCCTATCAAGTCAAGCATGTGCTTGCATCCGGCCAACTTGGTGCCAGTGTCGCTTTTAATCAAGCGATCGCTCAACCAGCACCGAAAGCCATCATTGAGATCACTCCTGATGGTGTTGTCGAGATCGTATTCCATCAAGATGCCCGACTGTTTTTTGAAGGGCTAGAAGGCATAAAAGTAGGCACCACTCAATTATGGCCAGACGAATATCAAGTGGATTTTGAAGAAAATGCCATAAGATTATTGAATCAAAACCGGCTGATTGAGGGCAGTAATGCATTAACTTTATGGTCAAAGAGCTTTCGAAATTTGGAGCTATCACTAGAGATTTAACGTTAATGCAGGCAATGCTGGCCCCATAAAAAAACCGCCTTACGGCGGTTTTTTTAAATCGACCGATCAAACTATTTAATGACTTTTAAGTGTGAGCGATCGGGCTTAGGTTTACTCTCTGAAGCCTCTTCTTTAATAGGAACAGAGCGCAACCTTGGTTTTGATGGAGGAGGCGTAGGATCATTAGGGTCTGGCGAACCAGCTTCAGCACCAAACACCATGCCTTGACCATTTTCTTTTGCGTAAATGGCAAGCACAAAAAGGATAGGTACATACAACTGACGGGGCACACCACCAAAGCGGGCTTCAAAGGTGACGGCTTCATTGCTAATGTCCAACACTCTAACGGCCTGAGGCGCAATATTTAAAACGATTTGGCCATCACGTACATGTTCTCGGGGCACTTCAACCATTGGAGATTGAGCATCCACCAGAATATAAGGCGTGCAGTCATTGTCTACGATCCACTCGTAGAGCGCTCGAATCAAATAAGGACGACTAGGCGAGATCATGCGTTCATCATCTCTTGTTCAACTTCAGACAAGCTTGCCTGGAAGCCTTCACGCTCAAACAACGTATTCATATAACGGCGCAAATCTTTCGTCGATTTTTCAGGCAACTCAATGCCTAATATCGGCAAACGCCATAGAAGAGACGCCGTGCAGCAATCAACTAAGGTAAATTCCTCACTCATAAAGTAAGGCATTTCACTGAAGATAGGCGACGTGCTGATTAAGCTCTCACGCAGTTCTTTACGAGCACGATTGACCGATTCTTTGGTACGCGCTGCCATAATCGTATCAGCAAGGTCACACCAGTCACGCTGAATGCGGAACATCCACAAACGACTTTGAGCTCGTGCTACTGGGTAGACTGGCATTAAAGGAGGATGCGGGAAGCGTTCGTCCAAGTATTCCATCATGGTGTTGGGCTCATACAGCACCAAATCACGATCCATCAACGTGGGCAAACTATTGTAGGGGTTAAGACCCGCTAACTCCTCAGGCTTCTGATCTTGGTTTA
Source organism: uncultured Saccharospirillaceae bacterium (assembly GCA_947499545.1). Classification (GTDB taxonomy): domain Bacteria; phylum Pseudomonadota; class Gammaproteobacteria; order Pseudomonadales; family Oceanobacteraceae; genus CANMOZ01. Next base: position 199,369 of record CANMOZ010000003.1, read on the forward strand.
CATCAATGACATCAACGGTTACGCCTTTCTCAGCAAGCACAATACGCACGCGATGGCTGTACTGGTCTTGAGGATCAGAGTAAAAGGTCATGGAGGAGCGTTTGGCTACCACACCCATAAAATTTCTAGCCTCGTTCATCTCTTCACTAATTGCCCGGCCGCTGATTATACCTCAACCGCCGAACAATTTGTGGCCTCATATCAATGAATTTCTTTCCAAAATTCGCGATTGAGCATGTAGGCAGGAACAAAAAACAACGCCAAGAAAAGAAGTGCCCACAAACCTATGGACTGACGCTCAACCTGCATGGGTTCACCCATGTAGACCAGGAAGTTGACGAGGTCGTACACGAAGCCGTCGTACTCTTTTGTCGTTAACTTACCTTTTTCCGCAACATATAAGACCCCTTCTCGCTCTTCCGTTACTTCTTGCCCAGTCAGAGGGTCAATGCCAATAGGCACCTGGCCACGACCAAAGAGCTGTCGACCTTGAAGATCCGCCAGCACATGTGGCATACCGACATTAGGAAAAACCGTATTATTGTACCCAAGAGGACGTTTAGGATCTTCGTAGAAACTGCGTAAATAGGTATACAACCAATCTTCACCGCGAACACGAGACACCAGTGTTAAGTCGGGAGGCGCAGCACCAAACCAGACTTTGGCATCCTCTGGTTTCATGCCGATGCTCATCAATGCACCGGCTTTTTTATCGGCAAAGATCAAGTTATTGATCATCAGGTCTTCGGGTATTTCCAAATCACGCGCAACACGATTGTAGCGCCCAAATTTCAAGCTATGGCAACCCATGCAGTAATTGAAAAAGTTCTTGGCTCCACGCTGCAAAGAAGCTTTGTCGCGCATATCGGGCTTCATATCGTCCAAATGCACATTACCGCCGGCAGCCATCCCCAACGAGGGGATTAAGGCCAGCAAAAACATTCTGAGCTGTTTCATTAGACTGTCACCCTCTCTGGTACTGGCTTGGTCTTCTCAAAACGGGTGTACCAAGGCATCAAGATGAAAAACGCAAAGTAAATCACCGAACAAATTTGACCAATCAGGGTATAGGTTGCCGTTGCAGGCTGAGTACCCAACCAAGTCAGAATCACAAAAGCAATCGCAAACACAACGATAGACACTTTGGTGATCCAGCCTTTATAGCGCCAAGATTTGACCGGGCTACGATCCAACCACGGCAATACAAACAGAATGGCAATGGCAGCACCCATGGCAACCACACCTCCGAGCTTATTTGGAATGGCTCGCAGAATGGTATAGAAAGCACCGAAGTACCATACGGGCGCAATATGTTCGGGGGTTTTCAGTCCGTTCGCTTCTTCAAAATTCGCGTGCTCTAAGAAGAAACCGCCGCCTTCGGGCCAGAAGAAAACAACAAAGCAGAAGACAGCCAAAAAGACGACCACACCCATGATGTCATGTACGGTGTAGAACGGGTGGAAAGGAATCCCATCAAGAGGACGGCCTTTCTCATCTTTGTGTTTCTTAATATCCACGCCATCAGGGTTATTCGACCCCACTTCGTGTAAAGCTAAAATATGAAGCACGACCAACGCCACGATCACCAGAGGTAAGGCGATAACGTGTAAAGCGAAGAAGCGGTTTAACGTGATGCCTGAAATCAGGTAGTCGCCTCGAATCCAAGTAACCAGATCGTCACCAATAACAGGGATCGCACCAAAGAGGGAAATAATAACCTGAGCTCCCCAATAGGACATTTGTCCCCATGGCAGCACATACCCCATGAAGGCTTCAGCCATCAACATCAGGTAAATCAGCATCCCGAAGATCCAGATTAATTCTCTGGGTTTCTGATAAGACCCATAGAGCAATCCACGAAACATATGCATGTAAACAGCGATAAAGAAGAAAGACGCGCCTGTAGAGTGTAAATAACGAATCAGCCACCCCCACTCAACATCACGCATGATGTATTCAACCGATGCAAATGCCCCCTCTGCAGTGGGGTTATAACTCATGGTAAGCCAAACACCCGTCAGGATTTGGTTTGCCAGCATCAAAAATGAAAACACACCAAAGAAGTACCAAAAGTTTAGGTTCTTAGGCGCATAGTACTTGGACATGTGTTTTTCATAGGTCACCGTCACGGGTAACCGATCATCAATCCAAGCCATCAAAGCATTTTTCTTCTGCATTAGGCTGTCTCCTCATCCACACCGACAATCAACACATTGCCGTCTTCATACGAGTGAGGCGGAACTTTCAAATTGTCCGACGCAGGAGACCCGCTGAATACACGTCCAGCCAAGTCAAATCTCGATCCGTGACAAGGGCAATAAAACCCACCTTTCCACTCAGGATCAAAAGGCTCTGGCTTAACTTCAGGATGAAACTTAGGCGCACATCCCAAATGCGTACAAACCCCTTCAATCACCAAATAATCAGAGCGTCTTGAACGCTGTTCATTGCGAGCATACTCCGGTTGCTGATCCAGGTTTTCACTCTCTGGATCTTTTAAGCGGTCATCAATGGAAGGCAACTGCTCCAGCGTTTCACTCGTTCTGTGCACCACATAGACTGGTTTCCCACGCCAGGCTAAGGTCACCATTTGACCAGGCTCAACCTTACTGATGTCTTGCTTTACAGGCGCACCGGCTGCTTTGGCTTTTTCACTGGGATTCCAGGATTTTATAAAAGGCACAGCAACAAAGGCTCCTCCGACACCGCCCATACCAGCGGTGGCAAAGATGAGCCGACGTCGCGTTTTATTAACGCCGCCATCACTCATTATGGCTTTCTCCCATCAACGTTCTAATTCGGCGAATATGGCAAAGAATCTCTGTCTTCTCAGGTCCGGTGTCAATATTATCCGGAATCACTTAGGTAAAACGGTACGAATGGTAATGAAATTAGGCTTTCAGAACAACGCCATTTCCGACAAGCCCATAGATAAAATTGACGCACAACAAACTCGTAGCGTCATTTTTGTCTCAATCAAGCCCGTTTAGCAGAGTCGATACCCCTTCGGATCATTTATTCTCATCATTTTAACGCCGTTGCTTCTGACTATAGAAGCTTTTTGACGATAAGAAGCTGGCAATCGTTGAAAATTATTCGATTTATCAAGGCCGAAGAGACACTCTGTGGACAATCCAAGCAATCAATGGCATTCGATAAGCATTTTATCTTAACGAATCATGTTGCGATTGATCTAATCGCTGCCACGCGGTGGCTTCATCGCACATAATGACTGCAATGATTTTCAGTTGATTCCATTGAGCCTTTAGCAAGTATTCCGTTTCACATTGATAAAGTGGCTGCCCGTCTCGTAGAAATTGCCATTCAACTCTTACTTGTTGCACATCTTGCGACTTTTGACTTTTTAGCAGCACATTATGTTGCACATTATTCACACCTTGAGTTTGATAACGTTGCTGCAAAGCGGTCATATTGACAACCAAAGCTTCCTGATCAAACAGATGCACACACCCACCTTCATCAACAATAACAAAGGGAAAGTCACATAAGGGCACCACTGTTTCGGGAGCACCCAGAATGGATTGGGCGTAACGTTCAAAAAGATCCTGCATTTTTTACTCTGATTTTTTTATGGAGAGTGCATTGAAATAACAAGCAAAAAAAAACGCCAGCCCAAAAGGCTGACGTTTTCTTGAACACGAGCGATTGCTCGGTTGATTAACGCTTCGAGAACTGAGGGCGCTTACGTGCTTTACGCAGACCCACTTTCTTACGTTCAACCGCACGATCATCACGAGTCACATAACCTGCTTGACGCAGAGGTGAACGCAACGTCTCATCGTACTCAATCAAAGCACGAGTCAAACCGTGACGAATAGCGCCTGCTTGGCCGCTACCACCACCGCCATTAACGGTTACGTACACATCGAACTTGTCGAGGTTGTCAGTCAAAACCAAAGGCTGACGCACGATCATGCGAGCGGTTTGACGACCAAAGTACTCGTCCAAAGGACGCTTGTTTACAACGATATTGCCTGATCCAGGACGCAAGAAAACGCGTGCGCTGGAAGACTTACGACGACCGGTTCCGTAGTATTGAGTCACAGCCATGCTCCTTGAATTAAATCTTCAGTTCTTGAGGTTGTTGAGCTGTGTGCGGATGCTCTGTACCAGCATACACTTTCAGCTTCTTCAGCATCTGACGACCCAATGGAGTCTTAGGCAGCATGCCCTTTACAGCAAGCTCAATCACACGACCAGGCTTTTGCTCTTGAAGGTCACGGAAGTTAACTTCACGCAAACCACCAGGATACCCAGTGTGACGGTAATACATTTTGTCGTCGACTTTCCTGCCGGTAACGTGCACTTTGTCGGCATTTACGATGACAATGTAGTCACCTGTATCCACGTGAGTCGTGAACTCAGGCTTATGTTTGCCACGCAGACGACGAGCGATTTCTGTTGCCAAACGGCCCAGGGTAACGCCCTCAGCGTCAATGACAAACCATTCACGTTTTACGGTTTCAGGTTTTGCACTAAAGGTTTTCATAGGAAAATATCCGCCTAATAAGGTGCTTGATTACGAAAGTGCCAGGGCTGTCTTAGGTTCAACCGCAGAATGCACCGATCACTTCCACCGTCCCTTGTTTGACCGCCCCAGGCTTTAGGGAAGCCACACGAGGTCACACACGTATCAGGGCTATTGTTTGGGGAAACGATAGGCGGCGGAGTATACAGCATTCGCCAGGGGATTTCACCTAAAAATGCGCTCTAAATGAGAGGGTTGGCGCCACAGAGTGGTCGCCAATCAGAAGAAATAAGGCCTTATTCTGGGCTTTCGTCTTGCCCAATTTTCGCCCCTCCCCAGAGCAGCCACAACAGAGCAATTCCAGCATTAACCAACATAACAGGCACCACTCTTTGCTCCATTGATATCAAAAGTGAGCGAGGGCCCGCTACCAGGTAGTCAATGACCGAGGCAGAAACCACCAAAAAGGCCAGCACCATAACAAAGTAGCTTCTAGCCTGATGCGGCTCTAATCGCTGTGAATTGTTCAGATATTGAAGCCCGAGATAGGCGAAAAGCGCACCTGAGAAAGTGATGGCTGCGCCAATCATGAGATAAGCCAACATTCGAATCTCTCCGTGAATCGATTATGGCTTGGAGACTAGCGAACCCCACACATTTTGCGATGGGTTAATTGCGCCCTTTCACATGCAAGCATTAATCATGGCAATCCTACTCTGGTCAAAATAGCGCCAGCAGTGCTAGCATAAGGCACCCAGCTTGAAATGGATAAGCTCCCGTCATGTTGTTGCCAAAGGCTTTCAAAATCAGTCACTCTCGCCCGCCTTAGCTATTCAAAAGCATACCCTGATAGCTAAACGGCACCTTTTGCAAGCAATCACTCTGAAAGCAACGAGACAACTTCATTGTGTCCGATGCTTAGATAAGCGAAAATTGGTGTCATCATTTTTCAACCATACCTCAAACCGCGATCCGCCAGGCTACAAAACCCAGGCAACCAGAGCCCAATGGCTGAGACAGCACAGCCCTGAGCAAAGAATCCGTATTGAGTCATGGTATTTTGCAGAAGATTAAACGATGTCAGACGTTCCCTTTTCACAAGAAGTCTCGCGCCGACGCACGTTCGCGATTATTTCCCACCCGGATGCGGGTAAAACCACCATCACTGAAAAAGTTCTATTGTTCGGAAATGCTTTACAAAAAGCCGGCACCGTAAAAGGCAAAAAATCCGGACAACACGCAAAATCGGATTGGATGGAAATGGAGAAAGAGCGGGGCATCTCGGTCACAACCTCCGTGATGCAGTTCCCCTACCGAGAGGCTTTGGTCAACCTCCTGGATACTCCAGGTCACGAAGACTTTTCTGAAGACACCTACAGAACCCTAACCGCCGTTGACTCATGCCTGATGGTCATCGACAGCGCTAAAGGGGTTGAAGATCGAACCATCAAACTGATGGAAGTCACGCGTCTAAGAGATACGCCGATTCTTACCTTCATGAACAAGCTGGACCGCGACATTCGCGATCCTATTGAGCTCATGGATGAGGTTGAGGACGTTCTGAACATTGCCTGTGCGCCCATCACTTGGCCCATCGGCATGGGGAAAAACTTTAAAGGCGTTTACCACCTTCTGAAAGATGAAGTCATTCTATATCAATCTGGCCAAGGCCATCAGATTCAAGAAATCAAACGCATTCAAGGACTCGACAACCCAGAACTTGAAACAGCCATCGGTGATTATGCCGAAGATCTGCGAGATGAAATTGAGCTCGTCAAAGGCGCCTCACACGAATTCGATCAAGAGTTATTTCTTGCCGGCGAACTCACGCCCGTCTTTTTTGGAACAGCACTTGGAAACTTTGGCGTCGATCATATGCTTGATGGTCTGGTTGAATGGGCACCGGCTCCCCAGCCACGCGACACCAGCGAACGACTCATTGAAGCTCAGGATGCAAAATTTTCTGGTTTTGTCTTTAAAATTCAAGCCAACATGGACCCACAACACCGAGACCGCATTGCATTTATGCGTGTCTGTTCTGGTCGTTACGAGAAAGGCATGAAGATGCGCCATGTTCGCTTAGACAAAGATGTACGAATTTCAGATGCATTGACGTTTATGGCAGGCGATAGGGCTCAAGTAGAAGAAGCTTACCCCGGTGACATCATTGGTCTGCACAACCATGGCACCATCCGCATTGGCGACACCTTCACGCAAGGCGAAAATTTCCGTTTTTCAGGCATTCCCAACTTTGCGCCTGAACTCTTCAAGCGCATCCGCTTAAGAGACCCGCTGAAACAGAAACAGCTACTTAAAGGGCTGGTGCAATTATCGGAAGAAGGTGCCGTTCAAGTTTTCCGGCCTCTTAAAAATAATGATTTAATTGTAGGCGCAGTTGGTGTTCTACAGTTTGACGTGGTCGTACATCGATTGAAAGCCGAATACAATGTCGATGCTTTATATGAACCCATAAGCGTCTCAACGGCACGCTGGGTAACCAGTGACGATACTAAAGCGTTTGAACTTTTCAAGAAAAAAGCGCACGACAACCTCGCACTTGATGGTGGGGATAATCTAACCTATATCGCTCCCACTATGGTCAATTTGCAATTGGCAGAAGAGCGCTACCCCGAGGTAGCTTTTTCTAAAACACGCGAGCATTAGCCATCAGCCCTTTAAGCATCAATAATTTTCAGCTTAAAGGGCTGATGCAAACGTATTGGATGCAGTATCAAAACATGAAGCAAAAAGGACTGTCTTCTCAGCTGCTAATACAACCAACCGAATCCTTTTAAAGAGGCAGAGCAATTGACCGGTCAGCTCTTAGCTTTTTTTACAAAGCACCCAAGAATTTATTTATCCACCCTAGCTCTATTAGGCCTCTATGCTACATTAATAGCTGCCAAGCCTTTGAGTACATGGAAGGCTACTGCTTGGCTGGTAAACTATCAAAATCTGGGTTTCATAAAAAGAGGGTTAATAGGAAGCATCATCCCTAACAACTGGTACCAATGGGGCCACTTAGAAGTATTGAGATGGATTTTTGATGGTGCCCTCGCTGTTTGCTTGTTGATTATAATTATCAGGTTTCTCTCACCGGTTCAGTTTCCGTTAAACCGCATAAAAATTTTATGGGGTTTGTTCTGCATTGTTGCACCCTTCACTTTTATGCAAATTGGGCTGGATGTTGCGAGAACGGATCATATATTTATAACGCTTGCCATCCTAGCGGCTCTGATTTACCTGTTTAAACCCAAAGCCTATATCGTCACAATCGCCATCTTCACATTACTGCCTTTTATTCATGAAGTCGCTGTCTTCATTGCCATCCCCATGTATGGCATGGGTTGGATTTTATTTAATAATCAGAAAAACCTCAGTGTTAGCCCAATTGCCATCACCATATTGCTTGTCGCACTTACTCTTTGCATGCTCATGCTCTATGGAAAAGTTGAGAAGGATGCAACGGTTCTTCATCAAGAAATAAGTGCTCAAGCCATCGATTTTACTGCAAACGAAGCAATAGCTCACATTCTCACTCGCCCACTAAAAGAGAATATTGAAATAACTATGAAGCGCTATCCTAGACGACTCATTGAAATGCTAGGGCTAGTGGTATTTATGATTCCTTTATGGATATTATTTCGAGAAATGCATAATAGCTTAGCTCAACATGTCAAGCATTTATACTGGCTACCCATATCAGCCTTATCAATACTTCCAATGTTTATATTGGGCACTGACATTTTTCGATGGATAGCAACCGCAATACTTAACATTTGGGTATTATATACTTTATTTATGATCCGTTTCGATACAACTGAAGCATTTTTCCATCAACTGAAACACAAAGAAAAATGGCTCTATATAAGCATATTTGCTTCAATTTGGATGGGCCCGATAGGAATCATGTCTTACTTCCCAGATCCATTTTTACTTATCACAGGCCATGCCCATTAAGCACATTTAACATATAATTCGTAAAATTCTGATCAGTCTATCCTGAACGGATAAAATCACATTTCATTGCTAATGGATTAATAGTGAAGCCATCCATATGAACAAACACAGTGAATGTTTAAATAATGGCTTGGCTTGCAAACTTTATTTTAGTTACATATTTGTATTTCTTAAAAACGACAAGCTGACTGCTAGTTTGCTTTTTCCATTTCTTATTTAGAGAAACGTTTATGACGATAGAATCCAAACTCTTAAACCGATGCAACTCTCAATGTGAGCTTTGTAAATCCACTTCACATGTGACTATATACACCCTTCCACCAGCCGAAGCGCCTAGCGAATCCGACAGCATCATCGTGTGTGATCTTTGCGATCAGCAATTACAGAACTGGGATACCTTAAATCCAGCTCACTGGCGTTGCCTGAATGACAGCATGTGGAGTACGCTTCCTGCTGTTCAGGTTTTAGCTTGGCGTCTATTAATGCACCTCAGACCCGAAGGCTGGCCACAAGATTTGTTAGACATGCTTTATTTGGATGACGATCTATCGGCATGGGCGAAATCAGGCTATATCGAATCCAACACAGATAGCGCCTCTAGCCAGCATAAGGATTGTCACGGAGCACCGTTAGAGTCAGGTGATAACGTTACTCTCATCAAAGATCTCAATGTTAAAGGGGCGGGGTTCACGGCTAAACGAGGAACGGCTGTCCGTAATATTTCTTTGGTGGTAGATAACCCTTCTCAAATTGAAGGCCGAGTCAATGGGCAACGCATTGTCATTCTTACCGAGTTTGTTAAGAAAATGGCTGGTAAGTAGAAAACCTTTTTTATTACCCAAAGTCACTTAATCTATGGTGCAGGGTCATCCTGTACCTGATTGACATCTACCTCTACTTTCAAGGTAGAGGTGTCTCCCCCTCCGAATAAAATTCCTTTCAGTGGTGGCACATCCGAATAGTCTCGCCCCCAAGCAGTCGTAAGATGCTGCTTACCCGTCATTGCATTGTTCGTAGGGTCAAAATCTACCCAGCCTAGAGTGGGAATAAAGGCTGAAAACCAGGCGTGGGTAGCATCGGCTCCCACCAACTTTTTTTGTCCAGGTGGAGGCAGTGTTTCCAAATACCCGCTGACATAACGTGCGGCATACCCCAAAGATCTCATACAGGCGATCGCAACGTGTGCGAAATCCTGACACACCCCTCTTTTGTGCTCAAGAACCTCAGCTAGCGGTGTTGATACATTGGTGAATCCCGGGTCATAAGTGAAATCAGAGAAAATGCGCTGCGTTAGATTCATGACACAGGATAAAAAGGGAAGGTTGGGGTCAAAACTGGGTTGAGCATAAGCTCGGATTTTATCATTCCATTTTATAAAAGGAGATTCAATCACATACTCACGTGCAGACAACGTCTCTTCTGTTTCCATCGTCTTTAAACAATTAAATACTTCTGAACATATGGGGCCGGATTGTATATCCACGTTAGGTAAATCTGCGACTTCAAGCACCGAATGAACCGTTACATCCAAAGCATCATGGGGCTCTTCAATCGAAAAATGGTAAAAACGATTGTGAAAATAATCATGTCGAACCATCGCTTGATCCGCTCTAGGTGTTACGATTATTTTCGTATCAATAATACTCTGTCGAGGTGTCTCTCGAGGCAACACGTATCCAAGATTATAGCAATGTGTTACCTCTTCAGAATACTCGTATGCTGTGGTATGCCGGATTTCATATCTCATCATCAATCCTGATATAGCGTATTTTGAACCAACATTTGAGGGCCCTGAGAATGATCGAAATAGCGATCCGTTAAGGAATCAGAGGTTGCACTCAACAAATACTGAACGCGCGCCATTAACTCATCTAATATAAGCCTTTGATCATGGTGTTTTTTGGTCGCCAATATTTTTAAATCACTCAGCTGAATCGCCGTTGTTGCTTCCAATATAGTTTTCGCATGTGCTGGCAGAACCGAATCCGATCCTGGTAAATTTTTCATATGCACGCCTACTTCATGCAATTGATAAAGAATGGAACGAGGGTTGTTGGTATCCATCAACAACATTGCCAATCCTTTATTAATTTCAGGGGTACTATGAAAACGTCGACGGTAGGTGTTGATGGATTCGTTGGTCATCAATAAAGCTTCGACCAATATTTCTTCTTCCTCTTCAAAATAGCAAGGCACAAACAATGAACGAATTTGAGCGGACATTTGTGTTGTGCGCTCTATACGACGCCCTAGATCCATAAAATGCCAAGCATAATCTCGCAGCATGCTTTCTTGCACCAGTCCCGATAACGCCAATAGCGCAGTCACGAGCGGATCTAACGCTTCTTCGGGTGCGGACCACATACCAGGCTGAAACTGTTCATTTAAATACCCAATTTCATCACCAATATCATTGATGATGCGTTGAGTATCGGATGTCATCTGTTCTTGTACCTCCTCAGCTGCATTAAGCATTAACGTCAGACTAGAAGCCACACTGCCGACTCGCTCAGGGTCTTTAATTAAAGAAAATAATTCTGTTTCTGGATTCTTGAATAAGGCTTCATCTTCTACCAAAAATCCTGGCTGCGTATTCGTTAATTGCGTCAAACCGCGTAATAAGGTTCGATACGCACGTTCAGGTAAAGGCTCCACACGGTTAAATTGTAAAAACAGGGTACGCATGTATCTAAGCGTTGCTTCTGCCCTTTCAGCATATCGTCCCAACCAGAAAATATTTTCAGCAACACGGCTGGAAAGTTCGGCTTGAATTTCAACAACATCTTCAGGCAATGCTGAGGGTCTCGAAGGAGCCGCTTTTTCAGGCTCAGATGCGATCACCCAAGTATCTTTAAATAAAAGGCCTGGCTGACTGGAAACCATTTTGGGGGATTCTTCAAGGCTTGCCCGGGTTAACCCACCCGGCATCATCACGTATTCTCCCTCACCCGCTAATGCAAACACGCGCAATTCACTGGGGCGTGGTAGAATTTGACCTTGATACCAAGTCGGCGCACTGGATTTCTGTATGCATTCTTGAGCAACATAGTGCCAAGGGCGTTTAATAATGCGTTTACGCCAAGCCGTTAATTTATGCTCATCCAACTCAGGCCCACAAACAGAGTAGAACCCCGGCTTACGGTAACAATGTTTAATAAATAATTCAGGCAAATGCGCCAGCACATATTCAAGGTCATTGGGGTCCCCACACCACCAGGTTTGAGCGCTTTTCAGCCGTGGCTCCCGACCTTGTAAGTGTTTCCCAATTGCTGGTAAATAACGATAAAGAGCTGGATTTTCTAAAAACGCAGACCCCACCGGATTTGCAACGATGACTCTCCCCGAACGAATGACTTCCATAATTCCAGGTATACCAATTAAAGAATCACCTCGAAGTTCAACTGGATCCAAATAAACGTCATCAATACGTCTAAGGATGACATCCACTCGCTTTAAACCATCAAGCGATTTCATCCAAACCAAGCCTTCACGAACCGTCAGGTCTTTACCCTGCAGCAATGGAAAGCCTAAATAATTTGATAAATAGGCGTGCTCAAAATAGGATTCGTTATGCGGCCCGGGCGTTAAAATGACAACTCTAGGAATGCCTCCGTTAGGATTTAATGAATTTAATTTAAAGCGAAGTTGTGTAAAAAAATGTGCCAGTCTATGAACGTGACTTTCTCTAAACAAGCTAGGGAATACACGTGTCATTACAACCCGGTTTTCTAAAGCGTATCCTGCTCCTGAAGGTGATTGCGTCCTATCTGCAATAACGATCGCCTCTCCAGCTGAATTCCGAACCAGGTCGATCGCATGTAATATCAATGATTGATGATCGTGCGCTGTAAAGGGAAACGCAGGTCGTAAAAAACTGGGATTCGATAAGACCAGTTCAGGGGGAATAACACGATGCTTAATGAGTGTTTGAGGGCCGTATAAATCTTCCAGAATTAAATTAAACAACTCAGAACGCTCTTGAATGGCGCTCTCTATCAATCCCCATTCTTCACTGTCAATTAACAAAGGAATGGGATTGAGTTTCCAAACATTTTGAGCATCCGGGCTATCGAGCAATTTATAGTTAGCCCCATCATCACGCAGAATTCGAGAGGCTTTCATTTGCCGATCTTCGATTGCTTCAAAGCCTAGCGATGATAAACTTTGCAATAAATATTGCCAATGAGGACGAACATCACCCGCTTGAGTATAGACTTCATCATGTGATGGAGGGTTTGGGTAGCCATTAAGCGAGTTTATTGCAGGTTCCATAAAACTCCTTGATGGATTAAGTAATAAAATCCACGATCATCACACCACCTCATCCCATATCCACCTGTCTTAAATCTAATGTGTAAGGATATTCTGGAATGGGCCCTTGATTAGGAACATAGCTGTTTCTAGGTTCATGCTTGTGCTCAAAAAATTCACGCACAACGGTATGATTGCCCTGCTCAAGTAACCGTCCAGGTGTATGGTACCCTTGCCAATAACGATTAACACGCCGCGCTTCCGCTTCGTAAGCATTCACCGGGTAAGTGACATAATTTCTGCCACCCGGATGAGTAACATGATAGCTACAACCACCGATGCTTTTGGCATTCCAGGTATCAATAAGATCAAATACCAGTGGGGTATGAACACCGATGGTCGGGTGCAATGCGGAAGGCGGTTGCCAAGCACGATAGCGTATTCCAGCGACGTATTCACCATGAGTACCCGTTTTATTTAAGTACACAGGATGCCCATTACAGGTTAAGCAATATCGCTCAGGAATAAGTCCCTTAAGCTTTACTTGCAAACGCTCAACCGACGAATCAACATAACGCGCTGTTCCCGCTTGACTGACTTCCTCACCCAACACATGCCAAGGTTCAATCGCCCAACGCAAACTGATTTCAATATCATCCAACTGCGTTCGACCATAATGTGGAAAACGAAACTCCTCGAAAGGAGCCAACCAATCCAATTCAAATGCAAACCCTGCTTCATTTAAATCATTTACCACATCTTTAATATCAGCCCAAATAAAATGGGGTAACATAAAACGATCATGCAGCAATGTTCCCCACCGAATCAGTGGCTTCTGATAAGGCCTTCGCCAAAAATGCGCTATGAGTGACTGCAGCAATAACACTTGAACCATCACCATTTGAGGATGAGGCGGCATCTCAAATCCTCTAAATTCAACCAGTCCTTGGCGTCCACCTAAATTACCAGGAGAAAAGAGCTTATCAATGCAAAACTCACTGCGATGTGTATTACCGGTTATATCAACCAAAAGATTTCTTAGCAGTCGATCAACAAGCCATGGTTGCTGCACTTGACCGGTAGGCATATGAGAAAAGGCAATATCTAATTCATACAACATTTCATCACGCCCTTCGTCCACTCTAGGCGCTTGAGAGGTTGGGCCTATAAAAGCACCCGAAAACAAATAGGAAAGCCCTGGGTGATGTTGCCAATAGGTAATCAAGCTGCGTAATAAATCGGGACGTCTCAGAAACGGGCTATCAATGGGCGACTTTGCACCGAAGGTGACATGGTTTCCACCACCCGTTCCAGAGTGACGGCCATCTAACATAAATTTTTCAGTGCCTAATCGACATTGACGGGCCGTATCATACAAAACATGTAAGCGTTCGTTGAGCTCTCCCCATGAAGCAGCGGGATGAATATTGACTTCAATAACGCCAGGATCAGGAGTCACCAGTAATTTTTGTATACGAGAATCTTTTGGGGGTTCATACCCTTCAATGACAATAGGTAATTTACAAGATTTAGCGGTATTTTCTAAGGCTTCTATGAGAGCAACGTAATGCTCTAAATAACTTGAAGGCGGTAGAAAAATAAAGAGCTTGCCATCACGGGGTTCAATACATAATGCCGTACGAATAGTATTGGCCCAGGTATGTTTACTTGACTTTTCTTTATTTGTATTTTTTGTGTGACTCAGGGCTTCTGCATGAGTTGACGTCAACCGTAATTGTTCAATTACCTTACCCGCAGGCGGCAACGACGATTTTGAGCTGACTGGGTCTTGTTCAGGCAAATAGACATCATAATGGTGTTCTGGCTCTGGGAGAGCATCCAAGGGCAATCGCAATCCCATAGGAGAGTCTCCTGGCACTAAAAATAGCTGACCACAACGGAACTTCCACAATCCGCTGATCCATTGATTGGCATACCAATCCCAAGCCAAAGGCAATACAAAACCAACCGGCTTATGTAAACCCTGAGAGAGCCTTTTGCTTAATGCCTGCCGCTCTAAAGAATCTTTAAGGTTTGAACGTGTTAAATCCACATTGATGGGCTCTCGTTGCTCTAACCATAAATGGTATAAAGCATCTTCATAGGCCGGTAAGAGATGCTCCGCATCAAGCCCCAAAGATTGCATCAAAGTATTGATAAAGCGTTCTGCATCTTGTAAGTCAAAACCGTAATTTTGAGAAACCTTTGCTAACCACTGTGAGTCACGCCACAAAGGTTCTTGATCTGTTCGCCAAAAACATCCAAGCGCCCAACGAGGCAAAGGCTCCCCTGGATACCATTTGCCTTGCCCATAATGAAGTAATCCACCGGGTGCAAAGCGGTCTCTTAATTTGAGAATCAATTCTTTTGAAAGTGCTAACTTGTTTTCTCCAAGCGCTTCGGTATTCCATTCAGGCGCTTCCATATCATCAATGGAAACAAAGGTAGGTTCTCCGCCGATTGTCAATCGAACATCCTGAGCCTGTAAATCCTGATCAACGGTATGCCCAAGGTTTTTTATCCGTTGCCATTGATCATCGGTATAAGGCTTAGTGACTCTGGGGTCCTCGTGTACACGAATGACTTCATTCGAAAATTGAAAATCGACTTTGCAGGTATCAGTGCTACCCGTTATCGGAGCTGCCGAGACAGGATCTGGCGTGCATGCAAGAGGTATATGACCTTCACCCGCAAATAAGCCTGACGTGGGGTCAAGCCCGACCCACCCTGCTCCCGGAATAAAAACCTCGCACCAAGCATGTAAATCCGTAAAATCTTGCTCTGGACCAGAAGGTCCATCCAATGCTTTTTGATCGGAGGTTAATTGAACGAGATATCCTGATACAAAGCGAGCTGCCAAACCCAAGTGACGCAGTATTTGAACCAGCAACCAAGCCGTATCTCGACAAGATCCCTTTTTTTGTTTTAGTGTTTGCTCGCATGTCTGAACACCCGGTTCCATCCGAATCCCATAAGTGATGCTTTGTTGCAAACATTGATTTAAACGAACTAAAAAGTCGATGATTGCTTCATTATCTTTTTTCTCAAAATCATCTAGCCACTGTACTAATTCAGAGCAGGACTCAGATTTTTCCAGATAGGGAATCAGTTCTTTCTGAAGTTGCTTAGAGTATTTAAATGGAAAATTTTTAGCACTTTCATCAACAAAAAAATCGAAGGGATTGATCGTTACCATATCAATCACAACTTCCACTTCAATTTTCAAGCGCTTTGCAGGATTTGGAAAAACCAATCTTGCAAGGTAATTACCAAAAGGATCCTGCTGCCAATTAATAAAATGTTGCTTTGGCAGTATTTTTAGGGAATAACTATAAATAGGAGTGCGACAATGAGCAGCGGGTTTTAAGCGAATGACATGAGGAAATATTTCAACCGATTGATCAAATCGGTAATCTGTTTGATGATGAATGGCAACCCGAATGGTCATACTCTAAGTTTCATCCCGTTAATCTAAGGCAAACCAGGTCGCTGCCACATCATTATGCAACGCTGACAAATAAATTTGCATATCGTTTAAGTGCTGCCTAAGCGGGTGCCCTAGACGTTCGAAGTCTTGGTAATTAAGACAATGGTCAAGATGCTTTTTAACTTTTACTAATAGCTCTTGTCCCTTTGGTAATCGCTCAATACAAACACCAATACGATCAACACAAAATTTAATGGATCGAGGAAATTCAGCATGTGTCATCAAAAACTCAACGACTTGCGGACCATTAACCATATCCCCCGTTGCTTTTAAATAGGCCATCTCTGCACTTGCTGAACTTAAAACATTACCCCATACAATTTGATCTTGGTTTGGACTGGTATCCTCTGTTAATAGAACAGCCATACCGGCATCTAAAAACCTTGTAATCATATCAGCTCGTTCAATATTGGTACCCAAATTCAAAAAGTACCAACTGGCATTACGAATCATACTGCCTTGTATTAAACCAACAATTTGCTGACAAGCCGCAACAATATGCTCTAAAAATTCATGTCGAGCGCCTTTATTCAATCCGTATTGAAGATTTGCCTTAATGAAAATATTAAGCTCATTGACTAACTCCCAAGTCTCCACGGGCACAACATCTCGTGAAGTCCGAATATTTTCCCGAATCCAAAACATGGAGTTAACAATTGATGAAGGGTTATCTAAGTCAGACACCATGAATTTAATGACATTACGTTCAGACTGAACTTTATACCGATCATTAAAGGCTTCTTCTGATCCGTTAATAATAATCAAGGTATACCAACTTAAGTCGACCCCTTGAGGAAGGTCTAGGAGTAAACTATTAAACACATTAATGAGACGTGCTGTATTTTCAACTCGCTCAATATAGCGAGCTGTCCAGTAAACTCTTTCAGCTACACGAGAAAGCATCAGACAGCCTCCTCATCTACAATCCATGTATCCTTGCTGCCACCACCTTGAGAAGAATTAACAACCAGCGACCCCTCTCTTAGTGCAACGCGTGTCAGCCCTCCTTTAGTGCAATAAAGTGATTTCCCTTGCAAAATAAAAGGCCGCAAATCTAAATGCCTGGGTTTCGGAACCAGCCCATCACATAGGGTAGGGGCAGTAGACAACTTCAAAGTAGGTTGTGCCACATAGTTTCTGGGATGTTTCTTAATGAGTTTTGCAAAGGTATCCCGCATTTTCTTAGTGCTATGCGGTCCAACTAACATGCCATACCCACCGCTTTCATTAGCGGGTTTCACCACTAATTCATCAAGATGTTCTAACACATAGGCTTGATGTTCAGGGTTTTCACACAAATAGGTTTCTACATTTGGCAGAATAGGCTTTTCATCCAAATAGTATTCAATGATTTTAGGGACGTAGGCGTATACAACTTTATCATCCGCCACACCCGCTCCAGGGGCATTAGCAAGCGCCACATTGCCTTGGCGCCAAGCTTCCATTAACCCAGACACCCCTAAAACTGATTCAGGATTAAACTCTGCTGGGTCAATAAATAAATCGTCAATACGGCGGTAAATGACATCTACGCGCTCTAGACCCGAAATGGTTTTCATGTACACTTTTTTTTCTTTTACAACCAAATCGGAGCCTTCAACCAATTCAGCACCAATCTGTTGTGCTAGAAAAGCATGCTCGAAATAAGCAGAATTAAATACACCTGGCGTCAGTACAACAATCTGTGGCTGTTTAATTGCTCTAGGTGACAATGACTTTAACATCTTTAATAATTCAGCCGCATACGCATTGTTCGGCAGAATTCTCATGGATTCGAACAATTCAGGAAAAACGCGTTTTGTAATGGCCCTGTTTTCAATCATATACGAAACGCCTGATGGAACGCGTAGATTATCTTCAAGCACGTAAAACGTTCCATCGATATCACGAACCAAATCGGTTCCACATATATGCGCCCATACTCCATGCGGAGGCGTCACACCGATGCACTCTGGTCGAAAATTTTTTGATTTTAGGATGATGTCTTTTGGAACAATGCCGTCATTCAGGATAGACTGCTTGTTATAAAGGTCGTTAATGAAACAATTAAGTGCTTTTAAACGTTGCTTTAATCCTTCTTCGGTCACGCTCCACGTTTTCTTATCGATAATTCTAGGAATAATATCAAACGGCCAAGCTCGATCAATATTTTCTCCATCGGAATAAACGGTAAACGAAATGCCCATTTGCTCAATCGTGACATCGGCTGCATCTCGCCGCTCGATAAGGCTTTGTTCAGATAACTTGCTGAGGTATTTAATAAGAGGCTTTGCAGCCGGCCGGGACCGACCACCGGCCATTACAAGCTCATCAAAAAAATCGGTTGCGGGATACTCTTTCCACTTAATCGGCATAAACGTCCCTGATGCCTGTTAGTCCAGTTAGTTTTTTACTTGATTATGTTTTTGCTCTGGCTCTTTCAGCCAATACAGCGTCAATGTCTGATAAATTGAGATGTTTAGCCGATAACAGCACTAACAAATGATAGATCAAATCAGCTGCTTCAGATGTTAAAGCCTGCTTTGATTGTGCTACAGCCGCTAAGGCTACTTCTACCCCCTCTTCACCCACTTTTTGTGCCATTCTTTGAATCCCGCTAGACAAAAGCTGCTGAGTATATGAAGCTTCTGACACTGCACCTTGATCAGATTGGATTTGACGTTTTCGGATACACTCTTCCAAGTCAGCGATGGCTGGATATGGACTATTGGTTGAAGACTTATTCATTTCTGGAAATTTTTGTCCGGCTTGAAAACAACTTGTACTGCCCAAATGACAGGTTGGCCCTTTTGGAGTCGCTTGTATCACCAATGCATCTTGATCACAATCTAACTGCATTTGATTGATCAGCAACGTATTGCCAGAACTTTCCCCTTTTTCCCATAACCGTTCTTTGGTTCTGGACCAAAAGACAACTCGCTTACGTTCAATGGATAATTTTAATGCTTCGGGTGTCATATAACCCAACATAAGCACTTCTAGTGTTTGACTGGATTGAACAATAACAGGTAGCAACCCTTTCACTTTATCCCACTGAATTTGATCAACCAATGTCATTTTCTTACCTCTATGCCTGCTAATGCTAATCGATTTTTTAAATCACTCATCTCAATCATGCCTTTATGAAACACAGAAGCAGCAAGAGCACCTTCGACTTTAGCTTCCTTAAATGCCTCAACAAAATGCTCGATGGTACCGGCCCCCCCCGATGCGATGAGTGGTACTCGACACAGAGATTTCATGGCACTCAACTGAACGATATCATAGCCTTGACGCATGCCGTCTTGATTCATGGTATTAAGCACAATCTCGCCAGCTCCTCTGCGTTGTACCTCATTGATCCAGCTAGCCGTTGTCCAAGCTGTTGTTTGCATACTTTTTTCACAGCCTGTGTACTGTTTAACGATGTACTGCTGAGCATTAGAATCCCAGTAGGAATCAATCCCAACAACCACGGCCTGCGATCCAAAACTATTGGAGAGCTCCGTAATGAATTCTGGCGATTCTAGAGCAGGTGAATTAATGGAGACTTTATCCGCTCCAGCGTAAAGCAATGCTCTTGCTTGCTCTGTCGTGCGAATACCACCAGCCACACAAAAAGGGATATTAATAACGCTTGCTACTGATTTTACCCAATCCACCGTGATGCCTTTTTCACGCGTAGAGCCAGTTATATCGTAAAAAACGAGCTCATCTGCACCCGCATCTGAATACCGTTGTGCTAACGACAACACATCACCTACCACTTCATGGTTTTTAAACTGAACGCCTTTGACAACTTTGCCGTCCATTACATCCAGGCAAGGAATTATTCGTTTAACTAGCATCAGCGCTCTCCTTATCCCAAACAGACAACGCTTCTTTCAATGAGAACCGGCCTTCTAATAAAGACTTTCCAAGAATAACCCCATCCATCCGGTTGACTTTAAGGTCAGCAATGTCATTGAGTGTCCCTACCCCACCGGAAGCTTGTATGAGAGCATCAGGGGCAAGGGATTTCATCCATTGATAAAGCTCTATATTGGGTCCTTTCAGGGTACCGTCTTGTTGAATGTCGGTGCATAAAAACTCTTTAATCCCTTCCGCTTGATACGCTAATAACACTTCACTTAACTTTACACCTGAATTATTTTGCCAACCGTTTATGCAAACCTCATATTCATTTTCTTGGTTGGCCTTAACATCTAAAGAAATAACAATCTTGTCTCGCCCAAAGGATTTAGCCCAGCTCATTACTTTACTTTGGTTCGTAATGGCTACTGAGCCAATAACCACTTTACTTGCCCCTTTATTCAGCCAATTCTCCACATCTTCATCGGTTCGAATACCCCCGCCTATCTGAATTGGGACATTTGCGACTTTCAATGCGTCTAATATGGCTTTAGAACCCATCAATTCAGTATTTTTAGCTCGACTAAGATCAACCAAATGAATACGTTTTGCACCTGCCTTTTGATACTGAATTAAACGATCAGAGACACTGCCTTCATAAGGGGTTTGCTGTTCAAAATCACCTTGGATTAGCCGAACAATTTCATTATTAATGACGTCAATAGCTGGAATAATCATGTTTAACCCTCACATTGATAAAAAGCGTTTTAAGAAGGATTCACCTACTTGACCCGATCGTTCAGGATGACACTGAATCCCAACAATATTTTCACGCTGAACCAATGATACAAATTGGGTCTCATCGTATTCAGTTACACCAACTGCATCTCGACTACTTGTTAATGCATAACTGTGAGCAAAATAGAAATAGGACGGCTCATTATTTTCTACTGTTTGTAAATTTTGGATACGATTCCAACCCATATGAGGTAAGACCCCAGAGGGTGTACTCATCTTTTCTACCTTGCCTTCAATGAGCCCCAACCCCAAAATAGGCTGATAGGAGTCAGCGCCTTCGGTCAGCTTCTCAGCCAACACTTGCATACCAAGACATATACCCAACAAGGGTTTAGAGTACGTTTTAATGACGTCAGTCAGCTCTAATCTTGCTATTTCATTTAATGCTGTTTTGGCAGCACCGACGCCTGGAACCACTAATCGGTCGACAGACTGAATACCCTCTGGGGTATTGACCAGTGTTGTTTTGCAATCTAATCGATTAAATGCACACTGAATGGAAAATACATTTCCATAACCAAGATCTAATATACCAAGCGATGTCATGCTAAAACCCCCTTGGAGCTGGGCAGCTGCTCACCTGTACGCGCAATACAGGTTCTTAGCGTACGCCCAAAGGCTTTGAAAATGGATTCAATCTGATGATGATCATTATCCCCAGAAACCCTGATATGAAGCGTGCAACGCAAAGCATCGGCTAGCGATTTAAAAAAGTGCTGCACCATTTCAGTTGACATTTCGCCTATTTGATCACGCGTAAAACGTGCTTCAAAGACACAGTATGACCGTCCTGATAAATCCAACAAAATTTCAGCGCGACTTTCATCCATAGGAAGCACAAATCCGAATCGACCGACACCCTTTTTATTTCCTAATGCTTGGTACAGTGCTTCCCCTAACGCAATAGCACTGTCCTCAACACTGTGGTGGTCATCAACATTTAAATCACCTGAGACAATGAGCTTTAAATAAATACCTGAGTGCACTGCAATTTGATCCAGCATATGATCAAAAAAACCAATACCGGTATTGATTTGACTTGGTTTGAATTGATCAAGATCAACTTCAACAACTATTTGGGTTTCTTCAGTCGACCGTTCAATTTTCGCAATGCGATCACCTTGAATGAGTTGACTCACTATATCGGGCCAGTTCTTATTTTTGGCGTTATAAGCAATACTTTGAATACCCATCGCATCAGCTAATTGAAGATCTGTCTCGCGATCACCAATCACATAAGAACGTTCGAAATCAATAAGTCCTTGTGTAAGATAGGATTTAACTAACCCTAACTTGGGTTTGCGGCAACTGCATTGATCAGATTCAAAATGCGGACAAATCAACACCTCTTCAAACATAACCCCCTGAGACTCGAATATTTGCATCATCGCATTATGGGGTAGGTCAAAATGTTCCTGAGGAAAAGACTCAGTACCTAAGCCATCCTGATTCGTCACCATGACCAATTTAAAACCCGCTTGCTGCAATTTAAGCAATGAAGGGATTACTTGAGGCTCTAATCTAAGCTTTTCCAGTTTATCCACCTGAAAATCTGATTTCGGTTCATCTATGAGAGTGCCGTCACGATCAATAAATAAAATGGCTTGTCGTTTTTTCATGACTCCACTCCTTCTTCGACTCTTTCAACCATGCAAGATTTTTCTAGCAAACCAAGAGCTTTCTCTTCAAAAGATTGCATTTCTAATTCACTGCCAATGCTGATTCGAGCAGTTAATGTATTGTCATATTGAAAAGAACGAATCGCGATGCCAGCTTGAGTCGCTGCACTTACCATAGCGGCCACTCCCGCCCCTCTAACAAAAATGTAATTTGCCTGGCTTGGCACCGTTTCAATATTTTCTAGGGACTCTAGCTTTTCAATAAAGGTTTCTCTCATTAACTTTATTCGCTGAATCCATTGCTTTCGCGCATAAACTGCCTCTTCATCAAATGATTTGATGACGACACTCTCGATCATACTGGGTATAGGATAAGGCGCAATAATGCGTGATAAACCTTGAATAATTTCGTTATGAGCTAAAACAAAACCACAACGAGCGCCAGCAAGACCAAAGGCTTTTGACAGCGTACGTAAAACAATTAAATTTTTGTATTCTTTTAATATTGTTACTGCCGATTCTTTCTCCGAAAATTCGATATACGCCTCATCCACAACGAGCAATTGATCATTCTTTAGTAAAGCTAATATTTTAGCGACGGCTTCTAGCCCAAAGGCTGTTCCAGTAGGGTTGTTCGGATTGCAGAGAAACACCAACTTCGTTTTATTTTCGTTTAAGGCCTTAATAAAGGCATTCCAATCAATTGCCATTGTGGAGGGTATTAATGGAACGCTATCGTAGCGAACATTTTGAATATCACAACTGACTTTGTACATGCCATAGGTTGGAGCAAAACTGAGCACTTGATCTTGCTGTGGTTCACAAAAGGCTTTTATTAACAGCTCAATCCCCTCATCTGCTCCACGCGTCACTAAAAGTTCACTTTCTTTTACACCCGAATAATTGGCATAAACGTCAATGATGTTTTTAGGTTGAGCTTCTGGATAACGATTTAACTGGCTGTCTGCTGAAACGATTGCTTCTGGCAGTTCATTTGCGCTTAACCAAACACGCGTTTGCTTTTTAGAAGATTGCGCAGACTGATAGCCTTTTAACTGACGAATATGAGGTCGAAAGAGATTGTTTAAATCAGACATTACTCACCTCTTGATTTTCAACCGCCAGCAATGCTAATCGTACTTTTACAGCATTAGCATGCGCTTCAAGCCCTTCTATTGAAGCCAGTTGAATGAGCGTGTTAGCCAATGTATTTAACCCTTTGATATTGGCTTCTTGAACACTCATGCTTTTCATGAAATCTGTGGTTTTTAAACCTGAATAACTGGCTGCATAACCGTAAGTCGGCAGTACGTGATTGGTGCCTGAAGCATAATCACCAAGCGATTCTGGCGTCCAGGGGCCCAAAAACACGGAGCCAGCACATTGAACACGATTCAACCAAGCTCTAGGTTTACGAACATTTAAAATTAAATGCTCGGGCGCATAAGCATTAACGATGGACAGTGCTGTTTCAGCTGAATCGGCTTGGATTAAATAACTATTACGGATGGATTCGAGGGCAATATCAGCACGAGGCAATGCTTGCAATTGAGACTGCAATTGCGTTTGCACTGCTTGACTTAATGCATCATCAAGACTGATGAATATTACTTGTGAATCAGCACCGTGTTCGGCCTGACTCAGCAAATCGGCTGCTACTGTTTCTGGATTTGCTGTCGCGTCTGCAACCACCATAATTTCAGATGGCCCAGCGGGCATATCAATCGCCGCACCGCCTGGCTCCATACTGACCTGCCGTTTAGCCTCTGTTACAAAAGCATTCCCAGGCCCAAAGAGTTTATTCACTTTTGGAATGGATTCAGTCCCGTAGGCCATCGCAGCAATGGCTTGCGCACCTCCAAACTGATAAATAAATTCAATCCCACATCTTTGAGCAGCATACGCTATAGCTGGCGAAGGTAATGCAGGGGAGCACACAACCACTTCAGGGCAACGCGCAATTTGTGCCGGTATGCCCAGCATCAACAGCGTTGAAATAAGAGGAGCGCTTCCTCCTGGAATATACAGTCCCACACTTTGAATGGCTCGCCACTGTTGTGCACAGCGGATACCTGCGGTTGTTTCTATTTCAAAGGGTGAAGGATACTGGGGTTGGTGGAAGGCAAAAATATTGTCATAAGCCTGATCAATTGCAATCTGCGTTGCTTTATCAACCGATGATGCCAGCTCACGCGTTGCATACCCTAGCGTTTTACTGTCATTATTTTCCCATAGTAAACGGTATTCAAATAATGCTGCTTCCCCTCTCGCTTGTATTGTTTGAATAATATTTTGAACCGATTCCGTTAATTCTGCTTGCTGCCGCAAAGCCGGTCGGCCAAGGGTTTGGTTTTTAAGGCCTGTTAAAAATCGGGTTGCGCTCATGAATTGCATTGTTATCACCCCATCATTTTTTCAATTGGCAACACTAATATCGAGCTGGCTCCAAGCGCTTTTAACGCTTCCATGGTTTCCCAAAAAAGGGTTTCTCCACTGACCAGGTGCACGGCCACTCGATCGGTTTCATTATTCAGGGGGAGAACGGAAGGCTCTTCAGCACCAGGTAATAATGCTTTTATGGCGGGCAATTGATTTTTAGGTGCATGCAACATAATGTATTTGGATTCGCGCGCCTGAATAATGCTATTGACGCGCACAAGAAATCCATCAATCCATTGCTGGGTATCTTCGGTAAAGTCACCGTTTCTTTTCACAAGCGTTGCCCGAGATTCGAAAACGGTTTCCACCTCTTTTAATCCATTGGCTTCAAGGGTTGCACCGGTGGAAACAAGATCACAAATCGCATCCGCCAATCCCGCTCTTGGCGCGACTTCAACAGAGCCCGTTAATGGGCATAAGGTATACGGAATATCTTGTTCATACAGGTAACGCTTTAACAGCCATGGGTAGCTGGTGGCGATTCGTTTTTTTGCCAGGTCTTTAGCTGAATAAATTTCTTTTTCTTTATCCACGGCGAGCGCCAGACGGCAGTATCCAAAATCCAACCCTCGTAACACTTGATAGTCGGATTTGGCGCCTTGGCTTTGCCTTTCAAGCGCAGCCTCATCCAACACATTCTCGCCAACAATACCAAGGTCGGCTAACCCTTCCATGACCAACTGAGGGATGTCATCGTCACGCACTAACAAAAGTTCAACAGGGTGGTTCTCAACGGGTACAACCAAACGACCGGAGGGCATTTTGAATCGTAAACCGCTGCGTTTGAGTAGCTGCTGGCTGTCTTGTGACAGTCGCCCTTTTTTTTGAACAGCGATGCGGATACGAGTATTACTACTGCGCTCTTGCGTGTTTTGATTTTGATTTTGCATGTACAGGGTCTCCTCAATTGGTTTTGGAGGCCCCTGAAACGACAAACCCCCGGAAGATTGCTCTTCCGGGGGTTTGTAAAATGCGTCTGCGCTTTTGAACCTAGGAAGAGCCGGGAGGTCGTCTTCCAGGTGCCAAGCATCGTCCTGAAAGACTAGTCAGGATGATGATGATGGTGGCCAAGGTTCATGTTTAGGTTGCGCATAATCTTCAATTCGTTCGGTTGCTCTGAAACTGTCCTTTCATCCTAATCTAAGCTCGGAAACCAATGCAAGGCTTTTTTTGCCTAAATAAACGGCAGGCAATAAGTAAGCACAAACACCCCTTTAGCTCGATGGATCATCATCATTAAAAAAGACATCTTCATTGAAGGTCGCTATCCAGTGGGGCGATACCAGAAAAACGGTGCCGATAATGGCGCCATTCAGGAAAGCTTCAGGAAACATGAGGAGCAACAGGTATCGGACGTAGTTGTGATAGATCACCTCCCAAGAATAGATATCCGAAAGCCATAAAACGGCAGACTTCGCCAACACAACAGCGGCCATGGCAAATCCTGCAACAAAAAATGCACAAACCATCAAATAAACAAAAGGGTTTGGAGGAAGCGTTCGTTCCGCCAATTGATAGCCCAACCAACTGACCAACGCTGGAAGGATGATTTGCAACAGGCCTTGAATGCCTAACTCTTGCCATGGCAACCAACCAATAAAGGTTGAAACCAGTAGCGCACCAGTGGCCGCCATAATTCCTAGTGGCCACCCCATAAATAAAACAGCAGCGGTTACACCCAAAAAGTGCACATCCAACCCCGGCTTGATACCTCCCCTAATCTGCCACAAGCAACTCAGTGTAAAAATGCTGCCATAAAAAAGATGTTGAGCGATGGATTCCTTCTTAAAGACCTGCCAGTTCACTCGAAACAACATCCATACAAGGCACCCGCTATAAGCAACGCCAGAAAACAACAGCCAGCTTAAGGGATACGATGAATTCATCAGGCTTAACTACTCTGTGATGTAAGGGCGTAAATATCGACCAAAGGATTGAACACAATTTGCGCATTCAAAGGTGTTGTCAGTGGCCGATCTTTGCTAGGATGGCCGACCATTTTTTGACGCACCCAGTCGCAACTGCCTCGTGAATACCAGGCTCATGCAGCGACTTTAACATTCGCAACTGCTTTCTGAACAGTTCGCCGATTGTGTGCCCTGAGCCTCAATGCATCACCTATTTAGAGGATGACATGTTTCAGCTTATATTATCGCAACGCGCTACCGCTAAGGACGACCTACTTTCGGGTCTTACCGTCGCGTTGGCTTTGGTTCCCGAAGCCGTCGCCTTCGCCTTTGTTGCAGGCGTCAATCCATTGGTCGGTCTTTATGCTGCTTTTATGGTTGGCTTAATCACCTCTATTTTTGGTGGTCGGCCTGGAATGATTTCAGGTGCCACTGGCGCCATGGCCGTCGTAATGGTCGATCTGGTTGCCGACCACGGCGTTCAATACCTTTTTGCCTGTATCATCCTGACCGGTTTCATCCAAATATCAGCCGGCGCATTGCGACTAGGTAAATTTATTAGATTGGTACCACACCCGGTCATGCTTGGCTTTGTGAATGGTCTGGCGATCGTCATATTCCTCGCACAGCTTGAACAATTTAAGGCGCCAACATTAGACGGTGGCAAAGAGTGGCTGTCGGGTATGGGGCTCGCATGGATGCTGATTTTAGTCGGCGCTACCATGGCAATCATGAAGTTTTTACCCAAGCTCACCACAGCGGTTCCTGCTGGATTGGTCGCTATTGTCGTCGTTTCTTTGGTCGCGATTGGGTTTAGCCTTGATGTTCAAACCGTTGGGGACGTTGCCAGCATTGCTGGGGGGCTTCCAGAGTTCGCTATTCCATCCGTTCCCTTTAATTGGGATACGCTGGAAATCATTTTCCCTTACGCGCTCATTCTAGCCGGCGTCGGTTTGATCGAATCCTTATTAACTTTGTCGCTCATTGATGAAATCACTCAAACCCGTGGTCGCAGTAACCGTGAATGCGTTGCTCAGGGCTTGGCTAATACAGCCAATGGCTTCTTCGGTGGCATGGGTGGCTGTGCCATGATTGGCCAGAGCATGATCAACGTGAATTCTGGTGGACGGGGTCGCTTATCGGGTATTACCGCTGCTGTCGCCTTATTAATGTTCATTCTATTCGGTTCGAGCATCATTGAAAAAATCCCACTGGCTGCACTCGTGGGGGTAATGTTTATGGTGGTCATTGGTACCTTTGAATGGTCCAGCTTCCGCATTCTAAGAAAAATCCCAAAACAAGATGCATTCGTTCTGATTCTGGTTTCTGGCATAACCGTAATTTTTGATCTTGCCATTGCTGTGGTGGTAGGCGTCATTGTTTCTGCACTGGTCTTCGCCTGGGAACACGCTAAACACGTCACGGCACGTGTACGTGAAGAAAATGACAACGTGCGAATTTACGACTTAGAGGGCCCGTTATTTTTTGGTTCGGTTCATAGTTTCCTAGACGCTTTTGATCCTCATAAAGACCCGCGCCATGTTGTCATTGATTTCCAAAGATCAAGGGTGTGTGATCATTCTGGTCTAGAAGCCATCGATACACTTGCAGAACGATACAAGCAAGCCGGCAAGAAACTGCACATCAAACACCTTAGCCAAGAGTGTGCAGCGCTCTTGAAAAAAGCAGGTGACATGGTGGAAGTAAATCTGATTGAAGATCCGCATTACCATATTGCATCTGACGATTTGGCTTAGACTATTTTGAGACAAGCGCCCACACAAGTATGGGCGTTTATCTCTTGATTATGGACAATTTCCTAACTAAAGAGGTTTTTCCCCACATTAATTGTGCTCCATCACTTCAAGCCCATAACATGGGTTATTCGGTGTATTCATCATACCCATACATTGCAACAATGCGTTCGAATTGATTTCACATATTCCCTATATAAGGTAAAATTGGTCCCCTTTGTGACTTAGCAACTTGCTTGAGTGATTAACCATACCATTAGACATTTTTTATCTGTTTATTATGCGATTAAATTTTCGAATGCTAAAAGTGTTTTCGCTTTTGTCCTTTTTAACCCTCAACACTGCACAAGCTAGTTTTGAGGGGTTTTATATTGGACCAAAAATATCAAACATCTCTTTTCAATCATCCGATCGTTCTAGAAACTCGAAGGGATCGGCACTGGGATTATCATTTGGTTACAATTCCGATCGTTTGGAGAAGCCTTACAGGCTCCACTTTGATATTGATATTGGGCAGTGCAATACCGAGGAAGAGGATAATATATTTCTTATTGACTGCAATGACTTACCTAATAACGCTGAATTTGAGTTTTTGGTGCTCACTTTAGGAGGAGATTATTTATTCTCTATCTTTCACAACACCTCTTTTTTTATTGGTTTGCACTCGGGAACCAGTGCAGGAGGTGTGCATGTTAAACCGCATAATATTAATGGTTACACCTACGTCAACGGCCTAAAGGATGGCGATAGTACCACTCATCTAGGGCTTGCAATCGGCGGTCAAACTGGTTTTATTTACGATTTTTCTGAGCACATTCAGCTTGAGCTTGGCTTAAGATATACATGGACGAACATCAATGGCTCGAATAAAACAACGCTAAAGAAAAACAACTCATCAATAGAAGGGCCTGAATACAAGGTCATAGAGTACCCCGTGAATTTACAGGAAGTCAGATACCACTATCTCAAATTAATATATTTATTTTAATATCATTAAATATGCGTCTTCTTTTATATTTACATTAATTGTGCTGTAGTACTGTTTTCTTACGCCTACTTTTTCAAAACCCATTGAGCGATATAACCCTATCGCTGCTTCGTTACTCGCACGTACTTCCAAAAAATATTTATTGATGCCATTTTCTTCCAACGCCGCTAGAGTGTACCTTAGTAGCTTTTTCCCTAGTCCTACTCCCTGAAATTCAGGGGCAATAACAATCTCTAGGATTTCTGCTTCAGGTTCAATAATGCTTACCCAAATGAACCCTACAAGAACCTGACCATACAAAATACCCCAACCTTTTCTGCTGTCACTTAAAAAGCATTGCCGAAAAGTATCCTCTGACCAGGGAGTTTGTTGAGCAGCTTGCTCAATCACCAACAGCCTTTCCAGATCAGACACGCTTAATGATCGAATATCATTCGCTTGAACGTTCATGTTGGAAAGAATAACGACTTCAATTGATTCCATGCTGCACGCTTGTGAGAAACATCATGCAACATGGCCTGAAGAGTAGGTAAATTCTGTATCGATATGCTGTCTGGTGCCCAATGCTCACCCAGCAAAGGTTGGAACAACCCTTGATTTAATGCACCGAAAAGAAGCAATTGTTCAGCCTCTACCATCAGTTCACGCATAAATACGTTCAGCATGGTTTTACCTGCGTCGGCATCGACAGAAGACGATTCAACCAGAGGCCAACGCAATAATGTCAGGCTTTGTCCCTGCCCCGGCAAAACAGCATCAACAATTCCCCGCGCAAGCTTGCTTTCAGCAGGATTGCCGGCTGTCTCAAAGCACAAAATATAGACCCCAGCTTTCACATAAAAGAAGCTCCAGGTATTTGGCGCTACCGTTATAGCTTTCGGTTCTGATTTAAGAGCCTCTGTCTTGTCAGATGAGGCAGCCAGATGAGGGGTCTGCTTGGGTGTATTGGCTACCTCCGACAGCACGTCTTCTTTCACCAGACCAGGCGGTACACTTTCTTGATCATGAGCAGGGGATTCAATCTTGGAATTGCCCGATAACCCTTGATCTTGGGTTGCCAGATTAACGTCACACCAAGGGATTTCTGGAGAAGCCAAAGCAAAAGGCAGCGCCTGGCGTGGCATCCAACTTTGGATTCCCATAAACGTCAGGTAATGTTGTCGCTCAAGCTCTTGCATCGGAAAGAATCAGATATGAAAGTGGGTCGCCAGTATACCTCATGAGAGGCCCCGATGGGGAACCTCTCTGATAGGCTCCGTTTAAAAAAAGCTACTGGGCGGCCCATAACTTGGGGATTGACATCCGATAGAACGCTCTTCTCCTGTGATGCCCTGATCATAACACCATATACCCATCAGGCCTTTGCGAAATATACGTATCACTTCGAAGCCATTAATTGAGGCATAAGCCGTCTTTTTGGATTGAAACCCACTCACCGGTTTAGGAAATGTTTGTGCTTGCCATGAACCGACTCAATCCGATTATTTAGATACTTCACTTATGTAAGCGATCAATTTCGGACAGGCTATCCACGTTTTCTTAGATGATTTAATTTGGCGTCTCCCATCCATCGGAGACCTCACCATGTCCCTTACGCCCAAACAAGCTCACTGGCAGTCCGTTATTGATGAATGGCGTGACTCCGGTTTAAGCCAAAAATGCTTCTGCCAACAACGCGATATTAACTTGCATGCCTTTGGATACTGGATCAAAAAATTTCGGGTCGCTTCTCATGATGCTGCCTCGAGTGATCATTCATCGGCAGCCTTTATGTGTTTAACGCCCGGGCAAACCGTCTTGAATTCGTCCACTCCGATCATAGAGATACTGCTAGCCTCACTCACGCTCAAAATACCGGCTGCATCCCTAACGGACGTTTTAACCCAGCTCAAGTCCGGCGGCTGGTTGTGATTCGACCGTTACAAGACGTATCCGTTTACTTGCATCGAAGCCCAGTGGTATGCGTAAGTCCATCGATGGGTTAGCCGCCATTGTACAACAGGAGATGCAATTGGATCCGTTGATGCCTGCCGTGTTTGTATTCTGCAATCGCCAGCGCGACAAAATCAAGCTGCTGCATTCTGCAGCCAGCCTATCTATTTCCTGCAAAGAGCTGAATTGGCCGCTATGATGGCCTAAAGTCTACTTTTGAATCTCGTTAAAAATGGGGGGATTACCTTTGCTAATCACTACTAAGTAATATCTCTGGAATTTCTTCCTTTCCAAAAAGGCTTGTAGTCGGTAAATCTTTGTCTAATAACGCCCATTGAATAGGGCAATCAATACTTGAAGTCGCATTTGAAAAGCTACCTATTTCTTTGCGTAAAGCCACTATACGACTGAGCTTTTTGTTGATGGTGTCTAGATTTGTTTCGATACCTAACCACCGAGTCAACATGAGCTGGCCTAAAATAATAAAATATTCAACATAGTGGTCATGAAAATCTATATTTTCGAGGAAATGGTAAAAAAAGTTAGCCGCCACTTCATCACCATAGTAATGAAAAATCTGAATGGGTAGCCTAATATATAAGCTATCTATTTCCGTCACTGTACCCTCTTCACACTTAGAAGAACAGTAAAGGTACAGGACGCTCATATATGAACATAAATAGTTTCTACTTTTTGTCTCTTGAGTCGAAAAAGAAGAGAAGTGCTCTTCTATATAAAAGCAGTAATCTAAATAGTCCTTATTAGGAACATGGTTATCATTCAAAACCTGTTTGAAGTGGTTAATAGAAAAATGGTCTAATTTAAAGAAAGAGCGATATAACTCTTCAATATCTGAAGAGTTAATATCTTTCTTTAAATGTTGTAGGAACTTTCTTTTGCTAGACATCGCTACTTTTCACATCGACATATCTTAATTTTATGCGCCAGTCATCTTTCCCAAGCTCTTCTTACTTGGCTTGGGCTATTCGATGGTGCGCTCTTGTTGGAATAACGGATTCCCACCCACATAGACGTAGGTGTTTAGGCCGCTTTCTAATCCAATCGGATCACTTTCGAGGTAACGTCCGGTGTTGGGGTCATAGTAACGGTTGAGGTTGTAATCCACCGGAGCCAACGCAATCATAGATCCTATTCCCCTCAGCCCAGACACCGCCTGGCCTCTAACCAGTTTTGCCTAAAACCCCTTCTACATCCAGCGGAGAGACCCCAGAGGTGACTTGCATTAGTCTTCACTTGTAGGATAAACGCAAATTTCGTAAGCGATCAACCTCAATCAGGATCACTGTTTATGGTGCGATTTTCCAAGGTAGCAGAGCTTCGTAATCTTCCAAGCTAAGAGCTTGCGGCAGTCGCTCGAGCAACATTTTTAAATAAGCATAGGGCTCTAGGTTATTCGCTTTTGCGGTTTCAATTAGGGAATACAACAAGGCACTGGCCCGTGCACCGGCTTGTGTATCACTGAACATCCAGTTTTTCCTACCCACCGCAAAGGGCCGGATGGCATTTTCGACGGGATTGTTGTCGATGTTGAGTCGGCCGTCTGTGATGTAAACCTGAAGTGCATCCCAGTGGTTGCGAAGGTAACCCAAGGCTTTACCCAGTGCACTTTTGGGTAAGGTCGTTTGTAAGGATTGATCGAGCCAGATTCGGATTTTCTCGAGCTGGGGTCGACTTTGTTGTTGTCGGGTGCGGTATCGCTCATCCGGGGTTAGCGACTGGATCTTTTGTTCAATGGCATAGAGCTTTCTTATCAGCTGCACGCCCACCCCCGCTTTACCGATTTTGCCTTTAGGCGTGTTGGCCACCTTGTCGGCTTCGACGAATTTACGACGTGCGTGGGCCCAGCACCCAAGAGTGGTGATATCCTCGCGCTGCCCAATACTCTGATAAGCGGCATAGCCATCCGTCTGCAACTCGCCCAGCAGCGTTGCAATGACGTCCGCACGTCGGCTTGGGAGATTGATTAGTTTGTCATAAATCAATACATGCTAGAACTTCATGAACTGACTCATAGTTTTCGATACATGGCTTATGATTAAACTTATTGCCAACTAAGACAAAATTATACCCAAGCTTCTTTATCCCAGCTACCATCACCAAAATATGTGCAAGGATATGCTGTATCGCCTGTTGCTTTATAAGCTGATACTTCCATTATTTCAATTCTTGAATAATGGTCGTTTGAGGAAGCAAAAATCATAGAAGAAAAATCTATACCTGCAGACTCAAGCTTCAAGATGGCACTCTCCCACCAACCACCAGTGGCTAAGGAAACCACAACATTATTCATTGAATTTAAAAGAGTAAGGAGTGATGCGGCTCCAGAAATTTCTCGCACAGGTTTATCTGCTATCGATTTCTTCAATTTTTCAATAAAAATCTTTTTCACTTCAACTTGAGTTTCTTGCTTATTGGGAATACCATTTTTAGTTAATACTTCTCTAAGTATACCCGAATCTGTTACATGGTTATATTTAGACCAATCAGAATCTATATAAATCCCTGTTACATCTTTAACTGCGTTAATAAAACAGATAGAGTCGAGATCATATGACTCAACTAGGGTGCCATCAATATCAAACATTATATGGTGCAACTTAAAATTTCCCCTTGTTTATAATATTGAGAAGCGAGTTTTTTCTTCAATTTGGACTCTAACGACTGATAATCAGCGAGCTAAAAGGCCCCGTAGATTTTTTTCAACGGAGCCGAGCTCTCTGATAGGCGAATTAGACTTGCGGATGACGCCGTTCGCGGGTTCCTGACAGCAGATTCAAGGCATTGATATAGGCTTTAGCTGAGGCCACCACAATATCAGTATCTGCGCCCGAACCGTTGACGATATGGCCGCTGTGCTCCAATCTTACAGAGACTTCCCCTTGAGAATCCGTTCCTTCTGTCACGGCATTTACGGAGTAGAGCAATAAGTGTGCTCCAGATTCAACCACGGACTCAATCGCTTTAAAGGTTGCATCGACGGGGCCACTGCCATCGGCCTCTCCCGTTGATTCGCAGCCGTCAACACTGAAGTGAATGACCGCATGAGGTTTATGGCCAGGAACGGAATGACACTCAAGCGCATCGAATTTGTAAGTGTCGGCAGCTGCGACTGAATCATTAACCAGGGCAATCAGATCTTCATCGAAGATTTCTGTTTTCTTATCTGCCAGGGTTTTAAACCGAACAAAAGCTTCGTTTAGCGCTTCTTGCTCCAAATGCACACCCAATTCATTCAGCCGAGCATTAAAAGCATTGCGGCCTGACAATTTGCCCAAGGTAAGACGGTTAGTTGTCCAACCAACGTCTTCGGCTCGCATGATTTCGTAGGTTTCACGGTTTTTCAACATGCCGTCTTGGTGAATACCGGATTCATGGGCAAAAGCATTCGCCCCCACAATGGCTTTGTTCCGTTGTACTTGAAACCCAGTGATTGAGGAAACCAGTTTCGATGTCGGTACTATTTGGGTCGTATCAATGCCGCAGGTCACGTCCAAAAAGTCTTTGCGAGTCCGCGTCGCCATCACGATTTCTTCAAGCGAAGCATTTCCGGCACGCTCTCCCAAACCATTAATGGTACATTCCACTTGCCCTGCCCCAGCTTTCACAGCCGCCAATGAATTAGCAACCGCAAGCCCTAAATCATTATGGCAATGAACGGAAAATATGGCTTTATCGGCATTGGGAATACGCTCAATGAGCGTCCGAATGCGATCCGCAAATTCCTCTGGTATGGCATAGCCGACGGTGTCAGGAATATTGATGGTACGAGCACCCGCATCAATGGTTTTTTCGATGATCCGGCACAAGAAGTCGATATCAGATCTTCCCGCATCTTCACAAGAAAACTCAACGTCATCGACTAAGGATCTGGCTTTTTTAACCGCGGCTATCGCTTGCTCTACAACCTGATCAGGTTCCATGCGCAATTTATGCTGCATATGAATGGGCGAAGTTGCAATAAAGGTATGTATTCTTGGTCTTGCGGCATTTTTGATGGCTTCCGCAGCTCGTTCAATATCTTTATCCAGTGCCCGAGATAGGCTGCAAATGGTGCTTTTCTTAATCGTATTGGCAATTTGTTGAATCGCCGCAAAATCGCCCGGGCTGGCTGCTGCAAATCCTGCCTCTATTACATCAACCCCAAGACGCTCGAGTGCTTTGGCAATACGCAGCTTTTCTTCACCCGTCATTGAAGCACCGGGGCTTTGCTCGCCATCACGCAAGGTAGTATCAAAGATCACAAGATTGCGACCGCTCATGGTTCATCTCCCAACAAAGTCAGAGGTTTATCATCGTAGTTGTTTTAGAGAGCGCCTTAGCGCCAGATTATAGTCGTAAAAAGAGAGGTCTACTGCCCTAAGGCAGTCGCAGGGGTAGCAATTGAGATAGGAGTACCAGGTTTATTGCTTTAAACCCGATATGCGTCACTATGGTTTTTGGTTGTTGGCTGACAGTAATCACTGCCTTCCCCCTAAAAAATGTCCGGTTAACTTCGACTATACCGGAGTGAGTAAAATCCGCAACTCCCTATGTTGAATTTTAACAGGAAAGAGTTTACATACTCACATTTCACAAGCAATCTAATTCTCATAGCCCTTCGTTAAATATTGCTTAATCCTCTTAGGGTTGTTTCAGAAATCACATCTAGGTTTTGAATGCTGATACCCTGCAAAATGGCATGTTCGGGCTCATCATCAGAGATCATCACCTGATCGATCTCTACATGCTTTAACTGTGTGTGTTTACGTAAAAATAGCCCTTCTTTCAGACCCCTTAAGGTTGTTTCGATGCTTGCGCCCTGAACACTTAAATTTTGAATTTCAAGAGTACTCAGAGTGTCTGAAGCTCCTTTATCTGGCTGAGTCGGTGCCCATATGAGTTCTTCAATTTGAAAGTCTCCTTCCAGTAAAAAGCCCACTCCTTGTGCCTGAAAGTAACGCAGATTCCCATCTTCAATCGGAACAAGCTCTGCCTTTGCACTCCCCACCAGCATAATAAACACCAAGAACCCTTTTAATGTTTTGAACATAGTTCTCCCCTTTGCTTAATATTTTCCTTTCAGAGTCTCCCCGCTATACAATACCATTAAAATTTTCTTTCCTGTACTAGACCCAACGCATGTATTTAACAATGATTTAATAGTATTACGGGCTGAAAATACTTCTATTACCATTAACAAATATAAAAGAAGTGCTTCCCATTTTTAAAAATCACCTTCAGAAAAGCCTTGTACATTATCACTTGCAATAATAAATGTATTCACTGATTGATCTGTAAACTCTAAAGGAAAAGCAATATAATCTGTGGCTCTTTCAGAATACAGCTCTTGTAATATAATATGGGGCTCAGATGATAATTTATTGATTAACTTATGACGAACCATGCAGCAAGATTCAAGCCCTTATTCAATAGGGCTACCACGATAAGAAAATGTCTGATCAACTCCATGTGATGTGCAAACACTTCAATTTCATCTTTATCACGTCACCAGGTATAAACTGTAGTCCCCACTTCAGGATCAATAGCATTGAGTGCAATACGAATTCGGGCCACATTTGCATCTGATTAAATTAAGTGCTCTCCAAGATTTTTGAGGAAAACTCCAGAGTCTTTTATGATTCACCCAGAAGTTAATAACCAGTGCACAACTTCAACTACAATCCAGTCTTTAACGTCTCCCAGAAATATTTCTTATAAGCTTTTCTGAATGTTGATTACCTAAGCTATTAACCCACTTATAGTCTAACTTTCAATTATAGCTTGATTGTTTAGCATGATGACTTGCCACGCAAGTATTTTTTACACTCCTCCCAGCAATACTAAATAATGCTAATTTAAGCTCTGTTGTAATATTCCCTGGACGATAATAATTTCCAGTATCTATCTCTGGTTCATACCGCCCATCATTTAACCATAGCGTTACTGTCTCAATTGGCTTACAAGGGTTTGGGTTTACCATTTCCCATATATATGCAGCATGTGAATGCATTGGGCCAGCAGGAACATGCAATATATCTCTTGCTCCATAGGCAATTCTGGTCATATCGTTGGTTTGATGAAGATAAACATCATTCCCAAAACGAATGGGTTCTTCATAAGTAGAGCCATCAGTATAATTGATAGTTAAATACGCAATCTTTCCACCATCTCTACCATCATCAGTTGTGTAATAATTTCGATACATCTGTTGAATTCGTTGCATATAGTTAACCATTGAAGCCTCTTGATCAGGTCCCTCCCATGCGGTACTAATAATCAGTGAAATTGATGAGGCAGCGTTATTAATAACTTGTGTTGTAGATTTGATCGCTTTTGCGGACAATACCACAGCATTAGGCGAATCATCAGGTAACGTTTGTACAACTGGTGCAAATGACTCCGCTGGCTCACTCCCTATCATTTCTACTTGTGAAAAATCAAAACCTGGGGCAGCCAAGCTCCAATGATTACTATCACCTATTAAGTCTGCATTATACTTTTCAATAGGATACACCTGATAATAGTCTCCTCCACTCAAATTTGGGCTAACAGAGGTAATTCTGGAAATATCCACACCATACTTGCTAGTAAACTCCCAAAAGTGAGGTAAGTTGGCTTGATTTGCATTCCAAAATAAATTTGCCTCATGTGCAACTTTTGAAAAAGACCAATAGTCGGCATACCCTTCTGAAATCTTACCTTGAGAGGCGTCATTCATTACAGAACACCAAAGATAGGGTGAAGACCACTTATTTGAATACATTGTGTCAGTCTCAGCCATTTTTGGTAAATCATAAGGTGATGTGTCCGCTTTATTAGTTGAGTAAATCACCTCATCAAAACCTGCTTTTTTAAGCTTTTTAATAAATCCTCTTTCGTAATGTTTACTCCTACTCATCCAATACATCGGCACTAGCTTAGAACAGTTTTTTACAATAGCCGCTAGCTGAGCATCCGTTTGAAAGGGTGTGCCACCATTTCGGTCAGCAGTAAGCCCATCAGCCCAGAATCTTACTTCCTGCATACCTAATTCACTTAGGTACTGACATTGACGAACAATGCTATCAGACCAAACCACCCGAGGTTCCATGAATTGGCCAGGCCCCTGTGTAATGAAATCTTGTTCTTCAAAAGGCGGCCCATTCACCCAGTACTCGCCCAATGACTCATCATGCGCAATATTAAATGCCTTTTCTGTAGGGAGCGCAGACAATATATCTTTATAATATGCACCTGTCAGCGCTTGATAACCTGGATTAGTTGTATCAAAAAAATGAGAATAAACTTTTCCATTTTTTTCAACCCATGCCCACTCAGGGTGCTTTTTCCTAAATAATGCACCACCATAAACTGTCGGCACAATTTGTTCGAAATAATGCCGCCTAGCAAAATGTGTTAACTTTTGCATTTCCTCAGGGCTCAAAAATCTATCCCAAATATAATAATAACTACCATTACCAATAGCCAAATTCCCTAAATAAAGCTGAAGCTCATTAACTTTAAACTGACTTAATGCTCTTCGAATTAGTTCTTCCCAGGTCACCATGTCCATTTTCAGTTTATCCTTATACATCGTATAGTGAAATCCTCTTTTTTTTGTATCAGGATAGTCAACTATTAAACCATAAGGTGAAACCGGTAGAATCTTGGTAGCATAGTCAAATTTCAATACCTGCAGCAATGAAGTACTTGCGAAATAGGCACCTGCATATTCTTCCCCTATCAGTAGAATACCTTGTGAATCAGTTTTTAATACATAACCTTGATCTGTTTTTGGCATTTTTTGAAAATACTGTAGCAGTCCTTCATTAGTGATCATTGTTTCTATATTTTTGGCTTTGATTGTCCCTATAATGATTGAATTATTAGGACGATAACTTCCTATCCAAGGACGCACAGGTAAATCCAAGCCAAAATAATGTTTTATTTCTGACTTTAATATTGTCGCAGTTTCAGCGCTTCTCAAGTCAGGAACATAAATCACTGTCTTACTATTTATGGTAAACTTATTTGGTTTGTCAGACCTCACCCAACTTACTTGTTTTGGGACAGGAAAAACCATCGGATAGACTCTATTTCTAACTTCACCAATACCATTATAACTACCTATCTCTTGCATTGATAAATTATCTAACCAAAGAACAGGAGTAGGATCATGCTTATTCATGTCCTCAACTATCTGAAGATGGGTTAGCCCTTCATTATAAATTCTAAGCTCATCAATTTTTCCTTTAAACGTGTTTACGAGTGTTGCATCATAGGTACCGGTATAAAGATCAAAGATTGAGTTTTGTAATGAACCTGAAATTTTATCTATTGTATATTGCAATTTACCATTAATATAAATTCGCAAGTCATAACCACGATAACTTACTGCAATATGAACCCAGGTTTCTGGGTTCAGAGGAAATTCAACTTCGTGACGAGGAAGACTTAAACCATGGCCATAAAAGATAAATTTATTTCTTTCCAGGTATAATTCATAACTATCTTTCTTTCCTAGAATAGTTCGATGTTGTTGTCCTGATGATTCATCCGGTGAAATCCATGCCTCAATTGTAAATTCATTAACTAAGTTTAACGATTCATTATTTGGAATAACAACAGCATCACCCATTCCATCTAATCGTAACGCAACCCCATACTTTCCTTCATCTAATACAGTATCGCCAATAAACGATCCATGATTAGTAAATTCACTAATATCGTGAACCATATTCTTTTTAAAGTTGTTTTGCGTGTAATCATAGTCATGATACAAATAAAGACGTTCCCAGCCCCGTATCCCAATACCGCCGAACTGAGGGCTAATATAAGTTGTCTCAGGTTTACTTGCTTTTACGTGCAGTTCCCCATACGTCCATTTATCCGTATCTTCTACACCAAATAGTGAGTCGACATACCCGACACTTGCATTGGAACTGTCATACATTCTCATTCGCATACGAATTGACTTTAAATCTTTACTTTTATAATAAAATCCAAACTTATAAAATTTCTGGTTTCCTGCAAAAAGATTATTGCTTGGTTTCACACCCGATACTGCATCTCCCCACTCTTTATCTCTAACAGGAATCATTACTGCCTGTTCGCCATGATATGCATCATTTACAATTTTCGGTATAAAAGATTCATCACTACCAAACCATTTCCACTCATTAGGACTCCCCCCAACCTCTCCTTCTTCAAAAGAAGCGTTAGGCAACATTCCATAGGAACCAACCGAAATTAGAAATGAAAACCAAAACCCTATTGACTTAAAGAAATATTTATTAAAGATTAACATTGCCTAATTCCTTTTAAGCAGAAAATCAAAAACACATCCTTTATTTGCATAATCACACTAATTTAAATATACTCTATGTGTCTTCATCCAGAAGATTGATATCTGATGAATTATTAAATTCAGATTCAACAAAAAATGTATTATTCAATCCATATAAATTTTTTAACTATCAATACATTGGAAGCATCCAAATAAAACTATTTTTATGCCACCAAACTACTCCCTAACATTACCATTACTTTTTCGATAACTGCAGCAGCTTGATCAGCAGTAAGATTCAAGCGGTGATTTATTCACTCGGAACTTGCTCACAAGAAACATCCTCTACCTTAGATATTCAATAATAATTGCCCAATCATCATTTAATAGAGTTAAAGATTAATAAATGACCTTGTTGATGAACTTTTCCATCGATATTAAAATGCATCCATTCATGATTAATCGTGCTAGCTGTTCTTAACAAAGTCGTTCGAGATCCCACTCCAACAGAGAAAAGATTAAATTCAACCGTTTTGGGTAAGCCGATATTTAACATTGTTCTATTGATAAATGCGTGTTGATCTCCCAAGTACTGAGAATCTTCAGCTTCAACCGTGTCTAAGTTAATCGTTAAATGCTGATATTGAATTTCACCCATTAGCTGAGTTAACCCAAACCAGCCAGACTGCTTACTAGGTTGAACCAAAATGTCAGTTCCACAGTACATGTCTTTATTTGATGAGCAACTGCTGTTATTTACATTTGATAAAAATCCAGCCTGCCAATAAATTCTTCCGGACAAGTCTATACCTGAGTCAAATTGTCGACTACCTAGCCCATCAATTTCAGATAGAAGATCGTCGTCTATCACATCTAAGGCATAGACATTTTTTATTGCAACAGTTGCGAACAATATAATGCCCATTATTTTACAAAGAGGGCATCGAACCAAGCGTTTTAATATCCAAATAAAGCACATGGAATCCCTCGATAGTTGATGAGCCTAAATTTGTTCCTGCTAAAGTTAAATTTTTCCAGCGAATCGATGATGTTCGCGCATTTGCATAGTAATTTTGATACCAACGGTAGTGATCAGCATCGGTTTCTAGTATTGTTCCCTTACCATCTGGCGCAATTAATGACGCGTCAGCAATTTCGGGTGCCCTTAAATACAAATGCAATTCCCCATTTTCCATCACCTCGAATTTGAGTGGCTGGTCATAGGCAAAATCACCTAATTTTAACTCTACAGTTAAATTTTCGATCATAAGGCCATTTGTATTGAGTGTTTCTTCTGAGTGACACCGACTTCCTAACTGACAGGGGGCCCACAATAATTTATCCACATATAAGTGGGTATCAGACTCTATGGCTAAAGCGTTCTTATCGCTCCAGAGTAATATGGAGCTACCATCAATCGCTGCGGACTGCAGAAAGAGTTCATAGCGATGATCTGCTACTCCATTGCCTCCGAAACTCAACCAACCGCTTACTCCCAAATCGAATCGTTCACTTTCTCTGCTACTACAAAGACTGTCCCAGCCACACTGGGAAGCAGTATCAGCTTCAATTGGGACTCTAGGGCTGGATAAATTTAATGCGGAGTGAGTCGATGCAGAATTCAATCCATTGACAGTAACTGGCTGCAAACCAAGCGTAAATGGGTAAGGTAAACGACCAAAATTGAAAGTATTTTCTAGTTGATTGCCGAACTCAGATCCAACGCCTGTCATATAGAACCAGTCTACATTCAAACTGGTTTCATTTAAGCCAGAGATGGAGTCAATATTATTAACGGATAACTTAAAAGGTTCATCAATACCTGCTTGCAGAGATAAGCCTTCAAACATCCAATTCAATTCACCGGCTGTCACTTTAGACAACGCCTGATCAGAGATTGGAGTGATAGCCAATGCCTTTTTTGGCATCAAAAACCCAGAAGTTGCAAAGTAAAAACCTAACAAACAAACATTAAAGAATTTATCGCAATGAAGGCTCAACATGTCTCCGATTCCTTTCGGATTCAAGCTATGGATGGATCATCTCACGCAAACACATATGGATACAATGGAGCATTTACGCATAACTGGGGCTTTTAGAGTCACTCATGTCGGTGCTTTATATGTCCATATTGAAAGACAAACCTCCGAGTATCGGCAAGGTTATAGTGTATATAATTAGATCAATAAAATCTGAACAGACCATCTGGGTATTATGCAGTTTTACAAAAATTCCAATTCATTTGTCATATTTTTCCTAGCATGTTTTTCAAGCCTAGCTCTAAACCAATCCAGATGGTATATATAGGGTTGTTTTAATATACTTTTTATAAATTTCTTTCTGCCACGACGATAAAGAAAGTTAGGAATATGAGAAAACTCTTTACGAACACTTTCTCGATAATTCAAATAAATTTCTTCGTCCATTCCAATGGATCGACATATCGGCATCCAATACTGCAAGTACATCCTTCTTAGTACTTTTTGTTTGATGATTTTTTGTTTCAAGTATTGTCTGAACCGTATTTCGAATTAAATCTTCGTCTACATTCAAAGACCGCATGATTAACTCTGCAAGTTCCGCACTCCTTTTTTCATTTTTCGTACTCCCTGGTTTGTATATCACATCATGATACCAGACTGCCCATTGAGCCAATGGGGTATCAAATCCAGATGCTTCAAGCAAACCAAGCATAGATGCAATGTGATTTAGGTCGTGATAGAAGCGATGAGGCTCATTATAGGCTGCACATAACTGCTCGAAATACGTCGCTCCAGAATCAGTCGAAAGTCCAGACGCTATCATTAGGGTATTCCAGTTGAGCCTTAACGCTCTGACTTCAGCCTTGACCATCAGTGGTTATCTTTTTCTAAGTACAGCAAATGCATTTTCGACTTTCTGCATACCTATTTTGGGATAATACTCCATCGCATCTGGTGCCGAGAGCAATAGCAATGTGGCTTGATCGCCAATGATGTCTTGTGTTTTTTGAATTAACATTCGACCAATACCTGAGTTATGATATTCCTTCTTCACAGCCAAATCAGACAAATAGCAGCAATAACTGTAATCTGTTAACGACCGACTCACGCCCACCAACTCATCATTATTCCAAGCCGAAATAACCAAATTGGCTTCAGCAAACATTTTGCTTATTCTTTTAAGGTCATGAACAGGTCGGTGAATGCCAGAGGATTTAAAGACTTCGATTACTCGTTTAGGATCTAACACTTTATTAATGCTGTACTCAATCATTTCTTTTTATTCTCCATAT
Source organism: uncultured Saccharospirillaceae bacterium (assembly GCA_947499545.1). Taxonomy (GTDB): domain Bacteria; phylum Pseudomonadota; class Gammaproteobacteria; order Pseudomonadales; family Oceanobacteraceae; genus CANMOZ01. The sequence continues at coordinate 243,363 of CANMOZ010000003.1, forward strand.
CTATGCAAAAGTTTAAAGATTGAGATATAGGTGAAAGCGGTGTGGTTTATATGTATTTTGTTGCTTCCACTGAGACAAGATAACCCTCTTTAATATTTAGAATCGCACATATCCTGCTTGTTTGGCCAGTTTTTTCTTATTTCAGATTCTCTCGTAATTTAAGTGCAGATTTCTTCGTAAGCCTTAAGAATACAGAATTCGAGAAGAGGACCGTGTTTAATATTTGATTGATCTAGGAGGTGTAGAGCAAGTCCCAAGCATTGAAGCGATATGCTTTTGCGCTTTAAATTTCCCAAAAACTAAAAAAGCC
>CANMOZ010000004.1 GCA_947499545.1 uncultured Saccharospirillaceae bacterium
GATACAGATAAACCTGATACAGATAAACCTGATACAGATAAACCTGATACAGATAAACCTGATACAGATAAACCTGATACAGATAAACCTGAGGCTTTGGAGGATAAAGACAGCGACCGTTCAGGTGGTGCATTGTCGCTGTGGGTTATGTTTGCCCTGTTACTGTTGGTTATGACACCGAGGGCTCATTTCAGGGTCTTTCGTTGTACAGGAGAGGGCGCTCATCGATAAATAGAAAGGTTACAATTTGTTATAAGAGGGGGCGTCAGCCCCCTTTTTTGTTGGAGTTTTGTTTCAATTTGGACGTTTGATGAACACGCCTCACATCTACTGAGCTGAACTGGATATGTTGAGCCAAAAGTATATTTGAGGGCAACCCATGAAGCGAATACATACATCAATTGCAGTGGCTGGCGCTCTGATGTTCATGATGACAATCAAGGTAAGTGCGAGTGTCCAGTCACTCGGTGTTTGGGTTGATGTTACTCAACCAAATGGTGAAACCTTTCAAGTAAGAATGCTGGGTGATCGTCACGATCTTTGGTATGAAACGAAATCGGGTTATGTTGTCACTCAAAATCCGGACAAAACCTGGGTATATGTTCAGAAAGGTAGAAGCAGTAAGCAAATTAATGTTTCTCAAACCATGCCTCCCCCGATTGATGCGTTGACTCACCAAGAAAGGCAATCCAAATTTGTTCCTTATACAGAACCCTTTGAATACAAGCCGCGTGTAAAAAACCGCAGGTAAAATGGGAGGCGATATTAACTGGGATCAGCCCGTATTGATCGTGAGAGTTGAATATAATGATGCGAAATTCAAGTATACAGAATCTGATGTAGAAGAGTTGATATTTGGAGCCAATGCTTCTGTAAAGTCATACTACAAAGCAGTTTCCTATGGAAAATATAATTTAACGCAGGTACAGGATGCTTCTGGTATTCCTAATAATGGAATAGTCACAATTAGTTTGCCTAAAAGCCACCCTAATCCAGGTAAGAATGTTATACCTGAAGAAGCTAAAACCATAATGAAAGCTGTAGAAAATCAGATTGATTTTGCACAGTTTGATGTTAACGGTGATGGAGAGGTGTTATCTCAAGAGCTTGCGGTTGCGTTTCTATTGGCTGGTTATGAAATGCCTTCGAATGGGGCGGGCTCTCCAAGTGTATTTGGTCATAAATCCTATATGGGAGCGAGCGTTGACAATGTTGTAGTAAAACATTACGCAGTTTTTGGGGAGAAGCACGGTAGCGCAGGGCAATTAGCCAGTATTGGTATTATATGTCATGAGTTAGCTCACTTAATGTTGGGGTTGCCTGATTTGTATTCTGGTGATGAGACTGCTTATGGGAAGTGGGGGCTTATGGCGAGTGGCATGTGGGGAATCTCTCTTGGCTCTCAACCTGGTGCCCATCCCGCTCAGCTTTCAGGTTGGAGTAAAGAAAAGGTTGGCTTTATATCGCCCCAGGTAGTCGATGGGCAGAATGTAAAAATTGAGCTTAAGACAGCGGAAACTGAAGATAACTATAAAAAAGTATGGATAGACCCTTACAAGCATTTCGAATATTTTATGTTAGAACATCGTAGTACATATGACACAACGGATGCTGCATTAAGAGATGTGGGGCTACTTGTGAGTCATATAGATGAGTCTGTTTTTTCTGCAAATCATGAAGAAGAAAAAAATCTAATATTGCCGGAATTGGAAGAACTACTAACAGAAGGTGACTCTTCGGCTTTGGATTTACAAGATAGCAGTAAGAAGCCAACAGGCATTAAGATAGACCAGATTTCACTAAAAAGTGACGTGCTTACAGCGAACGTTACTGGGCGAAATCTTGGCGGTTTTAGTTTGGGGCACAATGAATTGCCCTTTTCACTCTATTGGCCAGCGAATGCGAATAAAACCATCATCATGCAAATTGAATCTTTGGGCGCTGAAACGGCCGATGGTGTCGATGTGTTGGTTTCAAATGAGCCTGGAGGGGCAATTAAAGCCGGTTTAGCTACAAGCTTGGATAACGCAAAGTCAGGGAAGTTTATCGCAACACTTGAAGGAAAAGTGAACAATGACGAATGGAATAGACTCTTTTTTTCATCGAAAACAGATGTTAAAGAACATAGTGAGCTTTTTTTAAGTATAGAGTTTAAAGGCGTAAGCGCTCTTCGTGATGAAGGCCCAAAAAGTGGTACATTTTATGTGGGTTCTGGCACGACCTATGACTTAGACGATAAGTTTGATTATGCGATGCGTCTACTGGTCAGTAAAGAAATTCCAGATACAGACACCGATACAGACACCGATACAGATACCGATACAGATACCGATACAGATACCGATACAGATACAGATACCGATACAGATACCGATACAGATACCGATACAGATACCGATACAGACACCGATACAGACACCGATACAGATACAGATACCGATACAGACACCGATACAGACACCGATACAGACACCGATTCTGGCACGGATGTCGATGGAGGAGGCAATACGGATGGTAGTGGAAATGAAGGAGGGGATTCAGGAAGCGGTGGCGGTGGTTCTATGTCCCTATACGGGTTGTTCTTGCTGATGCTCTTACTTTGGCAAAGAGGTGCCTTGCAAAGTCATCCTATTAGACAACCTATTCGTGATTGAAGTGAGTTTGCTGAGCATACCTCTTAGGGTGCTCAGCTTACTTGTTGTACTGAATCGGATCCTTTTTGCTTCCTAACTGCTTGCATAAAGGTGAGTAAAGTCAGCAATAAAACAGGGAGTTTTGATAGGGGCATCGCTAACCACACGCCTTTTAATCCTAATTCTATTGGCATTAAAAATAAGCAGGGAATTTGCGCGCTGATATTGATGATTGAAAGGACGACTGCCGTACGCCCCTGATCGGTCGCTACAAAGTAGAGTATAAAAAGAATAATGATGGCATCTAAGATTACGCCCCATAAGTGATAATGGATACCGTTTAAGGTCGCTAATTGTACGGTGCTACTCTCGGCATCAAACCCATAAAAGATTAAGTTGGGAAATGCATTGGAAACGATTACCCACACCACACCGATACCGGTGCTCCAGCATATACCCAGTTTCAAAAGAGCATACACAAAAGATGATTGTTGGCGGCCATGATATTCGCTCATGGGTGGCTGGATGCCTTCAGCAATGCCTTGGGCAATAAGATAATAAAGCGCTAAAAGATAACTGATAATGGCGTAAGCAGTAATGTCTGGGTCAAAGCCATAACGAGTAAACTGATAATTGTGGAGGGCAACCATTAATCCGCTGTATATAAATAAAATCATGGGGGCCCCTCCTAAAACAGAGATCTGAGCAAAGTATCTCAGTAGGTGTCTGACCGTTAAGGTGCTAAGTTCGGTCGATTGGGATGTGCGTTTTATAAAATAGAGAAGGCAGATGATTACAATGATCAATTGAGCGCCACTGGTTGCCAATGCAGCTCCTGTAAGTCCCCAGCCTGCAACACCAATGAGTAAATAATCAAAAATGACATTGCCAATGGCCCCGATGGTCACAATCGCGGTGGCCAGGTGTGGTTTTTGGTCATTTCGAATCCAAAAAGGTAAGGCTGTTGCTGAGAGTGTGATGCCCGCGGCCCAGGTTAAAACGTCACCATATTCCATTGCCTGTTTGAAAATGATGGGGCTGATATTTTGTATCTTGACCCAATAGGCACAAGTCAGAAACAACAGCAGCGTCAAGCCAACACTTACACTTATTAAAAAGATGATGCCCGCTTTTAAAGAAGCTTCTGTCAGCGATGCATTTGAACGCCCTCTGTACAAAGACATCAAGCTTCCAGTGCCAATGCCAATCATAATTCCAGCGCCAACGACAACGGAAATGACAGGCCAAATCACATTGATGGCCGCCAAACCGCTTTCACCCACAAAGTGCCCAATAAAGATGCCGTCAATGATTTGATAAAGGCCCGACGCTAGCATGCCTGCGGTTGTCGGAATGACGTATCGCCAAAACATTGTGTGAATCTGCGAATGAAAACCGGCTCTCAAAATGACCCTCGTCATGGTCTATTCATGTGTTTGGTACTGAGCATACGCTGAGTGTTGAGCAAGGCAACTCTTTTGGTCAGTACTGTCGAGAGCCTTAAAGGATATTGATCGCCAATTTATTGCAGAAATTCAAACCCTAACTAGATTTGGTAAGACCTCTATGTTTGTGGAAGCAATTTTAGGGGAATAGCTAAGACTGGTTGGGGACGATCATGAAAAAAAATATTACTGGAATTGTCGTTGTCGTTTTGCTGTTCAGTGTCAATGTTTTTGGGGAAAGCCTTAATGAACGCTGGGTGCAACGTGTGCTGGCGTTGCAAATGGATTTAGACAGAACAGAGCCTCTTGGGCGCAGTACATTTTTGTATACGCATAACAGTTATAACTCGGCTGCTTATGCAAATGCTGGCAGGTATTGGGACCCTAATCATCAGTTATCCATCACTGAACAATTAAATTTAGGAGTGCGAGCTCTTGAACTCGATGTGCATTGGACGCTTGGTGCTAAAGCAAAAAAAGAGCTTCTGTTGTGTCATGGGACATCTAAGCATTTGGGCTGCAGTCTTTTTGATCGTCCTCTGAGTGAAGCCTTAAGTGAAATAAGACAGTGGTTGTTGTTGCCTGAGCATCAGCGTCAAGTCTTAATGATCTATCTAGAAGATGCCATGGAGGGTCGATACGGTGAAGCGATTCAAGTGATTCATGATTCGATTGGGGAGTGGGTTTATCGCCCCCAACGGTGCGAACCCTTGCCATTGGAGGTAACTAAGCAAGCCATCTTAAACCAAGGCAAGCGCGTTTTATTGGTCGGCGGGGATTGTGGCAGTCCTGCGTGGAGTCAGTGGGTATTCAAAGGCCATTGGCCCACCAAAAATAACAGTTTTAAAGGGTTTCCCGAGTGCACCGTTGATGGCTTAACGGCCGATCAGGTTGCCAATCGGTTGGTTCGGATTTATGAAGATGCGACCTGGTTATCGAGGCATTTTGGTTCGCCCCCACCCAGTATTGACGAAAAGAGAATGCAGGCAGCCACCGCTTGCGGTTTAGGTTTGGTGGGTGCAGAGCCATTGCTTAGTGACGATGCACGATTGCGAGCAGCTATTTGGAGTTGGGCAGAGGGAGAGCCGTTGGACAATGAGGGTAAAAACTGTGCAGTATTGAATACAGATGGCCGTTTTCAAGCAGACAATTGCAGCGAGTATCGAGCGTTTGCCTGTAGGCACGCGCAACGCGATCATTGGACTGTTTCTTCCAGTAAAGGCCCCTGGTCAGAAGGTGGGGAATTGTGCCGAAGTGAATTTGGTGAGGCGTATCAATTTGATGTTCCTCGATCAGGCGCGCAAAAAGAAAAAGTGTTCAAAGCGTCTCAGGGGCAATTTTTATGGCTGAACTACATAAAGGAACCTGGCAATAAGGCCTGGATGATTCCCTAGCCCACTCGCTGTGAACCCGTCTTGATATTGTGGTAGGATGCGCCCTCTCAAAACGTATCCTTTCACACCTTTATGAAGAAGTAGGCGGCTTTGTGAGCACTGAACCCCAACCGAAAAGAAACAGGTTTGATGTCAGACTGCTGCTCCTTGGCGCCTTGATGGTTGGGTATAGCGCGCCTTACTACAGAGCTTATCAGCATGAGCAGCGCTCCTTATCTCGACTGCAGGAATCTTTTGTTTCTTCGCCTTGTGCCAATGACTTGGGCGTTAAACTCTATTTCCAAAAGCCTATAGAAACGCAGATGTTACCTTCAACGACAGAGTCGTTGTGTAGGCGTCTAGATCAACTGCGTGCCCGTTTCCTAGAAATAACAGAGCCGTCGGGTCAGACGAAGCCCGATTTGGAGCCGCTCAGTATTGTATTGTTTAACGATCAAAAGAGCTTTGAGGATTATGCATCAGAGTTTGCTTATGACGGCGACGCTTTAGGGCAATATGTTGAACTTGATCGGTTATTTCAGTCTCCTTCAGCGCGTAGTTATTTGTATTGGCAACAAAATCCAATCCTTGGTATGCCGATCATTAGTCCAACCTTGGAGCATGAATACGTTCATTACCTGGATAGTCGCTATAACTTGGTCTCTGAATTTGTTGGGTATCAGCTCAATTCGAGAACGATTTGGTGGGTGGAAGGGCTTGCAGAATATGTCACCTTCGATCAAGACCACCCTGAAGTAAAACAACTGTTGGCGCAGACGGTTAAAGCCGGTAATACAAATATCCCTTCTTTGCATCGTATCTTCTCGGTTGAGTACAGCAACATGTCATCGCCGGACGGCCATAGTCTAATCTATTTATGGTCATACGCTGTGCATCGGTTTCTAAGAGAAGCTGGGCACGCTGGAGAGTGGACGCAACTGGCAACCGCATTGCGTAATCCGGATACAAGAGCTTCCATGCGAGAATATCAACGTTTGTTAGACAGTATTGCTGAACGATTGAATTCGGATTTTAAAGACTGGGTTATTCAAACAGCTGGGCAGGTAGAACGTCTTTAATGAAAGAGGGTGGCAGCACCTGACCGCTACTTTCTTTATGTTAAAATACCGGCCCCTAACGATTATTCACACAATCAAGGAAACCAAATCATGCAACCGCTTGTTGGTATTATCATGGGATCAACGTCCGATTGGTCCACCATGAACAAGGCGGAAGCCATGCTAAAACAGCTTGGCGTTTCCTATGAAGTTAAAGTCGTCTCTGCACACCGTACGCCTGATTTATTGTTTGAGTACGCTGAATCAGCAGCGGGGCGAGGTCTGCAAGTGATTATCGCGGGTGCGGGCGGCGCAGCGCATTTGCCAGGAATGGTGGCTGCGAAAACGCAACTGCCTGTTTTAGGCGTACCTGTTAAATCAAGAGCCCTTAATGGCATTGATTCGCTATTATCCATTGCTCAAATGCCCGCTGGGGTAGCAGTCGGGACGCTCGCCATTGGTGAAGCAGGCGCCGCTAATGCGGGGTTGTTGGCTGCGCAAATAGTGGCACTTCAAGATGTTTCCGTGCGCAGCAAGCTCCAAGAATTTCGTGAAGCGCAAACGGATAAAGTGCTGGCAATGCCAGATCCTCGTTCGGCGACCTAAATTGAAAAGGGCTTTGAGCGAAACATTATGTCAGACGATAAATCAGATTTAACCAGTGAAATGACAGATCGCAATTGTAATACCCTTGGTGTGATTGGGGCCGGTCAATTAGGCCGAATGATGGGTTTAGAAGGCACCCCTTTAAATCGTTCTTTCTGCTTTCTAGGGGATGCGGAATCAGGACAACCGGCAGCGGTCATTGGCCCGGTATTGGACCGATCTAATCAAGCGACTCTAGCTATTTTTCAAAAGAAAGTGGACGTGATCACTTATGAAAGTGAGAACGTGAACGCGGATTGGCTCGAGAAGTTGGCAGGAGATACGCCAATTTACCCAGGGTTGCGAGCCTTACGCAGCAGTCAGCACCGGTGGCGTGAAAAGGATATGTTTAAATCGCTCGGGATTGAAACGGCTCCCTATGTGAAAGTGACGTCCTTAGAGGAATTAACCGCTGCCGCTGAAACACTTGGCTTACCCTTGGTGGTCAAGACGGCTACCGATGGATACGATGGTAAAGGACAAGCCAGAGTCCACACTTTGGAAGACGTCCCGCTTGCCTGGCAAGCATTATCAGGTTCAGATGCTAAAGCGGTCGAATTGATTGCAGAAGGCTTTGTCCAGTTTTCTCGTGAGCTGTCAGTGATTGCTGTGCGCTCTGTGGACGGTGATATTCAATATTACCCCATGACTGAAAACTTTCATTCAGAGGGCATTTTGAGTGTTAGCCGAATGGTGCCAGGCAGTCTTTCTGAAGAAACACGTCAAACGGCCATGTCCTACGTTCAAAAGTTATTAGAGCATTTGGATTATGTGGGCGTCATCGCACTTGAATTGTTTGATACTGAACAAGGTTTGCTGGCTAACGAAATGGCGCCAAGAGTGCACAATACTGGGCACTGGACGCAGTTAGGAGCTGTCACCAGCCAATTTGAAAATCATGTGAGAGCGATTGCCGGGCTACCCTTAGGCGATACCCAAGCTCTACAGCCTTATGCTGCCATGATCAATCTCATTGGGCGGTTGCCAAACCCTGAGAAAATTTTGCAAATGGCGGGCACGAGTTTGCACCTCTACGGTAAAAGTGCTCGTCCTGGGCGAAAGCTGGGGCACATTAACCTGATTGCCGGTACTCAAGACGAACTTGAGAGCAAGATTTCCCTCATCCAACAGGAACTGTGACCCGATTCCTTGACCCTTTTGGGGCTTTGGCCGATAACCCTTATATCATCGGTTGAGGCCCCTTTATGACCTTTGCGATATACGACTTTGGCCAGCGAATATTCACTCCGCTGGAGCCGAAAAGCGCCGTTCAGAAGCTGTCTGAAATACAGCCGGCATCCGCTGTGCCCAGTGTTCAGCAAGAGGGGGAATCCGAATCTAAAAAACGAGGTTCGCAAGGGGAAGAACAGCAAGCGCAGGCTCGTCATCAAAAGCACGCACAGATGTTTGCGAGTCTTGCCAATCGAGCCCAAGATGAGCACCCTATTTTTGTCATGGACATCATGTCCACCGCTCTCATCACCGCCCCTTTAAATGCTACCGTGCATGCAGCTCATGCGCTCATGATTAAGACCGGTGTACGGCATCTTCCGATACTGGACCAATCGTCATTAATGGTAGGGCTATTATCGGATCGAGACATTCTAAAAGCCATACTGAATCGTCAAGCAAAAGGGTTGACCGTTGAAGCTATTATGGAGCGGAAAGTCCTGACCGCTGAGCCAAGAACCGATATACGACAAGCCGCTCAAGTTTTGAAAGAATACCACATCGGTTGTTTACCGGTCGTGAACCCCAGTGGCGCACTTGTAGGAATCGTCAGCCGGACCGACCTGCTTGGCGTTTTAAGTGCCTATGGGCCCTTGCATATCCGAGCTTGAAAGCGCATCTTTATCACTAGGCCTGAAACGATGGGCGCCTGGGATTAGGATATAAAAGACCAGGGCCTACACCATGGAAGAGTGGATAATAACGCCTGCCTTTAGAATAGCGTTTCATCTCAGCCCGTTGATAGAAAACTTTGGCTTAAGCTCTGTTGCTTAATAAAGGCTTTCCATTTTGTTCCTACTGGCTATGAAAGAGGAAACTTTAGGCCCAAGTTAACATCAAAAATCATAACGAATTTATATGCCGTTTAATGAAGTGTTTTGTGAGTAAGGATAGTGAGTGTGAAAGTAATTAATGCGAGTATTGCCCCTAAAAAAACCCTAAAAGTATTGTCAAGGCTGGAAGTTAACCGCCTAAAATCCGTCAGTGATGATGGCATCTATGAGTTATTTAAACGTTGCGCGTTTGCAGTTTTGAATTGTGGCAATACCAGTGACGACGTATTCGAAAGCCAAAGAGATTACAAAGCCTTTGATATCGACATTGTTCCTATGGATCGGGGCATTATCTTAAAGCTTCAAAATGCACCCGCCAGTGCTTTCGTTGATGGCGAAATCATTTACGGTATTCGAGAGCATCTCTTCACGGTATTGCGTGATATTTTATACATTAACGAAGAGGTCTCCACGCATCCTCGTTTTGATTTGGATAGCAGTGAAGGCATTACCAACGCCGTCTTTCATATATTACGGAATGCGCAAGTGTTAGCACCCTCTTCGGACCCTAATCTGATTATCTGCTGGGGAGGGCATTCCATCGGGCGCGTGGAATATGATTACACCAAGGAAGTTGGATACGAATTAGGGCTTAGGGGTCTAGACATCGGAACAGGCTGTGGCCCAGGTGCGATGAAAGGGCCAATGAAAGGTGCGACCATTGCGCATGCTAAGCAACATCGAAAAGAAGGGCGTTATGTGGGTATTACTGAACCCGGCATCATTGCTGCCGAAGCGCCCAACCCGATTGTAAATGAGCTGGTGATTTTACCGGATATTGAAAAGCGCCTAGAAGCTTTTGTGCGTTTAGCTCATGGCATTATTGTATTCCCTGGTGGGGTAGGGACAGCCGAAGAAATCTTGTATTTGTTGGGCATTTTGTTGCACCCAAATAATCGGGATATTCCATTCCCTGTTGTGTTTACAGGCCCTAAAGACAGTGCCGATTATTTCAAGCAAATCAACGAATTTATTGAAGTAACCTTGGGAGAGGAAGCTCAGAAGCTTTACACCATTATCATAGATGATCCGGCGGAAGTGGCGCGCTATATGCGACGTGCGACTCATGAGGTTAGAGATTTCCGTAAGAAAACGAACGATGCTTTCTTCTTTAACTGGGCATTAACCATTGAAAGTTCCTTCCAGCATCCTTTTAAGCCGACCCATGAGAATATGGCGAAGTTGAATTTAAGTGCGGATCAGCCGGCTCACCAATTGGCAGCCGATTTACGTCGAGCATTCTCAGGGATAGTGGCAGGCAATGTAAAAGAGGACGGTATTCTTGCGGTTCGTGAACATGGCCCCTATGAACTGAGAGGCGATAAAAACATTCTTGAGCCTTTATCTAACTTACTGCAGGCCATGGTGGATCAACACCGCATGAAATTACCCGGTACAACGTATAAACCTTGTTTTAAATTGTGCGTATAAAAGGCAATAGCGAATACCCCAAACGGCGCCCAGCTGATTACGAATCGGCTGGGCGAGATTGTGTTGGTTTGACCTGTCGCCCTGTCTCCTTGGTAAACCCCTTTTCTTAAAGCGACTAACCCTAAATGGGTATTTTGATGCGTCCATCCTTTAATAACCAAGATCCGCACCTGTAAGTAGCAATGGCTGGTAGCTTCGACGTTGTCGGTTGAGTGCCATTTGCGTCGGTGGGTGATGGTAAAAAATGCCAATCATCTATTGGTGCTGAGAAGTTGCTCTGCTGACTACGTCATATAAGGAGATAATAATGAACAAAATGAAAACCTTCGGTGCATGCACATCTGCACTGACTCTGTCACTGCTGAGTGCCGCTGTGGTTAGCGGGGAAAGGAACGAAACCTCCCATCTTTCATCATTCAATGCTGATAATGTCAGAATTTATGGCTTATCTATGGCGGGTTCAGGCTGTCCTGCTGGCTCTGTTTCGGCGCATGTAGGAACCGATGGGCATTCGCTGGTATTTGACTTTGAAGAATTTTACGCAGAGGTTGGGCCTGGTGTGCCGCTTTCCAAAAGCCGCCGCTTTTGCAACTTAACCTTTTCGTTAGATGTGCCGGCCGGAAAACAATATGCGATTCAGCAAGTGGATTATGAAGGCTATGCCTATTTAGAAGAAGGGGCGGGTATGCAGCATAAAAGCAGCTTCTTTTTTGCTGGGCGCCCAGAAGAAGCGCAACTTAAGAGAACCCTGTATGGGTATTTCAATGGTAATTTCTCAGGCGCTGATCATTTATCAGAAAACCAACTGCTGTGGTCTGAATGTGGGGGCGATGATTTAGCCGCCTTAACGACATCGGTGAGGGTATTCCGCAACCATGGCAGTGATGCAAGAGGCTATGTTTCAAAAGATAATCAAAGCATCAGTCAATACTACTTGTTGAAAGTTCGTGACTGTTGAGTTTGATTATTCAGGCTATATGCTGTCAATATTAGCCTTGTGATTCAATCAGCATAGATAATTAACTCTTGCCCTGGAGATTGGTTATGATGTCTCTGGGCAAGAGGCTTAATTATGGCTCCGTTGCAAAAAATGAAATGAGATGTTTTTTTCTCATACTCTTTTATAGCGCATTCGCGAGCTGGTTTAATGTCGTCAAAATTGGCTGGTTTGGAAATTGTAATTATTGAGACAAGATGATCTCTGTACATTTATGTGCAAAAGCTTTGTTTTGATGAATAGCAGAGCCCCTTCGTTAGAATCCCCATAAAGCCCCATTAAATTTTCTGTTAAAGAGCCACGCCTTCTTTATAGCCGTCATGCCGCGTTTTCATATTGAACAGAAAAAAACACTTTTCGGAAAGCGGACGGCGTTCTGCCGTTTACTCTTTAAAAACTAGTCTGCAAATAATAGCCACCCGATTTAAAAAATACATTCCACCGAGTCATAAGCCCCGGCTGCGTTGTACAAAAGGCAAGTAAAAAAGCTCAATCACCCCGACACACCTATGCGAATTGAGGTGACTGCCATTTTGTTCGACACAAACCTTGTTGGAATTAAAAATGATAAACATAAAACCAATGCTACTTTACAACTCAGCCTTTTATCAAAATCCTTATGACAGCTTTCAACAGCTCATGCAGAAAGGGGAAATCCACCGCATTAAGTTTCCAAGCGGAGTCTGTGGCTGGCTAGTCACCGGTTACGATGCAGCGATCAAAACGCTTAAACACCCAAAGATTAGAAAAAACCACAAGCTGGGCGGTGCTCATTGGCATTCTCTCGCATCCATCATGCCAGAGCCTCAGCACACCCACCTACAGTCCCACTTATTACATCAAGACCCACCCCGGCACACGGCTCTTCGAGCATTTATTCTAGAGACTTTCTCTGCATCAAGGATTGAACGATTTCGTGAGCGAGTTTCCCTGATTGCGGAGCGTTTGCTGAAGCCACTCCAAAACGTTGGGGAGTGTGATCTAATCGCTGATTTTGCAGCAAAACTGCCCTTGCGTGTATTAAGCGAGGTCATCGGACTTTCTGACAAGCACTGCTCAGAATTCAAGCCTGTCTGGTGTAAGGTCGTTCAGCCTGTTGGCCCTCATGATGGAAGGCGAGCTGCGTACATTGAGCTATTAACTGAGTTGCAATCGTACATTGACACCGTCATTGATGAATCATGAGGCGACGATTCCGATCGATTGATCGTTCAACTTATCAAAGCCTATGACGGTAAAAAGATAAGCCGTGACGAACTCACGTCGATGTTATTTCAATTGTTGGTTGCAGGTCAGGAGCCGATGACCAACCAAATCGGCAATGCTCTGCTGGCGTTGCTGCACCATCCCGAGCAACTCAAACAATTACAAGCCAAACAACTACAAAAAGATTCAGTCTATATTGACCGAGCAATAACAGAATTGCTTCGGTACGACGGCGCCTTTGCGTTCAGCACATGGCGATTTTTTCCTGAGTCAACGCAATGGTTGGGCGCAACGGTTCCTGCGGGTGACTCAGTGATCGTTGGACTTAACGCAGCCAATCACGATTCTGCGCAATTCAGTTGTCCCCATCAGCTTAATTTAACGCGAAAACGAAATAAGCCTCTGTCATTTGGTTATGGCCATCACTACTGTCCTGCCACTCGATTAGCAAGGTTGGAGCTCGAAGTCAGCCTCCAGGCTATTTTAGAATGCCTGCCCAACATTCAGCTGGCTTGCAGCAGCAGAGACTTACGCTGGATAAATGCGGTGTTGGCACGTGGTCTATTGGCTCTTCCGGTGAAATATACGACTGGAGTACCAAAACCATGATTCAGTAGAACTCCGTTGCCAACATCACCCAAGATATACTGAATGTATTGCTACAGTATCGACGCGATCTTTACCCCAATGTACAGCACCAATATTTACCTCAACAGAAACAAATCAGCAGGTTAGTTCAAGCCGGCGACACAATACAGCTGACATTACCCGCATTTCCCTGTAAATCTCCCAACTCAGAGAAGGTGCTGGGCACAATGCCAGATATGGCAGAGCGCATGTCATTACGGTTTTTAAAGCAGCTGTGCGATAACATTAAAAAGATTTATGCGCCCGGTGCTCGAGTACTGATCTGTTCTGACGGCCATGTTTTTGGAGATTTGATCGGGGTGGCTGATGCCACGATTCATGACTACACCAAAGGATTGATCGACATGATCAATACGGAACAAATGTCATGCATCGATGTATTCCAGTTAGGTCATGTATACCATCGGGTGGATTTTAATACGCAGCGCACATGGCTTGTCGAAGAATGGGCACGACCGCTTTCTGTGCTACGCAAGGAAATCACCTCTAACGAGAACCAAAAAAAACTATATTGCGGTATAACGCGATTCCTAGTGGAAGATTCCTGTTTAAACAATATGAGCAAGTCTGCCTTACAACGCCTTAGCAAGGCGAGAGCAGTGGCTGTTATGCAACGCTCAGAAGCCTGGGGTAATTTGATAGCCCATCATCATCCACGCACTGTACGACTTTCAATTCATCCTCAACCGCCAGGTTCGAGCAAATTGGGCATCATGTTATTGAAGGCAATGAATACCTGGGTAACTCCATGGCACTCAGTGCTTGTAGAAAAGGGCAATAGTACTTTGTTGATGAAAAATCGCGAAGCAAAACAGATTGCTCATTTGGTGCATGAGAATGGACGGCCCAGCCACTACGTCACTTCAACATCCATGTCGAGCGTATTATAGAAGTTAAAGGCTCCCTGCCAGGCAAGAAAAACTGGTTAGAAGATTTCGGTTTCTAATGAAAGTTAATTTTTTCTGGTGTTGCCATTAACACCCCGTCGTAATGATTTCAACCACAGCCATTTGAGCTCCATAACGGACTTTGCAATCTTCTTGTATAAAAAATACGTACGTTACCGTCCAATTCCATGGGCTAAAAGGCTCAAACCTAATAGTCACTTTATCACTCTCTATTTGAACAGCGGCCCCTATACCCGCTGCACTGGAAGCGGGATAGCCGTTTGACATGCTGACAACCTTGCCTTCGAGAGTAGTCGAACTTGATGAAGAATTGGGGTCGCAGGCCGGATCCACCATACAATTAGAATGAGCAATGGACATAGCGGATTGAACGGCAGCGCCAATGCCTTCAACAGTGGCAACTCTTGTATCTTGTGAGAAATCAAATAATCTAGGGAGCGCAAATGCAGCAATAATGCTAAGAACAACGATGACCATGACGAGTTCGATCAGCGTAAAACCATTATGCTCATGCTGAGCTTCCGTGCAAAAAGCAGCCTCTGGATTTATAGAAAACTTTTTCAAATTAGCTTCTTAAATGTAAAGCTATCTTTAATGCGTAATGAATATTCAAAAAGTATACCCAAACAGGCGCATAAAAGTGTCTATTAAGTGCTTAAACGATTTAATTTACAGTTTGAAAAGGGCTTGTTGGGACATTTGCGATTGAGACAGTGGTGGTCACATCCAGACTAAAAACAAATGCAGACAAAATACCCTATTCCTAAACTTTCCTGACCTGGGCATAGCTCCGCATATTTATGTGCACTCGTTTTTTTTTGTTCGTAACGCCTTTGATGGTTGAAACTTTGAATGCCCGAATTGATTGGCCTTTGCATAGCTAAGTCTTGCTTGGCATAATCCCCCTTCAAAATTTTCTGGCCTTCTTTCGTACGATGTTTAGCAATAAATCTCATGGCAATGTGGGCGTTTTGCGAACAACCATCTGGGGGAGAAAGGGAAGTTTCAAATACGAATTTTATATCGGTGCCTTTCGTAATGCGTGTTTTATAAGCCTTTTGAGTTAATTGTATTGGCTTGTTGTTGATGACTTTTTAGCGGTTAATCTTTACTCAAAAACACTAAGTGAAGATACGGCAATCTCAAGGAAAGAGGAATAGTGTTCAGCTTATTAGTATTATGTCAAATGAATATGAAAAATCCCATCTTAGTGCAGTGTTGGATGAAGAAACTCTCAGAAAGATTGAGAGATTAGCTCTATATGGATGGGTGCAGCAGGAGTTATTGCTTGCATTATGTACGGACTAATCCTCTTATTCATAGAGGTTTTTTTATTATATGTTGGGAGTCAAAGGCTCCGTAGATGCTTTGTAACGGAGCCACTGAGCAGCAAATTATTGCAGCTGGCTACCTAAACTCGCGCCAATCAGACGGCATCACTCAGCATCTGATTTTTAAGCGGTCAGAGCCTGATAGTATCAACTTTACGAGGGTGTTACTTCATCAATAGGGACACAAATAACATCGAAAGGTAATTCTACAGGTTCTTCTCCCACAGGACAAAGTCTGGATATTTCAACTGTATTGTTAATGGCTTCTTCCAGCTTGGAGCCATCATTACCAATGTGATACACAGCTCCCCCGGTTGACTTTGCCAAGCGTTCTGGTGCGGTCGCACCCATGTGGTCTCGCCTGCGCATAAAAATATCTTGGTTATTGTTACTAGCAACATCCAAGTTTGATCTGCTTAAACTCGTTGTTATGTATGAAAAATATCTTGTCTTTTGAAGAACCATAGCATCTTCAGCATCTTGAGTAGTTGCTGGGTGATTGACAACACCTGCGAATGGGTAATCAGGCTCTACAGCTCCATCGTTATGGAAATCTTTTGTCGATGTGAAATGCATGATAATAGACTCAGTAATGCTGTTGAAGCCTATTTGATGAGGTTTTATATCTCCTGAGTCATTGTAACTGCCATTACCATTCAAATCACGGCCAGCTCCGGTGCACGCTTGATAGATAGCTTCGTTTTGGGATTCAGCAATGTCCATGCCGCTACCAGTACTAAGATTTTCTAATGCCTTTTGGAAAAGAGACAAGTCTTCCGTAAAGTTTTGTTGAATGGTATAGGCTTTATCATCTTTATTGCCATAAGGTTTAAACGGAAAGTCTTCGTGAGATGCGAGAGCAACACGGATTTTCTTGTTGGTGTTTTTAAGAGGTAATAATACTTTTTCCACCATGTTTTTTTTCCAGTTTGGTAATAGCTTGCCGACGCTTCCTGTTGTATCGATAATTACTAATACATCTAATGCTGAATGAGCCATGGGAGCAACGCTGAATAGTGAGCAAGTGAAGATTGTTAGTTTATTCATTTTATTAGACCTTTATATGCGAGGTTGTTTAGAAATTATTATCAAAAAATTAACCACACTTGAAAGTGATGGTTAATGAGTTTGTATTATCTCCAAAGTTTTCATTTGAATCCTTGGTTCTTGGTCCTGTCTCGGTAAATTCATCCTTCGGTATTATTGGGATGAATATGATCAGAATAAGGTGTATTTTCTAGTAGAGATTTTTTGTTTATCTACAGAGTGTTTGCTTTATTTGAAGCACGTTTTATCGTTGTATATAATTATGGAAGAAGTATGAAAGTCAAGATCTTTTAAGATCTGAATTGCAATCTCCGGTAGCCTGTTTTCTCTATGTTTTAGGCAATCGGTGTCGAATATGACACGCATTTATCACTAAGTTCCTTGTTTGAAATTTTCGGGTTGCATTCACAAGGATGGAATTGATCTGCCCCAATTTACCGTATCTATCAAGTTGGTAATTCTTTTAAACGCGAAGCCTTATTAACTCCTGGAGCTAAGTCTCCATGGAGCAGTCATGTTCTGTACCAACCACTACATAACCGACTATGTATAAACCCCTACCCAGAAGAAGTACCGAAACATCTCTTTGAGGGGTAGTCATATTTTATATCAAGTGGTGAAAGTTTAACGAAACCCTTTATTACCTTGAAGGTATTTTCTTAATCTTCAAGGTAATTGCTGATGGGGAGTTGAGCCCACTCAAAGGGGAGGTCATGTTCCTCAGCGTATGCTTCGATAAGTCGAATGGCCGTATCTATCCTGTCAAGGAACTTATCGGCTGTTTCTTGATGAAACCCTATGGATATATATACCGTTTGACTTGGGTTGCGGTTGAAAAGCTCGACGTTTTTCTTAAATACATCAAACATTTCTTCACCTGTAATATAATCTGCGAGAATGCCGTTATCTGGGATCTCAGTGACCATTAGTTCCCCTTCTCTCGATATAGTATAGGGTTGAGTGGTGGTATCGATATCCCCCCATTTTCTTTGTACCCATTTATACAAGTTTGGCATTCTCTCCTGGTCGCTTTTTTTAAAAAGCTCGGGTGGGACAGCTGATGAATCGTAACGAATACCAGATTCAGATAAGGCAGAGACTAGAGATGAATTCAGTAGCCACCCTCCCGTTCTAAAGCTAACAGGTTCTGAAAATCCTTGCGCTTCAAGGGTTTCTTTGCTGAAGCGAACGATGTCTTTTAGTTCCTCTTTGTTATAGGCGCCTATATTGACTGTATGGCCACAATCCACAGGGGGTTGACACTCATCCATATCAATAGGTTCATTTTTATGCGCCAGTGGGCCCGTTCTAAAGCTAACGCCACTGGCTTCTACCAATGACTTCCAACCATGTATGTGCAACCCATGCTCATCAATAGACTTGAGAACTGACCAAATAGTGGCACTGATTTCGCTGTGATCAGCACCATCTTTTGTATAGTAAGCAGCATTAAGAAATTGAAGAAGGCCTATGTTAGGGTGATCTTCTCTGAATTTTTTCATGCGAATAATGTTTTTGTTTGTTGAATCAAGCTTAAATGCTTTGTACTTTGTGTGACCATATCCTTCCCAATCAACACTAATAACCCCCACTAACTTTCCTTCAGAGTAAGCTTGAGTATGTATTGCTACGCCAAGGGTGAGAATAGAGAGTTTCTTAACTAAATGTGATATGGCTTTGTTCATGCGAGGACCTTTCAGAAAGAACAGAGTAATGACAAAGTAATTAAAACGATTGTGTTAGCTTAATGTGCTCAGCTTTGTTAGCTCGAAGGACTGTATAAACTTCAACTAGACAAGCTTTAACCAGAAGCTCAATATTGAACGCATACATGATCAAATTAACCCTGGATTAATAGGTCATACAGCGCCATCAGCTTGGATCTTAATTAGAGAATGTGCAAAAAAATTGAGCTTTTAATATTGAGAGATAGTGCTGAAATAGTAGCGGGCAGAAAAACCAATGATGCTTGCATTTGAATCGACTGATACCGTGCAGTTTGCCTGTGCTGGTTTAAACTAAGCCTTCTTTTATAGAGGTATAACAACCATTGGGTGTTTGAAGTGGTCTGTATCAGCTGTGATATTCTGCAACTGTGCCCTCTAGGGGCCATAAACCAAAATTAGCGATATAGGCTTTGCAAACCTAACTATTGTTGAAGTATCTTTTTATAGAGGCCTGATTTTTTTATGGACTTCAAGCCTTCATTGAAACTTAATACAATGCCCTTTCCATTTTTGGTTTTCTTTGAAATGAGGAGGTAATAAGGCTCTGTATGTATCGGCTTGGGATGATAGGTTATTGGTAGTTTGGTTTCATGAAACTCACCTTTAAGCAAATTTAGAATCACTTGCTTTGCACCTGGGAATAAATCAATTCTTTTTCTTATTAGTTTATTTATATTAATCAAATCACTTGAAGCCAGCTCAACCTCAAGATCTAATTCTTTAACGCTTTTCATAAATTCTGGACCATAAGTGTATCCCCTGGTCATCCCAATTCTGTAATTTATTAAATCGTTGTATTCTGACCAGTCAAAGCTATCTGAACTGCGATAGAAGAAGTATTCGCCAATGACTATTAAAGGGTCACTATAAAAGAAAATTTTCTCCCTTTTAGGATTTCTAACCCATGGAAAGGTACCATCCCATTTTGGGTCTTTCTTGGCCAATTCCATTGTCCTGACCCATGGAAAGAATTCGTACTTCACTTTATAGCCCACAGCCTCAAAGGCTTTTGAAACTATGTCAGTAATTACGCCCTGATTAGGGATGTTTTCTCCAGTATAAGGGGCCCACTCTCCATTGGTTAGCCTCACGGTATTGTTGCTGTCAGCCAGCGCTAACTTGCAGGCGAGCAAGACCGCAACGTAAAACCCTCTGTACAAATTTGAAAACACGGTATCAACTCAAAAAGCTCTAATTATCATCAATCATGATAGTAATTAATAAGCCTTTATTCCTCGATCATTCGGCAAAAAACCTTTGCTGACTGTCTTGCGGGGGTTCCGTTGCAAAAACCTACATTTAAGCAGGTTATTCGAAAATCCATTGAGTAGTCATCATGTCCGATTTCAAGTGGCAGTTTTGAGTAAGGGGTGAGTATTTAAGGAATCTTCCCCGGGTCATTGTGATAGGCCAACCAGTGAAGCCAATCATCTGGCATCATTTGTCTTTCAATTAACTGTCTGGTTCGATGAGGCCACGACAAACCTCTATTGGCTTGCCTTTCAGTGAAACGTTAAAGGGAGCAATGCCCAATTCAGAACTCGGGTGAGATTTTGAATCAGCAGCGATATAATGTGGGCCAACTCACTTATTGATGGATACAAGCCTCTATGGTGGAGCTAGCTTCTCCGGTCCCGCGTGACGCTGATTTAATAGAGCCCTATGAAGCCTTTGAGTTGGATGTACAAGCATTGACTTGCGAGCGCGAGTACCGAACGCTCTTTTCTGGCTTGAGTCTTAAAGTCGCAAACTCGGAGTTGGTCAGAGTCGAGGGGTGTAATGGTTCCGGTAAAAGTACGCTTTTAAGGGCCTTGGTCGGATTGAACTCCGATGTTGATGGATCGATTTATTGGAACCGAGAGACCATTCAGCGTTCAGAAACGTATCGACAGCAGTTGCTCTATATCGGCCACCAGCCGGGTGTGAAAGCAGAATTAACTGCCTTGGAGAACCTCCGCTGGTTAGTTCAGTGTTCAAGTCTCAGCGCTCCCAGTGACTCGGTATTATTGGAGGCTTTGAAAGCCGTGAGGCTCTTTGGTTTTTCTGATTCTCTGGCTGGACAGCTTTCGGCTGGGCAAAAGCGTCGTATCGCCTTAGCGCGCCTTTGGGTCGAAAACTGCCCGCTTTGGGTGCTTGACGAGCCTTTCACTGCATTGGATGCTGAAGGAATTGAACTTTTACAGCTGCGCATGGAAAGCCACATTGATCAACAAGGCTCTATCTTATTCACGACACACCAAATGCCAAGCTTCGCGCTGCCTTGGCAGAGTCTAAAACTTGAGGCCTTTGCCAATGAAGGCATAAGTGGTCATAGTGGGGAGGCCTTATGAAAGCGATGATGTGGCGAGACCTCTTATTGGCTTATCGGCGCAAAGGTGAACTTCTTAATCCGCTGTTTTTCTTTTGGATTGTCGTTGGGTTATTTCCATTATCAATAGCACCAGACCCTGAATTGCTGCGTCAAATGGGGGCGGGTGTCCTTTGGATGTCGGCACTACTCTCAACCTTGTTGGGGTTGGATTTGTTGTTTCGATCGGATTTTGAAGACGGGGCTCTTGAACAGCTATTGATTTCCCCTCATAGCATCTTCGGGTGGGTGCTTGCTAAATCGTTGGTTCATTGGTTGGTGACAGGGTTGCCGCTGGCGCTGATCTCGCCTTTATTAGGCGTGATGTTACAACTGCCGGCTTCACAAGGGGTGCTGATTATGTCGGTGTTGTTGCTGGGGACACCTATTTTAAGTTTGATTGGTACCGTTGGAGCGGCTTTGACGGTCGGACTTAAGAAAGGCGGTTTGATCCTTCCCATTTTGGTGTTGCCTCTTTACATACCGGTGTTGATCTTTGGTAGTTCGATCATTGTACGCCAATTGCAAGGGTTACCAGTTGCGCAACCCTTCGCGTTGCTGGGGGCAATGTTGGCCCTTACCTTATTCGTATCACCATTGATGGCTTCTGTCGCCTTGCGTATTAGTGTGTCTCGTTGAGAGATCCCTTTCAAGCACTCAGTAATCCAAGGAGCGCACTGGCGACTCATCGCTGAACCCGATAGAATGCTGCCCAGAATGTTTGAAATTGACATTATTAACCTGCAACGTTGAAAGTATTAGGCAATCGTAAGCATGTGGGAATCGCTTAAGAGGCTCTATCACCGACTTGGGTCGCCCAAGTGGTTTTTCCAAATCAGTGGTCGTTGGCTGCCCTATGTCTTAGTGTTGGCAACCGCTCTAATCGGAATTGGCCTGATTTGGGGGCTGATGTTTGCTCCAGAAGAGCGCCTTCAAGGCAATAGCTATCGCATCATGTACATCCACGTACCCGCTGCGATCATCGCGCAAAGCGGTTACCTGATCCTCGCGATTGCGGGAGTTGTTTCTCTGGTTTGGCGGATGAAAATGGCCGACTGGGTGGCAAGGGCCGTTGCCCCTATTGGCGCGAGCTTTTGTTTGTTGGCATTTGTGACGGGCGCGGTGTGGGGTAAGCCTACTTGGGGCGTTTGGTTTGTATTGGATGCCCGAATTATTTCCGTGATGGTACTTTTCTTTTTATATCTGGGCGTTATTTCTTTACAAACGGTTATTGATAATCCAAGGCAGGCTGCGAATGCCAGTGCGGTGTTGGCGATTGTCGGAGTGGTGAATATCCCGATTATTAAGTACTCCGTAGAATGGTGGAATACCGTTCATCAACCGGCGTCTATTTCTCTTGCTGGTAAATTGAGCATTGCGCCGACCATGTTTATGCCCTTGGTGATCAGTATTCTGGGTTTCTATTTGCTCTTTGTCGGTCTTATTCTCATGCGCACGCGTAATCATATTTTAGAGTCTGAGTACAAAACCCGTTGGGTGGCTGATTGGTTGAGCCAAGAAGGTCGTGCTTGAAATGGATATAGAGACCTTGGGTATGCACTTTTCTAGTTTTGGTGAATTTCTTGCGATGGGTGGTCATGCTCCCTATGTATGGTCCTCTTATGCATTCATGCTGGTGATTGTTTTATGGAATGTCATCAGTGCACTTGGTCAGGGACGGAAAGTTAAGCAGCAAATTAGCAAACGATTAGCGATGCAGTCTCACGCTAATGAGTCTGCGATGGAAAAAAGCCTATGACACCCAAACGTAAACAACGTCTTTTCATTATTGTCTTCGGTTTACTCTGTGGATCAGGTGCTCTGGGTTTGGTTCTGTATGGCCTCTCTGAGAATATCAATTTTTTCTATGCGCCGATGGAAATTGCCGATGGCAAAGTCCCTTACAACACTTATGTGCGTGCTGGCGGGTTAGTGGTGCAAGGCAGTGTGGAGCGGGCTGATGATTCCTTACAGGTACGTTTCAAGATAACGGATGGAGCCGCTGAAATACCCGTCGTCTACGATGGCATCTTGCCTGATCTTTTCCAAGAAGGGCAGGGCATCGTAGCTGAAGGTAAGTGGCTGGAAAATAATCTGTTCAATGCTTCTACCATTATCGCAAAACACGATGAAACCTATATGCCTCCTGAAGTGGCCGATGCTTTAAAGCGTGCTCATAAAGAAGGTAAAGCCAACCTTGAATCAGCACGATATTAGGGAAAGATAGGAACAACATATGTCGGCATTGTACTTTCCTGAGCTTGGTCAATATGCTTTGACGTTGGCGCTGATGTTTGCCTTCTTGCAGGCTGTGGTGCCAACGATTGGTGTTTTTAGGCGTGATGATGTTTTGCAATGGTACGCAAAACCTCTTTGTGTCGGACAAGCTTTGGCGACGATAGCGGGCTTCTTGATTTTAGCGATTTGTTTTGTTCTTGATGACTTTTCAGTTGCCTATGTTGCAAATCACAGTAACAGTCTTTTGCCTTGGTATTACAAGGTTTCTGCTGTATGGGGTGGGCACGAGGGCTCTTTGTTGTTATGGATCTTAATGCTGACGCTTTGGAGTTTAGCGGTTGCTTTTAACGCAAAGTCCCTTCCGCAAGATATGTTGGCGCGTGTATTAGCGGTTATGGGGATGATAGGCGTTGGCTTCTTTCTCTTTATGTTGTTGACGTCCAACCCTTTTGAAAGGGTATTGCCGACCATTCCTAAAGACGGTGTAGACCTCAATCCATTGCTACAAGACTTCGGTTTAATCATTCATCCTCCGATGCTGTATATGGGGTATGTTGGTTTTTCAGTCGCCTTTGCCTTTGCGATCGCAGCCCTGTGGTCGGGTCGTTTAGACGCTGCCTGGGCAAAATGGTCGCGCCCTTGGACGAATATGGCTTGGGCATGTTTAACCTTAGGAATTGCACTCGGTAGTTGGTGGGCATATTACGAATTAGGCTGGGGTGGCTGGTGGTTTTGGGACCCCGTTGAAAACGCTTCACTCTTGCCTTGGTTAATGGGAACCGCCCTTATACATTCTTTGGCGGTTACAGAGAAAAGAGGCATTTTCAAAAGTTGGACATTATTGCTTGCAATCTTTGCTTTTTCTTTAAGTCTGCTCGGTACCTTCTTGGTACGATCTGGGGTGCTGACCTCTGTACATGCCTTTGCAACTGACCCTGAGCGAGGCGTGTTTATATTACTGCTATTGGGCGTTTTTGTTGGTGGGGCTTTGTTACTTTATGCTTTGCGTGTGCCCGAAGTCAGCGGCCAAATTTCCTTTTCAGGATCATCGAGAGAGTCCTTTCTTCTCTTAAATAATCTCCTTCTCGTAGCGGCAACCAGCACCGTTCTTTTGGGAACCTTAGCACCCTTATTGGTTGATGCGATGGGAGCAGGAAAAATATCGGTGGGCCCACCTTACTTCAACCTTATGTTTGTGCCATTAGCGATTGGATTGATGTTGCTTATGGGTATTGGCGCGGCTGCTCGTTGGAAAAATACTCCTTGGTCAAGCTTCAATAAAAAACTGTGGTGGACATTACTCGTGACCGCGGTCTTAGGTCTGGTGTTTCCATTTCTTTATGGTGATGGTTTTAATATCTGGGTATCACTCGGCATTTGGGTCAGTGCGTGGGTGTTTGCAGCGACAGGGGTTGATGTTTGGGATAAAACCAATCGATCAAGCGGACGTTGGCAAGGGTGGGTTAGCACCAGTCGCAGCTACAAAGGAATGGTTTTGGCTCATCTGGGCGTTGCCATGACGGCTTTAGGGGTGACGGTTGTTGCAAATTATGCCGTTGAAAAAGATATTCGCTTATCACCTGGACAAAGCGTCAAAGTCGCTGAATACCGAGTAGATTTGGTTGAGGTGACCGCTATGCGTGGCGCCAACTTTGTTGCGGATCAAGGTCATATTCGCATGTATCGCGATGATCATTTAGTGGCTACTTTAAATCCTCAAAAGCGTAAATATCTGGTTCAAAGAAATGTCATGACAGAAGCAGATATAGATGTTGGGTTGTTTAAAGATCTTTATGTGTCCCTGGGCGAACCATTAGAAAATGGCGCTTGGGCCGTCAGAGTACACATTAAACCTATGGTACGTTGGTTATGGCTTGGGGCAATCTTTATGGCTTGGGGGGGAGGTTTAGCTTTAATGGATGCACGTTATCGAGCTCGGAAACCTAAGTTGCTTCAAGCTGGTTTGGTTACACAGGTGGCACAATGAAACGGTTACTGCTTTTTGCACCTTTTTTGTTTATTTTTTCACTGGGTGTTCCGCTTTATTTTGGGCTGCAAAAAGACCCACAAGAACTGCCTTCGGTCTTGATCGGGAAGCCGGTCCCAAATTTCCAGTTGCCCAATTTATTAGAGCCAAGAGTAACACTGAGCAATAAAGACATTAAAATTAAAAAGCCGTATTTGTTGAACGTTTGGGCAACTTGGTGCCCAGCCTGTAAAATTGAGCACCCCTTGCTGAATGAAATCTCAAAAGCCGGTTTCGATATCGTTGGGCTGAATTATAAAGATGATGCGATTGCCGCTCAGCAGTGGTTGCTGAATCGAGGCAATCCTTACGAATACAACCTCTATGATGCCGAGGGTCGGCTGGTGATCGATCTGGGCGTTTTTGGTGCTCCCGAAACCTTTGTAGTCGATGCTGAAGGCATCATCCAATATCGACACGTTGGTTTGGTGGACCGACAAGTGTGGGAGCAACAGCTAAAGCCAAGGCTAGAACAGTTGATGAAACCTTCGTCGTTAATGGATAAGGTGCTGGCAAATGATTAAACGATGTTTGCTGATTGCCTTCTGCACTATGTGGAGCGTTACGCTGTATGCCGTTGTTGATGGGCATCAATACCCTTTTGATAACGATGAGCAGGCTTTGAGGTTCAAAGAGTTGGCATCAGAGTTACGTTGCCCAAAATGTCAAAATCAAAACATTGCTGACTCAGATTCGATCATTGCTCAGGACCTTCGGCAAGAACTCTATGAAATGGTGCAATCCGGAAAAACGGATCAAGATATCTTAGGTTTTATGGTGCAACGATACGGAGATTTTGTACTGTACGAACCGCCCGTAAAGACCAACACCTATTTTTTATGGTTTGGCCCTCTGGTTTTACTGCTGCTTCTTATGTTGATTTGGGTTGTGGTGATCGTGAGAAAAAGAGCGGCTACCGATGTATCGGTGAAAACAGGACAAAACAATATGCAGTCTTATCACCGGTTGTTGTCGGATGACACCTCGAATAACCAAGATCAACACTCCCAGTAAGAGACGTTCCTATTATGTGGTTATGGCTTTTGTTTTTCTTCGTTGGAGTGGTGTTGAGTGCTTTATTATGGGTACCTAGGTTTGTTTCTAGAAAACAACAAGGGCAGTATGAAGCTTCCGATCGCGCTGAGCAGAATGTACAACATTATCGATCAGAGGTAGCGCAGTTAAAAAATCGTTTGGAACAGGGAGAGCTGAGTCCAAAACAATTTGAACAGCTGGAAACGGATCTTGTCACCGCGATGGCAGAAGATGTGGACGCTATTCAAATAAACCAAGCAATGGGTGTGAAAGCTAGCCCTGGTGTTACAGATCAAGCCCAGTCAAATCAAAACGCTTCGAAACCCTCATTAGCATTGCTGGTGTTAATGAGCCTGGTGTTGGTGCTGGGTTCCATCACAGTGTATTACCAAATTGGTTCAAGCAATGAAATTCACTTAACACAGCTTCTCGAAACTTCAGCGAAAAGAGAGCTAAATTCGACGGAAATTCAAGAGGTGTTTGCTCGTTTAGAACATGAGCTGCAGCGTTCGCCAAAAGACGTTGAATTACGCTTTATTCAAGCCCGAATGTATTTTGCAAAGGGCGAATATGGCTTAGCTGTTGATGCTTTTCGAAAAGCCGTGGATCAATTACCCCCTGAAGCAAAAGAAGACAAAGCGATGGCCTTGGCTCAGTTGGCTCAAGCCGATTTCTTTCAACATCGCCAACGTCTGACTGACGTTGGTCGAGCTGCATTAAAAGAAGCGATTCAATTGAATCCACAAGAACGAACGGCTATAGGGTTATTAGGGATTGATGCGTTTGCACAAGAGCAATATCGGAGCGCCATTCGTTATTGGCGGCAATTACAGTCACTCGTCGGTTCGTCAGGCAATGCGGTAGCGTTAGAAGGGGGTATTCAACGCGCCATCGAAGAATTGAAAAAGCGTGGGGAAGATGTCTCTGAATTAGAAATGAACACTGAAAAAGTGAAGGGTAAGCAGTTAGCTGTTGAGGTTTTCTTAAAAGCAGAGGCTGACATTCAGCTGAAAGGGACAGAAACGCTGTTTGTATACGCTAAGCCAGAAGGACAACCTATGCCGGTTGCTGCCAAGAAAATTATGAATCCCACCTTTCCCTTAAAGGTTGTTTTGTCCGATTCCGACAGCCCTATGCCGACATCTACTTTATCCAAGCAGCAAAAGGTAGTTGTGACAGCTCGTCTGAGCAGCACTGGAAAAGTGGCTCCTAATAAAGGGGATTTAGAAGGCCAAAGCGTTCTTGTCGATCTTGAACAGCAGGGTGGTGAGCCCATCGCTATTGCGCTAATGCCTATTCGTTAGATGTTTGGTTGTTTGAAGTGCGATGAAGTCATACGGTATTGGTGAATCTCCTAGGCCTTTTTTAGGGAAAGGCTCTAACGCAAAGCGTTGCTCAGATTGCTTATTGAGAGAAGGGTATTGTGTTTGTTCCTTTAAGGCCATTGCTCAAGCCAATTGTGAAATTTGGTTGGTGATGCACCGTAAAGAGACCTTTAAGCCAACCAATACGGGGCGGCTTATTGCCGACGTACTCCCTCAACATACAAAAATATTTCACTGGGATCGAACGGAGCCTGACCCCAAACTAATAGAGCATCTCGATAGCCCTATATACCAGCCATGCTTGATATTTCCCAATGATGGGGAGGGGTATGAACACCGTGTGGTGAATCGTTGGCCTCCAAGCGTTCATCATAATGCTCAAATACCCGCTTTTATTATTTTGGACGGTACTTGGCGTCAAGCTCGTCGAATGTTTCGATTAAGCCCCTTTTTTCAATCTTTACCTGTGCTGGCTGTTCAGCCACAGCAACATTCTGGTTATCGGCTAAGATCCCCTGATAAGGCGGAGCATCTATGTACTGCTGAAGTGGCGATTGCGCTATTGCTGCAAAGTGGTAATCGGGAAGCCGCTGAGAAATTGTTAGGGTATTTCGAAGTTTTTAACCGTTACTACGATTTGAGTCGCCGTTCGATTCCTTTGGATGGTGAATTGCTAGCAAAGCCATAACACGATTGTGAGTATTATGGCTCTGTCTAAAGGTTTTATTATGGAGCGTAACCGCCGCTTAGGTTGCTCTTAATAAATTCGTCGTATTGACCACTCTCCTTGATGGCCGCTAGGCCCTTATTAAATTTATCGATCATGGCTTCAGCATTGGGTGCAGATTTAGAAA
The DNA here is from genome assembly GCA_947499545.1 of uncultured Saccharospirillaceae bacterium. Taxonomy (GTDB): domain Bacteria; phylum Pseudomonadota; class Gammaproteobacteria; order Pseudomonadales; family Oceanobacteraceae; genus CANMOZ01. The sequence continues at coordinate 28,338 of CANMOZ010000004.1, forward strand.
CCAGTAGGTGATAACTCGTACTGCGAAGCTCTTTATCGGTATATCCAACTTTGTCTTTGATATCGGTTAGTTGGGTATTGAGGAGCTCAATACAGACCTCCAAAGTGCATGGAAAGGCTTCAAGTTTTCCATCGGAGATTTTTTTAAGGTTAATAACTTCATCTTTGGCTCTAATAACGTTTAGTGTTTTATCTTTTTCGAAGTTATCGAATTCTGCCCCGTAGCTGTAGCCTATGGACGCACCAATTCTTATTCCCTTTAAGTCTTCTAGTTTTTCCCACTTAATAGGTTTATCTTTCGGGTAAAAGAAGACATCGTTTAAGACAATCACGGGTTCGCTGTAGAGAAACTTAACCTTGCGTTCATCTTTTTCTCCCCATACAACAGAGCCGTGCCATTCGCTTCCTTTCTCTGCAAGCGTTAGCGCTCTTTTCCAAGGGAAGAAGCCGTATTCAACGCTAACGCCTTGTTGCTTCATCGCTTCAGAAACAATGTGTGAAGCAAGACCATAATGCTTATATTTTTCTGAAAGAAAAGGGGGCCATTCACCATTGGTGAGTTTTAAGGTTTCTGCCTGAACAGATACAAAGGTTGATAAAGTAAGAGCTATTCCCAGCCATAATGTTGTCATTCGTTTCACGATTGTAACCTCATCAATTTTCTAGGAAGGGTAGGTCTGTCTGTGGGGGGGGTATGCCTCCTAGACATCTGCTATTTAGCATAGCCTGAGAGCAAACTTTGACTAATCAATCCGTAGTTTTTTATACCGTTATCCTAATGAGAATCAATTCAGACTTTGATACTGATGAACATTGGTGAGTTATGCTAGAATTCGCCGGTCATTGATTTCAGTATATTTTGTAGGGTTATGAAGACAGAATTGCTCTCTCCGGCGGGTACGCTCAAGAATATGAGGTATGCTTTTGCTTACGGTGCGGATGCCGTATACGCTGGGCAACCTCGATACAGCCTACGCGTTAGAAACAACGACTTCGGATTGGAGAACCTGGCTAAAGGTATTGAGGAAGCTCATGACTTGGGCAAAAAGTTTTACCTTGCATCCAACATTGCGCCACACAACTCAAAAGTAAAGACTTACCTTAAAGACATTAAACCGGTCATTGATATGAAGCCGGATGCACTGATTATGTCTGATCCTGGCTTGATTATGATGGTGCGCGATGCGTTTCCTGACATGCCAGTACACCTTTCTGTCCAGGCCAATGTCGTGAACTATGCGGCAGTGAAATTTTGGGAGCGTCAGGGGGTAGAGCGCATAATCCTATCTCGTGAATTGTCCCTAGATGAAATCGAAGAAATTAGAATGCAATGCCCGGACATGGAGCTTGAGGTTTTTGTTCATGGTGCTTTGTGCATCGCGTATTCCGGACGCTGCTTATTATCAGGTTACATAAATAAGCGCGATCCAAACCAAGGGACCTGTACAAACAGTTGTCGATGGAAATATCAAGCCCATGAGGCAAAAGAAACTATGTCTGGAGATGTCGTTCCTACTGGAGCAATAGATACCGGTGTTTGGGAACCAGGCAAAGCTGATTCAACTTTAGGCCAAGGAAACACGACGGATCAAATTTTCTTGCTGCAAGAAGAGGGACGGCCAAACGAATACATGCCTGCTTTTGAAGACGAGCATGGTACCTACATTATGAATTCAAAGGATCTCCGAGCGATTCAACATGTGAAGCGATTGGTTGATATGGGTATTCATTCGTTGAAAATTGAAGGGCGTACAAAATCTCATTATTACGTAGCTCGTACGGCACAAGTTTATCGTGCAGCAATCGACAGTGCGCATAGAGGGGAAGATTTTGATCGTTCTCTTATGGACGTTCTTGAAAACCTATCCAATCGTGGTTACACCGAAGGGTTTTATAGGCGTCATGTACATGATGAGTACCAAAACTATGAGCGTGGAACGTCGCGCAGTACTCAGCAGCAATTCGTTGGTGAACTGCAAACGCCAATTAAAGAAGGTTATCTGACGGTGGACGTGAAAAATAAATTTCAACTGGGCGATGAGTTGGAAATTATGACACCGCAAGGGAATAAATCCTTTAAGCTTACCGAGATGCTCTCTACGAAGGGAGAACCAAAAGATCTCGCTCAGGGGTCTGGCGTCAAGGTGTTGATTCCTAACCCCCTGGATTTTGAAGTGTGTTCTAAAGCACTGATCATGAAAAATCTTTAAAGTTATTTTGAAAGATAACCTCATTGTACCTTGAGAGGCTTTTAGCTTCTCAAGCTCATTGTGTGGTTTTTATAAGGTTGTTAATTCTCTACCCAGTTATCAATCAGTTTTTGATATGTCCCCATTTTCTTTAATCTAGTAAGTGCCTGATTAAAGGGTTTGCAAAGATGTTGCAGTTTATTGGCCTTTGAAAATGCAAAATATGAGGTGACTGCTGAAATGGGTTTGGAAAACGGTTTGATCGCTAAGTCTGGAAGTCGTTTACGTTCCCTAAACGCAGTCATGGATACGCCATATCGATCACCGATGACAAACTCAATTTTTTTATGATTCAGTAATAATAAAAGCGAGCGGACATCCACTTTTTCAGTTATGTTAAACCAGCCTTCTTTCTTCGCTTTATCAAAAGTATCTCCATAACTGAAATCTTGTCGAACGCCAATAGAACGACCTTTTAAACTGTTGAGGTCGCCATTGAATTGAAAGGTGGATTCTTTGAGTGAATAAAGCTTAATTTGCTCTTGCATTAATGGCTCTTGGCAGTAGTCCATAAAACTTTCTCGTTCAGGCTTGTGAAGAGCCTGGAAAAGACCATCAGATGCCCCGAGTTTTATATTACGTAAGGCTCTTGACCAAGGTATTAGGTCAATTTCAATAGGTCGATTTATTCTTTTAAAGACTTCTGAAATGATATCGACGGTAATCCCGCGAACTTCATCCTTAGTTTTAAATGAATAGGGAGGAAATGCCATCGTCACCAATTTGAGTGGTTGAGACGAAGCCGCATTATTGGTCGATTCATTTGCCCACAACGCTGGCTGTGACGCAGCTAAGAGAAAAATAACGCTGCGAGTAATGGTTGAAATGATGCGTCGGATCATGTTGGCTGTACGTATCTTATTGATATCGAACAGTATAGATCTTGGAAAGGATTAAAGCGTGAAGAGACAAGCTCATCACGCTTTAATCACGTTAGTATTGACGCCAAATGACCTTTTTACTGCAATGTTTAAGCGTTTAAACCCATGCTTGACGACGGATTCGGTCAGCAACAGACAGCTCAATAGGTGTATGTTGAAGTGTTCCTGACGCTCTTAACCTTACTCTTTCAATGTTGGAAAGATCTCCAGTTAGAGAGAGTTGAGCCTTTGCTTCAGTCGTACCTATGAGGCTGGCAAGATCTTTTAATAAGGCTGTGCCTTGGACTCTGGGTTGGAGGCTTAACCAGCGCTGGATTCGGTCGGCGTTTAAAGTCAATGAGCCAGGGTCAAATGAAGCTGAAGGTAGAGTATTGCTTATGTCATGACCTTTATAAGTGCCCCCCAGTGTATTGAGAAGTTCGGTATTCAGCAGAAGCCGCTCAAGCCCCAGTGCTTCGTTTCCATGCTTGTCCTCTAATTGATATTGAGGCATTGCTGGGGTCGGTGTTGTAAGAGAGAGTAGTGCTTGGCGTTGAGAAATCTCCAATCGAGTACCGCCTTCTTCAAATAATGACCACCGGCTTTCTTTTGATGAGTCTATGGATTTAAGGGCTTCTTCAGTGGATGAAAAAAGCTCGAAAGAGTCACGATTGAGATCACTTAGAAACACCCCTCGATCTTGTCCCATCTTAACGAAGGAGTAATGCTGCCCAGTAGAAGCGACCAATTGGAAAGCGGCTTGTTTGCTCTCTGTTTTCGTAACCATGGCGGATAGAGCTGATTGTACAGAGGACTTAAGCGCTTTAGTCGGCAGCTCAGACGCGATGAGCTTAGGAGTAGGCATGGTTTCAGACAAATATTGACGGACGTGCTTTAATTCATTCGGCAAGGCGTCTTGTTGAATAAAGGCTTTTGTGGACCAGGTTTCTAGGTTGCTTTTAAATTGAGCTAAACGCTCTGGACTGTGGCGAGCAACTTGTGAAAATAAGCTTCCGAGCTGTTTTGTATTGATACCCAGTCGATGCGTATGGCTGGCTTCTTGGTTAATTGCCGCTTTGGTTAAACCCAAACGGTGCATTTCTCGCTGAACGCCTTCAACAAGGGGGCGTAATGCCGATGATCTTACCAGAGGTTTTTCCACCTTCAAAAGGGCTTGGCTGAGCGCATTTCGCTTATCTTTACCAAAGTAGGACGCCTTATGGTGGGATATGGGAGCTTCAAAGAGAGAGTGGGCTATGTCTTTAAGTTGTGACCTCCAGGCTGGGTTAAGATCCGTTTGTTCATGATCTAACTGTTTTAAATCGTTAAGCCACTGGTCTCGATTAAAGGTATACACCTGGGTTTCTTTGTGGCCCCAATGCAGCTTGGGGGTGATCTTTTCTAAGAATTTTTGCCCTTTTTCCGTAGATTCCAGCAAGTTGGTTATAGGGGAAAGAGGGTTTGGTATTTGCCAAGCTTTTTTAGTTTTTTCAGTTTCAATTCCGCTTAGGTAACGATCTTTTAAAGCCTCATTGAATTTTGAGCCCAATAAATGCGTTCGATTAAGCATCTTTTTGACGACACGTCTTTCTAATTCAGGACCAATTCCAAGATCGTCGGCCAATCTGAAAAGGTGTTCAACTTGATGCCCAAAGTGATCCTTTGGGGAATCTAGCAAAACATCCTCGTCATTTTGTAGGCACTTTAGTTGTTCCATCAAGTAGAGATAGGCTGTTGTGGGTTGCTCTTTATATAGAGCAGCAAAGCGTTCATGAGCTTTTATTTGGTTGCTACTCATGTTGGCCAGCGCTTCTCGGTAAAGCGACTGGTGTTCATCCGACTTGGCATTAGCAAAGCGCTGTTTAACGTTTGAAAGAGTATCGGTAGGCAGTCGATTGGGGTGTTTCATGGTATCGAGGCAAAGGTCTAACCATACTTTAGGGGTAGCGCGTTGCTGTGCCAGGCTGAAAAGGTTCAGAATACGATTCTGGAAGAGTTCGTTTAAGCTAGAGGCGCCTTCATCTTTTTTGCCAGCATGAATGTCATCGACTTCTGGGTCTTCAACCTCTTCAATATTAGACATGGCTCCCCAAATTTGGCCAATGGTTTGGCTGAGTGCAACACCACCGATGGTGGCAGATACGCCTGTGTACGATAAGCTTGCAAACCCAAGCCCAACAGCACCGCCGGCGGGGCCACCTAAAATCATACAGAGTTGCCCAAGGGTTAGCACGGCATTGCCCGCAGCATCCCAGCGAGCTGCGTTTCTTTCACGAAGTTTGAAACGTTGCAGCATGTTGACTGCGCGACTGATTTGATCGTCATGAAAGCCATCTTGTTTTTTTAAAGACTCGAGATCTTGAATCCAGTCGTTGAGTGACTGAGCTTCTCTGGCTGCTAAGAAGGTTTTGGATAAGCCGGCAAAGACCATTTGGGCTTGCCCTAATGCATTGACTCCGTCACCGATGCTACTCAGTACTTGAGATACGCTTTGGGCGGAATGACCAAGGGCTAAATCCGTGAGGGCTCGGGTTTCAAAGGCAACCATACCCCAATACATAGAACCAAGCCCTGACTCTGTCATTGCAGGCCCTACGCGTTCAGCGATGGCTTCAAGTAGAGGTTTTTGCATTTGGTCTTGATACTGATCAAGACGCTCAAGCCACTCATGACATTCCGGTTGATAGGGATTGAGTTCTGTTTGATTGAGATCCTTTAGTAGTTGGTTCAATTCAGAAGAACCAGAATGATTATGCGATGTATCCAGCTTGAAGGTCTGTTGGTGAAGCGTTTGTTTGAGCTTGGCTAATGTCTGTTGCAGTTCTTTATTATCAGGGTGCCGTATGCTGGCTTCGAAGGTGCTGAGTAACTTGGCTTTGAAGGCAGAAAATTCGCAGAGCGACTTGGCCAGTTGATCCCCATCTTGCCCGGCAAAAATGGCTTCTTTGGCTTTAAGCTCAGAAGCAAAGAGCTGTTTTAGATCTTGATGGAAAGTTTCAGTGGCTTCTTTTGCTTCAGCAGCAGCTTCAAGGCTCTCAAGTCTTTCTTCTTTGGCCCCTGACCAACCCTTGTGAACCAAGCCTATGAATACAGGGTATAGAGCGCCCGCTTGTACAATTTGTACCAGCTTTCTGGGTAATCCAGAGTTTTCCAAGCTCACTGCGAGATCGTCTCCCCCGTCAATGACTAAGGCAGCACCTTTATTTCCGGTCCCAAGTGATTGGATTTGGTGAAGGTCTCGAAATCTTGGAATACGCGAAGCGATGATGGACAAGGGTTTGCTACGATTTCGAGTGTATCCTCCTGATAAAACGTGTTCGGCATCTTCCAGGTTTTTGAATCGATAGCTCTGGCCTAACTGCTCTGACGTCACTTTGAACCGGTAGCCTTTTTGGGTGCGCTTAGTTAGGGAAATTTGAGCGTTAAAAGCTTGTTGAAGCCGATCAATGGACGCCTTTTCTTGTTCGGTAAGGGGGGAGGGCGTTACTTTTCGTTTACCAAGCCATATCCCTCTTCGAGAATGAGCCGTGTGAGGTTGAGGCTCTTGACAGCCGCTTTGTGTTGAAACGGTAGTCCGTTGCGGGCTTGATACTATGGGTGCAGAAGATACATCAACTCTGTTCATGGTTGCCATACTGTTTAGAACATCTACGGATAGCGCTTGATTGCTGATCATTGGGGCAATCGAATGCGTGCGGATAAAAATGGTCAGGGTCTGTAAGTGATTTATATACGAAATTTAACGCAAATGAAAGTGATTCGCATTAACTTTGTTGGGTGAGCCTCTCGCAGCTTAACAAGAATGTAAGAGAATGGAGCCGCTGGGTTTGATCATGACACTCAGGCACCCAAGTGAAATTCAGTTGGAGGTGGGATTGCTGAACATAAAATAGGCTTGAGACTGGCTTTATAATCCTTAGGTATCAGTGAGTTCCCGATCAGGATTCTTTTGTTTATTAAATACCCTTGTATTTAACTAAACATCTCGAATAGGATTGCGATCTTAATATCTGATACTTATTTAGATCAGTACTACAAACGCATATAGAAAGCTGAGTTGTGTTCTATAAAAAGAGGAAAGGACGCAATGAAAAATGCTCTCGCTTTACTGGTAATGGCACCACTTGCTGCTTTTGCTTGGCCCCTAGCAGAATATACATGGCAGCAAGGTCTGCAACCCAGTTTCATGGAATCTGAAGCCAATAGTATTTGCTATTTAACCGGGGTTTCAGGAAAGTTCAGAGGCGCAGGTGAGTCAGTTAAAATAGAACGTTTAAATGGTTATTACTATTTAAATGGTTCCTCACATCAAGAAGGGATTCAAGCCTGGGCAATGTGCATAGAAAATCAGGAAAGCGGCACTCTTGGAGCAGACTATACCTGGAACCAAATGATGCAACTCCCGATTATAATGAAAGACAGTAGAAGTAACACCTGTTACCTCACGGGCCTTTCGGGCAAGTTTATGGGAGGAGGTGAAATGGTTGAAATCACTAATTCTGGTAATCTATGGATATTAAGCGGGATATCGAGTCAAACTGGAGTTTCGGCTAATGCAAATTGTATTAGCAGTAAAGACAGTAATCTTCATGTGACTTTTGAGTGGAGTCAAGGCCAAGCGCCCGTGACAATGACGAATACTCAAACAAGTATTTGTGTTTTGCAGAAAGTAAGAGGCGCATTTAGTGGGGGAGCGGAATCCGTTCGGATTACGCAACAAAATGGGAAATATGTGTTGAGCGGAAGCTCTAATCAACATGGTGTCTCTGCCAAGGCATTATGTATCAGTCGGAACGGTTGATTGCTTGTAGTCTGTAAAATCCATCTGGCAGACTTCATTTTGTACAGCGTCTGTCAGATGCATGAAATTGATGCTTACTTGGATCATTAAGTCATGACTTATGATGACATCACTTATGTTGTTTTGATTAAGACTATAGTGGATCTGCCGGCTCAGGGGCTCCGTCGTTTTTTTGCAACGGAGCCCCTTTAATTCCATTTACTTAATTGAGATGATTGCACCACCTGGCCAAATGTTATCCCAAGGCCAATCTGCAGCTAGACCATCTGTAACCCCATGACTCGGAGAAACGAGTGGATCATCAAAAGAGATGACCCAGCGACCGTTGTTATAATATAGATACCAGCCGTCTCTTCCTCGGCAGGCACCTCCTTCTCTTTTATAAATTGGTTTACCGTTAATTACACTATGAATAAAGATGAAGGTTCCATTGGTACAACTTTTATAAACAATATCTCCACCAATATTGACTTGATTAACAGGTGTAACAAGCGCTCCACCGGGCCAGACTGAATCCCAGGGCCATTCAGAAGCTAAGCCATCAGTGACGCCATGGCTCGGGTTAGTCATTGGGGCATCAAAAGAAATCGCCTAACGACCGTTGTTCATATATAAATACCAGCCGCTTCTTCCACGACAATTGCCACCTTGTCTTTTATAAATGGGTTTTCCGCTGTAAAGTTGCCCCGTTATTATGTAGGTGCCCTTGGTACACTCTGGGTAAACAATATCGCCTCCAATGTACAGCGTCTCATGGATTCCGCCGAGAGCATTTACTTGGGAAGAGAGGCCAAATAGAAAAATTAAACATAGAGTTGAAATCGAAGATGTAGTTATTTTAAACATTTGTTTTCCTTTGTATGCGGTATGCTCATTATTTAATATTTGAATTTGTTAATGAGAAGGAATTCCCCGGATTCATCAGAGGGTCTAGTTTATCAGTTGAGCAACGGAGCGTAGCCAAGCAGTGTTTTCATACTTATAGTGTAAGCTTAAGGGACCTTCAATGAGAATCAAATCGTACCGTCTATTTGAGACAGAATGAATAACGGTTTATCAGGCTTAGAGGGTAGTTGTGAAACTGTCCGTTTAACGAACCTCTTTCGTACACTGATTAGGTCGGGATTTTGAAGATGAGCGCAAAGTAGTGGGACTCTGAATATCAATGATCTTAATGTGTCGAGAAGAGAGGCTGTTGAAGCTGTTTACACAACCTGAGAACAGTTACGTCATTCGCTCCTGTAGGTTATTCTTTCTATTTAGCTTTGGGTATGCCTGAATAAATAGCGTTTTTGCAACCGATTGATCCGTTTAAGGTAGGAAGGTTCAGACCCCTGCGTTTTAGGGATCTGAATAGCCAGTTTTTAAACTGCAGAGGTTCTACGTCGAGATACAGGCAAACATAGCAATAAAAGGCTTAAGAAAGTCCAGCTAAGACTACCGCCTTTCTTTTTGCTGGATGAGCCCTTTTTGGGAGCAGGATTTGCTGCCATTTGTTTTTCGATCCATGTCTTAAAATGGGAGACTTTAGCATATATAGCAGGCCCTCCGGCAGGGCAGCCCATAACCCCAAAGCTAGTAACCCCTGAGAGGGTTTCGTTATAAAATAGCGGCCCACCACTGTCTCCATTGCATACGGTTGCAACATTAGTAGCTTGTACACATATTTGGTCTTGATGCATTCTTTGCTCAAAGCCTTCGAGCATGTCAGCAAGCATTTTCTTTGAGAGTATTTTGTAGTCTTCTATATTTGTTACAGACAATAGCATCTTAAACAAATGACCTTTCATATATGGTCTGGTTTCTGTTTGAAAAGCATTACGAAGCAGGGATATCTCATCTGTCGACATTGATCTGAGAAACGAGACATCTTCATTTATGCTTTGATTTGAGAATTTCCTATAAGCTTGTGCACAGGTATCGCCACTAAGCGTAGTTAACTTCAAGGTTTGAAGTTGTTTGGGAGACTTGCCAGTAAGCAAAGGTCCACTCATCCAAACACTGTCTTCTTCCCAAGGTTTCTTGCCCTCTTTAAGCTGTTTTTCCAAAGCCGTGTGTTGCTTGAAAAACTTCTCTAATGCCATTTTGGGGTCGAGGGTAAATGTGTAACCATTTTTGGGTACCTCCATCCAGTTGAATATTCGGTATTCGTCACCAGTATTCAGTTGTATAGCTGCAAGCTCTGGCGTGGCTTCTGAAAGCCCCCAGCCTATAGCTTCCATCGGTGTGCCCGCAGGTGGTTCTTGGGCTTCTAGCTCTACAGGCTTAGCAGATGCCGCTTTAGCCAGTCGAATTAGAGCAATATCATTTTTCACGCTATCGTTATCGTAACTTGGGTGCATAATGATCTTATTTGCAAGTAGCTTTTCTTTGGCATCACTCGCATCTTCTTTAACACCACCTAGGGCAACTTCAATTTTATTTGCTTGCTCAATGTCACGTACACAGTGAGCTGCCGTTAGAATCCAGCGAGGAGCGATCAGCGAACCTCCGCAGAAATGTTCTGAGCCTTTATCTGTTTTGCGTCTTAGGCTGGCCATCCAAGGTTTCCCTGAAGAGGCATCGGAGCCGCCAATGATATAGGGAGAGCTTTTTGTGCTAGCCATAGAGCCCTGGCTTACTGATAACGTAACAATTGAGGCAAAAAGTAATATCTTTTTCATGGGTGACAGTACATACAGTAATTGATCAATTAAGGGGGGCTTATTATGACCAATTCCTGGAAAATTGGCTGTAAGATGATCACGCTTTGTACCTGACTGGACTTTTAGCTAAAAAAAACGCCATTTTTCTATATCTCGATCCAGCTTAATGCGGGTGTATGTGTGAACCCACTATGCCGATGGCGTTCGCTTACTTTGGGCGGGTGCGTGCTCAACATTTGAACCAGCTTCTATAGATGTAACCAAACTAAATCAATAGTTCATTTGTTGCCGCTACGTATAATTGATATTTCCGATAAACATTATTATCGGAAATGCTGATTTGACGTAATTGGTTCACCTAGCAAGTTATCTATGTTGTAAATTGACCGCTCTAGCCATTCACGCAAGTGTCCACTCTTACTGGGGTCGAGCATAATTACATAGTGGCTGTAAAGGTTACATTGAATTGGTCGATACTGTGTTCTAGTAGTTCTAAATCTAGGGACAATTATGGACATGAATGGCATGTCGTTCAGTAGACCTGTCGGGCTACAGAGTGTAGGGCGAATCGAACGTTGGGATCAACTGAGTATTATCACTCAAGAAGAGCCTTTGACCCCTGCAGATACGAAAGCTGGAGAGCCTGAAGGAAATCAACGTCAACACTATGATGCTTTTTATATCCGAACACCAGGTAAACCTGATTCCGAAGAGGTTGAATTAGCAAATACAAAAAGAATGTTTGATATCTTTCTTATTGAGTTACCCAGTAAAGTTAATTATCTTGAAGAAAGAATGCAAGATGTAGAGAAAGTGGTCGTGGACAAGGTTCCTGAAAGTCTTGGAAAACAATGGGACTTTTCTACTGATGAAATGGGTAGCGTTGTCGTTACAAGCTCCGAGTTAAGCGAAAACGAAAAAGATAAGATAGCGGTTGCTATCAGTCGCATTGGTATAAACCATGAATTTTCCTCTATTAGAGATTTAATGGTTGAATACATAGAAATAAGAAGGGGTGGGGATCTGTTTGCTCGGGACATAGGAAAATATGATCTAACACAAGAAAATTTTTCTGATATTGTCTATTTCAAGGAGTTTGTTGTTAATTCAAAAAAGCTTGGACTACTAGGTGCTACGGAATCATTTTGTGCTCAAGTAGAAGCAAGAGCTGAAGTTGTCTTTAACAAGTATACAGAAGTTTATGAATGTAAAGATGGGATCTATAAAGAAGTCGATGTGTACGTATAGACTGCTCCGCTGCAAAAACATAGATGGCCCTGCTCTTTAGGATATTTCCGATAATAATGTTTATCGGTAATAGGGGGACTGCCTCAGTGCTGATTTCCCAACGGTGTCCAGAGTTTCTTCTGGTGAATGCCGAGTCTTTTTGATAGACGTACCAAATTAGCCCTGTCTATATCCAACGTTCTGGCGGCTGCGGCCCAGTTATTATTGTGTTGGCTGAGGGCTTTTAAAATTAATTGACGTTGAAAGGCTTCAGTAGCTTCTTTTAGCGAAAGTTGCGGTTGAATATCCAGTGATGCCTCTGCAATCGTTGGAATGGTTATGGTGGTTTGATTTGGATTTAAGCCCAAATGTTTAGGTTCTATTCTAGAAATGAGCGATGGAGTGGCCGAGCTTGCAATCAAAGCAGCACGACTAATAACATGCTCTAATTCTCGAACATTACCCGGCCAGGTATAACGGCTGAGTGCGGACAGCGCTTCAGGACTCAGCGTCAACTGCTTGAGTCCCATGCGCCTTCTGGTGTTTTCAGTAAAGTAACCCGCAAGGAGATTGATATCGCCGTGGCGCTGTCTCAGTGGTGGCATATGAATCGGATAAACACTGAGTCGGTGGTATAAGTCTTCTCTGAATTCACCTTTTAGAACAGCAGCTTTAAGGTCACGATTTGTAGCAGCAATAATGCGGACATCCACTTGTTGTACTGTATCTTGACCAAGTGGCTGTATTTCCTGGTTTTGAAGAACCCGAAGCAATTTACTCTGTGCGGTTAAAGGTAATTCACCTATTTCATCTAAAAATAAAGTGCCACCATCGGCTAAAAGAAATTTTCCATTGCGAGTTTGATGAGCACCAGTGAAGGCACCTTTACGGTGGCCAAAGAGTTCGCTTTCAATCAAATTCTCGGGTATGGCTGCACAATTCACATAGACGAGCGGGCGATGATTTCGAGTGGATAACTGGTGCACATGTCGAGCAACCAGTTCTTTACCTACGCCTGTTTCACCCTCAATCAACACTTTGAAATCGGTTGCAGCGACAAGCTCAATATTTTTTTTCAGGGTTTTTATGGCTTCACTGTCACCGATAAGCTGCCCGCCATCTTTTTGAATAGCTTCTTGATTCATTTCACGAAGGAGTGCTTGATCAAGGCGATTACGTTGCTCTAACTGCTGTAACAGCGTAGCGGTTTGCAAAGTGGCAGCGGCCATCGCTGAAATGAGATCGAGCGTGCGTTGTGGTATCTCATTAAAGGCGCCCGCATTGAGGCTATCCAGTGTGAGCACGCCGATCAGTTCGTCACGGGTGACGAGAGGTAACCCCATGCAGGCATGAATGGGTAATTTACCTTCGCTGGCTAAGAGCATGGAATCGTAAGGATCGGGTAACTCTGAATGGGCGGGGAATCGAGTGGGGGCGTTGGCCTCACATATTAAGCGTAATCGAGGATGCTCCTCCAGCTTAAATTGCCGCCCTAAAATATCTGGAGTCAGTCCTGCCTGAGCCAAAGGCCTAAGCACTCCTTGAGGGTTGTACTTTAATAAAACCACTGCGTCACAGAGAATTGCTTGCCGTACCGTTGCTAATAAGCGTTCGAAGCGATCTTGATTAGGAAGACTCTCCGTTAGATTCAGGCAGAGCTGTAAAAGGTTTTGGTGATTGAGACTTCCAGACATGGTTGTACCTAGAGGTATTGAGTTGCGATCAGCTTAGCATGTTATTATGACATCATCTAGGTCAAATTAACCTAGGTAGAGTAGAGTCAATATGACCTTATATCCTCCTGTAAACTCTGTAACATATTGAATATTAAATAAAAACAAAGGTGGCACAGTAGGTGCAATTCTAGAGTGCTCCGATTGGGTTAAGACACCCAATTGTAATTCCATGGTGTGCCTTAGAAGGTATTTTGTGATGGCTAATTCAACTTCCCCAAACCTGTTTTCAGTTCTCAACAACTTTCAAGATCAATCAACGTCGACCACTTATAGTGTATTGGCAAAGACGGTAGGTGACCTAATGTTGGCCTGTAGTCTATTGGGGGTATCGGTCTCGGTTTTGATTGCTTATCCTTTTCATGAAGCATTTGGGTTGGGGGCACAGTTGTTTGCTCATTTGGGAGTTTTGACGTTCGCAACGCTTTTAAAAATTGGTTATGTCTTGCGGCTTATTGGTCATTATGAATTAGGACTGAAGATGACCTAATTGAACGAGTTCGTTTTTAAATAGCAATCAGTGACAGCAAAATGCCGGCTGACTTTTTGGGTTGAAAATAGTCTTTATAAGGCAGTCTGCATACTCAGTAAAAGGTAAAATACGATGCTTACAGCAGAACAGATCTCGATCGTGAAAAGTACCATTCCAACATTAGTGGAAAAAGGTGTAGGTATTACCGAACATTTTTATAAGCGAATGTTTAAACATCACCCTGAGTTACAGCATATGTTTAATGCAAGCCATCAAAGATCAGGCGATCAGCCTCGAGCTTTGTTTGATGCCATTGCAGCTTATGCAATGAATATTGAAACGCCAGAAAACCTTACGGAAGCCGTGGAACGAATTGCACACAAACATACCAGCTTAGATGTGCAGCCCGAACATTATCCTATTGTGGGTGAAAACTTAATTGAAACCTTAGGAGAATTGTTGGGTGAAGCTTTTACCTCAGATATTAAAGCTGCCTGGGAAGCGGCTTACCAGTTTTTGGCGGATATCTTTATTCAGCGTGAAGCGCAAATTTATGAGGAACACGTAAAATCTAAAGGTGGCTGGAAGGGGGCTCGCCTTTTCAGGTTGGTAAACAAACAAAAAGAATCGCGTTGGGTAACCAGCTTGCATTTCGAACCGGTTGATGGTGAGCCCATTATGTCCTATCGGCCAGGGCAGTATTTAGGTATTAAAGTCAGCATTCCAGGGAAGCCCTATCAGCAAATTCGGCAATATTCGTTATCCAATAAATTTGATGGCAAAGCTTATCGAATCTCTATTAAAAAAGAAGGGCAAAAACACCCAGGGCTAGTCTCTCATTTTTTAACTGAGGGTTTAGCGGTGGGTGATGAGGTCGAGTTATTTGCACCAGCGGGAGATTTTTGCTTTGAAAATCGCAATGCCCCCATCACACTGATTTCAGCCGGTGTGGGTTTGACACCTATGCAAGCTATAGTTGAGTCTTTAGCCGAGCAAAAATATGAAAAGCCGATTACCTATTTACACGCTTGTGAATCGCCGGAAGAACATAGCTTTGAGGATCGAGTAAAGGCTTTATCTAAAGAGCTGAATATTAAAACTCATTGCTGGTATCGCTCGAATGCAAAAGTAGGAAACCGGATTCATGTAGGACACATGGTGTTGGCACCCATTCAGTCCGATTTGCCTTTAAAAAACGGTGATTTCTATCTATGTGGCCCGACTCCTTTTATGGGATACATAAGAGACCAACTGGTTGAAATGGAGGTGCCTGAAGAGCGTATCTTCTACGAGAACTTTGGGCCTCATAAATCTTTAGGGGGCATTTAAGAAATGGATACACAAGGCTTTCTTGTGCGGGATTAGACCATTCTTCCATTGGGCATGCCTAAGCCTGTCAACAAGTTAAACATGCTGCATTTTGGCTCCGTTGCAAAAAACGACGGGGTCTCTAATAGCTTTTTGTGCGCCATGACTTTGGCCTGCAATTTCTCTTACCAGCCTGAGGCTTATAAAGTCTCATAATTTTTTGCAACGGAGCCTCTTTAACTGTCTCGCAGTATTTTTACAGGCTGCAGTGATTTGCTAAAGCCTTCGTCTATTGTTCTGTTGCATGATCAGAGAGCTTTAACATGGCAGCTCTTAAGTGTTTCTTAATCTTGTTGCCAATGATTCTTCCAAAAATGGGAGAAAGCAATCCTCTCATTTCAACTGTGTGTACAATGCAGTTACTTCCATCAGGCTGTTTTTCGTAAGCATGAATAAAGGACATTTTTGTTAGGGGAAGTTTGGCGCAGCTAATAAATTGCTGATTCTCTTTAATGCTGGTTATTTCAAATGAAACGACAGGTCCATTTTTAGGCTTCATGGTTCCTGTGGAGCCTTTTGAAAAGGATTTGTGTAATTTTACCCATTCCAATTCGTTATCCCATTGAGGCCAGTTTTCTGCGGCAGACCATAAACACCATACCTGTTTGGGAGATGCGTTTGTTTGGACGACTTCGGTATAAGACCAAGTAAACATGTAGACATTTTCCTAAATGATGTGCGTTATGAAGTGTATCCGTTCTGCTGGCCTTGTAGGTCTAATTATGGGTTTGATAGAAGTAAGAAATGTATGACGGTTGGGGCGTTTCATCGCCTCATGGAGGGAAAGCAACCTAAGCTTTATAAAATAAAAAAACCGCTGCATTGGGGTACAGCGGCAAAAAGCCTTCTTGGTGATAACCTGAGCCTTTTCCTTGGCTCTTAGAAGGTGACGCGCAGTTTATAGAATTAGACAAAAATAACCACTAGCCACTCAGCTAGTCGTTAAATGACCAGCCTGTGTGAGTTTTGGTTATGAGTCAATTAAGCGTCAAGCAGGGGATATAAGTGAAGGGTAAAGGAATAGACAATTTTCTATCTACTGTGCTTGGGCCAGTGCATTTTCTGCCCAGTGGATACCGTATTGATAGGCCTCGTTAAGCTCATCTGTACCCAAACCATACTTGTGCAGTAGCTGTAGGGGAAGTTCGTCAAAATCGCCCCGTTCGAATGCCATGGCTGTATCCAGTGCTAATCCTAGAGGACCTTGGTGGGAGACAATGCCGGTTGATAGAGTATTCGGGAGTTCCAGAGACTTAATGAGATCGGCCAATGGCTGGTCAAACAGAGCATCCAGGTTGGCAAATAAACCCGCGGTGAAAAAGCTGTGTTTTTCATCGGGTTGGATCCAATCCGCAAGTTTTTCACACATGGCTGCTCGGACCATTGCATTTAAACGGATGGCCTCAGGTTTGTCTTCCAGGTTGCCCATCGCGATTAAGCTAGCCCAGCTACGAATGTTGTTAAGACCCAGCACGGTAACGGCCTGTAACAAAGAGCTTACCTTGCTAACCCTAGCAAAGGCAGCTGAATTGACGATTTTCAAAAGCTTATAGCTGAGTTGCGGGTCTTGGGCAATGATATCCGCCAATCGCTGAGGATTGGCGTCTTGGCTTTGGAGTTCTCGGAGTAACTTGAGAATCACCATTTTATTGTCTGGGATCTTACGCCCTTTAATGATCTGGGGTTTGCTTAAAAAATAACCTTGAAAGTACTTGAACCCTAACTGCTTGCAAAACTTAAACATTTCATAGGTTTCAACCTTTTCAGCGAGCAGTTCGATTTTCTGGGGAATAAACGATTGGGCGTACTGCTCAATCTCTTCTTTAGAAGAGGAAAGAACGTCAATCTTGATGATATTGGTGAGATGTAGCAGGGCAGCCGTGTTATGCGTGAGAATAAAATCATCGAGGGCGATTTTAAACCCCATCTTTTTCGCCTTCATTAAAGCAGTGATGATGTGCTCATCCACTTCCACGTCTTCAAGTACTTCAATAATGTAACGATTCTGGTCGAAGGGGGGTAAATCCAACAGCAGCTTGCGTGTAAAATTAATCAGGGCAACGTGATCGCCCACTACACCTTTTAAGCCCGCTTCTCCAAAGGTGTTTAAGAGAACTTCTGATGTGGCTTTGTCTCCGCCGATGTCAGAAAGGCTGTTTTCAGCTGAACGAAACAATAGCTCGTATCCCCAAATGCTGAGTTTAGGGTCAAAAATGGGTTGTCGAGCAAGCAACGGGGTTTCTTCGGGCATGCTTACCGCCTTCCTAGCCGTATGTAAGAGTTTAGCTAAGCCAGTCAGCATTAAAGTGTAATCCGTGCAAAGTATTCTCTGAAAAGCAGTATTAATGGCATTTTAATTAACTAACACCCTGATAGTTAAGGGTAAATAGACTTGTATAGAAATAAAGCGATAGGCTTTATGGATGGTAGTCTTCGACTAGACTGAATGAGAGGCTTTGTAAGGTTTATGTCATGAGCGGTGTCCTCTCGAGTGTTGATGCACGTACCAAGCTGGTTGGTCAGAACCGGCTAGAGTTGTTGATGTTTAATCTTGGAGGGAGACAAGCTTTTGCCATCAATGTATTTAAAGTTCAAGAGGTTATGCGGCTGCCAAGGTTAACACCGTTGCCCGCTAGTCACCCTGTGGTAAAAGGCGTTACCCATCTTAGGGGTCACACCCTGCCAGTAGTGGACTTGAAACAAGCAATAGGTATGGGAACGCTGAAGATTGAGGAGAGCTCGAACATCATTGTCACAGAGTATAACCGCACTATTCAAGCATTTTTGGTCGGAAATGTAGAACGTATTGTCAATATGAACTGGGAAGAAATATTACCTCCTCCCTCAGGTGCGGGCCGTTCACACTATTTAACCGCGATTACCCGAGTAGAAGATCGCATCACTGAAATCATTGATGTAGAAAAAATTCTTGCCGAGATTTCGCCCTATAATGCCCATGTCTCAGAAGAAGTCATCGATACCGAATTAACTCACGTCATTCAAGGTAAGCATGTCTTGGTTGTGGACGATTCATCGGTGGCTCGTAACCAGGTAGCAGGGGCACTAGAAGATCTAGGGCTTCATGTGGTGAAAGCCAATAATGGGCTTCAGGGGTTGCAAGTGTTGTTAAATGCAGCCGAGAAATTTGAGGACGTCAGCCAGGAGTTTGTCTTGGTGATTACCGATGCTGAAATGCCCGCGATGGACGGATATAAATTAACAACAGAAATACGAAAACATGACCGCTTGAAAAATTTGTTTGTCATGTTGCACACTTCGTTGAGCGGTAGCTTTAACGAGCAGATGGTTAAGAAAGTCGGTTGTGATGACTTTCTTTCCAAATTTCAGCCAGATCTTCTGGCTGAAAAAGTTCAGGCGGCATTGAAGCAGCGTTTGAACGGGTGATTGGATTCCCCCATTGGGTTTATATCGTACCATGACCACACATTCTTTAGTCTTAACATTGATTTCTAATGGTTGTTTGGAGGAAGAGTAAGTATGAGCGTTAATCAAATCGGTTTGGATACAGATAAATCCAGTAAGTTGGCTGAAAAATTAAATAAGTTACTTGCGGATTATCAGCTTTTTTACATGAATGTTAGGGGGTTTCATTGGAACATAAAAGGCCCTGAGTTTTTTGAGCTTCATGTGAAATTTGAAGAGCTATACAACAATTTATTGACCAAAGTCGATGATATTGCTGAGCGTATCGTGACTCTGGGTAAAACACCCCTGCATACCTATTCTGATTATGCAAAAGTGACGGATGTGAAAGAAGCGAAAGATATTTCAAATGGCAAACAGTCGGTTCAAGCGATTATTGACACATTTACA
Source organism: uncultured Saccharospirillaceae bacterium (assembly GCA_947499545.1). GTDB lineage: Bacteria > Pseudomonadota > Gammaproteobacteria > Pseudomonadales > Oceanobacteraceae > CANMOZ01. The sequence goes on from CANMOZ010000004.1 coordinate 47,526, forward strand.
GCGCTGCTTGTACAACAGCGCGATATCCTTGCCATGGCAGCTGACTTGAACGATGAAGGCACGGCTTCTCAAATGAGTGATTACATCGTTGAGCAGGAAAAGATGGTGTGGATGTACAACGCTTATCTTGGTGGAAAATAGAATACAAGTTACAAGGGCTTAAATGCGTGACAATAGGGAGCAAAGCTCCCTATTTTTTTGATATTCCCTTATTCTTTTTCGGTTAGCTGGGCGGTTGTTTGATACCCTTGACCTTGGCGAATAAAATTGATTCGAATTTGTTCGCCTGGCTGTAAGCGTGCAATGTACTTTTTCACTTTCTGCCCATCGGCAGAACGGATGTCATCAATGTAGGTAATGATGTCTCCTCGTTGCAGGCCGGCTGCCCGACCGGGTGATTTCGGGTCTAGGTCGGTAATAATTAGGCCTTCAACGCTGTCAGGGAGTTCTAGGTTTTTGCGGATGGTTGGGGTAAGGGGTTGAGAATAAACGCCTAACCAACCCCGAATAACTCTGCCGTGTTTTGCTAGTTGTTCCATCACACTTAATGCGTTCCGAACGGGAATCGCAAATCCGATGCCCATTGAACCACCACTTTTCGAGATAATGGCCGTATTGATGCCAATCAGCTCCCCCTTCGTGTTAATGAGTGCCCCTCCAGAGTTGCCAGGGTTAATAGCGGCATCGGTTTGAATAAAGTTCTCGTAATCCGTTATACCGACTTGATTGCGCCCAGTTGCACTGACAATCCCTAGCGTGACGGTTTGACCAAAGCCAAATGGGTTGCCAATGGCTAGAACTACGTCACCTACGTTTAATAATTCATCTTGGCCAATTTGAATGCTCGGAATATCCGGTAGGTTAATTTTCAGTAAGGCCAAATCGGTATCAGGGTCGGTACCCACAATGCTCGCACTGGTTGATCTGCCATCTTGTAAGGCAATTAGGATTTCATCAGCTCCCTCTATTACGTGGTTGTTAGTGATGACGAATCCATCTTGGTGCAATATGACACCTGACCCCAGACTGGTTTCTGCTTTTTCCCGAGGTGTGGGTTTTAAGTTAAAGAATCTTGAAAAGAAGGGGTCATCCAGTAAAGGGTGGTAATTGCGTCTGAGTATCTTGGTTGTGTAAATGTTGACGACAGCAGGAACGGCTTTTCGGACGCTTTCTGAATAAGAGTGCACCAGAGCACTTTTGTTATGAGCTTCCGAGTTTGTGGTGGGTGACCACTCAGGAAAGAGTTGTAATACCCAAAGCGCAATGACAAGTCCAAGGGTGATGGGCGTAAGGTAGTGATTCAATCGATGCATGAGGCTTGAATGTTCAGAGTGGGTCTTTAAACTTAGAAGCTTACTGAGATAAATCAGCCAGAGCAAGAGAATCCCGTGAATAGCATTAAGTGTGAAGCGCTTTTAGGGTATTTAGATGAACTGCTTAAGCCGGGCATGTTCAAAGATTATTGTCCTAATGGCCTGCAAATCCAGGGTAAATCAACCATTCAGCGGTTGATTACAGGTGTAACGGCATCCCAAGACTTTTTAGATGCGGCAATCGAGCAAAAAGCCGATGCTGTTTTGGTGCACCATGGCTATTTTTGGAAAGGAGAGCAGCCAAACATCACCGGAACCAAATACCACCGGGTACGTGCTTTGATTGAAGCTGGCGTAAATTTATTTGCTTATCATCTTCCGCTCGACTGTCACCCTGAATTTGGCAACAACGCTCAGCTTGGGCAACGTATCGGTATTCAACGGTTAGGGCATTTAACACCTGGACAGCCGAATGATCCGGGTGATATAGGGTGTTTTGACCGCCCATTAACCCTATCCGAACTTGAAGACCGATTAATTAAGGACTTAGGGCAGAAGCCCCTGATCATCCCTGGGCAAAGCAGTCTAAAACCATTGGACAGCGCTTATAAAGTTGAAAAAGTGGCTTGGTGCACTGGAGGCGCCCAATCTTATTTTGAGCGTGCCATTGCTCAGAGTGTAGATGTTTATATCACCGGGGAAATATCCGAACCAATGGTGCATTTAGCGAGAGAATCGGGCGTTACCTATGTAGCGGCAGGTCATCATGCAACCGAAAGGTATGGTGCTTTATCATTGGGCAATCATCTAGCCGAGCATTTTGGATTAGAAGTCGAGTTCATTGACATCGACAATCCTGTCTAAATGAGGGTTTAGCCCTTCAGGTGTTAGCGGTTAGTCTTGATTAAAGATTAATCGTTAACCGATATGGGCCTGATCTCGGCCAGAAGATTTAGCGATATACAAAGCCTGATCAGCAAAATCAAATAATTTAGAGGGATCACCTTCGAATTCTGATAGACCAGCACTGCACGTCAGCTTGATGCGAGCTTTTGGCATATTCAGGGGCTTGGCTCGGATTTTATCCAATGTCCGATCAGCAACCTGTTTAGCCTGGTCTAGCCCCGTATTCCGTAATAAAACCGCAAACTCTTCTCCACCCAGTCGGAAACAGGTATCCGATTGACGAACGCCTTTTTGCAGACGTTTGGTGCACTCAATCAATGCGAGGTCGCCGACTTTATGGCCGTGGCGGTCATTGATTTGTTTGAAATGATCAATATCAAAGATGATAAGAGATAGGGGAGACTGATACCGCTTGGCAATTGCACATTCGCGTTCGAAATGTTGATCGAATGCTCTGCGATTTCCGAGATTAGTGAGTGGATCGAGCTGAGATTCACGTAACAGGCATTCATACATTAGGGCGTTTTTCAGAGGGTAAATCAAAGCGCCTTGTAGTGTTTCTAAATTAGCGAGTTCTTGCTCTCGAAACCGCTTGCGCCGATGAAAAGAAAGAATGCCGATAGGCGTTCCATCAATTGAAAGATTGTACTTCGCTTTATGTTGGGTTAAATCGCCTTGGTTCAGTCGCAGTTTGGGGCCCACGCCTTCAGGAACAATCAGATCTAAGCCATCGACTACCGTCAGTTTATTACAGAGATCGAAGAAAACGTTTAACAGGCGCTCGACATCTAGGTGTCGTTGCAATTGCTGATTAGCGATGTACACCTGCCTCTGACTAATAGTAGGTTCAGGAGCGAAAGCGGAAAAAGGTGTCACCTTTGACGGTGCCGTTTTTCCTCCTTGTACACTCATGGATGTATCTCCTATTGCCAGATGTTAGGCGAATGAATGGCATGCCAGCGTCAGTAAAGAGCGTTGGCAGCCCTTTATCTATCAACAATCATTCCAAATGTGACCAGTCCAGCTGAGTATCGACATTAGATGCTGTCATCAGCTCAACGAATGCTGCGCCTAATGCTTCTGTCGTGGGGACGGCTGCAGGGTTTTCTGCGGGGTAAGCTGCAGCCCTCAGTTGTGTACGTCGAGCACCAGGGTAGATGCTGTGGCAAGTAATAGAGGAAGTGTTGTCTAATTCCTCTGACCAGGTGTGAATGAGCCGATCGCTGGCGGCTTTTGATGCTGTATAGGCACCCCAAAATGCGTGTGTTTTTTTCATTCGATCTGAAAAACTGATCACTTTGGCTTGCTTGGCAGCATCCAGCAGAGGGTATAGCACGTGAATTAAACGAAAAAGAGCTGTGCAATTGATCGCCATAACCTCATTCCAGCTGTTTAGGTTGTAGTTGGCGATAGGGGTGATCGGGCCCACTTGAGCAGCACAATGAATCACGCCATCAAGCGCCCCTTGGATTTGATTGAGCTGGTCTCTTAGTTGATAGAGATTGTCGTCATCGGCTTTGATTAAATCGAGAGGGGCAAGAATGGGTTCCGGCCCTCCCAAAGTCTCTATTTTGTCATATACCGCATTCAGCTTCATTTCGTTGCGTGCGAGCAACACTACGGTTGCACCTGCTGCACCCAGGGCAATAGCTGCTTCTGCTCCTATGCCTTGGCTGGCACCCGTAACAAGTATCATGCGCCCAGATAGAGGGCGCGATGAATCGGAGAGTTGAGACTGATCTTGAGTGACGGGCATGATATGACAACATTAATGCTTTAGATGGCACCAAATTTTACGTCTTTTTGGCTTTGAAACAAGACCTAAGGTGCATAGCTGCTGTTTCGGGTGTGGCCGACAGCAATGTGCTGAAACCAGGCATGAAGCAAACAGCGAGAAAAGGGCAGTAAGCCCAAAGGAATACAGATGCCTGTCGTCGAACTGGTTTGAGTATTGGGCGATAGCTGTGTGGTCGTGAGAGGCGTTCCAAGAAAACCAAAAAGCTGAGCATTTAAGTCGACACGATGATGTTTGTTGACAGTATGAAGTTGCCAATGGTCCACCGCGCGACCAAAGAGCGTCTGTAAGTTTTGATCGTCATTGCAAGAGGAACGGTACTCTTTCTTGGCTTCGTTCAATTGGCCAATTAAGTAGCACGAAGGGCCATGTTGAAAAGTAAGGTGCAGCAACTGCTTTAGATATAATCGCTCGCTTAATTCTTTGTAAGGCAGTTTGGGTAATGTTCGAGCAAACGTATATAACAGCTGACAGCCTTTACCATGATGGATGACGTAAAGGGATTTTGTACAAACATAACCCACATCGTACTCACCCTCTCGAATTAAGCATAACGTAGCATCATCACTCAATTCCGGATCAACACTCATGGGGGTTGAGGTGAAACCACTGGTTTGATCAATGATGGTATTGACTCGTTCCATTCGCTCTAAAGCCGTTTGGTACACAGCTTGTGTTGAGGCAGATCGTTGATAAACGTCTGTAGTAAGGTGAGATGTGCTTAACATGAGCGTTAAAAAATCCTGTGTTGTGCTCCGAACTTGAACGCATAACTCATTTCGCAGCGGGGTTTTTTATTGTAAGGCTCATGTATATAGATCTAATTTCTGAATTTAGTGAGTAATTTTGAAAAAATGGCATAAAGCACGTATTGCTCCTGAAGAAATCTTCTGAATGATTCGTGGGGCGAGTTTATCGAGAATATTATTTATACCGTTATCTTTTGTTTTGGTAATAAACCATTCTAGGGGCATAGTTTATTAATCGCTATCAGGTTTTTCGATGTTTAACCACTCATCTCATATCATCAGATGATGCACGTACCCTTTGGAAGAGCCATCCTAACCCAACCAGGGACGCGCCTAAACCTAGAAAGTTGCTTCTCTGAGCGTTCTTGCAAGATGGTTTGGATCATCTTTTCGGCAAAATGGAGCTGTTTTTCCAATGAGTCAATCCGAGACGATTGGCGAACAAATGCTCCGATCACACCAATGATAAAAAGTAATAATATGAATTCCACGAGACCGGCTCTTCTCTAAGTCAATTTATAGGATAACCTCTGCTTGCTTAATAGGTGAAAATAAGTAGAGGACGCTGTAAGAATATCTTCATAAAAATTTGTAAACCTAGCAATAGTGCGTACTTGGATGACTTGTGTTTGAGGCTGGGTATGCATCAACCACAGACGGCAACTTTGAAGTAGAAGTAACGGAGAGAACACCCCATTATCTGAGTTTACCCAAGGATGGATCATGCTCAATAAAAACAGACATCTTTTCGCTTACCTATTGCTTTTCTATTCATGTTTGATGATGAACGCCTACGGCAAACAAACCGATAGCAGCTTCAGCAAAAAAGCGTTATTAATCGGTATTGATGGCCTTCAGCTTGAGCGAATGCAGGTGCTTGATACCCCTAATTTCGATCGCCTTAAGATACTCAAAGCTTATACTGGAGGCGTGAAAGGGGCGGTATCTGAGCAAAGAACGGTCAGTGGCCCTGGTTGGTCAACGGTTCTGACAGGCGTTTGGCGAAATAAACATAGGATCAGTTCGAATGACGACGGCGCAGCTAATGCTAGCTGGCCGAGCATTTTTCGATACATTCATGAGTCCAGGTTGGGCGCTCAAATCTACAGTTTTTCAACATGGAAGCCTATCCACAGTCATTTTTTTGCGCGTGATGTCCCTCTAATGGCCGCACATGCAGAGGGGGGGAATGATGCCAACTACACCCAAATTGCCCAGAAGGTATTAGAAAGCGCCTCACCTGATTTCATGTTTATTCATTTGGATGCCCCCGATATTGCGGGTCATGCAAAGGGGTTTGGCGAAGAATACGATAAGGCTATTTTAGACTCCGACGAACGCTTAGGGTTGCTACTAGATGCAGTCGAATTAAGAGAGCGCGAGTTACAGGAAAATTGGTTGGTGCTTGTGACAACCGATCATGGGCGTGACCGACGTGGGAAGCATCATGGAGGGCAAACCACGAATGAGAAAACGATTTTTATTGCCAGTAATAAGGCATTAGCGCTTCCTGAAGAGCCTTACGCATCAGGGGTAAGTAAAGCCTTTGATGGCTTATACGAACTGCCTGCTCAGACCTTCATTGTTCCGACGATATTATATTTTATGGACGCCTTTAATGATCGTCACTGGGCGCTTGATGGATTGCCGTTAATTGATCCAGCAGAAGTCAGTCAGCAATCCATTGCCGTGACCACTCATCGTATTTTTAGCCGTATAGACGATACGAACTGTGGGTTAGAGTGGGATGTAAATGCGGGAACCCCTACCACGCTTGAATCTCAAGAGCATTTAGCAAAGTTTGATTGTAATGAAAGTGCAGACCCTATGATGGTAACCGGCAATCAAGTGTATACCTTTATTCAGGGGTCAAGTTGCGGGTTGCAGTGGGATGCGGATAAAGGAGACCTGTTAACCCTGGATCAAGAGGAACGCGTGGCTAAATTTGACTGTAATAACCCTGGAGATGTTTTGGCGCTTGGAAAGGAGTATTTAGCTGCTGACATAGAAGGCGTTCGATGCGGTTTTCAATGGGATGCTAATGCAGGAAGTCTTTTAACCCTAGGTCCAAAAGAGCATCTGGCTAAGTTTGACTGTGCCGGTAACCCTGATGTTCTGTTTTGGGACAGTCCAACAGTTCTTGAGCGTTAAAAGATGAAGTCGCTGACACTCTTGTCGATTAAGGGTGTCAGCGCGATGAGCTGTTAGCTTGGAAAGTTTAATGTGCAGTAGCTGTTTCAGCTGGTGCACGTGAGGATTTGATCGCGGGGTAACCTGTCACAATGGCGATTACCGCGAATATAGCCAGAGCCCAGCAATAATAAATCTCACCAACGAGAGTGATGGGTGAAACTTTGGCAAAGCTGGACGCCAATAAAATCTGAGCGCCATAGGGAATCAACCCTTGAATGATGCACGAGAAAATGTCCAAAATGCTGGCGGTTCTTTTGGGATCAAGCCCCTTTTGGTCGGTGATTTCTTTCGCAGATGAGCCAGCCACCAATATCGAAATGGTATTGTTAGCAATGAACAAGTTAGCAACGCTGACGAGAGCTGCGACACTGAATTCCGCTGCGGCACGACTTTTTTCACCGATGCGATTGGATATAGCATTGACTGCTTTCAGTAGCGCCTCTAACCCGCCTTCTGATTTCATAATGCCCGTCAAGCCGCCAATGAGTAAAGACAACAGCAAGATTTCTTGCATCCCTGTGAAGCCATTGTAAATATCAGATGCAAAGGTTGAGATTGCATAGGTGTCTACTTGAATAAACCCTATGACCCCGGAAATAAGCACGCCAAGGCTCAATACTGCTAATACGTTCAAGCCTGAAACAGCAAGTGCTAAAACAGCAATATAAGGTAAGGCCAAGAAGGCATTGCTCGACTCAGGCAAATTCACTTGAGCGGATTCGCCTAAGAAGCCTAATGCTATGAGCGTAAGAACAGCGGCTGGTGCAGCGATCAGTAAGTTGGTTTTGAACTTGTCTTTCATGTTGCAACCTTGAGTTCGGGTTGCCGCAATGGTGGTATCCGAAATAATAGACAGATTGTCACCAAACATTGCCCCTCCCACGACTGCACCCAGCGTTAGGGTAATGCTGAGATCGCTGGCTTCTGTTACCCCAACCGCAATGGGGGCGACGGCAGCGATGGTGCCCATTGAGGTGCCCATTGCTGTCGAGATAAACGCGGCAATGACGAAAAGTCCAGGTAAAATCAAAGATGCGGGCAGGGCGGACAATCCAAGGTTCACAGTGGCGTCCACACCACCAATGCTTTTAGTGATGGCTGCGAACGCGCCTGACAATAAAAATACTAAACACATCAACAAGATATTGTTGTCGCCCATGCCTTTAAGAAAATGCTCAACACGCGCATTTAGACTGCCTTTAGCTAAGAGCAACGCCAACAAAATGGCTGGAAGAATGGCAACGGGTGCCTTTAGTTGATAAAAGGCGAAATCCACCCCCTGAGACTGATAATAAGCACCAGTACCCAAGTAGATGGCGAGAAAAGCGCCCAGTGGCAGCAGCGCAGAGAATCTCGCTTTGGTTTGATTCATCGGTCTTTCCCCTAGTGTATTCATGCTTCATTGGCGGGGCTTGTGTTTGAGAACCCCTGCACCTGCATGCAAGATCAAAAAATTTTGTTTCAGATGATGGAAGGTTAGCCGAAAAAGTCCAGAATGGAAATAGAGTATCAAAAAATTTTGTTGCTTTAAGGCGCCATCCCTTTCATATATGCGACACTTGGTAGGGATGTCGAAGAAAATGCCTATTATTGGCTTACAAATAGGCTGATTTTCATCAGTAAGTTTTGATGCTTTTTGTATTTTGCTGTTCGAATGAAGGGATGTGTGTAGCTCCTTACTTGCATTCAAAGAATGCTCTAAGCTTTGACAGAGCAGGGTAGGCGTTTCTGGCAAATTGGACTTTCACGAGATACAAAATGAGCAATACCAGCTTTTTAACAGCCTTCTTTAAAATGGAGTCCTCAGGGGGAATCCTGCTGATCTTGGCGGGCATCTTAGCCATGATCTGTGCCAATACACCTGTAGATGAGTTTTATCGCTTACTGCTGTCATCGCCTGTTGAGATTCGCATCGGTAAATTTGAAATCGCTAAGCCGTTACTGCTCTGGATTAACGATGGGTTGATGGCGGTTTTCTTTTTTATGATTGGGTTAGAGTTGAAACGAGAAGCCCTTGAAGGTGAGCTATCGAATCGGGCGAATATCATTTTGCCAGGGGTTGGGGCAGTAGGAGGAATGTTGCTACCCGCATGTATCTATGCTGCGTTTAATTATCAAGACCCGATTGCCATTCGGGGCTGGGCGATACCAGCAGCAACAGATATCGCTTTCGCTTTGGGTGTGTTGTCTCTTTTGGGCCCAAAGGTGCCAGTGTCGCTGAAAGTTTTTCTAACCTCGCTGGCCATTTTTGACGATGTCGGCGCCATTATAATTATCGCTATTTTTTATACATCCAAGATTTCCTTGGCATCGCTGGTTGTGGTTGCTGTGACCTTATGTTTGCTTTTCATTATGAACCGTCGAAATGTGGATTCAAAAAGCTCCTACATTCTGGTGGGCTTAGTCATGTGGGCAGCCATGTTGAAGTCGGGCGTTCATGCAACCCTAGCGGGTGTTCTGTTGGCGATGTTCATCCCAATGCGAGCGAGGGATCCACAAGAACCTTCGCCTTTAAAAGGGTTGGAAAAGGACCTTCACTCTGCTGTTGCCTTTGGTATTCTACCCATCTTTGCGTTTGCAAATGCCGGCGTGAATTTTGAGGGCATGACGCTTGATCATCTCTTACATGGGGTGCCCTTAGGCATTGCAGCCGGCTTATTTCTCGGAAACCAAATTGGGATTTTTTCTCTGTGTTGGTTAGCTATTCAATTAAAATGGACCAAAATGCCGGAAGGAATGACGTGGGGCAGTCTCTACGGAACCTCTATGCTGTGTGGTATCGGTTTTACGATGAGTCTTTTTATCGGGTCGCTTGCCTTTGAAGGGGTGGACGATGTGCAAATGGTCTTTGATGAGCGTGTAGGTATTTTGCTGGGATCATTGATCTCTGGGGTATTGGGTTTTCTTATTCTCAAAGCCACATTAAAATCCAGCGGTTAACTTACGAGTTGAGCATTGTTCTAACCGATTGATTACCCACAGGCTTTCTATCTTGTTATCTAAAGATGAGTGTCGTCCATGACTTGTGCTATCACGAATGGATGGGGATAATGCACGGCCTGCGTTAAGCCCTAAAGACCTCCACAATGTAAAAGGATATGACTCGAGCTATGACTGAGTGGCTATTGATCATCATCAGTACGGTCTTAGTAAATAACTTTGTCTTGGTCCAGTTTCTTGGCCTGTGTCCTTTTATGGGTGTTTCTAATAAATTGGAATCGACCTTAGGCATGGCAATGGCCACAACCTTCGTGCTGACGATTGCCTCAGCAACCAGCCATGTTGTTTACCGAGGGCTGCTTGAGCCTCTTGGCTTAGAATTTTTAAAAGTGATCAGTTTTATTTTGGTGATTGCTGCGGTTGTGGGGTTTACCGAAATGATGGTCAGGAAAACAAGCCCTTTATTGCACCAAGTGTTAGGTGTTTTCTTGCCCTTGATAACCACGAATTGTGCGGTCTTAGGGGTAGCCTTACTTAATCTCAAACAGAGCCATTCTTTTATGGAGGCGGTTTTATATGGGTTTGGTGCAGCTCTTGGTTTTTCCCTCGTGATGATTCTCTTTGCAGCCATGCGGGAACGTTTAGCCGTAGCCGATGTTCCACAACCTTTCCAGGGTGCAGCCATTGGGATGATTACCGCGGGTTTGGCATCATTGGCGTTTATGGGTTTTACCGGCTTGGTAGCGTTGTAGTATGAAGCGTCGAGGCAAATCGTAGTTAGGCTTATGGTATTTGTTCTAGCCATTATCACGCTTTCATTACTTGCTCTGGTACTCGGAGCTGTGCTGGGGTTCGCTTCGGTTCGCTACAAGGTCGAAGGGGACCCTGTCGTTGATAAGGTTGATGCTGTTTTACCTCAAACCCAGTGTGGACAATGTGGTTATCCTGGTTGTCGGCCCTATGCAGAAGCCATCGTTGCCGGTGACGCTATTAATAAGTGCCCACCGGGTGGGGAATCTACGATCGTACAGCTGGCGGATTTACTTGGGGTAGAACCTCTGCCGTTGGATGCTGAACACGGTGAAGAAAAGGCCCTGCCAACGGTTGCTTATATTCGTGAAGAAGAATGTATTGGTTGCACAAAGTGCATTCAGGCGTGCCCCGTTGATGCGATCATTGGGGCGGCAAAACAGATGCATACGGTTATAGAAAGTGAGTGTACTGGATGCGATCTCTGCGTAGAACCCTGCCCAGTCGACTGCATTGATATGATTGCAGTTGTGCCCGATATTAATGAGTGGCATTGGGAAAAGCCCATCGTAAACAGTCAGCACACTCCCTTGAATTTGATCGCGACTGATCGTCAATCAACATGTTAAGGCCTTAGTCATTCATGACACAGCGTCATATTGAGTTACACCAATTTCCTGGGGGTATTTGTCCACCCACTCAAAAAGCGCTCTCAACATCGAGACCTATCGCTTACCCGCCATTAGCTAAACAGTTAATTCTCCCCATTCAGCAACATACAGGTATGCCCGGGCGTGTGTTGGTCAAAGTTGGTGAGCAAGTAAAAAAAGGCCAAATGCTTGTCGACGCGCAGTTGCCAATGAGCGTTGCTGTTCATGCTTCAACTTCAGGAATCATCACTGCTATTGATGAACATTGGGTGCCTCACCCTTCAGGAATGAAAGATATGTGCATTTTTCTAGAACCAGATGGTTTGGATGAGAGTGTCGAGTATCAGGGGTATGAAAATTATTTGGAGACAAATCCCACTAAATTGTTGGAATGCATTCGCGCATCAGGAATATCGGGGTTGGGAGGAGCGGGTTTTCCAACAGATATTAAGTTAAAAGCATCAAAGATTGAGACACTTATCATCAATGGAGCAGAGTGTGAGCCCTATATTTCAGCGGATGATATGTTGATGCGGGAGCGATCAGAAGACATTTTGCAGGGTATTCTGATTTTGCTGAAGTTAACTAAAGCCGATGTATGCCTAGTAGGGATTGAAGACGATAAACCTCAGGCTATTTTTGCGATGAAACAAGCTTTAGAAAAAGACAAAGACGATGATACGCATCGAGTCAATATTGTTGAAGTTCCAACTCGTTACCCTAGTGGCGGTGAAAAGCAGCTGATTAAAATTCTGACGGGAAAAGAGGTGCCTAGCGGTAAACTGCCGGCCAGTATCGGTGTGCTGTGCCAGAATGTGGGCACTGCTTATGCCGTTCATCAAGCCGTTGCATTAGGGCGACCATTAGTATCCCGCATCACGACGCTTGCCGGTGGTGCGCTGTCAACGCCAATGAACCTTGAAGTCCCATTAGGTACCCCAATAGGGCACTTGTTAGAGTACACAGGACTTCATCAAGAGCAATTAGAACAATTAATCATAGGGGGACCACTGATGGGTTTTCCTGTGAAAACTACCTCTATCCCAATCACCAAAATCTCAAACTGTATATTGGCGACGAAACAAGGAGAGCTATCCACACCTGAACAAGCGCGTCCTTGTATTCGTTGTGGGTACTGTACCGATGTATGCCCAGCTCAGCTCTTGCCACAACAATTGTATTGGTTCTCGACGGCTCAAGAGTGGCAAAAAGCCGAGTCACACAACCTTTTTGATTGCATTGAATGTGGGGCTTGTGCCTACGTTTGTCCGAGTGAGATTCCATTGGTGCAGTATTATCGCTTTGCGAAAGGAGAAATTCGTCAAGATAGGGCCGCGACTGAAAAAAGCGATCGGGCTCGTGAACGTTTTGAATTTCGTAACCAACGTATTGAACGAGAAAAGGTGGCTAGAGCGGCGCGACGTCAAGCAAGAGCCAATACAGACACCAAGGTTCTTTCAGAAAAACCGCACGCTAAACCCATGGATAAACAGCCTCTGAGAAGTGCTGGCGCCATTGGTGACGTAGAATCAGAATCCATACAATCGCTTCTGGTCGATGAGGCAGCGCTTGAAGCCATCAATAAAAAGATTCGAATGATGGAAGACCGAGTGGGAAAAGCTCGGGAGCGATATGAGATGGCTTTGTCGGATGGACTTGATACTGCGTCTGCATTAAAGCGAGCATTGGATAAGCAAGAAACAAAATTGACCACTCTTCTCAGCGAACGTGAACGAATGATGAGCCATTCAGACCCGGCTGAGGGGAAAGAAACCTAATCGACGAGAACAGTCTATGAAATCATCGCCCTATTCGCGAGACGGCATGAAAACGCCTACGGTGATGCGTTGGGTTTTAGCTGCCTTACTCCCAGGTTATTTAACCCAAATCTATTTCTTTGGCTGGGGCTATGGCGTCAGCATGTTATTGCTTCTGTTGACAGCCGTATTGGTTGAGGCTGGCGTATTAGCGATTAGAAAGCGTCCCGTTCTTGAAACGCTTAAAGACAGTAGTGCTTTGGTAACGGCAGCATTGTTGGCCATTGCATTGCCACCTTTTCTTCCTTGGTGGATGTATGTGATGGCTGGAAGTGTTGCTGTCTTGTTTGGGAAGCAGCTTTACGGTGGTTTGGGTTTCAATCCATTTAATCCAGCGATGATTGCTTATGCACTTTTATTGGTGTCTTACCCTGTTGCGATGTCAACCTCTTGGGCATTACCTTTGGGGTTGGCGGAGCCTGCGGACATATTGACCGCCTCGCGCATCATTTTTTTGGGTGATCCATTGGTACAGCTTGATGCCCTTAGTGGAGCAACACCTTTAGATACTTATAAAAGCCTTGCAGGCGTTGAATTATCAGATGGCATTTGGCAAAAGCCGATATTTGGTGAACATGTAGCCTTGGGATGGGAATGGGTTGCCATGGCTTTTGGTGTTGGCGGCGGCCTGTTGCTTTTAAAGCGTATTATTACCTGGCACATCCCGGTTTGTGTCATTTTGGGCTTGTCGGTGATGGCCATGTTATTTGGTTGGGACCCGGATCGTTCAGTGCCGATACACTTGCATTGGTTGGGCGGCTCCTTGATTGTGGGTGCATTCTTTATTGCAACGGACCCGGTTTCGGCACCGACAACAACACTGGGTAAATGCTGGTTTGGTATTGGTATTGGGGTTTTGGTGTACGTCATTCGTGCATGGGGCAATTATCCAGATGCCGTTGCCTTTGCGGTTCTTTTAATGAATTTTACTGCTCCTTTGTTGGATCAAATCACTCAACCCAAAACCTTCGGCCATCAAAAACCGAATCGAACGTTAATAAAGGTTCAGGTGAAATAAGCGTCATGCACTCGACATTGAAAGCCAGCTTGAGACATGGAATAGGATTGGCCCTATTTGCTGCTTTTACTGCGGGCATTATCGCAGCAACAGAGCGTTCAACCGGTGAGCGTATACGTGAAAATCAAGAAGCGGCAAGATTAAAAGCGCTTTATCAACTCGCGCCAAAAGAAAGTTTTGATAACGATGTGCTTGCCGATGTCATTCCACTGATGAGTGAAGAACATAAGCCGCGCTTTAAAGTTTCTCAACTAGGACCGCTGGATACGAAAGCGGCTATTCATGTTGTGCGAAAAGCAGGGGAAATCACCCAGTTTATCTTCCCCTGTGTGGCGCCTGATGGTTATACCACGCGTATACAGTTATGGGTCGGGGTAAAAGTTGATGGTGCATTGACCGGCGTTCGCGTGGTGCAACATCAAGAGACTCCTGGGCTAGGCGATAAAATCGAAATAAAAAAATCGGATTGGATTCTGCAGTTCAATGGTAAAAGTTTGGAATTACCAGTCCTTGAGCGGTGGGAAGTAAAAAAAGACGGTGGAGACTTTGATCAGTTGACAGGCGCAACGATCACGCCGCGCGCCATTGTTCATGCTGTCAGAAGAACCTTAGCCTTTTACAAGCGGCATCAGACTGACTTATTGAGTCTTGCAAAAAAGAAGTTTGATAACTGAAAGGCAAACATCGTTAACCTGACGTTTTCTTATTAATGAATGGGTAAGTGCCGAGTGTCGAATAATTCTGAACCACTAAAGATCATGTGGAATGGTGTGTGGGGGAGTAATCCCGCTCTAGTGCAGTTGTTAGGTCTTTGCCCATTACTTGCCGTAACATCGACGGTGGTGAATGCCTTAGGGTTAGGTATGGCAACGCTCTGTGTACTGGTGGGGTCAAATGCTGCTGTGTCATTGATTCGGAATTGGGTTCAACCAGCGATACGATTACCGGCCTTCGTCATGATCATAGCGTCATTAGTGACCTCAGTTGAACTGTTGATGCAGGCTTATACTTACGATCTTTATTTGGTGTTGGGTATTTTCATCCCATTGATTGTGACTAATTGCGCAATATTGGGGCGAGCAGAAGCATACGCAAGTAAAAATCCTTTTTTCATGTCCATTCTTGATGGTTTCATGATGGGGGTGGGCTTTTTGTTGGTGCTGTTGGTGCTTGGGGCTGTGCGCGAGTTAATTGGCCAGGGAACCTTGTTTACGGATATGCATCTTCTTTTTGGTGAGGAAGCAAAGTCCTGGCGTTGGGAAGTTGTGCCGGATTACCCTCCGTTCTTATTTGCCATTTTGCCCCCAGGCGCCTTTGTTGTAATGGGATTGTTGATTGCCCTGAAAAATGTCATAGATTCCTCCTTAAAAGCAAAGCAAGCTTCCAATGCTGCGCCATCGGGGTCTAAACGAGTGCGTGTAACTGGGCCTGTAACCTAGAGGTTGTGATTTATGAAAGAAGTGGCTTTTTTAGGCTTGGGTGTAATGGGTTTTCCAATGGCTGGGCACCTGGCGAAGTCGGGTTTTCATGTCAGGGTTTACAATCGTTCGCTTCAAAAAGCAGATGCTTGGTTGGAGCAATACGAAGGTCAATTGGCAGCTTCCCCTGCGGAAGCAGCTGATGGTGCAGAGTTAATTGCCTTATGTCTAGGGAATGATCAGAGTGTCGAAGACGCTTTAATGAGTGAGCAAGGCGTTCTTTCTTGTGCCAAGCCGGGAACGATTATTCTGGATCACACGACGACATCAAGTTTGTTGGCTCAAAAAATGAGCGAGGCTTGCAAGGCTAAGTCTGTGCATTTTCTAGATGCACCGGTGTCAGGAGGTGAAGCAGGGGCCGTAAATGGAACTCTCACGGCGATGGTAGGGGGCCATCAAGCGGCTTATCAAAAAGCTGAGCCGGTGTTGTCAGCGTACACTCAAATGCATCGATATTTTGGTGAATCTGGTAAAGGCCAAGAAGCTAAGATGGTGAACCAAACGCTGATTGTAGGTGTTCTTCAAGGTTTGTCAGAAGGCTTATTGCTCGCTGAGAAGTGCGGGATTGATATTAAAACTCTCACAGAGACCCTCTCCAAAGGCGCTGCTCAGTCATGGCAATTGGAAAATCGAGCAATGACCATGTCGAACAATGAATTTAATTTCGGATTTGCCATTGATCACATGATCAAAGATTTAGGGATTGTTCAGGAGCACGCCTCTCGGCAAGGGCTAGACTTGCCTTTGGTTTCGGATGTCTTGGAGCGATACAAGGTGCTATCAGACGATGGAGAAGGTCGATCTGACACCTCTGTGTTGATCAAGAGTCTGAGATGATAGAGGGAGCTTTAAAGAATCTTGGCCATTTTTCCTATCAGGTGGCCTTGCTAGGTAAAATGATAGGCCGTGACATTGACATTTGGAGGCACGTATTGGCTAATACGGTCTCGCTATTAACAGGATTGACCTCGGGGAAGCAAAGATGATTAAACAGTTTGCAAGTGACAACTATTCTGGCATTTGTCCTGAGGCCCTTGATTACATGATGCAGGCCAACGGCGTTGATGGCATTGCTTATGGTGATGATGAGTGGACTCAAAAAGCGGCAGACCGGTTTCGAGAGTTGTTTGAAACCGACTGTGAAGTGTTCTTCGTTTTTAATGGAACCGCAGCAAACTCGCTGTCATTAGCGTCTATGTGTCAATCCTATCACAGTGTTGTTTGTCACGAGTTGGCGCATATCGAAACGGATGAGTGTGGTGCGCCTGAGTTTGCATCAAATGGAGCAAAATTGTTAACAGGGACAGGGGAGCTCGGGAAGTTGACGCCAGAATCCATTGAGTATCTGGTTACCAAGCGCAGCGATATTCATTACCCAAAACCAAAAGTGCTCAGCATTACCCAAACAACGGAAGTAGGAACGCTCTATACCCTAGATGAGTTGTCGGCCATTAAAGCCGTGGCAGATAAGCATGACCTAAAAATCCATATGGATGGCGCTCGCTTTGCGAATGCGGTGGCAGGATTGAACGCTTCTCCGGCAGATATCACTTGGAAAAGTGGCGTTGATGTACTCTGCTTTTCAGGTACTAAGAATGGATTGGCAGTGGGAGAGGCCATTATCTTTTTTGATCGCGCCCTGGCTGAAGACTTTGGTTATCGGTGTAAACAAGCGGGTCAACTAGCCTCTAAGATGAGATTTATTTCGGGTCCTTGGTTGGGTTTGCTGGAAACCGGTGCTTGGTTGAAGAATGCAAAACATGCTAATGCATGTGCGGCCTATTTATCTGATAAGCTGGCAGGCATTGAGGAATTAAACTTAATGTTTCCAACGGAAGCGAATGCTGTTTTCGTTGAAATACCACAGCCGGCCATACAGGCTTTGCGTGACAAGGGTTGGCGCTTCTATACCTTTATTGGTGCTGGTGGCGTTAGGCTTGTTACCTCTTGGAATACAAGCTACGAGCGCATGGATGATTTTATCCATGATTTAAAACAAGCGCTTTAATGTATAGACTGGTTAATGTGAAGGGAGCAATGCTCCCTTTTTAATGCGTGCATTTTAATTTGGATTTTTAAATTAAATAATGGTTGGTCTAACCGTTAATAACCTTTAAGCTTGTTGGAGCTGTAAAGCAATTCGCCTTGTTTTATTGTGTTGGGTTGTTCTTGTTGTGGTTGTATTTCTTTAAGAGTTGTTTTTTTTGATTGAGCTCGTATAGTTTGCAGGAATTGCTCGTTAGGGTGATTCGTTGTTTTTTGGCTCGGATGCGCCAGAAAATAAAAATAAGAAATAAATTCGAATATGGACTGTAATAATGAAAAAGATTGCAAAAATCTCCATCCTTGCTGCTTCCCTAGCTGCCTCTTCAGTATTCGCTTCTGACTATTATGAATTAGGAAGCGAGGCAAATGATGCGCTTTACCATCTAAGTAAATACTGTGGTGTTGAATTGGGTCAGGTAAAAGGTTATTACCCTGGTGCTTGGGTTGGCTCAACTGGAAAATGGTCAAATGAAAATAATAACTATGGTTATGAATACAACCTGTTTTATGCGCCGAATTATTTTAATACGGAAAGCCTGGGAACGCTCTCTTTGAGCGCAACCTATATTCCTAACCCGCCTGCTGATGGATCAAGCTACAAATACGAATGTTCAATAGATTGGACTAATTGATACGTTGAACCCTGCGCCAGCTTAAAAGCGCTGGCCCAGGGCTTGGTGACAATATGTAGGGGCAAGGTAAATCTCTTTATTTGAATATTTTGGGCGAACCTATTCTGAGCTTTGGAAGTAGCAGTAATAAAATTGCTAGTAGCTCTATTGGTAGTGGGCTACCACCGCCACCAGATCCTCCGTCTCCATTACTGCCTGATCCATCACCCTTAGAATCATCCTTGGTACCATTGTTACTGTCTCCGGTGGTGTCTGCTCCATCGCCAGTGTCTGTTCCATCGCCAGTGTCTGCTCCATCGCCAGTGTCTGTTCCATCGCCAGTGTCTGTTCCATCGCCAGTGTCTGTTCCATCGCCAGTATCTGTTCCATCACCGGTATCTGTTCCATCACCAATTGCTTTTGTAATACTTACGGTAATTGCGCTAGAGGTTGATTCTTTGCCATCCTCTACAGTTGCTTCCAGCTGAACCGTCTTTCCTGCCATACCTGCACGAGTTGTCATTGTGTATTCACTGTGCCCGCCTGAAAGTATAACGTCAGGATCTGTTGAACTTATGGTTAGGGACAGTTTGTCTCCATCAATATCCTTTGCTTCTAATGCACCAAGATCCAGTTTTAGAGAGGCATCGTCAGCGGCAAAGAAAGATGTACGATTTATGACGGGTGGCGTATTTTGTGGAGGCAGGCCGCTTACTAGAATACGCATAGCATAATCATATAAAGGATCTTTAGTAGCATTGCCATTAGACACGGTGTAAAAAACACCGTCTTTTATGCCTTTGTCTCGGAAACCCCAGGTATTGGTAAATTCGGCGTGTAAAAAGAGAGTGTCCTGCTTGGATATATCTGCTGGGTACGGGAACATGATCCGCTGCCAAGTACCACCATAAGCGGTTTTAGAGGCTGTAACGATAAAGTTTTTGTTGATCGCGTCTTGAAGTGTAAAGGCTAAGCCAACTTTAACCGTTCCTGATTTATCGCTGGACCCAAAAACAATATCTGCGCCATCAGCAAAACTTGCGGTATTGGGAGCCTCCATGATGAATACATTACTACCCGAATAACTTCCAAGGCTTTGGGGTGCTTCGTTGTAACCAATACTGTCTTTATCCTGGTCCAGCCCGGTTACCGTTGCGGTAAGGAATCCACTCCCAATTTTGATATCTTCGATCTTGAGGGATGTTTTTTTTCCATTGTTGTCAGTAGGGTTGATAAAGCTATTGGTACTATTGCCAAACATTTTAAAGCTGCTGTCTGTTTCAGCAAGGATCATTTTCTTTTCTTTATGGTTTGTTGTTGAAACCGAGTGGTCAATGTGGCTGACAAGTAAACCACTGTGTTGAAGAGCAATGTCTAATCCATCTCCTCCTCGATGCTCCAACATAAAGAATTCAAGGTGTTTGTATGGATCAATCCATAATTTACGGTAGCTATCCTCTTGGTCTGCGAGTGATAGTGTAACTTGTTCGTTGACGCCATCAACGTCTTTAGGGAACGCAAATCCTAAATGTTCTTTACTCCAGCCTGATAGCTGTGCTGGGTCCGTACCACCATAAGATCCTGGAGCAGACCCCCACGAACCACCCGCCATTAATCCCCACTTCCCATAGTCCCCCGTTACTTCATAGCTGTAAAGGTCAGGTAAAGCGAGCATTAAATGGCCAAGTTCATGAGCGATAATACCAATGGTTGTTTGGTGATATTTATCGCCCCATTCACAGTGACGTTCCCCAAAGCGAGCGTAGTCACCGATTGATACACCATCAAGAGTAACAGGTGAAATCCATGCGCGATGACCCCAAGTGGAAGGTTTAGCGCCGCTATCATCAACACCGCAGCTTGAACTCTCATAGCCAGCAACAATGAAAATTATGGCTAGCTCTTGTGGCGTTATGACCCCGTTTTTATCGACATCGTATTGAGCATAATTAATATCACCATCAATCCGTGTGTAAGCATTTTGAACCAATGATTCCATGGAAGCTCGACCATAATTAGGATGGTTGGAGTTTATGTGTACGTGAGCAATACCATCATTAGCCGTACCATTACGCTCTTCTGCTGGGCGCATATTATATTTGCCATACGAAGCAATCTGAAAATATCGTTTTACGGATTTTTGAGATTCGAAAATCATGTCGGCATAACTATGAGTTGAATACTCCATTGGCCAACCATTAAAGCTCACCATAATGACGAGAACAGGTTGATTAAAATTGGTGTTAATGGATTGATAATCGGTATCGCCAAGTGTTCTGCCTGCTTGGACTGTTTTATCCGCCTCGCTGGTAGGTGTAAAGCCGGCAAAGCGAGCTGAAGCTGATAGAGCTCCCTTAGGCGGGGTTTCGCCAACTAGCGTTTTTTTATTGCTTCTGCCCTTGGTTGCAAAGTAAAAAGCATTGTTATCACGTTCAGCGACATGGCCTGAGCGAGTTTCGTACCAGTAATCGGTACTGTCGCCCATCAAGCGTACTTCCACGGTTTGGCCATTGGGTTGCTTGAAAGTCAGCCAGTGCTGAGCAGCAAGTGTATTGGCGTTAGAGACGTTATTTAGCCCAATGCCTACCCAGGCTAATACTCCCCATACGACGCTAAAAGATCTGATGAGATTCATAAAAAACCCAGTTTATTTCCAGAAATAGAGTTTGATTCTCCTTTCCGCTCCAATGGGTTTACGAATCCATACGCAACCTTATAACCAAAGAGTATGCGAGCTGAAACCATCAGCTCGCTACGCAATGCAGCCTGTTTGAAGTCACTGATAGGCTTTTAGTATTTCGTCGTATTTACCGCTTTCCTTAACGGCATCAATACCGCTTTGAAGTTCTGAAACTAAAGCGTCAGGTGCATCAGGGCTGAAAGCGTAAAAGAGCTGGCCTTCATTAAGGACGTGAACCTCAACGAAATCCTCATTGTTTAGGCCTAGTTTTTTTACTTGATAGCGAAGGGAGTTTAATTCGTAAGCCAGTAGATCAATGCGCTTGCTCTGGAGTTGCTGGATAATATTTTCAGCTTTAGCCTGTGGTTTAACTTTATTGTCTGGGACGACGCCTAATGCTCGAACCAATTGTTCGCCAATATCATCACGCACAACACCAATATTGTACTGAGCTAAATCATTTGGTGAGTTAATGGTAATGCCAGCATCTTTACGTGCAATGACAGAGTTTTTGGATGCGACAATTGGACCAGCCCATTTAAATAATGGTTCGCGTTGTTCAGTACGAGTGGTTGAAAACAGAACTGTCATCGGTCCTTTCAAAGCTTGCCGGTATCCTCTAGTCCAAGGAAGGACTTTTATGTTGCTGGCTGTAACCCCGGCGCCTTTATTTTCAAGGGCAGCAATTAACAAATCAACACCAATACCTTTCAACTGCTTATCTTCAGTAGTGAAGTTGAAAGGAGGATACTCCTCGGTTAAGTATTCCAGTTTGTTTAAGCCTTCCGCTTGGGCTTGGGTTGCGACAATTGTGAGCACAATGGTACAGAGATATCCTTTAAGATGAGTTAGACCTTTCATAATGTGAACCTACTTAACTATCAACCTGCAATTGATGAGAAGGAAAATTGCTTTGGTTATAACGTTCAATGTCACCTTAGTCTTCATTCTTGCAGATCCCTTTTCATGGAGTGCTTTTGAAGAGCAGAGGCGATTACATTCAACTTAGATAACCCCGTTTATCAATTTCAGCATAGTCAATACAGGTCAATAGCAAAAAAAGACATTTGTTAATGCGGGCAATGAATGACTTTTTGGTACGTCCATATAATCTGCGGTAAAATGCATAGAATTCAGCAAATTAACATATTCCACCTTTGGTGTGACGAAGGGTAGAGAGCACTTTTTTGGAGATTAGGATAAAAAACGGTCAGTTGGTCTTCACAATTGGTAGGGCTAGTTGAGAGTACTTTGCAAAATGTGTTTTAGACTTGAGGAATCAATGGTTTTATCAAATAGAGCACAGACACCCGCTTGCCGAATGGCGGATAGGCGACTTGTCTCAGATTCACTTGTCACCATAATGACGGGTATGTATGAATATTCACTGCCCTTTAAGTAATTTAGGAGCTCTTCTCCATTCATTTCCGGCATATTGTAATCAGAAACAATAAAATCAATAGAATTATTGGCAAGGCAATCTATGGCTTCGTGTCCATTTTCTGCTTCTAGGATGTTGTTTATGTCTAATCCTTTCAGAAGCCGTGTAATATGCTTGCGTGCAAAACTGCTGTCATCAACAATCAGTGCACATAAATCGTCAGTATCTAAATTATCGAGTTCTAAAATTTCATCTGTCATGGAGTCCCTTACCGCTATCAGAGCTCTGTTAAGGTCTTCATGATTAAAGGGTTTTGGTAAAACAGCAATGGCCCCAGCCTGTTTTACACCGTCAATCAGTTCAAAAGACGTTTCGCTAGAAATCATCATGAAATTCATATCTTCAGTCGATTCTTGACTTCTAAGTTGTTGAATTAATTCAACGGCGGTCATGTCGGGTAGATGCATGGCGCTGATCATCAAATCGGGGTGATATTTTTCGGAATATTCGAGAGCATCTTTACCGCTGTCAACAGCGTCTAGCTTACTAATGCCTTGCTTCGTCAGAGCTTGCTGAATAATTTTCTGCTGCGTGTGGCTTGGTTCGACTAAAAGAATGCTTAGGTCATTAACGCCGACATTGCCCATTAATCCAAATCCGTTTGTTCGTTGTTGGTTAGAATAATTTAAGGCTATTGGGTTGGATTGTAGTTGAATAAGATGATTTTTTCATGTGTTAGTAATGTTGTTAGATCCCTATCATGGCCTGAAATAGCTAATTAAAAAGTCTTATTAAGAATGTGTTTTATGCGCTGGCTTTGTTCGAACAAAAGAATATCCTGATTTTAAGATTGAGACCTATCTCCCAGTTTTTTTTTTATATTTGCTGTGCAAGAATTGCCGGCTTCAAGGAAGAAAGAAGTTAATGATAGGAAATCTAATAAAAAGGTTACTTGATTTTAATAATGAAAAAG
This sequence comes from uncultured Saccharospirillaceae bacterium, assembly GCA_947499545.1. Lineage (GTDB taxonomy): Bacteria > Pseudomonadota > Gammaproteobacteria > Pseudomonadales > Oceanobacteraceae > CANMOZ01. The sequence continues at coordinate 70,826 of CANMOZ010000004.1, forward strand.
TGTGAGAACATGATGAATAAAAAAAGCCTTTTGTCCGTTGTTATTGCATCTGCAGTAGCGACTCCCGCAATGGCAGAGGAGACGGTTGCAGAGTTTCTTGATCGCTTTCATGCAAATCCTGCAGAGGTAATGAATGAAACTCCACACAAGGATGTTGTGAATTCTGCTCCAGTTCCAATGCATGAGCTGCTTTCTGTAAATGCCAATGGGGAATACGAACTTACAGAAGAATATTTAACATTCAGAGATCGGATACGTGCCGATATTATGTCATCCAGTGTGCCTATGGCGAGTGGATTAAATACTGGTAGACTGCCGATGGCGCGTTCTGCGATTAATGAGTACAGCGACAGTGCGTACCGTTTGGTCGATAACTCAAGAACCATGCTAAAAAACGTTCATCAAATGGATCAGCAAAGTTTGCAAGCTGCTCGTTTGCAAGAACAGCCATGGTCAGATACCTATTGGCCTTTGTATAACGGTTCTCTTGGTGATCGTTATGCCGATCCTGAGAAATGGAGTGAGAACCCCAATAATTGGCAAGAGTACTACGATTTTGCAAACATTTTTAAGCCTGTTAGCCAATACCTAGCTTCAGGTCAGACAGATCTATTATCGCCTTCAGAAAAATATGATTTGCTCGTAAGCGACCAAAGCTACACCCTGACTAAAAAAATGTGGGACAGCGGCCGTGGCTATTATGAAAACAATGGCTCAGTTGAAACTTGGATGGGCCTTTGTCACGGTTGGGCGCCAGCTGCCTACGCGTTACCTAGACCAAAACAGAGCGTTACTGTTACCTCTGCTTCTGGGCAAAAAGTAAAATTCTTCCCATCAGATATAAAAGCTTTGGGCACATTGCTTTGGTCAAATGCTTCACCACAAGTTCGCTTTGTTGGACGCCGTTGCAATACGAAAAACCCTGACACGGATGCAAATGGACGCATCATTGATGAAGGTTGTTTCGATACAAACCCTGGCACATGGCATCAAGCGGTAGTTAACCAAATTGGTGTCTCCAAGCGTAGTTTTATTATTGATGCAACGTACGACTACCAAGTTTGGAACCAGCCAGTTCTTTCTTACAAGTACAATTACTACAACCCTGAAACCGGTACGACTTCGAATAAAGCAGCGGCTTCCATTATTCCTATAGATCAGTATTCAAGGGATAAATTCAAAAAATATCGTGCACCAAATGCTACACATGTTGTGGGTGTTCGTATGAACATTGAATACATGGTTGAGACACAGCCCAATCATCGTGTATTGGATAAGCCAGAATACGATTACATTAATCGTGTAACCTATACCTATGATCTAGAATTGGATGCTCAGGGTAATATCATTGGAGGGGAGTGGTATCAAAACAAACACCCAGACTTCCTTTGGACACCGGCTCCAGGTGCTGAAGCGGTCTCTTACTACAACCCGAACGGCACTTGGAATACCCAGCAGCCTCTTCCTGCTGCTTGGACACAAAAAGCAGAAGCTGCGTCTAGCTACAGTCAACCGCTAACGGCCGTTGTGTCTGCACTATTTGAAGCCTCCAGTGGCGAAGTGACAGAACCAGAGCCCACTCCTCAATACCCTGCTTGGAAAAAAAGCAAATATTACAAGCAAGGTGATCGAGTGATGCATGCTGGTGATGCCTATGAAGCCTTGTGGTATAACCGTGGTCAGGAGCCAGGCCGCTCTTGGTTCTGGAGAAAACTCGAAGACTAAGTTTAAATGAGCAAAGTACAGCATGATTAGGCCTCTGATCATGCTGTATATCTACAACTGACGAAAGCTTTGATCGTTAAGGCTTGTGAATTTTAGGGCTAAATAGCTCATCAAAGAATCCCTTGCTATGAAGATCAAGAATTGCTTTGTCAAGCCTCTCTTTGAAACGCAATGCATCAGGATGTGCTTTTGAATAAATAATATACCCAGGTATTGGAGGGGTTGAAGACAGTTTAAATTTAACTCGTTTAAAATCTTCTGCCGTTAGAAAGGATTCAGACTCAGTGATACCCGTGAGATAAGTGTCTGCCAGTAATTTCATTCGACCTGCTTTTAGAATACTCCAGGCGTGTTGAGCGTCTCTTGCTAGGTAAGCTTGAGAGCCAAGCGCTTCAAGTTCTTCTTGGTACCAATAGCCGTTGATTCCGACTAAACCATGATGTGAGAGCTGGTTGTACTTCACCCAACTGGGCAGTGCTTGCGTTAGTGTGTTCTCGAAGTAAAAAACAGCGGTCATGCTTTGGCTTGTCGTATATTCGGAAAACAAAAACCGTTCTAATCTTTCTTCATTCTTTCGCCAGGGGAAGCTTGCAGTGTAATTTCCATTTTGAACGACATGACCCGCTTTGTTCCAACTAAAAAAGTCAAATTCAGGTTTCAGATTGGCGAGTTTGCAAGCTTCTCTTACAAACTTTGTTGCTATCCCTAGATCCTCGCGGGATTTGGTGACGAGAGGTGGGTATTCGCCGATAGCAAAGTGAATAGTGTCGGTTTCTGCATTAATTTTGAAACTAAAGGAGGATACCAGTGCCAGCAATACACCCCCAACCGGCATACGGGGCGATTTTACTTTGGTATGTAAATACTTAGCTGGATAACCGTTCATACGGAGTAACCATAAGGCCCACTAAAAGGCCGCTAACAAAGAACTCCCTTCAGTGTAAACCATATTGGTTGAATGCTAGAGATCGCTGTTGTGGCAATGAGTTACATCTTTTCTGTAATTAGTAGAACGATGGTTCATTGGGGGGGCGGCTTTTGAAGCGTCTATGAACCCAGTAGTATTGGCTAGGCTCTCGTTTGATTTCCTCCTCCAAGCGGAGGTTGAAGGCTGCAGCGTCTTCCTCGTATGAGCCGGTCGGTATATCAAGAGGAGGGCGAATACGGATGGAATATTCGCCAGTATCTTCCTTGCGGAAAAAGCTGGCTGTAAGGACTTGAGCGCCAGATCGCCTTGCCATGATGGTTAGGCCTTTCACCGTTGCGGCAGGAATGCCAAAAAAAGGAGCAAAAACGGAGTGATGAGAGCCGAAATCTTGATCGGGAGCGTACCAGAGTATCTCACCACGTTTAAGGCAACTAATGTAACCTCGCATATCCTTAGGCTCATAAAACCCTTTCGCCCATTTTTTTCGGCCTCGCATCATGAACCAATTCATAACGGGGTTATCGAGCGGTCTGTAGGTAATATTGAGCGGGTAGTACAACGAGAAAAGGGCTCCTGCCAGGTCTAAGATACTGAAATGGCCACCTGCCATGACAACGCCCTTTCCAGATTCAAGTGCTGTAGCAACATGTTCCAACCCTTCTATGTTGACTCGCTCTCTATAGGGTTCAAGAGGTCTGCACCAACTTCGAACAGATTCAAGGTATCCTAGTAAAGTCGATTCAACCGATTTTGCAGCCAGCTCTTTCACTTGCTCGGGGCGCATACCTGGAAAGCACGCTGAAATATTTCGTTCGGCAATATTCCAACGCGACTTTAATAAAGGCTTTAGCGCACAAGCTAAGCCTTTGGAAAGTTTTTTATGTGCAGAGTAAGGAAGATAAGCACTCAAATACAGCAGGCCCACTCCAACCCAGGTAGGCCAATAGCGAGGGTGAGCCAGGTTAACGGTTGAAGAGTTTTCCATCTGATATATAAGCTCAATATCGATTTAGCAAACAAGTGTACTCGTTTTCATCCCTCTAGAGCAAAACAAGCACAAACCTCTGTTAGGATTCAGTTTTATCTGGGAACTCTGCTAACCAGCTTTGATAACCACCATCCATGCTGTACACGTAACCAAACCCTTCATCTGCGAGCATTTGTGCAGCCATTTGACTGCTATTGCCCTTGTAGCAATAAAGAACATAAGATTGATCAGGGTTTGCTTCGTCAATGAAATCAAAGAGAGCTTGTCGATCATAGTGGGAAGCGCCAGGAATATGGCCCTCGTTATAGGTGTTTTCATCTCGAATGTCGATGACGGTGGCGCCATCATTGATCAGCTGTGAAGCTTCTTTTACTGATACACGTTTGAAATGTCCCATAACGATCTCCTTTAGCTATCACTACCAATCAGATCATATTAATACTTTTAAACCTGGGTAATTCCAGGGAGTTTGTTCTTGCTAACGGTTATTTTCATAAGGAAGCTTGGAAGAACTTCTTCGACTCCCAATGCAATAGTGTCAAGTGGTTGCCCCAAACGCAACCGGTGTCTAAACCAATCCTGTCGTTTCGTGACGTTTTCCCCATTAAAGCTGCCCAATGGCCAAACACAAGATCATATTTGAGTGCCTTAGCTTCATAAGAAAACCAAGGTAAAAAACCCTCTGGGGAAGTGTCAGGCGACTCTTTGCTATCGAATTCAAGCTCGCCTTTGGCGCTGAGAAATCTCATACGTGTTAAGTAGTTGATGATGCATCGAGCACGCTCAATCCCAGACAAACTATCTGACCAGCAAGAGGGGGTGTTGCCATACATCTCACTCAACAAGCTGATATATTGTGGGCCTCTAAGCCAAGATTCCACTTCACGGGCAAGTTTGCAGGCTGTCTTAATACTCCAGATATGGGGTATGCCGGCATGAACCATCGCAACTCTTAGGTGTTCATCTGCGTGCAGAAGCGGTTGATGGCGGAGCCAATGAATGAGTTCGTCAACGTCTGGTGCTTCCAAGATGGGTTCTAAATAGGGGCGGTCCTTACGTTTAAGTTCTTTTACACCTGCATGCACAGCGATCAGGTGTAAATCGTGATTACCTAAGACCGTGATGGCGCTTTTCCCAAGTGAACGAATAAACCTCAAAGTTTCCAGAGACTGAGGACCTCTATTCACCAGGTCTCCCACACACCACAATTGATCTTCTTGTGAGTGGAAGTCGACTTTTTTTAACAATTTTTTCAAAGGGGCGAGACATCCTTGAATGTCGCCCACCATGTAGTGGTTTTTATAATTCATTATTAATGCAGGGAGCTTGGTTTGGCCAAAGTAAATACAGGGATGTCAACTTTAAATGACTCTCCATCAGGAAAGCACATTGTATAGTAACCATGCATGCTACCAACTTCTGTTTCCAGTATGGCGCCACTGGTGTAGTTGTATTCATCATTAGCCTGGATTTCAGGTTGCTCACCGATGACGCCTTCACCTTCAACTTCTCGCACTTGACCGTTTCCGTCCGTTATTGTCCAGTGGCGCCTAAGCAGTTGAATGTCTTGGGGGCCCTGATTTTTGATGTGAATGTGGTATGAAAACACAAATCGATGTTCATCTGGGTTCGACTGAGTGTCTTCGTATTGAGTTTGTATCTCAATTGAAATTCGCTGATCCGTTACGTTCTGATCAGAGGACATGTTAAGCCTCCTGTAGGTCGGTATAACGGTTAGCCAACAGAGCAAAACCTTCAAGAGTAACGGTCTCTGGCCTTGCGGTGGGGTCGATACCAATAGCTTGAATATCTTCAGCTGTTAACAGTGGCTTGAGAGTGTTTCTTAAGGTTTTTCTGCGTTGACTAAAAGCCGTTCTTACGAGTGTTTCTAAATCTTGCTGGTTTTTTATGGCAAAGAGTGGATTAGCTCTAGGCGTTAATCTAACGATGGCTGAATCCACTTTTGGCGGGGGGTTGAAAGCAGTCGGGGGTACGTCAAACAGATAATCAACCGTGCACTGGAATTGAGCCATAATCCCTAAGCGTCCATAATGCTTTTCATTCGCTTGGGCTGACAAGCGTTGCACCACTTCCTTTTGCAGCATGAAGTGCATGTCTTGAACCTGTTTGCCTAACGCAAGCAAGTGAAAAATGAGGGGAGTCGATATGTTGTAGGGTAAGTTGCCGACAATTCTGAGAGGCTTCTTGTCCTTTACAAGGGTATTGAAATCAAATTTAAGTGCGTCACCTTCATGAATGCTAAAACCTTCATGGTTAAAGAACTTTGTTCTTAGTATCGGAATTAAGTCACGGTCTAATTCAACGACATCCAGTTTTCCACTGGTTTCTTCCAGTAGACGCTCAGTAAGAGCACCTAAGCCGGGGCCGATCTCAACAAGAGAATCTCCCGGAGTTGGGTGAATGCTCTGAATGATGCGGTCAATGACGCTTTGGTCTTCTAAAAAGTTTTGACCAAAGCGCTTACGGGCTTGATGACCCAATTTGGTTTGTTTCATGTGTGACGCTTCATGCCTACTAAGTAGAGTATATGATCCTAGCCAGGTATACGGGAGGCCAATAGTATCTAATGGAGTGATACTCTATAGCGTTATCCATTGGAACGCAAAACCTAACTCATTGAAAGCTTAGGGTTTATCAGCAGAGTCAGTGAGGTAAGGGGGAGTCACAAAAAAGGGGTAAAAATTTCCTTAATAGATTTTCTATGGAGAGGTGCTAGCAGTAGACCTATTCTCGCAAATGGATTGAGCAAAGCGGATGGCGGTTCTCAATCCATCATCCCTAGCTTTTCCAGAACCCGCTAAATCGAGGGCTGTCCCATGATCGACGGAAGTCCGAACAAAGGGTAGCCCTAAGGTTATGTTGGCTGATCGCCCAAAGCCTTGGTGTTTCAAAACGGTTAGCCCTTGATCATGATACATTGCAAGAACGGCGTCTCCTTGCTGGTAGGACTCAGGCGTAAAGGCTGTATCAGCTGGAAGGGGCCCCGAACAATTTACACTCGATTGCTGTAGCTCAGTGAGTGCTGGTCTAATGATATCTAGCTCTTCCGAGCCTAGCTGGCCGTCTTCTCCAGCATGGGGATTTAATCCCAGCACCTGAATGTGAGGTGTCTTAATGCCAAAGTCGCTTATCAATCCTCGATTTAAAACCTGAGTAATGCTGATAATTTTCTCTTTGGTAATGGCATCGGGTACCTCTCTCAAAGGGAGGTGTGTGGTGACAAGAGCGACGTTGAGTCCTTTCTTTTGATGAGGATGAGGCTCCGACGCCAGTAGCATTACAACTTGAGCTGAGCCAGTTTGCTGTTGAAGGTATTCCGTGTGCCCAGTAAAATTTTGCTGGTCATTAGTTAGAATGCTTTTTTGTACAGGGCAAGTAACTAATGCATCAAACTCACCGGATAGACAGCCTGAAATAGCATAATCCAGTTGTAGGAAAACCAGAGGAACCGTTTCGGATTGTAAGATCCCTGGTCTATCGTCCCAGTAGGTGGCTTTAGTGTGTAACTGCGTATCCAGATCACAAAAGACAGCATTACCTGGTTTTGGAGGATGAGTGGGTTGGTATCTGATGGGTTGCCAATTGAAGCCGAGGCGCAGTGCTCGCTTTTCAAACAATCTTCCTGAGCCCAGAACAACTAACTCAACGTCCGGAGGGGGAGATTGCATAAGCTGCAGGCAAAGGTCTGGTCCAATGCCTGCAGGCTCTCCGCTGGTGACAGCAAGGCGGATGCACGTCATATTATGTCAGTCTCAAAAAACCAAACGGGTCGCCTAGGGTGTAAATCGTTTCTTAATGTCAACAAATGCTTCAGATCGAATTTGTCTTTGCCAGATAGGCAGTTCTTCTTCAAATCGCCGTTTAAACAGCAGCTCTTGAGCTTGGTTTCTCTGCAAGACTTTACCGACATCAGCTTTGCGTCTATCTATCACTTGTAAAATATGCCACCCAAAGTTTGATTTAAAGACATTGCTGACTTTTCCTTTGGCAGTTCGCTGCATGACTCGTTCAAAGGCTGGAACCATTTCCCCTGGGCTTACCCAACCTAAATCACCACCTGCTGCTGCGCTTCCTGGGTCATCACTTTCCGCTTTCGCAAGAGCAGCAAAATCAGCCCCTTTCAAAAGGTCGTTTCGTACTCTATTGATGGCTTGCAACGTTTTCTTGTCAGACCGAATTTTTGATGACTGAAGTAAGATGTGTCTAACTTTAGTTTGCTCAACGATTTTTGTGACGCCGCCACGCTTCTCGTGGATTTTGATGATGTGAAATCCACTTGGGCTGCGTATCGGATCTGATATTCCCCCTTCAGGCATGTTAGGGACAACCTGGGCAAATAATGTCGGCAGTTCTGGTTCAGAGCGCCATCCCAAATCCCCGCCCTTTAAAGCATTTTGTCCATCTGATTCTGAGATGGCAGCATTTGTAAAGGACTCACCTTGACGTAAGCGTTTGACCAATGCTTCAGCTTCAGTGGATTTTGCTTGAATCACTTCCGGCGAGGCTTCTTGGGGAACCTGGATAAGAATGTGCCCTAAACGGTAATCGGCTGCACTTGAGGTTTTGCCCTGTTCAGACTCCAAAAACAGATCAATATCGGTTTCTGTTATCTCAATTTTAGAGCCAATTTGATATCGTTGTACCTCAGAAATAATGCGCTCACGACGAATCTGTTCGCGTGCATCTTCGAAGGAGGTGCCAGTCTCTTCGATTTGGTTTTTAAAGGCTTCTGGAGACAGGTTGTTATGGCGAGCTATTCGTTCAATCGTATCGTTGAGCTCCTGGTCACTTAGCTTGATGCCGGCCCGATTGGCCATTTGGAGCTGGATGCTTTCAAGAATTAAACGTTCTATGACTTGCTCGCGTAATATAGACGCTGGAGGAACACGGTTGCCTGCGGCTCGAATTTGAGCTGAGACCACTTCATACCTTGTATCGAATTCGGATTGCAGAATAATGTCGTCATTAACGATCGCCACAACGGCATCAATAGGCTCCGGTTTGGCCTGAATTGTAAAGCTGCTAATACAGAGCCCAATCACTAACCATGGCATCAAGAGGGAGCCAGTGAGGGATAATCTGGGTATTTTAATAGTCATGAATTACTCGCTTGTCGTAACTGCGTATCCTGCTGGACAACTCTTCGTCTGAATTCTTGCCTAGAATACCCAGACCTTTCAAGTGAATTTGGAATAGAAAGCCATAATCTTTGGTTCTATCTACGTTGGTGCTTTCAAGGTAGCTAAGCTGCATTCTCCAGCAGCAGTTCTGGTATTCAACCCCAGCTAAGGATTCAATCACATCATAGTCTTGGTTGTCACTGAATGAGTCAGAAGATAGATCATCGTTTTGTCCAGGCCTTTTGGGGTCTTTTTCATGCCAATTTGTGATGTCAATCCGATACTGCCCATACAAAGCATACCAATCATTGAGGGGCCAGAATGCACTTAGATTCACTTGTTGGTTTGCGGTTCCCAGCGCTTTACGTTCACTATTTAAAGAGTTGCTGATGGTTTCAGTATGCTCAATGCTTATATTGAAGATCCGATCTTGCTCATCCTTATACCCCAAAAGCAGTTCTGCTCGATTCCATCCATCCATACCATACAAGCCGGCTGATCGATTGGTCGCAGCTCCCGCTTTTTCTCTAGCTTTACGCCTTTGGCGGATGCGCTCCACATTGGGATCATACTCAAGGGTGTTTAGCAACTCCCAGTTATTGTTTATCTGCCACTGAACTTCTGAAATAATCGGCGATGTCTTAAAGTCCCTTAAACTAAGAGATCTTGGAATTCCCTTTTGTGATTCTTGTTCTTCTCGTTGTTCCTGTGCTAGATCGCTGTTATCAATCTGTTTCTGAGTTCTATATTCAGGGTCAAGTAAAACTTGGTTTCTGTCAAAATAATAGGCTTGCCCGATACTTGCTCTGATGATTTGAGAGCCATCGGGCGAAAATAACCGGGTAGATACCCCAAGAGCTGCTTTTTGGCTATCTCCAATTCTGTCCCAGCCGACAAACTCATTCGGACTGAACAGTTGGTTGTACGAGCTGGGGGCTAAAGAAGTGTCAAACAAAGGAATGCGTGATTGATCCTGATAGCTGGTTGAAGCGACGTAAAGCTTGGGCTCTAGCGTTTGGGTGTAATATTTGTCAGTGGTATCGTTTTCGCTATTGGTGGTTATAAAACGATCAAAGTAAAGTCCTCCTTCTGCTTCGATTGTCATGGTGGCAAAGTCAGATTCTTTTTTAAAGTTTCTCTTATTCAGATTCTCATCATCATAGTGATCAAAGCGATAGTGACGACCCTTTGCAGTTGCTCTTGTTAAACCATAGCCCCAAATCCAATCTGAACGATATTCGAGAGCGATATTGATTCCCAAGCGATTGGCATCAAGCACGTCCACTTTGCTTTTCGGGTCAATTTCTTCCAGTAATTTGTGACGTTCAAAATCTCCGCGCACAAACCGAGTAGCAAGCGTTTCTGACGTCAGCTTAAAACCTGAGTCTTCAATGGGAAGGTTAAACTCCCCCTGAATTTCTGGTAGTCGCCTGTGTGGAAGGTCTCCAGGCTCTACAAGTGGGTTAAGGAATTGGTAGCTGTGTGTTTTTGCCTGGAGTTTTACATGTTCATTTGTGTAACCCATCTGAATGCGTTGGTCTAATTGCTGAGAGTCATTGACATCTTGTAATCGAAAATCACTAGGGTAGTCATCATCACTGACTTCGGTGTAGTCCCATTCAACATATGCGGGACCTAAAGGTTTGTGGTGTTGCCACTGTTGGTACCAACGCCTCTCTTTAAGGGCTTTATCTTTCTCTAAATGTGAGAAGCGTAGGGTACCTTCTCCAGCAAGATTTAAGTACCGAAATTCATTTTCCAATAACCAGCCATGCTCTCGGTAGTAGCTAGGTGTAATCGTATCATCATAATTCGGTGCGATATTCCAATAAAAGGGAGTAGACAGTTCGTCTATATAAACACTGTCATTTTTCCCAGTGGCGAAGCTTAAAGATGGGTTTAAAAAGCCTGTCATGCGTCGATTATCAATAGGAAACTGATAATAGGGTAAATATATAACGGGCACATCAACAACTTCTAAACGAGCATTCCAAGCTTGTCCTCTCCCTGTGTTCTGATTGATGTTGATGCTCGATGCGGCGATAGACCAATCTTCTTTCCCTGGCTCACAAAATGTAATCTCGCCACTTTCTAGATCGGCAATGCCTTCTTCGCTCAGGGTTAAACTTTTTGCGTAGCCCCTTAGGTGCTTGCTTGGAATAGAAAACTCGCTATTAAGTATGGTCCCATAACCCGCACTATTGCTGTATTCGATGTGATGGCCCATTACAACAATGCCTGATCCTCTAAATCGAACCCCGCCGGTTAAATTTATACTTTTGTCAGGAAAGGAATAAAAAGCGCTCTCGCCAAAAAGATTTCGACCTTGTTGCTGTATCCAAACATTACCTCGGAAATTGGCGCTAATTCCCTCAATTAACTCACCCTCATCAGCTTTTACGTAAAATTGGTCGCCTGATAAGAGCCTGTCTGAAGATGATGCGGGCATGTTTTGAATGTACATGCCTGAGCAATAAGATTTTAAGGCGTTGGCCTGAGTCGAGCTGAGTTGGTCGCGATAAAGCCAATCTAAATACGAATAGTCAGGTCGATCATCAGCCAAGGTATGAGCTGTGAGTAATAGTGTTATTGCGCCTGAGTATGGCCATTTGCTCAAAACATAACCTCTAGGTATTGATGGGTATCAGGAAGCTTTAAAGCTATTCGCATTTGAGTACTCAAGACAGTCTATCTATCAAATGGTTTTTAAAAAACAACGAGCATTGTATGATGATTTTTTTTGACTGGCTAGCAAGGTAGGCTGAGATGCCATCTGAAGTTTTTGAAAAAGCTTCCAATTCTATAGGTGACGAATATTTTGCTAAGCATTGTCTGTGGGTTGAGACGGTAATCGGAGAGCCCTTAGACTCCTTTGTGCCATTAAAGGGGGATGCCAGTTTTCGCCGCTATTTCCGTGCTGCTAAAGGCAGTCAAACTTGGATATTAATGGACTCCCCGCCGGATCAAGAAGATCCTTCGCCTTTTATAAATGTCGCGTTATGGTGGCTTGATAAAGGTATAGCGGTTCCACAAGTATTGTCGTATGACAAAGAGCTGGGCTTCATTCTATTGGAAGATTTAGGTGATCAGCTTTTTATTCAGAAGCTGACGCTGGGGGCGAAATCGGCTTTATTGCCTTCAGATGGACCTGTCATGATTGCGTCTGACGAATATTGCTACAGAGAAGCCCTGGAATTACTTGAGCAAATATGGACGCTTGATGCCCCAAAAGGTTGGGGTGTGCGTTATTATGATGATGAAGCCTTATTGGCAGAGATGAAGCTATTTGAAGAGTGGTTTGTACCTGAATTTTGCAGCGATCTTCTAAAATCAAAGTCGTTAACTTGGCTAACATCGGTCTATGATCGTTTGATACAGAACGCAAAAAATCAAAAGTATGTATGCGTTCATAGGGATTATCATGCCCGTAACTTGATGTGGTCAAACAATAGGCTGTTTACCATTGATTTCCAGGATGCACTCTGGGGTCCTATAACCTATGACTTGGTGTCCTTATTTAGAGATTGTTATCTGTGCTGGTCGCCTGTATCCGAGAAAAAGTTTTTGCAGGGATTGTTTGCAAAGGGTGGGGTAGGTTTTGACTGCTATGAAGATTTTTATCGCTCATACGAGTGGATGGGATTGCAGCGCCATTTAAAAGTGTTAGGTATCTTTACCCGATTGTGGAAGCGGGATGGCAAATCAGGATACTTGCAGGATTTGCTTAGAGTGCTGAAATACGTTGTTTATGTAGCTGAGTGTTATGAGGAGTTCAGTGCTCTTAAAGACCTTTTGAGAAAGCCATTGATCACTAAAAGAATACAACAAGCTATAGAAAAACATGCGAGATAAAGCGATGCCGCTCAGTGCGATGCTTCTAGCAGCAGGAGAAGGCCAGAGACTACACCCAAAGACGTTATTGACCCCCAAGCCTTTGTTGCCCATTGATGGGAAATCAATGTTGGAGCGTTGGCTGCATCGGTTGAATCATTCCGGGGTAAAAAGGGTGGTTGTTAATACCTGTTATTTGAAAGAGCAGTTTCCAAGTGCTGTGCGTAACATGCAGACCCCAATAGAAGTGTCTTTGATAGAGGAAACTGTTGCACTTGATACTGCTGGAGGTGTTCGTAACGCAATAGAATGCTTGTCTGACCCTTTTTTATTGATCAGTGCCGATATTTGGGTGGAGGCATCCTGGGAGCAGCTATTGAGTTTGCAATCAGAATTTGAAATGAGTCCCTACAAAGTGCTGTTGGGTTTGGTTAAAACAAAGCCAGGTCAACAAGGGGACTTCAATCTTAAGGCTAGCTTGCTGTCTCCTTCGGAGGTTGGTATCTCGGCTGAAGTGGTTGTTGATCATGACCATCATTATGAATTTCAATATGCCGGTATAGCTTGGTCTAGGCGCAGTGCGTTTGAGTATTTGGACCCAGGAAGAGCGGTTGGTCTGGGCGAGGTGTTGGCTTACTGGGCAAAACAGAGACTTGTGTTAGGTGTGATATTAGATTCTGATCAACATTGGGATATGGGCACGCTACAGGCCTTTGGTGAGCTTGAAGCGCATTTCAAGCAGTGATTGATTTTGCCGCGGCATCAATATAACGACGTTTTGTCCTCTCAAGGATTCAGATAGAATAGAGGCTCGATCTTCTGAGTAGGACTTAGGCATGTGGGCCGGTAGAATAATTTGTGGCTTTTTAGGGCTTATGACTGGCGGGTTTCCAGGCCTGGTTTTGGGGTTTTTCGTCGGTTACTTTTTGGATCGCCTTTTGGTCAATGCAGAGCTGAGAGCGGATTCAAGTGGGTATATTGACCCAGCCCAGCAGCAGGCAATTGTATTTCGGGTCACTTTTTCTCTGTTGGGCAAAATGGCCAAGTCTGATGGGCGAGTGAGTGAAGAGGAGGTTGCCCATGTAGAGACACTTATGACGCGTATGAGACTTTCCCCAGAAGCGCGTCAAGAAGCCATATCTTATTTCTCCCAGGGCAAATCGCCCACTTTTAATTTTGAGCAGGCATTGAGAGATTTTAGGCAGGTTTCACGTGTTTCCAGTGCCATTAACTTAATGCTGGTCGAAATGCTTGTGCAGATGGCCATGGTAGATGGGGAAATTGCTGCGGGTGAAAAGATTTTGTTGTCCCGCATTGCTGAAGGGTTGAATGTCTCGCGTTGGCAATTGCAGCTAATGATGGCTCGTTATCGAGGAGGAGCCTACGACCATTTTTCAAATCAACAGGGGCATCAGTCTAACTACACATCAGCCACAGACATTGATAGCGCATATGCAACCCTTGGGGTTGAGAAGACGGCGAGCATGTCAGAGATAAAAAAAGCCTATCGCCGCTTAATGAGCAAGCATCACCCCGATAAATTACAAGGAGAAGGGGTTACCGAACAGATGTTGGAGTTGGCGAAGGAAAGAGCTCAACAAATCCAAGCAGCTTATGATGTTATAAAAAAACAGAAAGCGGGGAATTAAAAACTAGAGGTTGCATTTAGCAGCATGTAGACCCCTGTTCCGCTCAGAATGCTTAGCAGGGGCTTTCTGAATTTATGATGTAACGCAACGACCAAGAGCGAGCTTAAAATTGCTGGTAGAGCAAGCTGGCTATCAGTCATGCTTGGTTTAATGCAGTAAATCACAAGAATGCTCAGAATCACCGCGGGCGACCATTTTCCTAAATAAGCGATGAAAGGCTGGTCGGTTTTTCCTTTTAAAACCACAAAGGGAAAAGCGCGCAGAAGTATGCTTCCTAGGCCCATTAGGGCAGCTGCCATTAAAACGTAGGTGGTATTAATATCGTTCATGACGGGGTGGCCTCAAGAGCGCTTTTTTTCTTATTCCAATACGATAGTGAAAGTCCTGCCATTGAGAGAATCAGAGCTAAAAACAAAAATTGATCAGGCCATAGGGTTAAAGCGACGACTGAGCTAGAGACACCCAAAATAAAGGGGAATGAGCGTTTTTTGCTATAACCTTGCTCCATGCACAGAACAATAATGAGAGCGGTGAGAGAAAACTCAAGGCCTTTCATGCTGGGTAAGCGTGTTGCTAGTAATGCACCCACTAGAGAACCAATAATCCAGTAGGCATAACTGATCATATGAGCCCACAACGTTTTATGCTCGCAATAATCTTTTGCTTTTTCGGACGTCATGAGCGAATACATTTCGTCCGTCAAAGTAAAAATAGCCAAGCATGACGTGCGCTTTCTAGATAGCTTGTGAATGGGGTAGCCCAAACCATAGAAAATCAATCTTGAATTGACGATTAATGCTGTAATAAAAAAATCAACTAGGGGCGCGCTGGCGGCCAGCATGGGTATGGCGACATATTGCAAGGTGCCTGAAAAAATAAGTGCGCTGAATAGAGGAGCAATCGACCAGTGGATGCCAATCTGTACCAGCATCATGCCGAACGCAATGCTGAGTGGAAGGTATCCAATTCCTATGGGTAGGGTATCCTTTGCAGCGGCTTTTAACGCGTTCATCATCGACAACTCAACAAGATGAAAAAAAGGGGCTGTAGAAAGCCCCTGTTTGGACAAACCAGGGTGCAGTAGGTGTCCAATTCGACTTTAGGGGAGTCGATATACGGATTGTGAAGGATTCATGAAACATGGTCATTCAGGCCTGGGCTGCCCGCTTACATATAAGAGACTTATCTTTTGCATTGGCGGCTTATATGCAGACTCAAATACTATAAAAATAAAATAATGCGCTATAAGTAACTGCAGTGATAGTTAAATATAAAATATTGTAAATTGAATATTTCCATATGGAAAGAGCCTTCGGTGACCAGATTTTTGGATTGTTTTTTGATCTAAAAAGACAGCTGAATTTAGGTTGGCAAGTATTTGCTAAGTAAATAGTTGTATTGAAGGCGTATTTATTCCCCTTTTGCTTGGCCATTACCTCAAGCTGTGGTTATTAAAAAGTGCCTCGTATGAATCGGGGTCACAATAAAAGGGATACTGAATGAGAAAAATACTGAATTTAACAGGCATGCTTTGCCTGCTCTCGGGGACGGCGTTTGCAACCGATATGGAACCAAATATCGTTGGTGGAACGCCTGCAAAACAAAATTATCCGTGGATGGTGTCGCTGCATGTTGGTGATCTTAAAGCAAAGAAAGATCTTGCTTCCCAGTTTTGTGGCGGAGCCCTTATTGGAAAACGCTGGGTATTAACGGCCGCTCATTGTGTGGTTGATATGCGCGATGAAGATATTTGGGTAACAGTGGGCGCTCAAAAATTGTCTGCTGAATTGGAGAATGAGCGTATACGTGCTGACGCGATCATTCCGCACCCTAAATATGACGCTGGAAAGCTCATTAATGATGTTGCCTTAGTTAGGCTTGAACGTGAAAGTAAAAAAGCACCGATTAAAGTGCTTAATCAAGCCAGTTCATCAATGATCACTGATGGCAGTATGTTGAAAGTAATGGGTTGGGGAGCACGCTTGGATGATTCAGTGGACCTAGAGCAGCTCTACGAAGTTGATGTTATGTATCAAAGCAAGGAAGCTTGCGAGGCTGCCTATCCCGATAAAATTCAAGCAGGTATGGTGTGTGCCGGTTTTCCTGAAGGTGGGAAAGACTCATGTCAAGGCGATAGCGGTGGCCCCTTGGTTGTTCGCAGAGGAGGAGAGTTTTACCACTTCGGTATCGTAAGTTGGGGATACGGATGTGCTCAACCTGAAAAATTTGGGGTGTACACCGAGACGGGTGCATTTGCGAATTGGTTGGATGAAGCCCGTTCGGGTGTCGCCATTATTGAACGTTTTCAACCTTCCTTTGTTGGTGCAAATAAACCGTTTAATTTATCCTATCGAGTGACCAACCATTCAGAAGAGCCTAAAGCCATTCAGTATTCTAATGTAATGAGCTTTGCCATGGTCGATCGCATTCGAAATCAATGTCAAAGAACCGTATTAGAGCCTTACGAAATATGCAATGTCTCTATGCGAGTAACGCCTGGGCCTGAACGATTCTTTGATGCGCTTGAATACCTGGACGAAATTCAAGAAAACCTAACCTTTACAGTAGGTTCATATTGGCCTGAAGTTTTCAAATCTACTTACGAAATGAACATGGTTTCATTAGCGCCTATGGTTGTCGAAAATGAGTTGTCGTACGGTATGCCACTTTTTACTCATAGTCAGAACCCTTGGATGGAAGTGGCTGATGAGCGTGACGAAGATGCAGTAGCCGAGCTTAGAAGCAGTAGCGCATCAACAAAACTGCCCTCAATACTTCTAGCGTATGTGGAAGGCCCTGGAGAGGTATATTTGGAAGCTCAAGTGTCTAGTTTTACTGATATGGTTCGCATATACGATAACGGATTCTGGTTAGGCACAATTGGGTTTGATTTCAGCTCAATAGAGGGGCGGAAAACCTCATTCAAAGTATCAAAGGGTACACATTTGGTGCGTTTTGAGGTTCCTGGTTATGGTGAAGAGTCTGTTGAAACAGGAGTTGTATTAAGACAACTGCGCTTTGTACCTGATACCGATGAGCCAGTCATGCTCAGTCTGCAATAATAGAGAGTAACTGAGCTTGTGACTGGGTTTCCAAGCAAAAAAGGACCAAGCCCAAAGCCTGGTCCTTTTTTTGCTCCTGTGAAATCTCTACTTGGTTTAGGGCCTATGTTCATGTTCATCTCAATTCCTTCTACTGAAATGAAAAAAGATAAAATAGGCCTTAGTATTTTCCGTTTTTCTTGTATTGCCACGGTTCTGTCTATTAGTTTATCCAGTTTTGCTCATGAGCTTGATTACGGCCGTACGTTTGAAGATGTTCAACAAGAGCTAGAGGCGACAGCGGTTGTGACTGATGGGTCTGAAAAGAGCAGTAACAACGTGGATTATGGATCTATACAAGAGGAACTGACCCAAGTCATAGACGATGCGAAATCCATTGGCGCCCGATTAAGCCAGTACGATGCTTTGCTTAAAAAAGGTCGCCGCCAATTAGAAGAACAGTCTCTAGAGCAGGCGCTAGCCAGTTTTTCTACTGCTCAGCGCATAGCGCCCAGAATGGCGGAATCCTACCTTTGGATAGGCGAAACCCTCCTGGCACAAAATCAGCTCCGCCATGCTGAAAAATTTGCCTTACACTTCGTCGCCTCGGTTTCGCAAGAGTATGCTTCTGAGGGTTGGCAATTGCTTGGTAGAATTTACACAAAAATGAAAGAGCCGGAATTGGCCATGGCGTCTTACAAAAACCTACTTATGACCCAGAGAGTCCATAAACCTGAAGATTGGACGCTAGCTGTTGAAGCGTATTGGCAGTTTGGAAAATCAGCAAAAGCGATGGAGTTGTTGCAAGAGGCCATCGAAGTATTCCCTAGCTCGACAGAGCTAACCGCTTTGAAAGCAAAGTTTCTATTGGATCAAGAACGTCGTTACTATGCTTCATTGATTTTAAATCGCTGGTTGTCAATGGATTCTAACTCAGCGGAAGCTTGGCTCCTCCAATCAGAAATACAAGCAGCGAACGGGAAATTGAGGTTGAGCGAAGACAGCCAGCGACAGGCGTTTGTTTCAAAAACAGATTCGAGCCAATTAACCTCACAATAAAATATATTTTACCCTGTCAACGCAATCAATCTGATGACTACAATTATTTTCCCAACTTTTCATAAAGGCAAAGTTTCATAAGTCCCCCTACACTTTAAAGTATCTGTATAAGCTTGGTTTAACCCCGTGGCGGCGCATGTTAATTGGGTCTTATGAGTCATTAAATGCGCTTGGCAGCTTGTAGGTAGATTATTATGGGTATTATTCCACTATTTAAAAGTTCAGATTCTGATAGAACAAGCAGTGAAGCGGAAAAGGGGGGGGAATCAATTGCTGTCAATAAGCTACGCAGTAATGAGAAATTCCTATCCTCTTCCCCAAGTGAAGTTTCTTTGTATTTGCTAGAAGAAAGCTTAATTTTATATCGTTTCGCAATGGATCGAGGGCAATCACTTAATCCTGAATTAACAGAACAATTGTTTACAATCGCACAAGATATCGATTTGGATCCAAATAATGTTCCTGCGGGAGTGATGAGTAATTTGAGCACGATTCACCAAACACTTTGCACCACCATCACACCTGCTACACCAAAATCGGCTCGCTATTTATTTGAACAAAAGTGCGTGCATGCGCGATTTAAAACACTTGGCGATATTCCGTTGGTTCGACAATTTTCAGCGTTGACCATTATGTTGTTGAGTGGTCTGTTCATTGTTGGTAGCCAACCTGAAGTGAATGCAGACAGTATTGAGTTAGGAATTCTGCATTCACAGGGCATGGGGTTGCTGCTTAATTTAACCTTTATTTTAATTTGTGCTGGATTGGGATCATGCTTTTCAACGTTGTTTAAAGTGAATGGGTTTATCGCAAAGGGATCCTTTGATCCATCGTACTCGACAACTTATTGGTCTCGATTGGTATTGGGGATGATGTCGGGCATTATCATTGTCGAACTTTTACCTGCAACTCTTTTTTCCGATGATTCACTCGGTTCTTTTGGAAAGCCTACGATGGCAATGTTGGCAGGCTTTTCAGCTGATCTAGTGTATAGAATTCTAGAAAAACTGGTGAATGCGGTGAAATCGGTTTTGCAGGGTGATGAACAAAGTCGACTGGATATGCTTGAAGCCAAAAAGCAGGCAGAAATAAGTCAGTACTCACAGTCAAGTCGAATGGAAGCTGCCGAGAAAATGATGCAAGTCAGCAAACATATGAGCAACGGGGATTTAGATGCAGCAGAAAATGCGATAAAGGATTATGTGAGTCGTTTGAGGTCCGTCCGTTAACTCAGAAGTTGAGGCTATCATCCTGATTTAATGGGGAGAGCGTACGTTAATTGCTCTTGTGCACCTTTGATAGGTGATCAAGTCTTTTGCGAGGTACGTAAAACACAGTGACCACTCTAAAGAGGCAGTGTAACATGACTAATCAAAATCAGCTGAAAGAAGACCTATGTGAAGATGATCAAGATCCGTTGGGTTTTCATGAGTGCGGGCATTACGTCCATGCTCCAGAAGATTCAATGAGATCTGCGACGGAAGAATGTGCCCAAGCCAAGTTGCATGTATATGCTGAGCAAGAGCATGAGAAAGATAATTATGTTAAAAATCATCCCGTTATTTCTACAGTTAAGGCGAACATAAAAAGAATGTGGTTACAAAATTCAAGAAACTAGAATGTATGCCTTGGGCTAGGGCTCTTTCATTCTATAAAGAGCTCTTATGACTCGAAAAAGCAAATCCCTTCTTATCAGCTATCGCATTAAAGGGTTACCTGTAATTATAAACAGGCCGCAATAGGTGAAAATAGTTAAAAATATTCAAAGCTTTCTTTACCTATAATATGAAAAACAAATTTGTCGTCTATCATCCAATTGTAGGATGCTCAAGGAGAGTAATTATGTTCCGCTTTTCTCGAAAAACAATAGGTTTTCCCATTGCAGCCGCAATAGCATTGGCCCCTTTATCAGTGTTGGCAGCTGAAGATATGTATTTTGATAACTCTTCTTACGTCTACTTTGGCGGTAAGGGCGGTTGGAATCAATATACAGATGCATGTAGCTATAACGTACGTTCCTGTAAAGAAGAAGATTTTGCTTGGGGTCTCTTTGGAGGCTATACCGCTGAATCCGGTTGGGGAATTGAAGCGGGTTACTTAGATCTTGGCAAAGCAAAAGCTAAAGATGGAACGACTGATGTTAAGATGACGGGGCATGTAACTGCTTGGGAATTATCAGGTACCTATAAAAAACCGTTCACTCCTCAGTGGTCTTGGATGGCTAAAATTGGTGCTGCATTCTGGGAAGATAGAATTACCAGTGCCCAGAGGTCAAACCGGGACAAAGGAACAGGTGCCAGTTTATTGGGTGGGCTTGGAATTGAGTACCGATTAACGGATCGTTGGACATCTAGGTTTGAGTACGATTACATTGATGGCGACGGTATCAACTTTATGAAAGATACGGATACCCATTCGCTGTTTTTAGCACTTCATTATCGTTGGCCTTTGACCAAAAAAGTGGCCAAGGCGGAAGAGCCCAAGCCAGAACCTAAGCCAAAACCCAAACCCAAGCCAGAACCTAAGCCTGACCCAGAAGGGGACTTGCTGCTTAGAATCACGAAGTTTCAGACAGGGGCTTCTGCTCCCAATCGAGACGAGGAGTTGAGGAGAACCGTCAACACTATAGCAGCCTCTGATCCTAGTCAGAAAGTCTATGTAATAGGACATACTGATAGTCAAGGCAGTGATGCTTTCAATCAAAAGCTTAGCGAAAAAAGAGCGATGGAAGTGAAGCAGCTTCTAGTCGATCGTGGAGTGGACGCTAATCGAATCACTGTTGAAGGTCGTGGAGAAACTCAGCCTATTGCCAGTAATGAAACCGCGGCAGGTAGAGCTGAGAATAGGCGTGTTGAAGTAAGATTGATGGGTAAAGAGTAAGTTTACATTATTCAGTAAGCTTGTAGAGGGGGCTTTGAGCCCCCTTTTTTTGCTTTCCCTAAAGATGTTTTGTGGTGCTAGTTAACTTTCTCATAGATATCTCCTACATTTTTATAGGTATCGGATGCTAGAGTTTCAGCAAAAGCGGATTGGAATTTTTCCATGATCTCAGTGTTGCTGCCATTGCTGAATACAAAATAGGTGCTGGTATCTAGCTCTTTGATTTCGAAAAGTTCTTTAACATCCCTATAGGTTTTCCCTGACCCGGATAAATAAAACTTGATCGATAATTTATTGAAGGGGATGTAATTGACTTTGTGATTTAAGAGTAATTTTAAAGATTGTTCGTCACTATTTACTTCAATGAGCTGTTTAAAACCTTTAGACCTCAAGAACTCTTCTTTAATGTCATCCTTCCAGACTGAAATGGGATCGTTTATTAAGCTATCTAGTGATGACGCGTTAGCGTTTGAATTAGACGATAAAGCATAAATATAGTATTTCATATCAAAGACTTTACAACACCACTGAAAATGGTCTTTGCGTTCTTCAGTTTTTGAAACTGAGAAGAATAATACGTTGGGCTCTGTTCTAGCGGTTTGATAGGCTCTGGCCCAAGGTAGAAATTGGACTTTTACATGATCCAATTTGGCGCGTCTTAAGGCATCTTGCATGACAACCATGCTATAACCAAAGTGACCATCTCCAACTTCGTATTGGAAAGGAGGTTCATTAGCGGTCACGATGGTTAAATCAGTAGCCATTATGCTGGTCGATGTTAGAAACAAAAAGCCAGCTGAAAATGAACATAGCTTTCTCATTGTTGCTACCTTTAAATGTAGATGTGTGTAATCGTTCAGTGTAGTTGATAGGCGAAAGAGATAAGAAAAACAGTCAAATGTGTATGAAAAGATTAAAGTTTGTGCATCGAACATTTCTGATGTTAGCTTGGACGTATATGTTTGTACAGGCTTGTTCTGCAGCCCCGTTTATTCAACTGGTAACGGAAAATTATCCTCCATGGAACTACCCCAAAGATGGTGAAATTGTTGGAACCTCTGTTGAACTTGTCAAAAAGATCATGGTTGACCTTCAGATTGACTACCACATCGCTATATACCCATGGAAGCGTGCGTATAATTTAGCGCTTACAGAGCCAAGCACTTGCGTGTTTACAACCGCCAAAACAAAATTAAGAACACCTTTGTTTCAATGGGTTGAGCCGCTTGCAATCGATCGTTCTGTGCTTGTTGCTCCTTTAGAAAGCACTTTGTCTATACGGTCGATTGAAGACGCAAAAAAATACCGTATTGGTTTACAAAGTGGTTTTGCAGAACAGAGCTTGTTGATTGAAATGGGGTTTTCTCAAAATCTATTGATTCCCTATACGCATTTTGACCAGCTGTTGCAGTTGCTATACAAAAAAAGAGTGCCCTTTGTTGCTATGGGAGAACCTAGATTGACTGATTTGCAGGTACAGGGTCATCGTTTAAAATCAGTGTTAGTGCTGAAGGAGATAGCGTTGGGCCTGGCATGCAATTTACAGATGGATGAAGCGCTTGTCAGTAAGATGCAGCAAAGTTTGAATAAAATAATTGTAAAATAAAATGAACCGATCATTACATTTTTTACAAATGTAGATGTTTGGTTGATATGAGTTGCCAAAGTTTCCCTCATTCGTGAAAATGGGTAACAGATTTTGAGCATTTTTGTCTGAATTAATTTCGGAAATGGTTCTGTAGAATAATTGCAACTTATTCCCATCTTATTTTTACATAAGTATCACGCAAGCCAAGTAAAATAATAAGTAGTGTTTATGGTAGGAATTCCATGGAAGTTAATGAAGAACTCTACGCTGCTCATGCCCGGTTGGTCCAGGATATATTGAGATCGGTGAACGGAACCTTCGATTTGGTATGGGAAGAGACAGGTATTAATATAGGAAAGCTGTCTCTTGTGATGAGGTACGATGGTATATTTGACGATGATGAGCTTGAGGCCATTCAGAATGTATGGCCTCATTTAAATGCAATAAAGTTAAAGGGGTTGAGTCTGCAGGTAACAGAAAGCCTTAAAAAAGCCAGCTGATATTGAAAACGAGTTAATTGAATAGCCAGCCCAGTGGATTAATTTTTTGCTAAATATTGCTGTCTAGCAGTGTAGAATAATCTGATTTCATCTGAATTGACATCACCTTCAGGCGCTTTGGCAGGAATGATTTCCTCCAAACAATTTACCCAATGCTTGACTCTCAATAGTTCGTCTTCTGCGAGTTCATCTTTTGAGCAATCCTGTGTTAGATAGCGGATCATTTCCAGTGCGATGGTTAGCGTTGCAATGTCTTTCGGGAGGCCGGAGTTTGTTGATAGGCCAAATTTTCCGGCTAGAAAATCATTCCACTTTTCTTCAATAACGTCATCAGCGGTATATTGCTCTTCAACGCTGTTTGGGAATATATAGATGTGTTTAAGCGTATGAATCTGGGTTTTATATTGGTGTTGAAATTGTTCGAATGGGGTCGTTGCGTCTGCGTTTTCTAAAACCAGTTTGACCCAATTTTCGAATCCCTTAGGGTAGAATCGACTGGTTGTTTGGTTAGAAGTTTGAATGTTCGGTGCTTTCAGTTGTACTTTGAGCGAAACTTCGTATGTTGGCTTAGGAACTTTTTTTTCTCGTTGGAGCTTTTTAATGGTTGGTGATGAGGTCTCCAATTTGCTTAAAATATGGTCCTCATTAATATATTCCTGGTGTAAATAGTCCAAAAATGCTTGTGTGTTTGTCGGCATAAGACTTCCCCCAAAATGATAAAAAAGTGTGTAAGTATTTAACACTGTTATTTGACAACTGATATCAGATTACCTGTGACAGAATGCAAAGTCGAGCAATAGGCAGTTTTTGTGTAATTGCTTGCTATTTAGCAGCGTTTTGCCCATCGAAGTGAATGACGCAGCGGTGAAAGCTTTATTTAATGCGGTGGGAATACAACTTGCTCACTTGTTACTCAATGTTGCTTAATCAATAGCGTTGGGGTGTGTTTGTAATGGTACGATCAGTAGTGATGCTGGCTCTGCTTTCATCATTCTCCATTTGCCATGCTTATCAGCTTGAACCGATTAAAGAAGGGCTTTTTCGCTTTGTAGATGGTCGGCATCGTTCGATGGTGTGGGTTGGCCAATATGGGGTGCTCATTATTGATCCTTTAAACCCTAAAGCCGCGGAATGGCTTAAAGCCAAGATTAAAAAGACATTCGATAAACCAATACGTTACGTTATATACAGCCATAATCATAGCGACCACATATATGGTGGAGAGTTATTGCAGTCTTCTCAAACGACCTTTATTGCTCATGAGTTAGTGAAAGAAGACATCCTTTCAACTGGGGCTAAAGCCGTTGTGCCTGACGTCACGTTCAAAAAAAAGCTTAGTGTTGTTATGGATGGGCAGCACTTAGATTTAAGATATCATGGCCCTAATGATGGTAGGGGGTCTATTTCAATGCACTTTCGAGAGAAAAAAGTGCTTTTTATTGTGGATTGGGCGTTGATTGGTAGGATGCCCTGGAAAGGACTGTGGAGTTATGACGTGCCTGGCGTTATAAAATCTGTCGAAGAGGTGCTTGCCTTGGATTTTGATATCTTTGTGGGAGGTCATGCAGATGTTGGGGACAAAAGTGGGTTAGCGCACTACAAAAATTACTTGATGGATTTAAGCAACTCTGTCGTTAAAGGGATACAGGAAAATAAATCACTTGAAGATTTACAAAAGAGCATACGCCTTGATCAATATAAAGATTTAAGAATGTATAATGAGTGGTTGCCACTGAACATAGCAGGTGTTTACAAAGGGTTGATGGAAACGTCAGGCATGAGTTGGAGACCAGAAGTATTAATCAGTGACTGAGTATGATAACAACCAATAACCAACTGACCGGCTGATGATTATTGGTATTAAACATCATGAGTCTATGAGGTTCTCAGAGTGTTTGCCTTTGGCTGATACGAATATCCCTTGTCCAAAATTGATCTGGGAATCTCGGATCAGGATCTTCAATGTATTCAGCTAGAATGGCTTGCTCAATACCGCCAGTACAAGAGCCGAGTGCGTTTATGAGAGTCAGTAGCCAATCATCTATAGGGCAGTCAAGTTCCAGCAGTTGATAAGCATCAGATGCATTCAGGGTAAGGTCATGTTGAATAACCTCTTGAAATACAATATCAGCTGCTACTTGTAAGGGGTTTGTCTCTGGCTGTATTGATTCAGAAAAACAATTGTCTTCGACATCAATTAAGACGTGCTCATCCGTGGGTTGAGGGCTGGAATGCCGAATTCCCGAGGCTAAGGTTGAGAGCCATGGTTCGTGTTGTGAGTCGTCTGTATTTGGATATGCAACAAGTATCCAGGGCTCAGCTTTTAGGAGCGCCGTTGGCAAGCGCATGATGCCCTCTATCGATGGTTCCCACCCGGGTTGACGCTCATGCCGTGCTTCAAAAGCGGCAATCAATCGATGTTGTTGAACGTTTGATCGAAGCCTCAAAAGAAGATTGTTGAGCTTGTGTAAGCTGTCAACTAACTCCCTACGACAAAAGGTTAGGGTGTCTGGAAGGTATTTAAGTAATAAGCGTCTTAAGAGCGGGTCAGCCCCAGCGATCTGTTGCAATTCATCCAATTTGAAGGAGTCCAATACATCATTTAGTTTCCTAGCGCGCTCTAAGACGTATTCGTTTTCTTTCAACCTTAATTCAAGATCCGTAATGTACGTGAAGCCACCCGTAACGTAATAGGCAAAAGTAAGGGTGGCTTGTTGCATCAGTTCAATTAATTCATGCAAGCATTCTTGTAAATCTTGGCTCAGGCGTTTGGTCTCCAACTGAAGCGACCGACGTTTTGCATCCTGATATTGAATTAATAGGTGGTTGGTCAATCGCATCCAAATGGATTGGACAGACTCATCGGCTTGATGTCGCCGGTAGTGACGAAGACTGTGATCAAGGAGCTGTGTAACGTATTGACTCATTTGATAGTGATCAGCATCACTATCTAACTGCCATATTAATCGATGGGTTCTAAGGGCTTTTATGGCAGTGGCATTTTCGGGTGTGTCGTATAGCGTTCCTTGATTTTCCATATGAGCGGCGAATAGGGTTTCGGCATGGCGAGCCATAACTTTCAACGTGTCAATTGCCATATGCATACCACTCATGATCAGAGCATCTCCTGTTGAGCGGAGTCTGTTTCCAATTGAACTTGCTCTTCTTGGTATCCCTCATGTGCTTGTATAAAGCTCATCGTATCGTATAGCCATGACCATTTTGCAGTGGCAATGTAATGCGCTCCACTGCGTCCAACTGAAACCAAGTAGCCGTGCTCAATCAAGCGTTGCATCAGAGTTTTAAGCTTACCCTTTCCGTCGGTAGCATTTGAATGAACGAAACGGCCTTTTGCTAAATCATCCAGTAGTTGTTGAGCGGCACTGGATTGTTCAATGGCACTCAAGAGTTCGCTTTCATAAAGGACTGAGCCCGCTGACAGCGGTTCAGCGCCAGGCTGGCTAACACGGCACAAGCTGAGAAATTTGACCAAGCTCTCTAGGTGTAAAACGACTTCTTTAAATTGGTTCCGTATTGCTTTATCAGCGCTGTCTTCATTCGGAATTAAATACACAGTAAAGAAAGCTTTGTGGTCAGTCGTTCTGGCTAATTTTCGTTCGATCTTTTGTAAGAACTCATCGACGGCTTGGAAATGGTGATCTTGCTCAAGGTAGTCATACGATGATTCATGGGAAATCGCGCAAATGATGCGACCTTCTAATAATAATCGTACGGTTTCAGCAAATAGGGTGGTTTGGTTCATGATAAGTCCTCCTCAGAGAGTGCTGATAGAGTAAACTCAACCATAGCCTCAGAGGCCTTTTTAGGGAGGCTGGTAGAGACTTTCTTTGCAGAAGACAGCCTGTCTTTTAAGGCGCTTTTAAAAGCTGTGTTTTCAGCTGCAATGAGTCGAATGCCTTTCTTTTTATCGATAAAATTTCGATGTTCAAAAAAGCGCAATAGATTGGGGTCAGAGCTTGGGAAGGCACTAAACATCCATATATTTTCTGATGCCATCATAGCGAATAGCTTTTGAATGTTAGATGGACTCAGTGAGGTCAGTTCATCGACTGGCCAAGTGAGCTGAACTTTCTTATCTGGGCATAAATACCGGCACATCGCCATAAATACGACGCATATGGCTAGGTAACTTAAACCGTTACTGCTCATGTGGTTAAAGTCAGCATCCGATCGAACCGTAACAGACCTTCCGTTTTCAACCATGCTCAAATGCATCTCAATCAGTGAGTCGACTTGTTTGGCGATTCTGGCATCAGTCAACGCATCAAGTGCTTGTTTCAGTGCGCTGATAAGAAACTCAGGCGGTAATTGTGATGGCTTGCTGGCTTGCCAGGTTTGCCACTCATCGTGAAAGTCTTTTAACGGTAGCCAGCAAGATTCTTCTTCTAGTCTTGATTTAAGTGTAATCTGTATGTCACTTAAACTGTCAATGGATTGATTGGTATTCAATCGAGTCTTAAGGGTATGTGAGACTTCGGCAACTTGTTTGTTTAAACGCCTTAAGGTTTCATAGTAGTGCGCAACACTCCCGCCTACGCTGCGTATTGACTCTACTAAAGATGCTTGCATTTGGGGAAGTAGCTGGTCTATCAAAACTTCCAAATCTTGTACTTGGTTAAGACGAAAGGTTTCACTTAACTCTGAGCTGGCTGTTTGAGCGCTTCTTGTTTCCATGAGCAGGCGCCAGGCACTTTGGATTTGCGTTTTCGGGTATTGGTGGATGATTTTAATGGCTTGCTCGACTCCCTCTAAAATACGACTTTTCAAACGATAGTGATGGTCATTTAGTTCTTGTAAGCGCAGCGTTAATTCGTTCAGGCTTAGGTTGTTATCAATGCTGACAGGTTGCTCCGATGTGGATGGGAGCTGAATATTAGCGGATAATGTACTGGCCTCTTGAATCTGTGATTTCAAGCCGGTGAGGTTTTTTTCTGTTTGCTTTAGGCTGTGAGACAGAGCTTGTTTTTGTTGCAAATAGTTGGCTTTGAATGACGCTAGCTGTTGTTCAGCTGTGGCACTTTGATCTTTATGTTCTCGTAATTGAGCTTCAAGTACGTCACGGTTTTCCCACTCAGAGGCAACCCAGGCTTTGTACTCATGGATGCTGGGTTGGCTTTCTTGGATATCGATAATGCGTTGCTTGAGCTGCTCCGTTTGTGTTTGAGCATCATGGATTAATGCAGGGTCAACGCCCTCTTGTTGGCATTGTTCAGAAAATTGAGTTTTGATATCGCTTAATTTCTTTTTGTAGTCTTTTTGATGATTTAGGAGCTGATCATCCAAGCAATCAAGTTGCTCTTTTAAATCGCCTAAGCTGATGTCGTGATTGGCTGTTAAGCTTTGTAGCTGCTGATTAAAATCAAATTCTAGAGATTCTCGAGTGGTTTGATACGAGTCTTTGATTTCATCTTTGCGTTGTTTAAGAGATTCTAATTGCTGTTTCGCTTGGGCTTTGCGTTCTGCTGCTTGCTCTTGTATTTTTTGATGCAGCGTTTTTTTATTGCTTTTGAGCGCTCTCAAATCACTTTTAAGCTGATCTAAAGCGTATTTGTGCGTTTTGATTTGGTTTTCGAAAGCCTTTAGCTGGGTTTGACTTTGCTCAGCGATTTTTTGAAGCTTTTGGTGCTGCTCTTCAAAAGTTAGGAAAGCTTGTTCTGCTGTCTCCAAATCTGTGCGCAAGGCGGCTTCACTTTGTGCTTGCGCAGGTGTGGGGAGTGATTGAAGATCAATCTCCCATCCGTAAAGAGTATGGTTTTGTTCTGGATCGTAGGTCGGGTTGAGGTCTTTGCGGTGAAGCAAAGATTCAGGTATAACTTTACCGATCGTATGCACCCATTGCTCGTTACTCTCCCTTAACGCGTTTAAGAAAGTGCCTTGATCAGGGAACAGTTGCTTTTTTAGAGAATCAATCGTTTTTTGAGCTGTTTGAAGTCGCTGGTTCGATGATTCTAGAGCTTCAAGCTTTTCATTGTGAGCGGTTTTTGCTTGTGCTTGCTCTTGCAATAAACGCTCGTAATGGGATTCTGCCATTTCGATTTGATGTTCGGATGAGTCGATGCGTTCAGACAGTGCTTCAACTTCAATTTGCTCCGACTCCGTAAGTGAAGGCGAATGACTTGAAGAGCGACAATCCGCAATTGCATTTTGAATCTCTTCTAGTGCCAGTTGCATGTCTTCTCGCCATTCATCCAGTCTTTTTTGGCGATCAAGCAAAAGTGACTCTTTTGTTTCACTGAAGGTCGACTGAGCTTCAGTGATGTCGCTACGCAGTTGTTCACGCTGATTTTCAATGCGAACCTTGTGCCTCTCCAGTGACTCTTGAGCACGTTTTTCAGCTTGTAAACGCTCTAACTCAATGGCGTCAATGTCTTCTTTTAGGCTTTTCCAATGTTCAAGTGCTTCTTCATGTTGCTGTTGAATGTCGTTTAGATTATTCCATTCACTCAACTTAAAAATGATGTTTTGTGCATCCCACTCTGATTTCCGTTGATGGAGAGTATCGAGATCTCGGTTGATACGATTTACATCACTTTTATGGTCTTTGATCTTGAGCGATAATCGGTGCTCTTCTTCTGTTCTATGTTCTTCGAGCTTTTGTTTTTCTGTCAGCATGCTTTGGTAGGCTTGATCAAGTTTGCCTAATTGATCTTGAGCATCGATTAATTTGAGATCTAAAGCCTGCTTGGATGCTACCATTTTGTTGGCAATGTTTAGGCGTTCGTGCGCTTGATCAATGGTTTTTTTAAATTGGGGTTTTTGTTCTAAGAACGTTCGAATATGACGAATATCTTGAATGAGTTCAGGGTTTTTTAAGTGCTCAGGTTTGTCACTGATAGCAAGATCTTCGAAAAAAGTATCAGCAATCATCGATTTTAAGCGGCCGAACATGCTTGAACGTTTAAGAATTGCAAATGTGAGCCTATCCATGTGGGACATTTTGCAAGTTGAGGCTCCTAAACAGAAATGCTTGGCGTCATCTCGTAGCGTTTTTTTCAACGCGCCACCGCGTTTGAGTAAGCGTTCGTCTTGTTGAATGACAGCTCGATAATCCATGACGGTAAGAAGCTGATTACTGATTTTGACACCCGACTGTGCTATCTCATTTAAAGCATCGGTAATGGCGATGCCTTGCATCATTTTTGGCTTTAATGTCTCACTCAAGAAAGCAGACTCAAAGCTGCTGTCGACAAAGCGGTAAGCCAGTCTAGGCCCATCGCTACGCTTGATCCGATATATCACAACACATCGAGGGCCGTCCTCACGCAGATAGTCAAAGGCTATAACACTGGCCGTTGAGGGTAGGTAGTAATCTAAAAA
Source organism: uncultured Saccharospirillaceae bacterium (assembly GCA_947499545.1). GTDB lineage: Bacteria > Pseudomonadota > Gammaproteobacteria > Pseudomonadales > Oceanobacteraceae > CANMOZ01. The sequence continues at coordinate 101,494 of CANMOZ010000004.1, forward strand.
GTCCTGTTTGCCCCCGGCACGGTTGACCAAACGGTCGGGCTGCTCTCCGTAGAAAATGGGGATCAAATTCAAGGCAGAGGTTTTACCCGCGCCATTGTCGCCAGAGAGATTGGTGTTGCCGGCACATTCTATAGCCGTACTTTTGTTAGGCAAATACGAGTGATGAAGCGCAATTCTCTGGAGTCCGAACATGCAGCGACCTTGGTTGTGTCAGTGAGAATACAGAAAGAGTCGAGCGACCAGCAGTAGGCAGAAAAAAGTCCAACGAGCAAGCCATAGAAAGCAGGCATTATACGATTCCAATGGATTCTGGCCAAGCTAAGAATGATGGGTTTTGTGAGCCCTTTCGATTGTTAATACGATGAATGAAGTCTTCCACCCAGTGCCATTTGGGCTTGTATGATGTCAGAAGCTGCAAGCTCTTCTGGATGATGTGTGACCATGAGAATCGTAATACCATCCTCTTGGTTAATGTCTTCAAGCAATGAAATGCACTCAAGCCTCAGAGCCTTATCCAGGCCATTGAAAGGCTCGTCGAGTAATAACAGAGGCGCCTGGCGCAATAAGGCTCTTGCCAGAGCAGCTCTTTGGTTTTGGCCACCTGATAACTCATGTGGTTTTCGGTGTAGCAATGAATCTATAGCCAAGCGTTTTGCAGTGTCTTGCAGTCGTTGTTGTTGAGAGGAGGTCAATGTGCCTGAAGGGTTGATGCCTAACGCTAAATTTTGCGCAATGGTCAGATGATGAAAGAGATTGTTTTGCTGGAATAGAATCGCCAGGGGGCGCTGGCCAGCGGGTAGAGAGTTCAAAGAGCGGCTATCCCAAAACATATCCCCAGATTCGACGGGTACCAGCCCGGCAATCGCGCCTAGCAGGCTGCTTTTGCCAACACCACTAGGCCCTGAGATCGCCATCCATTGACCCTTTTCCAGCTTTAAATCGTACTGAAATCGTGGGCTTTCGGGTTCTTTCGCTGAGCGATCATGCCCAACGATCAGTTGCTCAACGGTTAGCATATTCAGTGCGCCCAAAATATTCTGCTAATGAAAACAGGAAAAGTGTGGCTAATAATTGCACAGCGGCAAGCCCATAAGCGATTTCAAAACGATAAGCGCCTAACGATTTAGCAATGCTCACGGAAAGGGTAGGGAAATGTTCAAAACCAAGCATGGCGGGCACGGTAATATCCCCCATGATAAGAACGGTGCTCACGCAAAAGCTTCCAATAAAAGGGCCTTTTATTAATGGCCAGTACACCCAGCGCAAGCGTTGCCCACTTGACATATTGAGATGAGCATAAAGAGGGCCGTATTGATGCTTGATTCGATCCCATGGGTCAGATAACGCTCTATACAGATAGGGCAAAATGACAAGGCTTTGAATCGCTAGGATAAGAATTAGAGGGGACCATTGCCCCAATGCACTTCGGTACCAAAGAAGGGTTAAGCCGGTTGTTAGCACCATGGTTGGGTAAATAATACCTAAATTCGCGATTAGGGTAGAAGCCGTTTTTGCTCTTTGGGATGAGAGCAGAGCAAAACAGAGCAAAGCAGATAGGGTGGTCACGGTAAAGCCGTACACAAGAGAAAGGGCTAAGGGCTCTATCCAGAAACTCTGTGAAATGACGTTCGTTAAATGCCGGGTTATAAACAGACAAAGTGGCAAGCACCAGAGCAGTAGAAAGCTTATAAGAGCAATATAATGAATACCTTTTGTCTTTTTACCTAGCGAAATACATTCCGGTTTAGAAGGGTGCGTAGCACTGGATTTGATCATGATGATGGCTATGGACAGCGTTGTTATGCATTGTACTGCGGCAAGCCAGGCGGCTTGATGAGGATTGAATTCGTATTTCAAACTTTGGTAGATGGCCACTTCAAGCGTCGTTGATCCAGGGCCTCCACCCAAACTAAGTACAATCGCAAAGCTATTAATGCAAAGAAGAAACACAAATAAAAAGGTGCTTTTGAGTGTGGAGGTTAGGTGAGGAAGTCCTACCCATTTATAAAAGGCGAACGTGCTCATTCCTAGGTGTTGAGAGAGCTGCATCTCGGTTCTGGGGATGGATTCCAAGCGCTGGATCACATTTCGAGCGACAAAAGGAGCATTCAAAAATGCATGACCTAAGACAATACCCAAAAGGCCATAGGGAGATAAGCCTAACGAGTTAAGCCAACCCTGTTTACCTAACCCTTGAATTAATATCATGACAATGACAAGGGGGGGTAAAACAAAGCACAGTTGCATAAGGGCAAGCAGGTAGGGCTTGGCCCTCTCAAACCGCCATGCAAGGCCTGCGGCTAGAGGTAAACCAATAAGAAAGCTGGTAACGGTCGATAAAAAAGCTTGCCATAAGGTGAATGAGAACACTTCACCCCAATACTGCCAGGGTAGTGAAGTGTCGTGGTGAGAAGAGGCGCTTGCAGCGGAAACCAGTCCATAAATCGAACAAAGGAAGCAGCCTAAGATAAAAACCCAGGCAATAATTTTGGGGGTGTCATGGGGTGATAATCGAAAACGCATCAGCGCCTACTGTTCATTAGCCAATCACTGACCCAGGATTTTTTTTGTTTTGAAATGGTATCAGGCTCAAATGAGGGGAGCCCCTTGGGGGGTGGGAGCTGATCGAGTGCTGGGTGAGTCTGAACATCTATAACGGGCTTCATCCAGTTATTAAGAGCGATGATTCTTTGAGACTCTGGGGTTAATAGAAATTGAATGAAGGTTTTCGCAAGGGCGGCTTGTGGAGTGTTGTGACGTATGCCTACGATCTCAACTTGAGCGTAGTGGCCCTCTTTGAATAGAGCGGCCGCATAATCACTTTTCTTCTCAATAATTTGATGATAAGCCGGTGAGGTGTGATAGCTGAGCGCCATATCGGCTTCTCCTTCAAGCAGCAGTCCATAACTTTCAGACCAGCCGGGTGTTACCGTCAACGTTCGTTTCGCAAGCGATTGCCAAGCACCGGCTGTCTCTTGTTCTTGTATGCTATTCATCCAATACAGAAGCCCACGACCAACAGTGCTCAATCTAGGGTCAGGATACACGACATTGATGTTGGGGTGGTTCAAGAGCTCTTTAAAACTGGTAGGTGGGTTTTTTAGCTTTGTGCGGTTGTAGATAAATGCAAAATAACCACGATCAAAGGGCACGAAATGGGGGTTTGGCTTCCATAACATATCATTTGCAAGGGGTGGAAGGGACAGATTGTGAGGCTGAAAGAAGCCAGTGGCAGTTGCTTCTGAGATTAAAGACTCGTCTAGCCCGAGTACAAGATCAGCCTTAAAGTGTTCGCCCTTTAATTTGATCTGATTCAAAAGGGCGACTCCCTCTGTTGCGGTGCTAAATTCAAGCGAGCAATTGCATTGGCGTTCGAATGCTTTCTTAAGCTTTGGGCCTGGCCCCCACTCGGTAACAAAAGATTCGTAAGTGGCCACCCTAAGGGTCGGTTTTGTTTGTGCCTCGGTTGATTGGATCATGAAAGACACAAGCAACAAAAGGACGGTACTAATAGAGCAAGAACGAGCACGCTCACGAAACGCAAAGTAAGCGTTTTTAGCATTGATTAACCATTGTACGTTTAATGTCGCTGCGTGCATTTATAAAGCCTTTGCCCTACCATTGATGACTTTTGATGGCCATGAACTCAATTAATCCTGTTGGCGGGCGTAAAATAGCATAAAGATGGTACCTGATGAACTGCGTATTCAGCTGCTAGGGCATATTGATCAAGGTTTATTGCCACTGAGTGGACAAAAGCTGTGCATTATTCCGCTTAATGCTTCCCAGCATACTCATCAAAGCTTCCGGGTTGAAGACGGTTGCTCTCAGTTTTATGTGAAGTGGCGATCAGTAATGCCTTGGGGAGCCAACCCCCTCATTGAACTCCATTTACAAAAGGAGCTTGGGGTTCTGTTATCAGAGAAAGCCTTTTGGCAGTCTTGTGTGTTTTCGGACTCGCGGTTACAAATATTCCCTTGGTTTGAGGGACACACGGTTACATCTTTTTCCCCAAAACATATAGATCATGTCGCGACTCAGTTAGCTGTGTTACATGCTTTGCCAGTCAGTGATTGTCAGCTGCCAAAGCGATCAATCCTTCCCTATATGGCTAAGGGTTTTAATAAGCTTGAAGAGAGCCTACTTAGGGATGATTGGAGAGTGGTGGAACTCCAGCAGCGATGGCAAAGAATCCATACAGCGTTGCCTTTCGATCAGTTGCCCCAGGTTCTATGCCATTTTGATCCTACACCAGGCAACTGGATGTGGAGTGAAGCCGGAGGGCTGCGCTTGATTGATTGGGAGTATGCGGCACTTTCAATACCCTGGATGGACCTTGCATCAGTATTACTCACGCTGGACGATGACACTGATAGAAAAGCGTTTTTAACCAGGTATAAGCTGGCCTTTTGTGAATCGGATGCAGTTATGGATTGGTTTGATGCTGATCAGGCTAACGATTGGGTTGAACTGGTGGCGATTATGAATGATGTTTGGGAAACCCTGAGAGCAGAAAGGGCCTAATAACGACCCCCTCTAACGGAAATATAAAAGTTCAAGGCTTTGCTTGTCGAACCTGGTCAATCTCAACTTCTATGCCGGTTACCGTTTTTTCAGCTTCACCAATTAATATAACCTTCATGTCGGGTGTCACTTGTAGTGTGCCCCAAGCATCCTCGTCAATTTCTAGCACGATTTCACCGGTTGCATCTGCAAAGCGGTAATGATTCCCTTTAACCTGACTCTTAATGTGCCCAGCAAGGGTTACAGGTTGATCGTCACTGACAATCGAGAGAGAGTCTAGTGAAGCAACGGTTGTAATGCTCTCATTAGGTCCTTGAAATCCTCCTTGGGCTTGTAAACCAAAGGGGGCTGCGATGAGAAGGCTGGCGGTTAAAACACGAATACTTTTTTTCATAGGTAAATCTTTATACCAATAGATGGGCGAAATAAAATTCTATCATTTATAGTCAGTCTGGAGGAATGCAATTTGTTTAAACTAAAACCACCTATTTTCTAAAAAAGCTATTTGTTTGAAGAGTCAACCAAATAGCTTTGATGAGTCAGCTACCCAAGGCAGTAAAAGTAAGGACTTTGTCATGATGATATTGATAATGGATTTTATAGATTGAGCCTTTGGGAAAATGATTTGAGAGCGTTTTCAATAACGCCATTGAAAGAGTTTTGTCTGCTTGATCGATGCATATGCAGGTTGCATCTTGAAACCCAAAAAATTGATGAGAGATTGGGTTCAGTAGCTTAAACAGCGATTCTTTCGCCGAGAAAATGAGGCTGATTGTGCTCAGGTCGTACTTTTCTGATTCAATAAACTGCGATTTCTCACTTTCAGTCAGGATTTTCTTAGACAGCCTTTTTGCTTGTGCGCAGGGCATGATCATTTCTAAGTCAATACCCAATCCAAGATATTGAGATGAGTGTGCGGTGATGGCAATAGCATCTCCATCATGATGAGTAATAGAACCTGTTGTGTTGGACGGCCAAATAGGTTTACCAGACGCATCTTGAGAAACGATGACATCAATAGACCCTAGAGCTTGCAGTGCATGTTTAGCCGCTAATCGGCCCGCTAGATATTCACACTGACGCTTTAAGCTGGTGCCTGTAAGGCTTTCACGTAAAGGTATCTGCTCTTCTTGAACGCAGTGGCGTACAAAATCTTCAGTGATGTCGAATTGAACATCTGAAAGTTGCAAACCTTCAATGGGTGGATGGATAGAATATGCCATGTAAAGCACCTGCAGTATTACAGGGGGGATATTGTATGAGGTGAGCCCGTGCCTTGGTCAAGTATGTTGTAGGTGCATTTCATTTTAGAGTTTAGTAGCCTGCCTGTTAATAACAACCATTATCATTTGTGGGGCGCTGTCATGAGTAATGCTTCAAAACGTTTGTTGACCATCGATGTTGGGCGAGGCTTGGCAGTCTATCTCTTGGTTTTGATTCATGCGCTTTGGATGTATGGGAATGCTACGGCACAAGAGGAATCAACCATCGGGCTATTGATCCAAGTATTGGGGAAAAATACCGCTGCATTTATGATGCTGATGGGCCTCTCCTTAGCCATTTCACAAACTAAAACGGTCACAGCATATGTCATGCGAGGTCTTGGTTTAATGCTGGTCGGCTACGGTATGAATGCACTGAAATTTCTGGTGCCCATTCAAGTTTTTGGCAATATGCCTGAAAACTTTATCGAAGCTTATGGTTGGTCTTCCCCTTTAAACACCAGTCAATTGATCTATTTGCTGTTGACGGGGGATATACTCCAAATGGCAGGTTTAGCGTTGGTCATATATGCTTTCACACAAGCCATCAGCACTCATAAATATTGGTTTTTGTTGATCGCTTTTTTGCTGAGTGCGTTGTCAGGAGTGATGCGTGGCTACAGAGTCGATATTGCCGGATTTGATTACGTGTTGGATTTGCTTTGGGGAAAGCATTTCAATGTGTTTTTTCCAGTATTCCCTTGGGCAAGTTGTATTTTCGTAGGTGTTTTTTTTGGACGCTGGTTTCTTGAGTTGGATAGAAACGAATCTCAATTGTACTGGCGTATGTTCCTTATTTCGCCTGTCGCCATAGGGGTTGGTTGGTGGTTGTGTCAGGTTAACCCAGAATACCACTATCGAGATTTCTTTCATACTGGTCCGGGAGGGATGCTGTTTATGATAGGCGTAAACCTACCCCTTTTTATCCTTATTTATTCCCTAATTCAACTCAAGCCAGATGCATTTTGGGTTAAAGCACTTCAGTATGCCAGCGTCAGAGTGACCTCTTTTTATGTGATACAGTGGGTCTTAGTGTGTTGGGGCATGGGGTATTTCGGATACCATCAATTAAGTATTCAGCAAGTCTTAATGACGGTTCCCCTGCTCATGCTTGCGACCTTGTTGGTATTAATGGTTTACACAAGAATAAAGGGTTTGATTAAGCCTTATATAACTAACCGAATTCATCGCTTAAGTTCGGCTGGGGATGTCACCTGATAACAGTATGCAAACAATAAAAAGGTAATAGTCAATGCGTTGTGAAAAACCGCCTTCGGTCTCTCTTGGTAGTACCTTCAATGGTTTGGACGGTTCAATGAACCTGGTTTCACTAATAGACGTGCAACCTACACAGGTGCTTGACTACTTTAAACGTAATCAAGCGCATCTGGCACCTTCAATGCCTTTGCTTGGGTCAGAGTTCTATGAGCCAAAATATTGGAATGAACGACGTCAAGTGCACCAACGGGAGCTAGACCAAGGTGTGGCCGTTCGGTGGGTTATTGTAACAAGCAAGGATGCTAAGCAAAATCAAACAGTCATGGGCCATATCAATCTTACCCAAATTTTCAGGGGCCCTTCTCAGTCTGGGGTTGTAGGCTACGGGTTGGATCGGCAAGCTGAGGGAAAGGGGCTCATGAGCCAAGCACTGGGGATCGCGATTGATTATGCATTTGAAGATCTGGCGCTGCATAGAATTCAGGCAAACTATCGACCTGAAAATGTGCGAAGTGAGGCTGTTTTGCACCGCCTGGGGTTTGTCCGAGAGGGCTTTGCTAAGGACTACCTAAAGCTCAACGGCGTTTGGTGTGATCATGTACTGACCAGCAAGATATCGTCATTACAGAATTTATAGGGATTTAGAACGAAGTCTTCGGTGAATCCTATTAAAAAGACGCTTCTTGTGTACATATGGCTTTGTTGGATTGAGCCTCATCCCGGTGCTTGATATAGTGGGTGACTTCTGTATCTAATCAACCATTAGTCGTTATCCTATGAACTCTTCTAAACGCGAAATACTGGTGACCAGTGCACTGCCTTACGCCAATGGCGATATCCATTTGGGTCATATGCTTGAGCACATACAGACCGATATTTGGGTAAGGTTTATGCGCTCAATGGGGCATCAGTGTTACGCGGTCTGTGGAACGGATGCTCATGGGACGGGCATCATGTTAAACGCTGAAAAAGCAGGTGTGCATCCAGAGCAAGCTGTTGCCGAATTACGGGAAGCTCATATTCAAGATTTTGCTGGTTTCGAAGTGGTGTATGATATTTATCACAGTACCCACAGCCCAGAAAACCAAGAGCTATCCAATTTTATCTATGGTGAACTCAAGCGACAGGGGCATATAGAAAGCCGTACCATTACACAATTATTTGACCCAGAGAAAGAGCTGTTCCTAGCTGACCGTTACATTAAAGGTACGTGCCCTCGATGTAAGGTAGAAGATCAATATGGCGATAATTGCGAGTCTTGTGGTGCGACTTACACTCCAGCTGAACTTATAAACCCGCGCTCAACTATTTCTGGCGCAACGCCGATTGAAAAAGAATCAGAACATTTCTTTTTTAAACTAGGCGATTTTGAGAACTTTCTGAAAACCTGGACAAAAAGTGGAACCCTTCAATCAGAAGTTGCCAATAAGTTAGATGAATGGCTACAGGATGGATTGCAGGCATGGGATATTAGCCGAGATGCCCCTTACTTTGGTTTTGAAATACCGGACGCGCCCGGTAAATACTTTTACGTGTGGCTAGACGCACCTGTTGGGTACATGGCGGCTTTCAAAGCGCTTTGTGATAAAACAGGTGAAAGCTTTGATAAGTACTGGAAACCAAACACGAATACCGAGCTGTATCATTTCATAGGCAAAGACATCATTAATTTTCACGCGTTGTTTTGGCCATCCATGCTGCATAGTTCAGGCTTCAAAACGCCAAATGGCGTATATGCGCATGGCTACATCACCGTCAATGGACAAAAAATGTCCAAGTCACGTGGGACTTTCATTAAAGCTAAAACATACCTGGAGCATTTAAACCCTGAGTATCTGCGTTATTACTATGCAGCAAAATTAACCAGTAAAATTGATGATTTAGATTTGAATTTTGAAGATTTTATCCAACGAGTGAACTCTGACGTGGTTGGAAAAGTCGTCAATATTGCTAGCCGTTGCGCGAATTTCGTGAAAAAAGCCGGTGGACGCTTATCTGAAAGTATTGTAGAGCCTGAGCTATTGCAGTCCTTTATTAATGCAGGCGATTCGATCGCAACTCATTACGAGAATAGAGAGTACTCAAAAGCCATCCGTGAAATCATGGAGCTAGCCGACCAGGCAAATGAATATATCCAAGAAAAAGCCCCTTGGGTTTTATCTAAGGAAGAAGGAAAAGAGCAGGAAGTTTTAGAGGTGTGTACGGTCGCTATAAATCTATTTCGGCAGTTGATGGTTTACTTAGCACCCGTTTTACCTTTGATGTCTGACAAGGTGAAGACCTTTTTGAAAGTGGATACTCTGGATTGGTCATCGCGCAAACAATTGTTGACTAACCACGAAATAAACAAGTTTAAACCTTTAATGACACGCGTGGATGCTGATCAAGTGTCGGCTTTAATTGAGACTTCGAAGGAATCTGCTCCAGAGTCACCGAAAAAGACCGAAAAACTTCATCCCGGTGGAGAGGCGATAGCTGAAGAAATTGATTTTAATGATTTTGCGAAAGTGGATTTACGGATCGCAAAAATCGTTGATGCAAGAGCGGTAGAAGGTGCTGATAAATTACTTCAGCTAACGTTGGATTTAGGAGAAGGGCCTCAACGAAATGTTTTTTCGGGTATTAAATCAGCGTACTCACCTGAGCAGTTGATTGGAAAACTTACGGTTGTGGTTGCTAATTTAAAACCCAGGAAAATGAAGTTTGGTTTGTCTGAAGGAATGGTGCTGGCGGCAGGGCCAGGTGGCAAAGAACTGTGGTTGCTTGAACCACATGATGGCGCTCAACCTGGGTTAAGAGTGATGTAACCTGACCAAGTAAGAGTTAATGTATGCCAAGCCCTACGGTTGTCCTATTTGATGCTATGAACCTTATACGTAGGGTGTATGCAGCACAATCACAACAAAATACGACAGATCAGAAAGCCTTGGCTAACACCTTGTCTCAGTGTCTGAGTATTTTATCCTCTATCATTAATGATACTAACGCAAGCCATGCGGCACTGATTTTCGACAGCTCAGTGCCCACATGGCGCCATGATTTGTATCCAGATTATAAAGCGCATCGATCACCAATGCCTGGTCCATTAGAAAAGCAATTGCCAGCTTTTATGGATGCCTGCAAAAAGGCTGGGATTCCTTTGTACTGGCAACCAGGTTTTGAAGCCGATGACTTGATTGCCTCGGCGGCAAAAGCCGTTGCTCCCTTTTCAGAGCGGGTTTGGGTCATTTCGACAGATAAAGGGTTGCTTCAAATACTGACGCATAATTGCAAAGTAAGAAGCCACTTCGAGCGTAAAACATGGGAAACGGAAGATATTCTTGACGAATACGGTGTTAATCAAGATCAATTAATTGATTATTGGACGCTTGTTGGAGACACAACCAATAATGTGCCAGGTTTAACGGGGGTTGGTAAAAAAACTGCAGCCCAATTGCTTCAATTATATGGCAACCTAGAAGGTATAGCCGCCAATATAGTGTCCCTACCTGAAAGAATTCATCAAAACCTAAAAAGTGAAGCAATACAAATGCTCACATCACGATTGTTGGTTGCACTCAAAACTAATATTCCTTTACGTTGTAATTTATCAGATTGGAGAATTCATGGTGTGAATCTTCCCACTCGTTACGAAATAGAGTCCATTTTTGGTTCAAATATCATGGAGCAGGTATGATTAATAGAAAAGCAATAGAGTACTTCGCATGTTGCTTGTCCTCTGATGTGTTCGTTGCTAATGGCCGCTGATTATTCCCAGAATTTGCCCCGTATAAAATTAAGTTTAAAACTGTATCTTTCGTTGATATGCGTATCTGCATTGGTATCGTCAGGCATATTTTGCCTTATGCAGGTGAGTTTTGATCGTGGGTTTGCACGTTATATTCATCAAAATGAACGGCAGCATTTAAAAGAAATATCTGCGTTTCTGAGTAAAAAATATGAGCAGCATGGCGGATGGGGGTGGGTTGATGGTGATTCAGAGTGGCTGAATGAGTTGATAACCACAAAAGTTTTCTCCGATACGGAAAAACGCTCGAATCCAAAAAAAAGAAATTACATTGCAGAAGATCATACATTTCAAATCTTTAATAAAGATAAAACCCCTGTTGTTGGAGGAATTGATCTGCAAAAACCTCCTTTTGTTGAAGATATTATAGTGGGGGGTGAAAGTGTTGGGCAGGTCGGGGTGCACGTTGAAAACAGCCTCATTAAAAGCATGAATGTAGAGTTCATTAAAGGTCATCAACGCTTTATGTTGTTATCTACCATTGGGCTTGTGATCTGTGCTGCATTTTTAGCAATACCTGTTGCTTATGTGATCGTAAAGCCTATTAATGCATTAAGAGATGCAATGGAAGCACTTGCTCAAGGAAAAGAGCCTATATGGTTAGATGAGAGTCGTTCAGATGAGATAGGACTTATGAACCATGACTTTAACCGTTTGAGAAAAAAAATAGATAGCCAAGAGCAGCTTAGAAAACAGTGGTTGGCGGATATTGCTCATGAATTAAGAACGCCTATCAGTGTTTTGAAATCTGAATTAGAAGCGATTGAAGACGGGGTTCGCCCGCTGAATGTAGCAAGCATTAAATCGCTTCAAGATGATGTGAATAGAATAACTCGATTGATAAATGATTTGCATCAACTCTCGCTAGAAGACAGTGGAGCATTAGAATACCAATTTCGTCTGGTTGATATTTCTCAGTTATTGAAAACATTTCTTGCCAATCATAAAAATGTTTTGCATAGGCAAGGGTTTGAGTGGTCCTATCACGTAGATACAGATTCTAGTTTGGTTGCTGGTGATCCTGACCGGCTTGAACAGTTGTTGCTAAATTTATTTTCCAACAGTTTGAGATATACTGAAGAACCAAAACGTCTTCGCATTACTGTTTTATCTGAAGGTGATGATACAGTCATCCTATGGGAGGATTCATCACCCGGTGTATCGGATATTGGGTTAACGTCAATCTTTGAACGCTTGTATCGAGAGAATAAAGTAAGGAATGATGTAAAAGATGCATCGGGACTTGGTCTGTCTATTGTGGAAACCATTATTCAAAAGCATGGTGGAAATGTTTCAGCAACACACTCTTCGTTAGGCGGCCTTTGCGTAAAAGTTAAATTACCTAGAAGTCACTAATGAACTACACCAATGTAATGGTTGTCATTTAATTCATTACCTTATGGTTTGTAGTCATTAATTTCTTGAGATCGCAATATGACGATAGATGAACAAGCTAAAATTCTCGTTGTTGAAGATGAGCTAAAACTTGCCGAATTAGTTTCAGATTACCTCAAGCGAGAGGGATATACCGTCAGTATTGCCAATGATGGTAAGGCAGCTTTGGGATGGGTAGAACGATATCACCCAGATCTGTTAATACTCGATATCATGATTCCAGGTATGTCTGGGGTCGAAGTCTGCCAAGCAGTGAGGGCAACCTCTGAGGTCCCTATCATCATGTTAACAGCACGAATCGATGAGCAAGATCGTTTGCTAGGATTCGAAGTTGGTGCAGATGACTATGTCTGTAAACCATTTAGTCCTAGGGAGCTGGTGGCAAGGGTCAAAATCCTTTTGAAGAGAGCTACGCCCATTCCTCACTCCGATCAGCGCCAGAAAGGTAGCTATCAACTGCTAAGTGATCGTTTGTCTATTGTGACGAAGGATAAGCATGAGGTCTACTTTACGAAAGTTGAGTTTAAAATACTTTCCTTATTGTTGAGTGGTCAAGGTAGAGTTTTTAGTAGGCAAGAATTGATGAATGCCTGTTATGACGATTATCGTGTTGTAAATGATCGAACGATTGATAGCCATATTAAAAAGATAAGAAAAAAACTAGATGCAGTTAATGGTTTAGGCGTAGAGCTGCAATCGGTCTATGGTGTTGGATACAAGTGTGAAGCAATTGATGATTAAAGTGTTTGTTGTTAATGGGGTTTTATTTTGCTCCTAGTGCTCGAACTGAGTCAGGCGTAGAACCAGTCCAACGACTAAACGCCCTGAAAAATGAGTTTGGATCGTCGTACCCTAATAAAAAAGCAACTTGTGTGTAGGGCATTACTGTATTTGTAATGTAATGCCTTGCTGTTTTTTCTCGAACTTCATCCAAGATCTCTCTAAAGTTGGTATGATTATCTGATAATCGTCTTTGTAGGGTGCGTTTACTCATCAACAGTCTTTCTGCAACTTCTTCTATGCTTGTTTGACCACTTGGAAGCATTTGATGCAAAGCTGCACGTACTTTATTCGATATAGTATCGGTGGCTTTAAGATCAGTTAGGCGGCTTCTCAAGCTTGGCTCAAAAAAATCCCACATTCCCTGATTTTCAGTAACAAATGGCATCTCTGCGTCTTCTTTAGAGAATATAATGTGAGTACTGTTTCCTCTAATTGGCTTTGATCCAAAGAAAAACGTAAATTGATCGAGGTATGATTCTTCGAGAGGCGCTTCTACTTGAATGGGCTGAATGTGTTCTCTAGTACCCATGCGAGCTAATTTTGCAAAAAAAGCAAGTTCAGCCATGGTGAGTTGTGCTGGTATAGACGAAGCTTCCTCATGGTAAATTATACATAGCTTTGTCGTTTCATTTTCATTGGTGACATCTAATAGAATTGGGCTAATAAGAGCTTTATATTGACTTAAGCGCTTTAGAGCTATATTTAAATTGGGGCTGCAAAGCGACGCGAAGATGGGTGGGTCAAAGAACTCGGACGTGAGGCGTTCCACTAGCCGGACGGGTAGAAGAGGGTCACGACTGACTGCTTGCAAAGCATTCCAAAACCCAAAATATTCTTTGCTCGTCAGCCCAATTTCGCCCTTAGCAAAGAGATTTGAAGGTAGGTGTGCTTGTTCTAAGACTTCATTAGGGTCCAACTCAAGATCTTTTAAGAGAATTGGCCAGCCTTGATTTAGCCAGTAATAGTCAGTCATGAGTAGAGATAAGTAACCTATATGGTAGGGTAACCATTTCTAACTGTAGGTGATGCAGGCGCTTGAATCTAGGCGCAGTAAGCAATACCGATATAGGCGTATTAGGCCATAATAGCTTGACATACACCCTCTCGGTAAACCCATAAGTTGTGATCGATCTGATGATTGTATATGGAACTGTTAAGCGATTAAAAATCTTTCTTCCTGAATTTACCCATCATTGCAGTACTTGCGAGTTTGATCAAATTAAACCATGTTGGATTGACAGTATACATGGTCATTGTGTGAGCTAGGGCATCGAACGTTTTTTTGTTCGTATTCATTAAATGCCCAGCTGATATAAAACTTGACGATATAATAGATTTTTCAATGTTTTCAAAACACAATAAATTGCCAAAATTACCCCTGCCGGATTCTACAATAGGTCCCTCCTCATTCCCTCCCCATGTTAGATATGGATTTAGAAATATTAGCGGTGGCATATTATTGATTGCAATTGCCCCATATTTTAATTCGGTAACCGCTTGGTCCAAAACAGAACTAAAAGATTTTTTTGTGTCTTCATCTATAATAATAGATGCACTCAAGGTGCCAATCAGTTTCTGATTGCAAAAATCAACTGCAAATGGAAGGAAATCCGATGTTAAAACAGGCGCATCTAAACTGACTTCAGAAATGATCTGACAAAAAGCCTCATTTTTTGCAGCGTAACCATCTTCATCTATATTTTCAATCAATAAGACATCTGAATGGTTGTGTTTGTTATCTTCAGCTTTTAAGGTTACTGCATTGGGGTGAGCCTCGCTAAATGCTAATAGAGTATCCTTGAAACCTGGATAATAACTTGCTACTGCAGGGGTATCTTCACAGATTGCTTTTTTAAGTGCAGAAATAAAAGCCTGCCTTTGAGGCCAGTGTTTTGATGTAACAATCGTTTGAGGCCGACCACATACAGCCCCGCCATTCATTTTTGCAGCGGTTGTGATTTGTAAGGCTTGATGAGCTAGTTCATCATCTGTCCATGGGCGTATACCAGGAACAATGATGCAAGGGTTATTGCCCCCACATTCAGATACTAAAGGGGTGCTGGTAGAATCTTCAATTTTCTGAGCAGTTTTAGCGCTACCTGTGAAGTAAATTTTCGTCAAAGCTGGGTTTTGAATGAGTGCTTCACCAGCGTTTGCTTCATGATAACTTAACACTTCATGGTCAATGAGAGGTGCAAAGACGATTTCCCAAATTTTATCTGTTTGCTGGTTTAGTGGGTGTGGTTTGCATACCACTGCTGAGTTTTCCAAAAAAATTGCTTTTATTATTTCAAGGGGTGAGGCGTAATTCCCAGCACACAATACCGCAATGATCCCTGCGGGTTTATCCATGGGGTTTACTTGTTTGGGTTTCCCTTTTATGCGTAAGATATCTTTTCTGTCCCCGTATAAGATTCGATCTTTGAGTTGGTCAGGAAACACGTGAGCATCGTACAGATTATTTGATAATTGTTTTACTTCGATTGGCTGTGGCAGCTTATTGCTTTTTAAAAGCGTTTCATAGAGAAAAATGCAAGCACTCAGAGTGCTGGCTACCGGAGCCACTGTACAAGCAATAGATGTTTTGAGTGTATATGTGGATTCACCAACCCTTTGGTTTTTCATACTCATATCAGCGCTGGCCAGGCGCATAGCTTGAGATTCTAGGTTAGCTCTTACTTGCTTAAGAAGACGTATGCGGTTACTAACGTCAGTTGTTTCCCATCTGAGGGTATTAATCCCTTCAATTGTTTGATCTTTGTTCATAATCTACTGCTGTATTCAATTGTTAACAAATGCGATAGAGATTATACGATTGGATTAACCGCTCTTAACTAGCAAAAGGTGTCAATGCACTTGCCATGCATGCCAAATTTGGGAAGAAGTCAAAAAATATTGGAGGAAAAGACTTGCTTTCGGGTATATCGATAGTTTAAAAATGAAGGTGTTGATGTAAAGCAATGAACTCTCATTTGAAACAGCTTAGTCTCTTAATCCTATTCAAAGCAGTTCGTTTGGTATGATTGACAGTCAAAGATATAGATTAGGAAAAATAATTATGAACCATAAAAATTTTAGATGGATATGGTCATTGCTTTTTTTGCTTCCGATTTCAATTTCTGCAGCTGACTTGCAGAATGACTCAACTTACGTATATTGTATTGACAAAAATAATCCTGCTAATTGGTATTGGTTAGACGGTGATAATGCGCAGACAGTTCAGGTGCGTGGTAACTGGAAAAGAAAAAGGGTCTATATTAATAGGCATAAATTGAATGTTTTTGTAATGATATTTGATTTGGCAAAGGGTGAAGAGGATAAACTAGGCTGTGAGTCAGGGTACCTAGCTCAGCCAGCTAACTATGCGACAGATGGCTGGTACTTGTTTCGATCAAGGATGTTGAATGGAGAACATTGCCTACGGAATGGTTATATTAGCCTGTATAAAGAAGTGTCTAGATATAACAGTTATCATAGGGTTCGTGGGCCTGAAAGAGCAGATCTTGGGTTTCGTCTAGAAAACAGGCCTTTCAGGCTTGTGTTTGATGTTTGCGAAAATTGAGAGTAAAGGGTGTCGAATTGAATAGTAACAGAGTTTTTATATAGAAAAGAACGGTTTTAAGTGAATGCTGAGAATTCAGTAAAGTTCTCAGCTTTTTAATGGCAACCTAATTTTGTTTTGGATAGGGCCGCAAAAGGAACACCCTGCTTATCCTTCCATTAATACCGAAGGGCCTTCGATAGAAAATCAATTTGCGGCTTTGCAGTCTAGTTTCGAATGACCTTATATAAAGCAGGAGATGCAGTTACGCCTTCAATAGGTGGGAAAGCACCATTTTTTTGCATAGCAGCTGTTGCAGCTTTGAACTCTTCTGCAGATCTCCACTTCGCTACGTTGATCAATCGGTATTCTGCATTGGGTGATAAAGACTGGTGTAATTCAGTTGAGATATAGCCCGGTTGTTGTGATAAAAAATCTCGGGCAGACTCCCATGATTTGACCGTATTGTCTAATTCTGATTTGGGTACTGTAAATGGGTTTATCAGTATAACAGGCTCTTTAATGCTCATGTGCTGAACCTCATCGCTCGCTTGGATGTTGTTGGTTGCCATTAGTGTAGTCAGGAAAAGTGTGGAAGCTTTAGCCATAGACTTGATAGGTGCGCGCATCATTTTCCTATTTAGTGTTGCTTGAATGAATATCCATCATGTCGAATCCTTCTTTTATGGAAAATTACATGCTTTTCCGCAAATGGTTAAGGAGGTCTTGAGTGGATGCGTATTTTAACGATAAATTCACTATGGTGTTATAGTGTCATAATGACAGTGTGATGTCAATATGCGTGAGGGTGGATTTTGAAATTGCCTGGATTGGTGCTTATAAATGCAGAAATGAGACAGTTGAATGCATAAGCTCAGGGCTATTGGAGATAGGGTCGATTTAAAGCTTAAGTGTTTATAAAGGCCGAAACGATCAGAAATACTGTTGTAAATCGACTTTATAGGCAAGAAATCTGAGGCGTACGTAGTCAAGTTGCCATCCGGTCTCACTTGTAAATAAAGAGGGCTGTATCACGTTTATGACATCATTGATGAAGTCAGATTCATACCTCTCATCGATTGTTCTTATTAAGTGCTTTGAAAATATCTTAATAAACTCACTGATATCTGTCTTTAATGTGGTGGGTCTTGAAATCAGCTTAATCGTTGATACTTTGAAACCATGCTCCTCTAAGAGTGCTTTATACTCACTCTTTGTGGGGAAAACACAAGTATTTTTCCATTCGCCGTATTTTGGGTGTTGATTTATGGTCATTTTCATGGCTGAGGTGATAGTTCGTAGATTTCCATTGCCTCCAAATTCACCTGCAAATCTACCGCCGAGCTTGAGAGCGTTGTGGACTCCTTTTAATACATTACGTTGGTTGCTCATCCAGTGTAAGGCGGCATTAGAGAATACAGCATCAAATGTATTCTTGTATGAGATAGAGTCACCGTTCATAAGGATAGCATTTACCCCACGCTTTTTGGCAGCGTTAATCATATCTTGGCTAGTATCAATACCTATGACATCTTTGGAGTGTTTTGATATTTTTGAAGTTAGCCTGCCATCACCGCATCCTAGATCCAAAATGATCTCATTTGACTGTGGGGCTAATAAGTCAAATACTTGAGTTCCGAGCTCTGTAACAAAGGATAATTGTTTTTGATATTGTTCGGCGTTCCAGTTTTCTGGGTTCACGAATCCCTCCAAATACGAATTAATTAGCAGCATTGTAAACGATCAATCTACTACAGATTAACGATTTAACCCTCCTTGTTGAACTATCACTGAACAATTTAACCGCTGTAAATTGACATAGGGTAAGACTAAGTGTCGTTTGAAATAAGCAGAATCATTGAAAGAAGCGATAGAAGAATTTCAACGGCAACTTGTTGGCGATATTTGACTCTGCATCAAATTAACTAGACCGTAACAACGAGATCATTAAATACCTATAGGGCTAATTTGGTTTGTCTATCCAAGCATCTGGGTGTTATAAGCAAGTGTACATGAGCCTAAGAAAAGCTCATGTAGGCTTCATTATGAAACATCTGGCACTTTGTTGTTCATCTTCTCTAAGCAATGCAAGAGAATGGTGCGATACATTTCTACAACCTGATCTTCACCGTTGTGTTGTATAAAATGGGTGAATTTTGGAGAGGAATTGAGCTCAATTAGATGCCAGTCACCATTAATGTCAACAATAATATCTAAGCCAACAAACCCAAGGTTAAGTTTATCAAAGATTGGCTCTGCGAATTCTTTGAATTTCTGTAATAATCTCGAATCTTTTATCAAAATGGCAGAGCCTTGTTCATGTTCCCAATAACTGGCGTTGAACAATTGATCGCCACCAAATCGCTCGTAGGCTAGAATTGGTTTTTGATTAAAAAAAACAACGCGATATTCTTTTTGGGTCGGAATAAAGGTTTGGGCTAGGGCAACATAATCATAATGATTGGAAGCTTGGTCGAAGATTGTTTTTAAGCTTGATTCTGCTTCCTCACTATTGTGACATAGAAATACATTTTTTGATAAAGCACCTCTATTTTTTTTAAGAACAAATGGATAGTTAAAATGATTTTCTATGTCAGATAAAATTAAAGAAATGTCTCTAAAGATGGTGTATTCAGGAAAGCTTTGAAAGCATTTTGGATCAAGATAACCAATGGTTGGCGGCATTTTGATATAATTTTTGAGTAGTTGGTATGTATATTCTTTATCTAGACAGATGCTGGCTTCTACTTCTGAATTGAAGGGTGTTCTGTTTTTTTGAAAAGTTAGTTTTTTATCTCCTAGATCAGTTGAGATAAAGTTATGCTCTTTATCATAACATTCATATGGGAGGTTTAGTGAGTTGGCGGCTTTTATTAGACACTTTATTTGTGGAATCATATACTACTCTTATAGGTTTAAAATGATCATTTTTTATGATGGGGCTTGTTTCCCACTGCAAGCCCTGAATTATGCTTATTGTTTGTGTAAAATTAATGTCGCTACATCATTTGATAAAAAGTCTGATGCATCAAAAATTAATGGTTAATCTAGTGAGGATTCATCAAGTTTTTTTGAGATGAAACGAATGTTCTCAAGGCTAGCCTCTAATTCCTCTATGGGTAAATTATCAACCATGTCATTGATTTTTGCGCTCCATTGTTCATCCATTTTGTTGGCTAAAGCTTTTCCATTATCCGTGAGGCTGATCAATTTAGCTTTTTTATGATCAGGGTTAGGGTTAAATGCTAAAAGCCCATCATTATGCATAATATCGACAAGGCGTTGAACGGATTGCCGGGCTTGCCCCATTGAACGAGCGATTTGTGGGACAGTCAAAGCATCAACGGGTGCACGATCAAGAGCCCCTAATATTTTCCATCTTGCGCTACTAAGCCCAAAAGGCGCTGTAAGCTTATCGCCGTAGACGACAAGTTGGCCACCTAGTTTGAATACCTCCAGTACTAGTTCGGTCGCTATAAGACCTTTTGCTGTGTAATTCATGTCATTTTCATCATAATTAAAGCAGGTGGTAGACTATTTTTGTCTTATTAGAGAACAATTGCAAGTCAAGCTCTCTTAAGCATACTCCGTTATTGAAGGTTGATAGGCGATACTTACTCTGGGTGTCAATGGTTTAGCTCTTCAATGTTTAAAAAATAATCAATCGCATCTGGGTTTTTGAGTGCTTCTCGATTAGTAATGGGCTCTCCATGAATAGCATTTCTAACGGCCAATTCAACGATTTTCCCAGAAATCGTTCGTGGAATATCCGGTACCTGTATCATTTTGGAGGGTACATGCCTTGGAGAGGCGTTTTCCCGTATTCTGCTCTTTATCTTCTTTTTGAGTTCACTTGTCAGCTCTTGGTCTGGTTTCATGACCATAAACAAAACGATTCGTTCATCCCCTTTCCATCGTTGACCAACGGCTAAGCCTTCGATGACTTCATCAAAGGTTTCAACTTGACGATAGATTTCTGCTGTGCCAATACGGACACCACCTGGATTCAGCACGGCATCTGCTCGGCCATGAATAATTAATCCATCATGCTGGGTGATTTCCCCGTAGTCACCATGAGCCCATACACCTGGGTATGTTTCGAAGTATGCAGCCATGAATTTTTTGTCATTTGGATCATCCCAGAAGCCTACGGGCATTGAAGGAAAAGCATTTCTGCAGATAAGTTCGCCTTTCGTTTGTGTAAGGGATTGGCCCTCAGAATCGACAATATCAACATCCATACCTAATCCTTTGCACTGTAGCTCCCCAGCATATACAGGTAGATTAGGGTTGCCTAATGCAAAGCAGGATATAATATCGGTTCCGCCAGAAATCGATGATAGGCACATATCGGTTTTAACATTCTGATACAAGAATTCAAACATTTCAGCAGAGAGAGCAGAGCCTGTTGATAATAAACATCTTAGTGATGAAAGTTTGAAATGATTATTTGGATGGTACTTGAGCTTGTCTAAACCAGAATAGTATTTAGCACTGGCTCCAAAATGCGTAAGTTTTTCAGTTTCAGCAATTCGCCATAGGACTTCTGGGTTAGGTGCTACAGGAGAGCCATCATAAAGTAATAGTGTTGCATTAACGGCCAGTCCAGACACCAACCAATTCCACATCATCCATCCGCACGTTGTAAAGTAAAATACGCGGTCGCCTGGTTTAATATCTGTATGCAGGCCAAGTTCTTTCACATGCTGAAGTAAGGTCCCGCCAACTGAATGAACGATGCATTTGGGCTTTCCAGTAGTGCCTGAGCTGTATAGAATAAACAAAGGTGCATCAAATGCAACAGGTTCAAAGGTAACTTGAGATGCTTCAGGGTCGACAAAATCGTGCCATTCAATTCCAACTTGATCAGGAGGAGTGAAAGGTTTTTCTGGATCAAAGAAATCAACCCAAACCAGCAAGGCATCAGTAGAAAGCTGTTGTTTAATATCCACTATGCGATGAACGGTATCCATTGGTTTGCCGTTGTATAGGTAACCATTGGATGCAAAAAGCACTTTAGGTTGAATTTGATTAAACCGATCCAGAACACCTTGAATACCAAAATCTGGTGAGCAGGATGACCAGACTGCCCCAAGGGCCGTTGTTGCGAGCATTGCAATTAGGGCTTCCCCGCAATTGGGCAGTATTGCTGCCACCCGATCTCCTGGCTGTACACCTGCTTTTAATAAACCGGCTTGGACCTGAGCGACTTGTTGGTAAAGGTCGTCATATGTATACGCTTTCCGCGGATGCCGCTCAGCATATGTAATGAGAGCAATGCCTGAACCTCGTTGTTTAAGTAAGTGTTCAGCGTAATTGAGCTTGGCACCTTCAAACCAACGATTCTTCCATAGGCTAGATGATGGCTTCAAAACCGTTTCGGGTTGCGTCGAAAAGTGGATGTTAAAATAGTCAGCGATACTAGACCAGAACGATTCTGGATTATCAATGCTCCACTGATGAAGCTCTTTATAATGATTGAATGTTTGATTGTATTTGTTTTGCAAGTAGTGGCAAAACGCAGTCAGTTGACTTTCGTTTACAGATTTGTTGCTTGGTGACCATATTGGGGAAACAGATTCCATATTGTCTCCTAGGGTACTGAAAGGGCTAAGCCTACTTTTGATTGAGTTGGCCTGCCTACTAATGTACTGATAAAATGCCCGACGTCTTTTAATGCAGTTAGGTCAATGCCGGTTGAAAACCCTTCATTATTAAGAAAATAGATAACATCCTCAGAAGCAACATTTCCAGATGCTCCTTTTGCATAAGGGCATCCGCCTAGGCCTGCTACGGATGCATCAATCACTCGAATACCTAAGTTTAAGCCAGTTGCTATATTGACCAGAGCCTGTCCATAGGTATCATGGCAATGCAAAGCCAATTTAGATACATCTATTTCTTTAAGAACAGCTTTGAGCATTGCCGAAATACTTTTGGGAGTGCCAACGCCTATGGTATCACCTAGTGAAATTTCATCGCAGCCTAATGTCAATAATTGTGATGCTAATTGAGCTACAGCATTAGGATTAATGCCTCCTTCGTATGGGCAACCTACAACGCAAGAAATGTAGCCACGTACGCTTATGTTGTGTTCTTTGGCCTTATTTACTATGGGTTTGAATCGCTCTAAACTTTCTTCAATTGAACAATTGATGTTTTTGTGTGTGAAAGTTTCACTTGCAGCACTGAAGACGGCTATTTCGTTGGGTTTGTAGGGAAGTGCTAATTCAAAGCCCTTGGTATTGGGAATAAGTACGCTGTAGGTACATTCAGGAATTCTCTGAATGGAAGCTAAAACCTGATCGGTATGCTCCATTTGAGGTACCCATTTGGGTGAAACAAAACTACCAACTTCAATATGCCTAATGCCTGTTCGAACCAATGCGTTTACTAGCTGAACACGATCTTGAATGGAAATAGGTGTTTTTTCATTTTGAAGCCCATCTCTAGGACCTACTTCAACTAACCTTACTCTATCAGTCATATTCAAGCCTCTTCAGGCTCAATGGTAATAAGTTCAACACCAGCGCTGACTTGATCTCCAACTTGATAAAGAATATTTTTTACAATCCCTGGTGCCGATGCCTTAATTGGGTGCTCCATCTTCATAGCTTCAATTACCAATAAAATTTGATTCTGAGAAACGTGATCATTATTTTGTACACGAACATCGATTAATGTGCCATTCATCGGGGCAGTTAGTAGATCTTGCGTGTCCTTGCATTCTTTGGGTTGATAATCATATCGGGTAAAATGGAATTCTCCAGATTTTTGGTAGACCCAAAATTCTTTTTCGTTAATATACAGTTGGAATTCTTCTCTGACTTGGTCGATTAGGAGGTGTAAGGTGTAAGAGAAACCTTTTATGTTTTCTTGGGAAATGAAGAAGGACGAGTCTTTTAAAGGGAAACTTGGGGGTGCTTCATTTTCGAAACAAGTTAAGACCTCGCAATCAATTTGAACATCGGCTTCGTCTTCTGAGGTGATATTGAAGTGCCAAATGTCGTCTTTCAGCTGCTCGCCTTTAATGCTTATATCATCAGCATCTTCACAATGAAAGCTCATATGGATCTCTGGTAGGGTGTTAAGTTGCCATGCAGCAAGAGAATTCCAAATGTTTGTGCTTGATTGCTTGATTATATAGGTTTCAGTCACGACAGCAGCTAGTGCAGATATGAATGTTGGTTCACGGTTGGGTGGTTGTTGCAGTTCTGGGTGGATATCTACGTAAGAAGTATCAAATGTATTGCTTGAGAAATCCTTTTCTCTAAGAATGGTTTTTAAGTAGTGTACATTTGTAGAAATTCCACTAATGTTAAGATCGCATAGAGCCAAGTATAATCGATTGATTGCTTGCTGCCGACTTTCCCCCCAAGCAATAACTTTTGCGATCATGGGATCAAAAAATACGCTTATTTCGGAATTTGAAACCGTACTGGTATATAGGTGCAAACTGCTTGTTGGAGTTGGCCATTGGATATGATGAATATGACCGCTTGCAGGAAGAAATTGTTGGAAAGGGTCTTCAGCGTAAATTCTTGCTTCTATCGCATGGCCGTTAGGTTCAATTTTTGCGATTTCAAGTGGTAATGCCTCACCTTGAGCTATGCGTATTTGCCATTCAACTAAGTCTAGTCCAGAAATACTCTCGGATACAGGATGTTCAACCTGAAGTCGAGTATTCATCTCCATAAAATAAAATTGTTGTGAATGGGTGTCATAAAGGAATTCGATGGTACCAGCACCTTCATAATCAATGGCAGCAGCAGCTTGAGTGGCTGCTTTATACATTGACTGTTTGATATTATCTGGAACAATTATCGCAGGCGCTTCTTCGATGATTTTTTGATGCCGTCTTTGAATGCTGCAATCTCGCTCAAAGACATGTAAGTGATTGCCATGTCGATCACTCAATATTTGAACTTCTACATGCCTCGGTGCCGTAATGTACTTTTCAATGATTAATCGGTTGTCGCTGAAAAATTTCTGAGCTTCACTTTGAGCAGAATGAATCGATTCTTGAAGATCAGCCGCTTTATTAACCCTTCTCATCCCTTTGCCGCCTCCTCCGGCCGCTGCTTTAATGAGCAAAGGGAAGCCTATTTTGGTTGCTTCTAATTCAAGTTTTTCAAGGCTCTGATCTGTACCATGATAACCGGGTACAACTGGAACATGTGCAGCTTCCATGAGTTTTTTAGCTTCAGCTTTTGATCCCATTGCGGCAATAGCAGAAGCTGTTGGACCAATAAAAGTAATACCTTCATTGAAGCATTCTGAGGCGAAGTAGGGGTTCTCAGATAAAAATCCGTATCCAGGGTGAATGGCATCGATATGATGCTGTTTTGCAATTTTGATGATTTGTGAAATGTTTAAGTAAGTTTCTTGTGAATTGTTCCCTTCCAAAGCAATCGCTTCATCAGCAAGGGATATGTAGGGACTTTGTCGATCGAATTTTGAAAAAATAGCTATAGATGTAATATTCAGCTTGCGTAATGTATAAATAACCCTTGCCGCTATTTCGCCCCTATTAGCAATCAACACCCTTTTTATTGTTTGTGATTCAGTCATGCTGCTTACCTATTGATTAAATATCTTTTTGCCAAGTTGGAGCGCGTTTTTCAAAGAATGAAGTCAAGCCTTCCTGACCTTCAGGCGACACTCTAAGCCTTGCAATTAGATTTGTTGTATAATCTGTGACAGATTTGTCGTAGGGTGTTCGGCCAATGATTATGTGATTGAGGAGAGATTTTGTTTCTTCAAGAGCATTGGGTGCGGCGTCAAGCAAGCACGATGCAAGTCTGATACCTTCATTTTCGAGGTCTTCAGGGTTTACTGTTTCATGAATAAGACCCATATTGAAAGCTATCTTTGCATCAAATTTTTCAGCAGTCAAAAAGTATCGCCTCGCATAGTTTTGGCCAACCCGATGAGTGATGTAGGGGCTAATGACTGCTGGGGCTAGGCCTAACCGAACCTCACTGAAACAAAACTCACTTCTATAAGTCGCAACAGCAATATCGCAACAAGCTATTAATCCTAATGCGCCCCCATATGCGCAACCTTGTACCAGGCAAAGGGTAGGCTTAGGGAATCTAAAGAGTAACTCCATTAAAAGAGCCAGTTGCCTGGCATCTTGAAGATTTTGTTCGTGATTGAATTGGATCATTTCTTTCATCCAATTTAAATCTGCGCCTGCCGAGAAATGTTGCCCTGCAGATTTTAAAATGAGGCATCGAATATCATTTCTCTTTTCCAATTGACTAATTGCTTGAATTAACTCTTCAATCATTGTTCGACCAAAAGCATTCCTTTTTTCTGGTCGATTGAGTATTAAATTAGCGATACCCGATTCTATGTGTTGCACAATGGACGTATCACAAGCTGTATTGGAGTTTGGCATATCCCTTACCTTATATTTCCTCAATTACATTCGGAAAACACCAAATTTAGAGGATTTAATATCCTTGTTCATACAAGCTGATAAACTTAATCCTAGTGTTTCTCGCGTTTGAGCAGGATCAATGATGCCGTCATCCCAAAGGCGTGCACTTGCATAATAGGCATGGCTTTCTTCGCTATATTTATCGAGAAGTGTTTGTTTGAATTGTTGTTCTTCTTTTTGCTCCCAGGTTTGCCCTCGTTTATTACGTGCATCCCTTTGAATTTGGGTCATCACATTTGCGGCTTGTTCACCTCCCATGACCGAAATTCGTGCATTAGGCCACATCCATAAAAAGTTGGGGTCATAGGCTCGTCCACACATACCATAATTCCCGGCTCCAAAGCTGCCGCCTATAATGACGGTTAGTTTGGGGACTTCGGCACATGATACGGCATTGACCATTTTCGCACCGTGCTTGGCAATACCTTCAGCTTCGTATTGTGAGCCCACCATAAAACCGGTGATGTTCTGCAAAAAAACTAATGGAATTCGACGTTGACAGCAGAGTTCAATGAAGTTTGCCCCTTTTAACGCTGACTCAGAGAACAGTACACCATTATTGCCTAATATACCTACGGGCATGCCGTATATTTCAGCAAAACCGCATACGAGAGTTGTACCATATCGTGCTTTGTATTCATGAAAATCTGAGTCATCGACAATCCGAGCAATCACTTCTCTGACATCAAAGCCCTGCTTCAAATCGGTTGGAATGATACCGTAAAGCTCTTTTGCTTGATAACGAGGTGGACGCGAAGGTGTTGAGTTAGTTTTATGGTTAGACTTCGTGTGATTAAGGTGCTTTATGCACTGCCGAGCCAGCATTAAAGCGTGGTGATCATTATCAGCAAGATGGTCAGCCACACCTGATTTTTGAGTATGAAGGTCTCCTCCGCCCAATGCTTCTGCAGTAACGTCTTCGCCGGTTGCAGCTTTAACCAAAGGAGGGCCAGCCAAAAAAATAGTACCTTGGTTTTTGACAATAATTGACTCGTCAGCCATTGCTGGTACATAAGCGCCACCAGCAGTACAACTCCCCATCACAACCGCGATTTGAGGGATTCCTTTAGCAGACATCCTGGCTTGATAATAAAAAGTTCGCCCAAAGTGATCTCGATCTGGGAATACCTCGGCCTGTCTAGGAAGGTTGGCGCCTCCACTGTCGACTAAGTAAAGGCAGGGGAGGTGATTTTTCAAAGCAATTTCTTGACCCCGTAACTGTTTTTTTACCGTTAGGGGATAATATGAGCCGCCTTTTACAGTTGCATCATTGGCCATGATGAGGCACTCGGTGCCTTCAATCTTTCCTATGCCTGCAATAACCCCGGCGCAGGGAACAGGTTCATCATAGACCTGATAGGCTGCAAATTGTCCAATTTCTAAAAATGGAGAGCCCTCATCAAGTAATCGGTAAATACGCTCTCTGGGCAGTAATTTACCCTTGGCCTTATGGCGATTTTGAGCAGTCTCTCCTCCTCCTGCTTTAAAATTTGCCACTAACTTTCGAAGAGAGATGGCTTGTTCTTCGTTGTGTTTGTAACGAACGCTGTATTCTTCAGAATGTATCTCAATCCTACTTTCGATAATGCTCATTAAGCTTCCCTGTTTATCTCACCGAGACTGTTCAAATAATTCACGTCCAATCAGCATTCTGCGAATTTCAGAGGTTCCTGCTCCAATTTCGTAGAGCTTGGCATCTCTGAGTAGTCTTCCGGTTGGATACTCATTGATGTAGCCATTTCCGCCTAATATTTGGATAGCATCTAATGCAATCTGAGTTGCTTTTTCCGCGCAGTACAAAATAACACCAGCGGCATCCATTCGTGTTGTTTCACCTCGGTCACAGGCTTGAGCAACCTGATACAGGTAGGAGCGACATGCATTTGTTGTTGTATACATGTCTGCTAGTTTTCCTTGTATAAGCTGAAATTCGCCAATAGCTTTACCAAACTGTTTGCGTTCATGGCTGTAGGGGATTGCATTATCAAGGCAGGCCCGCATTATCCCTGTTGGCCCGCCAGATAGTACGACTCTTTCATAATCAAGCCCGCTCATGAGAATACGTACACCTTCATTCTCTACGCCTAAACGATTCTCGTTTGGAATAAAGCAATCTTTAAATATCAACTCGCAAGTATTCGAGCCTCTCATGCCAAGCTTGTCTAATTTTTGTGCGGTTGAGAAGCCGTCGAATTGTTTTTCTATGATGAAAGCTGTGATGCCCCTTGCACCTAATTCATGGTCTGTTTTGGCGTATACTACGAGAACATGTGCATCGGGACCATTTGTGATCCACATTTTGGTACCATTTAGCAAGTAGCCGCCATCCACTTTTTTAGCCGTAAGTTTCATGCTGCAGACGTCAGAGCCTGAGTTTGGTTCACTCATCGCTAAGGCACCAATATGCTCACCTCGACATAGTGCTGGTAGAAATCGACGTTTTTGATCCTCTGAACCATTTCTGTAAATTTGATTAATGCAGAGATTTGAGCAGGCACCATAACTAAGCCCTATGGAAGCGGACCCTCTGCTGATTTCTTCCATTGCGACACAGTGCGCCAAATAACCAAGAGAAGATCCTCCGTAGGACTCATCAACGGTGATACCAAGCAACCCCATTTCGCCTAGTTTTGGCCATAGTTCATTTGGAAATGTGTTTGACTTATCAATCTTTTCGGCGATAGGGGATATTTCTTTGGAAACAAAGCCAGATACTTGGTTACGCAAGATATCTATTGTTTCACCAAGACCAAAGTTAAACTCGTTTGCCATCATAGAGTTAATCTCCCAAGGAGCCGATTAAAAAGCGATTCACAGTCTTGCTGGGTTGGTGTTCATCAGTCAATGACGCAATGTGCCATAAGGAATAAAGCTGGCTTGTTTGATCAATAAATATGATTGAATAAAGGAGAGTATGTTGGCTTTAACATGCCCTCTTATTCCGTTTCAAGGTAACTAGAGCATGTGCTCCCATTAACTTAGTTGGAGTTGAGGTTGGGTTAGCCTAATCTCAAAGAGAAGCAGTAGGGTTTTAAGGCGTTAGCTTATCGATAGACTGAAAGCGACGACTTATTTGATGGTTACAAACAGCAGGAGCTTGAGCTGCTAAATACTCTCTATGATGGCAGAAAAAGACTTGTTAGAGCGGTGTTGTGTTCAATCCTTTTGGGCTGTATTCATCACACTTCTTTTTTTCATCAATCAAAATGTGATTGCTGAAATAGATACTGCTCAGATTGAAAAACTACTCATTGATGCACAAACGATGGAATACCAATTTCCATCGAAAAGCGTTGAGATGCTCACGGAATTGGTTGAAACACTTCATCCACAAGTTCATGGGCAGCAGTTTATTCGTGCTCACATGCAAATGGCGAGTAGCCTTCTTTGGTTAGGAGAAGCTGCTAGAGCACAAGCCCATATTGAGAAAATGATTAATCATCCGTTACTTTCTGATGAGCAAAAAGCAATAGCCTTGGTTGATAAAGCCAGGTCTTTAGCTTGGTTGATGAGAACTGATGTTGCTTTGGAGCTGTATACGCAAGCAATTGAATCTGCGCATAGTAGTCAATCCATTATTGCCAGTTTAAGGGCGCAGGCATATAGAGCTCAATTGTATTCGATAAGAGGGCAATATGGATTGGCTATTTCTGATCTTAATTATGCGTTCAGTTTGATGGAGAGTCAGGGGCGTATAGTTTGGCTTTGGGCAGAAATTTTTACGATTGCTAATCATGTTTTTTTCTATATGGGTAATTACGAAAAGGCGATGGAGTACGCAAGAAAAGCTAATCGTTTCTTGTTGGAGCTGGAAAATCCGCTGCGGTTAGCGGGTAATCTGATTAATCAAGCTCGTATTTTAGCAAGGCAAGAAAGGCAAGAAGTTGCATTGGAGTTTTATGAAGCTGCAAATGTTTGGATAAAAGAAAGCAACGCGCCTGTCATGATTCATTATTTGGGCTTGAGAGTTTCTGAGTTGAAGCTCGAGTTAGGGGATATAGAAGAAGCCGAAGCTGGATTGATTGAATCAATGTTGTTTGGAGATTCAAAAGGTGATTTGTTTCTGCAAATTCATTCGAGATTAACACTTATTCGATCCCGTATGAGTCGTAATCAATTGGATGAGGTGGATTTGCTGCTTTCTCAAATTGAAGATATTGGTGTTCAGTACCCTGCAGTAGTGAATAAAAACTTTATTGAATTTTATTTATTAAAAGCACAGTTTTATGAATCAGTTCAAAAATACGAGCAGGCATTTCAATCCCTTCTTTCCTATTGGGATCTTCGTGAAAACACTCTTAAGCAGCAGCTGGATTCAACGGTAAATGTAAAGCAAGTTCGACTTGAAGCGGAGTTAAATGAAAAAGAAAATCGAATGCTTGTACGTGAGGTGGCTCTTAAAAGCGATGAGGTCGAGCGTGAGCAACAACAAAAAATGCTGTTAGGTTTTTTGTTGGCGGGGCTCCTAATAGTATTATGTTTTGTTGGCTACCTTCTTTATAAAAACGTTAAGCTTAGACGTTGGCTTCATGAGCTTTCTAGTACAGATGAACTAACTAAGGTTGCCAACAGAAGGCATATAATGGAACTTATGGAATTTGAAGTCACTAGGGCTCATCGTTATAGCACACCATTTTGTGCGGCATTGTTAGATATTGATCATTTTAAATCGATAAATGACACCTATGGACATCATGTGGGAGACGAAGTACTAAAGCGAATTGCCATGTTATATCAAGATAGCATGAGAAAGATGGATACGATTGGTCGTTATGGTGGTGAAGAATTTGTTTTGGTCTTCCCTCATACACATATCTCCTCAGCTAAGCAAGTTCTTGAGCGACTTAGGCAGGTAACGGAAGCTCAGGTATTTGACAGTATGTTGGAAAGACAGGTAACAGTCAGTATTGGGTTGGCAGAGCTTTCTGATAATGAGTCGGTCGACGAATTGCTGAAGCGAGCAGATCAGGTTTTGTATGAGGCAAAACGGGGAGGACGCAATAGGATTATGATAAGTCCAAGTACCCGTCAGGTGGCAAAAGTTAACTAGTCCTTTGGAAGCTGTAATTTTATATTCATGTCCATAAGTATTCCTGTTGTAATCCTCTGGTAGGACAATCAATGCTTGTAACTGAAAAGTTTCATGGTTCTTTGGTATATACAGCGATTAGCATTCTCGAATGTAATATAAGGAGAGTGCTATGTATGCAGTGGTGGGGATACCTAAGCCATCTAGTAATGCAAATATTACAGAAAGGCAAGCAACTACTAAAAGTACTGCTACCCAAACAGAAATTGAAAGTGCGCTTGAACCAGAGGCGGTTCATCTAGTATCAGCCAAACATGCCCCAACGAAAAATCTTAAGCAAGTAAATGCAGTTCCAATCTGGGAAACATCTCTTGGTGATTACGGGAAAGTGCCCGTTTATGCCTTTGGGTATATGCCGCCTTCAGGTCCTTTTTTGGCACTTCAGTTTGGTGTTTTGTTGCCAACGCAGAATTCTGAAACATTAAAGATATTGATGCTGGATGATAAACAAATTACTCAAGGTCAATGTAACTTTCACGTTAATGATAAACAGAGAATCTTAACACTTTCTACCAAGAATGCTGTGCTTAATAATTTGGCAGACGCTTGGTTCCCTGTTATGAATACAGCTGGCCAGTCAGATAATAAAGGGGTTTTCGAATTCGGCTTAAATATTTGGAAGCTAGCGGCGTTGCCGTTAGATCTTGTAAAGTCTCCTGCTGGAATTCATGGGTTGGTTGCAGATAAATCCAGTGAATTTCATCCATCTCGATGGTATGTAGATTGGACTGATAGCCATTCTGTTCAATCAGCTCAACAAGAAAGAAGCTCTTACCAACTGCAATTACTGAAGAAAAGAAAGGAAGTTGAAAAACAAATAATGACGGGGAAGCCTATAGAAGAAATCGCAGAAAAATTGGTAAATGAAAGAAATGCGGATCGAATGAGAAGCTATTCGTCATTGCTTGAAAAAGCTAATTTAGTTAAAAGGAATTTAATTAAATATCGAAGGCCTATGGGCCCAAGCTATCATGATCAGTTAAGAAAGTACCATACACCTGAAGGTGTGATTGAAGCTGCACTTCGATCCAATGCGTCTATGGATTTGCTAACGGGGGTTGCCAAGGTCAAATGGATTCGAGGTTGATCTTTTAAAATATGGCGTATTAAAGCCTGTACCTAAGGACGTTTTTTTTTTACATTCGAGCAAGATTTGTCCAAAAATTACAAAAAAGAGTAAAAGTTCTCTATTAATCCATGATTGGGGATACAGAGTAACTTAGGGGATTGAGCAAAGGACTGCACATGAAAAACTATCGAAATAGGGCGTTGAGCCCTAGCCTTTTGAGTGTCTTGGCTATCAGTGTTGCGGCGCAGAGCGCGCTTGCTGATGACTCTGGAACAGCTGAACCAGCAGGGGAAATAGAAGAAGTTTATGTCACTGGGTCAAGAATTATTCGCAAGGATCTTGAGGGGTCTGCACCTGTTACCGTATTAGATGCAGAGCGTCTAAAAATCTCAGGTGCAACCACTGTTGCTGATGTGCTTCGTTCTTTGCCATCCATCGTTGGGAATGCTACCACCACGTCAACGACTAACGGAGGGGGGGCAGGTACAGCAGATTTAACGTTGCGGGGATTGCCTTCAAAACAAACGTTGGTGCTCCTAAACGGGAGAAGAATGCCAAATGACGGTGTTCTGGGGGTCACTCCTGATCTTAATATGATACCATTTTCTGCCGTTCAACAAGTTGAGGTGTTGAAAGAGGGAGCGTCAGCGGTTTATGGATCAGATGCTATAGCGGGTGTTGTAAACATTAAACTCAAAAAAGATTTTGAAGGCTTACAAGTCAATACCTATGGTGGGGTCAGTAGTCGTCAGGATTATCCAAAGCAGTCAATTGATGTCACTTATGGGAATAACTTTGAACGTGGAAATATGATCATTTCCGCGAGTTACTACGATCAAGGAACAATAAAATCTAGTGATCGTGATATTTCAAAGGATTTAAGGCGGAGAAGCTCATATATACCACAAGCAACAATTGCAGGAGATGATCTTGGCTCAGGGATAAAAGGGTCATATTTGCCAAATACGACGGGTGATGATTCTTCTGATTTTGTGAAATTTGACGCTAACCAGGATGGTTTTAATTACCAAGAATATACGGATTCAATGATCGAACAAGAAAAGAGGAGTGTGTTTTCAGCTGCTCGATATGAATTTGATAGTGGCATTTCTGGTTTTTTTGAAGGAAGTTATGGACAAACGTTTAACAGTTATAATATGGCTCCGACCCCTATGGGGGCAACCAACAATTCCCCGTCAGTAACCTATTCAGCAGAAAATGATTACAATCCGTTTAATCGAGATATTGCCAGTATTAGAAGGCGTTTTACTGAGCTAGGGCCCCGCACAATGTTGTCAGAAAACACAATGTTTCGGGTTGTACTTGGGTTGGAAGGCGAGCTTGATAACGGATGGTATTGGGATGTTGCTTATAACTTTGGAGAGTCAAATACAACTCAAAACACTAAAAACATGGTGGATTTAACACGTTTAAGGTTAGCAATGGGAGATAGCGATACTTGTAGGCAGTTAGGATGTACGCCTGTTGACCTATTCGGTGCAGGCTCAATTACGCCCGAAATGGCTGACTATATAAGTACTGATGGAACCGAGAAAGGTACGGCAGGCTTGAGATCAGCTACAGCCAATATTACAGGTGAGCTATTTGAGTTCGGATCTGGATACTTAGCTTATGCCGCTGGATTAGAATACCGGGAGGAGTATATTAGTTTTCTCCCAGACGGCAACTATCAAAATGCGAATACGGTCGGAGGAACGAATTTAAATGCGACCAAAGGTGATCGACAGGTTGGAGAAGCTTACGTTGAATTTCTTTTGCCGCTTTTTGATGAGCGGTTAGAATTGGAATTGGCTGGTCGTTATTCGAATTACAGTGATTTTGGCACCACAGCAAAACCTAAAGCAGGTGTGAAGTTCCGAGCGAATGATACCTTGCTGCTACGCGCATCTTTTGCTCAAGGTTTTAGAGCCCCTTCATTGCTAGAGCTTCATCGTGGGCGAGCTGAAAGCTTTGACTACTTGGATGATCCTTGTAAAGCGGATAACGTTGACCCGAATAAATATAATTGTGCAGGTAATCTAGACCCTACCATACAGCAATACCCCACTTTTTATAGTGGAAATACTGATCTGGACCCTGAAGAATCTACTAGCATCACCGTTGGTATGGTATGGAGCCCTGATTATTTAACGGATTTCAATTTTACTCTAGATTATTTTAAAGTCTCGACAGAAAATGCTGTTTCGTCTGATGCAAATTATATCGTTGATCAATACCGGCAAGGGAATGGGTATGACGGCTTGGTTACAACCGTTAATGGTGAAATTCAACAAGTTGAAGCTCCCTACCAGAACTTGGCCAAGCGAGAAGTTAGAGGTATCGATTTAGGTATTGATACTTTGTTTGATGTCGCAGGTGGGGATTTGACATTACGTTTAGAAACGACTCGATTTTTGGAATATCGGAATCAAGGTAATAAGGATGCAGCTTATGAAAATCTTGTGGGTACGTTTAAAGATTCAAGCGCTAATGGGTTGGGTTCTATTCCCGAATTAAAAGGCCACTTCGATATAGAGTTTCAAAAAGAAAGTTGGCGTTACAGTTGGGTAACTAACTATGTATCTAAACTTGAAGAGACCTACTATTCAGAAAAGAAAACGCTGGGTGAATGGATCACTTTTGATGCGAAAGTTGGGTATAATTATCAGCCTTGGGGTTTAGATATAGCCTTTGGAGTTGATAATGTTACCGATCGTGAGCCACCTGAATCCCTAAGTGGTAATGATAATATTGATGCCAAAACGCATAACCTGATTGGAAGGTACTATTACACTCGTATAGGCTGGGAGATTTTCTAACCTGCTTGGTGAGGCGCGTTTGCAGGGTTATGGTACCCCTTAGCCATGGCGAATGTGCCTCAATAAATGAGAAGATATTTACCTTGTCAGGAAAACAACGAAATATTATGATTCAAATTGATTGCTGCATTGTCTCATTTAACGCTTTTTCATGAGATTGGTGGTGAGATCTTTGAGGAGCTAATGTGGCTGGAAAGAATCAAGTGTTGAAACTGGCTATAAGGTTGTGAGAATAAATGGCTAATATTGATAGGTTAAAATCCCAACTCAAAGAGCTGCATGAATCATTAAATAAAGTACAGAGTTTGGATGATGAGACCGAAGGATTAATAAGAAAAATACTGGATGATATCGAGGATTTAGAAAATCGGTCAATGAGTATTGATGAAAATAATACTAATGATTGGGAAGCGATATTGTTGTCTATAGAAAATCAGTATCCGAATTTTTCACATGCAGTAAGAGCAATAGTCGATACTCTTGGAAAAATGGGTATCTAATTTAGAAAACTAATTTTTTGGCTGATTCCGAGGTGATCTAACGGAAAAGTCTTCTTCTGTCGAAGTGCAACTTGCTCGACTTCATTTTGACCACCTTAACCCTCCATTTATAAGCCCCAACCGCTAGACTGGAAGGATAACTTCCTGAAAGGTTGACGGCTATGAATCATCAGATTCCAGCAGATCGCTCAGTTATTTTGGGTCTTCCTCTATTTGTGAGAAGTAGGCTAGCTATAAATGACCATTCAGTGGGCACTCAGGTTCGTGATATCAGGAAGTTAATAAAAGAGATTAGAACCTTCTTGTGGCTATATGAGCCATGTTGGCTCGAAGCGAAGAAGTGGTCAAAACAGCTTAAGATCGTCAAAAATACATTTTCCGTGACTAGAGATAGGATGGCTCTTTTAGAGGTCATCGAGTATCTTGTTCGTCATTTTGAGATTGATGAATCAACGCTTTCAATGCAAGCTATTGAATCTGTCATAAAGCGTCAATCAATGGTTGATTGCTCGTTGCAATCCAAAATAATAAAAGCACAGTCTGAATTGGCTGCATTTGTAGAAAATATGCACGAGAAGGATTTTGTCGTCTTTGACGACAAGCCAAGTCTTGTAATATCTAAGTGTCATGCATACTTTTCCTATATATCAAACTCTAAGATTCCTCTTGAATCAGTTAGCAGTGTGCAATATCACAATTTCCGAAAAGAAGTTAAAAGAGGAATGTATCTATTGAAAATGCTTAAAAGAGCAAATGAGGTGAATCCAATGCTGGATTCTATCGAGCTAGATCAATTAACGGATGGCTTAAGACGAGTAAAGGCTTTATCAAAAACATTGGGGTTGTGTCATGATTTGTCGAATCTTATTTTGTTGCTTTCTACACATGAGCAAAAACCTCCCATGTACACTGTTTTGTTAGAAAAAGCACAAAAAGCACTGATTCATAAAAAGATTGAAGTTGCGAGTTTGCACCGAGATCTTATTGCTTGGCAGGATATCTTTTATAATGAATCGGAGGCAGCTTGAGTGACCAGGACGTAGCCATTAATTGACAGGCAAGTGGTTATGCAAGTGGTTTGTCCGAATGCAAATTGGTTTGAATGTGCCAATTAAATGAGGTAGGGTTTTGTTTCTTCATTTTGGGGGATAGTACTTGAGCGAACTTTCACAACAAAAACGGGTAGCAGATCGTTTTGTAGCATCGCTTGCTCACTGTCGTAAATTAGGTATTAGTGTCAATGAGGTGAATCAAACTAGCTTACAGTTAAAGCTGGATTTTAACTTATCTCTAATTGGCAACCCTGAAACGCAAGTGATACACGGAGGGGTTATCACAACGCTGTTAGACACAGCTTGCGGGACCTCTGTCATTCTTAGTTTACCCGAACTTGAGTTATGCCCCACGTTAGATTTAAGGGTGGATTACGTTAAGGCAGCTTTGCCTGGGAAGCCAATATTTGCAAATGCAGAAAGTTATCGCCTTTCTAGGCATGTTGTCTTCACTAGGGCTATCGCTCATCAGGGAGCTGATGATGATCCCATCGCACATTGTGTTGCAACTTTTATGAGATTGGGGGAGGGCATGACTCCAACTACTTATAAAGAATACTTGCTAGATCGTTCTCAAGCTTGATCGAAATCTTCATAGGAAACATGATAGTGAAACGAGCCGATGCATCTGAAGAATTTAGACAAGTTTTAGAAAAAGTGCATGCGACAGGTGTGTATCAAGAGCTATTGGAATCTATCCCTTATGCTTCAATGCTGGGTGTACAACTCACAACCTTTGGTCGGGATGTTATATTTGACTTGCCTGCAAATGAAGATAATTTGGGCAATCCCTTGCTGCCTGCACTGCATGGTGGAGCAGTAGGAGGATTTATGGAGGTAGCTGCATCCGTTCATCTCGTTATCACCCAAATGCTGCCGGCAATGCCCAAAATCGTTGATTTTTCGATCGACTTTTTGAGGGCTGGCCGCCATCAGAATTTGTATGCTGAATGCGAATTGATCAGGCAAGGTAGTCGCGTTGCAAATGTGTACGTTAGGGCTTGGCAGACACGTCGAGAAGATGCTATAGCAACAGCAAGAGCCCACTTCTTAATGGTAGATTAGCTTTTCACTTTTCCTTTCTTTGGTGGCGCATAATATACCCATCTTTGGGTTCTTATGCCGCCATCTTATCCCCTGTCAGCTGATATGGTCGGCGTTGTCTATCTAGCTGATCTGTATATGGAAATTTTAAGTTTGACTAGGGTTGAAAACTCTATGTGAACCCCCATTTAGATGTGAATTGGAAATGAACGCCTTAAAAGGCTGTTGCCTTTGGCTATTTGTTGTCCCCTTGCTGAAGTAGCAGTGGGGTGCGATCAATTTCGTAATCTTGGGAGGGTATGGAGATGACAGAGACAATGCAAAAAGAGACCTTGGGCTTTCAAACAGAAGTTAAGCAATTACTGCATTTGATGATTCATTCGCTTTACAGTAATAAAGAGATTTTTCTACGTGAGCTTATCTCTAATGCATCGGATGCCTGTGATAAGTTGAGATTTGAAT
The DNA here is from genome assembly GCA_947499545.1 of uncultured Saccharospirillaceae bacterium. Taxonomy (GTDB): domain Bacteria; phylum Pseudomonadota; class Gammaproteobacteria; order Pseudomonadales; family Oceanobacteraceae; genus CANMOZ01. Next base: position 139,484 of record CANMOZ010000004.1, read on the forward strand.
CACTTGATAAACCTGAATTGATGCCTTCTCAGGGCGAGCTAAGCATCACTATAGATGCTGATAAAGACAGCAATACCATTAGGATTTCTGACAATGGTATCGGTATGTCACGAGAAGAAGTAATTGAAAACCTGGGGACCATAGCCAAATCAGGTACCTCTCAATTTCTCGAACAATTAAGCGGTGACCAAAAGAAAGACGCGCATCTCATTGGGCAGTTTGGGGTTGGCTTCTATTCCGCGTTTATTGTCTCAAAAGAAGTAGAAGTCTTAACACGTCGAGCGGGTGCAAGTGAAGCCGAGGGCGTACGTTGGGTCTCTAAGGGGGAAGGCGACTTTACGATAGAGGCAATTGAAAAGAAAGAGCCTGGTACAACCATCATTTTGCATTTGAAAGCTGACGAAACAGAGTTTGTTGAATCGTATCGATTGCAACATCTGATCAAAAAGTACTCGGATCACATTTCGATCCCGGTCATGATGCCGAAAGCGGCTGAACCCGTCGACGATGAGGATTCTAAAGAAGCGACTGACTCCGATGATGTCACTTATGAGCGTATTAACTCTGCAAAGGCACTTTGGATTCGTTCGAAATCAGATGTTTCAGATGATGAATATAAAGAGTTCTACAAACATGTAGCCCATGACTTTGAAGAGCCTCTAATGTGGTCTCATAACAAAGTTGAAGGGAAGTTGGATTATACAAGTCTAATTTATATTCCCAAAAGAGCTCCATTTGACTTGTGGGATCGTGATGCGAAACGTGGTCTCAAGCTCTATGTGCAGCGTGTATTTATCATGGACGACGCTGAGCAGTTTTTACCTAGGTACTTGCGTTTTGCTAGAGGAGTGGTGGATTCGAATGATCTTTCATTGAATGTTTCCAGGGAACTTCTTCAGTCTGATAAGAATGTAGATTCTATGAAGTCTGCATTAACAAAACGTGTTCTGGATATGCTTGAAAAACAGTCAAAAAAAGCAGAATCGGATTACAATCAGTTCTGGGAAGCCTTTGGGCAGGTTCTAAAAGAGGGTATTGGAGAGGATTTCGCTAATAAAGATAAAATTGCTAAGCTCCTTAGATTCTCATCAACGCACGAGAATACTGCAAACCAAGAGGTGTCATTGGGGCAGTATCTTGAGCGTATGAAAGAAGGTCAGCAGAATATATATTTCATTACTGGAGAAAGTTACGAAGCGGCTGTTTCAAGCCCGCATCTTGAGGTATTCAAAGAGAAGCAGATTGAAGTTTTGGTTATGACTGACCGAATTGATGAATGGATGCTGTCTCATTTGAGTGAATTTGACGGGAAAAAGCTTCAAGACGTCACTAAAGGTGAGTTGGAAGAATCTGAATTCACAGAAGAAGAAAAGCAAGCAAAAGAAACCCTTGAAAAAGAACACGCCAGCTTGGTTGAACGCATTCAAAACGTGTTGGGAGCTCATGTTAATGAGGTGTGTGTTACCTCTAGGCTAAAAGAATCTCCTGCGTGTTTGGTTCTTGGTGAGCATGATATGGGAAATCAGCTGAAGCAAATATTAAAAGCGGCGGGTCAAAACATTCCTGAATCAAAGCCAACTTTAGAAATTAACCCGCTGCACCCACTTCTAAAGCGAATGGATGCAGAGCAGGACGAAGAAAAATTTCAGACGCTCTGTGACATTGTTCACGGACAGGCCGTGTTGGCTGAAGGTGGGCAATTAAAAAACCCTGCAAGCTTCGTTAAAAACTTGAACTCTTTGCTAATTTCTTAGTCAGGTGGTGTGTAAGCGCTTGAAGTGTTAATTTAGCTTCGGGCGCTTAAAATGACGTTTTTAAGGATTTTATATGAAACCGACTAACTTAATAGCAGGCTTGCTCTCGGGTACGATAGCTTTTGCGTTGCCTGTGTTGGCATACGCAGGTGGCTCAGTAGATATTGGCATCAATGATACCTCTGCTTCTTTTGATGCGGATGCTACAAGATTAGGTTCGCCTTTACATGTATCAGCAGGCGGTATGTATAACGAGTATGCTGGAGATTTTATCAATGCTGGGCTGCATGTGGTAGATCAGCGCCATCAAAGTAGCAGTCTGTTTTTGGGGGTGGGTGGTAAAGCGTATGGTTACTTTAGTGATGATATAAATAGTGGTGCTGTTGGTTTAGGTGGTTTTGCTCGTTATAGCCCGCCTGAAATGAAAGGCGCTGGTTTGTATGCGCATGCTTATTATGCCCCCAGTGTTTTGTCAGCAGGTGATACAGAAAGTTTGCTGGATACAGCGTTAAGAGTCGAATACAGCATTATTCCTAGCGCAAAAGCGTTCGCTGGTTATCGGTATGTAAAAGTTGATTTAAAAGAAAAAGATAAGTATGAGGATCATGAACTAGAGCTCTCAAGTGCATTCCAGGTAGGGATACGTTTATCCTTTTAATACCCCTCTAAAACCCTGATTGATGGTTAGCTCGTTTCGCACTTTGGTTTGACCAGAGTGCGAAAGCGAAAAATTAAAATTGCATTATTATTTGAAAAATAATTGTCCCGACTATCAATGAGTTATGGGTATGATGGAATATTGGCCTGCAAACTCCTCCCTTAAAGCCTGAAAAACCGCTTTTTTGGCCATAGATGCCTTGTTATACTGCGCGACCATTCGGAACTTAGATAGAGCTGTAAACGCATGGCTGCAATGTTTGAAATTGTTGAATTAGAAAATGGCGTGGTTGCACTAAGAAAAGTGGACGGAGAGGGGGAGCCCCTTGTGCGTATACAGTTTTCCGTTGATGCTATCAAGTCATTTCCTGAAGAGCATTTAGAGATTGCAAAAGCTATGATAGAGGCTGGCGTTATCAAAGTGGGTGAGCTGTCTGGTATGGAAGTTGAGTCAACTCGTGATACAAACACTGATATTCCAAAAAACAGAACATTGCACTAAAGATTGTTGCTGAGGTTCCTGGTTTTAATCGCTTTAGTAGTCCTTTTTTATCAGTTGTTTAGAGCAATTCATAGCTTTACTCTTCAATCAGTTAGGGGGATTTTCTATAGCCAGCTGATTGAAGAGGGTTTGAAGCAGTGGTTGTTTGTTATGAGATTGGCCGCATACCGCCTCAGTAACTTGAGCCTAGTGATGATGACTTGTACGAATGACACCAACAAACACGCCTTCTATGGCTAAATGATCTTCACTAAGATCAACCAATATTGGTTTGTAGCTCTCATTTTCCGGCAACAAATGTACGCACTGACCTGCAGATTTGTATCTTTTAACCGTTACCTCATCATTCACTCTCGCAACAACAATCTGGTTGTTGTGAGCTTGTTCGGATCGTTTTACGGCAATATAATCCCCATCTAAAATACCCGCATCTTTCATGCTATCCCCTTGAACCTCAAGTAGAAAATCGGCTGGAGGGTGGAATATTGTTGGGCTGATGTTGATGTGTTGCTCGATATTCTCCTGAGCCAAAATCGGTACCCCGGCGGCTACCTTTCCCACAACGGGGAGACCAAGGTTTTCATTGTGCAATACTCTAATGCCCCTGGATGCTCCCGGAATCATTTCAATAGCCCCTTTTCTAGCCAATGCTTTCAGGTGCTCTTCTGCGGCATTCGGTGATCTAAACCCCAGGTGATCAGCAATTTCAGCTCTTGTCGGAGGCATGCCACGCTCTTCAATGGTGTTAGATATTAAATCCAGAACTTGTTGTTGTCTTGAAGTCAATTTCATTACGCTGATTACTCTGAGGATGCATCCAAGTTGGAATTATATACAGTTGTAGGCATCTGTAAAGAGAAACGAGCAAGTATTTACCACTGGCTTCTCTGCAGAGTATCTGTTGTCTTTGAAATTAATGCTCATTTATTGGGGTAGAGGCTTTACTCCTTGACCTTCTATCCTTGGCGTCTTATGTTTTAAACACTTGTTTGATAGGTGTTAACATGGCTCAAAGTGATACAGTGACTCGAATTCTAGACACTGCGGAGGTGCTTTTCGCGGAAAAGGGGTTTGCCGAAACCTCTCTCAGAGCAATTACTACAAAAGCTAACGTCAATCTGGCTGCCGTAAATTACCACTTTGGTTCAAAGAAAGCATTGATACAAGCTGTCTTTGCCCGTTTCTTGGGACCGATGACTCAAAACCTAGAAGCTGCATTGGATCGTTCTCAATCAGATGTAAGCAACGGGCAGCTAACGGTTGAGGATATACTGATTTTGGTTGCCAGAGTGATGGTTGCCGAGAGTAAGGGAAGTCCTGCTCGATTGTCTATGATGATGCGACTTGCTGGCCTGGCTTACACTCAGGGCCAGGGTCATTTGAGGAAGTTTTTGCAAAATCAATATACTCAGACTTTTTATAGGCTTATGAAAATTACCGCTGAGGCGACGCCTGAGTTGAAGCCAATAGAACGCTTCTGGAGATTCCACTTTATGCTCGGAAGCCTCGTCTTTACGATGGCAAGTTTGGAGTCATTACAAGCCATAGCTGAGCATGATTTTGGTGTTAGAAATTCCGAGCTTGATGTAATTGATCAATTGCTTCCCTTTTTAGCTTCTGGCGTAAGGGCTGGATCGTTGGGCTCACCTTCAAAAGGTTGGTCATTAGATTGAACAATGGCGTTGAAAGACACCTTTATAATCTGAGAAGGTATGCGGGGGTTACTAGTTGTTAGTGGATCAGTTGATTCAGGTTCATATAGAAGATCAGTTGTTGTCTTTTTATTGTGGCGACCGTTTAATTGCTTCTTATCCCATTTCAACGGCAAAAGCCGGGCTGGGTGAACGAGAGGGGTCATGGAAAACCCCAGGAGGAAGACACGTTATTCAGCAAAAATGCGGTTCAGGATTACCACTATTAGGAGTTTTAAAAGGAAGGAAGTATCAAGGGTATGATTGGGCTCCCCAATTAGTCCAAAATCAGCTCGAACAAGATTGGATCATTGCTAGGGTTTTATGGTTATCAGGCATTGAACCATCAAATAGAGCTTATCCGTATAGCAGTTACCACCGTTACATATATATTCATGGAACGCCCCCGGATCAAAAGATGAGAGAGCTCGAGTCTAAAGGGTGTATACGTATGCGTGCCACGGATATTGTGGCTCTCTTTGAAATGGTTCGAGAGGGCTGCCTGGTAGACATTCTTCCCTAGTTGGAGGCCTGAACTAATGGACCATTTATCATAACGATTTCCAATCGATCAGGCTCTTACTTGTTGAGTGTTCTAGTTAGATATGTCTAAGCCTTTCCCGGGGCTATAAACACAGCGTAAAAAGTCTCTATTACTAATACAAAGGCTCTATACCCATAAGGTTAAGCTTGAGTAGAATGAGCGAAGCTTTTACAAAGAATGCGAGAAGGAAGGGGACTCATGGTTGGCGTTATATTTGGGCACTTGATTGGTCAGAGCTTGCAAGACTTCGAGCATGAAATGCTGCTACACCCTTTAGTTGCAGGCATTACACTGTTTGAGCGAAACTATGCAGATCCTTTCCAACTCAGTGACTTAATTCAGAGTATAAAAGCAATAAATCCCGATATGATTATTTCGGTTGATCATGAAGGGGGTAGGGTTCAGCGCTTTCGTCAAGGGTTTACACAAATTCCATCTATGCATGCTTTGGCCAGCGTGGTTGAATCTTTGCCTGAGAATCAGCATAAACTTCTAAGCGCTGTTGGGTGGTTGCTAGCGACAGAGTTAATAGAGTTAGGTATAGACCTCAATTTTGGACCGGTTCTGGATTTGGATTACTCATTGTCTGGTATTATCGGAGAACGATCATTTGGCGAATCGCCTGAAAAAGTGGCAACTATGGCTAAGTCACTTATTGCCGGTATGAAGTCGGCTGGAATGCAGCCTGTTGGAAAGCATTTTCCTGGCCATGGGTGTGTTCATGAGGATTCACATTTAACTTTGCCAAGGGATGATCGTGGTTTAGAGGTGTTGAAAAAGTCTGATATGGCGCCATATATCAAACTTGGGGGTGAGTTGTCTGCCATTATGACGGCGCATATTCTCTATTCTAATATAGATTCTGATATGGTCACTTATTCCAAATTTTGGCTTAACGATGTAATGCGGCACGATTTGGGATTCAAAGGCGTCATTATCAGTGATGACTTAATGATGGGCGGCGCCCAAATTGAGCCTGATGTTGTTGAGCGCGTACGAAGAACCTGGCAAGCGGGTGCTGATGTTGCTCTATGGTGTAATGGTACGGACGAGTTTAGAAAGGTTTTAAAGTCGCTTGAGAGCGAGGAGCCAGACTACACTGTAAAGCAAAGAGTTCAACAGCTTAAAGCAAAATCCCAGTTTGAACCTTCTTCTCATCAAGTGTCTCAAGCAAAATATCGTAAAGAACATGCGCAGTTGCTAGTGGAGTTATTGCATGGAGAATTGGCTGAACAAGCTCGAATTTCCGAGTTGGCTGAGCACTTCTGAGTTTTGGCAGCATCCGGCGGTTATTCTTGCATTAACCATCATTCTATTCTGGGTCATAAGACGTGTTTTCGGTAGCCTAAGAAAACGAACCAAGAAAACGCCCAATAAATTCGATGATATTTTTGTTCATGCATTAGAGAAGCCTGCAAAAGCCATGATTTGGGTTGTGGGCTTTGCACTTATAGCAGACGTCATGGCGCAGGATAATCAGTGGGCCGCTCTTAGTTATCGTGATGAGGCATTTTCACTTGCTGTTATTTTGCTTCTTACCTGGTTTGCTTTAAGGCTAATCACCAAGCGTGAAAATCAGTTTTTAGCTCATGAAGTTCATTCAAGATTAGATGAAACGACCGTATCAGCTTTGGCTAAGCTTGCCCGTTTGGTTGTAGTCGCTATTGCTGGATTAATGGTTCTTCAAGCATTGGGCGTGTCGGTAAGTGCTGTTGTCGCTTTTGGTGGTATTGGCGGTGCTGCGATTGCCTTTTCTGCAAAAGACCTATTATCCAACCTGTTTGGTGGGATTATGATTCACCTTGACAGGCCATTTAAAGTGGGTGATTGGGTCTATTCGCCAGATAAAGAAATTGAAGGAACGGTTGAATACATTGGTTGGAGAATTACGAGGATCAGACGGTTTGATCGTCGCCCACTCTATGCTCCGAATGGTCTTTTCACGCAAATTGTTATTGTGAATGCTTCAAGAATGACCAATAGGCGTATTTATGAAACGATAGGTATTCGCTATGATGATTTCGCTAAAATAACCCCTATTGTCAATGAAGTGAAAAGCTATTTAGAAAACCACCCCGAACTTGATATGACTCGCACATTGATTGTTAATTTTAACGCTTTTAACTCAAGTTCAATTGATTTCTTTGTCTATACCTTTACGAAAACAACGGAGTGGGTTAAGTATCATGAGATTAAACAAGAGGTCCTAATTAAAATAGGTGAGATAATCGAAGCTCATGATGCACAGATAGCTTATCCAACCAGTACCCTGCATTTGCAAACAACCCCTGAGAGCTTGCAACGTGAATTTGAATCAAATTCCATGATTGCTTCAGATTGACCTAGAGCGGGTGCAAACGTACCCTGGCAAATAATAGTTCAACGGTAGGGGAAGCTTTGTGGAACACATTGGAGTGATTGGCGGAACAGGGTTGAGTGAGCTATCGGACGTTGTAGGTCATCAGGCAGTTAAGCATGAGACTCCGTTTGGTTTACCTTCCTCAGAGATTTCTACTGGTGCCTTTCAAGGCACTAAGGTGAGTTTTATTGCAAGGCATGGGAACCCTCATTCTGTGCCACCTCATCTAATTAACTACCGAGCCAATATTTGGGCTCTGCATGAGCTAGGCGTTCGAAGTATTCTATCCATCAATGCCGTGGGTGGTATAACCGAAGGATTAAATGCGGGTGTTTTATGCATACCGCATCAAATCATTGATTATACCTGGGGAAGAGACGGCACATATTTTGATGGTCTATTTAGGCCAATGAAGCATATTGACTTTACACATCCATATGATGAAACCATGCGACAAAATTTGCTGAGAGTCGCTGATTCTGCGGGTATTCAAATTATCAGGCAAGGGGTATATGGGGCTGTTCAGGGACCAAGGCTTGAGACCATCGCCGAGATACAGCGCATGGAGAATGATGGGTGTGATGTGGTCGGAATGACAGGAATGCCTGAAGCCGTATTGGCTCAAGAGTTGGGTTTGAGCTATACATCTATCTCTCTCGTGGTGAACAGAGCCGCAGGTAAATTTCAGGGGAGAATTACTTCAGAAGAAATTCAAAGAGGGTTAGATCTTGGGGTTGATAACGCTAGGCAACTACTGATCCACTATCTTGCTTCTTTATCTAAATAAGGAAGGCTTGAGAGCCTCTTGATGAAAGAGGCTCTAAGAAAATGCAATTATTGAGCTGTAGATGCTTCTTGAAAGCTGTATAAGGGCTTTCTTGGATAATCTGAAAGGTGAATGTAGTCAAGCAGGATTTTACCTGTCTCAACCAATATGGCATCTTTTTCCGAAGGCTCGGTTTTCTCCACTTCTGTAGCTTCTTCGTCACTTTCATCATATTCATGCAAATCGACAAGTAAGGGCATATCTTTAGCGATACGTCTCTCGTTCTCCATGGCCAAACGGAGATGTTCATTATGCAAGCGCTCAGAACGTCTATTTTTCTCATTTAATGTAAGCTGGGTGCGCTCATCCAATACTTCAGCAAGTGCCAGCTGTTTTTCGATATATACGAAATCCGGGTTGTGTTTAACACGGTCCTCGTGGAGCGCTTTGAGTTGTGGAAGGACGTTCTCAAAATCAGCGACTTTACTAAAACGTGCCGCCCTTATCGTATCCCAGGGTAAAGCTTGTTTTAATGCACTTTCACCAATTTTCTCTTTGTCATACAACTCAGGGAAACTCAAATCTGGAATCACGCCCTGATGTTGAGTGCTTCCACCGGATACCCGATAGAACTTAGCTTGAGTAATTTTGAGTTGGCCACGATTGAGGGGTTGTAACCCTTGTACGGTACCTTTTCCAAAGGTTTGGCTGCCTACAACCAATGCCCTGCGGTAGTCTTGCATTGCGCCCGCGAAAATTTCAGATGCTGAAGCACTTAATCGATTCACAATAACAACCATAGGTCCGTCGTAGAGCACCCCTTCATTATCATCGCTTAGCACTTCTACATGGCCAAAGGGATTCCGTACTTGCACAACTGGACCTTGAGGTATGAAAAAGCCGGTTAATGTTTGTACTTCTTGCAGTGAGCCACCACCGTTGTTGCGTAAATCAATAACTAAGCCATCAATGCCTTGTTTTTTAAGGTCCAATAGAAGTTTTTTTACATCTCTAGAAGTACTGTTGTAATCCTGTCTATTTTCTTGTTGTGCCTTGAAATCAGCATAAAAAGCGGGGATATCAATTATACCAATTTTGTGTTTTTTATCTCCCCTTTGGATTTCAATCACTTCGCTCTTAGCAGATTGTTCTTCCAGTTTGATTTCATCTCTAGTGATGTTGATAATTTTTGAAGCATCACTGCTTTTTGGCAAGATCTCGAGTCTAACTACGCTACCTTTCGGGCCTCTGATCAGATCAACGACTTCATCTAGTCTCCAACCTATAACGTCAACGACTTCACCTTTGTTGCCTTGACCAACGCCAATGATCCTATCTTCAGGCTTGAGTTGCCCCATTTTTTCAGCAGGACCTGCCGGTATTAATCGTTGTACTTTGGTGTATTCGTCTTCCATTTGTAAAACGGCACCGATCCCTTGAAGTGAAAGGCTCATATTGATGTTGAAATTTTCAGAAGTCCTGGGAGAAAAGTATTGGGTATGAGGATCATAAGTTTGCGTGATGGCGTTGATATACGTTTGGAAAGCGTCTTCGCTATTCACTTGGTGCAATCTATTAAGTTGATTTTGATAACGCTTAGTTAAATTTTCGTTGATTTCATTAATACGTTTTTCAGATTTAGACCGATAAGCCTGATAAACTTTGGGGGATTGCTCTACCCAGTAATCACCAATTTGACTGGTTATCTCCATTGCTTTTTCAAAGTCAGTTTGTCGACCTTGCTCTCTAAGCGTTTCGGCGTAATGTGAAACTGTTGGTGCTTTCACCCAGGCGCTAAAGACATCGTCTTTCCGAGTTCTGAAAAAACGGTTAACATCTTTGTCGTTGGCGCTGGATGTTAAAAAGGTCTGATTGAGCTCTGGTATCATGAGCTTAATTTGCTCTCTCCAAATACGTGTACTTCCTTCTTTGACCAGCTTTTGAAGCTCTTTATCCAGTCCTTTAAACTTTTTGGTTTTTTCGAGTTTACTTATCTTGGGGGAAATTTCTTTTAACGCCTGATCAAGCGACTGGGATAAGTCTCGTTCTTCTTCACCAATTTTTAGGTTTAAGGCGGCACTTTTTAAGCGTTTATGCCAGAGTTCATCCAATTCGATTTTGTTTTTTGCCCATGGTGAATTCTCTCTATCCAGGAGTATTGCTTCTTCTTTTGTGAAATCAAATTGTTGAATGCCTTTGCTAAGCGTTGTGAGCGCGAATACGATTCGTTCTTTTACACGTTCTTGATAACGGTTGAATACTTTAAAGGCAAAAGACAAGTCGTTTTGTTTGATTGCGTCATCAAGGTCTAGTTTGTTGCGATTGAATTCATCTATATCGGATTGGGTAAAGTAGCTTCTGGTGCTATCGAGAGTTTTAAGATACTCATTAAACACCAGTTCCGATAGTTCATCGTCAACGGCTGGTCGGTGATAATGTGATCGAACCAAGTATGACATGACATATCTAGCAGTCATGGCATGTTCTGACATGGGTTGCAACTGAGGTAGAGGGTCACTGGGTTTTTTGGGGGGGATAGCCCCAAATGCAGTGAAACTAGTGACCAAGAGTAAGCACAGGCTAGCGCTTTTAATCCATTTAAGCATAATTACAACCAAAGTGTTTGAGCATTGCCTTAAAGGGGAGTCTAGTATACGGCAAGAGTTCCCACTCGGTTACCTTAACCGAGTGGGATAAAAAGACCAACTTCTATTTCGTTTCAGCTCCAATGGGACGAATGACGAAGAGTAAGTCGCCTTGATTGACTTGCTGGCCATCTGAATTCATCACTCGAACCACCTGGTACTTTTGTTGAGCGGGGTAGAGTTCAAACGATGCATTGTTAAATGACCCTAGTGTCAGCGGTGTAAAGATTTTCATCGCTTCCATTAGACATAACGTTTTCTTCAAGTCAATGATATCGCCTTCGCGCACAAAGGCGGGGTCATTTGGGGTTGGGCTGCTATAGAAGATACTGCTTGCTGGAGACAATACCTTTAGTTCATCTGAGCCATCGACTTTAATTGCGTCAGTCCCCAGGGCATGTCCGCCGCCTAACGTTGCTTCCATTTCAAGCATCATTTCAGCCGTATCTATGCGATCAAAGAAGCCATTTGGTAAAAAGCCCGTATCATAATTGCCTTCATTAAAGACTTCGTCTTTCAAGATGCGATTTAGCAAAGGCAGGTTAGTGCAAATGCCCGCCACCTTGACTTCGCTGAGGTACTCCAAGGTCTTTTTAATCGCGTCGGACCGGTTACGCCCATATATGATAACTTGGGCAATCATGCTGTCGTAAAATGGTGTAACTTCCTTTCCTGCAGCAATGGCAGGTATAACCTCTACGTGGTTTTGTTTAGGAAAAGAGCATTCCGTAACGGTGCCAGGTGTAGGTAAGAACGTTAGCTCCTCACCACGGAAAGCAGCCTTTTCGGCAGTAATCCTTACTTCAATGGCATAGCCTTTGTCTTTAACTTTAAGTTTCTCTATTGACTCACCGCTGGCAATCCTAAATTGTTCCGACACGATATCAACGCCAGAAGTCCACTCTGTGACAGGGTGTTCTACTTGAAGCCGTGTGTTCATTTCCATGAAATACACGTCATTAGAATCCAGGTCATATATAAACTCTACAGTGCCAGCCCCTACATAGTTCACTGCATCTGCAAGCTTCTCAGCATAATCAAAAGCTTTATTTGCCAATTCATCAGGTAATAATGTAGAGCCTGATTCTTCGATGATTTTTTGATTGTTTCTTTGCACACTACAATCACGTAGACCAAGGATTTTGGTGTTGCCTAGAGAATCTCTCAATACTTGAATTTCAATGTGTCTCAAGGAGGTGATGTACTTTTCTAGGTACACATCGCCATTACCAAAGGCGCTTTTCGCTTCTCGAGATATCCTATGAAAGAGTTCATGTATCTCTTCAGGTTTGCGTACAACCTGAATGCCTTTACCGCCTCCACCGTGAACGGCTTTAAGAAGGACAGGGTAGCCAATTTCTTTTGCAATTCGTGCAGCATGAGCTGAGTCACTTAATATTCCGTGGCTACCAGGAACGACTTTAACGCCTGCACCTTTAGCTGTGTTGATGGCATTTGATTTATTGCCCATGGTTTCCATGGCAGAGACACTTGGCCCAACAAAGTTAATGTTGTGGTTTGCTACCAATGTTGCAAATTGGGCATTTTCCGAAAGGAAACCAATACCTGGGTGTAAAGCATCTGCCCCTTCGCGATCTGCTACTCGAATGACGCTCATGGCATTCAGGTAGCTTTCATCAGGTGTGTTACCCCCAATACAAACCAATCGGTCTTTCTCTCCGAGTAGGTCGGCGGCCGTTGAGTTCATGTCTGGGTCGGACTGAACCAGAACGACATTGATATCGTTCTCCTGAGCTTTTTTAACCAGCTTGTAGGCTGTACATCCTCGTGCATGAACAAGAACCCTTTGTACTGGCTGGAAACGTTTAGTATCAACGGTTTGAGTTGATTGGTTTGCTGAGCTTGAATCTGCTTGAGCTGGAGTGACAAATCCATGCAAAAGATGATTAAGGACCTCGTTAACGCTGAGTTGAGCAACGGGAATGTCAGGATCAATTTCTTTGAAGCGGGTATCTAAGTCATCCACAAACGGGTGCTTGACCAGGCCATTCATCGCTTCGGATTTTTCAGATAAGTAATTAGACAGAGTTGCGCCAGAGGGTAAGTAAGAAGGCACAACAATTTGCCCCGCAAATGGCATGTTCGTGCCAGAGAAATAATAGCTTTGTACCATTGGGTGAGTCACAAAGCTTGCTTGTGCGCCTCCCGTACAATCCCCAAATCCAAACATGACGATAGGAAGGTCATGGTCACGGACAAATCGGGTGATACGGTCATTAACAATTGCCATAGAAAAGAGCGCAGCAGCGCCTTCTTTGGTTTGCATGCCGCCCGAGGAGACAAAGCCAATAACGGGAATGTGTTGTTGTGCACACTCCACTAGCAACTTACAGAATTTTTCTGCACTTGCCATATCAAAAGCACCTGCTTGGAAGGCAAGGTTGGAAATCAATACGCCCACTCGCTTGGGGGTGCCGTCTACTTCAATGGTGCCGATGCCCGTTACTAATCCACAAGGGGTAATGTTTTTCTTAAACGCCGATTCAATGGAGCTTCTGAATCCTGGGAAGCGAACAGGGTCTGCACTCATTAAATGGCTATTCAGCTCAGTGAAATGCGTGAAGAAACGGTTAGTGATGGATTCTATCGTCGTAAGTTTTTGACGTTTGACGTCATCAAGAACTTCTTGAATAAGTAAATCTTGATATGCAATGGTTAAACGGTTCCAGAAATCTTTGCGTCGACCAATTCGCGCGGGACTGATTTTGCCAATGTATTCTTTGTTGTGATGCTCGGAAGCAAAATACTCGCTCAATATTTTCTCAAAAATGAAAGTAATGATAACGAATAGTGTTTCTGACACGCGAGGGAAAGCTAGTTTTTTCCACTCTTCGACTTGTTTTAGGAAAGAGGCCCGTTGATTGGATTCAACGAAGTATTCTAACCAGGCTTTAAATAGGCTCAGCCTTTCTGATTGATGACGATTTGCTAATTGCTCAAGGGCGTTTTCCATCAGCATGGAAACAGAGGATTTTGATAAGCTGTGATTGGCATTGGCTTCTCTTGCAACAAGCTTTAAGTTTTGCAAGATATAGTCGTATAAGGTGCCAAATGTCAGCATGTTATGGCAAATGCCGATGAAATCAGCTCTTAAATCTTCATGGGTTACGATATCTAAGATGTTGGCATTTTGATCGACGATTTCATTTGAGGTCTGGTCAATTGATTTTAGGTATTGAGACAAGACAACATCAAAGAATCTTCGGTTTGCCTCAAGCTGTCGATCCCCTCCATGTTCATGCAACATGCGAGTGTGTTCATCGAGTGCTGGATGCTGAAGTATGTTGCCAGGAAGTGGGCCTTGATTAAGAATGTCATTTACGTCTTTGAGTAATTCGGCCAGAGCGGCTTTCAATTGCTTATCTGTACCGGTTACAGCATCACGAAGTTTGGCCTGGGTCTCAAAATGCAGGCTTTCATGAATCCATCGAGCAATTGGGGAGTCGCTATGCAGCAAGTACTCAATTAACTCTTTTGGCTTTTTGACATCACCTACTTTAAATAAAAACAAGTTTTGTTCGTGATTTTCTAAATAGTCTAATAAGCCGGAAAAGTGATCAGCCGAATTGTTCTTCCAGCGGTTGTATAAATACAGGCCAACACCGAAACATAAATCTTGTTTTGCTTTGACATAGTTGTCTTCCGGTTCGCCAAAAAAGAGTCGAGATAAGGCATTTCGATCTTCGGTTCTTTCTTCTGTTTTTTGGCAGTAGTTACGCCAAAGCTTATTCAGTTCTTCATCGTATTTAACTTTATCAGGTGCCTGTAACCAGCTTTTGAAACGTTGTTCCGATTCGAGTCGTTGACGTTCTGATAGCTGCCCTGTAGGGACCTCTTGTTCCGCCAAACGCCCATAATTACCTACGGTAGAGGATTTGATTCTGCGTCTCAGTGATAAGTATCGTAGGTAGCGGCATGTGACGCCAAAGACATTCGGGTGTTCGGTCGGTGTTTGGGCTAAACCTAGTTTTGAATTGCGTTGCAGATCACGTAGTTTGTCTGATGGGGCTAGGTAACGACTGACGCTGCGTTTGTAGTGGTCGAATAAATAGGGGTTTTCACGAGCGAAGTGTTCAATACCGGCTTCTATAGACTCGATTCCAGTGATGATCGCTTGATGCAGATTTTGCAGCATGTCGATTCGATCAAATGGGGAGTAATCAATAATACCATCTAGCAATTTATGCTCGAATAACTCATACGCAGATACGCCAACGTATTTAGCACACTCTTGCCAAGACAGATTGTATTTGCGTGCAATGCTTGCCAACCCTTGAGGTTGAATAGTATTGAAAATACCGTCCCTAACGCAGAGTAGTAAGTTAGTTGTTGCTAGAGGAATAGCTCCACCCGAATAACCGGCACCCAGGATTACGCCCAATGAGGGAACATCCACATTCGCCATTTCAGTAATCAGTCTTGAAATACTATGCGCTTGATTATTTTGGTTGGCTTCTTCACCCGCATTTGCCCCGGGTGTGTCAATAAACGTAATAATAGGGAGCCTGAGTCTCGCGAATTCGTGAACCGCTGCGCTGGCACGTTCATGGTGTTGAGGCATCCAAGCGCCATTGCCTTCTTCTCGATTTTGGCAAATAAACCCAACCCTGCGAACTAAGTGCCCAAAATCAAGATCAGCTTCAGCGATATATAGAGGACCTATTTCAATTTCTCTAATGATATTTTGCGCTAGTTTTGCCACAACTGACTTGGCGCCGGGTCGATTATTGCTTTCACTGGGGGCAACCACGCGCTCAATATAGGCGTCAACGTCTAGCTGCTTAAGCTCTAAACGGCATTTCTTGATTTCCTCTCTAGAGATCAGGCCTCGAATGTGGTGATCATGAGAGCCGGCACTAAGGTCGGGGAACAGCGAAAAATCTTGCGAAAGCTGTTCAGCGATGAGAAACAACTGGTCGATATCTTTGTTGTCACTGATGATCATAACTTGGCTACTTCAAACACTCTGTATCACAAATAGGGCCATATACGAGCACGAAAAACCATGTGCTCGCGGTTATAATAGGAGCTAACTGAAGTGTGCCGAGTTTGAAGTCAGCTTGCAAATACTGCTTGCAACATTTACGCACACCTCTTCACATTTGCCTGATCTTACGTATCTTTTATAGACATTTCCTTCAAATCTAGTAAAAAAACCTTCAAATTTAGATAGTTATTTGGTGCGAGAGTTCAATTTTGTATGAATAGCGATCAATGGAAGCAGTTTTTGTCGGGCTTGCACCCTGATCCGAACAAGCTGGATAATACCCGCTTGAGATTGGAGTGAGCTTCGATGCGAGTTTTATTGGTCAAAATGTCTTCCTTGGGTGATGTTTTTCACACCTTTCCTGCATTGACGGATGCTTTGAAGGCGATTCCCGGTTTGAAGGTTGATTGGGTGGTTGAAGAGTCATTTGCTGAGATGGCCGCTTGGCATCCCGCCGTTGATCAAGTGTTTCCTGTGGCTATACGGCGTTGGCGGAAAGGGCTTTTTAGTTCTAAAACGAGGCAGGAGTGGAAAGCATGGATTCTCTCTGTTAGCGGAAGTCAGAACGGGCAAAGCCCGTATGACGTGATTTTGGATGCTCAGGGGTTGATTAAAAGCGCCTTTGTTTCCAATAGACTGCAATCACAATTGCTCCGTTTGGGGCAGACAGTACCCTTGGTTGGGTTAGATAAAAGGTCTGCTAGAGAGCCTTTGGCGACGCTTATTTATGATCGTCGAATTGCCATCCAAAAAGGCATTCATGCAATTCATCGGTTAAGACAGCTATTCGCACAGATTCTTGAGTATGAAATACCCCAAAATGAATCTGAGGTGTTCAGCTACGGTTTGGATAAGCAAACCTTGGGTCCAGTCTCCCTGAATACCCCTTATATGATTGCTTTACATGGAACTACGTGGGAAACCAAGTTGTGGCCAGAGTCTTTTTGGATTGAATTGGTGAAAATCAAGGCAGGTGAAGGGATAAAGGTTCTTTTTCCTTGGGGGAATCAAGAAGAAAAGGAAAGAGCCGAGAGAATCGTAACTGAAGCCCCTGGCGCCGAAGTACTCCCTAAAATGGGGTTGAATGAACTTGTTCGCTGGTTGGTGCATGCAGAAGAGGTGGTTGGGGTTGATACAGGCCTTAGCCATGTTGTAGCTGGCCTGGAGGTCCCATCGGTAGCAATCTATGGAGCAACAGACCCCAAGCTAACAGGTGTTTTGGGTCCAAGAGTAAAAGTCCTTCAGTCAAATTTTCATTGTTCACCTTGCTTAAATCGCTCGTGCCAGTATAAAGATCACCCCTATCCCCCTTGTTATACTGAGGTGTCTCCGACTCATGTGGTTGAAGCGTTGAAACAGTTAAAGGGTTCAAAAGATTAAGTTAATGCTATTAAATGGTGAGTCATTACCTTCAGTGAGAGCAATAAAGGAATAATGCATGATGTTATCTAACGTTCATTTGGGTTTAAAGGGCCTGGTAACGGGGCTGTTGCTTGCCCTTGCGGGAGCAGCTCAGTCCAGTGCAACCGGAGAGAAAAACGAACATCTGGCTGAGACGAATATCAAGCAAGCTAAAGAAACCGTAGTTGTTGGAGACACCTATCTAGAAAAAATACTGGATGTTAAAGAGCGTCGATTTCTTCTAGTGGGAGCAGGCGTGAGGGAAAAGTTCTTTTTTGATTTGTATGCGGTTGGACTATACACAGAAACCGGTAAACCCCCTCGTATCTCATCACCTCAAGACGCCATGTTGTTGCGTCTGAAAATTATGTCTTCAGCAGTGACGGCTGAAAAAATGGCTTCAGCAACTCAGGAAGGCTTTGAAAAATCCACCCAGGGTGAGGTCGATGCGATTCAGGACGACATTTCCATGCTGGTCTCAGCCTTTGGGAAAAAAATAAGGCCCGGAGATGTATTTGATTTAGTCTACTTGCCCAATGTGGGGGTTAACGTTGTTAAAAATGGGGAAGACAGCATCAATCCAATAAAAGGTCCTTTATTTAAAAAGGCTTTGTTTGGGATCTGGTTGTCTGAGCATTCAGTGCAGGATGACTTAAGACGCCATCTAATGGCTCAAGAATGATGCGGTCGAGGCGGAATAGGGTTGCCGCTGGAATAAGGCTTGTTTTCTAGATAGGATCGTAACTATCTGATTTTATTGTTTTATTTGAGCTTTCTGGGTTGGACCGCTCTTTGCAATTATAGAGTCGAATTTCCCGGAGGCTTTTCAATGGATTCTAGCCAGACTCATTCATTGTTATCGTGGTGGACTCAACTAGGGAGCCAGTTGTCGCAAACTCAAGCTTCTTCAGGTTTAAGCCCCCTGCAGACACCCAGCGACAGCGGCTTTCTTTCACTTCTTAAAAGCTACTCTGGGCCTACTCAACCTGGCCTGTTTCCAATGGAGCAGGCGGGTGGGTTAGAGAGTGTTTTATCAGAAAATTTTCCAGCTGAGCAAATCAATTTATTTCAACGCAGCTGGTTAAATGCGGATGATACGGTTGAATATGAGAGAGATCTTAATTTAATTATAACGGGATTGACTGACCAAATTGAGCAGCAACAACTGCCCACTATTCCAGATCCAATGCAAGCTAATGCCCAATTCTTAGCGCACTCTGATAATGCCTCCATACCTGAGTTAAACAATAGGATCGAAGGGCAAGACGGCTTCCTAAATCATCATGGAAAGCAATTCGCGTCAAGCCCGCTCTCAGGAAGTGAGCATGCGCCTCAAGCTAAAACGCCAATGTTGGTACAAGTGGATAATCAGGTTGTATCCAATGAAAGCCAACTGACGGGCCGAAATATAACTAATGAGGTGGTTAAGGTATCCCCTGAACTAAAAACAACGGCAACCCCTGGGGAAGTCTTTTACTACCGTTTTGCCTCCCAACCCGGAGCAGCCCATGATGGGACAGCTCAAGTAAATCCTCTGTTGATAGGGAAAACCCCGAATGCAGTGGAAACATCCACTCTTCAGCCAGCCAGTCTACTTGCCCGAACATCAAAGCATTTACTAAAAAATGGCCTAGCAGACATAGAGGCTGGAAAATCTCAAGAGCTAATGGATGCAAAGGATGATCGCTCAAGCATGAGAGGACTGTCAGCGGCAGAAACCAGGGGAATGACATTGGTATCCGATATAGAGCCTCAAAATGCTTTTCAAGACTCATCCCAAGGAGGGAATGCCGATAAAGATCAAGTGCAAGACGTTTTGTTGAGAACACGCCTTCAAGACCCAAATGTACGAGCGCAGCTCGGCTCTAAGGTTGCAGATAGAGTGCAAGTTATGCTTTCCAATGGGCAGCAGCATGCCAAGATACAATTAGATCCACCTGAGCTGGGTATGTTGGAAATAAAAATCCAATTCCAGAAAGATCAAGTCCAAGTCAATATTATTAGTCAAAACCCTCAGGTACGAGACGTTCTCGAAGGGCACTCCTTTCGCTTAAGGGAAATGCTGGAAGAGAACGGAGTGTCGTTAGGGCAATTGAGTGTTCAAGATAATGAATCAGAAGGCAGCCGACAATTTAACGGGGGGCAAAATCATAACGAAAATGAGTACTCTGACTCTATGAGGGCAAAAAGTCAGCAGGTTTCAGAGGCGGATGAAAAAATACAAACACTTTCTTTATCTTTGGATGAAATTAATAGGCTGGATGTTTACATCTGACATGCAATTGGGTATTACTCCGAGAGAGCAATACCCGTACAAGGTTCGAATTAACTTGCTGAAGCGTCTACTTTGCTATGAGAAACGGGTGATTCGCTTCCCTCAGCATGGCTAATGCTAGATTCTTCGGAGCCTTCATCAAGAAGATCGGACGTTGCGGCTACCGCATAAGTGCACACGAGATCTCCGGTCACATTATTGGCCGTTTCAAACATATCCAAGATTGGGTTAATACCAAGAGCTAGGGCAACAATGATGGCCGTTTGTTCAGGGTCTAAGCCCAAGGCATGAAGGATCATGAACATTAACATTAAAGATCCTCCAGGCACACCACCAACTCCGACTGACGCGATAACCGTTGTGAAGACCATGATCATCAGATCAAGAGCAGAAATATCGATACCAAATAGGTTGGCAGCCAAAATTGCAAACATAGGAAGGTGAACGCAAACACCATCCATATTTATGGTGGCGCCTAGAGGCAATGCAAATGAGGCTAGTTCGTTTCTAATCTTTAGGTCATGCTCTGCAACACGCAGCGTGACGGGCAGTGTTGCAGCGCTTGAGCGTGTGCCGAAAGCAGTGATGATGGCTTCTTGCATCATCTTGATCAAAGGAATGGGGTTTCTTTTTGTCGTCAAGAATAGTAGCGCGGGGTAAACGACAAAGGTCATAAGTAATACGGCGCCAATCACACCGAGGGTGACTGATACGTAAGGACCAACAATATCAGGTCCATAGGTGCCAAAGTTTACGATGGATAATGCTAATACACCAATAGGCGTATACTCCATCACCCAATCCACTAATTTGAAAATAGCATCACGGCCAGCCTCAATCATTCTGAGCAGGGTTTGGAAGTTTGCCGATTCTGTTGGTGAACTGCTGTCTATCAGAACTCGAAGAGCTAATCCAAATAAAATAGAAAACAGAATAACGGCCAAAAAGTTGCTGTCTGCTAATGCTGAAAAGGGGTTTTCAAACATTTGCATAAGCATGTTGCTTAGGCCGCTGTCTGATTGCTGCTCAGCACGTGCAGCAACTTCACCTGCTTTAGCAGTGACATTTTGGGTGAGCGAAGACCAGGCTTCCTGGGCGCCAGCATCTTTGCCTGGGTCAACACCTAAAGCGACAAATGAGCCAATGGTGGCGGCCAGCAGGGAGCAAGCAAAATACCAAAGAATGACTTTGACGCCAATGCGGCCAAATTTATTGAGGGGAAGGCTGGCGGAGCCTGTTACGAGTGAAAAGAATATGACTGGGATAACGATCATTTTTAGGACCGCGACCAGAACCTCGCCAAAAGGCTTAGCTGTTGAAATGATGGAGTCAGCCCATGGAACGTTTTGACTCTGTAGGTACCAAACAAGTCCACCAATGGAAGTCCCTATGAGAAAACCGACGAAAATTCTCATAAGCAACGGCGTTCGAAAGTAAGCGTTTAAAAGCCCGTTCAAAACAGTCTCCCCCAAGCAAGGTTCAATAGGCGGCAAGAGTGTATACCCTTACTGTGACGCGTTCGAGGATTTGGTTAATCGCGCCATCTGGTCTGGCAGGTTTATATAAGATTGGGTCACAATTGTAAAGGGGGTTGGGTGTAAATACTAAGAACAGACGAATGTATCTGGATGGTATTAATCGACTTCGCTGTAGAACTCCAAGGACTGAATTCTGATTTCTTGAGCGGGTTTGCCGCCTCGCTTCTGATTAATCTTTACCAGGGTGTAATCATGCTTTATGGATAACCATATAAAAGTTGTTAACTTGTTGTATTTATTTAGTAATTGCTCGATTTTGATGCACTTTACTCGACCGAGCTTTGTATCAATGGTCTCTTCACCGACGACCTTAAATTCGTACGTTTTGAGTTTACCTCTATAGGCTACTGGGTAACTAAATGCCTTTTTCCCAGCTTTGATATCTTGACGCATCTGCTCTTGATAGCTGATGTTGTTTTGTGTTCCGGGTATTAGTCGAATATTCCAGAAACGATCTTTTTTAACATCAAAAACTTTATGTTGCCCCCAATTAAAAACGTGCTCAAAGTATTCAGAAGCAACGCCGGTGGTTTTGTATAAGTACTTGTCAGGAATGAGCTGGCTTCCTTGGATGCGAATAGGGGCGAACTCATTTAGATCAGCTAGCATGGTGTCAGCTTTAAAGGAAAGCTCCCAATACCCTTTGTTGGTTGGGCGGAAGCGTCTAGTACCTGTGACGGTAATGGGGATGATACTCTCTTGATACTCAGCTTCGTAGACGGCCTTGTAGGGCTTCAATGAGAATGTCCCTGTTTCCCTCTTTCTTGCATCAAAAAGCATCGCTTTTTCATTTAATATGGGTTTTGGATTAATGGCTTCAGCAGATGCTTCAAAGCTAAAAAGAGCAATAAATAGTAATGAGGTAATGCTGCTCAAAAGGCCTTTAAAGTGCTGCATGGAAAAGGAAAAGCTTGCGAGTGAATCGCGGGTAGGATTGGTACGGTCTTGTGATGGGTGCTGTATTTTCTTAAGAAGGTCTAGTGCCATGAGATCAATACGTAAATTGCTAACATACAAACAGGAATTAGCCGACCTACCCCTGAAGCAATAGGGTAAATCGGTTTATGTATCAGTCTAGGACAGGTTGCGAGTGAGGAGGTTCATTTATGGCTCTAATTGGACGCCTTGGAGCGGGAGAGGTGAGCCATCAAAGAGCACATTTCCCATACCATCCATATTAATTCGCCCTTCAGTAAACCACTTGACTGCAATGGGGTAGATAACATGCTCTTTTTGCTGCACTTTTGCTTTTAAAGTTTCAGCGGTATCGCCCTGTTCTACCGAAACAGATGCTTGGATGACAGAGGGGCCGCCATCTAGCTCTTCTGTTACAAAATGGACGGTGCAGCCATGTTGATCATCTCCGGCATCAAGAGCCCGTTGATGGGTATTAAGTCCTTGATATTTAGGCAATAGTGAAGGGTGGATGTTCAGCATTTTTCCACGATAATGGCGCACAAATTCTGCTCCAAGGATGCGCATAAAGCCTGCTAAAACAACGAGATCTGGTTGATATTCGTCTATCGCTCTCATTAAGTGTTTTTCAAAAAGAGAGCGGGTTTCATGGCTGGAGTGGTCAACAACCTGTGTTGAAATACCCTGTTGCTTGGCATATTGAATGCCAGGTGCGTTGGATTCATTGCTAATAACGGCCGATATCTCGGCCGAAATTTCGTTCTGTAAGGCCATTTCTACGATCTTGGCCATATTGGAGCCAGTGCCTGAAATCAGAATGACAACGGACGGTTTTCCATCATTACTCTGCATCTTCGTCTACCTGGAATGCTGGTTGATGGATTTTAACTGGTTCCTCAGAGCTTTCGCTTGGATGTTCGATTATTTCACCCACAATAAAGGTGCTCTCGCCAGCTTCTTGAAGAATCTTTTGGGCTTTTTGGGCATCCTCTGGTGCAACGGCAATAATCATCCCGATGCCGCAATTAAACGTTCGGTACATTTCTGAAGGCTGAACGTTACCTTGTTGCTGCAACCAATGGAAAATGGGGCTAGGTGACCAGCTTTTGCCGTCAATGAGAGCTTGAGTATTCTCAGGCATGACCCGAGGGAGGTTTTCAAGCAAGCCGCCACCGGTTATGTGGGACAGCGCATGAACATCTACTTGTTTAAGCAGATCAAGAATGGACTTAACATAAATCCTGGTTGGCTCCATTAGCCATTGAGAGAGAGGCTTCCCTTCCAGCTGAGTACTCAGATCTGCACCTGAGACTTCAAGAATCTTACGAATCAATGA
The DNA here is from genome assembly GCA_947499545.1 of uncultured Saccharospirillaceae bacterium. Classification (GTDB taxonomy): domain Bacteria; phylum Pseudomonadota; class Gammaproteobacteria; order Pseudomonadales; family Oceanobacteraceae; genus CANMOZ01. The sequence continues at coordinate 162,875 of CANMOZ010000004.1, forward strand.
GTAGCCGTTAGAGTGAGGGCCTGATGACTCCAAACCGATTAATACATCACCGGCTTTGACTTTTGAGCCATCAATAATGTCGGATTTCTCAACGATACCGACACAAAAACCTGCAAGGTCGTAGTCTTCATCCGAATACATGCCCGGCATTTCAGCGGTTTCACCACCCACTAGGCTTGCACCGGCCAGTTCACAGCCTTGACCAATGCCACTTACCACCTGTACGGCGACATCAACATCAAGCTTTCCTGTGGCGTAATAATCCAAGAAAAAGAGCGGTTCTGCTCCAGCTACAATGAGGTCATTAACGCACATAGCAACTAGGTCGATTCCAATGCCGTCGTGCTGGTTTAAGTCCAGTGCGAGGCGTAATTTGGTGCCTACACCATCGGTACCAGAAACTAGGACAGGGTTTTGGTAACCGCTAGGCAGTTCAAAGAGAGCGCCAAACCCTCCCAAACCTGCCATGACACCTGGTCGTTTGGTTTTCTTGGCAACGGATTTAATCCGCTCAACAAGGGCGTTGCCTGCATCTATGTTAACGCCGGCGTCTTTGTAACTAAGGGAACGAGATTTTGAGGAGGCAGTCATGGTGTTTCCGATGTGCCGTTGGTATTTATGTGAGAGCGTTGTATTCTAACACTCTTTTTCGTCGGCATAAAATGAACATTCCTTTTGGATGAGTGTTTGTCCTCAATTCATCGTGTTCTGAACGAACAATGAATGTGGGCATATTGCTGGGTTGGCACAATTGAATATGTTCATGCAATTGAAGAGTGGCTATAGGGGATAGGTATCTTCGTGAGATCTCAGTGCGATATACGTGCAATGAAAATCGGTGTGTTGAGGAGCATTCAGCAATGGAGCTGGTCGTCTTTTAGTGCTGGGGTGCTTCTCATGCTGAGCTTCTCTGTCTCTAGTTGGGTTGCAGCCAGTTCTTTGTATGAGGCGCGTATCCCGGTTGTAAACCAATCTACAGCTGTACGTAATCAAACGTTGTCAGTGGGTTTGCATGCTGTGCTTGTGAAAGTGACTGGGAATTTGTCTTTTGAGCATCCAGCTGTGCAAGCGGCTATGAAACAACCGAAGCCATATCTAACAGAGTACAGCTATAAACCCGTTCTCGATGATGAGTTGGTTGAGGGAAAATATTGGCTGCAGTTGAAGTATTCAGATCGAATGGTGGACGCTTTGGTTCGCTCCTCTGGCTTGCCTGTTTGGGGGAGGAATAGGCGGCCAGTCTTGGTCTGGATCATTGTTGAAGAAAACGGGCGCCGTGATCGTTCTTCCAGTGTATCAAGAGGTGCAGTTGAAATGGCTGTTCGTAGACGTGCCGAGCAGCGGGGTGTTCCTCTCATCTTTCCAGCCATGGATCTAAAAGATGCAGTGACTCTATCAGACCAAGATTTATGGGGGCTGTTCTCGGACAGTATCAAAGATGCTTCTGAACGCTATCATGCCCATCACATATTGGCAGGACGCGTCACAAAAGATAAGCAAGGTCGTTGGCAAAGTCGCTGGAATTTATATCTGGCGGAAAATATGACAAAGATAAATGTCAGTGGTGGAACACCTTTGGCACTGGGAGCCAAGGTCGTTGATCAAGTTGCAAACGAGGTTACCGCTCTATACGCCGTAAACCCTTCAGATGCGGAGACTCAGACCAGTCAAATTGAAGTGACCAATGTTTCTTCTATTGAGCTATTGGCAAAATGTGAGCAGTACATAGCGAGTCTTGCGTCTGTGAAAGCCGTTCACATACTACAGTTACGTGGGGAGCATGTCGTTTTCCAATTAGAACTGAACAGCAGTTTTGATCACTTTATCAGACTGATTAATGCTGATAGACGACTTAAGTCAGACGAAGGTATGTCTGATTTTGCAGGTATTCGACAGCGTTATTCGTTTATCCCTTAATGGGTTGTTATTGGCGTTGAAACCATGAATATAGAGTTGAAGGTGATTTTGTGACGACTCAACAAAGTGTATTGCTTGCTCTCGGTGCGGCACTGATTTTGTGGCTAATCAGTGCGCTTCAACCTATTTTAATGCCTTTTCTTGTGGCGGCACTCTTCGCCTATTTGGGCGACCCGTGGGCAGATCGATTGGAAGCGTGGGGGTTAAGCCGAAACTGGGCCGTGATCATATGCTTTAGTGCGTTGACATTTGTGTTGATGATCACTTTGTTTTTGTTGGTCCCGGCGCTGTTTAGTCAAACCCAAAGCCTTTTTACTCAACTTCCATCTTTGTTAGAAACCCTCCATCAGGAGTGGTTGCCCAAGATATTGAGTTTTTTAGGTCTGGAAGAGGGTTTGTTTGGCTTAGATAGCATAAAAAATTGGCTCGTTGATCATTGGGGAGCATCACAAGAAGCATTAACCAACGCTCTAAAGCACATTGGGGCCTCTTCGGCAGCTTTTTTTGCGTTCATAGCCAATATTGCTCTAATCCCCGTAGTTGCATTTTACTTACTTAGAGATTGGGACATCCTCGTGCAAAAGACTCACTCGTTATTCCCAAGAAAAATTGCCCCCCGTATTGGCATGTTGGCAAAGGAGTGCGATGAAGTGCTTGGTGCTTTTTTAAGAGGTCAATTGTTAGTCATGATGGCTCTTGGGGGTATATACGCCATCGGTCTCAGTCTCATTGGTTTGAAATACAGTTTGTTGATTGGTGTGGTCGCGGGGTTGGCGAGTATAGTACCCTACTTGGGCTTTGTTGTTGGTATAGCGGTTGCCTCTGTCACAGCCTTCTTCCAATTTCATTTGGGCTGGGAATTGGCATTGGTTGCCCTTGTTTTTGGCATTGGCCAAGCGATAGAAGGCATGGTTCTGACGCCCTGGTTGGTTGGAGATCGCATTGGGTTACACCCAGTAGCCGTTATTTTTGCCATTTTGGCAGGAGGGCAGTTATTTGGTATGGTGGGTGTATTGTTGGCTTTACCTGTTGGAGCCGTCATAATGGTGCTGTTGCGGCATGTACACGACAATTATAAGGAAAGCGAATTTTACGGGGCAAGTATGGCAACAGAGCCTATTGAAATCGCTGAGCCTGATCAAATGGATTCAGATAGAGAAGAATGACGGTAGAGCTAGGAATACAATTGCCCCTTGGCGTTCAGTTAAGGGATGATGCGACCTTCGATAATTTTTTTCCAGGAAGTAATGCTCAGATATTGTTTGCATTACGTCGACTGGTTAAAGGAACGGGTGAGCCCTTCATTTATTTGTGGGGTCAAGCCGGTGTCGGTTGTAGCCATTTGCTCCAGGCCGCTTGTCATGAAGCAGACGGGTATGGCTTGTCTGCTGTTTACCTGCCAATGGAAGAGCTGGTTGAGTATTCACCCGAAATCTATGAAGGGCTGGAAGGCTTAGACTTGGTTTGCCTGGATAACGTTCAAGCTATCGGGGGCAAACGAGAGTGGGAAGTGGGGCTGTTCGATTTATATAACCGTCTAAAGGATGATGGCGTTAGGTTAGTGATTGGAGCCTCCGCCGCACCCTCAAAATCCGGTTTGAAGTTGCCTGATCTGGTTTCTAGGTTAAGTTGGGGTCTTTCTTACCAGTTGCAGCCATTATCTGAAGCTGAAAAATTGTCTGCCTTGCAGCTGAGAGCAAATCAGCGTGGTTTGGATCTGCATGAGGATGTTGCTCGGTATTTACTTCAACGCTGTGATCACTCCATGAATCATCTGTTAAAAGTGTTGGATACGCTGGATGAGGCTTCATTGACAGCCCAGAGACGCCTGACGAAGCCTTTCATACGTGATGTTATGGGTTGGTAAAACAAGGGTAAAAGTTGTATTTGTTTATTCTTCATCCATCGTGTAGCGTTGGTAGGCGTGCAGTAGCGCTGTGACTCGTCCTTGCGGGCTATCAGTGTCCAATCCAATATCTTGTGCTATATCCCTGACTAACAAACGAACTTCTTCAGGATCACCTGCCATTAACTCATTCGCACCTGCCGTCTCAATGGGTAGTTCTAAATCAGCAGTGGCGTAAAGTCGGTCAAACCAAATGGTTTCGTATTCAACATCGTAGAAGTAAGCCGTCGAATGTTCTTCGCTATCGCAATCAAATTCGCGAATGACTTCCAGAGCGGAAACACCTTGCGCAAAAAGGGTTTCACGCGTTACGCCATATCGATCTTCGTTGAGCGCAGACCACTCAGTCCAGTTTGGTTCTGGTGTTATGAGTGTCGTTTTAATTTGGCCGTCTGGTAATGACCAGGCAACTTCTATGGGATAGGCTGCTTCCTCAAAAAGGTTGGGTTCAATGGAGACGAAAAGCGGATATTTCATATCAAAGTCTATATGCTCAATGGCTGAATCTGTAGAATACCTGACATCAGTTTAAACGACGAACACTCTCTGCCTCAATGATTATCAAGGAATGCCATGTCTGCTCCCATTGACCATCCTTTAAATGACCCCAATTCCGTCAAGGAGAGAATATCTAGACGATTTGAAGATAGACCCCAAGATGAACAACGGGATTTTCTATCAATGACTTGGTGCCAAAGCTGTTATCAAGCTGATTTGGGTATGACGGATCCCATTGAATATGAGTGGCACGGCAGAGTTTTCGTCGAAGGGCGGTGCGTTCAATGTGGCGAAAGGGTGGCCACCGAAATTGTTGAAGAAGATTGATTGAGACCATCCTGGCTACAGGATTTACATCCGTAGCCAGGATGGTCTCATCGTTATGTTTTAAAGGGTAATAGACCAGCGATCTAAATGGCCCTCATCCATGCGAACAGCATCCCATACTTGAAGCTTCCAAGTACCTTTTGTTTCTAACGCATCAACTTCGAAACGGAGAGTCTCGTTATAGTCGTCATCAGAATCTTTTGATGGCTGTTTGATCTCAAAGGTTTCTCCGTTAGGAGCCATGAGTTTGACGCCTAAATCACCTTTGAAAGCGTGCTTAATAGCCACAGAAACCTCAAACGCAGTGATGCGAGCATCTTTGTCTACTTCGATTAGGCTGTTGACACCCACTGGGTCTGCATCCGGGATATCCATATCGGTATCATTCTCATAGGTTTTCGTTGATGGACCACCATCGTCTCCATCATGCTTGCCAATGAGAGTTGTATTGGTGAAATCTCTCCAGCCACGAAGCATGACGTAGTAGTCACCTTCTTTGGGATTGCTGATTTCACAAATTTCATCATTTCCGTTTTTAAATGGTCTGCACTCATATTTGGTTTGAGTCGGTTTCTCACCAAATAGTACGTAAAGATCCGCATCCCCTGTACCGCCGTTGATGGTGAAGACTAGGTTTTCAGCATTACTTGGTACGGCCAGCTTAAAGAAGGCTTCGCTGCCACGCTTGCCTGAAATGGTGACAGGTTCACCATTTTCCAGATTCGTAACGACAGGGTCTCCTGGACCATCACTTTTACAGGTCGCGTCAACATTGATACCAACCACTTCAAAGGCTGCTGTCACGGCTTCGGTTGAGTACCCCTTGTCTGATGCTGCTTTACAAACGCCTGTTGCACCCTCGGTAAAGGTGCTATCCGCTTGCCAGTACATTTGGTTGGCTTTGACAAATATGTCGAAAGCTTTGCGTGTGTCCCAGCCACTGGTATTCGCGATGAGGTAAAAAGCGCGATTGAATACACCAGAAGAGTAGTGGACATCCAGTCCATCATAGTAGTCACTTGCGTGTCCGATGGATCTTCCATCTTTTGTTGGATCTTCAAAATACCTTAGAGCGCCTTCAGCTTTAAATATTGTCGCTCCAACCAACCAATCATTGGCATTAGACATGTAGTACTCTGCTGATTCGCCTGCTATATCTGAAAAAGCTTCATTCATACCGCCAGACTGATAGCGATATTCAAGGTTGGAGTTTTGTTCGGTGAATCCATGGCTGACCTCGTGTGCAACGACATCTAGGCTGACAAGAGGATAGAAATAATCCCGTCCGTCACCAAAAGTCATTTGTTGGCCATCCCAGAAAGCATTTTCATAGTTGTTACTGTAGTGAACACGCATTTTCAGTTTGAAGGTAAGGGGAGCTGTGTCGTACCAGTCTTTGTACATGTCAAAAACAACGTTGCCAAAATAGTGAGCATCGTTTATTGGGGAAAAGGCTCCGTTAATCTCTTTGTAAGTGTTGCGAGGTGGGTTTCCAGAACAATCAAAGCTGTGAATTGAGCCTCCGGATGTTTGATGTTTTAAATCAATGGTGGTGACATTGGGTGAATCGGTTTTGCAATCGTCTGTTACGTTTAAAAAGCCATAGTCTTCACCAAACTCGTATTTTCCTGTTTTTTCATTACCTCCTGGCCCTGCTGCATCTTTATGAGTAATGCCTTCCCAGCGATCTAAGATATCTCCTGTTTTTGCATCAATAAAGGCAATTGGCCGTGAGGGGCCGTCCATGTGTGTTACAAAGGAAGTTTTATACACCAAGCGGGCTTTACGATCTTGATCAATGATAATAAAAAGATCAGCCTGTTCATTTTCAGTTTGATGTGCCACAAGGCCGCTTTGTAATTCATGGCGCTTCAATTTATCAATTGCTTGTTCAGAGCCGAAGTTGGGCGTGACGTCCTGTAAGTCTGTTTCAATGCCTGTGACACGACGCCCATCTAACGAACGAATCACTCCCATAGCACTCTGTTCTGCAACAATTGAAGCACCCCATACAGGTACACCTTTATACATTTGTTGATAACGAACTTTTACGTTGCCGGCTTGTGTAGCAATTTGAGACTTTGGCTGAAAGGATTCTGCCGCAGTAAGGGATAGTGCAGTACGCATACTGCTTGTAGCCGTCATACCACGTTGAAGGGATTCATTTTCTAAGTGAATCACATCAATTGCATACCCAGTAAAACTGGCACTGCTCAGTAATGTAAGTGTTGCAACACTTAAAGGGTTTAACTTAAACATGTGTGCTCTCTCTATACTTAAAATTAAAAAAATAAGCAGTACATTTCATATAGACTGCTATCCTAATGGCACGACATTCGTTAAGGGTGAACGCTGCCTGACTGCCAAAATTTGACGCTCCTTGTGGAAGTTAGCCAAACCTGTGCCGATCAATGAATGAACGATTGCTTTTTTTTCATCTATCTGAAAGAAAAGGCAATTTATTTTTCCAGGTTTTTTTAAGAACCACGCTTCCCTTAGTGGAATTTCCTGAGTGAATACATTGGCGACAACCGCTTGACGTAGAGGGAGTTCATAACCATTGTTCAGAAACACCTCTTATCAAGGTTTATATTGTTTTCACAAAGAAACTCTGTAGACCTCCCTGTTTATGTAGCAGCGCTAAATTTGAGTATAGAAATGGCTATGCGTCTTTCCTTGAAACCTCTGTCGAGATATCGTGACCTTTTATTAGAAGCTGCCGATATCTTTTGCAGACGTATTGCCCTTGTAATTAAGATTAGTTCAGCAGCACACTTAGGTTTTGAGTTAAACAAAAAGATTATTTTTGGTTATTTGTATTGAGCAAGTGAAGGGAAAAAGACTGGCTTGCATCTGGATACGCATTATTTGTTGCTGCGTGGTAAGTAATTTACAGTTAAGTTTAATTGTGTTGGTCTATTCTAGCCATTTTGACGACTCTTTACGTCTCTCGGTAAGCTAATAGGCCATAACCCAGTAAACCCCCTTATTTTTTATTGAATAGTAGGAAAATGTTATGAAGTTATATCTAAATTCTACTTCACCTTATTGCCGTTTGGTTGTGGCTGTTGCGATAGAGTTGAAGATCGATTCGCTTAATTTAGTGTGGATTGATCCTTGGGCGTCTGAAGAATTGGACGTTAAGCGAAATGCATTCAGTACGATTCCCTTTTTAGAAACTGAGGAAGAAAGAGGGTTGACTGAGAGTACGATGATTTTGCAGGAATTGTGGAAGTCTGCTCAGCGTAACAATTCCACATCCATGATGTTGGATCTGGACGCTATTGGCAGGTACCAATTTGCTTTTAGTCGAACGCTTATGGAATCAACGGTTCGCAGCATCGTATTGAAACGATTTTTGCAGAATCCGGGAGCTGAACCTTTGTACGACCGTGCTGGAAAAGCGCTAGAAAGAGCATTAGAGCAACTGAAACATCGAGCCGATCTGCTTCCATTGCGAGAGGGGGGGTTAGCTTTACCTGAATTGAATTTGGCGATTGCTTTAGAGTATTTGCAGATGAGGTTTCCTGAAATATACGACAACCATGTTGATAGCTCTGTTGTAGAGTGGATCGGAAAATTAGCCGATTTTGCAGCTATAAAACTCACACGGCCGGAAATGCTGGAGCAATCGCCTGCTAGCATTCAATCGCTGATAGAGTTGCAGCAGGGTTGATGGCGTCTCTCCGCATGAAATAGGCTGTTCAGGTGTGCTCAAAAAATGTCCAAATCAGGGCTTTGAGAGTGACTGCTTCACAATAGCTCTAATAGCCTTGTCTGGTTTAGCGATCAAATCGTTTTCGAGTTTAGGCTGGTGTTCAAGTTTTATTGAAGAGAGTGAACGATAAGCAACCAAGACGTCCCCTTTATTAGTTTCAAACACGGCCAAACGTAAGGGTAAATCTAACCCTATGCTCGGGGTGGTTTGCATTAAGGGGGTGCCTATTTTTGGGTTTCCGAACAGAATTAAAGTGTTTGCTGCAAGGGGGGCGTTGATGGATTCTGCTCCCTTGTGGTGATGAATCTCAGAAAATATTTTAGCACCTTTGGATAATATATTGCTTTTAAGTCTTTCCAGCGTGACTTGATGGCTGTATGGACTTTTCTCTAGGATAACCTCTGCCGCTTTTAACGTTGGGGTCAATGAGAGAATCAATAGGTAAGCTAAAGGTGTTTTCATGAGGTTTCCTGTCATCTGTAAGGTGAAGCTTGTGGGAATAGACGTTGCTTTACTATCAGGGTAGTTATTGAGTTGTATAGATTCAAAAGTATGCATGAGAATAGGTGTAAGAGACCTCTTATTTATTAAAAGGATTTTTTATGAAAATTTCATTTGCTGGGCTTCTTTTTTTAATTCCATTCACAGTCAATACGTTTGCAACAATTCCTGTTGAACATCAGTGGAGCTATGGGCAAGGAGCTGTGTATCTGGGGAATGGGCTTACACAGTACTGTTGGCTGACGGGAATCAGAGGTCAATTTAATTCGAATACCTCAGAAGTGGGCGTCAATCATGATGGCCAGCTTTGGACAATGAGTGGGCACTCTGGACAGGTGGGTACCCTGGGTGGCTGGGCTATGTGCGTTAACTCTTTATTGAGTTCATCCCAGCGTCAACGTTTTACTTGGCTAAGTTACCAGGGGGGTAGTACGCGTATGAGTAATACCAATCAGAGCTTCTGCCACTTAGCGAAGGTGCGTGGTTCCATGGGGAAGGGGGATTTTGTCCGCATTGGGAAATATAATAACGAGTGGTTGCTTGAAGGTAGTGACCCTGTTGCTGGGTTAGCGGCTGAAGCCGAATGCGTGTCAAACTGGCTACCCGTGAATGTTTGGAAGACCTTTGGGTGGTCGTGGCCATCCAAGGAAATTACCCTAACCAAGGTTAACACGACCGTTTGCGGACTTTTGAGCGTTAACGGGCCTATGAACCAAGTATGGGATTGGGTGCGTATTCAAGTGAAAAATGATCGATACGTCCTATCAGGGTCTTTGTTGACGCCAGGAATGTCGGCGGTTGCTTTGTGTGTGCCGAGGCCCGTGTAGGCCTCGTCTATTTGGAAGATGGAAAGGTTATCCCAGCTTTTTTGCAAGAATTGCGTTAACTTGCCCTGGGTTGGCTTTTCCTTTTGACGCTTTCATGACCTGGCCTACAAAGAAACCAATCATTTTCTTGCGTTTGTCTTCGGGGGCCGATTGGTAGTTTGCCACTTGTTCCGAAGAAGCTGCTAATACTTCATCAACAATGGCTTCAATTGCACCTGTGTCAGTGACCTGTTTCAGTCCTTTGTTTTCAATAATGGCATCAACAGTATCACCTTCTTTGTCCCAAAGTGATTGAAATACCTGCTTGGCAATTTTCCCTGAAATGGTGTTGTCTTTTATGCGCGTGACCAATAAGCCCAATTGTTCGCTCGAAATGGGTGATTGGCTGATATTGAGTTCATGCTTGTTGAGCGCTGCTGATAATTCACCCATCGTCCAGTTTGCTGCTAATTTATAATCCCCACAGCTTTTGGCTGTTTCTTCGAAGAAATCGGCCATCTCTTTTGTTTGCGCTAAGACGCTGGCGTCATACTCGGATAGGCCTTGTTCCTGAACGAGGCGTACAATTTTTTCATCAGGTAATTCAGGGAGAGTATCTCTCACGTCTTGTATGTAGGCATCGTCAATTTCAACAGGCAGCAAATCGGGGTCTGGGAAATAGCGGTAGTCGTTGGCGACTTCTTTTGACCTCATAGAGCGAGTTTCATTTTTATCGGCATCGTACAAGCGTGTTTCCTGAGTAATAGACCCACCGCTTTCTAATATGTCAATTTGACGATCGATTTCGGCATCAATCGCTTTTTCTACAAAGCGAAAAGAATTGATGTTCTTGAGTTCTGTGCGTGTGCCTAGTTCTTTGGTGCCTACTGGTCTGATAGAGACGTTGCAGTCGCATCGCATTGACCCTTGTGAAAGATTGCCATCACAAATCCCTAAGTACGTAACGATGCTATGGATTTTCTTGAAGTAGGCGGCAGCTTCTTTTGAGCTGCGAAGATCCGGCTCTGATACGATTTCTAGCAAAGGTGTGCCAGCTCGATTTAAATCAATACCAGACATTCCATGGAAATCTTCATGGAGTGATTTGCCGGCGTCTTCTTCTAGGTGGGCACGCGTTACACCAATTCTGCGTACTTGGCCATCATCCAGTCTAATGTCGACATGACCTTGTTTGACAATTGGGTGATGTAGCTGGGTTATCTGGTAGCCTTTAGGCAGATCGGGGTAGAAATAGTTTTTGCGGTCAAATACCGAGTGTTTTCCTATTTCTGCATCAATAGCCAAACCAAACTTTACAGCCATTCTTAGGGCTTCTTTATTAAACACTGGTAGGGTGCCAGGAAGACCTAAATCCACGATGGAGGCTTGGACATTGGGTTCTGCCCCAAAAGCGGTACTGCTACCTGAAAATATTTTGGACTTTGTTGAGAGTTGAGTGTGAATCTCAAGCCCAATCACTGCTTCCCATTGCATATTCTTTACCTCAACCTTCAAAGCCTTCCGGGGTTTTAGTGTGCCAGTCTGATACAGACTGATATTGATGAGCAAAATTTAGCAAGGTGCTCTCATCAAAGTGATTGCCAATGATTTGGAGGCCAACTGGGAGGCCATCTGAAAAGCCGGCAGGGATCGACATGCCGGGTAAGCCAGCAAGATTGATTGCAATGGTAAAATAATCTTCAAGATACATGGCCAGTGGGTCAGCCCCTTTTTCACCAAGTTTAAAGGCCACAGAGGGAGCTGCGGGTCCCATGATGACATCAACTTCTTCAAATGCGCGTGCAAAGTCGTTTTTGATCAATCGGCGGACTTTCTGGGCTTTTACGTAATAGGCATCATAAAATCCAGCGGATAACGCATAGGTTCCTGTGAAAATACGACGTTTAACTTCATCTCCGAACCCTTCCGCACGAGATCGAGTAAAGAGATCATCCAGGTTTTCTGGGTTCTCACATCGATGGCCAAAGCGCACACCATCCATGCGAGCCAAGTTGGCTGAGCATTCGGATGGAGCAATGATGTAGTAGGCCGGTATGGCGTGCTGAGTGGTGGGAAGATCTATCTCTTTTAGCTTGCATCCCATTTTCTCATACTCGCGTATAGCGCTTTGTACAAGTGAAGCCACTTTGGGGTCTAAATTTTCAGGAAAATACTGTTTGGGTAAACCAATGGTCGTCCCTTTTAGAGATGATGAAAGGCTTGCTGTGAAATCTTCTGCTGGGCGTTTGACGGAAGTTGAGTCTTTGTCATCGAAGCCGGCCATAGCATTGAGCAGCATTGCACAGTCTTCTGCTGAGGTTGCAATGGGGCCTGCTTGATCAAGAGAAGAAGCAAAGGCAATCATTCCCCATCGAGAAATACGCCCATAGGTGGGCTTTAATCCAGTTGTTCCGGTTAATGCAGCCGGCTGGCGGATGGAACCGCCTGTGTCGGTTGCGGTTGCCGCGGGTACTAGGCGAGCTGCAACAACGGCCGCTGAGCCTCCAGAGGAACCGCCAGGAACACGCTCGGTATCCCAAGGGTTTCGCACAGGCCCAAAATGAGATGACTCATTCGATGAACCCATTGCAAATTCATCCATGTTGGTTTTGCCGATTGATACCACACCTGCTTCGCTTAAGCGGGTCACGACGGTTGCATCATAGGGGGGAATGAAGCTCTCGAGCATTTTTGATGCTGAGGTTGTTGCTATTCCTTGGGTGCAAAATAAGTCTTTATGGGCAATGGGTACTCCGGTTAGGGGGGTGCTGATGCCTTTCGCTCGGTTCTCATCAGCTTTTTTTGCAGCTGAGAGAGCTTGTTCTTCGGTGATGCGAATAAAGCCATTGAGAGTCTCGTTATGCTGTTTGGCTTTATTCAAGAGTTCAGTTGTAAGCTCAGCACTGGAGTACTTTTTGTCGGCGAGATCATCGGAGATCGCTTTAATGGTTTTGCTGTACATTTATCAACCTTTGGGTGATTTGGTATTAGATGCGGTTGCTGAATAAAACCGTTCATTTGCATCAAAATACCAAGAAACGCTTTGTAGGCAGCTTTTGGCTGCTTAGCCCAGAATGATTGGGAATCGGATTACTCAATCACCTTGGGAACCAGATAGAGGCCTTCTTCTACTAAGGGTGCGCCTTCTTGGTTTGCGTCTCGTTGATTCGTTTCTGTGACTTCATCTGCACGCAATCGCTGCGTTTGATCCAGCGGATTAGATAAAGGTTCTACCTTGTCGGTGTCAATTGATTGCAATTGAGCCACGAAATCCAAGATGCTGCTCAACTCTTTTTGAAAGTGTGGAACCTCATTATCTTGGATGGCAATACGAGCCAAATAGGCAATTTCCTTGATTTCGGTGCTAGACAGCGCCATATTCTTTGCTCCTAAAGCAAGTCACGATGCGTAAAGGCGAATAAGTTACCACAATTGAACCTTGCCCAAAATCCCCACCGTTGATAGAGTTAGCAGCCTCTATAAGAGTTACTCACTTACGGTATCACGAATGTTCAAGAAAATTCGCGGAGTGTTCTCCAGTGATCTGTCGATCGACTTGGGGACGGCCAACACTCTGATTTATGAGCGAGAGAAGGGCGTTATGCTCAACGAGCCTTCCGTCGTGGCAGTTCGCATGCAAGGGAGTCAGAAAAGTGTTGCAGCGGTCGGTCATGAAGCGAAGCGTATGCTAGGCAGAACGCCTGGCAATATACAAGCTATTCGCCCCTTAAAAGACGGTGTGATTGCGAATTTTGAAGTAACAGAAAAAATGCTCCAGCACTTCATCCGCAAAGTGCACGAATCCAACTTTATCAAGCCAAGCCCAAGAGTATTGGTATGCGTGCCTTGTAAATCGACACAGGTCGAAAGAAAAGCGATACGAGAGTCTTGCCTTGGAGCAGGTGCAAGAAAGGTGTATCTCATAGAAGAACCCATGGCTGCTGCTATAGGCGCTGGTTTGCCTGTTGAAGAAGCCAGTGGCTCAATGGTTGTAGATATTGGTGGTGGTACTACTGAAATCGCCATTATTTCGTTAAGCGGGATTGTGTACGCTGAATCTGTCAAGGTTGGTGGAGATCGTTTTGATGAGGCGATTGTTACCTACATTCGCAGAAACTATGGCTCTCTGATTGGAGAGGCAACGGCTGAACGTATCAAACAGGAAATCGGTACAGCCTACCCTGGTGGGGAGCTTCGAGAAATTGATGTTCGTGGGCGTAACTTAGCCGAAGGTGTGCCTCGTAGTTTTACATTGAACTCAAATGAAATCCTTGAAGCTCTTCAAGAATCTTTGGCGCAAATTGTTCAGGCAGTAAAGAGTGCGCTTGAACAGTCGCCGCCTGAACTAGCCTCTGATATCGCTGAGCGTGGCTTGGTGTTAACAGGAGGGGGAGCTTTGTTGCGTGATATAGATAAGCTCTTAAGTGAAGAAACAGGTCTGCCTGTTTTTGTTGCAGATGACCCCTTGACCTGTGTCGCCAGAGGGGGAGGGCGTGCACTTGAGACCATGACGGAGCAGCAGCTTGAGTTGATGGAAACCGATTAAATCTAGGCTTCCATTTATTATACAAAAAGAGCCTGTGTCGCTATGTAGCATGACCAGGCTCTTTTTGTATGTTACAAGTTGATAAATCAACCCCCTTATTCGTTTGCTTGTTGGGAGGCCAGCATTAAATCCATATTCACCAGTGGACCAGCGCTTGGACAACGATTCGGAATAGCTGTGCTCTTTTGTTTAGGGCTTTTGACAATGGATCAATTTTGGCGTGGGTCTGATGCTGTTCGTATGTATCTAGGATATCTTGTGACGCCGGTGTATTGGATGTCTGCTGTTCCAGGTAGATTGCAAGAGTGGTTGGCGGACACCACCTTAACGAGAACGCAGCTTCTAGAAGAAAATAGACGACTACAGCGAGAAGCCTTGGTATTAGAGCAAAAAATTCAACAAATGATCGCTTTAAAAACAGAAAACCAACGACTGAGAGATCTACTAAAAGCTTCAGAGCAATTTGTAGGAGAAGCATTGGTCGTTGAACTGCTCAGTGTTGATCCTGATCCATTTACACATAAAATCCTAATTAATAAAGGTCAAAACCAGGGGGTGAAAGTTGGCCAGCCTGTTTTGGATGCCTTTGGTTTAATGGGGCAGGTGGTGGAAGTTTTGCCTCATTCATCTAGGGTCTTGCTGGTAGCGGACTCAGATCATGCTATACCCGTTCAAGTTACTCGAAATGGCGTGCGTGCCATAGCAGTTGGTTCAGGCACCTTGGACTATTTAGATCTTGTATACGTACCCGATACGGCTGATCTAAGAGTTGGAGATCATTTGGAAAGTTCAGGCTTGGGAGATCGATTTCCTCGAGGTTATCCCGTGGCAGAAGTCGTATCAGTGGAGCATGATCCAGGTGAGCCATTCGCTCTTGTGAGAGCAAGACCATTAGCTCACTTGGATAGAAGTCGATATCTACTTATCATTTCTGGAGACAAAAAAGGAAATCTTTCTAGCATTGAAGAGGGGCAGGTATCAGTAGAAGACGTGAATTCAGGTGAGGTTGGGGAAGGGGAGGCATCATCTGATGACTAGTCAGCTATTGCGTTCCAAAAGTGAGAGGTTTTCTTTTGTCTAGTCCAATTAGATTTGCCGCTGTCTTTGTGTTGAGTCTTTATCTCGGTTTTTTATTGACCACCTTAGCTATGCCAGCCCCGTTAAACTGGATAAGACCTAACTGGATACCCATGATCATTATCTTTTGGATAATTCAGTTTCCTGCTGTCTTTGGGCTGTTATCAGCCGTCATAGCAGGTGTTTTGTTTGATGTTTTGGTGGGGGCTCCACTGGGTTTACACGCGTTCACATTTTCAGTTGTTGCCTTTTTGACCTTGCTTATGCATAGGCGCATTAAATTCTTCAACGTTTGGCAGCAATTGGGCATTATCTTTGTGTTAACGGGAACTGAGCGTTTATTGGCTTATTGGTTATCCATTTTAGTGGGAGACGCAACGGGTTTTACCATGTGGCCTGCAATAAGCAATCTGGTTTTATGGCTGCCAACCTGTGCAGCTCTAGGTGCATTCCAGAGGCTGTTTAATTTACGTTGATGTATTACAACAACCTGTACAGTCGATTTAAAAAGCATTTTACGTTTGTGATCAGGTTGTATTTAGTGAGTATGTTGAGCAGGTAGGATACGTAATGATTTTGGCATCATCTTCTCCAAGGCGAAAGGAGTTACTCAAGCAAATCGGTCTTGAAGTTGAGATCCAGCCAGCGGATATTGATGAAACAGCTGGTGTAAACGAAAATCCAGAGAAGTACGTTCAACGAATGGCTATGGAAAAGGCAATCTGTATCCGCAGTAAATTAGGTTCAGCTGTCCCAATTATTAGTGGTGACACTATTGTTGTCGTTGATGGAAGTATATTGGGAAAGCCCTCATCTGAGTCGCAATTTAGGAATATGATGCAACAGTTGTCAGGGAGGCAGCACGAGGTACTGTCGGCGTTTACTCTTCTATGTAAGGAGATAAATGAAACCAGTATTCAGCGAACTTCAGTTTGGTTTAGGCCTTTATCAGATCTGGATATTGAGGAGTATTGGTTGTCTGGTGAACCGGAAGGTCGAGCAGGTGGGTATGCTATCCAAGGATTGGGCGCTTTGTTTGTTGAACGGATAGAGGGCAGTTATAGCTCGGTGATGGGTTTTCCTATTTTCGAAATTGGTCAAATGTTATCAAAGTACGGCCTATTAAGAACACAAAATACAAAAGCTGGTCAAACCTCATTGGGTTGGACGTCACGGTGAGAATGCCCTGATGGAACGAGTCGCTATCAATTCTGAAATACTAATGAACATCACCCCAAGTGAAACTAGGGTCGGTGTTATTGAAAATGGCATGCTCCAGGAAGTTTATATAGAGCGATCTGGAAACCGAGGTCTTGTCGGTAATCTTTACAAGGGGAAAGTGGTTCGTGTTCTGCCAGGGATGCAGGCTGCCTTTATCGATATTGGTTTAGATCGAGCAGCGTTTATTCATGCAGCGGATATACACTTTAGTAGGTCGCAAAAAGACGCGGATGCCAGTGACGATGAAAAGAGCGATCAGGCCAAAAAAGTACCCGAAAGTATCAGTATGCTGTTACATGAGGGGGATGCGTTAACCGTTCAGGTCACAAAAGACCCTATTGGCACAAAAGGCGCTCGCTTAACCACCCATGTTTCAATTCCTTCACGATATCTAGTGTATATGCCTTACAGTGACCACATTGGAGTATCTCAGAAAATTGAGGATGAAGAGGAAAGAGAAAGGCTTCGTGAAATTGTACAAAGTTGCCTTGAAGCAGAAGAGATGCATAACGCCGGATTCATTTTGAGAACCGCCGCAGAAGGCGCAGGTGAAAATGAGCTGTTGGATGACATACGATATCTTCGCCGACTATGGAAGGTAGTTAAGCAGCGAATGAGTCAAGCAAAACCAAAAGAGTGGGTGTATGAAGAGCTGTCACTTCATCTTCGCGCTCTACGAGATTACGTGACGCCAGATGTTAGCCGGCTATTGGTTGATTCAAAAGAAAGCTGTCAGAAAGTAAAAGAATTTGCAAACACGTTTTTGCCTGAGTTTACCTCCAAAATTGATTATTACCCAGGCGAGCGACCAATTTTTGATTTATATGGAGTGGAAGACGAGGTAAAAAAGGCTCTCGACAGAAAGGTTCAGCTCAAATCAGGTGGTTATCTAGTCATTGATCAAACAGAAGCGATGACCACTGTTGATGTCAATACAGGGGCATTTGTAGGACATCGCAATCTTGAAGAGACTATTTTTAAGACGAATTTAGAGGCTGCGATGGCCATCGGTCGGCAGTTAAGGCTGAGAAACCTAGGCGGTATTATCATTGTTGACTTCATTGATATGGAAGAGTCTGAGCATCAGCGACAAGTGTTGCGCATGCTAGAAAAAACGCTTGAGCGGGATCATGCTAAAACGAAATTGACGGGCGTGACCGAGTTAGGGCTTGTTCAGATGACTAGAAAACGTACAAGGGAATCTCTGGGCCAAGTATTGTGTGAGGACTGCCCTGTTTGTCACGGGCAGGGCAAAATAAAAACAGCTGAAACTATTTGTAATGATATCTTTCGTGAGATCATGAGGGAGGCTAGAGCTTATGACACTGCCGCATATTTAGTGTTGGCTTCTCAGTCAGTGGTCGACCGGCTGTTGGATGAAGATTCAGCAAATCTTGCAGACTTGGAACAATTTATTGGTAAAACAATTAAGCTGCAAGTTGAGCCTTGGTACTCACAAGAGCAGTATGATGTCATTTTACAGTAGTTTGAAATACATTGTTTGAAGCTGAGAATCTTGGCTCAAATTTGTCTAAATATGAGGAAATAGGGATGTGGAGAGGGAAAGGATACATTGGAACTTCCTATAGAGCCTAGCATTCAGGGTTTATGAAATATCGTTACTTATATCATGGTATTAACGGATTTTGGTGGGTCTTACTTGGCCTTATCGTTATACTGATTTCGTATGTTGTTGCAGGCCGTTATTTGGCCGAGCAGGTGTATTCATATAAACAAGATGTAGAGTCTTGGGCATCAGAAAGTCTCGGTCTGCCTATTTATATTGACCAATTGGAAGGTGATTGGTCGTTATTCTCTCCAATTGTTCGAATTAATGGTTTGTCCGTGCATCCACCAGTTGATGCTGATGGTGACCCAGGGCGATCGATTCTAGATATTGCTTCCATTGAGGCGAAACTGGATGTGGCTTCAAGCTTGTTGCATTTAACACCCGTTTTTGGAGCCCTTAGAGTTAACGGTGTTGCAACTGAGTTGAAATTATCAGAAGACGGGGTGTGGAATTTCCCTGGTATGACAGCCAGAGCATCTTCTGATAGTAGCCCCAGTGAACCCTTTGATTGGACTCAAACCCTAGAGGCTATTGATAAAATTACTCGTTTGTTGCTATTGCAAGAAGAGATTCAGCTTAGCTCACTGCATTTGCATTTATTTGATCAATCAGAAACGCCTCATAAATTTACGTTAAATCAGGTGCGTCTCACGCGTTATCAATCGTCTTCTTTAGTTGAAGGGGATTTTGTTGTTGATGGCAAAAAATCCCATGGTGGAAGAATTGTAATGTCTGCTAAAGGATCGCCATTAGCGGACAGTTTTGATGCTTCTGGTTTCATTGAGCTCTCTCAAGCTCAATGGATGCCGATCATTGCATTGTTCATGGACGACTCCAAAATACAAGCAGCTGATTTCGGTGGTAAGGTGTGGTTTGAAATAGAGAAGAGTGAGTTGCAAACAGCAAGCCTTACACTGTCAATTGCCAACCTGGAATGGAAAATTAAACATCCGCATCAACTCCAGGATACCGATTTACAGCTTTACTTGAAGAAAAGCCGAGAATCATGGGTCGTTCAAAGCCGCTCATCAATGGTAAATCTAGACAGTGAACGTTTTAAATTACCAGACCTTAATTTGCGAGCCCATAAAGGGTTTTCTCAGTTTGATGTTGAGCTGCATGGGCTGGATTTAGAAGCGATTATTCGTAATATCCGTAAAGGCGTTGGTTGGCCAGACGTAGTGGAGGAATATATTCAACCTCTTAGCCCTAAAGGGGTTTTGGATCATGCATTGTTGTCACTATACTTTCAAAATTTTGAATTTAAAGACTTTCAATTAACAGCAAAAGCCAGCAGTCTTTCTGTTGCGCCTTGGTCGGGCGCACCTTCGGCGGATAATCTATCGGTACATGCTCGTATTACTAGTGCAGGTGGAGAAGTTCTGTTTACTGGAAAGCAACCTAGTTTATTTTTCCCAGATTTGTATCATGAAGCCTGGCAATTAGAATATGCGAAAGGACGAGTACGTTACCGTGTTATGGATGACTACGTAACGGTGTGGGGAGACCAACTTGTCATATCACATTCAAGTGTTTCTGCAGTACAAGGTTTTTTTGATCTTTATTTGTCCTTTGATGACAATATAAGTCCATCCACCTTAACGTTAGGGCTGGGTATCAAGGATGTAGATGTCAAGGCGCATAATAAGTTTGTTCCCTATGTGGTGGGAGAAGGCTTGACGAGCTGGTTGGATGACGCACTCCTGAATGGAAAATCAAAGTTAGGGGCTGTCCTTTTCCATGGTCCCATAGTTGATGATAATTCAACTGAAAAAGTACAGGTGTATCTGGAGCCTGAAACTGCAAAACTAAAATACCAGCCAGGCTGGCCTGTAGTTGAGAACATTGCTGCTTCATTGTGGATTGAAGATCAAGGCGTTGAAGCTAAAATATTCCAAGCGTCAACCCTTGGTGGTCGACTTAAAGAAGGTACGGTTAAATTCCCATACAGACGAGAAGGAGGGCTGGAAGTTGATTTAAAACTATCAGGTGACACTGGAGAAGGCTTTCAATATCTTACCAATACTCCTCTTTCTGAGATTGTTGGAGAGGAATTTCAAACCTGGAAGGTGCGCGGCAACCATTCGACAAAATTTAGAATCAATGTACCTATTGATACTCAGGACGATGTTGACGTTGATTTATCGACAGACCTTAAAAATACTGATTTATCACTTTCAAAGCTCAATCTAGAATTTAAGAATGTAAATGGTGATTTGCATTATTCGACACAGAAAGGGCTTTCATCGAAACAGTTGAAGTCAGAGTTGTTTGGATACCCGCTCAATGTTTCTATTGATTCTGAGATGTATGGGACAAATATGGTGACAAATGCTCACCCAGTTGGTCGACAATCTATTCAAAATGTTAACAAGTGGTTGGGGTTTCAGAGGGTTGGCCAGATAGAAGGGGAGTTTAATTTGTCTGGTGCTTTACGAATTGATAATCGTCCACATCGCGATAGCTTTTTGCAAATTAATACGGATCTTGTGGGTGTAACAAGTTTGCTTCCTGAACCTTTTTCTAAACCCCGCGACGCTATAACGGATACTTATGTAAAAGTAGTATTAAAGACTAATCCAGAGGTCTATGTGGGTTATGGAGAGCAGTTGCAATTAGCTTTAGAGTTAGCAGATAAAGGCGTTTCTCGTGGTCAAATATTTTTCGGTCATTCTCCAGCTTACCTTTCTGCTGAGCCGGGAATTGAAGTGAGAGGTCATATACCCTTTATACCTGTTGATGATTGGCAGATATTTATCGAAAAAGAAATCAACCGTAGAGATTCAACGGCACAAAAAAACAAAGGAAGTCAGGAAGCGAGCAGTACTGGCGTTAGACTTGTTGATTTGAGTGTAGAGCAAATACGCTATAAAGATGCTTCATTTGATAACACGAGGCTGAGATTGAGGCCAAACAGTGAAGGGTGGGATGTTGCAGTCGAATCCCCCTTAATCAAAGGCGTTGGTTTTTTATCTGAAAAAAGCAGAGTTCCTCATAGTATTAATCTTGCGTATATCCATTGGCCCCTAATCGAAGAGCCTGAAGCTGAATCTGAGACGAGTGTGTCGACTGACCAAGAAGCACTTGACCCATTAAAAGATTTTGATATCAGCGCTTTGCCTCCTTTTGATTTGAAAGTGGGTGAAATATTTGTTGGCCCAGAAAACTTTGGGCGTTGGGATGTTGAGTTGCGACAAGAAAAAGACCGCTTGAGATTGGATATTAAAGATGCATTTATAAAAAATATGCAGCTGGTGGGTAGGATGTATTGGCATTCAAATTCGAGTGGTATGATGACAGAAATACCAATACTAAAAATTAAAACAGATGACTTTGGAAATATGCAGCGCGCATGGCGTACAGATGCAGCAATAGAAGCCAAAGAGTCTCAGGCCAACATACACCTTAAGTGGAACGGTAGTCCAGCAGCATTTAATAAAGAGACTCTTGAAGGGAGGGTGAAGTTTCATTTAACCAAGGTGAGGGCTCAGGTTGAGGGACAAGCTGCAAAAAACGCCAAGCTGTTTGGAATCGCAAACTTGGGGGCGCTTGGTAGACGCTTTCAGGGTGATTTTTCTGATATTGTTGAGCCTGGAGTAGAATTTGAAAAGATTTTTGGTACGGTTTCAATCAATGATCAGCTGATAAAAACGTTAGGAACTATAAAAGCTCAGGGTACCCTAATTAAGGGCGAATTAAGCGGAAAACTCGATCTAAGAGACTTGAATATTGATGCTGAGGTTTTAGGTACTTTATCCTTAACTAGTCAATTACCATTGTTTGCGGTGTTAATTGGTGTGGCTCCTCCCGTTGCTGCATCTTTGTTTGTGGCTGAACAGTTAACGGGTGGTCAATTGGAGCGTTTGGCAAGTTTCGTTTATGAAGTAAAAGGCCCAGTGGGTGATCCAGATGTTTCCCTAAAGAAAGCTTTCGATAAGAGTATTGAGGGTAAAGAAGAAGCTTGGTACCAAAAGTTATTGAAGTCATCCGGAAAATCTGTTGACACTGAGCAATTGGATTCTGAAGAAAATAAAGCTCAACCAAAAATTAATCGCTAAAACAGTCATTGATCAGGAGTCACTGTTTTGTCAAAAGCATTAAAAGCAGCCGTTATTCAATTGGTGAGTGGAACAGACCTAGAAAGCAACCTGTTCGATGCTTTGAATTTAATGAAGGCAGCTGTTGATGGCGGCGCACAATTGGTGCTCTTGCCTGAAAACGCACTTCTTTTTGGGGTCGATGATTTATCAGGTGTAGTTGATTCTTCAGAACTGCGTGAAGCCATTGGAAGCATCGCAAGCTTTTCAAAAGACAACAATTGTTGGACATTGATTGGGAGTGTGCCAGCTGCGGCACCTGTGGATCAAAGAGTTTATGCGCAATCGCTTCTCTTTAACTCTAACGGGAAACAGGTATGCAGTTACAATAAGATGCACTTATTTGATGTGACGCACCCAGCTTCTGGTGAAACGTATCAGGAGTCTGCAACTTATTGTAGGGGTGCGGTCCCGGCTTGCGCTGAAATAGGCGTGCATGGGTTGGGGGATTTTGAAGCTATTATGTCAATATGTTACGACCTTAGGTTTCCTGAGTACTATCGTAGATTAATGAACCCTAAGGTGCGTCTAATTTTTGTACCTTCAGCATTTACCTATTCGACAGGTTCCGCTCACTGGGAAGCGCTTCTTAGAGCTAGAGCAATAGAAAATCAGTGTTTTGTGCTAGCTCCAAATCAAGGTGGATTGCACTGGAATGGTAGACGTACTTGGGGCCATTCAATGATTCTCGACCCATGGGGGAATGTGTTGGGGGTTCACAAGGAAGATCCTGGTGTTGTGTTAGTAGACCTAGACTTTGCAGAGCAAGATAGTGTCCGCCTATCAATGCCTTGTGGGGAGCATCGACGACTCTAAGGGCATATAACGCGATAAATTCATATGCCCAGTAAGACCAGTTAATTATAGATACTGATAAGCAGGTATGGTTAGGAAGTCTATAAGCTCCTCATTTGTTGTAATGTGATCTAGAAGCTCTACAGCTTTCCCATATTTGCCAGTATCCCAATGACTATTGCCTACTTCTTTGCGTACCACTTCAGCCTCTTCTGATAAGTATTGGCGAAAGACTTCCGGAGAGACCTCGACCCCACTATCTAACCGAACTTTATGTTTAATCATTTGCCATATAGAGACTCTGGCTATTTCACAGGTCGCAGCATCTTCCATTAGACCGTATATTGGTACGCACCCCTTCCCTTCTAACCAAGCGGATAAGTAATGTAATGCCACTCTAATGTTTACTCTCATGCCACTTTCGGAGCGCTCTCCCTCACAAGGTTCTAATAAATCCGCAGCTGTAATGGGGGGGTCATCATTTCTGAGAATGCAAAGCTGATTTTCATTATCGGTTTTTATGTACCGGTTAAATACTTCCATTGCCAGGTCAACTAGGCCGGGGTGCGCGACCCAAGTACCGTCATGCCCATTGGAGGCTTCTAGTTCTTTGTCGCTTCGTACCTTATCTAAAACAAGTTTTGCGGTTTTTGGATCCTTGCTAGGTATAAATGCAGACATGCCTCCCATCGCTATTGCACCGCGTTTATGACAGGTGTGTATGAGTAAACGACTATAAGCATTTAAAAATGGCTTATCCATGCTTACTTGTTGGCGATCAGGTAGAACACGGTCCGGATAATTCTTCAATGTTTTGATGTAAGAAAAAATATAGTCCCAGCGACCACAATTCATGCCGACTATGTGGTCTTTGAGTTCATAGAGGATTTCTTCCATTTCAAATACAGCGGGTAACGTTTCAATGAGGACAGTCGCTTTGATTGTTCCCTTTTTGAGATCTAAATAAGATTCACAAAAACTGAAGACCTCATCCCACCAGCGTGCTTCCTGGTAACTTTCAAGTTTCGGTAGGTAGAAATAAAGACCGCTCCCATTTTGTGTCCTAGCTTTGTGGTTGTGATATGCATATATTGCAAAATCAAATAAGCATGCTGGGATGGGATTCCCCCCCAGTAAAAGGTGCTTTTCTGGCAGGTGTAACCCTCTGGGGCGAACGATCAGAACGGCTGTATTCTCGTTAAGCTGGTATTCTTTTCCTGAGTCGAGAGCGGTGTAGGTAAGTGTTTTCAAATTAGCTTTCAGCAATGCATTTTGCCCATCCATTAGATTTCTCCAGGTTGGAGAAGTTGCATCCTCAAAGCAGGCCATGAACGCTTTGGCACCGGAATTAAGCGCATTAATGATCATTTTCGAATCAACAGGCCCTGTTATCTCTACCCGGCGGTCTCTAAGGTCGCTTGGGATTTGTGCAATTTTCCAGCTTTTATCCTTGCGAATGGCAGAGGTTTCTTGTAGGAAGTCCGGCAGCTTGCCAGCATCAATGGCACTTTGCTTTTGGTGTCTTAGTTCTAACAAAGAGCTGAGTTTTGGCTGAAACTCCTCAACTAGCTTGCACAGAAAACTCAATACATCCGTTGTTAAGAGTTCTTGGTCTGTTTCATTCAGTTCAGCTACGATAGTCAAGTTTTCTGGTTTGCTCATATAACCCCCTAATGATGAGCGCTGATGGTACAACATGCATTTCGTGTGAGTTTGGCCTGACATAAAAGAGCCAAAAGATACGACAATAATTGGAAGGTTTTATAGGTTCTTGAGGCTTTTCAAGCGATGTCGACTATCGATATAAATACAGGTTGCGATTGGCAATTTCAAAGCTAAACGAGCCAATTTTACTCAATACTTAGCATTCACTATATGAATGGTTAAGCCTTAACAGATAAATCGTTGTTTCTCTTTACACAAAACGGCTATCATGGCGCCCTTAGATATTGTGAAACCTATTTGAAGAGTGTAACCGATTAGAGGGTTGAATGGATTTTCAGATCGAACCTTATTTCACTATCATAGTCTCAATCATGGCTGTGGTCTTCGTTATTGACCGGCTCGTATTGAGGAAGCGTAGAATCGAGTCTTATAAAAGCAAGGAGCTAAGACAGGAGGTTGATGAAGCATCAGTTCCAGAACCCTGGCTCATTGAGCAAGTAAACTCGATTTTTCCAGTTCTTCTTTTTGTTTGGGTATTTCGGTCCTTTGTCATTGAGCCTTTTCAGATTCCATCAAGTTCAATGGAGCCTACGCTAGAAATAGGTGATTTTATCTTGGTAAATAAATTTGCTTATGGGTTGAGATCTCCAGTCAGTCATGATGCATTTATACCTATTGGCTTGCCTGAAAGGGGTGATGTGGCAGTATTTATCCCACCCATTGATGAGCGCTATTATATCAAACGGATTATTGGTATCCCGGGTGATAGGATAAGGTATGATGATAAGCGTTTATACATCAATGGTGAGGCTATGGTCGTTGAAATAACTGGGGAAAATAGAGCCTTGACCTTCTTTAATGAAACTCTGGGTGATGTTACCCATAAGAGTAAAGTCAATCGACTGCCAAGCCTTGATGCTGAGACTCGAGCTGAGGAAAGCGAAGGGGAGTGGGTTGTACCTGACGGGCATTATTTTGTTATGGGTGATAACCGAAGTAACAGTTATGACAGCCGTTTGTGGCGTAATCCAAAGACAGGTGAATACCTTAGCTTTGTACCTGAAGATCACTTAGTTGGTAAGGCCTTTGCTGTCTGGATGCATTGGCGCAGCTGGAGCAGCTTGCCGACATTTGCAAATAACAGAGTCATCAATTAGTTATACAGGGTCATGCTGTGTGACAGATATCATGCAGTTGTGAACAAGCTATAGTGAAAACGAGCTGGCTTCTTTTAAGGGGAGCGCATTGTTTTCCACCAAAACATCAAAACAGACCTCTTCTTGCAAGGCCTGCTATTTGCTGCGTTGGGTTGTGGGTCTTTCGCTCGTTAATGTCCTTTTAGTTATGCTTTTCCTAGCCACTCATTCGGTTGTTGGAGTTTGATGAGTGGGTAGTGCTTGTAACAAAAAGCTTTTTTCTTAAAATAATTGCTATGTAAAAAACCATATAAAACAAGAAGATAGAACCCATCTTTTTTATGTCAGTACTTGCTTACACTGTGGCTGCCTCGGGTTATAAAAGCTGCTTTTCTCAGTTCAAAAAAATAGCGCTAGTTCAACTTTTTTTTGTGAATGGGGTAGCTTTTTCTGTAAATAGGCATAGAATAGCGCGCCTGGTTTTGACGTCTAACAGGGGTGATCAGTGGTCCTACGTCAAACATATGGTCGATTACTTGGGATATTAGGCCGGTGTTATCAGCCTAAAATGGTCCATCGAACTGCTCAAGCTCAGGATTCTGTCGATCGAGAGACGGTGAGTATGGTTCTTTATGGCTATGACAGCTGTCCATATTGCTTTAAAGTGAATCGAGAGATTGAAAGGCTTGCCCTAAGAATCCAGGCTAAAGATATAAAGCGCTGCGAAACTTACCGTTATGAACTGCTCACTGATGGAGGGAAAGCCCAAGTTCCTTGCCTTAAATTCTTGAATAAAGACGGCAAAGAAAAGTGGTTATATGAGTCGGATGCCATCGTCGGTTTCTTGAAGGAGCGCTTTGATCCCATGACTACAAAAGCGCCAAAAGGTGGTGTGAGTCAGAATAAGACGCAAAGTATCACAAAAAAGGCCGCTTGTTAGACAACGGTGGGCTGACTGCTGCTGTCACTGACGCTTTAGCTGATCCCTTTAAAAACAAAAAGTGAAGGGCTTGTATTGGTGTTGGCTAATTCAGCCAGCATTATTCCTAAAAGCTTAATTCCAGCTATCTTTATACATCATATGCTTACAGGGTCGTAAGGATTCCTGCTTGGCCGTTGAATCTGAAAAGTGGCGGTTTAGTGCTGATGCTGGATAAAAAACGCAATACACTTTATGTGCGTATACTATTGCTGTGTGCAGCCCCCTCCGTCGTTATTGCGATCTTGATGTCTTCCTTTTTTTTCTTAATGCAATGGGATCAGGTTAAAAATCAGCTTTCTACAAAGGGGCATTTTATATCAAGTCAAATTGCTCAGGCATTAGGTGGGTTGCAGAATGGGAAAGGATTTCAATGGGTTGAATCTACGATAAAAAATTCATTTAATGATGCAGATCTGCACTCAGTTGATATAGTAATGTCGGGGGAGCATCAGCGGATTCACATTTCTCGCTCCATATCATCGTCGTCGGCTGCTAAAAACACCATACAGCTTACCTCACCAGTACATTCTAAATCGACTAATAAACTGAAGCCATCGAAGACTCAGGATCTCTATGTGGGCTCTAGTAGCATTACGTTGCTTTACACTCAGATAAAAAATCATCCATGGCCAGAAGCTTTAAAAGTTGAGCTTCACGAAAATAATCGTTCTCAAAATGAAAAGCCCTCAGCCTATGTTGATCAAGGCGATATTTCTGTAATTGTAAACTTGACGGATCAGTGGGCATACGGAAAACAAGTTGAATTATTGGCTAAAGGTTTATTGTTGGTTGTATTTCTTCTAACGGGTGCTGTGGGGTTGGCGTGGTTGGGGTCAAGAAGTCTGGTTAAGCCGTTGGAATCAATAGCGCAATTTTTAAAGAAACTATCTACAGCTGAATACAGTAATCAATTATGCAAAAAGATGCCTGGTGAAATTGATGAACTAAGGAATCTTCTCAATAAACTATCTGAAATATTACAAGCCTCAAAGCAGCTTAATGATCGATATGTTTACGATTTAATTAAAACGAAAGAGGAGGCGCAAGCTGCAAGTAAAGCTAAAAGTGAGTTTTTGGCTGTGATGACTCATGAGCTGCGAACCCCAATGAATGGGGTATTAGGTATGCTTCAACTGCTTTCTCAAACACCTTTAAATAAAGATCAGCAAGAATTCGCTACCTTAGCATTGCAGTCAGGGGATCATTTGTTGGCTTTAATTAACGATATTTTGGATTTTACAAAAGTTGAGCAGGGTCGTGTGGTGCTTTGTGCGGACTACTTTAATGCTTATGAGACCACTTCAAGCTTGTTAAAAGGGTTTGAATCAGTTGCTTTTAATAAGGGATTGAGATTTACCAGTAAGCTAGAAGACCTTGTGGGGTATGAGATTTGTACAGATGAAACCCGCTTTAGACAGGTAATGACCAATCTTGTAGGTAATGCCATCAAGTTTACTAAATCTGGAGAGGTTTCTATTAAATGTGATTTAAGAGTATCGGAAGCCAAGGATGCAAAAAGCGATTTGTCTGTATTCGTAACCGATACTGGAGTTGGGATTGCCGCCGAAAACCTTGGTAAAGTGTTCGAAGTTTTCCAGCAAGAAGATTGTTCAATCTCACGAGAATTTGGGGGTACGGGGCTTGGTTTGAGTATTTCTGCAAAATTAGTCGAACTTATGGGGGGGCGGTTAGAAGTGGATAGCGTGCAGGGTGAAGGATCTACATTCTATTTTAGGATGGCTGTACCGGTAAGACCGGCTATAAAGCCTTTGGTGGTTGGCTCTGACGTTAGACTTGAAAATGATACGCTGTTTCAGCCAGCGATCCTTCTTGTTGAGGATAATCCTGTCAATCAAAAGGTTGGTATTAAAATGTTAGAGCGACTTGGGGCAATAGTGACATTGGCGGAAGACGGGGATATCGCTGTTGAGCTATGTAAAAAAGAGTCATTCGATCTTATCTTTATGGATTTACAAATGCCCAACATGGATGGGTATCAAGCAACGACGTTAATACGAAAGCTGCCTAACTTTACCTATACGCCAATAGTGGCCATGACTGCAAACGCCATTCAGGAGATTAAAGAAACATGCCTTGAAGTTGGAATGGATGATTTTGTTGCAAAGCCTTACAAAAAAGAAAAGCTATTTAAAATCATAAAAAATTGGGTTTTCGCTTACAGGTCAGAAATTGACCGAAAGAATGCCTGACATACTCATTTGGTGGAAGATAGCCTTTTCATAAATGCTAAGAAGATCACACTTTTGTTTCAAGCTTTCCTCTGACGATTCTAGTCTGGTAACCTTGTCACCCCGAAGGTCGATTCATTTGGATACGAAGTATGCAATGTTTTTTTCGATATCTAAGCATATTGTTTGTTTCTGCTGTGTTCCCTGTTTGTGCAAAAACAATAAAAGAAACTCCCGTTATAAAACTCACATCGTTGGAATGGCCGCCATTTACTTCTGCTACACGATTCGGTGGAGGCATGACAACCATGGTTTTAGAAAAAGCTTTGGCAGCGAAAGGCTATCATCTTGAGGTTGAGTATCTTGATTGGGATGCTGCAGTTCAAAATGCTGTTCAACAAAAATCAGCAGGGTACTTTCCTGAGTATTACTCTAAAGCACTCAATAAGCGATGTGTGTTTTCGGAAGCAATAGGAAGCAGTTTGGTGGTTTTAGCTCATAGGGCAAAAGAACCTTTAAGGTGGAAGTCGTTGGATGATCTGAAAAGCTATAAGGTGGGAGTGGTATCGGGGTATGTCAATGAAGAGCAGTTTGATACAGCCGTTACTCGTGGACGGATTCCATCGGTAGAGTCCAATTCTGATATTGAAAATTTAGAAAACTTAGTAAATAAGAAAGTAGATTTGGCTGTCATTGATAGGAGGGTTCTAGGATACTGGCTGCGTAAATCTGAAAAAATTAAACCTTATGCGCGTGACGTTGGTTTTCATCCTGCAGGGCTGAAAGAGCATGGGCTTTATGTTTGTTTTACTGGGCCAGACGCTGTGAAGCACGCGGAAGTGCTTAATGAGGGCTTGAAATTAATCGATCCGATGGGTTTTGGTCTTGGTCATGACCCCATGTATAAAAACATGAAGTGATGCTTAAGAGCAAGCAAGGTATTTGACATATACGATGACATTGGTGTAACCGGAGGGTTTAGTGCCACGTGTCTTTTCATGATTTTGTAGGTTTGCTAAAGCTGCTCGGTTTTCAAGTTTATTGAGTGGCTAGCATCTTTTGGATACGCTTTTTTAATTTCTTTTTTAACTTTTTTTCGATAAGCGGCATAACTTCCTGCATTATATCCGCAAGCACTTCATCAATCTCGTCATCGTCAACACTGAGTGGTTCAATTGGATCACGGTTGTCAAGAAAGTCCATATCCATAAAGCCAGGTTCTTGTGAAGAGCCAAGGTGATGATGCGGCTCTTTTTCTGTTTTTAGTGGGTCGATGGGAGGGACTGGTGGCTCTACTGATGCGAGTTGCGCAGCATTAGTTGAAGATACGGATTTGATTGTTTCAGCCGTAGGGTATTGCAATTGTTCCTGTTGGGTTAATACGACGTCATGCAGGATGGGGACGGCTGCCTTTGATTCATGAGATTCGTCAAGATCGGTAAAAAGCGCCTCTAGATCCTCTAGTTCCGTCAATAGCGGGCTTTTTGAATTTGATGACGGCTCTTTCATCTTTACAGCCTTAAATCATTGTCGTTGATTGGAAAGCCTCTGTGCTTGTAATACTTGTATCGCGATCGTGTCTGATTTAATACGGATTCATTTTGAATCACGATTTCCATTACACGCTCAAAACGACTGAATCCAGAAGGCACTTCTTGGGCCAAGTTGATAAGAATGTCAAAATGCTGCCCTATATTGTCTTTCCAGCCAATCATGACGGGCTCTGAATGCTTGGAATTCTCGGCCACAATAAGCTTATGGGGAATGAAGGCTTCGGGTTTCCAGCCCCATAAGGCGTCATCAATAGAAACCGCTGCATCGAGGTCATCTACGTAGAGAAGGACCTGATGGCCTGATAGTACGGCTCTTTCTGTAAGTCTGCACGCAAAGTGCTGACGATCACTGAATGTTTGCTGGGCCAGAATATAAAAGTCAATGCGAGTCATAGCGGGATTTTATCATATTTGAATGGGAAGACCAGAGTTCAACGAACCCCGTTCTTGCTTACGTGTATCATCTCTGGCCATTGGCTGGCGACGCAAGTATAGTAAGTCTGTTCGCCTCTCGCGGATGAGTGAGTTTTTGCAGGGTCGCAAGTACATTTAATGGACGGCGAACAGTACAGTATTTGGTTTGGCTCTACTCTAAAAAAGAGGAACCCGTTTTGACGGCGAATATCTTGTGGTTTGATCAAGTAGGCGTTTCTGATGTTGAGCGCGTTGGCGGTAAAAATGCTTCCTTGGGGGAAATGATTGGTCATTTAACTCAAGCTGAAGTAAAGGTTCCGAATGGCTTTGCAACCACTGCAGATGCGTACCAGCGATTTCTAGAGCATGAAGGTTTATACGGCCGCATTCACAATTTGCTAGATGGTTTAGATGTTGACGATGTGAAAGCGCTTGCTGAAGCTGGTCAAGCGATTAGATCCTGGATCATGGAGACGCCACTGCCAGTTGATTTAGACGCTGATATTCGTGCTGCTTATCAAACATTAAAAGATGGGAGCGATGGTCTTTCTGTTGCGGTTCGTTCTTCGGCGACAGCAGAAGATCTGCCTGAAGCATCCTTTGCTGGTCAGCAAGAAACGCTATTAAATGTCAAGGGTGAAGAGGCCGTTATTAAAGCGGTTCATGAAGTATTTGCTTCATTATTTAACGATAGAGCCATCGCGTATCGAGTGCACCACAACTTTGATCATCGGGTGGTGTCATTATCTGCAGGCGTTCAGCGAATGGTTAGAAGTGAATCGGCAGCAAGCGGGGTGCTCTTCACTTTGGATACTGAATCTGGGTTTGATAAAGTCGTATTCCTAACCTCAACCTACGGTCTGGGTGAAACCCTTGTTCAGGGGGCTGTGAATCCAGATGAGTTTTATTTGTATAAGCCAGCCCTTAAAGCCAAAAAACCTGCGGTATTGAGACGTAATCTTGGTGCAAAAGCAATTAAGATGATTTACGCAAGTGGTGAAGAAAATACTTCGGGAGTTGTCACAGTTGATGTTGAGAGAGCCGATCGGCAGAAGTTTTCAATCACAGATGCTGAAGCAGAAAAATTGGCAAACCAAGCATTAATTATTGAAGAACATTATGGTCGCCCAATGGATATTGAGTGGGCTAAAGATGGTGATACAGGGGAGCTTTTTATTGTTCAAGCGCGACCTGAGACGGTGAAAAGCCATAAGGATACAGTCACTGAACGGTACTTATTGAAAGAAACCGGAGAAGTGCTGGTTGAAGGAAGAAGCATTGGGCAAAAAATTGGTTCAGGCATTACCCGCAATTTAGATTCATTGGCTGATATGCATAAACTGCAGGAAGGGGATGTTCTGGTAACGGATATGACTGATCCTGATTGGGAACCGGTTATGAAAAGAGCTTCAGCCATTATTACTAATCGTGGGGGGCGTACTTGCCATGCTGCGATAATCGCTCGTGAGTTGGGGATACCTGCGGTTGTGGGGTGTGGTGATGCTACAGATCGGTTAGATGACGGCGATGAGGTAACAGTGTCTTGTGCGGAAGGTGATACGGGGTTTATTTATAAAGGCCTTTTGAACTTTGAGCGTAAGACCAGTAGTGTTGATACCATGCCTTCATTGCCCTTTCAAATCATGATGAACGTGGGTAATCCAGATCGGGCTTTTGATTTTCAGAGCCTTCCGAATGCGGGGGTTGGTCTTGCCCGTTTGGAATTTATCATTAATCGAATGATTGGTGTTCATCCAAAGGCATTATTGAACTATGAGGCGCTGCCTGAGGAAACAAAAGCCATAGTAGATCGCCGTATTGCTGGCTATTCAGGTCCGGTTGAATACTATGTTGAACGGCTTATTGAGGGGATTTCGACCTTAGCAGCAGCGTTTTATCCCAAAAAAGTGATCGTGAGGCTATCGGACTTCAAGTCAAACGAGTACGCCAACCTTATTGGTGGGAAGTTGTATGAGCCTGAAGAAGAAAACCCAATGCTCGGTTTCCGTGGGGCGTCAAGGTACATTTCTAAGTCATTTAGGGATTGTTTTGAGTTGGAATGTCGAGCGCTCAAACATGTGCGCGAAAAAATGGGGCTTGATAACGTTGAAATAATGGTGCCTTTTGTCAGAACACCGGGAGAGGCGAAACAAGTTGTGGATCTATTGGCAGAAAACGGTCTACGACGTGGAGACAATGACCTAAAGGTTATCATGATGTGTGAGCTCCCGGCGAACGCATTGCTTGCAGATGAGTTTCTGGAGCATTTTGATGGCTTTTCTATTGGCTCAAATGATCTAACTCAGCTAACGCTTGGTCTTGATAGGGATTCAGGGATTATTGCCCACTTGTTTGATGAGCGTAATGATGCTGTTAAAGAGCTATTGAGTAAAGCTATTAAAGCTTGCAAAAAACAAGGTAAATACGTTGGGATTTGTGGTCAGGGCCCATCTGATCATCCTGACTTTGCTCGTTGGTTAATGAGTGAGGGGATCGATTCCGTTTCCTTAAATCCGGACTCTGTTTTGTCAACATGGTTTTATTTGGCGGAAAATGACCCTGGGTAGGCTTATAATAACCAAAAAAATGGGGTGCTCCCTCTTTTTTTGTGTAAAGATTAACGCCCGGCAAACAAAGTACCAATACAAGTAACAGAGCTTTGTATTTTTGTGTGCTGGCCCGAAAGGATGCATTTAAATAGCTAATGTTTTAATAGGTTCCCGATTGGGTAACGGATGACTGCTATCGCGACTCGGGAATTGACGGAGCCTTTTGTTTCAATGGATGTTCGATGGTCATTGAAGCAAAAGGCTCTTTTTATTTTATCTAATTATTTCTAATGACAAAGTCCTTACGTTCGTTATTTACCTCATTATATGCACCTTATCTGTTGACGGCGTTAATCATGCTGTGCTTTCAGTTGGCTGGTTCGTTATTTTTTGATTGGCTTGATTTAAAGAAGCAGGGCGTTGAAGTGTGGCAAGCTTGGAGATGGATAAGCGCTCATTTTATGCATCTAGGTTGGGTTCACTTAGGGTTGAATGTTGCTGGCTTGGCATTGGCAAGTTATATATTGGCACCTTATTGTTTATGGAGGGAGTGGCTCATTTATTTGATGGCTTCTTCATTATTCATAAGTGGGTACCTTATTTTATTTGATGGAGATATAGGTTTTTCATATGTAGGATTTTCTGGGATCCTTCATGGTTTATTTGTAGTGGCAGCTGATAGAAGTCTCTTTTTGGGGGTGGGGAGGAGAATCATCTTGGCGCTTATAATAATCTCGAAGGTGCTTTATGAGCAATTTTCCCATCTTTCAGCTGTTTCGACAGAGGCATTAATCGGAGGCATGGTTGCGGTAGATGCGCACTTTGCAGGCGTTGTATTTTCCTTGCTTTACGTGTGTGGAAGACGATTTATTCAAAAGGCTAATTTGAAACGCTGAATTATACCGTTATCTTCCCTGGCCTGTAATTAAGTCAATGATTACTAATGTCTCATTCGTTTTTGCTATAAAAAGGAAAGCCCCTTTTTATAGCAAAAAAACTCTTGGGTCTAAATGTGCATTCTTAACTAAGATAGCGAAAAGACAGCGATACATTTAACAGGGATAGGCTCACAATAATGATCCAGTTGAGCGCTGTGCCAATGGTGCGGCCTGCATGTATGCCCCCTTTGCTTGAGGTGAAGCCATAGGCATGCATGACACGTGCGAGTATTAATGCTAATCCCGTTAAGTGAAGAGATGCTTGGTTGGCACCATTTAATTCAGCAGCAATCAGCAAAATTAATGTGATGGGTAGGTATTCAGCAGCATTACCTTGAACGCGTCCGGCGATTTTTAATTCGCTTGTTGGAAACCCAAGCCCGACTCTTTGAGAAAGTCGGAGCCTGATGATTCGGTAGCATAGAAATATATACAGAAGCCCCAGAACAGCTGTATAAATGGAAGAAATTGGGATCAGCGGCATAAGGTAGTGTCCGTAGCGTTATTTTTTCTTATGGTATAATTCTGCACGATCTACTTCTTCTTTGCTACCCAAAAAAATCGCAACGCGTTCATGGATATGAGAGGGTTTGATGTCTAATACGTTGTTTCGAGCATTTGAACAACGACCTTGTGCTTGCTCTACAACAAAAGCCATCGGATTGCCTTCATACATCAGTCTAAGTTTTCCTGGTTTTTCAGGAGCGCGGCTATCTTTTGGGTACATAAATACACCTCCGCGTGTGAGTATGCGATGAACTTCAGCGACCATCGATGCAATCCAGCGCATATTAAATCGTTTCTGAATTGGGCCTTCCTCTCCCAACAGTAAGTCTTGAATGTACTCCTGTACCGCTGTTTCCCAAAACCGCTGATTCGACATGTTGATAGCAAATTCCTGGGTGGAGTTTGGGATTAGAATGTTCTCTCTTGTTAGTTCAAATTCACCAGAATCGGTATTGAGTGAGAATTGATGAGTTCCGCTGCCCGTTGTAAATACCAGTTGTGTTGAGGGGCCGTATAGAAAATAGCCGGCAGCGCATTGCTCGTGACCAGGTTTTAAATAGGCTTGCTCATCACTTGCATCTTCTTCTGGTTTCGCTTTAATGATAGAAAAAATGGTGCCTACAGAAACATTAATGTCCAAATTGGATGAGCCATCTAAAGGATCAAAAAGAACGTAGTACTCTCCATTAGAATGCCCTGCGACAGGGTGCTCTTCTTCCTCCGATGCAATCCCTTTTACTGCTTCTAGGGCTAGCAGTTTTTGCTTAATGATATCATTTGATATCACATCCATTTTTTTTTGCTGCTCACCTTGGACGTTTGTGTTTTCCACCACACCCGTTGAGTTGGTGTTGTGGGCATTTTGCAAGCGGGAGGCAATGTCTTGACATGCTGACGATAATTCCTCAAACAAGTGGATAAGGGAGGGGGCTGTCTCTTGCTGTTCGAGAAAAGATCGGATGGTAGGCATAGGGGCTAAATCTCTGTATTCGTTTGGCGGTGCATCATAACGGATGCTTTGGGGGGGCTCAACTCTAGGTGGTGCATTGCGATAATTGAGTTGGTGCACAGGCAAGAGTTTAGAATTTGTCTTTCATTGCTCTTAAAGTTTTAAATATTTGGTACTCATTTTTGTCGACAACGTTATCTTGCAATTGAATGGCATTCTTGAGTTCTAGCTTGTCTGCCATCAAAAAGGGGTTAACTTGCCGTTCTTGGTGGATAGTGCTGGGCAGAGTTGATAAGCCAGAAGCTCTCAGCTTAGTAGCCTCCTTGGCACGAGTTTTAATGGCTTGATTCTTTGGGAGTATAAAGCGGGCAAAGTCTAAATTGCTTAGTGTGTATTCATGAGCACAGTATACGGCTGTATTACTGGGGAGAGCCCTTAACTTTTTTAGTGATTCCCACATCATTTCCGGTGTTCCCTCAAAAAGCCGGCCACAGCCCGAGGAAAATAGGGTGTCTCCACAAAACAGCATGGGACTGCTTTCTTCCTGGTTAATTAAGTCATCTCTGGTTTCCTCCAGGAAATAAGCCACATGCTCTAATGTGTGCCCCGGAACGGGGATGCTCGTTAGAGATAATCCATCAAAAATATTGAGCGTATTCTGCTTTTCGGGTTCGTAATCGAGAGCGGAGTCGGTTACCCAGGGGATTTGTTTATGGCTTGGCCCAATAACCCTTACTTTAGGAAGCTTCTCAATAAGCTTAGGGATGCCATTTATGTGGTCGTAGTGATGGTGGGTGATGAGTATCCCTTGCAGTTGCAGCTGTTGTTGATTCAACGTGTTTAATACGGGGGAGGCATCACCTGGGTCAACAACCCAAGCCGCCTGATTTTTTAGGTCTTTAATTAGCCATATATAGTTATCAGTAAACGCAGTTAAAGCCTCAACCAGGTATGACCCTTTACTCATGATGTTTCCTTCGGCCCCAACTTGGAAGCCAAAAGAGTATACAAATTAATGAGTAATGGCGAACCTAAAGATTTATACCGTTATCTTTTTGCGAGGCAGCTACACATGAATAAGCAACTAAATCAAGGAGTTGCGTCTAAAATTTTTCTAGATAAGTCTTGCACTGTTAATACTAGTCTGGAATAATGCACGGCATTCAAGCGCTATCGCCTGAATGCTTGCAGTGGTGGCTCCGGTCCCCCCGCAACAATAAGCTGTGAACTCCGCCAGGCCCGGAAGGGAGCAACGGTAACAGTGGACTTGTGTGCCGGGGTGTGGCTGGAGTCCCTCCAGATTCGCTTCTTCTTCATTTACGCTCACTGTGTATGTAGATACTCTCACCTCTAGAGGGTAAGATGTGTTTCCTAAAGCACAGATAATTCGACGCTTTGACATCATAATTCAGTAGATAGAATGTAAATGAGCTATCAAGTCCTTGCCAGAAAATACCGCCCACAAGTTTTCACTGATGTTGTTGGGCAGCAGCAGGTTCTAAAAGCGCTTACCGTCGCGCTTGATCAAAATCGCCTACATCATGCTTATCTATTTACAGGCACTCGTGGAGTTGGAAAAACCACCATAGCTCGTATTCTTGCTAAAAGTTTAAACTGCGATAAAGGAATTACCTCGAACCCCTGTGGTCAATGCCAAGCATGCTCTGAAATTACGGAAGGGCGGTTTGTTGATTTAATTGAGGTTGATGCCGCTTCAAGAACCAAGGTTGAGGATACACGTGAATTGTTGGATAACGTCCAGTATGCGCCTACATCGGGTCGTTTTAAGGTATACCTCATTGATGAAGTTCATATGCTTTCTACGCATAGCTTCAATGCCTTATTGAAAACGCTTGAAGAACCTCCCGAGCATGTGAAATTCCTACTAGCAACAACTGACCCCCAAAAGCTCCCTATTACTGTGCTCTCTCGCTGCTTGCAATTTGCACTTAAAAATATGAAACCCAGTGATGTCGTCGAGCATTTGGGCAGAGTGCTAGATGTGGAAAACGTGTCATACGAAGAAGCTGCCCTATGGATGTTGGCTCGAAGTGCAGAAGGTAGCATGAGGGATGCACTGAGCTTGACCGACCAAGCGATTGCTATGGGGGATGGCAAAGTCTCTTTGGCAGATGTCTCGGATATGTTGGGCACTTTGGATCGCGGTAAGGTGATTGAACTTGCCGATGCTGTTTTGAATGAACAGTTTGCCGATATCATGCGGATGGTCGATCTGTTTAATGCTCAGAATACCCATTTTGACCGCCTTTTGGTTGATCTGTTAGAGCTTTTTCACCAATTGGCTTTACAGCAATGGTCTGGTTATTTAAGTGAAAGTAGTGACCCGGAAGGGCAGTGGGTATGTGCAACTGCCGCACAGCATACTTCAGAAAAGATTCAACTGTATTATCAGGTGCTATTGGTTTCTAGAAGGGATTTGCCTCTAAACCCGAGCCCTAAGCAAGGTTTTGAAATGACCTTAATGAGGCTCTTAAGCTTTCAGCCTCCGGGTGTTCCGATGGGGCATTATGTTTCTCCTGGCCAGATGCAAGGACAACCAACAAATGGTTTTACCTCTCTTACAGGAGGAGGGACGGTAAAAAAGCCTGAAGCGGTGGAAGGCCGCCAAGTGCATTTGGAGCAATTAAAATCAAATTTTGAAAAACCGGTCCCAACTCAGCATAAAATTGAGCCAAAACCAATAAGTCCTCTCTCCGAAACCGTCTCTTTGAATCATGTGAGAAATGATACACGGCCGTTATCTGATCCACCCCAATCGACTCCATCAAAAGACGAGGCGTCGGTATTGACCTCAATGACCCCCACCTTTAGCGAGGTTGATGACAGATACAACGGTCATAAGGGAGTACAACCTGCAACTGATAATGAAATCGTAGATAAGGTTGCACCTGCGCTGGATCATAAGCATGCCTCCTTACCTAAGGTGGATATAAGTGGGAAGAGTGGGGGTTCACTTAACAACCATGCAACAAGTCTTGATGCGCTAGAGGCCTGTTTAAGTCAACCATCAGAGGCCTGGCCAGAATTTTTTGACGTATTAAATATAGAAGGTCTAACTCGTTCTCTGTTTGAAAATGCCTGTTTAGATAGGATTGAGGAAGGTACTTGGCATTTTACGATGGCTGCTGATCACGTTCAGTGGATGAGTGATGCTCACCTGCAGAAGGTAGAGCAAGCACTCTCCAGCCTCTTAATAGAACACTCATACAAACAATCAGTCAAAGTTAAGGTAAATGAGGGAAGCATGCACTTCCCAACGCCTGCAGATTTTCGGGCCCAAAAGCGTGCTGAGAAGCAAAAGATGGCTGAAAGCGCTATTATGGACGACCCTAATGTAAAGCAAATGCTGGCGGTCCTTGATGCTCAAGTGATACCAGGATCGCTCAAACCCATTGATGAGGATTAAGCAATGATGAAAGGTGGCATGGGCAACTTGATGAAGCAAGCCCAAAAGATGCAAGAGAAAATGCAGCAAGTTCAAGAAGAGCTGGCGAATGCTGAGGTTACGGGTGAAGCGGGCGCTGGGATGGTGAAGGTGGTCATGAACGGTCGCCACAATATTAAATCTGTAAATATTGACCCTAGCGTACTAGAAGAAGACAAAGAGTTGCTTGAAGACTTGCTTGCAGCAGCCGTAAATGATGCTGTAAGAAAAGTTGAAGAAAATAGCCAAGAGAAAATGTCTTCGATTACCTCTGGAATGGGTTTGCCAGCAGGTTTTAAAATGCCTTTTTAATTGGGCTTGTTAGGCCTGCCAGATTGGGTAGGCCTTTGTCTTTGGAATAAACTCTTCTATGTTCAGTCCTTTGTTTGATGACCTGGTTAGGTCCTTGTCAACTCTGCCAGGCATTGGCCCTAAAACAGCGCAGCGTCTGGCTTTGCATTTGTTGGAAAAAGATCCCGTAGGCGCTACGCAGTTGGTAAATGCTCTTGAAGTGGCTTTACAAAAAGTTAGCCGCTGTCAAAATTGCCGTAATTTAACCGAAGAAACCTTGTGTCGAGTATGCTCTGATGAAAAGCGCGACCCAGAATTGCTTTGTGTTGTAGAAGCTCCGGGAGATCTACTCGCTTTGGAGCAAGCGGGGGTTTATCAAGGCCGCTATTTTGTGCTGTATGGCTGTTTATCACCCATTGATGGCATCGGTCCTGAGCAATTAGGTTTGGAAGAATTGGAGCGTTACGTCCTTCAAAAAGGCGTAAAGGAAGTGGTGATCGCAACCAACCCTACTGTGGAAGGTGAAGCGACGAGCTTTTACATCGCAGAAATGTTAAAGCCTCATGATGTACGTGCAAGTCGTATTGCTCATGGTGTCCCTTTGGGTGGAGATCTTGGCTACGTAGACAGTGGCACACTTGCTCATGCGTTAGTCGGTAGAAAACCTGTAGAAGCGTAGTTTGTAAAGAAATTCAGCTTTGAGACGCTGTTCAGCCCTTACTTCAATAGCAAGGCTGTAGAAAATTTTTAATGAAATAATCAGTTAGGAATAGTAGTGGTTTTTAGCGTTGTTCCCCCCATTCACTGGGTTACCACTGATCAATTGCTGGAGGACTGTTGTCGTGCTTGGGGGAGTGCTAAGCAGCCGTTAGCTATTGATACAGAATTTATGCGGGTTAATACTTTTTATCCGTTGCCTGGGTTGATACAAGTTTTTGATGGAAAAGAAGTTTATTTAATAGACCCGTTAGAGGTGACAGATTATTCGCCCTTAGGTCACATTCTTTCCGATGTTACCATAGAGAAAATATTTCACAGTTTCGCAGAAGACTTGGAAGTTCTTTACAATCTAACCCAAGTAAAGCCCAGCAATATTTTTGATACGCAATTAGCGGCCGCATTTTGTGGATTAGGGTTAACCACTGGTTATCAATCATTAGTTGGGACACTTTTGGGTGTTGATCTAGATAAAGGGCAAACCCGTTCTAACTGGTTACAAAGACCCTTAACAGATGAGCAGGTGTATTACGCTGCGCAAGATGTTCAGGGATTAATTGTTCTTAGAGATAAGCTTTCAGCCCAACTTGAACAAACAAACATGAAATCTTGGTTTTCAAATGAATGTCAAATACGGAGCCAAGAAACGTTGGAGCAGGTTCCAGAGCAAGAGTATTACCGATCAGTGAAGCTGGCTTGGCAATTAAAGCCAAGGGAGCTGGCGGTACTTAGAGAGTTGACTGCTTGGAGAGAGAGAAAAGCACGTACTGAAAATAAACCTCGTAATACGTTTTTAAACGATGCTCAGTTAATACAGTTATCTCGAAGAAAGCCAAAACATGAAGCAGGTATGGCCAAGATACCAGGCATTAAGCCGTCAGAAGTTAGGAAGTGGGGGAGCGAGTGGCTACAGGCTATACAGCAAGGGATGAGTTTGACTCCGGAAGAACAGCCCTTGCCATTGCCTAAACCTTTAAACCCTCATGCCGGTCAGTGGCTTAAGTTGCTTAGAGATAAAGCGCAAGTAATGGCTACGGAAATTGGCATCCCTGTAGACTTGTTGGCGCGCAAAAAGCAGTTGGAGGCGTTATTGAGATCGGGTTACCCAGATGGCCCTTATGATACAACGGGCTGTTTAGTGGGGTGGAGATCTGAAGTCATTGGAGAGCCTGTGACTGCCTTATTAGACCAGCTACGAAGAGTGATGCCGCCTCCTAGATCTGTTCAAAAACGCAGGGTTTCATCGAAAAAACGTTCAAAATGAGTGATATATGAAAACGATTTGCACAGTGTATAAGAGCCCAAAAAAAGATGAAGCTTATCTGTACGTGGATCATAAAAAAGGGTTGGCACCTGTCCCAAAATCACTACTAGAAGTGTTTGGTAATCCCATTAAAGTCACTACCTTGGTTTTAACTGAAGACCGGAAACTGGCAAGAGCTGATGTAAAAGATGTTATAAAAGCCTTGATCGAGCCAGGGTATTACTTGCAAATGCCGCCAGCAAAAGAATCCTATTTGCTTGATTTACACCAGGATACATCATCGAAGTATGATATGGGTGTGTCCCCTTCTCCTATGAAACATTAATACGTACGAGAGAGACACTTATGAATTATCCTGAATACTATCAGTTGGCTTGGTTTGGCTATGCCGGTGTGTCCGTTGCTCTCTTTCTGCTTTGGTGGTGGGTTGTACACCCTCTGAATAGTACGCTAAGGGATTCTCTATTGCTTTTCTATGCTGTTGTTGCCTGGACTCCTGTTGCTCTGGACCCATCTTCTGGTATCTGGGTCCCTGCTGTCGCGGTAACGATTCTTGGTGGTTGGATGGATGGCCAGCCAATGTTTATACGTGGTGTAACCCCAATGTTGTTCACTGCTTTCGTAGCAGTTGTCATCATGACTGTGAAAGCATTCATCATTCGCGCCAAGCGTGAGTAAAGCTTTTGGCTTACTCGTCAACATTGTCTAGCGTTATATAAGGGAAGAAGTAGCGCGCAGACTAATCTGTTGCCGCGTGGAATTATCCACCTCAAAGGACGAGGGGCCAAGCTATGATGGCAAATCATATACTCATACTGACATCGGTGATGCTGTTTGCGGGCATCTTCGGAGGTTTAGTCAACTATTACATGTACAATGTTCGCGATCCAGATTCAACGAGCTTGCCTAGATGCATCGTTGTTGGAATAGGCGCGGCATTTCTGGTGCCAGTCATCTTGGACTTGCTTAACAGCGACCTGGTTTTAGAAAGCCAAGGCGACCCTTCAAGATTACTCATCTTTACAGGCTTTTGCCTTATTTCGGCCATAATATCGCGCTTCTTTATTTCCAATGTCTCGGATCGGATCCTGACCGAAGCAAACGAAGCGAGGAAGCAATCAGAGTCTCTTCAACACGACCTTCGGGTAATCAAAACAGAAATCATGCCATTGATTGATACCGAAACAGAAATTGAACACA
Source organism: uncultured Saccharospirillaceae bacterium (assembly GCA_947499545.1). Taxonomy (GTDB): domain Bacteria; phylum Pseudomonadota; class Gammaproteobacteria; order Pseudomonadales; family Oceanobacteraceae; genus CANMOZ01. The sequence goes on from CANMOZ010000004.1 coordinate 205,653, forward strand.
GTACTGAAGATTCGGAAATCATCGCAGAGCAGATTGATAATATGTCAATGCAGGCTCTGAAGGTGTTAGCTTCAGGACGCTTTATCTATCGTTCGGTCAGTGGTTTAAGTAAAGAGATGAATGCAGACGAAAGTGTCATTCAGAAAACATTACAGCTGCTTATGAGTCGTGCTTTGGCTGGTAAAGTGAACGGTGAAAATGGTCCTAGATGGCACATCACTGAAAAAGGACGCAGGCTTGTAGAAAGCCAAATATAGTGTAGGCAACGCCCCCTATCATGGATGCTCGGCAGGTGGACCCAATAAAACCAACCTGGCAACGTTGGCTTTATAAACAACGCCAAAAATGCCAGCTTTTAGTAAGCTGGCTTCTCCTGTTCAGTGTGCCATTCCCTCTTGGAGCGGCTGAAGATGCTCAGCCGCTTACTGAAAATTCGGACGTCAGAATTATCGTCGATATTTCTGGCAGCATGAAACAAAACGATCCGAATAACCTTCGCATTCCTGCCGTAAAGCTGTTGATTAAGCTTTTGCCTGAGGGCAGTCAGGCCGGCATATGGACCTATGGGCAGTGGGTCAATATGTTGGTGCCGTTATCCAAAGTCAACACGCAATGGAAAGAAAATGCGATTGCCAGCATCGAGGGGATTAGATCTGTTGGTCTGAGAACCAATATTGGCGAAGCCCTAGAAAAAGCGACATGGAAACTAGGAAATGATACGGGTTATAAGCAAAGCGTCATCTTATTAACGGACGGTATCGTTGATATTGCCCCTGACACTGATGCTCGACAAACAGACAAAAACCAAGCAGAGCGCAATCGCATATTAAGTCAGATAGCGCTCCAATATCAGAAACTTGGTACAACCATACACTCCATTGCTTTGTCCCCCTCGTCTGATATTGAAATGATGCGCGAGTTGGCTGCTCGGACAGGTGGAACCCACTTCGTTGCAAATAAAGCAGATGATTTACTGAGAGTTTTTGCAAAAGCGTATCAGGGAGCAGTGCCGACTGAGCAGGTTCCACTTAAGAAGAACCGTTTTTCCATTGATGCGGGTATTCGTGAATTCACAGCGCTTATTTTTAGAGCGCCTGGCTCAAAACCAACAGAGCTGATTAATCCAGGGGGCGATCGATTAACCGAGATACACCAAAATGAATCATTGAAGTGGTACTCAGAGCGAAATTTTGACCTGATTACGGTCTCTAATCCGCATGAAGGTGAGTGGGAAATTGATGGAGAGCTAGATCCGGATAATCGCATCTTGGTCGTCAGTGATTTAATGCTCAATGTTCGAAATGTCCCAGAGAATATCGCGCCTGGCGACAAAATTGACCTCGAAGCTTTTCTTCATGAAGACGGTAAAATTTTAACGCATCAAGCGTTTTTAAAACTAATGTCAGTGGAACTTCGGGTGACTCAGGAAGGAGGTCGCTCAGGCGCTAAGCTGATCTCCAACCCAGACGCACCGCCAGAGGATGGGATTTATAGAGAAGGCTTGTATCGTCTAAGTAAAGAAGGCACTTACGAGTTGCAGGTGACAGTTGACGGTAAAACTTTTCAACGCCAAAAGACAGAGTACGTCACCTTGCGAGACCCGCTTCAAATAGAAGTAGAAGCGGATATGGTGGGGACGCCAGAAGAAATTTATCGGGTGAAAATCACGCCCTATAGTTCGAATATTGATACTTTGGCAACGAAAGTGATTGCCAAAGTGAGTGGCCCGGAAAGTTACAGCATCATTCAGGCAGCAAGAAAGAATGAAGAGGGCCAATGGCAGGTGGTTGTTAAACCTGTTAGAGGGGTAGGTGATTATGAGGTCGCCCTTAATGTCCGTGGAAAAAACATTGATGCTACGGACTTCCAGCTAAAACCGGAACCAATACCTTTGTCTTTCCCTGTCCCAGCAGACTTCAAGCCCTATATCGTAGGAAAACCACCTGTTGAGGAAGTGAGAGAGGAGGTGGCAGAAGAAACCGTCGAAGAACCTAAAGTTGAAAGCATTGATGAACCTGAAAGTACGGCCCCCGATATTGAATCCATAGAAGGTGAGCCTGAAGAACCTGGGACTGTAGAGGAGACTGAAGAAGCAGGAGGAACAACAGAGTCTGAGGAAATAACGAAAGAAGGTGACCAAGAAGCAACTGGTGAAGAGAATGATACTGGTGAGGCGGCTGTAGATCAGACAGAAACTGAAGCAAATGAAACAACAGAAGAAGCTGTCGAAGAGGAACAAGCAACAGAAGAATCGTCCTACCTATGGCTCTATATTTTATTTGGTCTTTTGATGCTTGGGGCAGCAGGTGGTGGGTATTTCTTATACCGTTGGATGTTAAATAAAGAGAAATCGAGCGATAAATCAAGTGATAGTGATGATCTAGACTCCGACATTGATGATTTAGACGATGACTTGGATGATGATGAAGATCTTGGGGGGGAGGTTGACGGAGGTGATGATGAACCAATAGTTGCATCAGAAGGTAGTGATGCCGATGAGCCAAAAAAATCTCCTGACGCTTCAACTGATGAAGAAGAAAAAGAACCTGAAGAAGAATTTGATGAAGATTTTGACCTCAGCACCACTGATGATGACGAAACCATCACCCTCAATAATGAAGCACCTGTAAGGCCAGAAGAGGGGCGTCCTAGAGAAGAGGAAGCCGAGGAACAGCCTCCTATCCCGACGGAATCAATAAGCGAACCTGAAAGCCCTGCACCTGAGCCTCCAGTTGAGGAAAAAGTGGTTGATTCTGAAGTAGCAGCTTCAGAAACAGCTCCAGCGGCAGCCGTTCCTGATGATGACTTTGATATAAGCCCAGAACAAGAGGAGCCAAAGGCGGAACCACCTGAAGAGCCCGAGCCCCCTAAGGAACCCGAACCGCCATTAGAATCGACGGATGAAGACGAAATGCCAGTCGATATGGATGAGGGTGGGGAGGACTTGCCCGAGGCCGAAGATATTGATGATGTGGATGTTAATGAGCTAATGGAAGAATTGGATCAAGAGCTTGGCGATCAAGCAATTGATGATTTAGACGATGTAGATATCGAAAGTTTGGTTGAACGCTCTGGTGATGTTACAGATGATGAGTTGGACGATATTGATGTAGAAGAATTAATGCGTGAGATGGAGCGTGAAGAAGATGAAGACGATAAAAAAAGCACTTAAATCCGATTAATCTTGTCCAAACCAATTCATTAACTCATTAATATGACCACCTCATTTGAAGAACTCTGTTTGCTACCAGGGCAACCGCTAATCATAGAGCTGGACTCCTATGGCTCATTTCGTGATAAATCGCTTTACATTGGCATGAAGCATAATGGCAGTTTGCTGATAACAACGCCCATAGTGAACGGTTCAACGATTCCCGTCCAAGTGGGGCAGCACCTGAATATACGATTCTTTGCTAATCAAGCCAATTGTGCCTGTGCCTTTCGAACGGAAGTCCTTTATGTGAGCAAAAACCCTTATGGTCATTTGCATATTGCAGTGCCAGAGAGCTTAGAAATTGGCGAAGTTAGAAACTCTACAAGAGCAAGAGTACACATTAAAGCACAGTTAGTATTTGGCAAAGAAGATTCGGCAGACGGTGAAAAACGAAAGCAAGTATGTGAAGTGTTAGATCTCAGTGTAAATGGCGCGAAAGTTGAAAGCGATGAACCGATGGGGCGAAACGGTGTTATGGTAACCCTGCTCATGAAGCTAAAGCTACATGAAATACGTAGAGTGATTAGAGTAGAAGCTGAAATAAAATCTTTAACACATGATGAACGGCGGAGTATGTACCGTGCAGGTTTGCAATTTAAATCCTTGAGTGAAACAGATCGCTTGATGCTATATGCCTTTGTTTATGCACATCTTTTTGAATCCTAGGAGGCAATAATGCCGATGGAATGGCAAAAGCTATTAAGTTCACAGCGGCTAATTGAAAATCAAAAATTATCTAAGTTTGAAGAACCTCTTCGTTCCCCATTCCATAAAGACCAAGATAAAATACTGTTTTCGAGTGCATTTAGAAGACTTGAGAAAAAAACGCAAGCACAGCCATTTCCTATGAATGATCATGCTCATAGTCGATTGACTCATAGTCTTGAAGTGAGTTGTGTAGGCCGTAGTCTTGGAACTAGAGTGGGGTTTCATGTCCGTTCAGAATTACCCGAAAATATTACGCCTCAAGATGTTGGAGCAATTGTTCAGGCAGCTTGTTTAGCTCATGATATAGGAAATCCACCTTTTGGGCATACGGGCGAAGATGCGATGCGCCAATGGTTTTCTTATGAGAAAAATGCACCCTATTTAGAAGGGCTTTCTGAAGCCCAGAGTGAAGATTTTCGAACATTTGAAGGGAATGCACAAGGATTGAGAGTGATTACGCAGCATGAATATCATCGCTTTGAAGGAGGTATGCACTTAACGTTAGCTACTCTTGGTGCATTCCTTAAATACCCTTGGACAGTCAAGCATAAAGAAAAAGGGAAGTTTGGGTGCTATCAGTCTGAACTCCCAATTCTGAAGGCTATTACAAAGCAACTAGGATTAATAGCGAAGAAAGATGATCGCTGGGTAAGGCACCCATTAGCCTATTTAATGGAAGCGGCTGATGATATTTGTTACGCACTACTTGATCTTGAAGATGGAGTAGAAATGGGGCTGATTTCTCAAGAAGAAGTAGAAACCCTATTGGCTAAAATCAATCCAGAAGGCTTTTCAAAGAAACATAGCACAAAGAACACAAAATTATCCCTTATGCGAGGGCCTGTATTTGAAGCATTAGTTGAAGAAATTGGTGACACTTTCAATAAACATGAAAAAACAATGCTAAAGGGTGAATTTGAAGGTGATATCATTTCTATGTGCAAGTCAGATATTTCTGACAGCATTAAGAAAGCAAAAACACTGGCTCATGAAAAAATTTTCCAAAATGAACAAAAGATGACCGTTGAAATAGGGGCTTATGCAACTCTGAGTGGGTTGCTAGATTTGTTTATAGGGGCCGTTGATGAATTATTGTCAGGAAAATCAATTTCATATAGGCACGATCGTGCTTTAAAAATGATTGGTAGGCATGCACCAGAAAAAGGTTGGGATAAGTATGAAGCTTATCAAAGAATAGTTGATTACATCGGTGGAATGACAGATCAGTTTGCCATCAACCTCGCACAACATGTACGAGGTTTGCGATATTGATTTAGAAAGAATGGGTTGATTCGTCAACATTTTTGAATGGAGAAATTGGATTTTTTAAGTAACCAGAAAACTGTAAACCAGCAGCCTGATCATCTAAATTTAACATGTGTTGATTGTTAGATAATTGCAGCCTGTTTAGGCAGGATAATTCAAACTTGTCAGTAAATAGATCGTACTTTTCATACTGTTTTTTAAACTCTGGATGAGAAGATTGATAATCTCTTATGCATGATGCCACCAACTGCCAAAAATTGGTGGCTGGGTAATTCATAGATTCATATAAGTATTGACTTAAGTACCTGAAAAATGAATCAAATACATCTATAAGAATCGATAAAATTTTCAAATGACATGGAATTCGCATTTTAATCCTTGATATCGATTTGGGAATATCAACTTGATCACCCATGACCACAATTTCCTCGCCAATGTCTTTCATGAAAATAGACGTTGGAACAAAGTCTTCTAAAACAAGGATGACGTTTTCGCCGTGTGGCATAAACACCAATTCATATTTAAAAAAGCAGTGCAGAATAGGTTTTAGATAGGCTTCCAGGTAGCTATAAATCCAGTCATCTATACTTTTGTTCGATGCAAGAATCAGCTCTTTAACGAAAGATACACCTTGAGTATCTTTGTGTAAAAGAGCCGCCATGGTTATAATTCGTTGATTAGCATCAACTAATGGAACTGGGCTTTCACGCCATAATGCTGCCATCATTTTTTTATAGGGGTTTGTTTTGGAATCGTAATTTTCATAAATTGGATGGCGATACCCAATAGATGCCATTTCCCTTAACATTTTAAAATTAAGGGTTTGTAAATATTGATCATGTTGAATCAAATTATAGAGCCATTGGTTGATTGGAGGGGTTGATTGCATGTAATCAGGCGATAGCCCCCGCACAAATCCCATATTAAGGATAGATAGAGCAACCTTTATATAGGGCGATGTGGGCTGTGTTTTGTTGAATAACGTTCTAATGGATTGTTGAGCTTGATACTGATCAATGCTTTTCCCTAAATAGACAATATTCTTTTTCAGAATTTCATCAGCAAAAGCAATGCTTAGTTTATTTCTCCATTGCCATGGATGGACAGGAAACAAAATATAATCAGATGGATTAAGATCTAAATCTTTTAGCTGCCTATTAAAGTTTGACTGTTCTCTTTCAGATAAAGAGCTGTTGATTATGTCTTGATAACTAATGGATGTAAAGCATGTGAATTCAGTATTATTCTTATGTGTTGCCACCCAGACCAAAGAGAATTCTGTTCCTGTTTCTGGAGCAAATGTTAGATAATCTTCTTGAGTGAAGCCAATTCGACCATTATTGGCTATAAAGCTTGGATGACCTTCCGTCATTGAACTTTCAACAATCTGGAAATCTGCATGCAAAAGATCCTGAGATGAAAAAAGTGTATTTTTGAATTTATAAAATAGACTACTTAACGTGGATTGAATTTCCCCAATGTAGGTTGGAATCAGAGAGGGATTGATATTTAACTGATGTTTAAACTCTATTACCGCACTCAAAACGTCAAGGTTATCTGATTCAGATTTGGTAATGCTATTTGGATTTATAACCCAATGATCCAAAGGTAGGATTGTAGCATCAAATGTATAAAAGATGGATTCATTATCCGTTTTGCATATATAAGAGCCGATTTTTGAGTGGGGTTGAGCTTTTAACAATCGTTCATGCAATCCTTCAGAAAGCAACTTGGCTAACATATGTCTATTCGCTTTATCATAGAGCCTTTTTGAATGGTTGTTAATGGTACCCTTATTAAGGTTTCTCGGTTGGTAATTGTACTTGGAAAGAATTGCAAGAAATGCTCTTTTGTTGGGTAAATTAACCGTCTTAAAATAGTTGAAACCCACCTTTTTATTAAGCTTATGAATTTTGTTGTTTCTACAGTCTGGCTCAACGATTATTCGTGATGTGTTTAGCTCGTTAAAGTGAAATTCTAAGACGAATCTCATGACATACTCGCTGAACCCTTTAATAGGAGACTCTGTTGGTGCGAGTAGTATGTGAATACCTTTATCACCGAATTTATAATCGTAGTGTATATCTAGATATTCGTTTTTAGGGTCGTAACTTTCAAATAAAAACTGGGGTTTTCCTTGCACTAAACCAATGAATACATGAGCTGTCTTGAGTATTTCATCATAAGTATGATTGATGTCATTAATGCTTGCATCTTGCAATCCCCAGTAGGCTGCTTTAGACGATGTTACCCAGCTGTAGATTAGGCTTAGATCATTTGGCCACTTGAGAGGGCGGCAACTGATATCAAATAAAGGCATAGAAATATTCATAAGTATTAACTATTTAATGTGAATGTTGGCGGGTTTTTTTGAGATGAATCAAGAAGAGAGTGCTTGAGAATTAGCGTGAAAATAAATGTTAAACAAAGCCCAAAAGTTGAAATATGGAATAGAGTGCGCAGCTCAAATTCCGATGCTATAATTCCTGCAGAGAATCCGGCTATTAAAGTGCCTATGCCTTGAAATAGATGTAGAACACTATAATACCTTTCATGGTTTTCTGGTTGGTTGTAATAAAATACGCAATGATCAATCAATATCATTACCTGAAATAGAGCAAAGCCAAATAAAATTCTTCCAGAAATGATGCAAGCTATGTTTGGATTAGACTGAAGTGAAATCCCTATTATCCCATAGATTATGTATAAGGGAATGGATGTGATAGGCGGCAAAATGTTCGGTCGATAATAGTTATAAAAAAGTGCACCTATACCTGTAATAGCGGTTAAGGAGAATGCACATGCTGATAAGACAGTTGAATGACTTCCTTTGTATACTTCTTCCCAATAAACAACAAAAAAAGGCCTTGGAAGCAGGATGCTGAAATAAAACAAAAAGCCAATAGTGGATAGCAGTAAAAGATGTTTGGGTTGGAAGCTGATTTTTATATCCTTCGTGTTGCCTAGCTCCGATATAATTTTTGCTGCTTCCGTTTTTTTGGTATGCAAATACAAGCACAATATTGCTTGCAAAATATCACCAGCAGACATTAGAAGGTATATGTTTTTTGGATTTGTAGCCTCCATTACAAAGCCACCAATACAAGCCCCAAATATTATACCAAGATGCAATATCAATGTTAAAATTCCAATAGTATTTCCATGGCTTTGGGTGTTTTCAATTTTAATAATTAACGGATATATTAATAGAAAGCTTGATTTCAAAAAGTACATAAGAAAAGAGGCAAATAAGAAAAAATATAGGTTGTTGATGTAATAGCAATACACACCAAGAAGCGCGGATAATGACTGGGTTAGCATAAGCAAGCTGAAGGTTTCAACTCTTTTTGAAACCCAACCCCAGATTGGGAAGCCTATCAACACGATAAGCGTCATTGTTGCAAGATAATAACCTGTAAATATTGGCTTTATTATTCCAAATACCTGCTCGAAAAACATTGGAAAGAATGGCACCAGTAGTGAGTCGAAAACGACGGCACTAAAGGTAACTAAGATTAAGAGATGGTTCGTTTTTAACTTCATTTGTTAGTCAGTATATAGATGTTAAAGGTGTTCGGGTTGTTGATGATGGCTTCGGGAACTGTTAACTATGTTATTCCTTAGATTAGGTACACCAAAAGTTTGAAATGCGATTGATTCTTCAATAGGGTAGGGTGAGTAGCCTAATATTTTACTTAGAATAATAGAATTACGATAACACCCCATCCCAAGGTCAGGTGTAATAAAACCATGAGTATTGAACTCGGCATTTTGCACGAATATGTCAGTGCCTTCTAAATCAATGGCATAATGTTGATACGAATTAAACAGTCCTTCATCATTCCAGCGAATTCTAGAACTAAGCCCAGATAAGTAAGGGGGTACTTGGTACTGGAAGCCTGTAGCGAAAATGACAAAGTCAGTGTCTAGTTCATATGAAGCATCTTGAATGTTGTGTTTAAAAGTTATACGTAGCTTCTCTGTGTTTGTGGTCTTTTTAAGCTTTATCACGTTTTGGAGAGTTGAATCAGACAATATTTGAATGTTATTTCCTCCATCCAAACTTTTTTCATACAATGCATCATAAATCTCATTTATGAGAGTTGCATTTATTCCCTTGTATAGTGGTCTACTATTAATGTTTAGTGAATTCCTAGCATTCTGCTCTAAATTAAAAAAAAAATTTAAATAATCTGGTGAGGTAAGCTCAAGGGTGAGCTTTGTATATTCTAGAGGGAAGAATCGATTTGACCTTGTTATCCAGTTTATTGAAATGGATTTTCTCTTTGATCGGTTTAATAAATCATAAAAAATCTCTGCAGCACTTTGACCGCTGCCAATCAGTGTCACAGAGCCCTGATTTGAGATGTAATCAATATTTTGAATGTAATCTTTTGAATGAATCACGCTTTTTGAATCGAGGCTTGTATTGACTGGAATGTGGGGAGTGGGGCCTGTACCTAGAACCAGTTTTTTTGCTTTAAATACTTTGCTTTCACCCGAGATGCTATTTATGGTTGTTAGTGAATATAGCTTTGATTGCTCATTGTAAACGATATTTGTGACTTTAACGTTAAATCTAATGGAATTCAATTTTTTTGATGCCCACTGGCAATAAAGGTTGTATTCCTTTCTTAGAATGAAAAAATTCTCCCTAATATAAAATTGATATAACCTACCCGTTTCTTTCATATAGCTTAAAAAACTATATGGGTTGGTTGGATCTGCCATGGTGACCAAATCAGATAAAAATGGTGTCTGTAGGTGTACGCCATCTAACATCAAGCCTGGGTGCCAATCAAATTCACTGTTTTGCTCGAGAAAAATAGCATCAACCTTTTGTAAAGGAGCCGTTAGGCACGCTAAACCTAGATTGAAAGGCCCTAAACCTACAGCAATAAAATCATAGTGTTTATCATTCATAGCCTAGACCTGTTCAAAATATGCGATTGATGGATGCTATTCCCTGTTTTTACGATCGTTATTAGAGCATCCTGCAAGTCCTGTAGAGTTGTTAGGGGGTTTAGAAGCGTGATTTTTAAGTATTGATGACAGTCAATAGCTGTAGATGCAACTAAAGTTTTCCCTGATTCATAGAGAGTTTGTCTGATACCCCGATTTATATTATTCAATTCTTCAAGTGTAAGAGAAGCATCCTGGGGTAAAAATCGGAAGACCAATGTCGTTAGCTGTGGTGGCGTGATAACATCAATTCTACTTTCTGATGAAAATAACAGATAGGCTCTTCTTATAAGATGTATTAGATTTTCCAAAGCCGTGCCTATAACTTCTTCCCCTAAATGTCGTAATGAAAGCCACAGTTTTAATGCATCAAAACGACGTGTTGTTTGAAGGCTTTTGGTGGCAAGGTTTGGAATACCCTCTATTTCATCCAACAACGGATTTAGATAGCTAGCATGATGTGAAATAAACTTAAAATTGTTCTTATCTTTAAGAAAAAATGCACTGCATGCAACCGGTTGAAAAAACGTTTTATGGAAGTCGATCCCAACAGAATTTGCATGCTCAATACCTGCAAGCCAGTGTTTATACTTCTTTGAAAGCAGCAATGCTCCACCATAGGCTGCATCAACATGCAGCCAAAGATTGTGTTTATCACAAATTTGAGCGATCGTGGAGATTGGGTCAATACTGCCAAAATCGGTAGTGCCTGCAGTTGCAATGACCGCAAATGGTATTAACCCTTGATGTTCAAGCTTTTTTATTGTTTGTTTAAGTTCCTTGGTCGATATTTTAAATTGTGAATCTGTTTTAATGGAAACAACGGAATTTTTACCCAACCCCAAAAGAGCAGCAGATTTTTGGATGCTGTAGTGGCTATGCTCTGAGGTTAATATTCTGAGCCGATTAGCATAACTAGGCAAACCGTTTTGTTTTACATTCCATTGGTTTATCTTAAAACAAATGCTGTCTCTCGCGAATAATAAACCCATAAGGTTCGACTGTGTTCCACCTGACGTAAATACCCCGTCGGCTTCTGTTTCAAAACCAATATGCTTTGTAAACCGATTAATGAGCATCTGTTCAATATGGGTTGCTCCTGCACTTTGATCCCATGTCTCAACTGCTGTGTTCAAGCAAGTTGAGATCAATTCAGCTGCTATAGCGGTTATGAAAACCGGGCAATTGAGATGCGCCAAATACTGCTGATCATGAAATAAAAATGTGTCATTGAGGTAAAGCGTTTTTAGCTCATCTAATGTGGACTGAAAGCATTGCTGAGGCTTACTTAAATCAATATTTTTGATGAGCTCCCACAACTCATTGTGATGTTTACCCGAAAAGGGGGTATTGCGCTCACTAAGGGATTGGAAAACTGTATCGAGGGATTCATTAAGCCTATCCCGTACTAGGTGTGAGGTTTCTCCATTAAAAAACAAAGAGGCCTCTTCATTAAAACAGTGCTCCTTGGCTGGCTTATATGGACTTATTTCTAGGTCAAATAATTCGTATGACATACAACCATCTGCAATATGAATAAGACAATTACCTTTTCGAGTGGCGAAAAATGATAATCTAGTTGATAATGAGAATGATTATTAATAATATTTAAAATTCTTGTCAAGAGCAATTAAGATGACGCATAAAGACTGGAGTAAAGTATGATCCGTGTTTGCGACATTAGACGCATTTTTCAGAGCATTGCCATGTTTTGTGGGATTATTTTTCCCACGGTTTCCATTGCTGATGTAGAGCTCAATATGAAAGAAGCCGAAAATCACCAGCAAAATGAAGAGATGGAAACCCTTACGGTTTATGGTTCAACTTATAGAACCACAGGTACTAAATCTAATTTAATGCCAATGGATACTCCCTTAAGTTATGAGATTTACGACAGGGAGCTGCTTGAAATGCGCCAAGCGGACAGTGTAAATGAAGCGCTTAGGTACTCCTCCGGGGTGACGACTGAAAATCGCTCTGGTGTCACCGTTTTCGATGAGTTCACTATTAGAGGCTTCAAAAGTGATAGGACATATTACGATGGATTGCCTTTACAGCGTGTTCCAAGCTGGAACTTGTATTCGCAAGTTGACATGTTTGCAACAGAAAGTGTTGAACTATTGAAAGGGCCTACCTCCGTCTTATACGGGGCAGCTTCACCTGGAGGAATGGTGAATCAAACCGCGAAACGTCCCATTAACGATAGACTTGTTGACTTAAAGGCTAGGCTTGGTAATAGACAGCTTCGAGAGGTCTCCGTTGATGCCACCGGACAAATGACTGACCTGATAGATGGGCGATTGTTATTGTTGGCAAGAGAAAACGACGGTCAGATGGAAACCACTCGTGAAGAACGCATGTTGCTAGCACCTTCTATTGAAGCACGACTTGGTGATAACACAGACCTTAGACTTAATCTTTATTATCAAAAAGATCCAAAATTAACGCCATCAACACCTCTTCCCGCTGTAGGGACTCGTTATAAAGCCAGTTATGGTTATTTGGATACAGATGCTTATGCAGGGGATGAAAACTGGGCGCTTTTTGAGCGTGAGGTGACCATGCTAGGGTATCAACTGAACCATCAGCTTTCTTCTGAAATGACTTTTTTACAAAAATTCCGTTATACCAATGCAAATGCTTATCAGAGAAATACCTATAATGATGGATTTTATAGCGGTGATACTATTATAAAACGAAACGCTTACTTGACGGATGAAGGCCTTGATGGGTTTGTTGTCGATAATCAATTCAATTTAGAGCTTAAAGAAGGTGCTGTAACACAGAATATTTTAGTTGGAGTTGAATATGAACAAACAAGTTCTACAGTCATTTATAAAGATACGAAAGGCTCAAATCTTCCGGGAATAGATCTCTCAAATCCAAATCATAACCAAATTGATAGGGCTTCACTGGTTTTTCCAAGTACGTTAAAAATGATAGGGCAAGAGTATAAAGTTGGAAGTTATCTACAGAATGAAATTTCGGTTAAAAGAGCTATTTTCCTCCTAGGGGTGAGATACGATCAATTTGAATCACATATCAAAAATAATATAAACCCAAGAGTTAAAACCAGTCAGAATCATTTAAGCAGCCGTATAGGGGTTCTCTATAAACTTGATAATGGTTTCTCACCCTATATGAGTTATTCGGAGTCATTTGAACCTAATGCAGAAATCAATCAGATTACTGGAAAGATGTTTGACCCTACAACAGCTAGCCAAATTGAAGTGGGTGTGAAATTCCAAAGTTTAGAGTGGGGTACAGAATGGACAGCGACCTACTTTAATCTAAAAAAAGACAATATAGTAGTGAGGAACCCCAGTACAAAAATTAGCACACAACGAGGGCAAATACGTTCTGAAGGGGTAGAGTTATCCCTAGTGCAATCATGGGAAGGTATTGCAGATTTAATATTAGCTGTTACGCAATTTGATTCCAGCATCACAAAAGATGATGATCCTGCATTAAAAGGTAATACTCCTGTTTGGGTTGCAGAAAAGCAAGCTTCTGCTTGGTTATCACTCTACCCAATAGATAGGCTCGAAGTTGGAAGCGGCATTCGGTACGTCGGAGAAACCCAGATTGATACGAATAATTCAGATACCGTACCTAGTTATGAAATCGTCGACTTTGCTTCAAAGTATCGATTCAATCATCAGTATCAATTAGCTTTTTCCGTTAATAACGTGCTAGATAATAAATATGTAGCCTCATGTTATGATAGAGGAAATTGCTGGTTAGGTAGCGATAGGACTTTTGATTTAACGTTAAACGTTAACTTTTAAAGGTATTCCTATGAGCGATAATACAGCAAGAGCTATTGCAAGATGCCAAGTGAAGAATAAAAATCCCACATTATTGCATGATCTTATTGCAAATGCAGAGTCTGTTGTAACTTCTTTAAAAGGAAATATTGGTTCCCCTGCAAAGAATATGATTCATATGGAAGGTAATAATGAGGAACATTTGTCTCTGCTGTATTGCTACTGGCAAAAGAATTATCCAACCGCCACCCATGCTTACTGGTGGGTTCGCTCGTGGAGTATGTTGTTCTGGCAGCCCATTTATATTGCAATGGTCGGTGTTCATTATACCAACTGTTTGCCAAATTTGGCATTGATTGCACAACATCAACACTTAGGGTTTCTAGTTGGGTATACGGTTGAGCCGCATCAACCATTAACAGGTTCTGAATCGTGTTTAATTTTAAACGCAGGTAAGAATTTAAAAGAATATATTGATTGGATTTACTCGGTTTTCGAAAGGGTAATGAAGGTAGAAAACAAAAAAATTAAGAGACGATTGGCTTATAGGTTGGTTGAAGATATTACTTTGAGTTCATTACAAAAAGTATTGCTTTATAAAAAAGAGGCAAAGGAAATTCAGGAATATTCTCTGCAATGGTTAAACGCTTTATCTATTGAAGGAAGTAGTGAGCTGTCTTTGATTCATAAAGATAAAAAACGTTATTTAGTGCTTAACAGGAAAGCTTGTTGCATGCATTTTTTGCGTGATGATGGAGCGATCTGTGCTTCTTGCCCTAAATTGAATTGGCCTGAAAGGATTGAACGCCAAATTAAAGAGATCAATGAACATGCTTAACTTAAAAAACATCGATATCAAAAGAGGTAATAAAACAGTTTTACAACTAAGTCATCTTGATATTGATGATATAGGTCTCACGGTTATACTTGGCCATAATGGTTCAGGAAAGTCGACGTTACTTAAGACAATGGCAAGGCAAATCAAACCTCGATACGGTGAAATTCTGTTGAGAGGTCAAGCATTGTCAGCACTTTCACAGCGTGAGTTAGCACAAAATATTGCTTATTTGCCGCAATCTTTACCAGATGCCCTCAGCTTAACAGCAAAAGAAGTCGTCGAAATGGGGCGATTCCCTTGGCATGGAACACTGGGAAGAATGTCATCACAAGATAAATTGGCTGTTTTTCAAGCCATGCAGGCCACACAAATACAAGATTTTTCTGATGTGCTGGTTTCAGAGCTGTCGGGAGGGGAACGCCAAAGAGTTTGGGTTGCGATGTTGCTGGCTCAAGCAACATCGTTGATGCTACTTGATGAACCCACCTCAGCCTTAGATGTATCTCATCAATATGAGGTCATGCAGCTATTAAAGCGCATTCAAATAGAACAAAAGAAAAGTATTGTTGTTGTACTCCATGATATAAATTTGGCAGCGCGTTTTGCTGATAGAATCTTAGCTATGCATCAAGGGACAATAGTATTTGATGGTTCACCTTGCACCCTATTGGATTGTCATCGTCTGACAGAGCTGTATGGGGTTGATATAGATGTAATTACGCATCCAAAATCTAAAATAAAAATAGCTGTGGTTGCTTAGTATGAGTGCTTTAATTGAAGCTTGTGGTTGGGGACGTTGATGAGAATTAAACATATTTTAGATGGTGTAGTTGCAAGAAACTTGATCTTCTTTTTTTTGTTTGCATCCTTTGAAAGTTTTGCAGCTCAGCAAAATAAACCTAAATCCGTTATTAAAATTGAAGACAGTCGAGGTATCCAAGTATTTCATTCTCGTCCTAAAAGAATTGTAGTGCTCACTTGGTCATTGGTTGAATCGCTTATGGAATTAGGCGTAACGCCTATAGCCGTTGCTGATATTCAAGGATATAATGAATGGGTTTCAAAACCAGCTTTACCTGATACTGTACTTGATATTGGTTCTCGTCAAGAACCCAATTTGGAATTGCTTGCCCAAATAAAGCCAGATTTGATTTTACTGGCTGACCAGCAGATTGATTTAGCAGATGAGGTGAATAAAGTAGCGCCAGTGCTTGCTTTTAAGGCTTTTGATAAACATCATGATAATGTCTTAGCTTCTCGAGAGATATTTTTGAAGATTGGCTATCTCTTAG
The DNA here is from genome assembly GCA_947499545.1 of uncultured Saccharospirillaceae bacterium. Classification (GTDB taxonomy): domain Bacteria; phylum Pseudomonadota; class Gammaproteobacteria; order Pseudomonadales; family Oceanobacteraceae; genus CANMOZ01. Next base: position 221,700 of record CANMOZ010000004.1, read on the forward strand.
GCAAGAAAGCGTTAGCAGAAATTAAGTTGCATGAAGTTGATCAAAAAATTGCTACATTAAAAGATCAACTTAAAGTCCACTTTAAAGGCCAGCTTCCCAAGGTAACCTCCGTACGCTTTAATAATGCATCGGTTGTCTGGGTCTATGGGAAAAACTCAATGCCTGAATTTGCCCTGAAACAGCTTGGCTTTTCTCCAGCAATGGATTTGCCTGCAACCCAATGGGGAGTTGTACAAAAAAGAGTTCGAGACTTAGGAAGTATACAGCAGGGCATTGTGCTGCATTTTGAACCCTTTAACGAATCGGATCGATTGTTTAATTCTCGCTTATGGAAAGCAATGCCTTTTATACAACAACAACAATTTGCTTCTGTTGAACCAAGATGGACATATGGTGGGCCTAAATCGATTCAATATTTGGCTGAGGCCATGACAGTGGCTTTGATGCGTATTGAACCCAAAACGCCATGAGACTCATAAAATATTCGCTTGGGATAGTAACACTGGTTCCTGTAACGTTTTTGCTTTGGCAATCTCAAAACCCTCTTGGGCTTCAATCACAAATTAATGTTATATCCTTCCTGTTAATGGATTCAGCAGATGCAATAACATCTTTTGATCAAATTGAATTTGCTTTCTCCCTCCTTCCTCGAACGTGCTTAGCGCTACTCATTGGTGCAGCTTTGGGTTTAACGGGAAGTGTGTTACAGCAAATCACTCAAAACCCTTTAGTTTCTCCTTTAACACTTGGGACCTCTTCAGGAGCCTGGTTGGCGTTGGTGTGTATGACAATCGGCTGGCCAATGGCAAGTATGGCGATATACGGGCATTGGGTAGCACTGTTGGGAGGAATTTTAGCATCCGCCAGCGTAATACTAATAGCTGGAAGAAATGGTATCAGTGGATTACCCATTGTACTGGCAGGCATGGCCGTTCATATGTTTCTTGGAGCCTTAGCCGTAACCATTGTGCTCTTAAATGATCAGTCGGTCAGGATATTATTTATTTGGGGGGCAGGGGACCTCACCCAAAGCGATTGGTTTTGGGTGAAATGGCTTTTACCAAAATTGAGTATTGTTTTCTTTTTGCCCTTATTCTGTTTTCGGTCATTAACTCTTATGAAACTTGGAGATACTAATGCTCAAGCAAGAGGTATGAGCCTAAAGTGGACGCTTTGTTTGATTATTCTCTTTAGCTTATGGGGGGTTTCTGCATCCATCACAGCAGTCGGTGTAATCGGTTTTGTTGCTCTAATGGCACCCAATATTGCTCGAGCCTTAGGAGTGCGTTCCAGTTTCCATGAAATGTGGTCGAGTGCTTTGATCGGTGCTTGGGTGCTTTTGTTAATGGATGGTGTCGCTCAGTGGGCAAGTCAATGGACCTTAAACTTGGTTCCCAGTGGTATTGCCGTTGCTTTATTGGGAGCCCCGTACCTTTTATTGCTTATGAAGCAAGGAAGGATAAAAGATAACCAGTCAATCAATACAACGATCAATATTGATCGTTCTGTTACGCCCTTTAAATTAATTACTTTCTTGTTAACTTTACTATTGATCGTTGCCTTGTCAGCTTTTTATTCCCCAACACTGAGCCAGTTAAGTTGGCCTAGTGATGATCAATGGCAATGGCGTTGGCCAAGGATGTTAGGAGCATTTTCTGCTGGTGCAGGTATGGCTGTGGCAGGTATGGTGTTGCAAACACTGATCAGAAACCCGTTGGCCAGCCCTGATATCCTTGGTTTATCAGCAGGTGCTTCGTTAAGTTTGATTTTGGTCTCAATGGTAACCGGTGCCTCTGTTCATGAAGTAGGCCCTTTTGTTGCATTTGTTGGCTCATTAATGACTTTAGGACTGCTGATTATCCTGGGGCGAAAGCACCAATACAACCCAGCCTTCATGGTCCTTTTGGGCATTGGGCTTATGGCTATGTTAGATGCCGTTATTAACTTTTCGTTAGCGAAAGGGGGGCCGGAAGTATTTGGAATAATTGGGTGGATGTCAGGTTCAACCTATCACATGCAACCGAATAGAGCTTTAGTGCTGACAGCCATAACGGCTATTTTGGTGTTATTGGTTATCTTGCTACACCCTTGGTTGAAGCTTCTGTCACTGCCGGATGACGTGGCTCAAGCAAGGGGTCTTAATACATCAACAAGTCGATTATGCCTAATGGTTATCGCTGCGATCATTTGCGCGTTCTGCACAAGTTTATTAGGACCAATAGCCTTTGTGGGTTTGGTGGCACCTCATGCAGCTAGGTTGCTTGGAGCCAGAACCGTCAAAATGCATATAGTATTCAGTTGTGGATTGGGAGGAAGTTTTTTGCTTGCAGCAAATTGGTTGGGGCAGGTCGCTTTATTTCCCACACAAATTCCGGCTGGGGCACTAGCTTCACTCATTGGTGGAGCTTATTTTTTGATTTTACTTTCAAGAAGGAAAGGGTTGTTGAGTGTTTAAGTAAAACTGGATTCTAATATACTGTAGAGGGAGGGATTTTAAGCCATCTCCCTCTGGTAAAAAAATCTGATTTAAAATTAATAATCAAATTCCGCAATAACGGGGGCATGGTCCGAAGGCTTTTCCATTCCTCTTATGTCATAGCTGATGGAAGTAGCTTTTAATTGGCTAAGCAAGGGCTCAGTTGAGAAAACATAATCGATTCGAAGTCCTCGACGAGGGTCGTCGTCAAAGCCTTTGCTTCGATAGTCAAACCAGCTTAGCCATTTATTGCATTCTGGACGCTGGATGCGAAACCCGTCTTTAAAACCCCAATCGAGGACACGATTAAGCCATTCACGTTCTTCTGGTAAAAAGCTCGTTTTACCGGTTCTTAACCATCGTTTGGCGTTTTGCTCGCCAATGCCGATATCAAAATCGGTATGAGCAACGTTCATGTCGCCCATCAGTAGAATAGGATCGTTAGGGGAGAACTGGTCTTGCAAAAGCTGATGAAGATCCTTATAGAATCTTTCTTTTGCTGGAAATTTGATTGGATGGTCGCGACTCTCACCTTGAGGGAAATAGCCATTCATGACCCAAAAAGGATTACCTGATTCGCTCTCATATTTGGCATAGATGAATCGACGTTGAGCATCTTCATCATCCCCAGGGAACCCTTTGCAGACTTCAACGGGAGGTTTTTTAGACAATAAGGCTACGCCGTAGTGGCCTTTTTGCCCGAAAAATTCACAGTGATACCCAAGGGCTTCAATATCAGCTTTGGGAAAGAGATCGTCAATGACTTTGATCTCTTGCAACCCAATAACGTCCGGTGATTCGGTTTCAATCAGGGACTCGATTTGATGCATCCTGGCACGGATGCCGTTCACGTTAAATGAGACTGCTTTCATGACTTAGGTGCTTGTCTGGTTTCTTGAGGAGCCTTATTGTAGAGGAAATTCATTCAAGTCCAAGGTTGAGAGTCCCGTGATTGGTATTTTTAATGGAGATTGGTCCTTATCCCTGTATTTCATGACCGATTTAGTGATTGTGCTTGTCTTAATGAAAACTCTTTTATGGTGGAATGGGCGGAAATTTTTAGCTGGATTTGGCGAAGCGACGACAAAAGACCATTTAACCACGTTACCCAGTGCGATCGCTTGGGGAGGTGATGTTCTGGCTTTAAGCATTCTCATGACCTCGCTGTTACAAGGTGAATTCAGTTTATCACTGCAACAAGAGGCGTTACTGGTATTCAGTTATGGCATATTGGCGATCATTTTACTAAAAGTTGGTGAGCGACTTCATTGGCTGATTCTCTTCAGAAAACAGCCTCAGAATCAGAGTGATTCTATGGCAATGGCTATGGTGCATGCTTCTCATGCGATTGCGCTCGCTATCTTATTTCAGCCAGTGTTAATGAGAAGTGGTAATTTTCAGCAAGGCGTATTGGATACAGTGGCTGTTTTTGTTATTGCTCAGCTCTTACTGCTTGGCATTGGCTTATGTCGAATCTTTGTCTATCAGGCACGCCATAAAGGCAAAGACTTGCGAGCTGCACTGCAGTCAGGACATGAAGGATTGGGCGTTCGGTACTTTGGTCATATGGTGGGTAGCGCCTTGGTAGTATCCAGCGCCGCTTCCATCTCTGGATATTTGTCCGAAGCCTTTTTGATGACACTGGTTGTGTGGTCCTTGCTCTCGATCCTATTAAGTCTTGGGTTGTCTGCACTAACAACTTTAGGAAGAAAAATGTTGCTGCCTAACGTGAATATTATTGAACAGGTCGATGAGCGAAATGATATCCCCACAGCTGTGGTTGAAGCCTTACTCTATATCAGTATGGCCTTGATCTTGATGGGCTTGAGCCACGCTTGGGTTTAATCAGTATTGATGATCTTTTGACTAGATCACAGCCAACACTTAAAGGCTACTATGACCACTTTAGAAAAGGACGCACCTTGGTTAAAGCTCTTTGCTCAGCATGCTAAATCACATCCGATCACCAGTGTTGGCTTAGCTTCGGCGTTATTGGTTGTATTTTTTCTACTACTCCAAAGCGTTGGGGTCATATGGGGAAAAGAAGATTGGAGCTTTTTAGTTTATGCCTTACTGGGTGGCAGCGCGGGGTTTGTTGCCACCAGTTTAGGGGCATTACCCGCTTTTGGTTTATCGAAAGTCCCTCAATCCGTTGAGGACAGTATGCTTGGGTTTGCAGCGGGGATGATGTTAGCCGCTGCCTCCTTTTCATTATTGCTGCCCGGAATTGAAGCTGCCCATAAACTCTTACAAGATGAGTTTCAAGGGGGACTTCTTGTTGTGCTCGGTATGGGGTTGGGTGTCATGTTAATGTTGGGGTTGGATGAATTCATCCCTCATGAACATGAAAATACGGGCCCTTGTGGTGCAGGTCATGAGCGATGTGATCGGGCCTGGTTATTTGTCTTTGCAATTGCACTGCATAACTTACCTGAAGGAATGGCAGTCGGTGTTGGATTTGCTCAGTCTGACTTTTCCGTTGGATTGCCATTGGCAACAGCCATTGCTATTCAAGATGCACCTGAAGGCTTGGCAGTTGCGCTAACCCTGAAAGCCGTCGGTTTTTCATCTCTCAAGTCAGTCTTTATAGCAGCCCTCAGCGGTGCATTGGAGCCTATCGGTGCTTTAGTGGGGGCAGGGTTGGCAGGAGGCTATTTAATGGCTTATCCACTAGGGTTGGGGTTGGCAGCGGGCGCCATGATTTTTGTGGTGTCTCATGAAGTTATTCCTGAGACCCATAGAAATGGTCATCAGACGAAAGCGACGGTTGGGCTTATGGTGGGATTTGCACTGATGATGGTACTAGATACAGCGCTAGGGTAGTCCTCATAAGCAATAGTTATATCTTTATGCAATAAAGTTGTAACAAAGGTGTAGTAATTGCTTTGACAGCTCCGACACTAACAAAAAGGAGCTTCTATGAACCCCGTGATTGCGAGCGCCATGAGTGTATTTATGTTGTCTGCTGCCTCAGCTGAGGCAGCAACATCAAGCAATACTACCCCCCCAATTGCCGATCTAACGTCCAATAATCAGATCAGCCAACCGTTAGATGATATCCCTGAAGTTATTGGTGGGGTGCCTGCTTCTGCGGCTGAACTGCCTTATCAAGCCATGCTGGTCTATCAATATAGTCAAGTCTGTGGCAGTACTTTGATTGATTCTGAGTGGGTTTTGACGGCGGCGCATTGTGTTGATCGAGTGCCAGCCACAATGCTCAGTGTTCGCCTTGGAGATACTCAAGTGAGTCGCCAAGAAGGGCAGGAAATCCCTGTCGCATGGGCCGTCATACACCCTTATTGGAGAGGGGAGCAATTTATACAAGAAGGATGGGACGTTGCTCTTCTCAAATTGGCGCACCCAGCGCCTGCAAGATACAAAGTTGCCAAGTTACCCAATTATGAGGTGTTGCAAGCAACGACTAATGAAGGTCAATACGGGTTGGTGTCTGGGTGGGGAGCCACATATTTTGGACAGCAAGGTGGTAATGATCAATTAATGATGGCGTCGCTGCCTTTCACCTCTCAAGAATATTGCAGTCAACAAATGCAATACCCTATACCTAGCTCTACTTTTTGTACGGGGTATACAGGAGGAGCAACCGCTTGTAATGGCGATAGCGGTGGGCCTTTTGTAACCCAGTATCAAGGAGATGTATACAGCGTAGGTATCGTAAGTTGGGGTAAATACTGTTCAGGTATCAGTGTTTTCACCAGCACATTTGCCTATAAAGATTGGATTCTAAGTAATATCAGGTATTAATAAGGCAATATACAATGGAAAGAGCCATGGGGCTCTTTCCATGACTAAGGCTGATAGATTTTAATATTGTCGTAGCCTTCTGTTTGCAATTGCTGTGCATGCAGATGACTCATCGTCCCTTGTTCACAATACAGTAAATAGCTTTTCGTAGGCGCTGGTAGCTCTAAAAAAGCTTCGCTAAGTTCATAAAAAGGAATGTGTAAAATATTGTGCCCATTCAATTGAAGAGGCTTTCGTTCTTGCTCATCAGGGTGGCGTATATCAATGACAACATCGCCCGGATTAGGTAAGCGAACCACTTCTAAATGCTCAAAGGGCGTATCAACCAGCTCAATTTCGTTTATGTTTTCGTACTTGGTTTTTTCAAGTGCCTTATCAAGTAATGAAAAATCAAATGAACCTTCAATGTCGTCTATGCGGTGAGCTTTACCCCGAGTAACGGGATTGACGGAAATAACACCACAATATTCAGGAACGGTGCGGGCAATATCGCCAGTACCGATCTTATCTGCTAGTTGAATAATCTCTTGCTTATCCATAGTTCCTAAAGGCCTAACGACCAACTTGCTGGTCGATGCATCAATAAGTGATAAGTTCTGAAGGGTTTGGCTAGACACTTGTGCAATGCTTTCCCCGGTAGCCAAGGCAGGTAAATGAAGCTTATCGGCTATTTGAGTCGCGGCTTTCAACATAAGCCGTTTGAGCATGACACCCATGTAGGCGGAATCAACTTTCTTCAGGATTTCATTGACGACTTCATCAAAAGGCACACTAATAAACTGCACTCGGTGCGACATTCCGTATTTTTTCCATAGATGAAGCGCGGCTTGTTTCACACCAATTTCATGAGCCTGGCCACCTAGGTTGAAAAAACAATAGTGAGTTAACAAGCCTCGGCGTAAACACAGGTAGCTAGAAACGCTTGAATCAAAGCCGCCCGAGATCAATGATAAAACACCTTCTTGAGACCCCAACGGGTATCCACCCAGCCCTTCATGGCGGGCGCTCACCAAATAGGCTTTTTGGTCACGGATTTCAATGCGAATAATTTCATCTGGGTTTTTAAGGGAGACATTACAAGCTTCTGAGTGATGTAATAAGTAACCGCCAATTTTTCGTTCGGCATCAACGGAGGTAAAACCCTGCTCCCCGCTGCGTTTGACTCTTACGCAGAATGATTTATTGGCTATTCGGTCATGATAGGCATTAAGTGCCATTTCAGCCAAGTCATCCAGCGATTCAAAATCTTGAGGGCTGACTTGAATAATATTAGCGATGCCTGGAGTTGCTTTTAAAATAGAAACAAGAGCAGCTTCTTTCCCTGAGTCACTATCCCTAAGATGAAGGCGAATTTGATCCCATTCTGTGATGACATCAGCATCTAAGTGAGAAAGTTTGCAAAGCTTCCTGATGTTTTTACCCAACTGCTGCGTGATTTTCTTACGGACGATTCGGCTTTTGATGGTGATTTCAGGGAACAGCTTGATGATAAAAAGCATGGCCAATTCGCTTCAAAAGGGAAAGTTGCGGATACTAATGGCCTCCTTTCCTCATTGGTAGTTGAGTATGGCCCAAGAGGGAGAATTTGGAAAATGATTGTCACATACAAACAAATTGCTTGTATGTGCAAACATACTTTGAAAGGTGGTCACTCTGGATTTGAGGCGTCATTATGGCTTTCATCATCAGTATTCATGCAAGAGATAAGCTCTTAAGCCTTATGGACTTAGCCTGAAATTGCTTGTAGCATCTTATAGAACGCCTTGCTCTTACTCTTCATACCTGGATCGCTCCATGCCCTGAAGTGATTTTGCTGATAGTGTTCAGCATTAATGCAGTAATATATCGCATTCATCCGATTAGCAATGAAGTTATTTCGTGATTTCGTGATTTCCCCTGGATTGCCTTTCACAATACTGTTTGCTGGAATTTTAGTGCCCGGTGGCAAATAAGCTGCAGAATCGATGATGCTGTTATCACCGATTTCACATCCATCCATGACAATAGCCCCAACACCGATCAAGCAGTTATTCCCAATGCGAGCGCCATGAATAACTGCTCTATGCGCTATCGAGCAGTAATCCCCAATAATGGTATCGGTACGATCCCCCACATGTATCATCACGAAATCTTGAATGTTAGTATAATCGCCGATAATTACTCGGTTAATTTCCGCTCTAATAACAGCATTCACCCAAAGCGAGCTGCCTTTACCAATCGTGATATCACCATACAAATGGACCGTTGGGTGACGATAAACCTGTGTGCTTAAACCTTCCACAAATACACCTAAACGACTTATTAATTCATTGAGTTAGTATCGATTGGATTGATGAATCCATACACCTTCATTGAAACTTCTATTGATAGGTTCAACGAACTCTCCATAACGAATATTTGTTTGAGTGGACCTCATAAAATGACCCGTAAGTGAAGATCGTGAAGAGTGCTCACTGCTTGGTACATCACTACCATGCAAAATGTCACCTGAGAAAATGATGGCATCACCTGCTTTCATTAACGGATAAAACTTTTTCCAACTAGCCTGTCGGATCAACTTTTTCAAGCTACGTTTGCATTCAATGACAGAGTGTAATCGTGAAACATCCGTTTCATCATGTGTTTTACATACAGCTGCTCTATTGTAGGTTTCGTAGTGCTGAAACAGAGATCTTAATTCAGCACTGTTGGGGTGCGTATTGAAATGGTGGTTGTGACTGCCTGGGTAAACATAAAATCTCCCGTTTCTTTCTTCAATATCCTCTAAGGCAATCCAGATTCCCAGCATTGTATTGGTTTTTGCGTCCAAGAAAAATTTATCGAAGTGTTCAGGTGTTCCTTTGCTACTTTCAAAATACATGCTTTGGACCAACAAGGGTTCTGCATCCAATATATGACGAATCAATGATGTTACTGCTGGGAGCTTGAAAAGCTGTAAGCACTCTTTAGGGAACTTTGAAGATTCAAACAAATCTTTTCTATGGACGTCAAGCAAAGCGTTTTCCATAAAACCGTTCTTCGTAAACTTGTGCTTTTCCTTTATAACCGATCGCTGCCTTAGGAGCAGTCCATTGTACGGCTTTATATCATTGTTAAAGCCAGAAATAACCCTTTCGCAAACTGTTTTAGGTATTAAATTCTTTGCATGATAGAACCCTTGTGCTTGGTAAGCACTCAAAATAGGGTTGTCATTTAGATTTTGATTTATAGGGTATGCAGAGTTCTGCATCGACTTCTGCCTCTAATGCTAGGTTAAAAGATCGATTCAGACTATTTTTATTGCTGTTTATATTCAACAACTAAGCATTGAATTAGACTAACTGGAAGCATTGAGCAACATTAAATTAACCAAACTTTTGTTTTGGCAAGAGATAAATAAACTGATACTCAAAAAGCACAGACAATTATATTTGTAGGACCAGACAATTATTGGAGTTTGATCACAATTCTTGAATTTTTTTAGTTCCTTTTAATACTTACGAATAAGACTGTATAAGCCATGAAGTAAGGTTTGCGATCATGCTTAAATTCTCTTGGAAAAAGATCGGCTATTTGTTATAAATTAGATTCATCAGTTTGAAATTTCTGCTTTGCAGTCAACCTTGATCCACTGTTTCCATGTTGCGGGATTTAATGAGAGCCACTCTTCAGCTATAGCTATAGTGTTTTTACCCTCTTGAGCTTGCAGGAAAAAGTTTTCTAATGCTTTGTCGTCAAAGCTTATCTTTTTTAAAACGGCTACCGCACAGGGTGAAGCTGAATAAAAATCAGCATGCACAATTTTTTTCAACCAACCCGATTGGGGGTTCCCACAGTCATAACTAAGATCTGGGTTTATCCCCCAAGAGGGGTCTTGCTCGCATTCTCTTGACCATTTGGGAAACTCAACAAATGTGCCTGGGTATTTGAGCTGAAGCCAGTTGGGGGACCAATTGAAAAGTACGATTGGCTGTTGTGTTTTATGTGCTTGGATGAGTGCATCAATTAATCCTTGCTCTGAAGTGCGTTTAACTCTAAACCTAAGACCAAGAGCCCTTATTCTTGCTGCGTCAGGTTTTTCCCAGGGGCCTGATAAATAGCGACCTAAAGGGGCTGTTTCTTGATGTATGAAAATTTTCCAACATTTTTTCAATGCTTTCCAATCTGGTAGTCCTGGACATTGCTTTTCAACATAATTGGGATACCACCATTCCTCACGTGTGGTCGCTTTGTGATTGCCTATATCAATAACTAACTTCCTTTTTTGCATGCGCTCAAACATTGCACGCATAGTACCTTCCCATAGCTCTAATTGAACATCTGCTTTTGCATATTTAAAAAGACCCCATTGTTCATCAGAGGTTACGAGTATCGTCGTGGTGTCGTAACCAAACCGCCTAAGTAGTTGTGCTGCAATATGTGTCATCACAGCCTGTGATGCCCAGTCATTTTCAATAAACCTCACAACGGGCTTTTCCTTATCGCTCGCTATGCATGCCAAAGAAAATATTCCGAGTAAAAATATTAATTTATTCAATCGAACTTGGAAGCTCAGCACTGAAAACCCTAGCTTTGTGGGTGGGTAGGTCATATATAACAACTATAGATGATGGCTTGACATGTAGACTTCATTAAGCAATCAGTCTTGTGACTGATTAGGCCCGCTCTACATTGGTTTGCGGGTAAATGGCGCCATAATGCTAGATCTCTGTTGAGAGCCCACATGTATTGGGTGGTTAGGTAATGTTATTTCACCTTTTTGAAGTGGCGGGGGAGTACCAATATTCAGGTTGTTCCAGTGGAGTCGTAGTAGGTAAGAGTGGGTTTTTTAATCGAATGACTCGGCGCTTGCCCAGCTCTGCTGCCTCGATATAATGACCATGATACTCCGCTACAATCTTGCTTAGCTCGCCTGACGCTACGAGCATTTGAAGCCCCGAACTCAACCTTTGGGAGAGTTGTTTATTGTCGTTATTGACGAAAAAGTAGTATGGCCATGGATAGTAAAGAACTATGTTGGGTTCTATCACTATCTGCTTTAAGTCCTCGTGACGACGCTTAACTTCTAAAACAGCTTCATTTATACCCATAGGTAACGCGTTAACCTTCCCTAAATTAACGGCCTTAAACGCTATTTCCAGGTCTAACGGTATAACGGGTATTTTAGCTTGATGATAGACATCTACGTCGCCCCACCCATGCCCCTGCACAAGAGTCAATTGCCTCAAATCTTCCACAGTTTGAACGCTTGCCCATTTATCCATCTGACGAGTATTAATAATCAATAACCGATACCCTAGGAGACCTTGCCGTAAAGGTATCCGAATGGGACGCAATGTTTTTTCTTTGTAGGCAGAGGTTGACGACCATATCACATCCAAATGTTTTCCATTTTCAAGTGATGCGATTTGCCTACTTTCATTCATTGGGAGTGCAACAGGCACAAGCCGGAAAGGTCCAAACGTACCAGAAGTGATCTCCATTGACCTGACTAAGATGTGTATTAGGTCTGCGTGTCGAGAATCCATATCCGCTTGAATATGTCGAACAAGCGTCTCTGAGAGTATCGGACTAGCAATGCAGAACAATACTAATAAAAAGGCTGCTTGGGTGAGTCTAAACATCGGCATGTTTGTCGTTGACCTCCAGGAACTCCTTTCAGTATCTGCAAGAGTTTGAAGACAAGCAAACATGTCTAATACAAATGAAATAAAAACCAGGTCTTACCTAATAAAAACACTAGAAAATCAACATAACATAAAATTATATTGTGATTTATTATTGGAATATAGCACATTAATAAGAGATAAAGGTGTTCATGCAGGATATTCGTCTGATTCATTTAGTCATGAATAAAAGGGCGTTAATAGGGAGTATACAGGCCTTGTGCAGCTACACAAAAATGCAGGTGCTTGATCCGAGGCTCAAGCATTTTCTTGAATCTTATACCTAAAAAAATTGAAGGAATGGAATAATGAATATGAAAATGGCCAATAGGATTGCTGCGATTGCTTGCTTGGTGATGTTATCTCTAGCCGGGCAAGTGTCAGCCAGCACTTCCGCTTCAGATAGCTTGGAAAGCAAGCCTGTTAGATCCATTGAATTTCCAAATGGAATTTGCACGATGGACATTAATCGATGCGGTGCAGCGAGTATTTGTGGTTGCCCTGAAGGCTATGAATACGATGCTAGATTAGGTCAGTGTTTAGTCAAGGATGTCTATCAAGTGACCGAGGTAGAGCCTTATCACCAGATGGTGAAGAGTTCTTGCTCTATACAAGTGCCCGATCAAGCCATATGTACCCGTGATATCAACCCAGCGGGTTATCCAAGCGCTTGCGGCTGTGGTGAATTTGGTGAATACGATGCCAGAATTGGTCAGTGCATACTCAAGCTGGATCAATAAAGATTAAATCCATGTTCGGCAGGCCCTCACAGAAGGGCCTTCTTTTACTTAAACGATTTTTCAAAGCAGATTTTGCTGTTTTTAGGCGTACCTCGATCCTCGTACCCTGTTATGTAATACCCGTTTTTTATGAGTAACTTCAACATATTAGGATACTGGTTCATGGACTTTACCTTTATCCGTTTGTAACCTTTCTCTATTACCATTCTTTCTTGCGCTTCTAGTAATGATTGAGCAAGCCCTTGCCCTCTGCACCCTTCACTGACACCTCCTATCCAGCTGTAGAACACATCAGAGCTTTCTTGATAGCCGATCTTAAAGCCTGCGGGAGTACCATCTGAGCTATTCGCAACGAGACATATTGCAGACTGATCCAGACGTGATTTTAGTACTGCCTGAGATAAGCTCGAGAATTCAGGTACAGCATTTATATAGATGACTAGCTCTTCCACCGACGCAGATTTAATAATGTATGCTTTTGATAACATGTTACGTTACGCATTAAGATGAATTGATAGTGGAGGGGAATAGGTGGTTTACAGCATTCTCCTCGAACAGATTGCCTTCTTCAATGTATTGGCGAACTGTGCCATCATGCCGCCATCCTCCTTGGCGCTTTATTGACTCAAATGATGCACCTGCCTTGGCTGCACTTGTGGATAATCCACGCCTTAAGCTATGAGCGCTGTATTCATGAGGGTGCTCCCATAAGCAATCCTTGGCAATTTGCTTAATGAGTAGGTTAATGCTTTGGCCTTGTATGGCTTCATCATGTAATTTTCCCCAGCGATCAACTCTTCTAAAAACAAAGCCGGTGCTGGGGCTCCCTGAGAGTGTTTGCCATTGGCGCAGCAAGGTTGTTGGGCAATAGTTTTCCTCTGGATTGGATGGAATTGCCTTGGTGATACTGCTTCCATCTTGGTCTGTTTTAGAACGCTGAAGTTTTACCAGCAGCCCTTGTGGGTGCCACTCCAGGTGTTCCCATCGTAATGCGCATAATTCCGATCGCCTAAAAGCACCAAAAAAGCCTATTGCAATCAATGCGCTGTCCCGAACCCCTTTCAAATGTCTATTACGTAAAAAGTCCAGTGCTTGATGCAGCTGGTGAGGGTGTATGGCTCTTGCCTTTTTTGTGCGAAGCCCGTGAGTTCTTCGAATGCCAGAAATAACCTTTTTGACGCCTGGGTGCTGAGTTGGGTCGTCAAACCCTTGAGAGGTATGCCACTGACTTAGGCCCGCAAGTCTCAGGTTGAGTGTGTTTACCGAAAGCTGTGATGCAAAAGCAACTAGATAGCGTGATATTTCAGTAGGGTTGGTTGGTAGCAGTCCGCCCCAGCTAATGAAGTGCTGAATGGCTGAGCGATAAGCTTTTCGCGTATTCTCAGCTGTACCAGCATTTATGTACTGGTTGATTGCTTTCGCTTCCTCGGGGCGAATGGCGGTAGGGGCTCCTCGAGCGACTTTTTTGTTTGAGTGGCTAGGGTTGTCAGTGCTGCTGAGGTTCTTTTCTGCAGGCTTAATCTTAGATTGGTTGTGAACTTTCATAACACCATTATGACATGATCGTTAGCGCGCAAGCACCCCCTTCTTACTTGGCAACTTGATCCAGCCATTCATTGTGATTCTTTGTTTTAGCGAACCCTACTGTTTTTTAAATCCTATATTGCAAGTGCAACAACGTCTGATTTTGGTTGAATTACCATAAAGATAACTATGCTAAATCTAGGTGCCAAGAATGGTTTCTGATGAGTTGAATTGCGAATTGACTATTGATAATGCTTTTTATCGATAGTTATAAATTAACATTTTTGCTATTTTTATTTGTACTATAAATGATTATATTACATACTACGTAATACGTAATATTTGGAATTGAGATAAAGCATGGGAAGAGCTGGAGTTACCTACGAAGACGTCAGCAGAGCGGCAAGCACGTTAGCGGCTGAAGGGCAAAACCCAACGGTTGATGGTGTAAGAGCAGAGCTTGGAACGGGAAGTAAAAGTACAATTGCCCCGCTTCTAAAGCGCTGGAAGCTTGAGCAGCAGGGTGTCGTTGCAACTGCAACCAAGATGGGTATGCCAGAAGGATTAACAGCGGCAGTTAATGATCTTTACGTGCGCCTTCAGCAAGAAGCCACTTCCAGGATAGAGGAGATAAAAGAGCGGTTTGAGGAAGACTTAGATCGCGCCAAAAAGGACCAGCTTCGATTGGATGAAAAAAACCAAGAGATGGAGAAGCTGTACCTGGATGCCCAGTCTCGGAACAACCAAATGCAAAACCAGCTGGATGAGATAAAGGAGCAGTTGGCGTCCACTCAGGAGGAGAATCGGGCACTAAGATCCAAGCTGGATACAACCGAGCAGTGGCTGAGCGAGAAGCAAGATGAACTAAAAGAACAGAGATCGGTTGTTAGAAGGGCCCAGGAAAACTTTTCTCACTATCAAGGTAAGGTCCAGGAGCAAAGGGAGCAGGAGCGACTTAAGTATGATTCTGAGGTTGCCAGAGTTAGGGCAACCATGCACGAGATACAATCCGAGTTACAACAAATACAGAATGAAAATCAAACGCTTTCAGATCAAATAGAGAGCCTGCGCCAAGGTAATGAGCTACTTAAGCATCAGCTAACAGAAAAAGACTATGAAGTTGAGAAGCACAGCGTGCATTTGAATGACATGAAATCAGCCAACAAGCAACTCGAAGGGCAGCTATTTGTCGTTCGGCAACAGGCTGAAGACAGCTCAAAAGAGCTTAAAGCAGAAAGGGATAGTAGAGCGTTACTGGATCGCAAGCTCGCAATCAGTGAGCATCAAACCTCCACACTGATAACAGAAAATAAGCGTGTAAAAGAAAGTTTAGAAAAACTCGAAGCTGAACGAATCAAGCTTCTTAATCGCTTGGCTGGGAAAAAGGACGATACAGACGAACGCTAATTCGTTTAATTTGCTTCCTATACTACGTACAACAATATATTTACGGTTACAGGGTATCTAAGAAGACAGTACAAATTAACCCCGCTTTGCGTATGGGCATCATCAAGTCATGAGCGTTAATGCTTGCCTGACAAATCATTGCACTTGAAACAAAAATGAAGCCCATGCCTCCCTATACTTCAAAGCGCAATCTTACAAACATCAGAGGGGAAATAAGTATGTCGTATTCAAGGATACTGATCGCAGCACTTGGAAGCAGCTTGCTTGGGATTCAGCTACATGCTGCGACTTTAGCTGGCTTTCGTTTACACGACGATCTATACGTCTGCATTAATCAACGTTGCGAGCAAATAGACGGTGATGGAGGGTCTGGCGGGGCTGGTGAGGTATTTTATACATCGAAAGCCATATCCGCCGCATGGAACTCGAGTGGATCTAGCGCTCTTTTGTGTACGGCAAAGTATGAGTGCCGCATACGGTCTGAAAATACCACAGGCAGTCATTGGACAAGCGGCTGGTTCTCTTTGCATGGCCTACCAAACTGGGAAAATGGGCCACTGGGTGGAGCGGTTGATCCTGATTTAACAGCCGCCTGGAATACAGGGAAATACAATTACAACAACTCGCTCATCGTGCAAAAGGATGTGTTCTGGGTTTGGAATGGAGATCATTTTACCGGGCCTACGAGATTTGATCAGCACCCTAGCTTTCAAGCTGCGGGAGTTACCGAAGTGTATGGTGCTTACAATGACGGTTACACCAAGTATTGGGATGCTGTGTATTTACATATCAAACCATTTCCAAGAAGTGACATCGTTATCTGGAATAATCAAAAGGAAACCGGTGCGTGGTGGGTGGATGAGTGTAACCCCGCTTGCTCTCTCATGGGGATTGGCACTGATTATATGATTGGGCCAACGCGAGTCTCGTTTGATCAAAAAGTACTTTATCGCAGAACGGACCGTAAAAGTTTAAGCATTGATGCGCGCCAAGTTTGTTATTATAACGGTCAATTCAAAACAATGCGTCAAGGTTTAAACTTTAACTTCTCGTATGGTGATGCCATATTTACTCCTTACTATTACCCAAGCTGTGGAGGTATTTTTCCGCCAACGGAGGCCATTCATAGCATGCATTTCCCTGATGGTACTTTTAGTACATATTGGGACTGGATGTAATTTTTTCATGGCAGCGGTTTAATTTCCGCTGCCTTCTTAAGTCAGCTAAAACAATAAAATCCCAACAACATCACACTTAGCAATATTCTTTTACCCTACAATGAATTTTTCTCTCATCTCGGGGTTAACATGAATAAAAAAGTGAATTTATTATGCTGCGTGGCTTCCGCTGTTCTTGGAACAATGGTGCAAACTCAAGTTTATGCTCAAGGAAAAATTGTTGGTATTATTAGCGTTGATTGGGAAGGCTTAGATGAAAATACGCATAAATCCTATGAATTAAAGCAAGAAAATGTCAATATTCAAAGAATGATAAAGTTCAGGAATGACCATCCAAATATAGGGCTGCTCCAATTTTTAAACGCTGCCTATTATACTAAAGAAGGTGCTGATCATAGCGCTATTACTCATTTAATTCAGTCGGTCTTGCGAGACAATGACGAGCACGGTTTACATGTTCATGGCTGGAAATCTCTGGTTGAAGCCAGCGGAGTAACCTTTAGAACTGGGCCTCAAATGCATACAAACGACCCCGTTGATCTTGAAAAATGTACTCCCCCAAAAGATTGTGGACTTGCCGTAAACATAAGTGCTTATTCGAAAGAAGAAATTAAAAGCATCATAGAATTTAGTAAAAATACTCTTGTCACCCAAGGGTTTTCAGAGCCTACTTCTTTTAGAGCTGGAGGCTGGTTATTGGGGTCTCAAATTGTATCTGCTTTATCTGAAACAGGTTTTACTGTTGATTCTTCAGCAGTGCCACCAGAATTAATGGATGAAACAAGTCGAGAGCGGTATGCAAATTTATTCGAATGGCTGCAGCATAAATGGAGTAATATAGATACTGTTTCTCAGCCATATATCATTTCACAAGAAGGGGAATCAAGGATTACAGAGATTCCAGATAATGCAATTCTGGCAGATTACATTTCCGCATCAGGAATGTTCAATATATTCAAACAAAATGCAAGGCATTTTAATCAGCATCCAGAGCGAAATGTCTATTTTTCTATAGGCTTTCATCAAGAGTCAGCCAATGTGTATTTAGATCGAGTAGATGAAGCAATTGAATTAATTGAGCAATACGCAAAAGATCATAATATACCATTCGAATGGGCTCGGCTCCCCGTTTCAAATTATTTTTCGGAATAAAAATAGGTTCATTTTAAAGTCGAAAATCAGTCCTTATCTATACATTAGCACTGCTTCAGTAAGATGCAGCAGTGCTTGGTATGTTTATACGTTCCTGGTAGGGCGCTTCCCTATCTTTATAAGACTTCCAACCCAATATTTGCTCAATATGATGAGTAATAGCTTTGCCATATGCCTTTTTGTTCCAAAATACATGCAGCACCAGGGCGCATGGCCAATAGGCCCTTCGTAAAGGACATTAGGAAATATAAGTCTTTGTAGTTTTACTACCTTTGGTTCTGTTGAAGCACCTAGCATATAACGCTTCCCCAGCGAGATGTAATCGTAATAAATAGTAAGGTAAACCCATCCACGTTGAAAGGAATTGATCTCTTTTGTCATCCAGATACAACACCCTTCCACCATGTCACTTTCTGTAGGGATTGAGTTGTGCAACGCGGCGTCTATTGGAATGTCTGAGATATAGCGATGCGGTCTATTTGCATTTAGAACATAGCCACCTATTAGATTTTCTTGCTTACTATAGATGCCTCGTACAACCGAAGCCCTTTCTAAAAAATCAATACTGACATCATTGCCTGAATTCTCATGGTATTTTTTCATGAATTGGATCAATTGACTCTTGCTTTTAATTTTTTCAATTGAAAGAAATTTCATACTCGTTCCCTAGCTCTCATAACGACCAGGCGCAATAATATTGTTTGGATCAAAAGCCTGCTTGATTTTCTTTCTAAATATAAGAGCATCTTTTTCAATGGATTCTCGTATTGGCATTTCATCTACAGACCTTCTATAGGGTACCCAACCCTTTTGAAGATAAATCTTCCTAAGTTTCTTGACGGTAGCACATGCTCTTTCAATTTCATCAGCATTGGTCGTATCATAGTATACGCTGATCACTGCCTGGCACAGGCTAGAAGTCACAGCCGTTAAGGTGACAGCTAATTCAAAACCAGATCTGTTGAGTTCTTTTTCTGTGATATCTAAACACATACCCACATCACTGCCAATCAAAGGAAGGGTCGGTGCCAACCAATAAAAACCACAGCCGTTAGTAATGGGGTCTTGCATCAAATTGGGCTTTTTTTTATTTCGCCAATAACAGCCTTTAAGAGCAACATAATCTGGATTACCTTCAAAAATACCCATTGCATTTTTGATTTCTTCAGTTCTCTTGTGAATTGAAGAGATATTTGGAATCCACCTTGTATAAGTAGATAGAAATTTTGAAACAGACAAAGCCTTTTCGAAGCAGTGGTAAGGGATAATGTAAACTTTCGCAATATGCTTTAGTTTGTTTTTTACTCTTTTTGCCTTTGCTTTGGCAACAGATGAACATCCGAAAATACTGAATGTAGCCATCCATGGTGAAATATTAAACTGCTTTATAAGTGAGCTTACATCTTCATTTGACGCTGTTTTTTTCGGATTCCAGCTTTCGAAATCAAACTGTGTATACATTCCCAACATGCGATAATGATTGGCGATATGAGGCAATGCATCAACTGTTCCTTCCGATTTCAATTCCCGCATAATATCAATATAGCTGCGGATAGAAGACTTCGCCGATAGCTTAACAATACAACGCAAGCTTGCTTCAGGACGCCTAACCAATTCGTACCTTACTTTGGTTACAACGCCTAAGTTGTTCTGCGTAAAAATTTCATGGACACCTGCACTCAAGCCCGAGCGGCCAATATGCTTTTTTGAGCTTGAGAAAGAATATAACTCACCATTTGACGCAATAAATTCAGTAACGCTAAAATGTCGTGAACGATACCCTAATGGTGAATGTCCAAATCCTCTTTCAAGGATATTGCCAATAATACTTGTATTAGGCCCTGCTCCTGTGCAATCGATCATCCAATTTGAGTTTCTTAAATATTCGGACAGTTGCCCTTGAGTGACACCAGGTTCAATTTCTACTGAACCGAGTTCATTATCAAAATCCAGAATGCGATTCATTTTACGCATATCTAAAATAAAGCTGTTTTCTTTAGGTGGGCAGCTCCTTCCATAACCCCAATTGTTACCGCATGAGACTGGGTAGATTGTAGCATTTAATTGGCTGGCAACTGAGATAATATTTTGCACTTCATTGCTATCTTTAGGATATATAACTCCCAATACTTTATTTGAATGATTGCCCAGTCCACTCACTCCTTTATCCTTTAGTAACTGATCATGTGCAACCAGCTCTATGTCTGGCAAATGATCAGAAAAATAAACCGAGAATTTTTTTTGTATAGCTACAGGCATCAGCCTATCCTCATCAATTGCTGGCATTGGTTCTATGTTGTCGATTACCACTTTTCTAACTTTTAGTATTATGAAAAAAACTCTTTTGAGAATACTTGAAGCAAGAAAAACTTGTAAAGAATTACAGCCTTTTTGTTAACTGATACATAAGTCACTGCGTGGTAGGTTTTACAATAAAACCATATAAAACATATTTTTCTGTCTGGGCAGAACAAATCAGTGCCAGCTTGATGCAAAACAGTGTTTAATTCGAATTGAATAATCTTTGCTGTAGGGATTTTGTTTTCAAGGCGGTTGTCCTACCGAAAAAAATACATAAATATCACGCATTGTAGGCGTTTCCGGACTATCACCTTTTATTCTGTAGAAACTCTAAAAGCTAGAGCAGGATAGGGTAGTCCGATATGCGAACCTGATCGCATAATAGATAAAATGACGTATTTAGACGCTGCACTTGATGCAGCTTTTGATGAGAATAGCTAGATATAAATATAATCCACTTTAGGTAATTCTATACCGCATTCAAACTCAATTGTTAGAATGCGGCAAAATAACACTATCAGAGAACTGAACGATGAAAAGACTAAAAAAAATTGGAATTGGGGCAGCTCTTACGATGATGGCTTTGCAAAGTAATGCAGCCGTCAATACAAGTTTTGAACTTATGCCCTACGGGTTTAACAAGTGTGATGTGGAGTGGGGGTCACTCCAGAAAAATATTTCGAAAGAAGAGATCGAAGCTTTAGCTATTGACGCTCACGCGGTTGGATATACTTATCACCCCAGCTTGAAATATGGGCAGGTTATGAAAGGCTTTTTCCCTTCCGGCTGTCAATCTCCTAGTAATGAATCCTGGCCACTTTATTTACTTCAAACACAAGCTTACGAGCAGCAAGACTTTGGCTATAACCGCTGCGAAGTTGAGTGGGGTAAACTTTATAGAAGCACGACAGAAGAAGAGATGATTGCTCGAGCAGAAGCAGCAGATGCAGAAGGGTTTACGTATCACCCAGGGCTAGCATACGGCAAATTAATGGTTGGATCTTACCCTGAAGGCTGTGAATCTCCAACCAATGAATCTTGGCCGCTGTTTTTGAACAAAAAGCGTGTTTACAAGCAAATGTCGTATGGTTTCAATGGCTGTGATGTCTCCTGGGGAAATCTGAAAAGGCGCATTAATGGCCATGATATGGTGATGGCTGCTGCCGAAGCTGGCTCAAAAGGTTTCACCTTTCATTCGGGATTGAGCTACGGGAAAGTTTTAGAGGGAGACTACCCGACAGAATGCCAATCTCCGGCAAACCAATCCTGGCCTCTTTTCTTAGCCGATTGATCAAGCAGGCTTATTTTTCCGCCCATAGGCACTGGCTTTTTGGGCGGATTACTGTACGGCTTGGGGCGTGTTAGTTCTATACGTGATCAATATCATTGATTATGTTTGCCTGCCTTAGCTTTAGAATTACCTGAGAACATTTTTCTTGAACATGATCTCTAAGCAAGCGAACCGCTGGAGTTAAAGATTGCCTGCTAGGATAAATAAGCCATAGTTC
Organism: uncultured Saccharospirillaceae bacterium; assembly: GCA_947499545.1. Classification (GTDB taxonomy): domain Bacteria; phylum Pseudomonadota; class Gammaproteobacteria; order Pseudomonadales; family Oceanobacteraceae; genus CANMOZ01. The sequence continues at coordinate 243,393 of CANMOZ010000004.1, forward strand.
TGTTGAAGTGGGTATAAAGCCCTGACCTGCTCCCCTCTTTCTAGACCAGCCAAAACTGAGTAGTGTTCTCACCTATAAGAGGATGAAGAACATGAAAAAACGATTCAC
>CANMOZ010000005.1 GCA_947499545.1 uncultured Saccharospirillaceae bacterium
CACAAGATTGACCGCAAACAATGGAGGGAAGGAAAACAATGGGTTAAGGCACCCGATAGCCGAATTTTAATCAGCATTAAAGGAGTATCAGAATGGGTAAAAAGTACGAAGGTGTCATCAGCAGAAGCGCTGGCTCCATTACAATTGATTTCAGGTACAGAGGTAAACGATGCAGAGAGACGCTTCGTCTCCAGCCCACTCCTGGAAATCTAAAAAAAGCAGCCAACTTCCGCGCAAGAATCATAGATGCCATTGAACAAGGTACCTTTGATTATGCCCAGACATTTCCAAATAGTAAGAATGCTGAGAAATTCCCAAGAATTCTGGACTCACGAAACAGGACAGTTGCTGATTATGTTCGCCAGTGGCTTACAGAGAAGCAACCTCTACTCAAACACAGTACTTTTAGGGAGTATCAACGAACAATGGAATACTCAATTATCCCAGCAGTAGGTCAATTCTTGCTTGTAGACCTAAGACGCTCAGATGTAAGGGCATGGGTCAGCACTCTTGACGTCTCAAACAAACGAATAGCGAATCTTATCAGCCCACTAAGGGTTGCTTTAGAAGATGCCGTTCAAGACGAACTTATTCCCAAGAACCCTTTGAAAGACTGGGGCTATAAAAGGCCGGAAGCCCCTGCCCCATCAAGAATTGACCCATTCACCCCAGACGAACAGAGAGCCATACTAGCTGCGACTAATGGCCAAGCAAAGAACCTCATTCAATTTGCTTTTTGGTCTGGTTTAAGAACCTCAGAAATCATTGCCCTTGAGTGGTCAGATATAGATTTCGAGCAAGGTCTTGTCTCGGTTAACAAGGCAATCACCACCGCATCCAAGCATGCCGAAAGCACCAAAACCAAATCAGGTCATCGAGAAGTTATTATGCTCCCTCCAGCTCGATCTGCCTTAGAGAGTCAATTCAATTTCAGTGGTGAAGAAGGAGGAAGAGTTTTTAAACATCCAAGAACAGGTGGAGACTTAAAGAACGATCAATCTATTCGTAAAGGTATTTGGAAACCTGCCCTTGAAGCTTCAGGGGTTCGTTACCGGTACCCGTATCAAACACGACACACCTTTGCATCAATGATGTTGTCTGCTGGAGAACCTTTAGCTTGGGTATCAAAACAAATGGGACATTCAAGTGTGCTCGTGACTGCACAAGTCTATGCACGTTGGGTTCCCAGTGGATTAGAGAATGCCGGTAGTAAAGCTTATTCCTTGTGTGGGGATGGACTCTAAAGCGATACAACCAACAGACTTAAAATGCCAAGCCACAAGCGTCTTTTTAAGATTTTGGAGAGTAAGAAAATGATCAAAAACAACAATCTAGAGCAGGTAAGCTGGTTTGAATTTGTGACCAGGATGTGTCCAAAAGGGGGTAAAACAGGGGTATTTGAGGGGAAAAGTTAGTATCTCTTAACTTGTAAGTCCTTGATTTATAAGGACTCATGGTCGGGACGGCAGGATTTGAACCTGCGACCCCCAGTACCCCATACTGGTGCGCTACCAGGCTGCGCTACGCCCCGACGAATTGCTGTCTATATTACACTAACACTCTGATAAATCAAGCCTTTTCTAAAATTGGTGCCAATTTTTAGCTTTCTACTGTGCCCGTGATAGGCTACCGAGTGCTAATCCGTTTAGAAAGTCGAGGGATAGATACGAATGCTGGAACAGTGGTTAAGCAGCTTAGGGCAGTACAGCTCCACCTTATGGGTACTGGCAGCAATTGGGGTGTTCTTAACAGGGGTATCCAAGTCCGGCTTTGCAGGCAGCACTGGCGTGGTTGCGGTGCCCATGATGAGCATTGTCATGGACCCCAAACTCGCTGCAGCTCTACTCCTCCCACTATTGCTGTTTATGGATGCCCTCAATGTCAAAGCCTACTGGCAGGGCTACCGAAAAGATGTGTTTAAGTCGCTTGCTCTTGGAGCCTTAATTGGCATTTTCATAGGCAGCTTACTGTTTAAGTGGATCAACCCAACCGCTCTAAAATTGTGCATTGGTTTACTTTCCGTTCTTTTTGCTTTAAATCAACTACTCAAGCCCTTCAAAAAAGAATCTAATACTGGTTTACCGAAATGGGCTCCTCATTGCTTTGGCTGTATATCAGGCTTTACCAGTTTCGTCGCCCATGCCGGAGGCGCTCCACTCACCATCTACTTCCTAAAAGCTCAATTGAATAAAGACGCGATCCTAGCCACATCAGCCGTTGTTATCGGATTCATGAACCTGATAAAACTCCCGACCTACGCTTTAGTGGGCGCTCTTAATTTAGAGGTCGGGTTATTTTCAGTCGTTTTGCTGCCCCTCGCTTGGCTTGGCATTCGAGTGGGATTATGGCTTAAAGAACATATTTCTGAACAACTTTTCACCCAAATCATGACCTATAGTCTACTGATATTGGGCGGTTATTTAGTATACGCTAGTCTTTAATGAGCGATCATCATTCCGCTGAATCCAAGGAGCGACCTGGGTGGCACGGTTAGTTAAGGCTAAAACCAAGGATTTAGGGGGATTTGAAGTAACACGAATCCTTCCTTCAGCTGAACAACGCATGGTTGGCCCATTCATTTTTCTGGACCATATGGGGCCAGCCAAATTTCCAGCCGGTCAAGGCATAAACGTTCGACCTCACCCTCACATAGGATTAGCCACTTTAAGTTATTTATTTGAAGGCGCCATGCTTCATCGCGACAGTCTAGGTAATTGCATCGAAATTCGTCCAGGTGATGTAAATTGGATGACGGCTGGAAAAGGGATTGTCCACTCAGAGCGGGAAACACTTGAAGTCCACTGCCAACCTCACAACATGAATGGCTTACAATCCTGGCTGGCTCTTCCCAAAGAACAAACCGAAATCGACCCTGCCTTTTTGCACGTTACAAAGGAAAATCTACCGCACAAGATGCTTCCGGGCACACTTATGCGTTTAATCGCAGGGGAAGCCTTTGGTATGAAAGCGCCCGTTACGACCTATAGCCCTACCCTCTATTTAGACATTGTATTAGATGCCAACACGGATCTAGCACATCCGAATCCAGTCTTCGAAACCGCTATATATGTACAATGGGGCGAACTAAATATCGGAGAGACAGTACTAAGAGCCCATGAGTTTGCTGTTTTAGATCCGAAAGATACGAAGGTAACAGCGTCTCAAAATACTCGTTTTATCTGGCTTGGGGGGCAGTCCTTTGAAGAAACACCCCTCATCGAATGGAACTTTGTCGCTTACACCAAAGAACGCATGCAACAAGCAAAGCAGGATTGGCGCGAAGGTCGTTTTCCAAAAATCCCTGGGGATTCTGAGGAGTTTATCCCTTACTGAGTTTTATGAAACGGCTACTTTATAAAGGGCCAACGTATTAACTGGCCCTCATTATTGATGACACCAAATAGAAGATGCACGTTACTTCACTTTACCCTTTCAGCTAACTTTTTGCGGCGCAGTAAATTAAGCATCTCGACACCCAAACTAAAGGCCATTGCAAAGTAAATATAACCCTTAGGTACATGCACCCCAAAGCCTTCTATCAGAAGCATAAAGCCAACCAAAATGAGAAAGGATAAGGCAAGCATTTTCACTGAGGGATGTCTCTCAACAAAATCGCTGATTGGCTTTGCGGCCCACATCATGACACCGACCGCAATCACGACCGCAATCATCATGACCGTTAGTTCTTCAACCAAACCAACCGCGGTAATGACAGAATCCAAACTAAAGATAACATCCAATAAAAGAATTTGAATCAAGGCTGCACCAAAGGTCGTTGCCGTCACCTTCTTTTCTTCATGCACTTCAATCGAATGATGAATCTCCGTAGATGCCTTGCCAATTAAGAACAGCCCTCCTCCCATCAAAATTAAATCTCGCCCGGTCAACTCCATTCCAAATAAAGTGATCCAGGGGGTCGTCAACGACATGACCCAGCTAATGGAAGCAAGTAGCAGCAATCGAATGCCCATGGCCAAAGTAAGGCCAATTTTTCTGGCTTTTTCCCTTTGGTGCTCAGGCAGTTTAGAAACCACGATAGACAAAAAGACTATGTTATCAATACCCAGGACGATCTCTAATACCGTCAACGTCATCAACCCAATCCAGGCATTAGGGTCCATCAACCACTCAAACATACTTTTAGCTCCGTACAGTCATTCAACATGAAACATAAATCCAGACACGCACTATAACGGCCACTTTTGAAAACCCCAACAAACTTAAGCTTTTAATAGAACTTGCCTCGCAGTTTAGGGCTAAAGTGGGCACCCACTCAGATCAATACTTTTGAGCAATTTGCACTACGAGCTCTTAAGGCTGGGCACATTTGTACTATCATCTCAGTGATGGGTATGTGCTTTCTCATTGAAAGGGTTGCTCTAAGTGATTGTAAAGACAAATAAAGGCTTCACCCTTATAGAATTGATTATGGTGATCATCATCTTGGGTATTTTGGCCGCTTTTGCACTGCCAAGACTTATGGATTTTAGTACTGAAGCAAAGAGTGCATTAAGGAAATCCATTGATGGCTCCCTACGCTCAACAGCTTTCATCGTTCATTCTGCCTGCATGATGGACATTGGTTGTATTAAAACTGGGGAGTCTCAAGTGACGATTGATGGTATCGTCATCAGGACTAATCACGGATACCCCTGGGCCTACGGAGGGGGAGCCAACCTGATAGATAAGGCCATTGACACCAGCAAGGTGGATTTCTCCGTGATTGGCACAATCGCAACGTTCACAATAGATGAAGACCCCAATTGCACAGTTACTTATGAAGAACCAGCAGCAGCAGGAAATACGCCTACTTTTGGGGGCGTCACTACCGGGTGCCCATAGAAAGAGGCTCTTCATCAAGGTTAATGATTCTCCAGCTCTCTAATGATTTGAGCGATTTTAGTCTTAGCTTCTTTTATGGATTCCTTTTGAACTTCTTTGCCAAGATCTAAACCTTCGACATGTACAAAGTACGTTTCATGAATGCCTATAAACTCAAAAAATTGTTTAATAAAAGGGGATTGGTGGTCAATACCTTTTCCTTGAAAATGACCACCTTTAGTGGAAATCACAATCACCGGTTTACTACTCAACAACCCAACCGGCCCTTTTCCAGTGTATTTAAAACTCACACCTGCACGAGCTAAGTGATCAAACCAAGATTTGAGCTGACTAGCTATACTATAGTTATACATTGGTGCTCCAATAACGATCATATCTGCATCAACGACTTCTTGCAGAAAAATATCAGCCTCTTCTACTATTGAGCATCGCTTTTTCAAGGTTTGTTTTTCTGACATTGTGATTGCTTTAAGACGTTCCGCACTTAAATGTGATACAGGTCTTTTTACAACGTCTCGAATCAATACTGAACCACCTGGGAACGAATGTTGCCACAGCTCAGAAAAGTAGCGAGTTAATTGGCTTGATTGGCTTTCATCTTCATTCAAACTGCTCTGTACCACAAGCAATCTATTCATTTCAAACTCTCATTTTTTGACTGAGCATTAATATTTTAAATATTGGTATCTAAGCATCCACTTCTACCTGAACAATACTTTGCCCAAATAACATGCACATGACACCGAATACAATAAGCGCAGCTGCAGGTATGAATACAGGCGACAAAGCTTCACCTAAAAGAAAGACAGCAACAGGCACCCCAAATAAAGCCGAAACAGAACCAATTAAACTTAATAGAACCGGCCCTCCGGTGCGCTGCAGAATAAACAACAATAAAAATTGACCAGCAAATACAAAAGACTGAAAAACGATTAATCCGATTGATGTTCTATTGAGTGGCATACTCAAAGATAATTTAGGGTGGATAAAACCGACAAGTATTAACATCATTGCTGCTACAAACAACATTCCTAAAGCCAACTGCTCAGGCTTAAATCCTTGTGGCCATTGAGCACTCCGATAGATATTACCCATGGCTAATAATAGGGGACCCAGCAATGCTATTAATGCCCATTGCTGATTAACACCAAGTAGACTCCATTTTGATATTACCAACAGAGCCGCACCTGCAAATGCAAACACTACCCCACCAGCTCTCCACACATTATAGCTTTCCACCTTCAGTACTAAAGCAATCACGTATGTTAGCAATGGAGGTAACGTCATTGTCAAAGCGATATAACTAACACCCACATAGGGAATTGCACTGAACAATATAAAGTTAGATCCTGCTACTGAAAAAAACGCCGAAATCAAGAGATACCCTATTAATGGTTTCGACAAGTGTATTTTTCTAACTTGCTTAGCCAACATCAATGAGAGTACAGCCGTAGCACCTGCAAGGGAGCCTGCAAGAAATGGCAACGCAGAAACACCTTGCAGATAAGCATATTTCGCTATATTCGTGGAAAGCCCCAATAATACACCGCACCCTATCAACGATAATAAAGCAACAGCCATATCGCGTTTGAGAAATATCGAGCACATATATTTCAAGAGAAAACACCCACATTCAAAAATAGAGTTATTGCAAAGTTTATTGCCCCCTAGTAATCTAATAAACCACTCTTTTGTCAACTCAATGTTCTTAAATGTTTACCAATCTTAATCAACGTTCACGATTAGATGACATCGCAATTTTTGTATGTGTCGTTCAGTCAGGTTCTTTTACAGCGGCGGCAGATCAATTACAAACTTCAAAATCCGTGATCAGTAAAAACATTTCCAGATTAGAGAATCAATTGGGGGTAAAGTTATTAATTCGCAGCACCAGACGCTTACAATTAACGGAGATAGGGCAAGTATTCTACAACAAATCGGTCAAAGGACTAGAAACCTTACAAACCGCTGAGGAGGAAGTTTCAATTCTTCAGGGCAGCCCAAGAGGAGTCCTTAGAATTAACGCTCCTCATTCGTTCGGCATTATGCACATTGCACCCAATTTAACCGCTCTAAAGGCGCTCCACCCCGAATTATCCATCAATCTCAATATGGATGACAAAAAGGTTGATATGATCAAAGACGACTTTGATCTAACCATACGCATCACTCAACAGCTTGATGGCAATCTGATCGCAAAAAAAATGGCGCCTTGTAAACACGTTATTGTTTCAGCTCCTGAATACATTCAGAAAAATGGCTTTCCTAAAAGCCCAGAGGCGCTCATTCATCACAATATTATCACCTATCAATATCAGCAATCGCCAAACGAATGGGCACTGAAATCAGCAAAGGGTTCAAAAACAATTAGCATCGAAAGCCAAACACAAATGAACAACAGTTTAGCCATTCGTGAAGCTGTACTCTCTGGTTTAGGAATAGCCCGAATGCCAACATTCGTCGTTGGTAAAGATATTAAGGATGGTCGATTGATTCGATTGTTGCCTGAATATGAATTGTTAGAATTGTCGATATATATCATGTATCCCGATCGTCAATTTTTAGCTCCAAAGGTTCGAGCATTTATTGACTTTTTCTCAACACTTTACCAGGTCTCCCCTCCCTGGGACTGTTTTTAGTGAGAATGCAAACCTATCGTTTGTTACGCGTCAAGAACGTTCAGTTAACATGCCTCAATGCACTTTTGAAGTGCCCTACCCCAGCCCTCAACCTCAGAGTGATCAAATGGCCCTGGAGACGTTCTAAAGCGTATGATGCCAGATTCATCAATGACATACAGTCTTTCTGGAGCGCCGGAATACAACGCATCAATAACATTATCCATATGATCAAGCGCCACTGGCATTTCAATACTCTGGCTCATCATCCAGCTTTTCGCCACAGCGGCTCTTTCCTCTAAGGATGTAGGTTGTTTAACGATCACCTCATCCTTTAGGTTTACTTGAACCAACCAGCCATCTACCGGATGCATTTCATAAGTATAAATTTGAGCAAAATTGACAACATCCTTTAACTCAGCATATATATTATTGATTCGAGGTATATGAGAACGAAATACAGGGCAAGAATAACTGCCCAATACCAAGCCGATAACCTTACCTTTCAACTGCTTTAAGGATAAGTGCTCTTGGGTCAGCTCTCCCTTTTCATTCAGCCTAATGGCGCTAAATTCGGGAGCTAAAGAGCCTGGAATGGCGGGCGCTTGCTCTTCTCGGGCCCGAAGACCTGCTTTGATATTTAACCAATCTTCTTGGGTAAACCCAATGGCTTGTTCAAAGCTTGCTTCGTCCATTGACAGTAACTTTAAACGCTCAGCTTCATTCATAACAACATCCACTCTAACTTGATTGTTCAAGCAATCATTATCTTAAACGATAAATACTTTTGTCTTAATCAACACAGGGGAAAATATTAATGCCCAAAACCGATTCAATTCGGCAACCTGAAAAGCAACAAATAACAATGGTAGGCATCCGTTTTATGAGTCGCCTGTGCTTCCAGTAAAAAGCCGTTGGCTTCTATCTTTTCTTTTATGGCTAACTCGGAACAATCAGCATCGAGATCAGGTCGTTCTTCTACCACCACAAAGAAGCGACCAGCAGGATTCAGCACCCTTTTCACTTCGGTTAACCCCATAACCAAGTCATGCCAGTGATGAACAGAATAAATGGCTAATGCCCAATCAACTTCATGATCCACCACAGGTAAACATTCAGCGCCTGACACGTAATATTCCGTTTGGGTGAGCAACCCTTGGTTTCGTGTTGCTTCGCTGGCGATTTCTATCATTCTAGGAGTTGGGTCTACTCCAATGATGCGATCACATTGCAATTGACTTGCTAACGCCTGAACGACCGATCCATTACCACAGCCTATATCCAGCAAAGTTAGCGTTTCTTTATTCTCTAAAGTGCACAGGTGCTCTATGCATGTCGAGACCACAATTTCATGAGACGGGTGAACCCCATGATTAGCGGAATACCAATCAGCCAGCTCATCAGACCAGGCTGTACTGGGTGAAGTATCACACACTTTTGTTGTCATATCGCAAGATCTCGCCTACATTCGTATAGTTAGGCTATCTAACATATAACGAATACCACCAAGAGTCAATGCTTTATAATTAATGTACCTGCTTGTTCATCTTGACTATTAAGTTCCAGCGGGTAGAGTGTGAGGTTTTTGGACCCTGATAAGCTCATGAAGTTGGATCTTGCCCTATTACACATGCACCGCCACTTTTCCAGATTGTGGTCTTCACAGGAACGCGGGGCGCTGGAGTTCGAGCTTACCATTAGTGAATTTGACTACCTTTTCACCGTGGCACTGGCAGAAGCCTACGAGGGAGAGTCAGACGAAAAAAATGATCGCTCGCATTTGTCATCTTTGGCTGCTGAGATGCAAGTCCAGAAATCATCAGCGAGCGTCATGGCTAAAAAGCTCGAATCAAGGGGATTGATTCATAGGGTACAATGCCGATACGACTCCAGAGCGCAGCATATTCTATTAACCGACTCGGGGCGAACTCACCTTGAGCAAATGCAGCATCAAATATACTCTCGATTGGCAGACAGCTTCAAAGAGCAACTCAACGCTAAAGACTACCAAAAGTTTGAAGCCTTAATGGAGCGCCTTATCACGAACCTAAGCGCTCCGAATTCTGACAAATAGCTTCACCGATACAGGGAGGCTGTTGCTCGCCTCTCTGTTTGATTTACGCCCCTAACAACTGACTTGGCATTGCTCACCTGACTCCAAATTAATCAGTGTTTTAAATACACAAACGAACATCCCATCAAAAGGATCATCCTCTTTAAACCCTACGCGATCACCTTTACGAAAAGTTTTACACCCTTTATCAAAGCCAAATCGCACTTCAAAAGGCTTTCCTTGTATAGAAAAAACCTTATCACCCATAGAGTCCTGATGAATATGTTCAATGGTGTAATGCTGTCCTTTGTAATCAACTGCTGGCTTTGTCACCTTTTTAGGACAGGCGGCTAAACCTAGGTAATCCTCTAAGTACTTTCTTTCTCGCTCTGAAAGCTTCCATAAACCTGCCTGTTTAAATTCGTAGGCAGACATCGCTTTTGAAAGATCACAAGACTCGGCACTCAAATTTTGTGATCCCAGCATCAATAACAAGGGATACAGAAAAACGGCTTTACTGCTCACACTCACTCCATTCAATCGATAAAGATTATTTAATCGAATTAGTTCACTGTATATAGACTGACAGGATAAGACAATTTGAGGCTTTTGAGTTCAATTCAGAGCAACAACAATTTTGTAAATGGGAAAGCAGAGGTTGAATGAAAAACCAATGGGTTAAGACTGAGTAAATGATGAAAGCCCCAACGACGAGGGATGCCGCTGGGGTATGCAGAACCTAACTTGTGCCCTCTGGATTCAAGTTAAGGCATGTGTGTTTGCAGTAAGCACCTGCATCATTATCGTGTATCCGCAGTACTTTGCACCTCTGGCGTCGATGGAGACTCTGAACCCAACATGTCAACCTGATTAGAATCCGTTTCAGGCGACAACTTCTCAGCCATCGCCAATTGTGCCTGCTGGACATTCACCAAACCTTCATAGGTTGATTGATCAATTTCAAAGACGGGCTTTTGATTGGGTCGGCGAATCCAGAACTGATTGTCCTTAGCCGCCAGCTGCCATTCAAACTCAGCATCAAGGTTTTTGGCTTTAACAGATTTCCAATTCAGCGCCTCTGGCACTTCCTGAGCCACTTTATTCACACGAAGAGCAGTTAAGCGCCCTTCCAATGCCTTGGCTTGAGTTTGATCAACCTGTTTGGGGCTTGAAGCTTCATGTTTATCACTTTCCTCAAAAGCCCAATCTCCTTCTGGCTCTTTGACCAGCGAATACCCTGAACTGCGTATAGACGTCACCTCTTTAACAGCAAGCAAATCCTTTTTAAGCCACTGATTTGTTTCCACGGGCAACTCGTATACATTCAAGCCCAACGCATAAATAGGCTCTTGATCTGCCAAACGCACATGGGTTTTACGAAAACCCGGCGACGTCCCAACGTACAGCACTCGGGTCCCTTGATCCGTTTTCAGCTCAATTTTTCGCTGATACTGATCCTCAGACACCTCAAATCGTTTTTGAGCGCTGGTTGTTTTGGCAACTGGCCACCGAGTCTTCAAGTCGGTCAACTTATCTAACAAGTGTTTGACCTGAACCTCATCCGCTGGCAATTTATCCAGATTCGCCAACTGCCAACTGCCATCTTGAAAGATCAACTCAACCTCTTGGGCATCACCGCTGTCTTCGCCCTTAATACGAATAGATTCTATGGAGGCTTGCTTAACGCCCAGCAATGATGCTTGTACATTCGCTTCTCCTGAGTGTTGCTGCCCCCAATAAAGGAAGCCTGCAATGCCCAGTTGTAATGCAAATAAACCCGACAACCAACCTTGTATATTTTTTTTCATAAATCACCTCCGACTCATTGCTGCACAAAGGCTTGGTGGTATTGACGCTCTCGACGCACTTTCATCGACTTTTGCAAAAAAGCGATCAGTGCAATCATGATAAGCGCCAAGCCGTAGTTGACGTACTCCCAGATCATTTGCTGCCCTTGCTCCATTGGCGGCAAGGTGCGATTGAAGTGCCCTCTGCCACGAATGCTCAACAACCCAGCATCTTCTAGAGACCAATCAACCGCGTTGGCTATTAGCTGAACCCCACTTAGGTATTCACTTTGCTGAGCAGAACCAGCCAAACGCATTACCTGATCTCTTAAGAAGTCATTAGAACTGAACAAAATAATACGGGCGGATTCTGGCGAACGTTTAATGATGCTGTTCACAACCATAGAAGCAGCGGCGTCTTGATCCGCGGTTTCCTTCGATGCAGTCTCAGCAACCTCATTAGCCAACAAAGGAGAGTCCTTATCTGAAAAATAAGAGTCAAAGCGACCTTGAATCATGGCACCTAATAATTGTGATTGAGGTTCACCCTCAGGCTCAAAGGAGCTTACTCCGCTCGCGGTCATGCGAGGCACAACATCGGTGGAAGATGACGTCCACGAATCAGGGCTTGATCGCAACAGCTCTGTTACTTTGTAGTTAGCCAATTTTTCTTGATTCAGCTGAATGGGAGATGCCCAAGGCATGGTGACGTGCGGCAACTCGGACACCATTGGATTATCCCCATTCAACCCTTCACTGCGCACATCTACAAAATAGGGGTAGTCCAGCATTTTCATTTCTTGAAATTGAAAGGCCCCAACCTGACGCGTTACAGGAACCGGGAACGCCGTGCTCTGAGGGTCTAAAACGAAAGAGGCATCCATTTCAATACCAAGATGTTTCAGCCATGGCGACAAACCACTGTTAACCGATTTCATCGATAAACTGCGATTTGCAAACTCAGCGCTGTAAGGCGAGGTTGCCAACACCAAGGTGCCGCCTTGCATTAAGTACTGATCCACGGCAAACAACGCTTTTTCAGACAACGCTTCCGGTGCAACCAACACCAAAATATCGGCCGCACCGTTAACGGTTCCATCCGACAGGTCCTCAGGCACCACATTTAAATCGGTACCAAGAAAGGCTTCCAGTTGTTTGTATTGGGGGCCTGACGGCGCATAAGGATTACCATAATTCGGCGTTTGTGTAGGGGCCACCCAAGCAACGGTTTTCGTGAAGCCGCTGGCGAAACGTTTTATACCCGCTTCTAAATTGCGTTGAAATTCACCTTCTGACAAGTCGCCCATTGGAACCTGTATCATTTGACCGTCTTTTGACAAGGTCAAATAAAAGTAAAAACGCTCGTTACTCAACAGGTTTGTAGACATGGGTTGAAAGCCATAATCGTCTAGAAGTTTCTGTTTAAAGTCGACACCCTCTTCATCTGGGTTGATAAAACGAAAGCTAAAACGATCACCAGCGTCTAATTCAACGTCTTCCAAAACGTTTTCAATACCCGCTTTAAACGCCTGTAAGGATTCTGGCAAGGCTTCATCGCCAGAAATGTAGCCAGCAAACTCGATCTTTCCTTTTAAAGTATCAAATAGATTGCCATCAGCTTGGTAAGCATTTAACACTTTTTTGACGGCTCGAGTGAGGTCATGCTCAGGGTTTCTTAATTGCACATCGATATCGGCCTCGCTTCGCGCTTGAACTTCAATTAAGTCACGAAAGCTTAAGACTTGATATTCATCACCGTATTGAACCAGTACATTAAAGTAAGAGCTGACGATAGAAGCTTGATAGCGATCAGCGACTTGGAAAGGAACCGGTTGGATGCCGTATTTTTGATTGGCCTCTTGCTCAAGTTCAGGTTCAGATGCCGGGTCCACAAACTCCACTTTTACCTGACCTCGGCCAGCGACTTGGTATTCTTCCATTAAGTCTTTAAGCTGAGGCACTAAAGGGGCTAACAATGGGTGTGTTTTGCTACTGAAATACCCACGTAACAAAAGAGGCTCTTGCAATTGATCTAAATATCCTTGAGTCGCGTCTGAAATGGAGTATTGATTACCTTCCGTCGCATCCACCCTTAATAGGTGCACTTGCCCTAGCCAAAGATTGGCGGCCAACGCATTGATCACCAGCAAACCCGTGACCTGTTGCCAGATTTTATGCTGTGCTTTATTGCCTGTTGACGCCCAACGTTCCTTTTCCAAAACATAGGTATTCAGTGACAAAAAGACAGCAACAATGCTGAAATAATAATAAAGATCCCGAAAGTCGATCACCCCACGAGTAATGGCGTCAAAACGTGCTCCAGTGCCTAATGCCCTTAACCATTCACCGGCTTGGTTGCCAAAAAAGTCTGTGATGGCTGGTGTACCGATCAAATACAATAAAGAGCACACAAAGGTCGCTGAAATAAGGCTAACGATTTGGTTTTCACTCCGAGCCGATATGAATAAACCAATACTCATATAGGCTGCACCTAACAGGAATGTGGCCAAGTAACCGGCAAACACAGGGCCCCAATCCAAGTTGGCCATTCCAGCGACCGTCATTGGCAGCGGCAAGGTCACCAAAAGAGCGATGGCTAACAACACCAAACACCCTAAATATTTCCCAACCACAAAGTGCCATAATGCAACCGGTTGAGTCAGAATGTACTCAAGGGTTCCTGTTCGACGCTCTTCACTCCACAACCTCATGGTCAACGTACTGGCTAAGAAAATCAGCAGCACTGGCATCCATTCAAATAATGGACGGACGTCCGCAATGTTTCGAGAAAAAAACGCTTCTCCCCAAAAAAATACGAAAAGCGTTACAGCGGCAAACGTCAATAAAAATAAATAAGCAATGGGAGATGCAAAGAACAAGGTGATTTCTTTGGCTGCGATTCTTTGCATCAAACGCCAGTGAATGTGTTTAGATTGCATGAGTCACCTCCTTAGGCTGTGCAGCACCTGTCGCACGCCCCTGATTCACTTCTCTGAATAAGGCTTCTAAGTCTTGCACTTCAGGTTGCAATTGATACAGCTCAACGCCCTGTTCAATCAGGCATTTCGCTAAAGCAGCACACAGGTGCCCGACCTGCTCAGGTTCATTGGTATGAACCAAGAATCCATTACCGCCAATTACATCGGTTTTAATGGGTTCAATATCGCTCACATGCTCAATGTTTTGTATGTGTGTTTTCAATTCATCTAGCCCTAATGAGCAAGCCAGACGAATTTGCTGAGCATGTTTCAACGATTTTAAAGGAGAATCCACAACCAACTGGCCGTTGCGTACGATCAAGACTCGATCACAAAGAGCGTCAACTTCTTGCATAATATGAGTTGAAAGAATGACCGTCGCTTCTTTTGCTAGCTTTTGAATCAAGGTCCGCATGTGATCCGTTTGTGTCGGATCTAAGCCATTGGTTGGCTCATCAAGAATCAGCAACTTCGGGTTGCCTAACAGTGCCTGAGCGACACCCACACGCTGTTTGTAACCTCGAGAAAGCGTATTGATAGGGGACAAGGCTTTGGGTTGAATTTCCGTTGCCGCCAGAACTCGCTGAACTTCACGAACTTTTGAAGCGTCATCAATACCCTTCAGTTCCGCCGCATAGTCTAAATAGTCTGCAACCGTCATTTCAGGATAAAGCGGTAGATTTTCAGGCAAATACCCCAAAAACCGTTGAGCCTCTTTGGCATGTGTTGACAAATCAAAACCGCCCAATTTAATCGAGCCTTGATTGGGTTCCAAATAACCACTGATCATTTTCATGATGGTGGTTTTACCCGCTCCGTTATGCCCCAGCAAACCAACGATTTCACCTTTCCCAATTTCAAAACTGACATTGTCGACGGCAAGGTAGTCACCATACCGACGCGTTAGCTGTCTGACTTCGAGCATAAAGCCTCCCATAGGATCAAGCCCTCTTATTTCGAGCCATAATGAACAATAAGATCGGATTAAACTTGAGGGAATAAGGCCATTGGGCACAACCCTCTTGACTGGCCCTAAGATAGGGATTCATTCGCAAAGTTCAAGAGGCAAAATTGCGCCTAGGTATAGAGAGTCTGTGATGGTCTTCACAAGTGAATAGCGAAGAAAGGTTCATCAGATGACAAACGACTATAATTAATCCTTTATCGTTTCATTTAACAGTTTGGCCGCGGCTTTGCATCGCTTATTTATGTGATATTGATCCACACCTTAAATTCGTTAGGCATTATGACGTTACCATCGACATTCAAAGCACTGATTTATCTTTTACACGTCAATATCCGCTGTTCATTTACTTCCAAACGGATGGCCCTCTGCGCTGTTTTACTGATATCCGCCAGCAGCTTCTCGCATGATGGGAATAAACCCGACATTACGGCAATGGATGCCTTGTTCAAAAAAGCCGAACACGCCATAAAAAAGAAAGATTGGAAAACAGTCGACAAACTGCTCCCAGATTTAGATGGCTACCCTCTCTACCCCTATTTAGCTGCACAGAAATTACAAACACAAGTTTCTTTAAAGTCGTCCAATGACATTCATCAATTTCATCAACAATACCCAAATACACTCAGTAGTTATGTTCTTCAGCAAAGATGGCTCTATTACTTGGCTAAAAAGAAATCTTGGCAAATGTTCCTAGATCAATACTTGGCATCTGAAACGCTCTTAACATCCTTTAAAGCCATGCCGGCAAAACTTAAATGCCATAAAATAAGGGCTCTCGCTTCTACAGGCCAAACAACTAAAGCCATTAAGGAAACAAAAGATCTCTGGAACACGCCCAAATCCTTACCGGATGAATGTGACTGGGCCATTAAATTTTTAAAGCGTGAGGGAGAGTTAACACAGCAACTTGTCTGGGCGCGCTTTCGACTCGCGGTAGAGAATAAAAGCTACCAACTCGCTCGCTATTTAAAGAAAAAGCTTGTCGGCCAGTTCCGTATTGACGCGAACTGGTATTATGCACGCATGCGCTCTCCTCGCTCTTTAGAAAAAAACCCACCGCCTAAAGGCATGAAAGAAGCCCCTGAAATGCTGGTCAAAGTACTGTCCAAGCTGGTGTGGGTTAAACCCGAATTAGCAGAAGCCTTATGGAAAAAGTTTGATAAACAATATCGGTTTTCTCTCTCTCAAAGAGCGAATTGGGCAAAAGAAGCGGCAACCAAATACAGCATTCAGTTGAAACAAGACGCGGAAGAGTGGCTAAGCATTGCTTTAGCGCATCACCGAACAGATATTGAACTATTAAGCTGGCGTTTTAGGTATGCCATTGGTACACGCAATTGGCCTCTTGTACTCACCACCTACGATCAGCTTCCCCCAAGTGAACAAATGGAACCCGCTTGGCGCTACTGGAAAGCAAGGGCATTGGCTGAAACGCGTATTGACGTGCCCGAAGCCAGGGCTCTCTTGATTGGACTGTCCGCTCAACGCGATTATTACGGCTTTTTAGCCGCTGAAACCTTGGGCATTGATTTACCCATGAATGCCAGTCAGAAAGCCTTCAAGATTGTCGACCCGCAAACAGCCGATCACCCGGTTTTTGATATCATTGACTCCTGGCTGCGTCTTGAGCGTCCTTGGAGAGCAAGACAAGAACTCTGGTATGTTTGGAAACATTTAACCAGCGCCCAAAAGAAACGCTCTGTGCAAAAAGCCAACGAATGGGGCTGGCATGATTACGTCATTCGTGGCTTAGCAGACGTTCAAGAGTGGGATGAGCTTGAATTACGCTTCCCGCAACTGTATACTCGCCATTTTGAACGTCACAGCAAGCGAAACGGCATTGAGCCCACTTGGTCAATGGCTGTCGCTCGGCAAGAAAGTGCGTTCAATCCTTCAGCAAAGTCCTGGGTCGGTGCAACAGGGTTGATGCAACTGATGCCCGCAACCGCTAAAGACGTGGCTAAAAAACTTGGCATCAAAAAACATCAAAATAAGAAACTCGTAGAACCCTATTACAACATCAAGCTGGGTACGGGTTACTTAGGGCAAATGACGAAACGATTCAATGGAAACCCTGTTTTCGCCACAGCCGCGTACAATGCAGGTCCGCACCGAGTTGATTACTGGAACAAGCGCCTGAAGAACGATCCCGTTGATATGGATATCTGGATAGAAATTATCCCTATTAGCGAAACACGCGATTATGTTAAGCGAGTCCTAACCTATTCCGCTATTTACAGCCACCTTAATGACAAACCGAACCCACGCATCATGGGTAAGTGGCTGCCACCCATTTGGAGTAAGCTCAACATTAAAGCCGATAAAAAACTGATCGCTAACGAAAACCCTTAATTTACAACCGGTTACTGATAGGGTCGTTTAATGCCGGTAACCTTTATACAGCAATTTCGCTCTCAGACAGCAGCTGCACTGTGGAACACCTATACTGGGCGTAGGGCTTTTTATGTCAGCCAGGCTCTGGGAATTGGCTTGACCTTCGTGGCCCCCCATTGTCAGTAAATTAAGAGGGTTTTAGTGTGAGCGCAGCACCCAAGTATCACTTAAAAACAGGTTCTAATGCCGAAAAGCCCGATATGAATTGGAGTCAGGCGCAAGAAACCATCACCATGCTCGCATTAGCCGTCGCTCAAATCGAAAGTACGCTAACCGATGGTTCACAATCTGTCGGTGACCTAACAGATTCTTTTACGACCATAGTGTCTGATGCCGAAAAAATACGCAAAGCCGTTGACGGCGTGACCCCTGAAACCATTGGTACAGTGAAAGAAACCGTTGATGCCGCCGTCGGCGACATTTCACAACGTATCCATAAAGCCGTGATTGCCTTTCAGTTCTATGATCGAATTTCCCAGAAGTTGGATCATGTGTGTAACAGTATGGAGGATCTCGGCAACTTGATTGGCAACCCTGAGAAACTTTGCAACCCTAAAGCTTGGACAGGCCTTCAAAACAACATCAAAGACTCTTACTCAATGGAAGCTGAGCGATTAATGTTTGAATACATTTTACGCGGCCACCCTATTGAAGAAGCTTTAGAAGTCTATCGACATCATTTTAAACAAGAATCTGAACAAAAAGATGACGGTATTGAAGACTCAGTTGAGTTTTTCTAATGAGCATTTGAATCAACTTTGTTCATCATTATGCACATGTCGGTTTGTCAGTTAATATTTGTTCATGAAGCTATATAGCCTAGAGCACTGAGAGCGTTGCTGAATATAAATTACACATCTTAATATTCATTCATCTGCTGAATAATGAATATAAGACAATTTAGGTCGATATCCGGTACCCATAGCCTAACCTCTGCTTTATGGCCCGCTTTTAGACTCATATAATGACAAGATAACGATTACTGCTGCGTTAACCTAAAGAGGTTAAGAAGCAGACATACCCGAGGGCTACTTGAACTGATGGGTAATGGGTTTCAAGGTGCAGCCCCTTATGATGAGGATTTAACCGTGCTAGAAGAATATCGTAAACACGTTGCAGAACGCGAAGCCGAAGGCATCCCCCCAAAACCCCTCTCTGCCGAACAGACGGCTGCTTTGGTCGACTTGCTTAAAAACCCACCCAAAGGTGAAGAAGAAACGCTCGTTTACCTCATTGAAAATCGTGTCCCGGCAGGTGTGGATGAAGCGGCTTACGTAAAAGCCAGTTTCTTATCAGCCATCGCCAAAGGCGAAGATAAAACGCCTCTGATCTCAAAAGAGAAAGCTGTTGAATGGCTTGGCCTTATGCAAGGTGGGTATAACGTTGGTACCTTGGTCGAATTACTGGATGATCCGCAATTAGCGACCATTGCCGCTGAGCAGCTGAAACACACCCTACTGGTATTTGATGCCTTTCACGACGTCAAAGAAAAAGCTGATTCTGGAAATGATCACGCCAAAGCCATTATTCAATCATGGGCGGATGCCGAGTGGTTTTTAAAGCGTCCTGAAGTGCCAAAATGCATGACATTGACCGCTTATAAAGTGCCAGGAGAAACCAATACCGACGACCTATCGCCCGCACCCGACGCCTGGTCTCGCCCGGACATCCCTTTGCATGCAAAGGCCATGTATAAAATGCCTCGTGAGGGTCTTACTGATCCATTGAATACCATTGATAAACTCAAAGAAAAGGGCCACCCCCTTGCTTTTGTAGGCGATGTGGTCGGCACAGGCTCTTCACGTAAATCCGCTACGAACTCCGTGCTTTGGTACATTGGTGAAGATATTCCAGGCATTCCTAATAAACGTACCGGTGGTGTCTGTATTGGCAATAAAATCGCTCCTATTTTCTATAACACCATGGAAGATGCCGGTGCACTGCCCTTTGAAGCGGATGTTTCAAGCATCAATATGGGCGATGTGATTGATGTGTACCCCTATGAGGGCAAAATTAAAAAGCACGGCTCTGACGAGGTTATTTGTGAATTCGAATTAAAATCAGACGTCATTTTGGATGAGGTGCGTGCAGGCGGTCGTATCCCCCTCATTATTGGGCGTGGTTTAACTAATCGAGCTCGTGAAGCATTAGGGTTAGGCTTGTCCAATGTTTTCAAAGCGGCAACCGAAGTACCAGATTCCAAAAAAGGGTTCTCTCTCGCTCAAAAGATGGTTGGACGGGCCTGTGGTGTCGAAGGTGTTCGGCCTGGCCAATACTGTGAACCCAGAATGACAACCGTCGGATCACAAGACACAACGGGCCCTATGACTCGCGACGAGTTAAAAGACCTTGCCTGTTTAGGGTTCTCAGCAGACCTTGTGATGCAGTCGTTCTGTCATACCGCTGCCTATCCAAAACCTGTTGATATTGACACTCAACACACCCTTCCCGACTTCATTATGAATCGTGGTGGTGTTTCACTACGTCCAGGCGATGGCATTATCCATTCTTGGTTAAACCGTATGTTATTACCCGACACTGTCGGCACGGGCGGTGACTCTCACACTCGTTTCCCACTCGGCATCTCTTTCCCAGCCGGTTCAGGTCTCGTGGCTTTTGCCGCTGCAACAGGGGTGATGCCTTTGGATATGCCAGAGTCCGTATTGGTTCGCTTCACTGGCAAAATGCAACCGGGTATCACCCTTAGAGACCTGGTCAACGCCATTCCCTATTATGCGATCAAGCAAGGGTTGCTAACCGTCGAGAAGAAAAACAAAAAGAATATTTTCTCAGGCAGAATCCTTGAAATTGAGGGCTTGCCGCATCTCAAAGCCGAACAAGCATTTGAATTATCCGACGCTTCCGCTGAACGCTCGGCCGCTGGGTGTACCATTAAACTCGATAAAGCACCCGTTGAGGAATACCTCAAATCCAACATCACCCTGCTACGCTGGATGATTTCTCAAGGCTATGGCGATGCTAGAACAATTGAACGGCGCGCGGCTGCAATGGAAGAGTGGCTCGCTAAGCCTGAATTAATGGAGGCTGATGCCGATGCCGAATACGCGGCCGTCATTGATATTGATATTAATGAAATCACAGAGCCGTTGCTTGCTTGTCCAAATGATCCAGACGACATCAAACCGCTATCTGAAGTCCAAAATGAAACCATTGATGAAGTCTTTATCGGCTCTTGTATGACCAATATTGGGCATTATCGAGCGGCAGGTAAGCTGCTTGACCAAATCGAAGGCGCCATGGCCACACGCCTCTGGATTGCACCGCCTACGCGCATGGATGAGCATCAATTAATGGAAGAAGGCTACTACAACATTTTTGGTCGTAAAGGTGCGCGCACCGAAATGCCAGGCTGCTCTCTTTGCATGGGTAACCAGGCACGTGTCGCTCCCAAATCGACGGTTGTTTCCACTTCGACTCGAAACTTTCCAAACCGATTAGGAGATGGGGCCAACGTCTACTTGGCTTCGGCCGAACTGGCTGCCGTTGCTGCCGTTATGGGTAAACTTCCAACACCGGAAGAGTACTTAAAATACGCCAAAAACCTGGATGCGATGGCGAATGACGTCTACCGCTATATGAACTTCAATGAAATTGAAAATTTCCAACAAGCAGCAAACCGAGTCATTGCAACGGATGCTCCCTCAGCTTAGCGTTCAAACAGCAGGCTAATAGCACCCTTCAATGGCATGAAACGCCTAAGCGAGAGGATCTCTTCCCTCGCTTAGGAAATGACAAAGACCGCCTTCTTATTTCATCTCATCGCATTCATCTGTAACTGACTGAAATAACAATGTTTCTCTCAAAGACATTGTATGACCCGGCAATGATTGAGCTGCTAAGGTATTAGTTAGGCTTTCAAAGGAGCTTACTATGTCACACCCCTTTTTGATCACCAGCCTTGTTATTGTTTTGTCCAGCGGAGCGCAAGCCTTAGAGAGCATAAAAATCGTATATAACGACGCCTGGCCACCCTATTCTTATTTAGATAAAGACTCTAATGAAACCAAAGGTATTTTAATTAACCTTCTTGATAACTTACTCGTCAAACATTTATCAATCAAAACGCTCAATCATGCTCAACCTTGGCCAAGAGTCCAACGATCTGTTGAAAGTGGCGATATGGATGCCTTTATCACCGTCCCTACCGATGAGCGCCTTGAATATTCATTACGCTCGAAAAACATTGTGTACAGCATTCGCATGCAGGCCCTCACCCGAAATGACACAAAGCTCATTCACCAATTTGAAGCCATGGAAGACTATGCAGACTTTAATAAAGTCAAAGTCTGTGAAATCAATGGCAATGGATGGGGGTACCGTTTTTGGGAAAAACACGGGATAAGCTTTGAAACACTCTCAACGACAGACAAATGCTTACAACAAATCTCCTTAGGGCGTTCAGATGTAATGGTTTTACCTTTTGCCGTCGCGCGTACCTATTTAAAAACAGCCTCTAAAAAAGCTTCTCTAGCTTTAACTAAAAAGATTTTCGGGCAAATGGATTTTGTCCTCTTACTGTCGAAAAAATCAAAATTCAATCAGGCGTTATTAGATCAATTTGACGAGGTACTGTACCAATTAAAAGCTGACAATCAATACGATGCTGTCATTATGCAGTCCATAAATGATGAGGTAGATGCAACGGAATCCTAAACACTTTATTCTTCTGTATCGCTTTCTTCTGTTTCAGGCGGTTCGAATAATTGAGATTTTAAATCTGGGTAATATGCTAGAAGCTCATCAATTAACGGCCTAGCTTCAGGGTTTGTGTCATAGGTTATGCGGATCCTCTCAGCCACATCTTCTGTTAAGACATTCATATCCGCTTTTGAGAAGCTTATATACCCATAACCAAAGCTCGCAAACCCAAATAGAAAGCAAACCAGCGCCACTTTTGATTTCATTGGGTAGAGTACCGCATAAGCAACCCCAGGTAAGCCTAGAATAGCGGTTGATAATGCCCATACGGGTTGGCGGCTTTTAACTTGAACAGTTAATACAGCAATAAAGCCAATGACAACTATCAACATTCCAATTAAAAGCCATTCCATTCGTTTACCTACTTACTTAAATTTTTCATATTTCAATATTTCGGGCGCTTTTTGATCCGACCTGTGGCGGGGTTGAACGAGTAGAGCTTATAGGGTAACTTCTGAAAATATGCCATTTTAATAACAAAAACAGCATCACAGAAGTTAGCCAACGGCTATCCACAGTAAAAAATAGTTTGGCATCAATGTCCAGCATTGAAGTATTTTAATCAGCTCTACTTTCAAAAGAGAGCAATGGAAGTATGACCATTCGAGAGCATACAGGGTATGTTTGATGGATGCTGGTCATTTATCTCAAACGCTTCAGTTAGTAGCGACATCATTAGGCCTGTCAACTTGAGTTAGCGGAGCCTTTTATGATGATGCCTTAAATGAAGTCATAGGTGTTGATGGTGTTACAGAATCCTCTTTGTTGTATCTTTCCTTAGGGTATCCATTTGGAGATAATCCGAGAGTTAGCAGAGAGGAAAAAATGGTGCGGTCCGAAAGAAGAAAAAATGGATAAGTATTTCGTATTTTACAGGAACTCTGTTTGTATTCTGTGGCTTAGCAAGGGTTTGCTTAGCCCTTTTTTGGCAATAATGCTTGCGAGTAAGACTGGGGAATCATATGCTGCCGCACTAATATATTCAATGCTATTATTTTCGACAGCATTTTTTGAGATTCCAACTGGAGCATGGGCTGATAAGTTTGGTAGATTGAAAGTTTTTTTGGTATCTCAAGCATTCTTCTTTGCTTCATTGTTTTTCCTTTATTCTGATGGTCTATGGGCTTTATATTGCTGGGCGTTAATTTCGGGATTATCGGATGCAATCGCCAGTGGTTCATTACGCTCTTGGTTTGTTGATAGGATTGGTAACTCTGAGGACAAAGACAATCTAAGGTTTTTTTGGCAAAAGCACAAAGCTATAGCTTATACAGTATGGGAGGGGCTGCTTTATTCTCGGGCGCACTTCTATATCTGTATGATGATTTTGATCTGATTGTTTTGTTCTCTCATATACTGTCATTTGCCTTGATTTTATATGTAGCTAAAAAAATTGGGTATGATGCCCATACTGCGTCTAAGAGGTCATCGACTCTGTCACAAATATATTCATCTCTAAAAACAATAAGAAGTAATTCTATGTTGCTTTGGTTGTTCTTATCTTCTCTATCTTGGGTTGCGATAACGTTTTCATTTGTGAACTTTTGGCAACTAGGTGTTTACGAAAGAGCCTCCGAGGCAGACAAGTATCTTTCCGTATCTTTGATTTTCTCACTGTCTATTGTTCTTCAAGGCTTTGGTAATACCTTGAACTCTAAGTCAAAGAAAAATGACTTCTCCAGTGTGAATGTGAGTGTGCTTGCATCTGGCATC
The DNA here is from genome assembly GCA_947499545.1 of uncultured Saccharospirillaceae bacterium. Classification (GTDB taxonomy): domain Bacteria; phylum Pseudomonadota; class Gammaproteobacteria; order Pseudomonadales; family Oceanobacteraceae; genus CANMOZ01. The sequence goes on from CANMOZ010000005.1 coordinate 24,072, forward strand.
CTAATATCATCGGGCATACTATTATCGGGTCTTGCAGATGATTTTTTCACATATATAGGTGTGACTTGTATTCTGTTTATAGCCGCTGGATATAGGATGGCGCCTCAGCAATATCTGATTCAGACTCAGATACCAAGCAGTCAAAGAAGCACTATCATGTCTACTTTGTCTCTATGCACATCAATAATCGGCTCCCTTTCTGGTTATTGCTTAAGCTATTTTTTGAAGCACTACACAATTGAGCAGTCGTGGGTTATTACAGGCGGTTTAGGCGTTATATTTTCAACTGTCAACTTCGTTGTTATGATGAAGTTCATGGAGAGAGCCACTAGCTTAAAACTGTCCGAGCAATAGTACTCGTGTTTTGTGTTTTAACTCCAAAACAACGACGAGAAAAAACCAAAAAAAAACCTGACATAGCGACCAAAAATCGTCGCCACGCGACGGTAACACCACCCCTAACGAGCTCAGCCATTGGATCACATTTTAAGCGCAGCTCTACCCGCAAGATCCATGGGTAACTGTATCGGTAAGCGATCAATCTCGATTAGGGTTACTGTTTATGTTGTAATTTTCCAAGGTAGCAAGGCTTCGTAATCTAGGGTGGGTCTGTCTTCGAATCACTTCTATCGCTTTTTGTCTATATTTTCGCCATCATTCAAAAGCTCAAAGGGTAATCGTACCCTAAACTAATAAGGATTCGACCTAAAGAAGTGTGCCAATGGGTGACACTATGATCAGATTTACCCTCTTGCCGTGGACAATAACCCTATGGCTTTTTACTTTCTATGTGAATTCAACTCATGCTGCGGGGATCCGTATTGCCAACGGCGAGTGGGAACCTTTCTTATCTGAAAAGCTGCCTTTTTATGGACATACCAGTCATATTGTTACCAAAAGCTTTGAGGCTTCGGGCGTGTCCGTCCACTATGAGTTTATGCCTTGGGGACGAGCAGAAAAACTCGTGGAATCAGGTGGGATAGATGCTTCCATAATTTGGGTACCGACTGAGGATCGCAAAGTCTTCGCGCACTTTACTGAGACTGTACTAATCCTTGAAGAGGTCATCTTCTTCAACAAACCTCTACACTCCAATCTCGAGTTTCCTTTAAACAATCTCAAAATGGGAGCGCCTATGGGCTCCGAGGTGAGTAGCTACGAATCCTTGATAGAAGCTGGCAGACTGGAGCTGGTGCGTGCTAAGGATATAAAGACCGGGTTTATGATGCTGATTAATGGCCGCATCGATATCTTCCCGCTAAGCAAGCCCATTGGCTTGAATATGTTGCACAGCCAGTTTTCTCAAAAACAGCGTGAGCTTGTTGGCTATCAATCAGCATTAAAGCCCATTGTAAATAAATACTCGGTGATGATTAGCCGCAAATCTTCAAATGCAGAACATTGGGTTCAAGCATTTAATCATTGATACAAAAAATTGCAAGACGCCGGCACTATTCAAGAGATTGAGCAGGCTTTTTACCGCGGCGAATATGAACCCAAAGACCGCGTACCTGAGTGATGACTACACCCAGGTGAACGTAAGCGATCAATTTCAGACAGGCTATTTACACTTTCTTGGATGATTTAATTTGGCACCTCCAACTCATCAGAGACTTCATTGTACTCGCTTAACGAGGTGTCCACTATCTGTGGTGCAGATCAAAGCCAAAAAACGGTCAAATAAATGACCGCTTGAAGGGGCTCAAGGGCTAAAACTCAGGAAACATATCCTCAAACTGTAGTTGAGTGACTTGTGTGGAATCTATTTGGTCGGCTAACAAGTCACGAATGGCCTCCCAACCTTCTTTGTCTTCAGGGTAATCCCTTCTGGCAAGCCTTTTGAGATAAATTTTTGCCTGATCAAAGTTTTGTGGTACTGGTGGAAGCCCGCCTCTTGCTTCTGACAAAGCATGCCCTGCCCTCTCAGCTTCATCCATTGCATTCACTACTCTATCTGCAATTTCATTTGAAAGTGTAGGTTTTAGACCACGTCTTTGCGCTGCTGTAAACTTTTTAATCCATTCACTAATGTCTTTTACAATTCCTTGGTTACAGTCTCCCCCTTGGCAATATGTGTTTTGCAAATACTCATAGAAATTTTGAGCACCATTATTAGAAATATTGGGCTCTTTCAGCGCTGTATTGAAACCTTTAGCATTTTTCAATACATCCTCTAGCTCTTCTCTAGTTATACGTGCTTCATAGCTGGAGTGGTCTAACAAGTCAGCCATTATTATGGCAATTTGTCCCATTTGATCTTCGTCAAGCGTAATAACACCCGCATTCCCAATACGTACGACTTGAGTAAGCCTATCCAGAACTTCCAATTTAATTTGTCTACGTACAGGAACTTCAACCACGCCACCGGGACACAATGCACCAAAATCAATTGCACGGCGCACTCGCCCTATGGATTCAGCACACTGATAATTGGCTTCCTCGTATTCTTCAGCTGTCGTGTCTGAAGTTTTACGCTCTACAAAGGGTTGTTCTTGAAGCACTTCGCCAGACTCAAAGTCTACTTGTCTAAATACCCCTGGTGCAGAGGGTTCTTCAACCAGAGCAACTAGTTTTCCATTATCCGATAAACGAACAACATACAAATTTTGTTGAGTTTTAGGGTGTTGCCAAAGTACTGGTCTATCACCTTCTGCTAAGTAGGCGAAACGATTTACCTTTCGATAAGGAGGGACGGCATTGGCGTCATACTCAAAATGAAAGTAAGAATCCTTTAATTGAGGAACCCGATCATATGGACCTGCGTCTACTTGCAAGTAAATATTTGGATCATCTTCACTTGGTTTGACGAGAAAATGCTCCCCATCCACTTCTATCGTTTTAACGAGTTCATGTTTATCATTTGGATTTTCACTAAAGTAAAAATGATAACTACCATCCTCCTGTCGTATAGGAAAGTGGGATACCTCATCTAACCTATCTTCAATTCGAGAGCGAGTGGCATTAGAAAACTCAAATGCTTCAGAATTAATGCTTTCAGCAACGATTTCGCTGGTTTTGTCAGCCAGTCTTCGTTGATTGTTAAGAATGCCATCAAACAGTGTTGGACTAAAATTAATGGCAGTCAATAAATCAAAGGCCATGAAGCCAAAGTCAAAGATTGCAGCGTCAGTATTTCCTTCTTCTAAATCCCATATTCCTACAGCACCTTGACCAATAATAGGAATAAAACCAAGGGCTGTTTTAAGTGAAGATTCCGTATATTCAAAAAAGGCGGTCCACTCAGTTGTACCAGAAATGGTATCAGCTTCGATTTTCTGCAAGTAGTCTAATTTTAAGTCAAAAATATACGCAAAAGGGTCTTGATCTTTGATAGGGATAAAGTCTAATGCGGTTTTACCACCGAATATTCCAAGGAATCCTGTATGGTAGTAATTATCGTCGTAAACAAAATCCTTTAAATAGTCAGTATAGCCATAATCGTTCTTAATGCCCATAAACTGGTTACGTAACAACCTTGCATTTTGACCAAAATGAAAGACGCTCGGAGAGGGTGCGCCTACATCTGCAATGGCAGGTGCATCAAAGGTCTCATAACCTGCACCTTCTTTAAGCCAGTTTTTGAACCCTTCTCGGTTTTCAAAATCAAATAGCTTTAACTCATTATTTTGGGTTGCTACAAGCACATGCCTGCCGTGCTCTCCTTCATCTGGATTAAAATACATAAGGGCTTGCTGCGCTTTTCCATATTTAATAATTTTTATTGCATGGGCATAACTGTTATTTAAAACAAACTCTACAAGATCGTCTGTATAAACTGCATTACCCGTCAGTTTAGACTTTGAATACAAAGCAATGGCTTGCTTATACTTCGTATAGGCTGCACTTGTCCTATACTCAGTCATACTATCTAAGAAGGTTTGCTTGGGATCAGGCAATTGATAGTATCTCCGTCTATTATCACCTGAACCTTCCATAAACTCATACACTAAATAACCATGAGCGCCATTTCTACCTAGATAAAAATCAATCAATGGTGCACTTCCATCCTTTTCATATTGATCCGGCACATTTCCTCCTGCATATATTCCATGGGAGTGAGGATCAGAAGGCACATAGGATGGATGTGTAGCTTTTGTATATACAGCATCTGGGTTAAAACCATTATCAGACAATATTTTTCTGCCTACACTCTCAGGTGTAGGGGGCTTCTGCTCTAAATAACCACGAGAAATATAGTCGGTGGCATCAGTATGTAAGATAGATGCATCATATTCTCTCTCAAATTTAATCAGCGCTTTCTTAACATCCTGCTCTGTCAATCCTTGATCAATATTGATCACATTATTTTTATGGGCAAAATGTAATGCGGCTTGCAAATAAATCGATTGAGTAGGTTTGCTTAAATAGTTCTGATAATACTCATAGCCTAATCCAATATTAATCAGCTCCATCATATTTAATGTGCTTGGATCTAGGCCATAGGCTTTTGCTGCTCTAGTCAGAATTGAAAAAATGGAGTGCCCGCTTGACCCCTCTTTGAATAAAGGTTTCCCATTACAGCTCACAAATTGCACATCTTTATCGCCACTTAAAATAGGATGGTTATTCGAGTCAGGCTCTTCAATGTCCGGCAGGCTATGAGTTTCGATCCAGTCTTTCCAAGCTAAAAAAGCTAGATCAGTAAACTTTTGTTTGAACTCAGTGCTAGAAATTTCATCACTAGCATGAGGGGTTGCAATGGTGTTGATATCGAGATCAAAAGGTACGCCTGTTATTAAAACGCGTTCAAAGGCCTTAAGGTATTTCTTGATTGTTGCAATATCCACTGCGCCGGGCATATGTAAACGACCCGATGCATCCAGATGCCCAAGCAAAGGGTTTATTAACAATATATCTGAAGGCTCATTTTTCGATGCAATGGAGCCTTGATGTCTTTGAACATAGCTATCAAGCGTGCTTTGATTTATTGGGTCTAAAGTTAATACGGGGCCTTCCCATACAGAATCCTGCTGGGCTAAGCTTGCTGAGACATGTTGAATTGCTCTTTGCTTGAGAATATCACAAGTATTTTGGGATTCCCCATCTGCAAAAGTAAAAGTACTGATACTTAATGCTAAAGTAGAGGGTATAAAAAATAACTTTTTCACTATGCGTTGCCCCTATTATAATCTAAATCATCTGTGCATGTATTTACTAATGTCTTGACACCATGTCGGTGACAAACCATAAGTAATTTACTCTAAACGTAAAAGTCATTTCTTTTTATGCCCAACCCTACTTTTGGAACCTGTTAAAAATCCAGCAAATCCTTAGAACCATGCGGGTTTTAGGTTGATTAGCAATATATTGCTGCGCACTAAAAGTGCAAAGCAATACAATGCAGGGGATTGTTGCTTGAGTCGCAGTAAAGCCCTGGTTCTATGCAAACTCTTTGGGATCTTGCACTCCTGCGCATTGCATAAAACGCGCTCTATAGGTAACTGGCAGCGGGGAAAGAAGGAGGGGATGTTTTATACCATAAATACTAGTGAGTACAAACTACAGCTTCATATGCCAATCAAAGTCTTCATCGTTTCTGTGATGAAGGCGAGCTCAGTGATAGGCATCATATGACTGGCCTGGGAAGTGGGGAGCAGGCCAGCTCTACTAAAACTCAGTTCTAAAGCTCACACCAAGTGTATAAAGAGAAAAACGGGTTTCCACGTCCATATTGGGATAAGGGTTATTAGCAACACAGGTAAAGCAATCAGAGTTAAGGGCTTCGCTATCATTTGAAGATACCCGCTCTTTTGACTCCATCATCGCAATAGCAAAATCTAAGTGGGTATAAGGGCTCCATCGATACCCCACTCCCAAAGCGTACAAATTTGAAAACCCAAGCGGCGCTAAAATCGAACGACGATTATCTGGTATGGAAGTTTCTCTCGGCTCATACCCCATTCGTATTTGCCAACGATCATTCACATCAAACGTCATGCCTAATCCAAAACTCCATACACTTTTATAATGCAGAGGAAAAACTAAGCGATTATTCTCAGCATCCACTTCTTCGGGTGATAAAAATCGAGCAGCATTTAAAAAATCCAATGGCCGATCAAATTCAATAACCCACTCACCCCACTCACTGTAATCTGTCCACCCAGCATCCAGGTTCAGCTGAAACCAGTCTAGTGGGCGCCAAGCAATACCGAATTGAATATGCTGTGGAAATGAGAAATCCAGATTTACCTGCCCTGATTCACGACTAACCCCTTGCGGCAGCTGGAAAATTTCCGTGCCCAATGCCCCAAATATGGATGACCTCAATTTGCGCCAGTGGTCATAAAACTCACGATCGTAGGTAAATTCAAAATCACCGACCAAGGTTGACTTAGCACCACTTTGATACACCATCCCTAATGACAACCACTCATAGGGCGTCCACAAAAGGCCAAAGTTATATGAAGGAGATGCGCTTTCTGATAAATCCATTTTTATGTTGCCGATATCTCGGAAAGGCCCCACCAACCCACCACATAACGCAACAAATGGGTTCAATGGATCAACGCCTCCCCCTTGAGGCTCACAACCAAAAGCGGTTTGCAACTCTTCCATAACCCCCATTAACATATGCGGCGCTCTGACATCTTGCTCTAATGACAGGGCTTGATGAGACATTAAAAACCCGATGCCAATCGAGAGTTCCGGTGTTATTTGATAAGCAATCGTGGGAGATAAATAGGTTAAGCGTTGCATTGCAACTTTCTTCCCTTGATACCGTCCAGGGTCATTATTATCTCGAGCAAACCCAGCCGCCATAGGAGCATAAATACTGCTGGCAAAGACCAAACCGCTCGTTTGATGCTCAATCGATATTCCTGTAGATGGCAAGCTCAGTATCGGAGCATCAATAGGTGAAATGCCTAACCCAGGAACATAGGCAGCCGCCCTAGCTTTCCCGGTTCTACCCGCAACGGGATCTTCTCGTGAATCCACCAGCCCACCGCTCTCGTATTCAGAATCCAATTCAAAGTCTGCTTCGCTATTGAGCATGGTATTCAAAAAAGACAAGCTGAAGTGACGGCCTTTCAGTGTCGTTAATCCTGCTGGATTGAAATGAACATTATTCACACCCACAGGATCAGCCGTCACCGCATGCCCCAATGAAAGCGCTTTGGTGTCAATCATTAGATTTTGACCCATTTGACCATGGGTACTTAGACTTACCATCAGCAACCCCAGGCTGCACCAAAACCCTATGTTCGGCATTAGAGTTTCCAGCCTGAAATATCAAGTGGCAAAGAGACGCTCAATACGGTATCAGGCGCACTTTTTGTTAAACCGTAACCAAGGCTGACTTGCAGTATTTGTTGGTTATCTAAACGGAAGCTTGTTCCTAAAGTGGCTAAGGTGCTGAAATCCGAAGTACCCTTTAACCAAGGAAACCCCACAAATTTATATCTGGGTTCATGTCGATAAGTCGACTGCACTCCTAATGACAATGAGATTCGGTACGATAAAGCCTGGACTAAACCGGCTGAATACCCTGCTGACCAGCCTGGTGCCGCTTCATCCAAAACACCCCCGGTACGAACTTGATTTAAGCCCGTCTCAGGAATAGCGTACTCAAAATTAGTGCTCGCATAGAGTAGAACGGGATCAAATACTTGACTGACACTGGCACCAAAAGCGATTTCATAGTGGCCAGATCCTGTCGGTAGACTTTTACCGACCTTTACATCATAAGGGCTAACCCCTGTTTTGGTATCAAGTGTCAGGCTAAAGGTATAACTGGCTTCACCAGGCACATACCCCCAAGGCTGCCACCTAGCAGACACAACCACATCCCCTACTGAGTTTGCCGTTGACTCTGTCGTGTCTTCATACTTTGCAACCAGCGGGACTTGAATACCCAATGTTAAATTATTCCGCCACCCGTAACTGAATAAAAACGTATTTTGAACTTGATGGTTGACACGAGGGTTAATATTAAAAGACTCAATTTTTTGGTCTTTGTATTTCAGTTCAAATTCACTTTCTTCTGTGTAAGAATGACTAAGCGAATATTGCAATGACATTTCATTTTCTTTTATAAGAGAATAATTCTCTTCAGAGACATCAAAGACTTCTTCAAGTAATTGTTGCTGATCGACATCTCTTTCTTGTTTTCTTAAAGCGGCTGTAGCATCTTGATCAGACCCCCACCCAACTGGGCTTAAAGAAAAATAGACAACAAAGCTGAAAATCCCTTTTCTTTTTATATTCATACTGATTCCTTGTATGACAAACTACCCTACACATTGTGATCTTTTTGTTTTATATAAATGTTATAAAATGCGCACACAATGCTTAAGTACACCTTTCATTTTTTAGTATTAAAAGCGTTTAAATTTGTTTTTCCTATTATGGTCGATAACGATGCACTTGAACTCTGACATTATTATTAGGCGTATAAAAGGTACTGGCTCGACTGGCTTGATAATCGGAATCTTTTTCTGTTACTAATCGCCGCCCACCTTGATCATTTTGCACCCAGTAAGCATTATATTGCTTGCTCTGTAAACGCTGATCAATTTCCCCCATTTCGAATGCAGAATGCTCTAATCCTGATACCAATAGGGCTTTCTGCATTTCTTCTGAGTCGTTTACTTCCCTTAATTGACTTCCTGTAAGCGCCAACCCTTTAAAGCTTTCCTTCTCGCCGGGAAACGCCATAAATAACACCTTTTGCTCCCAAAGCTCTTCAAAATCCGGGTAGGTAAAGCTTCTATGCCCCATCGCAGGGTCAGCAACATACACCTTCCCTGAGCGCGCAGCTTTGATCACCACGAAGTGTCGGAAACCGGCGTAATTAATAGAAACAATGGCAGGATGCTCCAAATGCTCAAGATCACTCATCTCAGCAGAAAACCCACCTGAGGGATAACCCAAGGCTTCTGTAAGACGCTTCATATCCAACATTGAGAAACTACGACGTGATTGTATACGCTCCGTTTCTCCAAACTTTAACATTCCTACCATCACTTGCTGTTCAGAGACGCTTAGCCCTAAATATCCGCGATAAAGCGTGGTTAGGGCAGCAGAGCCGCAACTGTAATCGTATTCTTGGCGGGTAATATTATTAAAGGCGAGTTCCTGCCCAGACTTGATCTTTAACTTATGTGCGGCAAGTGATTGGGTGGGAGCATCGGGCACCCATATTTCAGTTGAAGGCGAAGTGTTTTCAGGAATAGGTTCACGCAGCTCTATTACCATCGCAATGGCAATCAACGAGCCTAAGATCAAGGTCAACATTGCGTCGCAATCCTTTGCTTTATTTTTACGCTACAATCGACCGACCCCGACTACTGAGGGTACCCTAGCTTCCCCATAGAAATCCCTCTCCTGATCGATCGACACATTTTCTGACATTCTAATCAGTGGCCAGCGAGAAAAAAAGTCCTAAAAGCGCTCTTTTAAAGCTTGTAGGCTCTATCTGACCTTTTTTGATAGTGCGCTGCGTTTTATTTGGCCTTTATTTGCTCTCTACTGAGTTGCATATTATGTCATTGATTGAGTTTACCTCCTTGCTAACAGCCAAGTCATCTAGTAGCAGGCAGGGCATATGAACCAACTTCCATGCAATTTTTAAAATAATCAAATCACGTGCATTCTGATTCTTTAAATATGTTTTTTATTATAATCCTTAATACCGGACTCAAGAGAACCCATCATCACAGCCAGCACTCAACTCACAAATTCACTTTCAGAAAAACATAAGAAGGACTCCGTAATGTTCGCTATTAAAAAACACCCCAAAGATTAGCGAGCGCTTATTAACAACTCAAAGAATAGATAGAATTTGCTGACTAACACTCATTTTCAAACTACTCACTTTGGAATTTCGTCCTCAATTTCATAGAATACCCTCTTTTAGGCATCGTATAGTGCAAAGCAGTATTCTCAGCAAATTTGGCTTTCATATCTTCATGGGGGTTTTGGTCCTCACCGCTATTGGTTTTTGGAATAAAGAACAATTCCCGTCGCCATATGCCCGCCAGTTAGAACCAAACTTAACCCAGGAGCCTATCCAAACCCTCACCTCACAAGAAGGTTTTTACGTCGAGCAATCAGACCAAAGGTATCATGTAAAAAAATTATACGATTATGAACTATGGGGGTACGTAGTCTCATTTAGAAAACATCGCACCGCACAGAAAAACAGAACCGGAGACCATTTAAATATTGCCGATCTGTGTGTCGTATGGGGAGAAAACGCTCATATTTTAAATTTGAACGACTTTGATATTTGGAACCAAAACTTCACTTGCTTCGTACAGCCTAAAAATACTGATGCTGCAAACGCATTTAAGCCAAATCAATTATCGAACAACCATTTAATCACCAACAACACAGTCATCCGTGAAGCCATTGCCAATGTTGAAGTAGGAGACCAGATACACTTAAAAGGATGGCTTGCAGGTTACAAACATCAAAGCCAGAATAGTTACCGAATGAGCAGCACCACTCGCGAAGATAAAGGCAACGGCGCCTGTGAAACCATTTACGTCAATGAATTCAACGTGCTTCAAAAGATGGAAACACCCTGGAAAACCCTATGGCATTTCGGCGTTATCGGAATATTAATTTATATCGTTTTATTCTTTATTACGCTTTTTATAAAAGATCGAAAACTTAAATCTGCTTACGAAAATCCTTAATAGACTATGTATTTTAACCCAACAGCAAGTAAAGCAAACAAACTTCACTTACTGCTAATAATATTTAGATAGTCGCTTGATCAACCCTATGAAGGAGCCAAGCTCACTGCTTTCCGGTCGGTTTATATATAACCTCTTTGCTTACACCAACGCATTCCACAATCGTACTCTGGCGCTACGATACTGTAACCTGGCCTCAACAAATCCCCTCGTCCCATTGAAGAAATATTTGCGAAGGACTGTGAACCCAGCAACCCTCTATGGTCTTTAGGAAGAAATTCTATTTTCGCAAAACCCGCTCTGAACTGGCAACGAGGGGTTGTTAATGTGGCTCCTCCGCATCGAGACAATAAATCCCGAAGTGAAGATTCAGCAGATGCGAACCCAACATCATTGAACTGCAAAGCGGTGGGTGTGTTCAAAGTTGCAAATAGGAAGAGTGTTGTTTTCAACATGATGCTTCTCTCAATTTTTGTTGTTGATGTGAGCTTTAACGGCTCGACTTCAGTGTGAGAGATTTTCATCCACTTAAGTACTACCCAAATTGATAGGTTAATGCTACTGGGTTCTCAATTTTGCCTAAACCATCGTCTCGATAAAGACACATTAAGCACTTCAAGCCTCAAGCGATGGACAAAAAGGTTGATTTTTACGCTTCTCTAACATAAATTGGCTATCCCATTCATTCGATTGCAAAGGAGATAACCATGAAACACTGCATTTTACCCTTTGCGGATCTACGTCGTTAATACCTACATACCCCTCTAAATAGGCCTTTGTAGGCCGCCACGAGTGGATCTGCTGACTTCTTATTGATTTATATTTTTTAAAGAAGAGATCCATCATAGGCCAATACATCCCCCATGAGCTGCATCGACAGCTCTGCGAAAAGGCTTCCCTTTTTGCAAATAAAGCAACATGGCTAGAAGAACTGGCCATCCAACAACTTAATCAGACTGCACAATTGCCAGATATGCAGCAAGTCATTGGCATGCCTGATTTGCACCCTGGTAAAGACGCTCCCATTGGGGCAGTCTTTTTAAGCGTATCTCGCCTTTACCCAACCCTGGTGGGTAACGACATAGGCTGTGGCATGGCATTGCATCAAACCAGTTTGAAAGCAAAACGAAATATGGCCGCACGAATAAAGCGATGCCTAATGGGGTTACCCGACTTACAAAAGACTGCATCACGCCCGATAGATGCTTTTTCAGACATGCGAGAAAAAGCAGATATTTTAAACGCTCAATTTGATGCAGCTTTAGGCACGATCGGCGGCGGGAATCATTTTGCAGAGTTTCAACAAATTGAAACTCTTTATGATACTCAACAAGCACATAGCCTCGGAATAGATGCGCATCGATTACTGCTTCTCGTTCATTCGGGTTCCAGGGGATACGGTGAGCACATTCTTCGCATGCACACTGAAACCTATCAACATCAAGGAGTTCCAGCTAGCAGCCCTGAGGGCTCGCAGTACCTTGAGGCGCAACAAGATGCTCTTAAATGGGCACGGTTAAATCGACATTTAATTGCCCAAAGAATGCTTGATGCTTTAGGAGCAAACGGCACTCAACTCTTGGACGTACATCATAACTTTGTTGAGAAAATCGATGATGCACCGCATTCAGGCTGGCTGCATAGAAAAGGAGCAACACCCAGCACTGAAGGCATCGTTGTTATTCCTGGCTCTCGTGGTGATTACAGCTACCTCGTTTGCCCAACCCCTTCGCCAGAAAGCCTGTGGACGCTTGCTCATGGTGCAGGACGAAAATGGAAACGCAGTGACTGCAAGGGCAAGTTATCGAATCGATTTAAAGCCAATGATCTAAAAAACACTGTTTTTAATAGCGAAATAATTTGTGAGGACAAAGGGCTTTTATATGAAGAAGCCCCTCAAGCTTACAAGGGTTGTGATGCCGTTGTACAAACGCTCGTTGAAACGGGATTGGTTACCCTGATCGCTCGACTAAAACCCGTATTAACCTACAAAACGGCAGGGAATTGCTCACAATGAATATTCTTTTACAACTCAGTTCAGGCCAAGGGCCAGACGAGTGTGAGTTAGCCGTTTCTTTAGCCGGCCTTCGTTTTGAGAGCGAAGCCGAACAAGCTGGCATTCAATGCCAACGACTGGAACAACAATCGGGTCGCCGATCCGGCACTCTAAAGTCGGTTACCTTTACGTTAGAAGGAAAAAATTCGAAGGCCTTTGCAGACCGCTGGGCTGGCACCCTGCTTTGGACTCATACAAGTCCTTTTCGACCACGCCACAAACGAAAAAACTGGTTTATTCAAGGCACAACCTTCGAACCTCAAACAGTAGAGCTGGATGTTCATGACATCGAAATTAAAACCTGCCGAGCTTCTGGAGCCGGTGGGCAGCATGTCAACAAAACCGATTCTGCTGTAACCATTACGCATCGACCTACCGGCATTCAGGTCCGCTCTGAAGCAGCTCGTAGCCAATGGAGCAACCGCAAGCAAGCGATGATTTTATTAGAGCACAAGCTTTCTCTACGACAGAAAGCTCAAGATCAAAAACTGCAACAGGATCGCTGGATGCAGCACTATCAACTTGAACGAGGGCAACCGCTAAGAACCTTTGCTGGAGAAAGATTTAAAGAAACTCTGTAAGTGAAAAGCAGCGTGTAAAAGCGCTGTTTTCTTATATCCTGATGCCATTAGAAACTAACCCTTCATCACTTCGAGCCAGATAGTTTCCACACATAAACGAACGGGTTCACAGTTTCACCTTTTGTTAGAAGCAATCCTCTTAAGGTTCGGAATGCTGTTCTACCCTCTTTGATAGTCACTCCGCTTTAGCGAGGTCATTGTCACCACATGCAATCTACCTATATATGCACAGCCGTTCCTCTTTCCATTGCAATCGCGGCCGCAATCACATCTTGCGGAGGGAGCTCGAGCAGCTCTGGGTCAAGTAGCAGCACAAGCACTGGTGGCACCGGCAGCTATACATTAGCAGTCACGGATGCACCCGTTGATGACGCTGAAAAAGTCGTCATCCAAATCACTGGCGTTACCCTTAAACCCAAAGGCGGCACTGAAATAAACTTTGAATTTGAGGAAGTAAAATCCATTGACTTTCTAAACTTACAAAACGGGGTTTCTGAAAATCTTTTATCCAATCAATCCATTCCAGCTGGGGATTACAATTGGGTTAGACTCAAAGTAAACGCTGAAGAAGATGGTACTATGGACTCTTACATAGAGTTCTCGGACACTTCGCAACGAGAAATTAGGGTCCCTAGTGGAAGCCAAACGGGCTTAAAGCTGGTGAGTGGTTTTACCGTGTCGGAAAACGGCTCATCAGGATACACGATCGATTTTAACCTTCGAAAATCTCTGACTGACCCTGGCGGTACTGGCAGCGTCATATTCAAACCCACATTGCGTTTAGTGGAAAACACGAGCGTAGGCAGTATTACTGGCACCATTGATGCGAGTTTAGTGACCTCTGCTTGTGCTGACAGTGCCACAGAAGATGGCTCTGTTTACGCTTTTGAGGGAACTGACGTAACACCTACAGATATCCAAGGGAGTAATTCAGCCCCCCTTTCCAGCAGCTTAGTTAGCTTTGCTGACAGCATTTATAGCTTCACGCTTGCGTTCCTTCCCGTTGGAGACTACACCGTCGCCTACACCTGCGAAGCACAAAACGATGACCCAGAAGCAGCTGACACCATAACCTTCTCTCAACAAGTCAACGCAACGGTCACCGCAAACGCAGCAACCGAAATCACCCTTAGCGCCCCTTAGGCATTCATTATTCAATCCTTCATGAGTATCATGTAATTGATGCTCTTGAAGGCAAACCCAAAAGCCTGGGGAATTACCCACTATGTTCCGATGACACGACTTAGATCAGAGCGAAGCTGAAACTGAACTAGATGCTGCTTCACCTTCAATCTCCACACCTACGACAAGCTGTGGTAACATGCGCCGCTTCCTCTGCTGATTGCTTATGATTGACGTACGCCTTTTACCCAAGCAACCCTCTATCAACCGCTTACTCCAGTCAGCAAGCGCGCTACCGAATGCCATCCTCTTTGATGGAGACGCTGAGAGCCACCCGAATGCCCGTTTCAGCATACTATCGGCTTGGCCTGAAGAGCGGTACCTGTGCCTTCAAGATCAAAAGGGCTATGAAATACGGTTGAATGAGGAAACAACAGCATACAACTCTGCCAAAGACGCCATACAAGCCTTTCGCCAGCATTTAACTCAAAGGATGTGTCACTTTCAGGTGGAGGCATCGACGCTAGAACTCGACATTCCCCTCCCCTTCATTGGGGGGCTTTGCGGAGCAATGAGCTACGACTTTGGTTTATTGTTAGAAGGCGTTGTTAATCAACAACCTCGAACCCTAGACACTCCTCTCGCGGATATTGGCCTCTATGGTTGGGCTATTGTGGTCAACCACAGCAACGAAGACCGCTACTTAGTACTTAATGAAAGCATCGTGTCGACACGGACTAAAACCTTCATTGATGACTGGTTAACAGAGCTGTCGGTCGCTTCCCTGAAACAGGTGGACGACACTCATAAAGCTCCTTTTTCTCTGTCTAAGCCATTCCATCAGGACATACCCTTCGAAAGTTATGCATCTGCTTTTGAAGCCATTAAAGCTTATATCCTTGCTGGAGATTGTTATCAAACCAATCTAACACAACGCTTCTCCGCACCCTTCACAGGCAAGCTGAGTACTGTATACAGCGTTATGCGGCAAGCGGCTCAAAGCCCTTTTGGGGGGTTTTACCAAGGGCACAATTTTCAGTTACTGAGTGTTTCACCAGAACGTTTTATTGAATGCCAAGGCGACCAAGTTGAAACCAAGCCCATTAAAGGAACGGCACCGAGATCCGCTGATCCAACGGAAGACCAGCTCACTGCAACGTTACTGGCCGCTTCTGAAAAGAACCGGGCTGAAAACCTTATGATTGTTGATTTATTGCGCAACGATTTATCTCGAAGCTGCATACCAGGCAGCGTGCAAGTGCCCGACCTTTGTAAAATTGAACACTTCCCCAACGTGCATCATTTAGTCAGCACCATTAGAGGCACCCTACAAACAAACAAAACGCCATTGGATGTTCTTTTTGATGCTTTCCCTGGTGGCTCCATTACCGGTGCGCCAAAACGTCGCTCTATGGAAATCATTGAAGAGCTTGAACCACACAACCGTAGTTTCTATTGTGGTTCGCTGTTTTATAATTCGGTTCACGGGCATCTTGATAGCAATATCTTGATTCGTTCGTTTATCGCTTATCAAGGCCAGCTGCATTGCTGGGGAGGAGGCGGTATTGTGCAGGATTCTGAACTCGATGATGAATACGCCGAGAGTCTAACCAAAGTCCAGAGATGGATGAATCTAATGGAAGAACAAAGCGAAAGACTTCAACAATGTGAAGCTTTCGTCTAAACCACTCGCGGTTTTTTAAGAGCTTTGGAGGATCAAATGGTGTCCTCCATAACACATTGAGCATTTAGACCCACTGCTCTAAAGCACTGTTTAAAAGCCCATATTTATGGGTTGAGACAAAATTAAACACCCCTCTCCTCTTTGTAAACATCATAATAACTTTCACGCTGATCGGTAACTGCAACGACGTAAAACAGCTATAGCGTTACTGAATCCAAACACGGATCACAAGCTAACACTCATACCTAAGTGTAGGGACACCTAATGCAACCACAGCTTACTGATTTTTAACATATAAAAATAACCAATCGAGTTGAGAGTTATTCCCAATTTGAAACTCCGCACTGACTAACTTAAATCTCTATATGCGGCAAACGAATTTAATAATGGAGTGACTTATGACTAACCAAGGCAAATGCCCCTTTAATCACGCTGCCGGTGGTGGCACCAATAACGAGGATTGGTGGCCGAACCGTTTGCGACTTGAAATATTACGCCAACACTCCGAACTGTCTGACCCAATGGATGAAGCCTTTGATTACTCGAAAGAGTTCAAAAGCCTTGATTTAGAAGCCGTAAAAAAAGACCTCTTTGCCTTGATGAAAGACTCCCAAGATTGGTGGCCAGCGGACTACGGGCATTATGGACCTTTATTTATTCGTATGGCTTGGCACAGTGCAGGGACCTATCGTACTTCAGATGGCCGTGGGGGTGCTGGCACCGGCACCCAACGCTTCGCTCCCCTCAACAGTTGGCCAGATAACGGCAACCTAGACAAAGCTCGCCTACTCCTTTGGCCCATCAAGCAAAAATATGGGAAAAAGATCTCATGGGCCGACTTGATGATTCTTGCGGGCAACTGTGCATTAGAATCCATGGGCTTTAAAACCTTCGGCTTTGCTGGTGGGCGTGCAGACGTTTGGGAGCCAGAAAAAGACGTCTACTGGGGTAAAGAAACCGAGTGGCTCGGAGACAAACGTTACAGCGGTGATCGTGATTTGGAAAACCCGCTCGCAGCGGTGCAGATGGGGTTAATCTACGTCAACCCTGAAGGCCCCAATGGCAATCCAGATCCAGTGGCGTCGGGCAAAGATATTCGAGAAACCTTTGGGCGCATGGCCATGAACGACGAGGAAACCGTTGCACTGGTCGCTGGTGGCCACACCTTTGGTAAGTGTCACGGCGCTGGCGATGCAGCTTTGGTTGGCCCTGATCCCGAGGGCGCCAGTATTGAAGAGCAAGGGCTCGGCTGGAAAAACCGCCATGGCTCCGGCAAGGGTGGCGACACCATTACCAGCGGCATCGAAGGTGCGTGGACCCCTAACCCCATTCAATGGGACAACGGCTATTTTGACGTTCTCTTTGGGTACGATTGGGAACTCACCAAAAGCCCAGCGGGTGCTCATCAATGGGTGCCTAAAGGTGGAGCGGCGTCTGACTCAGTACCCGACGCACACGGTTCAAAAAAACGCCATGCCCCCATTATGACCACCGCCGACTTGGCGCTACGTGAAGACCCTATTTACGAGCCCATCTCACGTAAATTCCACAAAGACCCTGCCGCTTTTGCTGACGCATTCGCCCGAGCTTGGTTCAAGTTAACGCATCGTGATATGGGGCCTAGAGCTCGCTATTTGGGCACAGAAGTTCCGGCCGAAGAATTGATTTGGCAAGACCCTGTTCCAGCGGTTAATCACGATCTAGTTAATGACAAAGACATCGCTGACTTAAAAGCTAAGATTCTAGCGTCTGGCCTTAAAGTTTCTGAGCTGGTTTTCACTGCTTGGTCTTCCGCCTCTACTTTCAGAGGTTCCGACATGCGCGGCGGTGCCAATGGCGCAAGAATACGATTAGCCCCACAGAAAGAGTGGGAAGCCAATGACCCGGCCACTCTTTCCAAAGTCATTTCTGGGCTAGAAAGCATTCAGAAAGACTTTAACAGCGGCGCTAAGCAAATTTCTCTTGCTGACTTAATCGTTCTGGCTGGCAGTGCTGCGATAGAAAAAGCAGCAAAAGACGGCGGAACACAAGTCCAAGTGCCTTTTAGACCCGGGCGTACTGATGCAACTCAAAAGCAAACAGACGTTGAGTCTTTTGCGGTTTTGGAACCCGTTGCAGATGGATTCCGAAATTATTTAAAAGGCTCCATCGGAGTGCCTGCTGAACATTTGCTTGTCGATAAATCTCAGCTGTTAACTTTGAGTGTGCCTGAAATGACCGTTTTGGTGGGCGGGTTGCGCGTATTAAACGCGAATACAGGGCAATCACCTCTCGGGGTTTTCACCGATAAGCCAGAGACTTTGACCAATGACTTCTTCGTGAACTTATTGGACATGAAGACCACTTGGTCTGCCATTTCAGATGACGAACAAACCTTCGAAGGTAAAGACCGCGCTTCTGGAAAAGCCAAGTGGAAAGGCAGCCGCGTCGACCTAATTTTTGGTTCAAACTCGGAATTAAGAGCGATGGCCGAAGTGTACGCGTCCAGCGATGCCAAAGAGAAGTTCGTGCGGGATTTTGTTTCAGCTTGGGTCAAGGTGATGGAGTTGGATCGGTTCGATCTAAAGCAATGAAGCAATAAGTCTTAAATAATCGCTGTGCTTCCCCCTCCACTCGATGGTCGGGGAAGCTTGTTTTCATGTCGCATCAAGGCTAATCGCTTGGCTTTAATGCGCGTTCTCAATTGAGCACTTCTTTGCTCGTGCAGCAGCAACAGCAATAACTCCAAGTTCACAACAGGCGTTGCGATACCGCCCACCCAGTGCCCATTGGCTTCTTGCTGACTGTAAGATTCTAGAAAGTAGGGAGGCCCAATCATGGCATGAGAAATCGACAGCTCGGTTAAGCGCTCAAGAATGTTAATACTGTCTGCTTCGCCCCAAGCGTCAGCATCAAACAACATAAGCACCTGTTCAGGTAAGAACGCTTGTACCTGGGCCTTAAGATCAATTTCCTTCGTGATCTCAAGCACTTTAATCCCAAATCCAGACACTTGCCTCTCCAAATATTCGGCTAGTTTAGCGTCAGACACTTTCAGTAAAAGTACCTGATATTGAAAACCCTCAAGGGGTAAGGCTTCGATGAGCGGCGTATTGTCGTCAGCGATTAAAGGCAAACTCAACTGAATACTCACAACACCCTCAGCTTCTTGAAGACTCATTTCACCTTTCATCGCCGCCAATGTCGAGTTAAACCAAGCACGGTTAATCGCATGCTCTTCAAATTTGCGTGCTAATGCAGGGTCAATAGGCTGATCAGACGTGAATACTATTTCCAACTGCTCTTTTGTCATACCAAATCCATCACAACGGCATTCAAGCAACAGACGTTGATGCTCCTTAGATTCGGTCATCGTTAATCGGTACTCAAGATGTCCTCGTTCAAGCGATAATAAACTGCCAAAACCCACTTTAAGCATTAGGCGTTGCGTTCTAATCGCATCAATGTGAATACATTTGGGCAGTTTTTCGTCAAAGCTGAACATCAACGTTACTTGTTGACTCATCACACCCGCCGCCAACATTGAGCGAACAGACGTAAAAAGTTCATATAAATCCGTGTTTTCAACTTTCAGCTCAATCTTCTTAGCGTCCACATCCGAGTACTCTTGAGCGTCTAATATGGTTTGCAACACCAAGTTCCCCGCCCAAATGGCTTTTAATAGCCCTTCATCATCAAGATATTTTTTGGTTGCCTGATCCAAGTGTTTCATTAACGATTTCATTGGAGCCTTTATTTCTTTTGCTAAATAATCCAATGAAACGGAATTCATTTTGTTGGCTCTTTCAGCTTTATTTCTGGACTGAATCAGTGAATGTCTAAGGGCTTTTTCTTTGGTAACATCTCTTACAACCAGAGAATAAAAAAGTTTATCATTGATGTAGAAAGGATTAAGCAAGCATTCCAATTGCCGTGTATCTCCTTTCACCTCAACTTCAACATCCCGTGCAACCTGTGTTTCAATGCTGTTCAACCAAGCCAATGCCTCTTGTTCCCCCTGATGACTCAGCTGATGAAACCCGACTCCGATACATTCTTGAATTTTCATACTGTAGGTTGAAGCAAAGCGTGCATTGGCATAGAGTACTTTGCCTTTTTCATCCAAGGTCGCAATGCCATCGGGGGCATTATCCAATAAGGCTTTCATTTGGGCTTTTTGTTCTTGTATCTGGTGCGTTCTTTCTTCGACTTTTTTCTCTAAATTATTTTTATAAACATTGAGTTGTTCAACCAATAATTCTTGCTCCGTTACATCATTCATCACCCCACCTAAATAACGGTGTACAGGCAGAGAGGCATCCAGCATCACCGGGAAAAGATTTACACGCAGTACCCTCCTTTGGCCTTTCAAGTACACCCATAGCGTTTCGTTTATGGATAATTGCGCCATCAGTACTTGTTGCTCAAGCTTTTTAAGCTTGCGCAAGGATTCCTCGTCCAAGTCTTCATCCAAATTCAACATTTGATAAGAAGGGTTGCTGTCAACGACCTGATCATTGTCGTCACGAAGATAGATTGGAAAATCGGTATTATGGAGAATGGCAGTCAATTCAGAATTTGCACTTGCCAAGCGGGCACGCCCCAACAGGTACACTTGCGTTAACGCTACGATGATAAGAGCAACAATAATGGCAGCCCCCCACACAAAATTCTGTACCCAAACTAAATATTGGAAGGCTTCAGATTGTCTTTGCTGAATAACAATTCCAAGCTTCCAGGGGGAGTCCCACAACCAAGCACCGATCACCTCACGGCCTAAATAATCCCTAAACTCAAGCACTCCTAGCCCTTCAGGGTTACTGAGCGCCTCTTCAATGGGTGCAATGAACGGCAATTCGCCACCCGGTAAGCTTTCAGAACCCCCAGGCATTAATTCAATGCCTGGGTTCAACAACCTCACGCCATAATGGTTTGTAGCCGATGACGCTAGCACACCCGCTTGAATGAAGCGTTCAACCGGTTCAGTACTTACTAATAGTCGCCCCTGTCCATCAAACAAATACGCCTCCCCTGTTTGCCCCAACCGAGATCGATTCAACATAGGCAGGAGAGCGGTATTAACGGATTTAATGCTTACAATCGCTGCAGTCCCACTGGCCTCATCGGCTACACTGACGCCAATCAGTTGTACGGGTTCTAAATCATGTTGCACCAACAACATTAATGGGTGGCTGGTATAAGTGCCCCTTTGCAGCAACCGGTCTGTATACCTCTGAGTCTCGGGCGTTAAATGCCAGTGCTGCTTGAGTGGCGCGGAACTGGCCCAAAGAATTTGGCCATCACCGTCTAACAATAACAAGGCTCGATCACCACGCACTCTTATTCCAGACATCAAGGTTGCTGGCATACCACGATTCTCTGGATCTTCAGCGAGCATTTCACGAATTTTAGGCGCGATGGCTGAATACCATTCTTTGAGGGAAGCTTCTTCTTCTATATGCCAAATCTTAATGGCTTGATGCGTACTGGCCAGCATACCCAATACAGCATCTGAGGTCGCTTGACGAGCAGCACGACTCAAGTGATCCATAGCAAGATAACAAGAGGTAAATAAGGCTCCCAGTATGACAAGCACCGTCACCCAAAACCGGCTGGCATAGGTATCCATTTAGACCGTATTCCTTTACTGCCTCTTTACTAGCCTAGAGGGAGTCAATGCTCTTTGCATCTAATGCAAAACGCAAAGAAATGCCTAGTTGGCCACTACCGCCCTTGCGTAAAACCTTGTTAAGCCGCAGCATCGACTGCACCAGCCACGCAAGGACGCTTTTCTATGTTGAAGCCCGATTATGAAACTTCTGAGTTATCTCAATTGCGGCACTCTGTGCAACGCTTTCTCAGCACGGAGGTGGCCCCTTATCACGAACAATGGGAGCAACAAGGCTCAACCCCCAGAGCGATTTGGACTGCGGCTGGCGCACAGGGGTTTCTCTGCCCAACCGTAAAAGAAGTGAACGGAGGTGTTGAAGCTGACTTCCGCTTTAGCGCTGTCATCAATGAAGAAATTGGGCGATCTGGCTATTCTGGTCTCATTGGATTTGGAATCCATTCCGACATATGCGCGCCGTACATTGACCATTACGGCACAACAGAACAACAGCAGCACTACCTACCTAAGCTCTGTTCAGGGGACATGATCGCTGCCATTGCCATGTCTGAACCCGGTGCGGGTTCTGATTTGCAAGCGATCAAAACCAAGGCCGTTCTAGAGGGAGATCACTATATCCTGAACGGTACCAAGACCTTTATTTCGAATGGACAGAATGCAGATATTGTCATCGTCGCTGCCAAAACAGACCCCAAAGAAGGCGCTAAAGGCGTAAGCCTTTTTCTCGTCGAGTCCCAGTGGCAAGGCTTTGAGCGTGGTCGCAATCTATCTAAAATAGGCATGAAGGCACAGGATACTTCCGAACTTTTTTTTCAAGACATAACATTACCGCGCTCTGCCTTGCTTGGTGAAGAAGGCAAAGGATTTAAATATTTGATGCAGGAATTGCCTCAGGAGCGTTTGATGATCGCATCCAATGCCATTGGAGCCGCTGAGGGCGCACTGTCATGGACTATAGCGTATGCCAAAGAGCGAAAAACCTTTGGCAAAAGTTTACTCGAACATCAACACATCCGTTTTAAACTAGCAGAACTACAATCCGATATTGTGGCAGGGCGCGCTTTTCACGATCGCTGTTTAGCCCTGCACGTTGAGGGGCTGCTTAGTGTTGGGTTGGCCGCTTCCGTCAAGCAATGGTGCTCTGACTTGCAATGCAGAGTCATGGACGAATGCCTGCAAATTCATGGTGGTTATGGCTATATGTGGGAGTACCCTATTGCGCGTGCTTGGGCTGATGCTCGGGTCCAGCGAATCTACGCTGGTTCAAATGAAATCATGAAAGAACTGATTGCCCGAGAAATAGAAGCGTCTATAAACTAATGATCATAGAACAAAAGCCCTCTGCATCCTAAAACAAGGCTATCGTGCCAATGGAATGCAGGGGGCTTTTTTCTATCCGAACAATTTATTCACATATCAACCACAAACCCTCAGACAGCAACTCTTTTGCTTTACATTCAATGAATGAGCAAATGTAGACATACTAGAAGCTGTTTCATAACTCTAATGAGGCATATGGCAACCACATTAATTTCTTCAGCATCGCCAAAAAACGTTAATGCTGAGATTTTTGGTGAATCAACTGCCCCATCAATTCATCCTTTTCTTCCCACAGCACATTTACCCATTTTTGAAAATTTTCTCGATACTGCACATCATTTTGATAATCACCGTAAACGTACTCTTTGGGTATATTTAATTGACGAACTTTTACAGTGACCTGATGTAAATCTCCACACATAAACCCCAAGAAACTTGGAATGCTTTCTGGATAAACAATGGTAACGTCTAGCATTGATTGGAATTTGTCACCCATAACATTTAATGTGAAAGCGATACCACCAGCTTTAGGCTTCAAAAGATACTTAAAAGGCGATTTCTGATAATCGTGTTTAGCTTGCGTAAAACGAGTCCCTTCAAGAAAATTAACAACAGCTGTGGGTTTCAATGAAAACCTTTCACAAAGACGTTTAGTTGTTTCAATATCCTGCCCTTTTTTCTCCGGGTGTTTTTTTAAGTATTCCTTAGAGTAACGCTTCATAAAAGGGTAATCTAAAGCCCACCACGCAGTGCCAAATACTGGGAAGTATTTGAGTTGCTCTTTTGTAAAAAACTTCAAAAAAGGGATGCGCTTATTAAAGACCTTCTGTAGAACGAAGATATCAACCCAGCTTTGATGATTACTATTAATCAGATACCAACCTTTATAATTAAGATTCAGATGACCACTCACATCCCAATGTGTTTTATGCATCAATTTCATCCAAACTTCATTACCCAACGCCCACATCTCAGCAAAAGTGGCTAACAAATCATCGAACCTTTGATACAATCGTTTGTTCGACATTATTTTTAGCAACGCAGCAAAGTGTATGGGTATCATCCATATGCAAGTATTAATCAGCAAACCCAGAACACTCAAAATGCCAATTAATGGTCTCGGTAAGAAATTCAGCATACGCAAGCGCCTATTCATGTAACCCACTAAGTTATATACAATCTTGTTTTATACAATCTTGTTTAATCCAGCAAGTATTCTAGCGCATATTGTCTTTGATCAGAGCGAACGAGCATCAACCAAACGCAAAAGTCCGCCACGCCTATCTGATGTTTTTGAACTCTTATTGGAAAACCCTGTTGTTTGGAGAGAAAAGCTTTAGGCGATTTTCTACACCCAAGGCAATCGCTCATCTGCTAGAAAACATCGTTCATACGATGAACCAACGCCATTTAGCAGATAAGCTTTTCATTGTATAGATCTCACTGATCAGCGTTCAGAGTTTCTGAAATCCATGCAGAATATTGACTCACATTAGTCACAACGGTTATGCGTTCTTGCCCAAAGAACTCGCCATAACTGATTACCCCATTGATCTCGGATGTTTGTGGATTAAAAAGTGGGCCGCCGCTGTCACCAAACCAAACCGCCGATACACTTGAAGAGTGCTTTCTTGATCCAGCATCTCGTCTGATACAACTTTGACGTGGGCTTAAATAATAGTTTGAGGTTACCCCTCTTTCAGCATAACCCTGGAGTTTTGCGTAGGTAGGATGCTGACTCACGAGTAACTTAGATAATCTCATGCTGTGAAAAACATTTCTTTTACACTCTTTAAGCTCAATTCTGTTTCGATCTGATTTTTGACAATAGTCCAACGGAGAGCTGTTTTCTTGTCCCTGCAAGTACTTATTAAATTCTACATAAGCAGCAAGCTGACTTTTGGACCGCTCTATTTCATTCTGTATGAATGCTACCGAGGCCACACCCGTTAATTGCTGCATGCAAGACTGTTGATCAATCACCTCAACATTTAAAGACTGTCGGGAACTTAATTTCTCATGACTTGCAAAGTCCCATAGGCGAATTGCCTCTCCATTTTGGTTTGTCGTGTTATAAACTTTCGCTTCTTTACTCCAACCCCATCCTGTCACTCTATAACCGCTCTCAATAGGAGGCGCCGTCTTTGCTAGTCTTGCGGGCTCGACGCCTTCAACAGGTTCAATCTTCACTAATGCAATATCATGATCATTTGCTGCGCTCTCATCATTATTGACAAAATCCTCTCCGTGATACCGGGCATCCCGCTTAAAATCCGGATAGTATTTGACTTCTTTAACTTGATAGGTTGACTGCGGGCTATCGCTTAACTCTTGAAGGTCATCCAGGCCTACCACCACATCTATGTTGTCTTTCTTAATGAGACGCATACACATGGCTGAAGTTAGAACCCAGTCTTTAGCAATCAATGCACCTCCACAGAACTGGCGCCGTACAATAGGCTTGTCGCCTTTACGAATAAAAGCAACCATCCAGGGCAACTCGGTATCTGATTGAAACCCATCAACGATCGCTATAGCTGGAGATGAAGCGACCAACCCCAACCAAGTTGCACTGACGAGAAACGCGGGTAATTTCATAATAAATCCTTTAAATATGAGATGAGCGAGTTTGAATTATTCACCATCTATATGGCCAATTCCGTGACCTAGTCAGTGCACACAACCTAAACCCTAATATTGCGCACTGGCGATTGCTCATCAGAACTCGTAAAATCCCTGTTTCAAAATAAGTTGTTGGACAAAACCCAATGCGTCTAAGTGATCGCGACATATTTGCAGCCATTGAAGACCAGCGTATTCAAATCACGCCTATGCCCTCAGAGTCCGCTATTGCTGGGCTTAGTGTTGATTTGCGGTTAGCTGATCGCTTTCAGGTATTCTCCAATAACTCTGTGCCTTATTTGGATTTATCGGGAGAAAAAGTCGAGCTACAGCGCAACATTGATCGCGTTATGAGCAAAGAGATTCATATCGAGGGGGATGATGCACTCTTCATACACCCTGGCGAACTGGTGCTTGGATCTACTTTAGAAAGCATTTCCATACCCGATGACTTGGTTGGCTGGCTAGATGGTCGCAGCAGCTTGGCACGATTAGGCTTAATGGTTCATGTCACTGCCGGTCGCATTGATCCGGGTTGGGATGGCCAGGTCGTTTTAGAGTTCTACAACAATGGCAAGCTGCCATTAGCTTTAAAACCGGGGATGAGCATCTGTGCACTGTCGTTTGAAACCCTTAGCAGCCCCGCACTAAAGCCCTACAATCAGCGTAAAGATGCCAAGTACCGCAACCAACGCGGCCCTATTTCTAGCCGCATTGCGAATGACGCATAATTCAATGTCAAACCCTTTGCCGGAAACCATCACCAAACAATGAATCTTGATAACAGCAAGGACGCTGACCGCTGCTTGATTGGGCCTGACGGCCAACCGCAATATGGACGTCACCCTAACGCCATCCGCAACATCAATTTTTTGGACTTCGACTTTCGCTCACCCATGGATCGCCCTCGCTCTTTAAGGGCCAAGAAACGTCGTTGGAACCAGTTTCAATTTATTGCCTGCGATCTGGATACATGCTTCATTGGCGCTGGCATCGTCCACTTAGGCATTGCCAGTTATGCTTTTGTCTATTGCTATCACAAATTAAGTGGCCAGTGTTTAGAAGAACGTTTCATTCAACCCTTTGGTAGAAAAACGTGCACCGGTACCTCCCCTACTGACAGCATATTTGCATTCCAAAAGGGGGGCGCCAGTCTCAAGATAACCCCGGACAAAGCGTTTAGGCATCTGGCGATCAATCTCCCAGGGAAACTCTTGGCCAATATCACATTAGTGGAAGCCGAACACTTACCTCTCTCCGTATGCAGTCGAGCAGGATATGACGGTTGGGTATATACCTCAAAAAAAGCGGGCGTCATCGCTAATGCCGACCTTGATTGCCCGCCTCTGAACATCAACATGACCAATACCCCTGGTTTAGCCACCATTGACTGGTCTGCCGGACTCATGAGACGAGAGACGTTTTGGAACTGGGCTTCTGTGACGGGGCAAACAGGCGAGCACCCTTTCGGATTAAATATAGCGGCTGGGGTCAATGAAACAGGCACAAATGAGAACGGTCTATGGTGGCGCAATAAACTCTTCTCACTCCCGAATGTTTTGTTTGAATTCGACCGCTATCAACCGCTGAAGCCTTGGCAAATGTATTCAGAGGACGGCAGCGTTGACTTGACATTCACCCCCCTAATGCCTCGACAAGAACGTATGCATCTGGGCATCGTAGCGTCTAATTTCAGGCAAGTCTTAGGGCAGTTCCAAGGCAGAATTCAGATCGAAAAAGAAATTTTGCCTATCGCCAACGCTTGGGGACTCGCGGAAGACCACTACGCTAAGTGGTAATCATCGCATTTTAATGAAGTTCTCCCCACACTTTCTTGCAATCCAAAAGAAAATCGTATCTATTTTGAACAATACTTTTTTCCCAAGTGTTAAACGCTAGGGTTAGAAACCATTGATCCACCCAACACAGGGGCATGAAAATGTTAAAGTCGATTTCTCTTTATAACGCACGTTTACTACTGTTCACTTTCTGTTGGGCTGTAAGCCAGACTGTATCCGCTGCGTGCAACAAGGAAAGTCTACCTTACGATGCTGAACGCAAGCCTAAATCCGACATCAATCAGGCCATCAGCACCCTAGGAAAACGTCAACTGGTGCTGCTAACCTTTGGCGCTAATTGGTGTAAAGACTGCAGAGTCTTCGACAAAGCACTTTGCGCAGACCCTTTAAAATCATTGGTCAAGAACAAAGCTGAAGTGGTGAAAGTCGACATTGGTCAGTGGGACCACAATCAAGATATCGTTAAGCAATTTGGGAACCCAACCGAGAAAGGCATCCCTGCCATTGTCATCATTGATAAACATCAAAATATCTTAACGGCAGCTCGTGGCGGAAAATTAGCCAAAGCCCGTTCCATGTCACAAGCTGACATAGAAGCCTATTTATCCAAACTCCTAAACAATGCAGAGCAATCATTACAGGTCGCCACTGCTGACACTAAGAAACCTCAGTGATCATCAGTAGAATTAAACCCTGCACAAGCGTTACGGGGTTTAATTCCAACGATTACTCATGCGGATAAGACAATTGACGAGGATTAAGCAATGTTGAAAGCTCCTCTTCTGACAACTCGGTTTTCGCCGCAGCCACTTCAAGAATGGGCTTGCCCTCCTTGTAAGCCTGCTTTGCAATCTCCGCTGCTTTTTCATACCCAATAATCGCATTCAACGCAGTAACCAAAATAGGGTTTCGGGTTAATGCGGCGTTTAACTGGGTCTGGTTAACTTTAAAAGATGCAATGGCTTTATCAGCCAAATGCTGGGCACTCGTGGCAAGCAAATGAATGCTGTCTAACAAACGATCCGCTATGACCGGCAGCATGACGTTTAACTGAAAATTACCTGCTTGTCCCGCAACTGTGATGGTGGTGTCATTACCTATGACCTGAGCACAGGCCATACAAACCGCTTCAGGAATGACGGGGTTCACCTTTCCAGGCATGATGGAAGATCCCGGTTGCAAGGCTTCCAACTCAATCTCTCCCAACCCCGCTAATGGTCCAGAGTTCATCCAACGTAAATCATTGGCTATTTTCATAAGCACCACAGCAAGCGTTTTTAATTGACCCGAAAACTCAACGGCAGCGTCTTGACTGCCGATGCGGGAAAACAAATTACCTGCGACAGTAAAGGGAATGCCTGTGATGTCCAGAAGATGAGCCGTCACCACTTTAGAGAATTTTGGGTGCGCATTGATACCCGTCCCAATTGCGGTACCGCCCAGCCCCAGCGCCAACAAATGCGGCTGAACGCTTTCCAAACGAGCAGCGGACTCTTCCAATTGAAAGGCCCAAGTATTTAACTCTTGCCCCATGGTCAACGGCATGGCGTCCATTAAATGAGTTCGCCCCGTTTTCACGTAAGATTCAACTTGTTTCGCTTTATCTCGTGTGACTTTTACAAGGTGATCTAATGCAGGTTTTAGCTGTTGACGATAAACCGATGCGGCACTTACCTGAATGGCACTGGGTATCACATCATTACTGCTTTGACCACGATTGACGTGATCGTTGGCATGCACCTCTTTATTGATGACTTCCGTCGCGAGACTAGCCAACACTTCATTCATATTCATGTTGGAACTCGTCCCAGAGCCTGTTTGAAAAACATCCACCGGGAAATGCTGCCAATGAATGCCTTTCATGACTTGCTGCGCCGCGTCAACAATCCCCGCGGACACGTCTGAGGGCAGCTCACCTAACTCTGCATTCGCCTTAGCAGCGGCGCATTTAATTTGAGCCAATGCCGTTAAAAACGTCCTCGGCATCGACCGACCACTGATTGCAAAGTTATTGACGGCACGCTGTGTTTGAGCACGATACAAGGCACTGACAGGCACCTCAACTTCACCCATGCTGTCATACTCAACTCGTTTATTAGTCATAGGAAAATTTTTCTCAGCATTGACGATGACCTGTAGTCTGGCAGAAAGCATGCCTATGAACACTTAATTCTTTCGAGACTTAGCTCAAAAGGATACAGAAAGACACTTGAACCTATTGGCGAATCAGATCAGAATTCGACAACTGCCGTTTATTTCTAGTTTTATGGCCTATGACAGAACAATACAAAACGTTGTTAAGCTCCATTATGCTTGGTGAACACCAGGCCATCAGTGATGCGCCTTTAGACGAATCACAATGCAGCTTTAAAATAACAGGACAAGCTGGACGACAAAGCCTTACGATTCAAGCAGCGAATCGTGAAGAGATCCGAATGGATGCACACGCCTCCTTTCACGCACACAATGAGCAAGATGTTTACAGCTTGGGACAGGTGTATGTGCCTTCAGACGAAGAGAACCTTCTCTCTCAGCAACGCTTGCTCTGCAAGCAGGCGGGTGCGAAGCTGGAGATTGCGCCGATTTATCCAAGCAACCTCTACAAAGTCCCCATTGTTGACACCCTATTTCACTTCAAGCCTATTTTT
Source organism: uncultured Saccharospirillaceae bacterium (assembly GCA_947499545.1). Taxonomy (GTDB): domain Bacteria; phylum Pseudomonadota; class Gammaproteobacteria; order Pseudomonadales; family Oceanobacteraceae; genus CANMOZ01. The sequence continues at coordinate 54,152 of CANMOZ010000005.1, forward strand.
TTCTTGGCTTCAACGGAAGGGCTGCATTTTGCAGATCAATCAAAAAAAGCACTCAGTGACTATGAACTGGCACGACATTTCTTATTTGCCAGTTGCTTTGGCGAAGGACTACTTTGCTTAGCCAGCTCTCAAAAGCTTATTCCATTGAATGTCACGGGTCGCTTTTCATTGCCAATGGCATCCATTGCTGCTTTTTCGCAAAAAGTTCGACTGATTCCGGAAGCATTGGAGATCGGAGAAGGGCCAGCAGATCTAACCTGTGCAGTGATTGGCAGTGGTCAAGTTTGGGTGACCGCTGATGCTCTTAGCCTTGCCGAAGTAGAGTCTTTATACGAGGCACGAAGCATCTAACCAATACAAAAGTACTTGTGCCTGAAAAGTGGAGGTTATGAAGACCAAGGGTATTTCCAAAAATGGAATTTTGATGCACAAGTACCTTTTCGTCACCGGCGTACTGTTGTTCGGTCTCTCAGGCTGCGCACCCACCCTTCAAGTTCAACTGGATAATTACGCCTACCGTTTAGACAATACGCTCCCCAAAACATCTGAAAAAAAACCAGATGCTTCTCTTTTCCTCGGATACCTCCCACTGGCAGGGTATAGACTTCCTCCCCCCAAGGAATTAAGCCTCCCTTGGCCAGATACCCCTCTAAGCTTATGGGAAGCCTTAAAAATGAGCAGATGTTCAGCTCTACTGCCCTTGGCACAAAAAAATACCACCTTGGGTAAATTCCAACAGAGCTCTCAAAAGCTGGTACTAGAATCTAAGCTCCTTATCCATTTACCCAATTGCATTGACCAATTAAAAAATACTCAACCGGAATTAGCCAACAAACTTACAGCCGCATTACAACAAAAACGTCGTCACAAACAGCAAATGGTCTGGAATGCGCTGTTCAGCGGCTCAGAGTTTCAAAGATATGCGAGCTTGTCTCAAGGGGATTTAGCACTCGATAATAAGGTGGCTGACAGCAATGGCGTTCAAGCGTTGGCTTACTGGCAACTCATCATGACGAACGTCATTGACGATAAACAGCTAGACTCTAGTCTTCTAGAACAGCACATGAAACAGTTACTCTTTAACCCATTATTGGGTCAGTGGATCAACTCTACACATAAAACCATTGCCACACTTGACAACACATCATTACGTATTGAAGCCAATGCGTCTATTTGCTCAAAACCTATTTCCGAGGCCAGCCGTCAACGCATTCAACGGGTTTTCAAGTTGTTTTATGCTGATGAAATGCAGCCCTGGATTGCCCGCCTCATTCGCATAGGAAAAGCACTCGAATCTCACTTGATATCACTTGTGAACCACATTCCAAAATCGGCTCAACAGGCGGCAGGCTACCGCACGCTCACAGACTACTTAGATCGATTATTTGGCAACCAAGGACTGAATAAAAAGCTTCAGGCGTCTATCTCAAGACAAGTACACGCATGGCAAATTTTGTTAGCAAACTGCCAGCTCATGCCTAGACAACCATAATATTTTTTTGAGGCAACACCTACCAGAGAACTGCAAGACAGCAATCAGCAGTGCCTGGATATTGCATGCTGTCATGAATTCACGATTCCGTAAAATCCCATGGCATAAGGACTAGAAATGAGAAGAACCGGTATAAATCGCCCTGCACCCATCATAATGGTTACTGCCCTGGTGCTGACGTTGATAGGGTGTGCCAATCAATCTGGGCAAAAAGCCGTTGGCAGCGCCTACACGGCAGCAACCGTTTCTGAGAAAGACGTCATCAACAGCGCCAAACAGTCTGCTCAAGAAATGGACAAGAAGTTCAAGATAGCACCTGCCAGCAATGCTTACGGCAAACGATTAAGCCAATTGGTTAGCAAATATCAAAATGTTGATGGTTTAAAACTGAACTACAAGGCATACCTATCAAAACAATTGAACGCTTTTGCAATGCCGGATGGAACCGTGCGTGTTTTTTCAGGCTTAATGGACATTTTAAATGATCAAGAATTAATGTCCGTCATTGGACACGAAATTGGGCATGTAAAACTTAAACATTCCTATAACCAATACAGAAAAACGCTGCTTGCGGTCTCAGCCAAGGAAGGCGTATCGGCTGTTGGCGGTACGGTAGGCAGCCTTGCTCAATCACAATTAGGCAATGTCGCCCTTCAATTTGTGAATGCGCAATTTTCTCAATCCGATGAGTTATCTGCAGACGCTTATGGCGTTGCTTTTATGAAAAAGAATGGGATGAACCCCAAAGCGGCCATTAGCGCTTTTGAGAAACTGAAAAAGCATTCAGGCGAAGGTGGCGGTTTGCTTTCTTCCCACCCAGCCACCTCTAAACGGATTAAAAGGATTAAGGAAGAAATTAAAAAGTAAGTTTACCATCAAAAATCACGCACCTTTTCTTAAGAGACAAAAGGATCAATATAGATCCTGAGTGATGTGTACAGAGAAACCATTTACGTCAAAGCACGCTGCCTTCATTGGCAGCTCAATTTCAATCTGGTGATGGATGCGTACTATGAGAACGCTTTCTCTATACATATGCTTTGCATTATTTTATTCCTGCCACTCATGGTCTCGTTCAGAGGTCATCACGATTGCGGTCGGCGAATGGCCCCCTTTCATAGGATCAAATTTACCAAGCTACGGACCTGTCGCTATTGACATAAGAAAAGTATTCAATAAAGGGGGGCTTAATGTTGAGTTTAAGTGGCTGCCCTGGGCAAGGATATTTAAAAGTGTGGAATCTGGAGAAATATCTGTCTCAGCCATTTGGAAAAAAACAAAGTTAAGGGAGAAAACAGTTCAATATGCCGACAAGCCATTAAGTGAAAACGATTACGATTATTACCTGGTTTATTCTAGCGACCTTGATCCGCAATGGAAAATAACCAGAGATCTTATCAACCTAAAATTCATTGGCGCTGTGGGTCATGACTACTCAGTCCTTGAAAAAGAAGGCATTGAAATAACCCGAGTTAAAAATGAGAGCATCGCGTTAAAGAACATACTCAATAGAAAATATGATGCAATGCTTTGCATGCGTCAAATCATAGAAGAACTACTAAACAAGCATTACTCTCAACGCAAAAATCAAATTAAAATATCATCCTTTCCAGTTGAAAAACGAAGTGGCTATCTTATATTTTCTAAAACGAAGGAAGGTAAAAAATACAAGCTGATCTTCGACAAGCTACATTCTGAAAGCATGACCCAACCAGCAGACAGCTGACTTTTTAATCACCCTCAAACAAATTGTAAGCGCATATTCTCATGTACTTACACTAATCGGTGCAATGGCATTTACCAATCCCATACTTCATTAGCACCAAGCCTCATTCCACATTGAGCCAAGATAGGTTAACGGCTGAATACGCAGAAAATAGTCACTCAACGCCTACTGCTGCTCGCGCGATGTTTTTGATCATCCGAGTTGACACTGACTTGCCGGTTAAGGTCTGATATCGGCTGCGGACAAACGTTTGAACGCGTGAGCGCATATTGCGGGTGTTTCCAGAAGTAGCGCCCTGAGTCTGCAAAGCTGTATCGAACTATTAATGATGAGGTTTCAGTGATGAAGTACATTCTCGCCATTGACCAAGGCACTACTAGCACCCGCGCCATTCTTTTCAATGATCGAGGCGAAAGGATTTGCCAAGAGCAGCAAGAATTTGCACAGCATTTTCCAGATACCGGATGGGTCGAACACGATCCAGAAGACATTTGGCAGACAACCCTACAAGTCTGTCGATTAACACTTAAAAAGATGAAATTAACGGCTTCTGATGTCGCAGCCATTGGCATCACCAACCAACGTGAAACCACTGTGGTATGGGAAGCAGAAACTGGGAACCCCATTTATCCGGCCATTGTATGGCAAGACCGAAGAACGTCCGCGCGCTGTCAAGCGCTCAAAGAACAAGGGTTAGAATCCCAGATTCAAGCTAAGACAGGTCTCTTAGTTGACCCCTATTTTTCAGGTTCAAAAGTTGAATGGATTCTAAACAAGGTAGAAGGTGCTCGCGCAAAGGCAAATGCTGGTAAGTTACGCTTTGGCACCATAGATAGCTTCTTATTGTGGCGTTTAACCGAAGGTAAAGTACACGCAACCGACGCCACCAATGCATCGCGTACTTTGCTGTTCAATATCCATAATCAGGAATGGGATGAGGAGCTTCTGTCGCTCTTTGAAGTACCTCGTTCAATGCTTCCCGAAGTCAAAGACTGCAGTGATGATTATGGGCAAACGGCTTCTTCCCTCTTCGGCGGTTCCATTCCCATCTTGGGAGTTGCTGGAGACCAACAAGCAGCACTCATTGGCCAAACTTGTTTCCAGCCAGGAATGATCAAGAGCACCTATGGAACAGGCTGCTTTATGATTGCAAATACTGGAACCACCCCTTTGGTATCCAACAATCGTCTTTTAACGACTATTGGATATCGATTACAGGGGCAAGTCACCTACGCGTTAGAAGGCAGCATATTCATTGCCGGTGCAGCCGTCCAATGGCTGCGAGATGCCCTGAAGCTCATACCTCATGCACAGGTCACCGAATCACTGGCTGAAATCGCTGACGCAGATCAGGAAATTTATCTCGTTCCCGCGTTTACCGGCTTAGGTGCTCCTTACTGGGACCCAGATGCTCGCGGTGCTCTTTTAGGGCTTACCAGGAATACAGGGTTAGCTGAAGTCGTTGCAGCCACTTTGAAATCCGTTGTTTACCAGAGCCGAGACCTCACTGAAGCGATGAAAGCAGACGGCATCACCGCGGCGAAACTGCGTGTTGATGGTGGCATGGTTGTCAACAATTGGGTTATGCAAGCAATGGCAGATGTGTTAGGAATTCCAATAGAACGCCCAAAAATTACAGAAACAACGGCCTTAGGCGCGGCCTACCTAGCCGGATTAAAAGCCAATATTTTCAACTCATTAGAGGACTTAAGTCGTTTATGGCAACTTGAAAATCAATTCGAGCCCGCTACAGACGATAAGACCCGCGACCAAAAGTATCAGGGCTGGTTAGAGGCCGTCCAACGCATCAGAAGCCATTAATGCCATTCGTAACCTATGAAAACCAACAGCAAGTGTCAGTTATGGCAAGTGCTGTTGGTGGAACGAAGTCATAAAGCATCCTGATAGGTGCTAAATCAAGTTGAAAGAAGGCTCTAATCCACTGTTAGTGCATTGGCTTCAGCCCATTTTCTCTGAGCATCGAGATAATCGTAGGTTTCAAACAAAGCCGGTTTTTGAACACTCATTTCAGCAATGATGTGTGAACTGTCGAGCACGTCATTGTTGGCCGATGCGGTGTGAACTGCCTCGACCAGAGCCTGTTCTATTTGCGTTCCAGACAGCCCTTCAGAATGATTCGCCAATTCACGCAAGTTGAGGCTGTTTTGATCAATTTGACGCAAACTCAAATGGGTGTGGATGATTTCTTTACGAACTTCAAAGTGAGGCATATCGACAAAAAAACGCTCTTTAAACGCCGTCGACAGCTCTAACTCCATAAAAGGCATGCTTTGTGCCCCAGACGTTGCAACCAGCCAAAACCGACTGTTCACTCGATTTAAAAAGAGCTGAAGCAGCTTTCTAGAGGTATCGTCCATGCTCAATGCATACTGATCAATTCGATCAATCCAAAGAACCCCTCCTCCAAGGGCTTCCAATGAGGCGAGCCATTGATGGCAGTCTTCTTTGGACAGTTGACCTAACAAGCTAAGGTCCAGATTCAAAATTGGAGCTGATAGGGCAGCACTGGTAGCGGTTGCAGCCTTGCTTTTGCCACAGCCCTCAGCCCCAAATAACAAAATCGATTGAGGTTCTGTCGCTTGAGCGTTTTGCCTAGCTAACCAGTTTTTATAATGAGAGTACCCTGCCAACTCATTTAACGTGCATAAATCGTATTCAAAATGCAGTGCGTCTGCACCTAAAAATAGTCGTTTACGAACTTCGGCAGAGGAGTTTCGATTCCCTATTTGAGCCACCTGCTCTCGATGCACTGCATTTTTAATCCATATTTTTGCGTCTTGGGTTGAATACCCCTCAAGCGACTGTGCAATGCTTTGCATATCATTTACGTCCCAGTAAGACATTGCCCCCCTGTTAGCCGCTGCCCAACTTTTCACTTCATTGTTTATCATGCCTAGTAACTGGCGTTCATTAGGGAAAGGCAATGAAAAATGCGTACTGTAATGCTTTAAATCACCTGGCATTGTCAGTTGATGGCTCATTAATACCAACACCTTTTGAATACCATCGTTATCTTGCAGAACGATATCTTTCAGCAAACGAACGGTGTAGGGGTCTGATAAGAAAGGATGGATATCACAAAGAACGAAACAGCCTGCTTTAGGCTTCGACTTTATATGAGATAGCACTTCATTGGGGTCACGCGTTTGCCCTAACGAAAAGAAACGTTCATCTGGCAATTGAAGGCCGAGCTGGCGTATTCCGTCCGTTTGAGTCCATTGATAAAGGGGCAGCTCACGCTTACTGGCCAAGCGTGATAGAAAGATCATGGCTAACCGTTCATCTGATGTTTCAAGCACCATAATTGGGTGGTGCCCATCCATCAAGATTCCTACATCCCGCTGATCCCTCATGCGCTTCCTTGCTGGGTACTCCTGCTGATGCTACCCAGACAACCCTTGGTCACAGTCAATTCTTTGTGCGTCAGGCGTCTTGCTTACTCTAGTGTAGCCAATAGAGCATCACCAAAATACAAGAGATGCCCAATAAGGGCCTTAATTCTCCCTCACGATCTTGGCCTAAAGTGATTTAATAGCCATTTTCCTTTGTCAATGTAGAGGTAAACCCCTTAAAATCGACGCATTCACCTTTTGCAATTGGAGAATAGCCGTGCGTCAATTAATATGGTCTGATCGCGTCATCAGTCAGCTTGATGCGGCATTAAGAACACTATCCCCATCTGCTGCGCAAGCCGCTCGCCCCAATCCTTCTAAAGGCGTACAAGATTCAAATGATCTATCCGAAGCAGAGCGCAAGCATGCTGCAGGATTAATGCGCATCAATCATACTGGAGAGGTGTGCGCTCAAGGGCTTTATCAAGGGCAAGCATTAACGGCAAAGCTCACGGAAACGCGTGAAAGTATGAACCACGCGGCGCAAGAAGAGGAGGATCATCTTGCTTGGTGCCGTGATCGTTTGTCTGAACTACAGAGTCGGCCCAGCTTATTAAACCCCGTGTTTTATTCACTGTCATATGGGATTGGGGCAACGGCCGGAGCCATCAGTGATCGCTGGAGTCTTGGGTTCGTTGCAGCCACAGAGGATCAAGTCTGCAAGCATTTAGAGTCACACCTTACTTCATTACCCGAAAGCGACCAGCGCAGCCGCGCCATTCTAAAACAAATGTTAACCGACGAAGCACAGCATGCAGAACAAGCACTTGCAGCGGGAGGCTTAGACTTTCCGAAGCCGGTAAAACAATTGATGACCCTTGTATCCAAAGCCATGACCAAGACGACTTATCGCATCTGAGCAGAAAAGCAATCAACCCATAAAACCCTATGAATACCTAGTTTTATGGGTTTTTTGCAACAGAGCAAGCACCGCCTATCGGGTAAGGTTTTTATAGAGCCGCTCTCGACATCCGTTCTCTAAAAACGCTTGTTGCATATTGAAAACTTGACCGTCAGTAAACAGAATAAGCTTTGAGTCATCGGTGTAAGCTTTCATAATGTTGTAACGATCACAAAATTTCTGTGTCGTCTCCATATGCCCACCAAACTGCCCATTCATTTCAGCAATGGTTCTATCACCTTCTAATGAACAGTGATTTTCCCCTTCGGTGGTATGCGAAAGCGTCAGCCAATGCCCCACTTCATGAAGCAAGGTTTTCTTACCTTCGATCCCTGGCTCGTTTAGCATTGTTCCGTAATGAATCTCGATACCATCAACAGGATCTTGTTGCTCTTTTTCAACATTGTCGCACTGACGTTGCGTTTTACCCGCTAAACCGACAATATCTGAGTTTAAAGAGCTCAAATCGTCCACCCAGACATTTAGATAATGGGTTGGGTCCCAAAAAGGGCTGTTTCGTCCAAAGGTGAGAGGCCATTCTTCTTTTGGGTCACTGATGCTCCATGAAACTCTATTAATCCCTGTACTTGGGGTTCCTTCTGGCGTCGTTGTCGCTAAGTGGAACTGAATCTGAGCATTGCCCGATAAGTCGATCATGGATTGATCCAGTTGTTTAAGTTCAGGCAAACTTTGATTAAAAGCTTGGTTCAAAACCTCCAACTGAGCATGTATTAAATGATCGGCTACCGCGGTCTCAGGCTTTTCCTTTTGCTGGATCACATGAAAAACGACGGGAATACTAACAGGAAGCTTAAGATTGAGTGGTTTTATAATGCTCTTAGAGGAAAGAGGTGCTTTTTCTGCTTTCTCATCCGACCCTCCATTTGATGAACCGCCGCAGCCGACAACCGATATCGAAAAAAGAGTAACGCAGGCGATTTTAAAAAGACTGTTTTCCATAGACAGGCCATACTCCATTATTTCAGCTTAATGATTTGTTGTTATATTGCGCCCACCGCAAGGCTCTGGATTAAAGCAATAAAAAAAGGAAGGCGTCAAGGAGAAGAACTCCCAAATCCTAGAATTGGATCAGGGAGTCAAAGCGTCTTAATAAATTAGGAAGTAGCGTTAATGACAACTAAAACCGCTCCCGCATACACAGCAGGAAGCGATTAGGGCATATTTTTAGAATAAAAGATTTCCATAATTTCTTTGCGAAGACGTTTTTCTAACAAATCCCGATCAGTTTGAGGCAATCCTTTAACGCCCTCACCAAACAAATAATTATCCAGATCAAACTGATTTAAAACCATCTTAGTGTGAAAGGTTTTTTCCTGGAAAACATTCACATCAATCATCTGATAAGCATCTTTCGTATCATCAGATAAGTAATCTTGGATAGAGGTAATATCATGATCGATGTAGTGTTTTTTTCCATCAATATCACGCGTAAAACCGCGAACGCGATAGTCCATGATCACAATATCAGACTCAAACGCATGAATAAGGTGATTCAATGCTTTAAGCGGTGAAATTAAACCACAGGTCGACACATCAATATCTGCTCTAAAGGTACTAATACCATTATCAGGATGACTTTCAGGATACGTGTGAACCGTTACATGGCTTTTATCCAAGTGCGCAACTACAGAATCCTTCAATGGACCTGGGCAAGCAGCTGTCACTTCTTCCTTAGGCGGCATTTCATGCTCAGCAATCAGAATGGTTACGCTTGCACCCTGAGGGTCGTAGTCTTGGCGGGCGATATTGAGAACATTGGCGCCGATAATATCCACGACGTCCGTCAAAATCTCCGTCAATCGATCTGCACTGTAGAGTTCATCAATATACTCAAGATATTCTTGGCGTTCCTTTTCAGTACTGGCATAACAAATATCATAAATATTGAAGCTCAATGACTTAGTTAAGTTATTGAATCCGTGCAGTCTGATTTTTTGGTTCAACGTCTTTTGCCTCATTAAACTGACCGCAACCTCGTTTTACTAGGAGCACCCTTTCTACGAATCCACAACGTGGGTCCTTAGTCATCTAGGGCTGGCAACTTTACTCACCCCCTACAGGCTGGGATACTCCATAAACTTGGTAGCAAGGGCCGACTTAGCCCTATTACATCTCCACCATTACCGGGCTGTACACCCAGCTGGAAATCACTCAAAGGGCGCGTATTCTGCAACAAAATCGCCATTATGCCCAGCCCCGCTGAGGATTATTTTCTCTAACCCAGTTAGAAGCATTCCAACATGTCTTTTATTCAGCTCCCGATTGGATTTCATAGCTGTGTTCCACCTCAACACCCGCTCTTTGGAACAGGATAGACGCAGAGCAGTATTTCTCAGCAGATAACTCAACAGCTCTCTTAACTTGGCTTTCTTTCAGGTGGTTACCACTCACTAAGTAGTGCACTTTTATCTTGGTAAATACAGCGGGTACCTCATCTGCTCGCTCCGCATCAATCTGCACCTGACAGTCAACAATCTCTTGTCGCCCTTTTTTCAACATGCTCACCACATCAAAGGCGGTACATCCCCCAAGACCCAACAGCAACATTTCCATTGGTCTAGGCCCCAGCCCCTGACCACCCGCCGACTCGGGGCCATCCATCGTTACCTCATGGCCTGAGCCCGTTTTTCCTTGAAAAACAACGTCGCCTTTCCAGCTAATTCTTGCCTGCATTAAAAAAAACCTCTTTAAATGAAAAGCATCTACAAAAACGGGAGCTACTTCAAAATTCCGTTTAGGGGTTTTAGGATACACTCTCTGGTGTCGAGTCTTCACTCACCAAGTGAAAGCAAAGACATACGAAGTGTTCTATTATTCGATAACAAGAAGTTCGATGTTCGAGTATAAAGTATGAGGACCGTGCTCAAAGACCCACGGAATAAACACAAGCACTTAGACTTCTTTTTGTCTCAGTGCCATAGGCGTCGCTACCCTGCGAGGAGTACCATTATCTACGCAGGGGATAAAAGTGATTCACTTTTCTATATCGTCAAAGGCTCGGTGACCGTCATCATTGAGGACGATGATGGGCGCGAAATGATCATGGCCTATCTCAATGAAGGAGACTTCTTTGGTGAGATGGGACTCTTTGATGACATGCAATCCCGTTCCGCTTGGATCAAGGCCAAAACCGAGTGCGAAGTCGCTGAAATCAGTTACACCAAGTTTCGCGAAATCGCTAATAAGGACGGGCGCGTACTCTATTTCATCGGCGAGCAAATGGCCACTCGCTTACGGAATACCACTCGCAAGGTAGGTGACCTCGCTTTCTTAGATGTCACCGGCAGGGTCGCTCGCACTCTACTGGATTTAAGCCAGGAGCCTGACGCGATGACCCACCCTGACGGAATGCAGATCAAGATTACGCGCCAAGAAATTGGGCGTATTGTAGGCTGCTCCCGCGAAATGGTCGGGCGCGTGCTTAAAAACCTTGAGGAGCAAGGCCTGGTATCCGTCAAAGGAAAAACCATGGTGGTTTATGGTGCCCGCCGGCCCGTATTCTCCGCCAGCTCTCCAAAAACCGAGTCTGAAGCTTAAAGACTTACCTGACGAGATAGCGCATAGCAGCCCCCTGTAGCGGGGGCATGCTTTTGCTATGCAAACGAATAGCCTCCCCCTTGTAATAAGGGCGCATTGAGGCACCAGCCTATTTTCACGTGCCAACCCTCCAAATCTCTGCACTTTCAAAGACATCAGAGCGCCGACTGGCCATTTACTTCTTCAGCTCACTCCACAGGTCCACTGCTATACTCATCAGTATTCGGCTCTGAATGCCTGAGGTCCCATGAGCGAAGATCTCTTGTTTGCTGACGACGAACAACAGCCGCCAGAAGAGAGCACGCCCAGCTCCCCTGCGTGGGTTGTGTTGGTCGTTGATGACGATGAGGAAGTGCACCGAGTCACCAAAATGGTGCTCAATCACTTTTCTTTTGACGGGTCTCCCATCGAAATCCTCAGCGCGTACAGCGGCAACGAGGCTAGGACCGTCTTGCAAGAACGAACTGACATCGCTCTTGCTATTCTTGATGTCGTCATGGAAACCGACCAAGCCGGACTCGACCTGGCGAAATACATACGTACTGATTTAGACAATCATTTTACCCGCATTGTTCTCAGAACCGGTCAGCCCGGCCAGGCACCTGAAGAGCGAGTCATACGCGATTACGACATTAATGACTACAAAGACAAAACAGAGCTAACGACTACAAAGCTCACCACGTTGCTATACAGCGCCCTGCGCTCCTATCGTGATATTTGCACCATTAATGAGCATCGATTTGGATTGGAGCGCGTCATTAAAGCATCCACCAATATTTTCGAATCTGAGTCCCTCGGACAATTCGCTTCAGCCGTACTCGAACAAGTAATGACGCTTTTAAATTTGCCGCAACCCGCTGTTTATTGCACCTCTATCGCACAAGAAGAAGAGCATGAGCCAAACCAGTTTCAAGTCCTAGCGGCAACAGGCGAAATGTCAGGCTTGCTGGAGTCAGAAGCCAGCACCGATATTCCCAGTGAGGTCTGCGATGCATTTGAGCAGGCACTTAACGAGCACCGCAGTGATCATTATGGTGACCATTATGTCGGTTACTTCACAACCGCTCGTGGCAGCGAAAACTTGCTTTATTTATCGGACACTCATCAATTATCGGATTTAGATAAACAACTCCTTAATATTTACGCAGCCAACGTTGCTGTCACCTATGAAACGCTGCTGATGAAAGAGGAAATCATCGCCACGCAAAAGGAGCTGGTCTACATCCTAGGTGAGGCCGTCGAAAAACGCTCCAAAGAAACCGGCGCGCATGTAAAGCGGGTCGCTAATATCTCTCGGATATTGGCAGTCGGCTATGGACTCCCTGAAGACGAAGCGGATTTAATCAAGCTAGCGTCGCCTTTACACGATGTGGGCAAAATCGGCATACCTGACCATATACTCAACAAACCTGGAAAGCATACCCCTGAAGAATGGGACATCATGAGGACCCACGCACGCATCGGTTTCGACCTACTTCAAGGATCGGATAAACGCGTATTAAAGCTTGGGGCCATCATCGCGCATGAGCATCACGAAAAATGGGATGGCAGTGGTTACCCTCAAGGATTAAAAGGCGAAGATATCCACATTGCTGGGCGCATTACTGCACTAGCTGACGTGTTTGATGCTCTTGGTAGCAAACGATGCTACAAAGAAGCCTGGCCGTTTGAGAAAATTTTGGACCTCATACGCGAGCAATCAGGAAAACATTTTGATCCAAAGCTCATTGAAGTGTTTAACACGCACCTTGATGAATTGAAGAGTATCCGGGAACAGTTTCCGGATAATGAGTAAACTCCATGGCAGCGCTGGACGTTGGATTCGCTGAGGACTTTTTAAAAAAGCTCTCAGACTGCACACACACCACTCCTCTGCCTTTAGAGGATCAGGCTCGTGCGACCGCCGCTTTATTATCACAGTACGCCGCTGACTCCGCTGTCAGCGTCTGGAAGTTCGACGAAGACCATCAATCGTTAGCCTGTGTAGTGGGGCTTAGCCCAGATCAAAAAGCCTTCTCCACTTCCTTTCGCTTCACATCCAATAACGCAAAAAACCTAATTGAAGAGCTATCTCAAGGCAAACCTTTGTGTGTTGATGATTTGTCAGCATCACCCTGGTTCAAGCAATGCGTATCTGACTATTTCGAGCCTCAGAACATAAACTCCGTTATCGTCCTTCCCATCTGCTTAAATGAACATTTGCTAGGCACTATTTTCTGGGAACATCGAGGTCAACAGCAACATGAGTGGCAGACCGAACACTTATTGATCGCCACGACCCAAATTGACGCTCTTGCATTAAGCCTCTCCCAAAACAAAGCAAAACCCTCTCCTAATGTAAGCGAAGACACCAAGGATTTAAGAAGAGAGCTTGATTCGAGAAAACAAGAGCTGGAGAATGCGCTCGCCGAATTAAGAACGACCCAGTCCCACCTACTGGAAACAGAAAAACTGGTAGCATTAGGGAATTTAGTAGCGGGCGTTGCGCATGAAGTTAACACTCCGCTTGGTGTATCCATAACGGCCGTCAGCCATCTTGATACCGCACTGGGTGGTTTTGAAAACACCTATCAAAAACAAACCATGAAGCGTCGAGATCTGGAAGAATTTTTAGAGGTATGCCACGAAACCCTAGAGATTCTGCACAACAATCTTTCACGCGCCGCTGAGATGATTAAAAACTTCAAGCTAGTCGCCGTGAATCAGGCAAATGATGTGCTAGAAGACGTTATGATCAAACACCTGCTGGAAGCGCTTCTAAAAAGCCTTAAGCATGAAACCAAGAAAAAGCGCGTGGTTATTGAATTGATTGGGCCAGCTGACGTTTCTATCAAGAGTTATTCTGGGTCCCTTTACCAAATTTTTACTAATTTAATTCTAAACAGTGTGATTCACGGTTTTGACGCGATGGAACCGGGGGAGTGCCATATCAGAATTAAATTTAGTCAAATCGAAAATGGTGGTGCCGAAATCATTTATTCCGATAATGGTATAGGCTTATCAGCGGAAGCCAGGCAGCGCATCCTTGAACCTTTTTTTACGACCAAACGCAAGTCTGGCGGTTCAGGGTTGGGGATGTATATCGTCAACAATTTGATCGCTAACAAATTGCACGGCAGCTTCACCCTGCTGGAACCAGAACAAGGGTTTGCTTGCAAATTTACACTCCCAAAACACTTCTAACTGCATCCCCTTTCAAGCAGCACCAACACCTGCATAGAAGATCAACACAAATGACTAGGCCAAGAATAGCGTGCAACAGAGGCTTCAAGGGTAGGGATAGCAACTTCAATTTTAGGGAGACTAAAAAGAGCAGGAAGCGAAAAATCATTGCTTCCTGCGTTGGGGATGAAATGATCGTTGCGGCGCACAATCAACTATGCACCACAACGGGGCGCTACTCTAACACAAGTTATCGCGCTACCCTAGTACTGATTCTGGTTTTTCGAACGGGTAACCGAGGTCTTTGGCTACAGGTTCACATGTCACCACTCCCCTATGAACATTTAATCCATTCAGAAGGTGAACATCTTTCACCAAGGCGTCCTTATATCCTTGATTTGCAAGCTTAATTATGTAGGGCAGCGTCGCATTAGTTAACGCAAACGTAGAGGTTCTGGCGACCCCGCCGGGCATATTTGCAACACAATAATGAATGATACCATCCACTTCATAGGTAGGATCCTGATGCGTTGTTGCCTTTGAAGTTTCAAAGCAGCCACCTTGGTCAATGGCAACATCTACCAACACCGCACCGGGTTTCATAATAGACAACTGAGCCCGCGTGACCAATTTTGGTGCAGCTGCGCCTGGAATCAAAACAGCCCCCACCACAAGATCTGCATCAACTAAATGTTGCTCAATATTCTCTTCGGTCGAAAACAGGGTTTTTAAGCGAGGACCATATACCTGATCTAACTCTTTAAGGCGACCAAGAGATCTGTCTAGCAACGTCACATCTGCGCCTAATCCCATTGCCATTCTTGCAGCGTTTTCACCGACAACACCCCCACCAATTATGACAACTTTTCCTGGGGCAACGCCTGGAACACCGCCTAGCAAAGTACCATTTCCACCCTGAGCTCTTTCTAGCGCGTGAGCACCGGCCTGAATTGACATGCGGCCGGCCACCTCAGACATCGGCGCCAGCAAAGGGAGGCCACCGTTTGGCCCGGTTACCGTTTCGTACGCAATGGCAACGGCATCAGATTTCACTAACAATTCAGTTTGCTTTGGATCAGAAGCAAGGTGCAAGTAAGTGAATAGCACCTGCCCCGGTCTTAGTAACGCACATTCGTTAGGCTGAGGCTCCTTCACTTTTACAATCATATCCGCCTTTGCAAAGATTTCCTCCGCAGTGCCTAGAAGTTGAGCGCCAGCCGCAGTATATTGGTCATCACTGAATCCAATGGAGGTGCCCCCTCCTGCTTGAACAATGACAGTGTGGCCATGTTGGACTACTTCACGTACACCTGCTGGTGTCATCCCAATGCGGTACTCGTGGTTTTTGATTTCTTTAGGTACACCGATAATCATTATCCACTCCAACTGGACTTTGTTTGAATATTTAAGGGCAGTATATGGATTTATTTGCAAAATATCTCCCTATATTTTAAAAATGGACAGAACTTTCCTCTTGGGATGAAATGAGAGTTAAACCATGGCTAGCAATAAGAAAGACGATCGACCTCTAGATCGAATCGACCGCCGTATTTTGCGTGAACTGCAAAGCAATGGGCGTATAACGAATGTGGAGCTATCCAAGCGGGTTGACCTAAGTCCTACACCATGCCTGGAACGAGTGCGTCGATTGGAGGAACAAGGTTTTATAAAAGGCTACACCGCCATACTGGACCCAAAACGACTCGGTTCAGAGCTATTGGTCTTCGTAGAGATCACACTTGAGCGAAACTCCCCCGATGTCTTCAAAGAATTCGGCGAAGCGGTAACACGGCTTCCTGAAGTTTTAGAGTGCCATTTGGTCTCAGGTAGCTTCGATTATTTGATCAAAGCCAGGGTCGCCGATATGGATGAATATCGACGATTTTGGGGGGAGACACTGCTGACACTGCCAAGCGTATCGGATTCCAAAACCTATGTGGTTATGGAAGAAGTGAAGGAAACATCGAACATTCTTATTAGGACTAACTGAATGGGGATGGTTTATGCTTTAAGGGAATAATGTACGCTCTTGAAGCATAAACCATAGGCGTTCATCCAATCGGCAATAAGGTTTATTTCTAGAAAACGGCATCTTTAACGCGTCATTTTCTTAACAAAAACAACCACAAACAACGCAAGCGTAAAACTGCCAATAAAGGCCTCTATCGCGGCAATCGCACGCGATATACCATGCGGAGTTAAATCACCGTAACCAAGCGTTGTGAAGGTCACCACACTGAAATAAGAGCAGCTTAAGTAGTGCTGCAAGTTTGCTTTAAAGCCAGCCCCAGGTTGATAACCAATCTCACCCTGAGCAATGCCAAACACCCAATAGGCAGTTGCAAACCCAAATATAGCAATCATCGAAAACGCTATGACACGCGCAGGGCGCTCGCCATAACCACAAAACATATCGACCAATTTCGAAAAAAAACGCTGCAAAGACCAAAAAGGCATTTGATACCGACGCATGACCATTTCACGTTGAAAGAAATGACCTGCGTTTTCAAAGAGCCCGGCTTGCTCCGTCGCTTTACGCAAATTTCGATAAATTTCTTCCGCTTGCTCCAAATAATCCAATCGTTGGGTTTTCGTTTCAGCCTCATCAGCTTGGCGTTCCTGGAGTATTTGAGGCCCCCATTCAACGTTGTCCATGCGGGTACTATCAAAATTAGTACCCAGCAAATTGGCGTCCGTGAGGTTTGCCCGGTGCAAGTTGGCTCGACTCAAATTGGCCTTCATCAACGATGTACCGGTAAGATCCAAACTGAACATGTGTGCGCCTGTTAAATTGGCACGATACAAATCAGAATGGATCAGTTTATGCCCATCGTGCTGGCCATAGTTCACGAGGTTAATATGGCTTAAATCCGACCCTCTTAAAGAGAAACCGACCATGGGCTCCCCAGTCTTAGCCCGCTGCTCTAGCTTCATCTGCATGTCAGGATAGATTTTCTTTTTCTCTTCCAAATGCCATAGACAAAGGCCATCCCGAAACACTGAATCGTTGCAGGATTGCCCATCGGGGCCTTCAAATTGGCATTGTTCTGAATCAGACATGCAGCCATACCTCCATTCCCCAGTATAGAGGGATATGGGAGCTGCTTTGAAAGTTACAAGAAATCTCAATAGAACATAGAGCTGGCTCAGACTTGAGGGGGATTGTTCATCTTGCGCCTAAGGACACGATTAATAATTTCTGCGGCGGCAACAAACCCAAAGGTGCCAGTCACCATGCAGGAAGCGCCAAAACCGCTTGCACAATCTAAGCGGGTACTTTCTCCCTCACTTATTTGCTTCATTCCACAGACGGTGCCATCGGGTTTGGGGTATTTCAATTGTTCTTCAGAGAAAACACAGGGAACGCCATAAGTTCTTGATGAATTACGTGAAAAATTATGATGGCGACGCAAACAAGAGCGTACTTTTTTGGCTAGAGGGTCATTGAAGGTCTTATTTAAATCCCCTACCCTAACAAGCGTGGGGTCAAGCTGCCCACCCGCAGCCCCTGTCGTCACCACTGGCACTTTCCGGCGCTTGCACCAAGCGATCATGGCGGCTTTCGCAATGACAGAGTCAATGGCATCCACGACACCGTCGGTTTCCATAAGCAGCTGATCCAGATTTTTTTCTGTTAAAAAATCGAATACCGGCTCTAGTATTATCTCAGGGTTAATGCTTTGTAGACGATTTGCTAAGGCATTGACCTTGGTATGACCTATTTGGTCTTGAGTGGCCTGCAATTGCCGATTTGTGTTGGTAACACAAATATCATCCATATCAATCAAGCGAATACGATTCACCCCTGTGCGGGCTAAGGCTTCGGCAACCCAACACCCCACGCCTCCAAGCCCAACCAAAGTAATGTGCATTTCAGCTATCAAAGGTTGGGTAGATTGGCCATAAAGTCTTCCCACTCCACCAAAGCGGTCTTTGTATTGATTTGACATGATATTGCTCATTTTTCAACAGGGGCTGGTCAATGACATACCCTAACGCCTACACACCAGAAGCTTAACGCGGCTCTTCTTGCTCAGGTGCAACCCATAGAAACCGCAAAAAGAGACCCAGCAGCCGACAGGAAACCTTCCGTCTGGATTCAAGCCGCCATTATAGAGTTAGAAAGCCGCTCTGGGTATCGCTCTTCTTTCTATGCCAGATTGCTTTTGATGAAACCTAAAAGAGCGAGCCTTCACTCTTGATGGTGTCGCTCTCTCGCGTACGCATTACTTCTCCTCTAAAGAGTCGTAACAGCCTGATACACAGATGCGTTTGAGATTTCACCAAAAGAAAAGGAAACGCTTAGGCTTTATTGGCTGTTAATGTCCAATCCATTTCTATACTAAAAGGCAGGATCATGCTTTTTGAGGGTTCGTACCCAATGCCGAATATGGATTTGGTCTGCTCGATTCAGGCCAACTGGGGCAAATTGAGCAGCCTCTGGCTACCAATCATCCTGCTTTGTGCCTCAATCGCATCTCCACTCGCTCATGCTGAGGAGGCTACCACCAGCAACAATGAAGTTGATGCGAGCGCAAAGGCAGACACCACTCCAGCCACGCTCTCGGAAGCACACTTTAAAAAATTTCCGGTCGAATCTGCCCAAGTCGTTGCTCCACCCATTCCAGATATCGCGAACAAAGATGGTTCGGGGCTTTTCTGGGACCTGATCAGAAGCGCATTTGAACCGCTTGGTTTAAGAGTGCACATTAACGATATGCGCCTCAAAACAGGTGTTAAAATGCTCCAGCGCTACCGTTCTATAGACGTGGTTATGGGGTCTCAGGATCAGCTTGAGGGCACTCAGTTGTCTTTCTATCCATTGCTTGAAATCAGCGTGTCCGTCATGCATCCACGCGGCTATAGCCTCAAGTCCGTTATTTCCACCAGCAAAGCACCTATCCTCCTTTATCGTGATTTGCTGCTTCCAAAAGAATTGAACAATCATAACCGTATAAGAGTCTGTAAATCCCTTAAAAATTGTTATCGCAACCTAAAAAGGCGTAAAAGCGTTGCGCTTTTTTTAAACCCTGCTGATGTTAAAACAAGTAGCCATCTTCGTTTATCGGGATACCAATTAACACCCATGGAGACCCCTTTACTTGCATACGCCATGTTCAGAGATGATGTAGAAGGTATGGCATTAAAAAAACTACTGGATTTAAGGTTGATGGAAATGAGCCAAGGGGGAGAGCTGGCTAGACTCTATGACAAGTGGAAATTTAGCCTGCCGACTTTGTACTTAAAGCGCAATCAACCCGATTGGTTGTGAACAGCCCGCACGGATAAAAACGTTACCAAAGACCCGACAACATAAACTGATAGGTACTCAAACTCAGCTCATTATACATTCGATTATGATAGAGAAAACTCAATTGGATTCGGTTATTTTTCGACAGTGGGAAAGCCCACCCTCCGCCAATACCATAAGCGATACCACTGCGGCTGGATTGCTCTGTATTTTTATCCCCCGGAAAGTGAATGAAATGTGCCATTCCAGCATCCGCTCTTGCAAAAGGACCCTTCCCGATTAAAGACGTAAAAAAATGCTGCCCACTGGCCAAAACGGACAAATGCAGGAGCTGATCCATATCCTTCACTTTCCCACCTTGATAAGCGTCCCAAGTACTGTTAACCACTACCCCATACAATGTTCTCCAATTGGAGAAGGGCCAATACACACCTGCCACATCCCCACTGAGGGTAATATGACTGTCATGGCTATCTTCAATCGATGAGGTCCCCGCTTGAAGCCCCGTGTCCCCAGACTCTATAAAGCGGGCGTCATCTCCACTGTAATCGGGCAGGGTGTAAGCCAACCCCATCGTAAAATACCAACTTTCAATCACGCTAGGCTTTCTGCGCCTTGCATCCACATTTTGAGTGATTAATAGAACGGATGATAGGCATAGGATTCCCAACCAAGGGGGAAGCAACCGCTGCATAAAGTTAGGCCCCTGAGGCTTCAAAGCTTCAGTCTAAGCTTAGCTTTATTATTGTTCTGCTAATGCCATCTGATTTTGGCCATTTTTTTGCGGCCAACAGTGTTATCTCACGCCTCAGGCTACTTATCGCTCACCAAAGGCGGTGAATGCATCAAACTGTTTGGTTAGAAAGTCTTGAGCGTTCTGGATCTGAGCCAGTATTTTCTCACCGGCTATGAATTGCGCTCTTAACAATTCTTCACGAGCCAGCATACGCGCATCTAACCGCTCTTGATTGACGGCTATATCATCCAACTGATCGTTCAGCGTACTTTCTCTAGTAGCAAAAAGCCCGTCAGTCAGATCCAAGAAATCCGTGAGCAGATCATTCAGTTGATCGGCAACTCCGGATATATAGGTCACTGTGCCACGATCTCCCAGCGTACTGCCAGTCACTTTGACTCGTATACCACCAGAGGGGTTAGCGGTCCCTGATGAGTTTTCACCATCAGCGCCGTTGGCTTTGCCTTCCACTAAGCCCATAGCTGTTACGGCCCCAGCAGAGGATTCGGTTATTTCTACGGTTGATTCGCTTCCAGTCACATTCGAAATGATACTGAATTTCTGATAGGCCGCAGAACTAGGGTCAGTTGTATACTCAACCTTAACCTTATACCCTTTAGCTGTGTATTCAGGGCGATTATTGATCACACCTTGCAGCTCTGTAGCAAGCGCAGCGCCCGTTGCATAGGTTCCCTGTGAAATAGTTATGGTCGATTCAACCCCATTAAGCTTCATTTTAAAGGTGTCGTTGGTTCCATCGATAACAACCGGGGCAGAAAAATCAGACGCTACATTACCCAAGTAGTAACCATTGGTCGCTGCGGTTACCCCTGTCACTGATGTGAGAAACTGACCCGACCCTGTTGCCGTTGTTCCATTGATAAACCCTGCGACATCTTTACCCTTATCAATGGCTGATTCCGTACCATCTGGCTCATGAATACCCAGGGTTGTGATGGCAGAGTTAGAAACCGTGTCAAACTTAACCGTTGTACCATTACCCCCTATTTCAATGGTCAAATTGCCGCGATTGGTGGTGTTATCACTGCTGTAAGTCACTTCGGCAGTAATGTCTGATCCGAATTTTATATCGTCATCAATCCCAAAAGCGTCATAGCCATTCGAGTAACTTGTCGTCACGCCCGGAAGCCCCAACAGCGCTTGGGCATTTGCGTCTGTATTACTGACCTCAATACTGGAGCCTGAACCGTAGGTTGCCGCTGTTTTGGTACCGTTTTTAGAAAGTGTTTCAAAGTAAAGCTGATCACTACCATCTAACTTGGCAACAATATCTCCGGCAGAAAACTGCCCTGTGCTGGCCATCGCATCATCCAATGCACTTTGGATGGCTGACAAAGATGAGGCCGCATCATTGCTGCCTTGGGTAGCATCCGTATCAACGGTCACATCAATATCCACCCCATCAACGGTCAACCTAAAATTCGCATTATTGGTCGCGAAGTCGATGCCTGTATTGATGACCGCTCCTGCTGCCGTTTGGCTCCCACGTCCATCCGAGACAACTTGAATATACTGATCATGGCCCGTGGCAACGGTCGTCAATTTAAGCTTGCCGCCATCATCACTGGCCGTGACAACCCCAGCACCAAACGCTGTATCCAAAGCGTTTTGCACATCAGTGATATTGTTACCTGAATCGGTATTGACCAGCACTTCTTGCGAGGTGCCGTTAACATTAAGCACAAACCCAGCATTAGCGGTCGTAAAGTCTATATTGGTCGAAATATCCCGAGTTCCCGTATCGGTAGCCGCACCGCTGATGAGCGCGCTTAAATTGGCATCACCCGCGAGCGAGGTATTGATCGCGGTTTGAAGTGCCGTGGCAAGGGCATCGCCATCCGCAAAATTACCCGCGCTCAGAGTCACCGTATTAGCACTCAAAGTACCATCGATATCAACGTTAAACGTTGCGTCAGCCCCAAGGGTTACACCGGTATCACGACCGTTTGTTTGAGGTCCTTTACTGTCATCAAGTCCCAAAAAGTTTACTGCATTTGTATCAGCTGCCGTAATTTCAATGGATTTAGCCGAACCAACCGCTGAAGTGGTGAAAACCAATTGGTCGTTATTGTCAAAAGAAGCGACGACTTGCCCACTCAATGCGGTGGCATCAATGGCGTTTTGGATAGCTTGCAACACATCTCCTCGATCACCAAAGACACTGTCACCGTTGAGATCGGATGAAGCTGCATCCTGATTAACCACCACAGCAACAGCACCGCCTCCGTCCACGCTTAACGAGAAGTTGGCTGTGTTGGCAGAAAAATCGATGCCATCCTCTTCATCAAATTTTTTAGTGGTTGGAACCGTGGACGCCCCTGCTCCCAAAAAGTAACTGGTATGCAGCGTAGAAAGAGATGAGCCTTCGAAAGCACCCACACCGGGCGTGGTAAAACCCAAAGTATTAGCTGTATTAGTGTCTACCGATGAGAATGAAACAGATGAAGTTGAACCGTAGGTATTCGAACGAATGTCAAAACGCTTTTCAGTGCTGTCATAGGTCACCGACGCGGAATACCCTTTTGAAGCATAATGTGAAACGCTGTTGATCTGTTGTTGAATTTCACTGGCTAACGCATCGCCTGTAGCGTAACTCCCCTTCGTTAAACTGATGGTTGCTGAGCTTCCGTTTAAACTTAAGGTGAAGTCATTATTCGCATCATCAATAATAACCGGCGATGAAAAATCCAGTAAATCCAGAGAGCCGCCCTGGTAAAGTGCTTGAGTCGCCAATTGAGCGATATTGACATCATAGGTGCCTGCAACGGTATCAATGGATTCATTAAAAAACTCAACATTGGGATCGGATGCTTGTCCAGCCGTCGAAAAAATACTGATCACATCACTTCGGTTTCTTGCCAAAGCCTTTGTCAACTCTGAGGTGTTAAACTTCATCAAGTAATCATCATCTTTATCCCGATAAAAACCTAAGTCTGCTAAAGATTGGTCAAAACTGCCCGACAACTGGTTAACGCTGGATGTCAAAAGAATATCCACTTGGCTAACAAGAGAACGGATGGAGGAATCAGCGGTTAATAAACCAATGGATTTTTCCGAGGCATTGTAATCGGTGTACTCATCAATCGTGGTTTTTAAATCGTTATACGCATCAACAAAAGCAGTGGCTTTCTCCGTAATGGCCGTACTATCAGCCACAACACTGAGCACGACATTGGTGCCTACATTCGCAGAGTTTAAATTTAAGGTTACCCCTGAAATGACTTCAGTAACACTGTTACTGTCCCGTGTGACGGTTAAACCATTGACGGATAAAAGCGCATCTTCACCCTTTTGGTTTTCCGTCATGTTGGTCGAAGTGTCATTTTGGTTAAGGTTGTACGCCAACTGTGAAAGGCCCGTTGACAACGTGCTTCCCAAGCTGTCTTGAGCAGTAATTTCCATGCTTTTATCAAGACCGGTAGCACTCACAAATTGAAGTCGGTACCCAGTACCGTCATTAACTATCGACGCGCTAACACCAATGTTGGCTGAATTCACAGCATCACGAATACCCGCCAGCGTATTATTGCTTTCGCTGATGGTAATGGTGCCCCCAGGTTGGTCCGTATCAACAGTGAAACTATCGTAACTACCGCCACTGTAAGCGGTTGTGCCAAATCGAAACACCAAATCCTGAGTTTCTCCTGCCCCTAAAATAGCGACTGCATCATTCACTGAAGAAAACGCTTTTGAGGACAAAGAGTGAGCTTTTGCAACGTTCTGTACTTCAACGGAATAACTGCCAAGACTGGCAGAATCGCTGGCTGTAGCCGTTAAAATGCTTTCATCAGTCGACGATACCGAGGTCGCGGATATATTGCTTGATTTGGCTAATGCGGCAACCGCAGATTGGAAGGTACCCACCTTGCTTTTAATCGTACCAACCGCTGATAGCCTCGCCTCTGCAAGGGCCCTATCGGTATCAATGCGAAGCTGACTGGCCTCGCGTTCAGCAGCGATCAAATCTTCCAGTAGCTGAGCCGTCAAAAAGCCTGAAATACCTAAACCTGAAACTGAAGCCATATGTAAAGACCCTTACGAAAACGGTGGACTCTAACTGCCTACCAAGACTGTATCGGCTTTGTGCGCCTAATCTTTAACAGACTTCGTCAGAAATGCTTAAGTTAAATCAAAGGGTTTGCCAGTCTTTACATTGCTGAGAAAACAAGCAGTTACCTTGGGGTAACAAAAAAGCGGTGAGTTTTCCCCCTTTGTTGCGGCAAATGCTGGCATCAGAGTCCCAAATGGACCTTGACCTCATCCCTCCCTCGTTCTTTAGACTGGCTTGGCTAGAACAATAAATCATAATAAGGCACTCAAATGGCTCATGTATTCAAAGGCTCAAAATTACAACGCAGGCAGCTACTGAAAGCGATCGGTGCCAGCGCTGTTATACCCAACCACCCCCTATTGGCTTACACGCAAAGGCTAGACGATATAAACGCCTTCCCCGAAGGCATAATGCAAGCCCCCCTGACCGGAAACAGTGGCACTCTGCAGGTATTACAAGGTCAATTGCCTGCAGATCTTTATGGCCATTGTTTTGTTGCTGAGGGCATTCCACTTGAAGCTGGGCATTTAAGCCCTGGGGGCCGCGGTGCACTCACACGCTACGATTTTGGGCATCCAGAGGGTGTTCGTTTCACACGCTCAATGATTGACACCCCCTCTGCCATATTGCAACAACATGTCTCAGGTTGGTTAGACCGATTCCGGCTGCTCGGGGGCATGCTGTATTTCAGCCCGCGCCTTGGTTTCATGAATTACTGCAATACCGTCCCCATGCCAATCGGAGATGGTCGTTTTCTTCTTGGGTATGAGGGCGGTATACCCTACGAATTTGATCCGCATTCCTTAGCACTGATCACACCCGTAGGGCACTTCAACGAATGGGAAAGCAGCCTTCCAAGTTTCGCCAACGCCTTTACGCCTGACCGCTGGTTCTTCCAACAAGTTCGAACCACGGCTCACCCTTACTGGGATCAGGACAGCGACCAGGTATTTACCATTAATTATGGCGGCAATGTGGGTGAATCAGGCCTTAGCAATGCCCATTTACATCTATTGATGTGGGACAAACAAGGGCCATTTAATCGTTGGAATGTTCTCACCCGTGACGGCAAACCCGCCTATATCAGCTCCACTACTCATACCTTTGGAGTCACTCGCGAACATATCTTAATTTTTAATACCGCCGCTCGGGTAGAAGCATTAAGGATGATTGGTATTGATAGTATCACTCCCCAAACGCACTCCACGCCTATTTGGATCATCCGCCGCAGCGATTTACTTGATCATCAAGATCATGTCATCGCCGATTACGTTGAGTTGAATTTTGATACCTCTGACGTTGTGTGCGACTACGATGACCGTAATGGCGAAATTACGCTTTACGGTCAATACCTAGGCGCCACCGACAAATCAGAACCCTTGTACGAGGGGGAGTCTTGCCATTTTGGTGGGAAAGTTCCCAAGGCCCATGCTGGCTACCCCGTCAGCCCAGTGGATGTTGGTGGTGTTGTAAGGGCCAGGATTCGAGTAACAGAATCTTCTGCATCTGAAATCAAAGAAGACTTTACACTCGTTCGAGACCCGCTCCTGTGTTGGGACATGAACGACCCAGCGCATCGCCATCAGTTCCAAAACCCTGAAAGATTGCGCCACCTGTATTGGTCAGCAACGGGTTATCGCCCTGACATGGTCGTTGAACGCATGGTAGAGGCTTATCAGGATTACCCCAATCGATACTTTGATCAATCCAGCATGCCCGAATCGGTTCAGCCCTCAAGTTTGATTCATCTTGATTGCGAAAACATGCTCCTCAGCGATGCCTATCAATTCCCAGGTGATGCCATTTGCCGCTCCCCACAGTTTATGCCACGCCCTGGTAGCACCGCACAAGACGATGGATACCTGTTGGCCTGGGTTGTACGCCAACAGCCAACAGCCAATCAAGGAACCGGAAAAGAACTCTGGATCTTTGATGCACGCGCGTTGCAACAAGGACCGCTGTGTGTATTAGGAAGCTCTGAACTTCAGTTTGCAACCACCAATCATGCTTTATGGGTCGAGAGCTTAGGGCAGCGAGCGGTGGATGCCTATCGTGTTGACGTAAGCGATCATTTTCGATCCAAATTGCATCGCCATAGTCGAGAAGTGCGGAACGTTGTGGAGCGTGATGTACTTCCACGTTTCTCTTGAGCTTGTAAATTAACATTCGGATTAAGCCTGACGCCAAATTGTCAGGCCAAGGTGTCCATACGCCTCTGCGTTTGAACATCAAAAATACAAAAAAATGACAAAGGATTTGTCTATGAAAACACCATTTTTAAAATCAACTGGGGGCGTTTTAGCAGGAGCTGGTTTATTAGCCTTGCTTTCAACGGCACTTTTTTCCCTCACACCCGCACCGACCACACTGAGTAACTATCAAGGAACCTATCAATGTTCCCCTAGCGTTATTTATGATCCTAGATCTACCGCTGAAGTACAGCAGATTGTCAAACAAGCTATTCTCGATGGGCAAACGGTCATGACGGGCAATCGTAAGTTTGCCAGTCAAATCGATGCTGCTTGCGCTGCGAATGGTCAAGTACAAATCACCCTAAAACATATGAATCGGATACTTCATTTTGATCATGATAAGCGTCAGGTGACCGTCGAAGCCGGCATGCGTTTTAACGATTTAAATGATTTTCTGCGTGAGCAAGAGTTGGGTATCAATATGGTCACGGAGTTAGGGACCTTTACTATTGGTGGCATGCTTGGCAGCGGCACTCATGGTTCAACGCTCACCAAACCCAGCAATATGATTGCTGACTATGTCACGGCCATGACGTTAGTCGATGGCCAAGGCAAGGTCCGGAAACTTGAAGGTGAATTGCTAAACGCCGCTCGGGTCAACTTGGGAGTGCTGGGGGTCGTGGTAGACGTTACTTTACAGCTTGAATCTGCTTTCAAAGTGCAAGCCAAGGTTCAAGGATATGAAGACGATGCTTCATTAACTGAGCATTTGCTTGAACTGGCTCATCAAAATTATTCCGCTAATGTTGCTTGGTTCCCAGGGCTGGGTCGATATACGGCAACCACTTATAATCCTGTGTCGTTACAATCGACGGGGGAAGCTTACAACGCTCAAGCCAATATTTCTGACACCGGTGTTTATTTTTTCAATCTCCTGTTTAGCGCTGCGCACGAAATACCGGGCACAGCACTTCAATGTTTAGCCGCTAGAGCTCGCTACAGTCTGCGTTCAAGCTCTTACTTCCGCGACCTCCACTCCGATAAAGTCGTTGATAATGCCATCGGCCATTCTGACCAGATGCAATATTTCACCTGCAAAAGTGAAGATTCATGCATTTGGGATACATTGCCAATTGCCTTACAAGAAGTCGCTATCGATTTGAAAGATTTACCGGCATGGATTGAAGACGCTCGAGCCATTTTAAATAGCAACCCCAGAACCTGCTTCCCATTGAACGGCATTTACTTTCGATTCGGCAAAGCTTCTCCAAGCTATTTAGGTATGAGTGCAGGCCGTGATACCGTTTATATCGGCATCGAATACGCACTTCGCCAAGAAGGCGCTGCCATTCCTAAGCATTACTTCGTAAACCTTGAATTAGAACAAATGTCGATCCGCAAATATCAAGCACGTCCACATTGGGGGAAAAACTCCGTTGCGATCTTTGAAGATGTGGCAAGCAAATACCCTAAATGGCAAGGCTTTTTAAAAGCCAAACAGGAACTTGACCCTAACAACGTCTTTACCAACCCCTTTTGGGAACGTGCAGCAGGGATAGAGCCGTTGAGCAATCAACTCACTAATGGGTGTGCTACGCGTGGAGACTGTTATTGCAAAACGGATGAACATTGTGGCGAAGGTTTGAGTTGTGTGGCTGGCGCCGCTTATGACTCGGCTAGGGTTTGCCGTTAAACGCTTTTAACGACTCTTATCATGCTTTGCGGCCTCTTGTGTAGGCCGCTCACTTTCTGAGGAGGTAACAAGCTTAAGCGAAGAACGTTGCTTTTTCTCTCTGAGACTTTTTTGAGCATCTGTCTCAAGCAACCTTTTCGAAGCCGGAGAATCAAGGTTAACGCCCTGTTGTCGAATCTCCCGCATCACTTGTTCAATCAACGCACACTGACGCTTTGTATCATCTAGTTGTTTATGAAGTGCGTCAGCACATACTCTCAGCTCTTTAATGAGACGTCTTAATCGGTGAGCGGGGAGATAATCGATTTGTGCCATACAGGACCACCGGAAGGCTCCTTTAGGGTGATCATAGCTCCAACGCTCAGGAAAAAGCAGTCCTGCACCAGACGATTAGTAGCTAACCAAGCTGTTCTTTATGCAGCAAGGTGCAGCTTTCTGTCGCCTCATCAAAGATAATAACCACTTCCCCTCGCGTTAACTGCAATAAAACCTGGTCATTTTTATCCTCTAACGACCATTCCATCTCACCGTAATCTGTCCCTTCCCGAAGCACAAATGCTTCTATTAGTGCACTTAAGGTCTCTTTTTCTAAACACTGATAAGGCACTTCCACTATTTC
Source organism: uncultured Saccharospirillaceae bacterium (assembly GCA_947499545.1). Taxonomy (GTDB): domain Bacteria; phylum Pseudomonadota; class Gammaproteobacteria; order Pseudomonadales; family Oceanobacteraceae; genus CANMOZ01. The sequence goes on from CANMOZ010000005.1 coordinate 82,967, forward strand.
TGACATACATTCATCTCAGGTTCACCTTTACACTTTCTTTAAATAGATCCACTTTTGAACAGAATCCCCAAAATGCCCTATCAAAATCAAGAAAACGCCAGCTCTCGTTCCCACTCACAGGCCACCCGCGAGACCTTGGAGTTGCCTGGTAAGTGAGTTGCCCCTTCTGCCGCCCAATGAAACACGTGTTTCCCACGCGTTTCTGTTTCCAAATGGACCACCGCTGACGTCCAATACATCCGATTCAATAGACTTTCAAATTGTTCTAACCAATGCGCCCAGCATTGCTCAATCGCTCGATAACTGGCCGCAAAATAAATCAATCGAGAGTGATAACTGCCTTCTAAAGTATCCTTGCCTGGCATAGCAAACATCGGCGAACAAAAATAAGGCCACTCATCGTCAAAGCTACGCGGCAAAGACAAAATAACGGAGCGATTAATGCGCGAACGCAACAAATTTTCATTTGTTTCACTTGGAGGTATTTCTCGAATATGCCCATACACGATGGATTCTTGATCAAAACCGGACAAAAGCCTGACCTCAATGACGCTGTGCCGCTATAGTAAACGATCTCTTGATCAAGCACACTCTATCCCAGGTGCTTCATTTTACAAAAACCAACCTGAAACGAAGATTTGTGATCTATGTATCCAGGGCAGATGAATAAGGACTCTTATATGACTACCCCTTCAATGCTGCAACGTCCCATTCCATTGGCACTTGCCGCTTTTTTTGTTTTGTTAACGCTATGGTCAGCCTATAACCCGGCTTCTTGGGATGTATGGATTGCCGAAATGTTACCTGTTTTAGGTGTATTTATCGCACTTGCCATCACCTCACGCTGGTTTAGCTTTTCGGATTCAGCCTACGTGATGATGTCACTTTGGTTATACATGCATACGATTGGTGCGCATTACACCTTTGCAAACGTCCCTTTTGATTTCTTTAATAACCTCATTGGGTCTGAGCGCAACCAATACGACCGCGTAGCTCATTACATCATTGGATTTTACGCCTACCCTATGGCGGAATGGCTTCTTCGAAAAGGACACTGCGGATTAAAGCTTGCGCTCTTTTTCAGTTTATTTTTCATTATGAGCATTGCTGCAACTTACGAGATCATCGAATGGCAATACGCCGTTATTGAAGGAGGCGATGCTGGGATAGAGTTTTTGGGTTCACAAGGCGATATTTGGGATGCCCAAAAAGATATGTTGGCTGACACCTTAGGTGCTATTACCAGCCTCATCATTTTTTCCTTTTTAAGGCCTGACCTCAAACCCTGAGTTTTCTAAACAAATCGAATCTACTCATGCCACTCTCAACCGCTTGATGAATTCGGCGGGTAGATTTCGATTTAAAAGGCTTACCAATGCCATGTTCAAGGGTTCCGATGCAATATAAATGTTTGATAAGAGCCAAGCTGTTTTAAACTGACATCACATTTTAATAATAACTAATCAATCGGCTAGTAGCGTCTTAAACATCTTAATGAAAGGATATTTCCGAAACATCGTTCTCAACTATTCTCTGAAATATAAAAATCTTGTATTTGGAGCGTTACTTTGAAAACCGCAAACAAAGCTTCGTCAGTCAGTCTCTTGGCGCTGGGTTTAATGAGTTCATTTTTTACGTCTGCTGATACGTTAAGAAGTGGCGCTTATGGAGCTTGCGTGATACCCGAAGCTAATATATCTGGAGCAAAATTATTACTTGATTATGAAGCATGCAACCCTAAAAACATTGCAGAACGCGACAATGTAAACTTTTCTAAAGTTGCATCTAGCAACAACGAAGATCAGTTCCAGATTAAACACGTAAAAACACATTTATGCATCGATCTTCACAGTTCAAACCCTAGCCAATTAACACTCTCCGAAAGTTGCAGCACATATTTCACAAGAGAAAACGCATCTAGAGGCGGACTGAAAGTAGTGGGAAAGGATTTAGTCATAACCGGGACATTGCTACCTCCCAAACACCGTGTTGACACCCTTTCCTTAATGCCTGCCGGCAGGAATGACCTTTCAATGCGTGCTCAGATTTTTCAATTTGCAAAAATCAATGATTAATATGGCACCATCCGCCACTTGTTTGGACATGCACGAGCCTTGAACGCTTTCCCTACACCTAAGTCAAAGCCCTTTAATTCAAGGGCATGAATTCACATCGTTTTCTACCTAGAATATCTGGATCGGTTGGGTTGCAAGCTCTAAAGCCAAACTCCAGACAAGACGGCATAAGCAGTGTCAAAAACGCGGTAAGCAAAATAACCATGAATTCAATATGCACCACTGCATAAGCTGGGCGTTTATCTATTGTGAGTACGCATGAATAAGGCGTTGAGGCCATTTCCATAGACATCATGACGGGCCAGAAAAATAAAGATTAGTCTCGTTCAGCTATTGTCGATGCATCGAAAACACAGTAGCCTGGGCGTTGTATGCATTCGTTTATATCAGAGATCCCATGTCCGACTCCGTACTTAGTGCGCTTGTAGAAGCCCAAACTGCCTTAGACAACCTCATCAACAGTACTGAGGCTTTAGATAGCATTCGAAGTGCCGCTCAACAATTAATCAACTGTTTCGAGCATGGCGGGAAAATCATCAGCTGCGGAAATGGCGGCTCTATGAGCGATGCAATGCATTTCGCGGAAGAACTCACTGGCCGCTATCGAGGCAATCGACGCGCTCTACCTGCCATCGCAATTAGTGACGCAGGGCATATCAGCTGTGTTTCTAACGACTATGGATATGAATCCATTTTCTCTCGCTTTGTTGAAGCTCATGGGAAGCCAGGCGATGTACTCTTTGCTATCAGCACCAGCGGTGCCAGCAAAAACGTACTAAAGGCGTGTGAAGTCGCGAAACAGCAAGGCATGAACATCATCAGCCTTACCGGCAAGCCCCACACTTCAATTGGACAACATGCCAACATTGATGTCTGCACCCCTGGCGGCCAATATGCTGATCGTGTACAAGAGCTACACATCAAAGTGATTCATATCTTAATCGAACAAGTGGAGCGGCACTTCTTTCCCGAAAACTATACAGCCTAATCACTAAAAACACTTAATCGAAGCGTGCCTGCCAAACAACAGGTGCGTTTCGTTTTAATAATGCAGCACAGTATTTTTCGCACTTCTCAAATCAATAGACTTTAATAACCTTTTTTTATGGCAGACATAGCGACACCGACGATTCACTTTTATCTCTCAAATGACGAGCACGGTTATTTTTCAAACTTCTCAAGGCATCCTGTTTACCTGAAAGGAAAACGCTGGCCAACATCTGAGCACTACTTTCAAGCACAAAAATTTTGTGGAACAGAACATGAAGAGCAGGTTCGCCTAGCAGACAAACCCATGCATGCGGCCAGAATGGGAAGAGAACGCAGTCGTCCACTGAGAAAAGATTGGGATACTGTCAAAGACAGCATCATGAAAGAAGCTGTTATGGCCAAGTTCACACAACACGCCGAACTAAAACAACGCCTTCTTAATACTGGCAATGCATTACTTGTAGAACGCACGGCCAATGATCATTACTGGGGAGATGGTGGCGATGGCAGCGGCCTAAACAAGTTAGGACACATTCTCATGGATGTACGTAACAACATCCGAGAAGGTAAGACCCAGCTTGAAAGTGGGTCACACCAATAGCCATTTTTTGCAACTCTTAACCCTAAATGAAGCAGTTCATCAAAGCCCCATCGCTTTGGGGCAATCTTTTACTTAATCGTCTGAAGAACTGCTTTCAACCGGTCTAAAAGGCTCTACCCAATGAAGGAAAGCACCCACATTCCGTGTCTGTATCCAAACCTTTCCTTTCCCTTTGAAACGACAAACAAAGCCTTCGCCAGAGAAAAATAATGATTTGTACCCACCCACTTTTGTAATGTCGTAATCCAAACCTTCTGTAAAAGCCACAATGTTACCGGTATCGACGACATAATCGCCATCAACATCCAGCATGATTATCCCACCGTAGGTGTTAAACCAAAGGTCTCCATTGCCGCTGCAACGAATCAAAAACAAGCTCTCTCCAGAGAAAAACCCTTTTGCAAGCCCTTGCCACTTTGTTTCGGTGATCACACTACTGGAGGAAGCGACAAATGCAGAATTCTGCAAATAAATGGTTTCATTGTTTAAATGCACATGAGCTAAGTCACCCGGAGTACCCGGCGCGATACCAATTTCACCAGGGCCATTTTCAGCCGTAAATTCATTAATAAAAAGCGATTCCGATGTTAACAGCCGCCCCAACCCACCCTTTATTTTGGTTTTCATCACAATATGGGTATCCATGGTCGCCATAGCCGAGGCTTCCACTTTGAGCGTTTCATTTTTGGGAAGCTGCACAGTTAAAAATGCATAGTCCGGTCTTCCTTCGATGCTGAATTGCAATCCTGGCATATCATACCTTTGAAGCTCATCGGAGCCTTTAGATGTCTGTTGGTCGCCTTTAATGCTGACGTCTTGTGGCTGCCCTGACGACACGGCCTCACCTTCCATGGTCTGGATGTCGACCATTACACCAGACTGGCTCAGCGCGTTCTGAATACGTTGTGCCGTGGGTAAATCAACATCTTTTTTGATGGCTATAGGAGCTTGTGTAAAGGCTTGGGACACGCGCTCAGGCTGTGTATTAAATAATTGAGCAATAGCCTCAATAGCTTGTTCTTGAGTGACACCGGGATTCAAAACGCCCGTTAACACAACACGATACTGAGTGAAGGACATCTTTAGCTTCCTTAGACTTTGCGTGCTTTTAAATCAGATGACATAGCAGACCCAAAGCTGGTGGGATTATGCGATTGACACCACACCGTTCCCCGACCCTTGAACTTGCAGACAATGCCTTCTCCACCTAAAAAAGATTTCAACCAACTGCCCCCTACTTTTGTTAAGCTAAAATCCAACGACTCATTAAAAGCGACAATATGCCCAGTATCCACTATGTATTCCCCGTTGACTTCCACGGGATAGATAGCACCAAATGAGTTTAATAAAACGTTGCCACTGCCTCTCAGGTTCAACCAGAAAACACTTTCTCCAGACAAGAAAGATTTAAATCCTTGCCATCCTAAGTCCACTTCAACACTCGACTCACAAGCCAAGAAAGAGCCGCTTTGAACAATTAAGCTCTCTTGATCAAGATCATAGGTCATCATGTCGCCTGCGAGGGTCGCTCCCAACCACACTTCACCAGCTCCCGCTTTCGGCTCAAAGTGATTTAAAAACAGCGACTCACCCGCCATCATCCGCTTTACGGCTTTTAATAAGCCGCCGCTTTGTTTTTTGTGGGTTGTAGTCGTGATGTCCATGTTGCCGCTCATCGCAATCATAGCGCCTGATTCAGCGGTGCAACTTTCACCTTGATCTAACTGTATTTTGGCCGCCGTGTTACCCGGACGATGGATCAACTCAATTTGCATAGCACCAATCCTAATAGAGTTTGGGGTTCACCCAGCCGGTGAGTCCAGAAATACTGCGACTTTGAATCACAACCTTGCCTTTACCTTCAACACGAGTCACGAGCCCTTCACCACCAAAGAAACTCGAAAAAATTCCACCCGCCAATTGAACCTTCAATTTCATGCTAGGGTCATACGCCACTAAGTGACTGGTATCAACAATCAGCTCGCCATCCACTTCTCGCTCCAATAAAGCGCCGTACGCACCGTACCAGAGCTTCCCGGTACCCGAGACTTCCAGTTTAAATAAGCCTTCTCGTCCAATAAAAGATGCCAAGCCAGCCCACTTTAGTCCGAGCGTTACGCCATCAGTAGCGGCCAAAAAAGCACCCGGCTGTAAGCAAATTGAACCTTGATTCAAATCAACACAGCGAATTTCACCCGGTGTTGGTTGAACTAATGTTAAACGTTTCGTTTCTTGAGTGTTGTTACTGAACCGACTAACAAAAAAGGTTTCACCCCCCAAGAACTTTCTAAAAAAAGCAGAAACCAAAGACCCATTTACCTTGGGTTCCATATCCAGTTCTGCCGCCATGCTCGACATCGCATCCGACTCCGTTGTCACACTTTCGCCGGGCTCTAATGCTAGGTCGAGGTACCCAAAGGCGGCCCCTCCCTTAATGTCTGCTTTCATATGAAGATTTCCTTTATGTTCACTGCCTTGTTAAAGGCACCTACACCAATGGTTTTATTCTGACACAAATGCCTTAACAATTCGCTGCAGCGCTTCAAACTCTTCATCTAGATTGAGATAGGGACCATCATGAATGTCAATTTGTTCGCTAAGGCGATCGATTCGATCTTGAGTAGCAGGATGAGAGCTTAAAAACCCTAAAGCCGATTCAGCCAATTCTTGTATATCTTCATCCTCCCCCAGCAGAACACGCTGCTCTTGCTCTTTTGCCAGTAACTTTTCAAAAAATTGAATGAGGCCCTTAGGATCAACTTGAGCACGCTGCAGCAGCTTCAAGCCTTCCGTATCCGCTTCGGTTTCAAACGCTCTCGAATACCCCTGATTAATGAATAAAGGAGCTGAGTTTGCGATTATAGCCAGCAATCCACTCGCATCTCCCAGAACCGCCTGAACCAACACCAAGCTCCCTGCCGTACTGATCACATTACGAATACCATGCTGCTCATTCACATGCGCTAGTTCATGGGCCAGCACCCCAAGCACTTCACTGGCATTATCAGCAGCCAAAATGAGCCCCGAGTTAATGACAATGTAACCGCCAGGAAGCGCAAAGGCGTTTAACTCAGAGTTGTTCACAATAAACAACTTATACTGATAACGATCACTTTCTATCGCGCTGATCAACGGGTCCGTGAGTAAATGTAAAGCCTCTTGACTGTCCTTTGACTCAAGCAAAGGGTGCTCAGCCCTGTACTGAGCAAAGGTGGACTCACCCAGCTGCTCTTCCCATTCAGCAGGCACCTGCTCAGCAACCGATGCTGTTACCGCTCCCCATTGCATCACTAACATGACAGGCGCCAGTACCAACAAGCTAAGCACCAATATCAATACGGCCCAGTTAAGATGCCGCACCCGTTGCGACCGCTTCACTTGCTGTTGGACTGAGGTCTGCATTTGCAAGGCCGGGTGCTTCAGCAGACGTTGATCACTGGTATAAATGCTCCAGTCGGCAAAGTCTGGGTGGCTCAAAAACACCAGCCGCTGCCGCGCTCCCCCCATATTCAGCTGTAAGCCACGTAGTGGCATCCTCACCGAATACTCACCAGACACAAACTCAATAGCGCTATCAGAAACCTTTAGGTTACCTGATGCCTTACCTTTTGGGAGTTGCTCATGAAAAGCATGAGCAGCATAGCCATTAACTGGCAAAGTCATGAAACGCTCCAAAACAATCGTACAAAATCAATAAAGGCATTCTAAAGTACTTTTTATTGGCCTGGAACAGGTGTCTCCACACATACCTCAGCCCTACTTATTACCAAGGGATCGCAATTTCAAGCCTTTACAGGAATAAGTCAATATTTTGTAGGCAATCAAAAAGTTCATTTTAATTTCGCCTTTCTTACAAAAACAATTCCTCAAACCAACACCAAAGGAGTACTAATTTACGCTTATTTTTTTTAGGTTTTTGCTTATAAAAAATAGTGGCCACTTAAAATCGAAATCTTACAAATTACCGAATACAACATAAAAACAAGCTCTCAACTTTTCATCAATACTGGCCTCACATTCGTTGCACAAAGCAATCACTGGAGCAGTCGTAATGATAACGAAAGTTGAAAACACCCACATTCAAACCCCTCAACCTGCCAGCACCGATAAAAGCAGCACCCCTTTAACGAAAGGATTTTCTCAATCCGACATCGACAAAACGCTCGAAAACAAAGCTTACAGCCAAATGCTGAAAGAACGCACCGGGCATCAGTTACTGCTCACCGCTCATCGCGGCATGGGACCCACCAGCGTTTTTGGCAGCACATTTCCTAACGAATATTTACCAGAAAACAGTTTGGAATCGATCAAGCAAGCCATTATGTTGGGCGCAGACGCTATCGAAATTGATGTCTTTAAATCACAAGACGGTGTCATGATGGTCACGCATGACGATGAAATCTGGCGGAATGAATATGGCGCCACTCGCGATGGAAGTGTGCTTCCAGCAGGCGAAACCAAAGACAGTTACATAGTTGGTAAAAAAACATCTGAATATTTAGGCAACATTCACATTGGGCCTAACGGAGAAAAATTACCAACTCTACAAGAAGTAACCGACCTCGTTGAACAAGCCAATGTTTTTTTAAGGGAGAATGGACATAAACCCGTCGTACTCAATGTTGAACTAAAAGATGCAACCGCTGTCGATGAAACCGTTGACTTCTATAGCAAGCAGTTATCGGAAAACCCAAAACTCTCAATGGACGATATTATTTTTTGTTCTTTTAATCACGAAGCGCTTAAAAAATTAAAGCAAGCATTCAGTGATAACCACAAACTCCAAGTATTACAACAGAATTTTCCAGAGAGAGCCATCACCAACATACGAGTGGCCCCGGGCATAAAAACCACCATGCTATTTCGAGATGGGGACGTCAACAAAGATTTTTCACTGGCACCCAACGCGCGGTATGATGATGCTAAAGTAGCAAAAATAGCCAACCTCATTAAGCAGAATCAGTTTTCAGGGCCTGACGGCATTTTGTGGGATATACGTGAAGATTTCTTAAAGACTGCTCCAGCAGGAGAATTACACGCATCAACATCCGATTTTCGTCAATACCAGGATGATCGTGACTTTGCGAAAGTACTCCTCAAGCTGAGCGAACAGGCAACCACCTTTTTCAAATGCGACAACATTGATGATGCTAGGAAAGTGTTAATGGAAACCAGCATTTTGCTCAACGGTGTTGGCATCCAAATGATGTGTAAACCCTTGGCGGATGGCGGAGAAGCTTACTACCTGTTTCAACCTTCCTCTCAAAATGAAGAAAACATTTTAGAAACAGGAGCAAGAAAACCGACACCCTTCTCAAAACTAGCAATAAAAGCCTGATTTTTTTAGCCTCCTTTGCTTGACAAAGGATAACATTGACGACCCGCAATCCGGTGATAGAATGGCGCCCCAATAAATACATCTATTACCGGATCACCATGCTGACGCTTAGCAAAACTTATAAAGCACACAACATCCCAACAACACATGTTCACCCACAAGCAACACCCAACTCTCAAACATTGACGCTTAATGAGCGTGAAATACAACAAATGCTTCAAAGCAAACAAGAAGCCGAAGCACTCTCTCGGTTAACTCATGACCAAATAAAACTGACTGCACATCGCGGCTGCGGGCCAACCACTGTATTTAATGCTGATCGCGCATCAGACTACCCAGCAGAAAACAGTTTAAATGCTATTAAGCAAGCCTTTATCGAAGGTGCCGACGTTATCGAGATAGATATTTTTAAATCCCGTGATGCTGTACTTTTTTTAAGTCATGACAACGAAATTTGGAAAATCGCACAAGGCCAGGATCGCGCCGGCCAACACTTGCCTAATGGGGAAACGCACTCAAGCTACCTCATATCATCCAAGGATGCAGCAGAACTCAAAAAAATCATCATAGGGCCTGCCGGGGAAACCTTACCAACGTTAGCTGAAGTCAGCGAGCTCATGCGAAACGCCAACCGTGAATTAACTAAATACCATTGCCCCAAAGTTGCACTCAATGTTGAACTCAAAGATGGAAGTGCCGTACCCGAAATTGTGCATTTTTACTCAAATGAATTTCATGCTGGAAAACGAACTGACATGGAAGATATTATTTTTTGCTCGTTCAACCACAACGCCCTGATTCAATTAAAGGAATCTTTTGAAGCAGAAAATATCAGTCCCATCCGCATTGCTCCCGGAATCAAAACCAAACAGTTATTTGATGTGGCCGATATCGGAAAACGATATGAAGTGACTCAAGGCGCCGAATACAACGAACACAAGCTCTCTCAATTATTAAAACTGGTCACTGAACATGACATGGAAGGTTTTGACGCAGTCTTATGGGACTTCCGAGCACCGCTGGTTGAATTGGCAGCCCAATCAGGCAAAGCCATTCACGCATCGACTTCTGATTTTCGACAATTTGATGCCGTACCCGATTTTGCACAAGCGTTATTAGCCATGAGCAAAGAAGTCACCACCTTTTTCAAATGTGATGGCGTATCAAAGGCCAGGAGAGCTCTGCTTTCTGCAAGCATCAATGGCATTGGTATCCAGATGCTGTATCAGCGAACGCCCGAAGGCGATGAACACTACTATCTTTACCATTCCAGAAATGAGGTTTCATCCAAAATACTAGAGGAAGGCGGTGTTTATCCCACACCCTACTCTCAACTAAAACGAGTTTAGGGAACGAACGTCAGAGGCTGCTCGTTGATACAGCATTGTTTGAGCGGCCTTCAACTCTTAATTAAATGATTGTATTCCGCACAGTTCTTCTCCGCTAAAAAAGCGTACGTTTGTACCCAACTGCACCACAAAAAAACCTTATTTTAAGGGAACTTTTTTAGTTTACTCATTTGAACTGAACGCACTTTTACTTTCGCCTTTCACCTAAAAAAAGTCGCCTAGATCCCCCAAAAAGCCCCCTTTAAAAGCCCCTCCATTTCCCTCACATCTGGCGAAGTGGTTAAGCATCTGCTGCCACATAAACGAGCGTTTTATAAAGCGTCTCGAGCAAGGTTAAACACCTAACACAGGAGCAAATCCATGCACCCACAACATTCAAACCCGTTGTTCACCGTACCCCCCCAGACTGCACTTTCGCTGCCGAGGGCGCCTCTTGCAGAGGAAGAAAATTTCGAGATCGAGCCGATGACCACAGGCTCTGCAACTCCAAAAAAAGCCGGCCCCTACGCCCAGGCAACTGCGGAGTACAGCCGATTGACTAATCCCGAAGGCAACCTGTTGCGCCAACCCCTGCAACAGTTGCTTTCACGCATGGGCGATTACTTCCAAACCGAAGCGCTACGAGCGGCTCACACCGAAATTGACCATCAAGAGTGCCTTACTAAGGCTTATGCGGAACTCAGCGCACTGGGCAAACAGCTCGAAAGCGGCTCTAGAAACGCCCTTAGCCTTGAAGAAAGCACTCAATTAGTACAAAAGTTAGAGCGCTTATCTTGGCTCATCAAAGACGGACCACCCGGCGAGCTGCTGCAGCGCTTAGCAAAGCAGTGTTTCACCAGCTGGCTATTAGCAGCACGTCAAGACAAAGAAGCCGAACTGACGCAAGCTTTACAGTGCTTTATGGACGCAGAGCTGCAAAAAAGTCAACACATGCAACTTAAAGGCAGTCTCGGTTACGGCATGCCCGGCTTAGAGGCCGGTTCAACCAGCCTTCAAGGCGGACACAAGGCCATTGTGAAATCCAGCGCCGGCGGCACCATTGAAACCCAAGCAACTTACTCAGCTGAGATTGAACAGCGACTCGGGCTAAAAGCACAGTGCATTGATTTATTCACAAGCCTGTGCGGGAAGTACGAAACGAGCACAACCAAGCGTTACGCGAACCTCAACGAATACGCTACCGCGCTCAGCTTAGGCACAGAGACATTTCAACCCGTGACGGGTTATGACAACGCAGAGCACCCAGAACGCGCCCTGCGTCATTTCCAACGATGCTTGCAAGAAGGGTTTTGCAACGAGCAACCCTTTAAAGAAATCGTTGCTCGTCAATTGGGCCTTCAGCTTGAGTTTAACAATCCAGAACCTGAGCAGCCTACACCGGCAACCTCAAATGCGAAGCAGATAAGTCTTGCCAATAAATGGGAAGCTACCTTAAAAATCCCCCACTTTAAAGATTTTGCAAGTGCCAAAGCGAGTCTCGAATACGGGTACGCTTTTACCCAAGATAATCGCTCCGAGCCTCTATGGACACTAGCCTCCGGCACGCACAAAATGCTTGATACTGATGCACAGCAGCCTGCTTTACAGGCACTCAGTGCTCGAGCTCAGGCTGCTGGCGTCATGCCTTCCACCAAGGGCACTTTATCAATAGAAACTCAGGAATTACTGAGCGCTTTGACTCAGCTTGAGAATGAATTCGATCATTACTGCGTGCTCGTGCAACAAGAAACCACAGATAAAGCTTCTGATGAATCCCGAACCATTAAAAGGCACCTGAAAAATGATTGGGCTGCCACGAGCAGTGAAGCTTCTCTCTGGCAACGCTATGGCCGCATAGCCTTATTCTCTGACATGGCAAGAGCCCATGCACTGATCGCTAAAGCACTGTCTGAACAAGGCCCGCTTCCCAATACAGTGCAGCAACAGCTGCAACGGGTTGCCAACAAGCTGCACCATCCTCGCATCCCTATAGACCCTTTGGCATTGCAACAAGCTCAACAACTCCCGCTTAGCCTAAATAGCCAAAACCGTCTATTAAAGTTCGAAGTTGAGATCAACGAAACACTTACATCCTTGTTTTCAGGTAAGGTCACCATTGAAAGCAAAGCTTTAAACGGTAAAGGTCCTCTCCAAGATGGCACCTACTTGGAACTCACCTTGGAAGGCAAAGGGGAGTTAACAACCGACCTGTTGAAAAAAATCCTAAACGAAGCACAACCAGAAGGCCAAACCGCAGCGCTTTCACCTGCAACGCTTAACGACCTCTCATTACAACTTGGAGCAAATAAAAGCCACCAATGGGTATTGAGTTTCTTTAAACCGAAGGCCATCAATGCTACGTCTGCTCCGTTACAATTAGTGAAAAGCGCTAACAAGGGGCAGCAACAGCAGTCTATCTCTTTAGGGGGAAAACTGCCTTTAGGGACATCCGGCCTAACGTTAGGCGTGAAAGGGAAAGTTGAAAAGGAGAGTACACAAACCGCCAGCGAAACCTATGCTAGCCAAACCCTATACGGCCTTCTCAATGAGAGCATGGCGTTTATAAAGCATGGCAACACTGATGCTTTCGAAGGGTTTTTAAACGCACAACGCGAACCCCTCACTGCCATCATGAAAGCCATTGGCAAACCGGGTTCTGCGTTGCATCAAGAGACCCAACAGCTCATCCAGGAGCTAAAACAAAATGGCTCAGCTAATGGGAGCCACCTTCCTCTAGAGAATTTTATAACAGCAATGCACAGGTATCGCACGACGGGCGATCTTCAACAAGGGCTCAATGCATACAAAGCTTTTGTGCGCAACTGTTGTCAATGGCAAGCAGGTTTTGAACAACAAAAAATAGCATCAACGGACTGAAGCACCCATGAACTAAAAAAGCGCCTGTAAAGGCGCTTTTTTAGTTGTCACTGCAAACGGTAAGAGCCATAAGGGCTCTGATTCAGTGGCGGCTATCTCAGATGGAACCTTCGCTTATTGAGTTTTGCCTTTTAGGTACTGCACCAGCAAGGATACAGGTCGACCTGTTGAGCCTTTGGCTTTGCCCGATTGATTCGCTGTTCCTGCGATATCCAAGTGCGCCCAACGATACCCTTTGGTGTAACGCGACAAGAAACAAGCTGCCGTTGTTGCTCCCGCCATGCGCCCACCGATGTTGGCCATGTCAGCAAAGTTGCTGTCCAACTGCTCCTGATAAGCTTCTTCCAAAGGCAGTCGCCAAACAGGGTCGACCGATTGCTTACCCGCTTCAAGCAGCTCTTCCGCCATACCTTCATCTTGGGTAAAAAGCCCTGAATTCACTTCACCCAGAGCCATCATGCAAGCACCTGTGAGGGTTGCGATGTCCACAATGCTAGCAGGCTTATATTCGTTAATGACGTGCGTTAAGGTATCGCATAACACAAGACGACCTTCGGCATCTGTATTCAGGATTTCAATGGTTTGCCCAGACAAACTGGTTACGATATCCCCTGGCTTAGACGCATTTCCAGCAGGCATATTTTCGGCGGCCGCGATGGCGCAAACCAGGTTGATCGGCAATTGCATTTCCACAACAGCCTTCAAGGTTCCAAACACTGAAGCCGCGCCACTCATGTCGAATTTCATTTCGTCCATGCTCGCGCCTGGCTTTAAGCTAATCCCACCCGTATCAAACGTAATGCCTTTGCCCACCAACGCATGCATAGGATCATTCTGGCCCGCCCCACGATATTCCATTAAAATCAATTTACCTGGCTCAGTGCTACCTTTGCTGACCGATACAAATGAGCCTGCACCCATTTCTTCCAGCTCAGACTCGTCAATCACTTTCGATTGCACCTTGCCTGAGGATTCGGCTAATTCGACGGCTTGTTTGGCCAAATAGGTTGGCGTGCAAATATTCCCAGGAAGATTGGCTAAGTCTTTCATATAAGACATACCCAAACTGATGGCCTGCCCTTCTGCCAACGCTGCCGACAGATCAGCACTGCCCTGAACGAATACTTTTCCAGGGGTCACGGGGTCTTCGGAAGGCTTGCTCTTACAGGCTTCGAAACGATACTGGCTCTGATCAAAGGCCTTAGCGATTTGCACCAGTTTCCAACGCTCATCGACACCTGCCACGTCGACTTCACTTAAATAAACCGCCAGCTCATCTGCTTTGGTCGCTTTCGCAGCACTCGCAGCAGCATTTAAAGACTTGATATAAGAGCTCGGGGTAACCTCTTTCCCCAAGCCTACCAATACAAGCGATACCCACTGACCATCCGACTGAATGGTTAAATGTTGCGTTTGACCGGCTTTCCCCTTGATGACGCCAGCCTCTAATGCTTGCTTAACCACATCACCAAAACGTTGGTCTGCAGCTTCGGCACTGGGTGACCGTTTTGCGTCTTCATACACTCCAAGGACCAGCCCCTTGCCGCTTAATGATTGAACACCTTCTTGGGTTAATACAAATTCCATGGTCTCTCCTGAAGACATCGGGTCATATTTTTTGGATAATCCCCATATTGGCAAATAAACTATTGCCTAAAAGGATTATTGACTGTCTCAGTTTACGCACTGCGAATTAAATTTCTAGTCATAGGGTATTTTGTGGCCGTTTCCGTACTTCGTCGATACATAACCCGAGAGCTGGTCACCACCACAGGAGTGATCACCTTAGTTCTCATGCTCATTGTACTCAGTGCTCGGCTGATTGTTTATTTAAACAAAGCGGCTACGGGTGAGATATCCACTCAACTCGTTTTCAGCATTGTTGGATACAATTTACCCTTTTTTCTACAACTGATTTTACCCTTAGGCTACTTCATCGCCATTCTACTCGCTCTAGGAAGAATGTACGCAGAAAATGAGATGGTGGTACTTAATGCCTGCGGCATCAACCCTACTCAATTACTAAAAACCGTCGCCTTACCAACGATCATCATTGCTGCGCTCAGTGCATTCTTAGCCCTATGGCTATCCCCTTGGGGAGCTAACAAGGTAGATGCACTGCTAGAAGCTCAAAAAGAACGTACCGATTTAAAATTCATTACGCCAGGACGCTTTACCAGTTTAGGCAATAACAGCCGGGTGACCTACACAGAAAAGTCGCTCAAAGAAAGCGATGGGCTCGGCGGTGTGTTTGTGGGAAGCCCTACCGGCATCGTCATTGCCAAAAGCGCCCATCAAAACCATTTAGGCGAGGAGGATGAGCGATACCTTATATTGGAAGACGGTTATCAGCTGAGTCTTAATGCCAACGGAACAACGGATATTTTAGAGTTTGGGCAGTACGCAATCAAAATTCCAGGGGCAACCTCAGCGGTCGCAAAGTCCAGGCATGAAGCAAAGCCAACGCTTGCTCTGCTGGATTCTAATGAGCCAAAGGATGTTGGCCAACTCAGTTTGCGCTTAGCCATGGTCATCATGGTCCCAATCGCTACCCTTCTGGCATTCCCTTTGTCCAAGGTGCAGCCCAGGCAGGGGCGATTTGCCAAGTTACTGCCCGCCATTTTGCTCTACGTGCTGTATTACTCTGCCATCATTCTGATGACGAGCTTAATTTCTGAGGGCAAAGCACCCGTATTCATCGGCACCTGGTGGATTCACACTCTCTTTTTTCTGCTAGCGCTATTGTTGAACATCTGGCCGGACATCCAAAGTCGATATCGCGAAAGGCAGCAGCAAAGAAGAATGCTAGGTCAAGGGGAATAGCATGGGACACATTGATCGCTACATTAGCCGAACCGTCCTTAGCGGTATTGCCCTTGTATTTACCGTACTCACGTGCCTGGATATTTTATTTTCGTTAATTGATCAGCTTGATGATATGGAAGAAGACTACCAAGTCTTTCAGGTCATTTGGTACACGCTCATGTCGACCCCAACGCGGCTGTACGAATACATTCCCATGGTCACATTAATCGGTTGCCTTTCAGGGCTTGGCATGCTCGCCAACACCTCCGAGTTGACCGCCATTCGAGCCGCAGGTTTATCCGTGTATCGCATCTTGGCTGGCTTAACAATACCGCTTTCACTGGTTATGGTAATCAGTCTATTTATGGGCGAAATCGCCGTGCCCTATCTGGAGCGTACATCACAAGCCTACCGTGAAATCGCTCAAGGAGGAGATGACATTCACGATAATGATGACATCGGTTATTGGCACCGAGAAGGCAATACCTTCATGCGTTTCAACGCCATTGAACCCAGCGGCATCATTCATGGTTTGATGTTTTACGAGTTAAATCGAAATCAAAGCATTCGATCCTATTCGATCGCGGATAAAGCAGTTTACAATGAACAGCAAGGCTGGCAGCTGACCAACACTGTCACAACGACCTTCAATGAGGATCACTCAAGGTTTACACAATCCACTCAAAACTCTCAATCCTGGGACACAGACTTAACGCCGGATAAGCTTAAATTTGTCGCACAATCACCCGCTTTTATGGCGATGAGTACACTTTATCTTTATGCTCAATATCTAGAGAAAGAAGGGATTCGCGCAGATGAATATCGGCTGGCATTTTGGAAAAAACTGTTTCAACCGCTCAGTGCTCTCGCACTGGTTTTAATCGGCGCTTCTTTTATCTTTGGCCCACTCAGGTCAGTCACCATGGGGCAGCGTTTATTCACCGGTATTTTAGTGGGTATTGGCTATAAGTTTTCAGTTGACCTCATTGGTCCTGCCGGTGTTGTATTGGGAATATCTCCGATGTTTGCTAACTTAATCCCGATCATTGTCTGCACGACGATCGGCTTTGTATTATTGCGTCGCGTCGGCTGACGGCGATCATGCTCAAGGAGGAGCTCATATGGATCCACGCATCAGCATCATTACGCTTGGCGTTAATGATTTAGAACGATCAATCCACTTTTACGAACAGGGGTTAAAGCTCCCTCGTATGGAATCCGAACCGAGCATTGCCTTTTTCACGCTCAGAGGCACTTGGCTTGGCTTATACCCTCGAGATAAATTAGCAGAAGATGCAGAACTAGAAGACAACAAGCCTTCTGGACCTTTCCCAGGTTTTACGCTTGCGCACGTCATGCCTTCTGAAGAGGAAGTCGATCGCCTCATGGACCAAGTATTAAGCGCTGGAGCAAAGCTGATCAAAAAACCTCAAAAGGTTTTTTGGGGTGGCTATTCGGGGTATTTTGCAGACCCTGATAACTATCTTTGGGAAATTGCTCATAACCCTTTTTTCTGGCCAGGCCCAGAAGCTGCTTAACCATAACATTTGATCAGAGCTAAAAGGCGCGCAGCATGAATCAACAAAACTGGCTGCCACAAAGGGCTCTCAACGCAGAAGGAGTTCCCAGGCGGGTCGGTGTTGAGTTTGAATTTGCCGGTCTAACAGCTGAAGAAGTCACCACCTGCCTAAAAGATCTATATGGGGGCCGCATCAGCAGCTCCCATCCTTTTGAGCATATGCTTGAGGGCTCACAGTTGGGCACCTTTAAAGTGGAACTGGACGCGAAAATCCTCAAACAAATCGCTGCAACCCACCAAGCTAATTTAAATGAGGCTTCTGCATTTGAAACCACAACCTTTGATTTGCTTTCCTCTGCCGCGGTCCAGGTGGTGCCTTGGGAAGTGGTTACGCCCCCCATCCCCGTTGAATCATTACCAGATTTAGAGCCTTTGATCGAAACCTTGCGAGCGTCGGGCGCTTTGGGAACGCGTCACGCGATCTACACCGCCTTCGGGATGCATTTAAACCCTGAAACACCCCAAACCGACAGTCACTGCCTGCTGGGATATTTACAAGCTTTTTTTTGTCTCTACGATTGGATTCATAAACAAGAAGACATTGACATCTCCAGAAAGCTCTCGCCTTACATCAATCACTTCGAAGATGAATACGTTCGCATAGTCATTCACCCAAAATACAAGCCGTCATTAAGTCAGCTGATTGGCGATTATTTATTTCATAACCCAACACGCAACCGCAGCTTAGACATGCTGCCACTCTTTTCTCATTTGAAGCCTGAGCAAGTGAAAGAATGTTTGCAAGACGATCGTATTAAATCCAGACCGACCTTTCACTATCGACTGCCTAATTGCGATATTGACCAACCTAAGTGGTGCCTTTATGACAGCTGGAAGCGTTGGTTGTTGGTTGAAGCCTTAGCAACCGATGATGCATTAAGACAGGATTTTTGCACTGCTTACCAGCAGCATCTCAATCGTTTGACGCATGCTTTGGATAATCGCTGGATACATTGGGTTGAGGAAAAGTTAGTGGAACTTGGTTGGGTTTCATGAGCACCGATCCCAAAGTCCTCATCACTGGCCCTAATCACAGAATCAGGTATGGAGGTTGGAGCGCGGCTTTTATGCTCAAGCTTCAAAAGTTATCGGCGAGCTACGTGCACCCTGGATTGCCACCACCGACAGATTCCATTCACGGTATTGTGATTGGCGGTGGTGACGACATTGAACCCAGCCATTACGGCGCACTCGGTGACGCAGGTGCAGAATATGATCCTGAAAGAGACGCGATGGAAATGCGCATGATTGAACTGGGCTTAAAATACAACATCCCCATGCTCGGTATTTGCCGTGGCGCTCAACTCATCAATGTCGTTCATGGCGGCAACCTGCATCAGGACATCCGCCCTTTAAGACAAAAAACCCCCAATAAAAACACTATCTTTCCGATAAAAGAGGCTTTTCTAGAGCCACTGACTCGATTACGAGAAACACTGCAAAAAGATCAAGTGCGCATTAATAGCCTGCACAACCAAGCCGTTAATCAATTGGGCAAAGGCCTAGTCATCGCAGCAAAAGATGCCGATGGGTTTGTGCAAGCCATAGAATGCCCGCATCGAGATTTTCTGGTAGGCGTTCAATGGCACCCAGAATACATGCCGTACTCAAAAACGCAACGGCGTCTATTTGCAGTGTTTGGCGCAGCCATTAGGCGTTTTCGAAATGAACACCCTTAAGATACTCCCTGTACCTTTATGGCTGATAAGGTAGAATACCCAACGGATTTCATCATTATCACGAGTAAAAGCAACCTCTTGAGTAAAGGCACATGTTGAGCTATTGGCTGTTATTTATCAGTGCGTTCGGTGCTGCAACCCTATTACCCCTATATTCCGAAGTTGCCTTAATTGCTCTTTTACATGAAGGAGCCAATGCTTGGATCGTCTGGGTAGTTGCGACGACTGGCAACACGTTAGGGGCAGCCGTCAACTGGTTAATGGGACGCTATCTTTTGCATTTTCAAGATCGACGCTGGTTTCCTTTTAAAGCGGCTCAGTTGGAACGCAGCCAAGCTTGGTTTCAACGATATGGTGTTTGGAGTTTACTCTTTGCCTGGCTTCCAATTGGAGGAGACGCTCTGACTTTTATCGCGGGCATGATGCGAGTACGATTCGCTCTCTTTTTTTTGTTGACCGCAATAGGGAAAGGTACTCGCTACGCCGTACTGATTTTATTTTATTACGGCTTTTTTGGCTAAAGCACTTACGCAAGACGTCAAAAGACAGGGCATCCCAGACCCTACTCTCTAGTGAAACGTTGCTTTGGCTTTATCTTTAGGAAGCACAATCACTCGCGTAACTGATGCCCGGTCATGCCAAGTCTTACGTTCCTTATCCAGCCACAGCCACCCATACCCTAAAAAACCTACCAATGAACCTATTCCACTGACACAACGCAAAGCACATTGCAGCCCCGTAATTGGGCCAGCTTTATCGTTAATTAAGCGAATACGCCAGGCTCGCATCCCTAAGGTTTGCCCCCCTCGACGCCAGAAATAGGTATAAAAGCCAACCGTCACCAAAAACAGCACCGAAGGCATAAATGGATTATTGGGTGAAACCGCTTCACCGCCATTCAGGCCTATTGCGATGGCTGCTGTCAGCATCCATAACGCCAACAGCAAAAGCCCATCGTACAGCATGGCCGCCAAACGTCTAAACACTCCAGCCGCTTCATAATCCATTGAGGTTAGTGGTTCCTGCAATGTTTCAATGCTTTGTGACCCCATACTGAAGGTAACCGCCGCTCATTCAATGATTCTGTGAATCGGGCATTGTACCAGGCCACCCAGCCTCAGTACCATTGCACACAACAGCATTTCGCTTCGACTCGTTAAGGAATACCGACTTTATGAGCAAACGCATCGCTTTCATCGTCTCCGATGGCACCGGCATCACTGCTGAATCACTGGGGCACAGCCTGCTAGCACAATTCCCAGACATTGAATTCCAATACGTGGTCTGCCCTTATATCGACTCTGAAGACAAAGCCAATCAAGTGGTTGAGCGCATTGAGCAGGCCAAAGCCAGCACAGGCGTTCGCCCCGTCATCATAGACACCGTCGTCAATCAAACCATACGGAATATTATCCAGCAAAGCGATTGTTTGGTCATTGACGTCTTTTCCACCTTTCTTGATCCACTCGAAAATGAATTAAGGGCTCAGTCCTCTTATTCGGTGGGAGGCTCGCATCCCGCTACTACCGATAAAAAGTACATGGAACGAATCGATGCCGTTCACTTTGCCATGGAAAATGACGATGGCTCTCGCTCTTCACGCTATGAGGATGCAGATGTGTTATTGGTCGGTGTCTCTCGCTCAGGAAAAACCCCAACGTGCTTATATTTAGCGTTACAGTTTGGTATTCGTGCAGCGAATTACCCTCTCACTGATGACGATGCTATGGATTCAGGGCTCCCTAAGCTGCTGAAACCTTATAGGCATAAGCTTTTTGGATTAACCATCGATCCTGATCGATTAATCGCCATCCGTGGAGAACGAAGAGCAAACAGTCGATATTCCTCAGCCAGCCAATGCTATCAAGAGGTGGAAGATGTTGAGGCACTGTTTCGACGTGAGCGCATTCCCTATATCAACACGACAGATTTATCGATCGAAGAAATTTCAACTCGAATCATGGCTGATGCTGGGCTTGAGCGACGCACCACATAATTTTTTCATAATAAATTAGCTCGAACCAAGCTTTTGGTTATGAGAATATAGCCATTCAATATTTATTATACATGAGCAACCTTTTTTACAATGCCAGGACTCTAGTGAAAGGGCACTGGCATGCACTCAATACATTTAAATCAACCGCAATCCATTAACCAACCTGAAACGGCTGAAACCAAACCTTGCAGCACCATGCCAGCACGTGCTTCTTCATTAAAAAAAGAAGCGTTGAATCAATTTAGCCTGGCATTACCAACACATACCCATGCATACAAAAAAAGGCCCTTATCCAACCTAGAGTATGCAGTCGATCATTTACCTATTACTCCAAAACCTTTAACGTTGCGCTCGGTTCACTCCTTATCAGGGGCAAGCAAAGCTCCTAGCGTTCCAGAACAAGTTCTTTTTCAATTAATTGAACATTGGAAGTCCACCAAGCCTGATCAAGAGGTCCCACTCGGGCAACTTCTTAAAGAAAAGGGCTATTCTCCCATTATTCGCGATGTAAAATTAATTCAATCCGAGCTTTTTAAGCAATGCAACCTGAACCAACTTACGTTTAAACATTGCACCTTCACTGATTGCTTTTTTAACCAAAGCAACATCAAACAGGTTCATTTCCAGTCTTGCCAGTTTAAGCAATGCCCTTTTACTCAAGCGCTGCTTGAACATTCAATATTCAGCAACTCTCAATTTGATCAAGCTTATTTTATCAATGCCAACCTAAATGAAACGCATTTTGATCACTCCACACTCGTGAACAGTAGTTTTGAGAACGCTCAATTAAATCAATGTCAGTGGTTTTCATCATCCATGTCAAACACTCATTTTCTTGATGCGAACATTGTCGATTCGGAGTTTTGCCAACGCGGCAAACCGAATCAACCCCTGACAAAGGCTGAACTTAAAGCATTCTCAGCCAGCAAAGTTCAACCGACCCTATGCTTACTATCAGATCCTCATCAACCTGGTGTGACCACCCCAAAAGCTGCAATAAAACTAGAGAATGTTGCTAAGTTAAACCCCATGCGTATTAGCACTCGTCCATTTCATTTCTCCCAGGAAGCTGCCACGCAGGACAGTGGCAAATCTTATCAGCAACAGCTTTCAACAGAAGTCACCACGCTACTGAAAAAACTGGCCAATGACTCAACGGATAAAGACAGCCCTTTACCACAAAGACTGATCCATGCCATTAAAGCGACACCGAAGGATTACAAGCTGTGTCATTCCATTTTAATGAAAGCAAAAACCATCAGCGAACAAGTGGATGCTATTTATTTACCGGGAGGAGAAGATGTTCCACCTGCACTTTATGGGCAAGCGGAACATAAGAAAACCAAATGGGAGGGTAATTATTATCGTTCATTACTAGAACTTGGGTTAATTCACTACGCATATCAAAATGGCATTCCTCTGATGGCGGTGTGTCGCGGATCTCAAATAACGCAAGTCTATTTTGGAGCAAAGCTCATACAAGATATTCCCGGGCATAAAGGTATGCAAACCTTTAACCTATCCGATCCAACGTTTGGAAGCCAATACCAAAATGCCTTTAAAGAGGGTCGTACGCTCACCAGCGCTGTACTGCACCATCAAGGTGTTCCAACCCATCAAGTAAATCCATCCACTTTTCACGTCGCGGTACAATTTGAACGTTTAGCCAAATCAGTAGAGCCAAAGAATGGGGGCGCAGCTCCACAAATATTATTACAATTTCACCCGGAATTTTATAACACTGGCCTTCAATCAACGTTACCTGATGCCATTAAGAACGACATAAAACCGGAAGACATGACCGACAACAATGATCAATTTTGGAAAATCTTCGCAGAGGCCGCACAGACTCTTAAACACAAAAGAAAACTCAACGCCGCGTTATCTTCCGGTAATTTCATGCCTCTAAAACCCACCCAGATAAACCCGAGAGCTACTATTTAACTACGGAACTAATCGCGCCAAAGTGAGTCTCTCATTACGCCCTTTTTTGGCTTGTTTTGCTGGAGACTCCCATGTTACGTCGTTCTATAACTTTCGCTGTCATCACTTTACCTCTCATCCTGTACGGAACGGCTTGTCAAAGCAGCGAGCTCTCCCCTTCAACCCCCAGTGTATTACAACCTCAGATAGCCACTTTTCAAGCACTCGAATCGACATTAAAACCTAGAGGGTCAACACCCCCCAAGTTAGGGGTCTACGTACTCAACACGAACAATGGCGTCGAATGGAAGTATCGATCAGATGAACGCTTTAGAATGATGAGCACTTTTAAAGCCTTGGCTTGTGCAAACATATTAGCGAAAGTAGATGCAGGGGAGTTAAAGTTACAAAACAACGTCACGCTTAAAGAAGAAGACTTTGAGGCAAATTGGAGCCCCATCACGCAAGGTAAAATTGGGCAATCCATGACCCTTCAAACGCTGTGTTCTGCCGTAATGTCTCAAAGTGACAACACTGCAGCCAACACTCTATTACGAGTCCTTGGAGGTCCAGAGTCACTCACTCATCAGCTACGCACTTGGAACGATAACATCACTCGCCTTGATCGACGCGAACCCGAGCTTAATCTATTAGAAGGCATCAAGGACACAACAACGCCAATAGCTATCGCCACTACATTAAAACATTTGCTGAAAGACGATCTTCTGACCCCCAAGAGCA
Organism: uncultured Saccharospirillaceae bacterium; assembly: GCA_947499545.1. GTDB lineage: Bacteria > Pseudomonadota > Gammaproteobacteria > Pseudomonadales > Oceanobacteraceae > CANMOZ01. The sequence goes on from CANMOZ010000005.1 coordinate 106,899, forward strand.
GGCGCCAATTATCAGAATGGCTAACGTCCAATCAGTACAGTCAACATCAACTGAAAGCGGGATTGCCTTCCAACTGGAAAGTTGCAGATCGAACAGGGGCTGCGAGTGACGGCGCTTTAGGCATTATTGCTGAGATCACGCCACCCAACCATAAACCCATTTATGCAGCCATTTACGTTTCAGCAACAGCGTCCAGTCGTGCAGAGGTGAAAGCCATTTTTGCTCAGATCGGAGAGATGATTTCAGGCCAGATCATCTCGCCTTAAAAAGTACTACGCCAGGGGGGGGTTGCTGGTACTTTTTGTGGCAATTCCCCTACCATATAAACACCTAGACTAGGCGCTAAGCTCTAGATTTGTTAGCTTAGGAAGCTTCTTAACGATTATTAGAGTGATACCGCCGGGGGATCATGAAATTCATTAGCCTCATTATTTTCGTCGCCATCATTGCCTACTTGGTACAAACCCAATTGAAAACATTGAATGAAGCAGCCAAGGCACAACAAAATTGCACCGAGGACAGTAAAGATCCCAAATGCCAAAAAGCTGCAAATAGGCCGGAAGCCGTGGTCGGACAAATGTGCGAGCAAATGGGACAGGTTTATGACCCCAAAATTAACGGCTGCGTCCCAAAACCAGCAGAATAATAGCTTTTGCCTTTGCATTCAAAGCGCTGGGTGACTTAAAGGCATACACACCTTTTAATTCACTTGAGAGCTCACGAAAATGACGACAACAACAAATTCAGGCCTTGTTGCTGCCGATACAGACGCCAAACTAAGCGACATTAAATGGCAACCTATTGGGTTTATCATCGCCGCCACCTTTTTGTGGTATGCCTATTCCCCCCTATCACAGGAGCTTACCCACGGCTTTGCCATTTTAGGGATTGTTGCCACATTATGGCTCAGCGAAGCCATTCACCTTAGCATCACAGCCTTGATCATTCCGATACTGGGTGTGCTTCTTACAGGCGAACCTGTCAAAGACGCTTTCTCTCATTTTGCACACCCTATTATCTATCTTTTTTTAGGCGGATTTGCGCTGGCAGCAGCCTTGAGCCATCAGGGGCTAGATCAAAAAATGGCCCAAGCGCTTATCCAAAAAGCCAATGGTCACGCGAAAACCAGCTGTTTGTTTTTATGCTTAGCAGCGGCAGGCTTATCCATGTGGATGAACAATACCGCCACTACCGCTTTAATGTTGCCGCTATTGCTAGGCATTATTAAAAGCCTACCTAAAACCGATCAGCCTGCTTACGCCGAGTTTGGGTTATTAGGTTTGGCTTATAGTGCGAGTATCGGGGGAATGGCAACTCTTATTGGGACGGCCCCAAATGCCTTGGTTGCAGCACACACCGGAATCGATTTTACCCGCTGGTTGATGGTTGGACTCCCAACCAGCTTACTCTTACTAGGCTTTACCTTGTTCTGGTTAAACATTAAAACCAAACCTAGAGCACATATTATTCATTCTCAGAGCGTCAAACCCCGAGAGCCTTTCACTACCAGCCAAAAATGTACACTTTTTATATTTATTTCCGTTGTTTGCCTATGGATGCTTGGAGGATGGTTAGGCCCAACGGTTGGCGTTGAAAAAGGTTGGAACACTCTGGTTGCAATTGGGGCTATGTGTCTATTAGGTATGTTTAAATTATTTAACTTTCAAAAGTTTCTTCGAAGTACCGAGTGGGATGTCCTCATATTATTTGGAGGAGGTCTGTGCATGGGTACCATTTTGAAACATACCGGGGTCAGTGCTTTCATGGGGAGTCATTTATCTGAATGGATGACTCAGGTACCAAGCTGGCTATGGATCTTAATGCTTACGGGTTTTGTTATCGGTTTAACCGAGTTCGTCAGCAACACAGCCAGCACGGCTTTATTAATCCCTATTTTCTTAGCTTTTTCTGATTCATTAGGGGCACCCCCTGAAATCATTGCCGGCTTAATCGCATTATCCGCTTCATGTGCTTTTATGCTTCCAGTCGCAACGCCTCCCAATGCAATTGTATTTAGTACTGGCAAGATTACTCAAAAGCGAATGATGCGTATCGGTATCGTTTTAAACCTATTTGCACTTTGTCTGATATCCAGCATAGGGAAACTATGGCTAGGTTAACATTAAAATAATCGTGCCCTTTCATAGACTCTCTACCAGGAATCTATGACAGGGCTATAGTCTTTCTACTTGCTGATTTATTCACTTAAAGCCCCCTTCAACAAATAGAGATTGTATGCCATCTCAGCTCGATTTAACTGGCTTTTCAGCCGATTGTTTTCTCGTTTCTTTCTCGAAATATCTCTATTAATACGCTCTTTTAATTCTGCTGTATTGGCTTGATGATACTCGTCATAAAGCTTTTCAAGATCATTTTCTGATGCTTTATAACGCTTCTCAACATCATACAACTCCTTGCCTATACGATGCGCCAGAACAAATGCTGCGGCCATTTCTTCAGGGCACACGGAGGCTGCCATTTTCCCTGCCTTTCCAAGTGTTAACCCGTTATCCGGTTTGCAATAATGCCTGACGCCTTTATCCCAACCTAGCTTCCATTGTGTCTGATTGGCGCGAACACCATGCTCACTGCAGGCTTCTCGATGATGTTTGAAGTGTGAAAGCGCTCGCCCCTCAGAACCGTCTTCTTCACCTATCGCTTGCCAATTCGCCATTTTACATTCAGATTCATTCATCGTTGCACAACCTGATAAAAGCAAGGCAACAAAGCCAAAACATACCTTTAATTTAAACATAAGGCTTACTCTCAAAAAATATCTAATATTATGGTTTAAGCGGCTCGATTCACAACATAATACAACAAAACAGCATGCAAGCGATCACCAACCTGAATTGGTACGTTACTCTTACTGGTATGTTTTTACTTCAAAAATTCATAATATTTATGCTGAGCCGATCCTTACACGGTAATACCAACAAAAGCACCGTCTACTCACTGATTAATGCCTATACTTTCATTTGCTAAATAAAATAGCATCATGAGAACACGAATCATCGTTAACAGCCAAAGAAAATGAAATTTGTATTATCCACCCTAGCTGCTCTCATCATTGTTTCGGCCATTTTCTCTGGAGCTTTATACTTTATCTCTAAAGAATTATTTCCGCAGTATTTAGCTCAACTTAAAGAATACGAAAAGTCTGTTAAACAAGATGCCAAACAAGACTCTGCTCAGGTTTGTCTAGATAGCGTTAAGAAGAAATCCAAAGGCTGTGGAAAAGTTGTAGCTTGTGAACAGCTAAGTAACCTCTACGCAAAACAATGCTTTAAACCCGCCTCAGATTTTCGGACCTATTGCGATTCACTGTCCTTTAGAAAGCTTAAACAAAAAGATTTCAGCGACATGGCAAAAAGCGTACTCTCAATCAGACTGTGGGCTACGAAAGAGTGTTCAACAATGTACTTGAAAAACGAGAGCATTGAAAACTGTGCAAAAAATATAGCAAAAGTGGTGACCACCTGCCTTTAAGCACCGTAACTTGACTTACTGTGCACAATGGCACCTATTTATTTAGCAAAAAACTCACCCGCATGTTTGCGGGCGCCAACACACAAAATCTTTGCAGCGCATTTCTTGTGCTACCATAAAGCTATATATATTTTATTAGTGATGAGTATACATAATGCTGAGCATAGGTTTCATTGTCTTGTTTTTCTCATCCATCCTACTTAATATTATTGGCTTCTATTGGATGCTCGTCATACAAATACGAAACAACCACATGGCCTGGTCAGGCATCAGCTTTTTCATTGGGCCCTTTATTTTTCTCACCCCATCCATTGTTTATGGGTTTTTACACTTTAAAGAAGCGTATAAACCGCTGTTTTTTCTGCTATTACTCTACATTATCCTGCTCTCTGGATACGCCTACTTGAGTTCAACCAACCCAGAAATGCTTGAAATGCTAAAGGAACAGTATCAAGCAAAAACGACCGAAGAAATCTCAGACACCCCTTCTTCTTGGGAACAAGAAGAATAGGTGAAATGCAAAATAGTTCACTGAATAGGGCTAAAGGCACCGATATGCCGAAGCATACCCGTCATCATCTAATTGATTCAACGCTCTGTAAGGTTTATTTCCAAGCAGGCTTAACATCATCAATAAACCTACGATTAAACACAGTATTAGGCATAGCCCCTCATCATCCTTGATTAAACCAAACACGCAAACACCGATTGGTGAGCATAAACCCGAAATAGACATAACAATATTCGATACTCGACTGTACAATTCATCAGGCAAGCCATTCATTCTGATGTAACGGGTATTAATGTTTATGAAACTCAGACCAACACCCGCCAGCACTGCCAACCAAACCAGTAAACCATAAGAAGCAGCCAAAACCCCAACCACAAAAATGAGGGCTAAAACAAACCCTATAAAAACAGTATAAATGCGACCAACAAGCTTAATAAAAAACGTATTGACCCATTTTGCTGAAACAATCAACCCTATCGCAAAACAAACATCAATCCACGCGACAGACCACTCATTTAAAAGATGAACCTGGTAGACCTTTGTGGGAACTAGCAATATAAAGGTTGGAAACAACATAAAGTTCAACAGGGAAGCCGTTAAACACAACCATGCTTCCGCTTTATTCTTTTGTAAATATGACACCCCCAACCAAAATTCTTGGAAAGCACTTAAGGGTCTATCAGAACAACCGTCCTTTACCAATTGTTTAGAGTTTTTTGCGACAACCATCAATATAAAAAGTGCCCCGATCACAAGAAGCATTGCATTTAACAAAGCCAGGTCTTCTTTAACATTCGCGACCAAAATGGCGCCTAATCCAGGCCCGGAAATGGATGCAACGGAATACAAGCTTGAACTGAAAGCCAAATACACACCTTGTTTATCTGTATTGTTTTTTATGATTTTACCCGCCGGCAACATACGTATGCATGATGCCACCCCACCGAACAGAACTGCTATCAGCGGAAAATACACTGTACTTGCTTGATACAAATCTAAAGCAAACACTAACAATGATGCGAAAAACAACCAAAAAGAAACGTTTACAAAGAGTGCGCTATTAAATCTATCAGCAATCCAGCCACCCAAAAAACACGTGGCCAAGCTTATAAATGAACTCAGCGCAATAACAAGTTCTATCTCATACTCGTAATGATTACTGTGATTAAATTTCCAGATATAAAAGAATGTCATACTGGATAACAATATCCGCCTAACAAACTCTTCAATTAATAATAACCTCAACATCCTTTTCGTTCTCATCACATCCAGTTTTATACTTATTATTCGCCGACACAGGCAAAGGTTAGCCATTGTACTCTAGCCTTACAATAAGACGAAAGAGGTATAACAGGCTCTCATGGAAAGAACGGGGTAATGATGATTGTATTGAAATGCGTTAATACTAAGAGGCACTTAATGGCCTCTTAGTGCTTAGAACCCTATTCGATCAATTAAAGCCAAGCTTCAAATCCAATGACCCATAAGGTTTCAGATGAAGGCTCGCCTTCATGACGAATAAAGCGTGCCGTATCACCGTAATGTTGAAAGTGCCGAACCCCAATATAAGGCGTAAATTCCCGGACCACTTCAAACCCCAACAAGCCTGACCAGGTTAAACTTGAAAGGCCACGCCCCACCTCATTCGATTCATCGTCTTTTGAATAAGCCTCCAATTCCACCCCAGGCATAAAGACCCAACATTGCGTCAGCATCCATTCTTGCTCTAATGACAGTTCTGCACCCAAACGCCCTTCATTGCTGGCTTTTAACCCAAAGTCAACATCAATGAAATATGGGGCTGTTCCTAAGAAATGAACAACCCCCCAATTTCTCTTTGGGTGACCTTTAAAGCTACGCTCAATGCCAACATCCATATCCCAAAAAGGTGAAAGTGCCGTACGATACTTTAACCCCCAATCTGATTCTGTAATATGCCCATCTTCACGCTCAACATCCCAATCCAACACAAGCTTATGAAAGTCGTAACCTGCCCAAAGCTCACCCTCAATGGCTTGCATCGCATCATAGCGCCCAGGTGCCACCTCAAAATGATCAATAGAGAGCATCGTTAATAACGGATCGTCCTTTGCTCCCGCCAATACAGACGTGGATATTAGGGACGTCAATAGGTTCGCCAAAAGAATCCCGCAAGGACCCAATGCTTTGTTTACAGTCATCATTTCGTCCCCCTACACCACTCTTACTTCACGCATCATGCCTGGCATGTGATACAACAAATGACAGTGATACGCCCAACGGCCTTTCGCATCGGCCGTGACCAAATAACTAATCTTGGAACCCGGCTGCACCAAAATTGTATGTTTGCGAGGAATTTGCTTTGGATCACCGGTTTCCAATTCGCTCCACATGCCATGCAAGTGTATGGGGTGCGTCATCATGGTGTCGTTGACGAGCGTGATACGCACTCTTTCTCCGTAGGTCAGTAAAATCGGATCGGCATCTGCGAATTTAATCCCATCCATCGACCATAGGTATCGCCCCATATTGCCTGTCAGATGAATTTGAATCTCGCGCGATGGTTCTCGAGGGTCCAGCGTTGTGCCAAAATTATGTATGTCGGAATAGTTTAATACGCGCCGACCATAACGCTTATTATGCTCACGCAATCCAATCCCAGGATCAGACAACCCAGAAGCAGGCATGCTGGCTAACATATCAATATGCGGCCCACTCTCTTCACTTCCATGTTGAATGCTTGCCGTACTCCCAAACCCTGCTTTTCCCAATGCCTTTGTCATCTCCCCCATGTGCTTCATACCAGAGTGATCTTGCTTCTTGCTTTGATCATTCATAGTTAAATGATTCATAGTTGAATGATCCATTGAAGATTGATTCATACCCGCATGCTTTTCACCTTCATCATGCTTCATCTCTCCATGCTTCATCTCTCCATGGTGCATCTGCCCATGATTCATCTTGCTGTGATCTATACCGCTACCTGCGTGATGCGCCATTCCCATATCCCTATGCCCCAGTATCGGAGCATGATCCATTGAAGGAATGTCTGGCATCCAACCTTTATCCGGAGTGATGCGACCCACCGCAAACCCTGTGCGGTCGATGGATTGCGCGAAGAACGCATAAGCACGATCGGCCTTGGGTTTAATCAGCACGTCGTAAGTCTCAGCAACGCCCATTCGAAATTCATCAACCGTAACCGGGTCAATGGATTGCCCATCGGTTGCAACAATCGTCATCTCTAAACCTGGGATTCGCACATCAAAGAGCGTCATCGCTGCTGCATTGATGATGCGCAGTTTTACCGTTTCACCTGAGCGAAAAAGTCCCGTCCAGAGGTTTTCTGGCGTCATGCCATTCATTAAATAGGTGTAGGTGTACCCAGTAACGTCAGCGATATCCGTTTCACTCATTCGCATATCGTTCCACATTGCCCGATCATTCCACGTTTGAGCCACCCCCTTCTCTTTAATATCACGCCATAAATCACCTACCGTACGTTCGCGAAAGTTGTAGTAGTGGCTTTTCTTTTTTAATGTGGCGTAAATCGATTGAGGCGATTCGTCACTCCAATCAGATAACACAATGACGTGCTCTCGATGCGCAGGGTGTGGCTCGCCCGTTTTAGGCTCAATCACAATCGCACCATAGACACCCGTTTGCTCTTGAAACCCTGAGTGGCTGTGATACCAGTAAGTACCGCTCTGATTTAAATCAAATTCGTAATCAAAGGTGGCCCCAGGTTTAATCCCATCAAAACTCAACCCTGGCACGCCATCCATATTTGTTGGCAATATAATGCCATGCCAATGAATAGAGCTGTCATGTGCTAGCTGGTTTGTAACGCTTAAACGAACTCGCCCCCCTTCTTTCCAACGCAGCACCGGTGCAGGCAAAGACCCATTGACCGTTGTCGCCATCCTTTCTTGCCCTGTGAAATTCACCTTCTGATAGCCAATGGATAATTTGAATTGATTCCCACGTAAATTGATGGGTCCAAATGGCTCCTCAGATCGCTCCGATTTCGCAGCCCAAACGGAGGGTAAACAAGGAATACCGGCGAGCAGAGCTCCATAACCCGCTCCCACCACAAACCGCCTTCTCGTGGGTCGTAACGCAACCCCATCTTCTGACACATATTTCTGAATAGACATATCCCAACCTTAGAATCTCAACCGGCGCAAGTTTCTTTACATCTCACCGTTGAATTCGACTCATGCAGAACAAGCACAACACTAGCCATCGCAATCGACAACAAAGGCCTTGCGCTATACACAAATGAATAATGAGCTTAGTACTAAACGTTAGATCAGAAGAATGGGAGGGCGAAAAGGGGTTGAGATCGGTGATTCGGGTAAGACTCGAACGACGTCCGCTATCAAGATCGTAGGCACAACAGGGTTCACGAAAGTCCACTGCTGTAATATGCCCACACCAGAGCCATGGCACATCGATAAATCACACTGGCAATCCATTTTGCAGTGATCATCAGTTTCTGGAGGAGGATTCTCTACAAGAACCCCAGCAGCATTCATTTCATGTGACCATTGAGGTACATCAAACAAAGAGTCGTATGACATGAAAAAAGAGACCGACGGATAATTCGGCTCTTTAAAAGATGAGTTAACGTCTGAATTGATCGCCATAACCAGCGAAGAAGAATGAGATTGATTCTCTTCAGTCACTTTTTGGTGACAACCGACCTTACTACTGGCCGAGTGATCAATGACAATAGCAGCATTAGCAGACTGAACGCTTATCAAAAAGCTCAGCACCCAGAAGACACTGTATATCAGTCGGTTTAATGCTCTCAAGCAAGCGCTTCCTTTTAGACAACCGCACAAAGCCATTAGGAGATGGCTTAAGCATCTTAGCCTGTTTTAAGCCTTATTTAAACTGCAAAATAGGCAATCTACAAACACGTAAACTGTCAACAACCCAGACCAATGCACCCTAAGATTTTCCAAGAATATAGATCAGACTTTATAACGTGATGACATCATAACCGCTTTCGGTTATTTAAAATCCAGAGGATTAAGAAACGCTCGTACAGTAGCAATTGAGCGGGTAAATGATCAGAAAGCGCACAAGATAAAAAAGTGAAAATCGCCTTCAGGCGCGAATCCTAAAGGCGACTAAGTGATTAAGACTGGCTAGCCATCAGAACCAGCTTTAACGGATAAGCTCAAACCTGACGAGCGATTATAGCCCCTCAACATCACGTATAAATCTTCCGATTGATTAGTTGCGAAACAGTTTTCTTTATTGCCTGCAAGATAAGGTCGGCAGTCATATTTAGACAATGTGGGTTCAACACCCGAACGCACATAGAGATCAGCATCACCACTGCCGCCTTCAATGTGGATGGTTACATTCTGAGTACGTGCTTTCGCAGGGAGAACATACAATTTGGTTTCTCCTTGGTTTAAGCTAATGTTGCTCAGCGTCTGCCCCACCTTTAAGACATTGCCTGATGGCCCTGGGGGTTCAACCCCATCACCCATTTTACCCTCTGGCAACACTCCTCCAAATTCACTTGAGATCTGTGGCCAAATCTTGCTTATTTTGACACCCTGGTTTTCACAGCCGCCAAAGTGGTGCAGGGCGATGACTTTATGAGAGTCACTTAACACAACCGGTGAGCCTGATGACCCGCCAATCGTATCGCAAAAGTAGCCGGCATCCGTATTATTACCCCTTCCATTCGTAGAGGCTAAATCAATTTGGCAAAGCCCTGAATTATTAACATCGCTCTCAATAGCAAGCTCTTTAGGATTACCCGCGCCGTGTTGAGGAATATAAATACCTGCTCCTAACATTGGCTCAGAGTCATCTAAACCAAAGTACCCAAAGTGTTTCACTTTATCAAAGTCTTTAAGTGTGAAGAGAGTGTAATCAAGGGTGTAATCCGTTTTTAACACTTTATCACCAGAGACTTTTACGGTTGTGTCGAGTCCACCACCCCCACAACCTAAACGCTTATAATTAAACCAAACCTCAATATTCTTAAGTTCTGTCTCATTACTAAAACAGTGGTTATTCGTCATCATACGATTGTCTGGACCAACGCGCCAAGCGGTACATAAACTCAAGCCGTTCTTCAATAAACGTGCGACCGATAGACTCCAACCAACTTCGTTAGGGTGAGTATCCTCCCAGCAGGCTACATCACGACGTTCATTTTCTCCGCAAGTCGATACCGCTTCTTCTTGATTAAGAGAGCGTAACTTATTAGCGTCTTGATACCCTGCCGTATAGTAATCAATGCTAAGTTGAGCCTCTGCTGGGTTAGCACCTGGGTACCATTCAATGAATAGGCTATCTCCATTGATAGACTGCGCAAACAAGGGCGCCATTTGATCCGCGTCATATCGAACTTGCTCGCTTCCTTTCTCACTTCTGACAATGACATACCCGCCTTCACTCAGCCTAAACCGATTGAAATGCACTTTAATAAAACTCGCCTCAGGGTGATTTAATTTGAAAGGCTTCACAGCATTCTGTGAGCTTAAGAAAGTTTTTGTAAACGGTATCTTTTCGGCAACAATATAGGGTACTACCTGATCAGAAGCCAGACAAAGAGAGCCGTATATGCAACCGATACACAGCATCCACTTCATTTTTAGCTGACTGAATAGTTTCATATTGACTCCCTTTCATCATCAAGTCATTCAAAAGCCGGTAAAGTTGAGCAGTGTCTTCCACTTTTAAACAACAAGCCCACATCAATTCATGATGTTGTTTAAACCTATTGTTTAAGCTCACTATGAGAATAGTTGGCAACGGCATACTGAATTGGAGGCTTATCGTGTGGACACGTTGAATTGTGATAGGATTTGTGTCTGTAATCAGATCGTCAAACGTGCTTTACAAATATTTCCAACAAATTAAATTTGGAAGATTAAATCGCTACAAAGCTTAAAACGATGTTGCCGAGCCATTTAAAAAAGAACAAACTCACTATAATAAGGACGACCTTTCCACTAATGGCATAAAAAATGCCCAGATAAGTAAAACGCCTACTTCTAAGGCAAAAGTCGTAGGGTAAAACTGTCGTTTGAATTTTTAAAATCAAAAATGAGTGTGAATAAAATGCCAATCATGATATAGAGCAACTTTATACCTTTCATTACCGAAATTGCATGACATAATATTCTGGCAGCGACATCAATTAACGCTACAAAAAACGCCTTCCACACAGTTAAAAGGAAACCATTATGAAAAGGATCTTAGGTATAACTTTCATCGCCTTATCAGGCATGCTTCATGCGGCTGAGCTTGAAATGATTCACGGTTATGAACAAACAGAGAAAAGCCTTACTTTTATTGTGACCAGCACAGGCTGTACAAAAAAAGAAGATTTCGAAGTAGTGACCGATAAGCTCAGCTTTCCCGTTGTCACTTTGGTAAGAAAAGTACCTGACCTCTGTGAAGCATCCCCCAGAGCATACTCCGTTCAGTTCTCTCTGAACGAAATCGGCACAAAGAGTTTTAAAGTTGGCAACCCCAGTAAAGCGGCCCCGTTGTTCTAAAAACCGTCGTCGTGTTCTAAAACCACCCCTCTCTACGTAAAGCAAAAACGTAACGAGGGGTACCTAACAATATCAACTTGCTGTAGCACTCATTAAGTCTTGAATGAATTCATTCAGTAGACTCATATCTGCTTGGGGCATAACAACCGCATGAGACAAACCTGTCGTAACGGGTAACATCCACTTCTCACATACAGACTTTTCCGGTGCAGGAAAGTATACGATGTTAGAGGCTTTATTCAATGCCGCATCAACCCCTTTTACGGTCAATTGATGACAAAGATAGTGGGCTAATTCTATGCACCGTAATGCCTGTTCTTTTAAGCCTTCAACCCCTAACGTTTCAATTCGATAAGCGGCCAACATGGCGGCTAAGCCTGATCTCGAACAGGTCAGTGTACTGTTTTGACTGGCTATGACGTCAATATAGTTTTCTTGAGTAACACTGTTATTGGTTTCATTTTCTGTTAGCACCAAACCTGCAGGTGTAATATTACCTAAGAACTTATGTAAACTGATTGAAATGCTTTGAATATTGCCCCCAATCGTCAATGCCGGCGCCCCAAAATAGGCAGGCAAGAAAGGTAAAAAAGATCCGTGTAATGCTGCATCAGCGTGAATATAATGAGGCCGATCTATTAAAAGAGACACAATTTTTTGCACGTCATCCATGGCGCCTTTCATGGTACTCCCGATATTAGCAATTAACACGATAGGTGCGTCCGTTTTTTTCAACTCACTCTCTAATGCATTGTAATCAACCTCGCCATTATCCAAACAAGGCAACATCGAATAAGATCTCTGAAATTTATTCGCGATGGTGACAGCGCTGTAATGACAAGATTCATTCAATATCACATGCGCGTTAGGGTATTGCTTTATACCCTTCAAAAAACCATATTCAAGTGCTTCAGTCCCACCGCTGGTGATGTAACCAAAAACAGATTCGGGTGCCAACCCATAAGCGCTTGCAAAAAAATGAATGACTTGCTGCTCAAACTGCTTAGTACTCAACCCGTGAGAAGAAGGAACAAAGGGATCACCGCTGTTATTCATAAAGACGCTTAAGGCATCTTGTAACGGCGAAAAGTCGAAAGCCATATTCCCAGGCTTACCCAACAACCGATGTTTTTTTCCTTTGACTTCTTTCAAAAAAGATTGAAAACTTGAAATAACACTTTCTTGTGGATGCTCAGGTAATGGGTGATGAATATCTCTGACCGAGAGACTGTATGTAGGATCGCCATCCCATTGAAGATGCAGTGGCAACTTTTGATTCATATTAAAAAAAACTTTATTCCCCAAATAACGAAATTCATCGTAAGCTTTGAATTGCATACTTATGTACGGCTTTGAATCCAACTGCAAATGACCATCAGAAGGTGCTCTCGTATTGATATTCACTGCACGCTCATATCCTAAGGAGACAGCTTGCAACTGCATTAGGCTAACCAACTGCTCAGCCATTAACAACGCTTCACTTTCAGGGATGATTTCAAGAAATGAATACACATGGGTTTTTACTTTTTTAGAGGAAGACGCATTTACCCCAACGCCCTCTTGCGTACATTCATCCATTAGACTCTTAATGGGTAGCAATGAATCAGATACTTGAAGCTCGCTCCAATCAAAACGTGAATCCCATGCGAGACATACTCCAACCAGATATTGGGATTGAGTGTCAATGACAATCATCGACAAAGAGTCTTTATAAATAAATTCCAAAACGGATGCAAAAAAAGACTCAAGCTCATCTTCGGGTATATTTAAGTGGATGGCCATAGGCTCTTGCATGCTGCATTGCTGAGCCAACCATTGGCTGGCTTCTGCAATGTCTTCTGGAGTTAACATTTTATATTCGAAATGATCAATCGTTTTAGGTAACGTTATCATGCAACACTTATCCTGATTTTTATTTTTAGGTTACTATTAAATATAAGACTGTATCGATTCCATATGCTCTTTTACACGCTCATTTTCATTTAACCCGTAATGCTCCATGGTCGATTGTAATTGTTGTTGGTCTGCAATACCAAAAGCATCCAGATACATTTGAATGTAATCTATTCTCTCACTGATAAAGACTAAGTCTTGAGGCATCATATGACGAATACCAATCAATGGGTATTGTGTCGCAAATGGCTTAAAGTCTGTGTTATGGATGCCTGCAACCGAGCAGCCCGGGTAAAACTGGCCAATCATCAGTTTTTCTGCAATATACGAAGGTTTTAATGCCCGTTGTACACGCTCCACCAAGCCTGAAGCCATTAAGACTGGGTCTTCAAGTCTATGTTTCTTAAGAGCACCCTGTGAAGGCACAGACACAAACACAACCAGCCAGCTATTCAGCACATGATGATTTTGCTCCAAGAAGACATCCTTATAGCTCAGCAGTGTCTGCTCTATTTCTTCATCTGTTGTCCCTTCATCATAAGTTAAATAAGTCATTGATACGCTTTGTCGCTGTAAAGCAGCGGGGATATATGGACAAACACTCCCCTTCCGCCCAACCTCAGGATGAGGGCGAGCTAAATAGCTTTTGACCCATCGCTCAACCTCCAACAGAGAATGAATAATCTCGCCCTGGCAAGGTATATGTTCACGGGGGAGCTGAGATTGAATCTCCGACCTCGATAACCCGACTGACGGCTGAATCGTGAAAAATGGCATAGACCCTCCCTGGCCTCTCAAATTCAGAAAACTGTCTTGCTATAACACTGCCCTGCTATAGAGATCTAAGATGACCCACTATAGAGATCCAAGGTGACCCGCAAAGATAAGGCAGTGCGAAATAAGATATACGCAGAACACGCCCACTCCAGATTCATTTCCTCATCAATGAATGGCAGCCGATCGATACAAAAACACTAAAGACCCTACTGGAGTAAGCTCTAATCCAACAATTTCTATACAAATTGATTGAAAAAAGAGGAGATAAAAAGAAAACATTGAGGAAAAAATGGTCGATTTGATGGTAGTGGTTTTACCCTTCTCTCTAACCTACTGCTAATGGCATAATCACCATCTTATTCATTGTTTGAATGTCACTTTAGCTGTGAGACACCTTTGATTATGCGCCCCATCAATCAACACCCCTGGAATTTCGATGTCAATGAAGCTCAGCGGCTTCAAATAGAGCTCGCACAGAGGGTAGAGTGTGAAACACGCTTTGATGGCGATGTACGATGGGTCGCAGGCGTAGATGTCGCCTATCACAAGGATAGCCAGCAATTGGTTGCCGCTATCGTTCTATTGGATGCAGAATCATTAACCGTGGTTGATAGCGTCGTTCACGTTGATCAGTCAGAATTCCCTTACATCCCAGGCCTGTTCTCATTCAGAGAACTCCCTCCTCTGATCAAAGCGTTTGAAAAACTCCACCGATCGCCTGACTTAGTAGTATGCGATGGCCAGGGGTACGCCCACCCAAGGCGATTTGGATTGGCTTGCCATTTAGGCGTACTCTTTGACATACCAACAATAGGCTGCGGTAAAACCCATTTGCTGGGGCAGTATACTGAACCCGATTTGACACGAGGCTCAATGGCCGAACTGGTAGATCAAGAAGAGAGGATCGGCTCAGTCCTTCGCACACAAAATAAGGTAAAGCCCGTTTTTGTCTCTTGCGGGCATCGCATTTCACTGAACGATGCATGCACCTGGGTACTCAAGCTCACCCCCAAGTACCGGTTGCCTGAAACCACCCGTCAAGCAGATCAATGGGTGAAACAGAAGCTTAAAGAGATCGGCTGAAAAAAGGGGGAACACAAAGCTAGACGATTACCTGCATCGCCTAGCTTCAGAGGAGAACTAACGAGCAATCAGCCGATACTTATACCGATCAGAAGTACCTGCATGCTTGTTTTCATCAACATTCCGGTATTGGGTAGTGATCTCATACTCTCCTTGGTTATCGGCTTTCAATGAGAATGTATAGCTAAATCTTTTTTTCATGTTAAGTGTGATCTCTACGGAGTCGGCCGACGCTTTATTTTCAACACGAATGAGTTTCTTAGCCTCTTTAAAGGAATACTTGCTTGACTCCCCTCTAAACATGGCTTCTCTATCGGCATCATCAAATTTAAGCGTTAACTCTTTTCCTATATCAACCAAAAGGATGAGGTCTTTTTCTGTGGACTTTTTAGAGAAGCATCCCCCATCGATTTTCACAGATTTCTTATTAGATGGAAACAAGTCACCTATACCAGAAGCTTTCATACACTTTGTTTCATCTTTTCTGCTAGAGCCGCTGCCGCCACCATCATGACCAATTTCCGCTCCCATGTACTCATTTGAATTGTCTTTACAAGCCGTTATTGCCAACATCACCACGAATAAGGAAAGAGTTTGCTGCCAATTTTTCATGTTACTTCAACCGTACTGAGCTTTCAGGAAGAGCAAATTATACAACCTTATCCGTTAACATCCACTGACAAGTTAACAAAACAGTCAAACACCCGCCTATTCCAACCAATTGCTGGCATCAAGCTAAGCAGCGTACTCAACCTTTTCTGGATCGGTTAATTGTTAAACGATGCTTGTTTGGCAGGTCAATTATCGACCAGCAACATAACCTAATCGTTCAGCTTGGCAAACAACCAAACTCATATCGACGGATATTGACAGCTCAAAAAGAGGGGTTTTATACTCAAACAGAAAATGGATAATAAATAAGAAGTATTACTAAAATGCCTATTTCGCTTCATCTCAAGTATATTTTATTACAACAACTTCGGCAGCCGATTTCTTTTATATGGACAATCGCTCTTCCAACTACTTTATATTTCACCTTTCAATACCAGAAAAATGATGTTGCATTTCTTGGCTCCTATATCGTGTTTTCTATTTATATTTACGGTGGCGCGCTCTATATAATCGCGCATCGAGAATCTGGTTTTTTAAAGTGTTTGATCCCTAGCAGGCGATCACTGTTGTATTTTTCTGTAGCGTTATACATAGCCAACACCTTAATTGCTTTGACGGGTATTTCTGTCTTCTATCTATTGCTCTATTGTATAAACGAAGAGGTACTCTTTACTCAATTCCTACAACTCATGTTTTTATCACCCGCCCTGTACCTGATATCACTTAATGCACTGCATTTTCGAAAAGCGCTCTCTGAAATGCACACCGTCATAAACATCAGCATGATGCTGTTTATCATTACTCCCTTTCTACATCAACCGATTGCCCAAGTGCTTAATTACTTAAACCCAATTTATTTACATCGTCTATTCTTTAGCTCTTCTGAATATTCTGCGCACTGGGTTACAACCTTACTCATGACCAGCTTAGGCATCATCGCGCTACTTAGACTTGATCGCCAACCGGTTGAAGGAAGAGCCTAATGCACTCGCTGCTCAGATTAGAAAATTGCCAACTGCGCATTAAGAACACCCGTATTTTTTCTTCTATAAACTTGGTCATTCCCAAGCATAAGGTCTCTGTTCTTGTCGGCAGCAATGGTGTCGGAAAAAGCATGTTGATGGATATGATCGCAGGCACGCTTTCCCCAAACGAAGGAACCATATCAAGAGGTCTTTCAATAAGTGAAATAGGGTATCTTAGCCAGGGGTTAGAACTGCCCTATTTACTGACCATTCAAGAAACCATCCAATACTACGCTCGCCTACTGAATCCCAGTTTACGCAAATCTTGCTTCCAAGAGATGCTTAAATGCTTCCACCCACAGGTAAGCGATATCGCACACAAGCTGAAAACCAAACGAGCAAGTAAATGCAGCTTTGGAGAAAAAAAGCTCCTTTTAATCAATTTGTTTGCTACATACAGCCCATTCAAACTGCTTATTATGGATGAGCCAACCGCAGGGCTCAGTCCGAGCAGCCGAAGTATTTATCGTGAACTTTGCGACCAAGTACTTATGGAAGGTAAAAGCATCTTTTTCTCAACCCATCACATGGATGATATAAAACCTTCTGATATTGTGATTAATCTCGATGAGCTTAATGACGGCAAGGCGTTAGTTAAATCACAAGCAGTGTTTAAAACTACCTATAAATAAAAGTCCGCATATTGCTTCATAAAAGTCACAATAAGAGGATTAATGTTTAAACGCCAGACATTTTTTGATCGACCATAAAGCAGCTCTCTAAATAAGCTTAGTTGAAAATTTATCTCAACCACTTTGGAGATTATTATCCAAAAACCTAACGATCCGCCAAAACGGTCATAGATCTGGGGTTTTTGAATTTTGACTGGAGAAAAAGAACGAGGGTTATCCGGTTGGGGTGGTTATGGGCTACGACAAAACTGGGAATATCGGCTGAAAAATTACAAAATTTTTCAGCCGATAATTTGGGGGAGGCTGCGATATAGAGCGGTGCTCAATACTGACAGGTGCATCCAATAAATGGGCAACTGTCAGATCAGGTTTGAATTGCTATACCTTCGCACTCCGTATTTTTTTCCAATAACCTCTAAAAGCTCTTTCTGGAGCAACTAAAATCCATATACTGCCATCTCCAACACATTCAAAATAAAGCGCCGGTCCCATATCCTCTTTTGGCTGACTGAACCAGCCAGGCTGGCTTATTCCATTTAGAACCCCTCGGGCCACAGCATCATTAATTACACCATAGCATTTTACAAAATCGTCATGATCTTTAAAATCGCCACTTAAATATAATTCTTTACAGGTTGTGTCCATTAAAATTTCCTTTATTTAATTACCATTATTTAACTTAATAACCCAGCCTTCATTCCAAGATTTTGTTGTGGCCTTAAATTGAATTATCCCACCACTGCCGGCTCCTGGATAAAACTCTGTCAATGGTTCCCACCCTGTTGATAGGGATTCCCCTAAAGGTCTAACTACTCTGGGATCAATTAACTCATTGGTAGGTATTTTTAACAGCACTTCATGCTCTCCCCAATGCTTAAATACTTGGGCTCTATCCATTAGCTCATTCGGATCTAAACCCAAGCTTTCAGTGGTCATATACGTTTCTCGACTTATTCTCCCATCAGTACGATAAAAGCCTAACATGTAAGCAGGCATGGAGCGGTACACAAAATCTTGATTAGCGATAATATCATCTAATTGCGATTGTAGCTGGGGGCCTTTTCCTCGATACATTGACATCAATTCAACATACCGCTCTCTTGTTAAAGCTCTTTCGCCAAAGAACTTACCGCCAACACCGTATGGGTTGCCACCCTCTTTAATATTACTCCAAACCTTCGAAGGGTCTTTGAAGTCAGCAAAAGTAGATGGAGTAACCTTGCCAATTCCGTTCTCTACTTTCCATGCTTTATATAATTCAAACCGCTTCGCTAATTCAGGGTTTATAGAATTGTCAACAGGGTTTGCCTTAGATGCATTCCTTTCAGGACTAAATATCTTACCTGCCTCTGGAGCCCCGACCGTAAGATATCCCTCTCCAAAACCATATAAAACACCAATACCAGCATTTGAATAGTCGCCATTCCCAAAGTGGCTGGCTCCCATAGAGAAATTATTGAATGCGCGGCCATATAATGTTTACACCACTAGAGCATCGCTCTATTCAAATCGGGCTCACTCAAGAAGCCGTTGAGCTTTATGTCAATGACTGGATTCAAGACATCACGGATATGACAACAACTGCTATAGAAGTGCATCAATACGTTGAACAGGGGCTTCTTGATCAAGCTCACTGCTTACTTCCCAAAGAAGAGCCTTATCCACTGAAGGTTACGCTTGCACAGACCATTGGTGCAACCTTGTGAAAAAATTAAATGAGTGCCTTGAAGCCGCAACAATCTGCGCCCCAAAGGCCGTTTTCCTAACATTGAACAGTAAAAAATGACATCAACACCCAACATCACACAAGCCAGTAAATTTTTGAGTTATGTATTACGCCATAAACCTGAAGCCATCAATCTGGTATTGAATGCTCATTATATTTTTCTTATCGGATAATGGCGTCTGGCTTACCGAATCAGTGCCTATCGCTTTTATAAATGAATAATATTTTTTACTAAACCCCAACCCAGGTTTTAAAACCAAGGCTGGGTGTAGATCACTACATCAGCAAAACAGATTAAGCTTTTACCCAAGTCGTGCCTTCTCGGGCATCTTGTAGAATGATGCCTTGGGCTTTTAAGTCATCACGAATGCGGTCAGCCTCAGCAAAGTTTTTATTTGCTTTTGCCTGATTGCGCGCGTCGATTTGCGATTGAATGTACGCATCATCTAATGCGATGTTGCCCTTCAAAAAGGTCTCTGGGTCAGACTCTAAACACCCTAAAATACCCGCCAGCGATTTAAGCTGCGCCGCTAGCTTTTGCTTGTGCTCGCCTTCTGCTTTATTGATTTCGCGGACGAGCTCAAATAAAACGGCAATGGCTTCTGGGGTATTAAAGTCATCTTGCATGGCAGCATGAAAACGCTGGTGGTATTCATTGTCGGTTGCGGGTTCAACGCCTTCAAAATCAGTGTCACGCAAGGCCGTATAAAAACGATCCAGCTTTTGCTCAGCTTCTTTTAGAGCATCAACGGAGTAATTCAACGCACTGCGATAATGGGAAGACACCAACATTAAGCGAACAACTTCCTCATTGTATTTTTCGAGCACTTCACGAATGGTGAAAAAATTACCGAGGGATTTCGACATCTTTTCATTATCAATGCGCAAAGGCCCGCAGTGCATCCAGGTGTTAACGTAGGTTTCACCCGTAGCAGCTTCACTTTGGGCAATTTCGTTTTCATGATGCGGGAATTTTAAATCAGCACCACCGCCGTGAATGTCAAAGTGATTACCTAAGCAGCAGGTCGACATCACAGAACATTCAATGTGCCAGCCTGGACGGCCTTTCCCCCAGGGGGAATCCCAAAAAGGTTCGCCTGGCTTTGCGGCTTTCCATAATGCGAAATCCAGCGGGTCTTGTTTTTGCTCCTCCACTTCAATACGAGCACCGGCTTGCAGCTCATCCAGCTGTCGGCCCGAGAGCTTGCCATAGCCTTCAAATTTACGCACAGCGTAGTAAACATCGCCATTGTCTGCTGCGTAGGCGTGGCCTTTATCAATCAACTTCTGCACCATAGCAATAATGCCATCCACATGCTGAGTGGCCCGAGGTTCAGTCGAGGGTTTCAACAAACCTAAACGATCAAAGTCGGCATGCATTTCTTGGATCATGCGCTCAACCAATACGTTCGAGTCTTCACCCGATTCGGCTGCTCGTTGAATGATCCTATCGTCGATGTCGGTAATATTACGGACGTAATTCACTTCATAACCTTGGTTACGCAAGTACCGGACGATGACATCAAAGCCAAGCATGCTGCGCGCATGCCCTAAATGACAGAGGTCATAAACCGTCATGCCACAGACATAAATGCCAACCTTCCCCGGATGCAAAGGAGTAAAGGCCTCTTTTTGGCGTGTCAGACTGTTGTAAATATCCATGTGGTTTACTGGCTCCCTGCTTCTACTTTGGCCCAAGTGTCTCTTAAACCAATGGTTTTATTGAATATGAGCTTGTCTTCGGTGCTGTCATACCGATCAACCACGAAATACCCTTCACGTTCAAACTGAAAGGTGGTTTCCGGCGCCGCCGTCTTTAAGCTGGGTTCAACCCGAGCATCGGCCAGCACTTCAAGTGAATGAGGATTAATGAAGCTCATAAAGTCTTCATCTTTATAAGCATCTGGCGTCGCATCATTAAACAATCGATCGTACAGACGCACTTCCGCCGGAACCGAATGGGTTGCGGACACCCAATGGATAACGCCTTTAACTTTGCGGCCATCCGCTGGGTCTTTGCCTAGGGTGTCTGCATCATAAGTGCACTTAATCTCAACGATGTGACCCGCCTCGTCTTTGATCACCTCATCTGCGCGAACCACATAAGCATTGCGCAAACGTACTTCTTTACCTAGCACCAAACGTTTGAACTTTTTGTTGGCTTCTTCGCGGAAATCTTCCTGATCGATAAAGATTTCACGTGTGAAAGGTAAGGTCCGCTGCCCTAAAGCTTCACGCTGAGGGTGGTTAGGCGCTGTCAGCTCTTCCACTTGGCTTTCAGGGTAATTGGTAATGGTCAATTTCAATGGACGCAGCACACCCATAGCGCGTGGTGCGTTTTCATTAAGATCGTCACGAATGGCGGCTTCAAGCATGCCCACATCCACAGTACTGTTCGCTTTCGCTACACCAATGCTGTCACAGAAATTACGGATGGAATTTGGGGTGAATCCGCGGCGGCGCATCCCTGAAATGGTTGGCATTCTGGGGTCATCCCACCCAGTGACAATCTTTTCATCAACCAACTGCTTCAATTTACGTTTACTGGTCACCGTATAATTCAGGTTCAAGCGGGCAAACTCGTATTGATGCGGTTTGGCTGGAACGCTGACGTGGTCGATCGCCCAGTCGTACAGCGGACGATGATCTTCAAACTCCAGTGTACAAATGGAATGCGTGATTTCTTCAATCGCATCGGACAAAGGATGCGTGAAATCGTACATAGGATAAATGCACCATTCGTTACCGGTTTGGTGATGTTCTACGAAGCGCACACGATAAAGAATAGGGTCACGCATGTTCATGTTCGGTGAAGCCATGTCAATTTTGGCCCGCAACACGTGCTCGCCTTCTTTGAATTCACCTGCCTTCATGCGGCTAAACAAATCCAAATTTTCTTCGACCGAGCGCTCGCGATAAGGGCTGGCTTTACCGGGCTCAGTTAACGTGCCGCGATACTGGCGCGCTTCCTCTGGCGTTAGACTGCATACATATGCCTGCCCTGCTTTGATCAATTCTACGGCCCAATCATGCAGCTGCTTAAAATAGGAAGACGCATAGCGAACCTCGCCATCCCATTGAAAACCCAACCATTGAATGTCTTCCTGGATGCTTTGAATGTACTCTGGCGACTCTTTTTCTGGATTGGTATCATCGAATCGCAGGTGACATCGGCCTTGAAACTGCTCTGCCAGGCCAAAATTCAGACAAATCGATTTGGCATGCCCAACGTGTAAGAATCCATTGGGTTCAGGCGGAAAGCGAGTGATGACTTCTGAATGTTTACCAGAGTCTAGGTCCGCTTGGATGATTTTGGTCAAAAAGTTACTGGGCTTAGCCCCAAGGTCGTTACTCATGCAACCCCTTCTAAATAAATGAAAAAAACCGGCTTTGGGTTGAGATTAGCAAGCCGCATAGTATAGCCTATCCACCGGCGGCATTTCGCCAACTTTTTGGTCTGCTATACAGATTTTGTTATCACACACAAATGGCCTTAACATGTCAAACGTCTTACTAAAAACGAACTTCGGCGATATCAAGTTAACATTGGACGCCGAGAATGCTCCAAAAACGACTGAGAACTTCTTGGGCTATGTCCGTGATGGATTCTATGACGGTGTGATCTTTCACCGTGTGATTGATGGATTCATGATCCAAGGCGGTGGCTTCACCCCTGACATGGACCAAAAGCCAACTAAAGATCCGATTGAAAACGAAGCGAAAAACGGCCTTCAAAACAAGGTTGGCACCATTGCGATGGCGCGCACCATGGACCCACACTCTGCCTCTGCCCAGTTTTTCATCAACGTGAGCGACAATGCTTTCTTGAACCATACGGCCGAAAGCACTCAAGGCTGGGGTTATGCTGTCTTTGGTGAAGTGACCGAAGGCATGGATGTCGTTAATCGCATCAAATCCGTTAAAACCACTTTTAAAAATGGCATGCAAGACGTTCCTGCTGAAGACGTTGTGATTGAAAAAGCTGAGGTTGTTGAGGAAGCTTAATGGCGACCTATTTTATCTCAGACCTTCACCTGCAAGCTTCCCAGGCAAAAGTCGCCCAGGGGTTTTTGGACTTTGTCGCTTCTTTGGAAGACGCCGAAGCCCTCTACATCCTGGGGGATTTCTTTGAATTTTGGATTGGTGACGACTACAGCGACCCTTTCGTTGAGTCGATCAAAACCGCGTTAAAAACAGCATCAACGCAATACCCTGTCTACTTTATGCACGGCAATCGTGACTTTATGATTGGACAGGCCTTTGCTGATGAAACGGGCATGAGTCTCCTGGAAGACCCATGCGTCGTCACCGTTGAAGGGCGCCAAGTGCTGCTGATGCATGGTGACAGTCTTTGTACACGTGATGAAGTTTATATGCGTATGCGCCCCTTGTTGCGCAACCCCACCTGGCAAGCCAGCATGCTGGAAAAATCCATCGAAGAACGCCTGGTTATCGCCCAAAATGCTCGCATGGAGAGCGCGACCAAAGATCCGAAGATGGCTGATTCCGAGATTATGGACGTAACGCCCGACGCGGTTGTGAAAGCCATGGATGATGCAGGTGTGGACTTACTGATCCACGGCCATACTCACCGACCCAAAGTTCATACGCATCAACTAGAACTAAAGGAAGGCAGCCGTATGGTTTTGGGTGACTGGCACGAGGATAAAGGTTGGATGATCAAAGCCTGCAATGGAAAGTTCGAACTCCTCTCGCTGGCACTTTGACAAATCCCCTTAAAACTGTCCAGTTTACAGGCTTTTATGGGCAAGGACGCCCGTATAAACCAACCAAATCCATAAAATAAGGGCCCTAGCTTTGATGTAGAGAAGAGCCAATCTGTCAAATTGGCCTTTTTTGACTTGTGAACCCGCTCTCAACCTCACTCATCCGCAAAACCCAGATATTGAAACCTTCTATACTCTAGAGTGACTACTTGAACCCAGAAAACCAGGGGCCTGATGAGCGCTGAAGCGATGGCAGACGACGAGTTGCTTTTTAGCTCTGCGTCTGATGATGACGACCACAAAAACATCCAACCCAGCTCAGGGATACAGGTGCTTGTTGTAGATGATGACGAATACGTTCATCAACTCACTCAACTCGTCCTGAAAGGATTCAAATTTGAAGGTCAATCAATTGAGCTCATTGACTCTTACAGTGGCTTTGATGCAAAAGAGCGCTTGAAAGCTCACCCTGATGTTGCCGTCGTCTTGCTTGACGTCGTGATGGAAACAGATGACTCAGGCTTACAAGTCGTCAACTACATTCGAAACGACCTCAATAACAGTACTGCTCGTATTCTCATACGCACTGGGCAACCAGGTGCTGCACCCGAAGAAACCGTGTTTAACGAATACGACATCAACGATTATCTATCGAAAACGGATATCTCAGCCAATAAGCTGCGTATGTCCTTAATTAATGCTCTGCGTTCTTACCGAGACATCAAACGTGCAGCAGAGCTGCAAAAGCAAATATTACTCGCTGAACAAGAGCAGGAAGCGGCCAAAGCGGCTTCAAAAGCCAAATCCCAATTCCTGGCTCATATGAGCCATGAAATCCGAACCCCCCTAAACGGCATAATCGGGGTCGCAGATATATTAAGCGGCACTCAGCTGTCTCAAGATCAGCAAGGATATGTTGATCTGATACGCAGTTCGGGCGAAGCCCTTCTGGCGATTATCAACGACATCTTAGATTTCTCGAAAATTGAAGCGAATAAGCTTGAACTCGAGCAAACCCCATTTGAACTCGCCAGACTTTGTCAGGAAGTTCAGGCCATTTTCTACGCGCCTATCAACAATAAGTCACTCGATTTTCAGCTCGAGCTCGACCCATCCCTTCCCAAAGTAGTGGTCAGCGATCCGGTTCGTATCAAGCAGATATTGATCAATTTAATTGGGAATGCAATCAAGTTTACTCAAGAGGAAGGACGAATCCAGCTCAAGGTCAGCCGGAATTCACACGAACACCCTGATGAGGGTGCATTTTTTATGAATCTAGCCGTTTCCGACAATGGGATCGGTATCACGAAAGAACAACAAGATAGGCTTTTCCAACCTTTCAGCCAAGCGGACCCTTCTACCACTCGCAAATTTGGTGGTACCGGTTTAGGTTTGCAAATCAGCAAGCGATTAGCCGAACTTATGGGAGGCGACATAAAACTTGAAAGCCAACCCAACCAAGGCTCTACCTTTACAGTCACCTTAGAAGCGTCAGAAAGCAATGAGCCCGTCACAAACCAAAATGACTCACCAACTTCTACAGAATACGAGCGCCCTCCTGATCAGATAAAAGTATTGGTGGCTGAGGACAACCCTACCAACCAATTGGTAACTAAATCTTTATTAAAAAGACTGGGTTACACTCAGGCTGATATTGTTTCCAATGGGAAAGAGGCCGTTGATGCCGTACAAGAAAGCAGCTATGACATTGTGTTAATGGATTGCCAGATGCCCGAAATGGACGGGTACGAGGCCACTCGCCAAATACGCACGTTATTTACAAAAGAACAATTGCCCGTTCTGGCTCTGTCAGCCGGTGCCACTCAGGATGAACAAGCAATGTGCTTTAACGCAGGGATGGACGACTTCATTTCAAAACCCGTCACCTTAAATGCTCTTAAATTGGGCATGGAGAAGTGGCATTAATTGCCACCTACTGCAATACAGCTAACAATATCCAGAAAAGAAACGCTCAACCAACTTCCCAAAAAGTCTGATCTGCACCTCAGATAGTGGACACATCATTCGGTTTGGCTCGCCACGCCAAACCGGTGCATTCAAAGATCTATTATTAGGCAGTATGATCTAAACGCCCACCCATTAGGACTCTTTGACCGATGATGGCTCGATCAAGGCTTCTAAAGACTTTACGAGGTGAACCATACTTAAAAGTAGGCCTCATCACTTGTGATTTCTCAAGCTGCCAAGTGGGAGCTGTCTGCTCATCAAGTGGTTGATGCACTAAGTCATCGGCATCTGGTGAGTTTAGATGCTTTGCGTAGAAATTAGGTCTAAAGGCAGGTGCATAGTGTAATAACGTTAACGTCAACAGCACTATTCCGCCGATGATAATGATCGCTTTCAGCTGTATCAATCCAACAAAAAGCACGTAGAGGGAAATTAAAGGGGATACTATTTGTTTCATATCCAATCATCCATTTCATATTTTATTCGTTCAAAAGCAATACGCTTAGCTACAGGCAAAAGAACCTGATCATTTAAATTGAAGATTCCTGCTGACACAAAATTATCTATACGATTCGTCATAGGTTCACCTTTATCTAATTTAGAGAATATGTATTCATATAAGTTTGCCTTAGGCATGCTCATATCATGGATTGAATCGATGAGAAGCACTGACCAATACAGATGCTGTATTTGACAAGTGTAATCTCACCCTTGCATTTATTTATGTCTCGATCTGCATTCTGCAACCATGGGAATCTGTTACGTCTAGAAACCTGGCCGGCCAACAGTCATTACGACATCAGCAGAAGGAATGCCGCCTTAAAAAAGGACGGCAAAAGTAGGCTAAGTAGAAAGTTAATGAAAGTCAATTATTCATCATAAGAGTATGAGTTTCTTAATACTACTTAAACAATAATTGCATTTTGCAAAGCAAATAACCTTATATAAATCACGAAACTTTCAAAAAGCAAGGACTCGCAATCAGCACCCATACGTCAATCATTTGTTTGCAATATTTACGTATGAAGGTTATTTACTGACTCCTCAATTATTAAAACTGATTTATAAATGCGTTACTAGAATTCACTTCTGATAGCCCACAAATCGGGGAAAAGCGGCTGAAAGAGTGTGGATGTGAGATAACCCGCACCTGAAGAACCGCCGGTCCCAGGCATATTGCCTATTGTTCTTTGAACCATTTTAACATGCCGATAACGCCACTCTTGCACCCCCTCATCTAAATCAACCAGCGACTCACAAAGCTCAGCCAGATCAGGGGCATTGCGGTATACTTCAAGCAATACCGGATGCAGTGATGGGTCTTCTTTCGTTGCAAAGCTCAAAGGCTGAAGAAAAGTCGATTCAGAAATACTATAACCACGCCTATTTAGAAAAGCTAAAAAAACTTGCCACAGACTCAGTGCATTCAGTCGGCTTTCCAGTTTTTTTAGGTGTTCATCATCTTCTTTGAAATGCTTTAAGAGATCTTGAGATTTTTTCCCTAGAAAAAACTCCAACTCTCGAAACTGATACGATTGGAACCCGCTCGAATTATCCAGAAACTTTCTAAATGAAAGAAATTCTAGGGGCGTCATGGTTTCTAATACATCTACTTGCTGTACCAGCGTCTTCAATATTTTAAGCATGCGCTTCAACCCATGGTGCGCTTGATGCTGTTGATCCGCGTTAAACAGTTCTACCAATCGATCCCCTTCATGCAGTAATTGCTTGAACCAAAGCTCGTAAACTTGGTGAATGGTAATAAACAGCATCTCATCATGCTCAGGGCCGTCAGACAAACAGTCTTGCAAAGAAATGAGTTCATCGACTTTTAAATAACGGGCATAGGTCAAATTCATATCGATTGTCTTCTACTTTCGTTCAATGGTTTTTCTTGCGTTTAGTGTGTAAGAAATGTTGCTGTCGCTAATCATGGGGTTATTATGGGGAATAAAAGGAGCTATCGAAATAGGATCAAGCTATGTATAGCCATCTCTACAAGCGTTTTCTGTCCCACCACAAGGGTATACAGCACTTTTCCAGCCACAGCCACCATTACTGGCCAGATGTTACTCGAGAAGCCATGTTAGAGTACTGGGATGATTGTGCCAAATATGTGGACAATAAATGGCCCCATTTTTTTCAGCACAAGTTACCTGAGACACAAACCTTCATTGCCAACACCTTAAACCTCTCCAATCCGAAACAAATCGTGTTCGCACCCAACACTCATGAACTGCTTTTTCGTTTGATTTCTTGTTTTGACTTGCGTAAGCCACTTCGCATTCTATCAACGGACAGTGAATTCCATAGCTTCCAACGCCAAGCAATGCGTCTCGAGGAGTGGGATAGTATCAGTGTTACCTACGTTCCCCAAGACCCGATTGAAAGCTTTGAGAGTCGCTTCTGCGAGGCACTTCAAGAGCAGGCATTCGACATGGTCTTTTTTTCCCACGTCTTTTTCAATTCGGGGCACTTATCAGGCAACTTAACGAACATTGTTAACGCTGTACCAAACCCTCAAACATTGATAGCCGTTGATGGCTATCATGGGTTTATGGCCATCCCAACGGATCTAGCAAGCATTGAAAATCGCATCTTTTATCTATCTGGGGGATACAAATACGCTCAAGGCGGTGAAGGTTGTTGCTTTATGGCCGTTCCAAATCATTGTCAATTACGCCCTTTGTACACTGGCTGGTTTGCCGAATTTGATGCGCTTGAATCTTCACGCGCAGAAGAAGTTCCTTACAGCGACACAGGGTTTCGTTTTGCTGGGGCAACGTTGGACCTTTCCCCAGTCTATCGCCTGCATGCATCGCTCAACCTGTTCAAGCAAGAGGGGTTAACCGTTAATGTTATTCATGCCTATATAAAAGATCGTCAACGACTTTTCCTGGAGCATCTTGAACAACTCGAGCACCCGTACCTCAATCGAACGCATTTAATATATAACTCAGACCGTGATCATGGGCACTTCTTAACCTATCGACTACCGACAGCTCAGATCGCATCCAACCTGCAAGCTCAACTTGAAGCTAAAGGAGTGTTAACCGATTGCAGAGGAGATCGTTTGCGGTTTGGTTTTGGGCTATATCATGAAGGAGAATACGATCTAGAGATGGCTCTTAAGAACGATTAATGGGTTTACAACTGAGCTGGGCCCAAACAACTACCCCAAAATAGGCTGCCCCTATTCACAAAATGCGATGGGGGGAGTTGCCCGTCATCGGCGACCTGACATACCAGGCAGCCAGAATCTTCTAAAAAAAGCCAACCAAATTCAAAAATGCACCCATCTAAATTTTAACGATCCCTGTATAAATGTCATTTCTGTTACATAAGTTAACATTACCAGATGAATTGATATCGC
Organism: uncultured Saccharospirillaceae bacterium; assembly: GCA_947499545.1. Lineage (GTDB taxonomy): Bacteria > Pseudomonadota > Gammaproteobacteria > Pseudomonadales > Oceanobacteraceae > CANMOZ01. Next base: position 136,229 of record CANMOZ010000005.1, read on the forward strand.
GTGCAAGCAATTTGCCCAGAGTGTGAGCTGCCATCATTAGCCCTTACCGCCAAACAATTCGCGCATGCCTTCTACAGGCACTTCACTTTTCGACACAACTGAACATTATCAAGATGCATTCTTATTTATTATCATTATTTTCCCCCGGCCAAGCAAAAAGATTAAGCTTTAGCAGCCTATTGCTACTGGGGACGGCCTTGAGTGAGCACTCAAACGCCTCCGAACTAAGTTTCAATCGTCCTCAGGGCCAGAATCAAACACCATACAGTATCAAGTGTTACAGCTCTGGAAATGATTATCACGGATCATTGGAAAGAAGCTCGATTTCAGATCCAATTGAGCTGGAATCACTCACACCCTCTGATGGCCTTTACCAAGTTGACTGTTATGTTAAAGCAACCCACCCAGTTGCGGGCGATAAAATCATTCAACACAGCTTTCAATTACTACAAGAAGAAGAACAACAGTGGTTTTTAACCTCGCCTTCTTTTTCAGAATACGGCGAGCAAAAGCACCTTTCCGAAGCATATGAGGTTACAGGATTTAATAAAGCATTTATCAGGGTGCCTGCACAGATCATTAAAGTCGCAGTCGAAGACCCTCGCTACGGAACCCTGTATTCCAATGATCATTTAGCTTTTACCGCTTCTGAAACAGAAGATTCTATCTTAGAGACGGCAAAACAATCACTTTACTACGTCAAAGGTTTCTTCAGACAAAATGCAAAAGGAAAAGACTATATAACCCTAGGGCAGCAAGTATTCCCCAATGCCGCATCTCCAAAAATGTCTGCCGCCCTTATGAAGCGCGTCATGAATAAACTGCACATAGATACGAGCACTCCCTATGGAACCGGTTCAAATTTTCTAGCATCAGCCAATATTTTATTGCATGCTGGCGGCCTTTCTGAACATCAAAGCTATTTGACAGCAGAGATGGTGGCAGCTCGTATGTATCTGCAATACCACCACCCTATTGCCTCCGAATTAATTCATCCACATGCCATAACAGACCTCAGCATGTCTCAACTGGTTTTTATTAACCGCCAATCAGGTGCAGAGGAAGAACTCTTTTTTAAAGCCATTGATAACTCAGGCCAACCAACGGGTCCTTGGCAACTCCACTATCGATTACACGGGAAAAATCTTGCAGAAATCGGCAAAGAGCTATTCAATGATGACCACCCGTTAGTACAAACCGCTATTGCCATGGGCATGAGCGAACTCGGTATCGATTATTATTTTCCCTATGGCTCATTGCAAAATGCAAAAGCGACTATTGCTAAACGCTTTCTCTTAAAGCACATACTCAATAGTTTGCCTGAAGACCAACAACAAAGCGCATTACAATCCATTAATGCAATTGAAGCAGATGAATTGCTGGCCATTTATGAAAAAATCAACCTTCATTATAAAGCTGGCATTGCACTAGACAATCTTAACCAAGCCAGTAATTTTAACGAACACAAAGAAGACATTAAAGCATTAAGACAGCAACTGCTAGAAAGCTTCTCAGATGAAAGTGCTCCTGAAGCAGCATCCAGCCTAGAAGAAAGCATTCAATCTTCGCTGAATAAGGTTTTGCCTTTCATTGAAGCTCAATACCTGCAAACCCTGAGAGGTTGGGCTCGCTCCCCCTCGACACAACATAACCGCTATAAAAATGCGCCCGATGCAGCCGTTGCAAATATCTATTTCAATACAAAGGCGACCGGTTTTTCAACCGCGGTTACAAGCGAAACCCTTAAATGGTTGTTTATCGTTGAAGCTGACAAAGCTATTCAGGATTTTGATAAAGCAGCCTTACCTAGCCGTAAATCAATGGCCATCAAACGCTTACAAGATATCGGCTTAAATCCTTATAGCTACCATCGAGTTTGGTTGAAACCGGGGACTTACATTCCTTATACAGGGCCTCGTGGTGGCTATATGCCAGGTGTCGGTAGAACGTCTTCCTCCCTGGTAGATTTTTTATTAACTCGTGGAAACTCAACCAGTGCTGCCAATCTTTTGGTCGATAAGAATGGTTCCACTTACCAAAAGCTTAGCAATGCCAACATCAACATAGATGAGGAGTGGAATGCGGCCTTTGATGACAATGCCCAAGCACTCGCTAAGGTCACGTCAAAGCAGGCGTTATTACAAGAACTTCTAACGCATGGTGAGCCACGCTTTCGTATACTCTCCCAAAACGGCATAGAAGTCTTTACCCCCTATTCAATGGTTGATGGAGAGGAAAATTGTGGAAAATTACTCTGCTCACCAACATCCAAGAAAGAAGTCAAGACCTCTCATGCTTACTGGGGCATTAAGATCAAATCAACGGATATTCAATACAAGCTCGATATGGACAGTTTTGAATTGTCAGCATGGAATGGAGAAGCCTCTAGCTTGTCAGGTGAGAATTACGATACTGAATCACAAAACAATTCCTTAGAAACTTTCATCAAAGCACAAGTTCTTGCACACCTGAATAAAAAGAAAGAAGCCTACGAAGACATCACTGGAATGAGCCAAGCAGAGACGTTTTTCCAAGAATTCATGTTAGGGCTTATTCCTTTTTACGATGCGATCAAAGCGGGCATCGAAAAACGATGGGGCGAAATGGTATTTGCCACCACTATCGACTTAATCAGCATTGCCCCTGGCTTTGGGCCCGCTATAAAAGGGGTTGGGAAAGCCACTACATTGTCCGCAAAAGCGGCGACCACTATTGCTAAAGGCTCTATTCGCGCAGGTGGAAAGCTTTTCCTAAAATCAGGTTCAACCCTATTTAAAGGGTTCTCAAAATCCGCTATCAGCCTTGGTACACGATTAGTCGAAGATGTTACCTTGGGTACAGTTGATTTAACAGCGATACGCAAATCGAAGAGGCTAAATGTTCTTTTTAAAGTCGATGATGCATTAAAGCGTATTCCATCGTCTGCACCTAAACTGACCATTTCAACCAGTGAGGAAATCGCTCAGAAATTTCCTTCCATGAGAAAATATTTAGATGATGCCGTTCAATTCGATTCTGCTTCAGGAAGGCATCTATTACGCGACAACCTGAATCAAGAAGTCATTAAAATTGGTGACGACTTCGTTCCGGTATCCCAACATAAAGGTACGCTCTACCTCGATGCGCCAGGAACTCCCAGGCTCTACGAAGTTCATTCCGATGGCTTCACTCATTATGTCACGAGAGGACGTTTAGCAGGTGGAGCGCCAACGAGGGGGTTAGCTGAAGGCAGTACTCTAGGAGGCAGACAAGGTAAAACAACCAGAAAAACACTAGATGATCTTAGGGATGAAGCGAATAGAAGGCTTAAAGAATATCAGACATACCCTAAGGAATCTCGCAAAGAAGCGCTGGAAGATTTGGCTACTCAGTACAAGACTGACAAGGAAGCTATCACCTCTGGAACCCCTCTTCCAGAGGACTATCAGTTTCCTACTCCTCAGACGGAATTTGGAAAGAAATTAAATGATAGAACGCAACATAACCTAGTATTTGGGAACACCGCCGATAATCGCATAGAACTCTCATTGCATGGAAATCAAGATGGGCTTTATGCTCAGGTTAGAAAGGAAGGAGACCGGTTAACCACCCCAGAGGGCTCTATAAGCGTACAAGACCTAGCAAACAGAATAAAAGGTCAGCCTAATTACCAAGATGCCGATCACGTGGCTCTATATGCCTGCTGCAGCGCCACTCATGGAACGGAGGGTAAATTGCCTCTTGCGCAGCAACTGGCTTTTGAATTGGGTAAACCTGTTGTAGCGCCTGCAGGAGAAATAGGTACTATTTTACGTAATGGGAAACTCACCATCGTTAATACTGGACGTAACGCTCCTGACTTCAAGGTCTTTTATCCTTAAAGAAAAAGATCTGCCTTCTATCTCTTTGCTAATGTTTTGCAATTAACGAAGAGATAGTCCTTCTGAAAGCACTAAGGCAATAGCATGCCCACTTCATTGTGTGCTATTGCCGAATTTCGAATAACCTGTAACCACCTTTTGATACAGTCACTGAGGAATTTAATAGAAGCCTAATAATTGGATAGGCCATCTTTATGTGCACCTTTAGAGTGATCTGAATTCATCAAGGTTCAAACAGGTGGGTATCGAGCTATGCATTTCCCTATTGGTTCTTGAAGATACACATTCAATAATGGATAACGCTTTCAATTGATTCTGGATATAACCTTTTTCCACTAAGCGCTTCGTAAGTATTCTAATAATCCACACTATATTTATTAGAAAGACCGGATCTTACTCTAACCTTTGGAGCCTCATCACCGATACAACCTGTAACAAACACAAGCTCCATCACAGTGCCACCCAAGGCATCAAGGCCTACAACCCATTGATTTAAAACATATTTTTTAAGAGCGGGATCTTTAAATTCAATTCTACATATTCAGCACATAAGAAATTGATGAACAGAAGCTACAACTGATTATTTTTATGCTTTGAATCTGATAACAGTTCATCATAGACCAGCTATATACGCATTCAATTGATGCCATAACGCGACATCTCTTATTCGTGAGAGATACAAGCTCCGAATATGGACGCCCATTTTCGCTTTCTAGCCAGAAATGGCATGCATTTCATAGGCTATTATACTGTAGTGGGGGTAGAATAATTGTAAATTTTTCACTTCTCTAAATAGATTCTTTTGTTTCGCGCATATGGCTTTTTAAGTGAGTGAATCCCCAACACAACCCGTTAAATCGACAGACTTTGTCTAAAGCATGTCTGAAATTAAAAACCCATGAGTGATCTATTTGAAAGAAGGATTGGGAATCCCATGAAAACAAAACTTAAAATCATATCACTAACCCTATTGCTTTTATCTAAAAGCGCATTAAGTCTCGATGTCGTGATAGAAGATGGGAATTATCCTTACCTACAATTGCAAGATGACAAGGGGTTTACAGGAGGCTTTGCTATAGAATTAGTTACAACTGTATTGCGGCAAGCGGGAGAGGATCCAAACTTTATTGGGTTACCCTGGAAGCGGGCATTAGATTCTTTAGAAAAAGGCCAATATAAAGCAATCTGCTCACTTACAAAAACAGAAAAGAGATTGAATTATTTAATCTACCCAGATGAACCGTTGCTGTATGTGAAAGCCTATTTACTATCAAGACCTCATACTCAGGTTTGCATACCCGATTTAACCGGATGTTTGCAGCCTAAAAAAATTGGTGTCATTCGAGGCTATAGCTTCGGAGCAAAGCTAGATCAGAAAATCATGGGCTATCGAGAGAATGCCAATTCGTCTGAGCATATGTATAAAATGTTGAAACAAGGTAGAGTGGGTGCAGCTCTAATGTTTTACAGCTTAGCGGAAGATAAATTTATTGAGCCAATACCTAAAGGCATTATTCCCAATGAACTACCAATGGAAAGAAAGGCATTGTATTTAGCTTTCAGCATCACCCCAGAAATGGTCAAACTGAGCTCATCATTTTCCACACTGCTAAAAAGTTACAAGCAAACTAAAGAATATAAAGATTTAGTTCAAAAATACGTAACACTGACAAACAAACATTATGACTCAGAATAACAATTACCTTCTTGAGATATACACAGCAGGCGTAACTCTACCAATCAGGTAATCTAACAATCAATTTCAGAATCTACAGAGCGCCTTAAATAGCAATGATTATCATCAAGACCAGCATTATGAAAAATTGACTTGGCTCAATCATCTATTTGCAATAATTAAATACAATCAGACTGCTTTAAAATAAACAATCGAGACTACAGATGAAAACAAGCTTTTATTATTTTGTCACAGCACTAGCGTGTTCAAATTTTGCGTATGGATTTATGTCAAGCTCACCAGAGCAGTTGAAATATATAGATATAAAAGTAGGATCATATAACGCTTGCAGCATTAGAAAGAAGGAACAACTATTAGAAATTATTGACGGTGAAGAGAAACATATTGATCTTTATGTAGAGGTTCAAAAGGTGATCGGGCAGACTTGCGAAGAGTATATTGATGCTGTATACAATCATTTGCGGACACGAGGATCTCTTGACATCTAAGCATGGATACACAAAGCCTAGAAATTTCTAGATGATTTTTGTATTTGAAAGAAATATTAAACCTGATATTGCTACTCTTTTTAAAATCAGCTTTCTCTTAAATATGCGGTCATTTAAGAAAAATGACTGCATGAGCTCTGGTTTTTCAATAGCAGAAAATCACTTTAAGAAACAGGACTGTAGCATCTCACTGCTTTTGCACTAACCAGCCACGCTTTCATATTCGAGCGTTAATCTCCTTACACCCGATCATAAAGGTGTTTTTATGGAGTAATAATGGGTAGCTGAAAAGAAATGGTCGCCCCCCCTATCGGGTTTGACTCTATGTCACGCATGAATTCAACCAAAAAAGCCTTCGAATCAATTTCAAACTTTTGTTTTTGAGCGATATCAAACAACCCCCCAAGCGCCGCACAGTAACCAACATCGGATACCAAATAAACCTCTGCGCACAAATAGTATCCTTCCGGAACAATAAAATCATAGTGCTTATCATCCACGCTCCAATCACCTATAATGGTTTCAATGTTTGCCCAGACTCTCCCAAAATGACTGATCGGCGTTACCCCCAACAACTGGACCGCATTATTACTGTGGATTCCCATAACACTATCCCAATTATGGAACGGCTGCGCAATCTTTCTCACTCCCCGCTTGGGATACCAAATCAGTTCAGAATGTATGCCCTTCGCTAGTTCGGCTTCTAACGAACCAGGATGTGCAAGTTTAGCAATAAAATCTGCCGTCTCACTAGGAGTAGATTCATAACCCATTTTCCTGATTTGTTTAGCCGTCACATCTAACTCTCTCTTGAGAGCCTTCCCAAGCGCTTGAGATGAGGAATAACCACAGTACAAGGCAATTTCTGTGACGCTCCAAGATCTACTATTCAATAACAAATTGACCGCTACTTGAAGCCTCAATCGACTCAGATATTGTCTTGGTGTTTCGTTAAACAGCTCTGTGAATTGACGGTGAAAATGGTATTGTGATATCGCACTTTCTGCTGCAATACACTTCCATGATTTTTTCTCTCCCAGCTCTTCATACATCAGATTGAGAGCACGGGCAAAGCGCTGTCGCAGGTGTAACGGCAACGATTCCAGTAAGGCTATTTCCGGGACCAGCTTAAATGCTGTTTTCGCTTGTTCGAACATGGGCTATAGATTGATGGTCAATTCCATTAAATAGTGATCCAATATAACACCAGCACAAAATCTATGAAGTAACGGATAAATGATAATCATCCACCCGTATAATCAAAGCACGACCAATAGGGCTTGTTTCAGCAAGATGGTCAGAATTATTGATGATGAAAGCTCATTTTAATACACTGATATTTAGCTGCGCATTGCTTGCCTCTCTATGTTGAGCAGCTTGGTTGAACGCTGTTGTTTTAAGCAATTTCAATCGATAGCATTTTTCTGCAGGGTTCATTTAGAATGTCTCTATTGGCAATTTTCTCAATGCGTTTTTTATCCAGGTGAGTTAATCTCGAGTCATTTGAGCTGGGAGCTGGTTCAATCGCTGGCCAATTTCTGTCAGACGTGTCATTATTTGCAAAGTGATTGGCAACATCACGGCAGCTTCAACAAACTCCAATGAATAGGTCACAATAGTGAAAATCTGGCCAACGCTCGGGTCATCTAAGGTACTGACCATCCATAAGTTGGTCAGCACAGCAGCAAATAGAATAATAAAGATCAACCCATAGGCCAGTGCCCCCACATCAGACAACTTGATTTCACAACGCCTGAGAGCCTCAAAATGCGCACGAATAGCAGCTAATGGCTGACTGTTAAGTACACGCACCTGCTGTTCCTTCTGATCATTCAATTCCTTATTCAGACGAGTAAAAGTTTGATGAAATATCCAATATATTAGCAACATTCCCAAAGCAGCAATCAATACGCACATCGCCAGCTTGATATGAAATGTTGATAAAATAACAACCGTCGTCACTAATTGAATAATAGCGGTGATCACTAAAGGTAAATCCTCTTCAAAAAAATCTACAAGCTCTCGTGACATCGTCAATCGAGCATCCCTCACTGACACTGATGCGTCTCGCAAGTTGCGCTCAACCATACTTGCTAGCGTCACTCTGGTATCACCATAAACCCTCGTATCATAGATACGTCTCAACACACTGATCAACACAAGCACAAAAAGAATCAGTGAAAACAAAAACAACGGCTGATTGTTTTGATTTAGCAACCCATCAATAGCAAAGCCTATGAACAGTGGCAGCAAAATCTTCAAAAAATTTTCGACCAACACCATAAACCATGTGAATGTAACTTTTGCTCTATTGAGTCTAATGACAGACAGTAATGTTATCGATTGATTAAAAGACATTTTTAGCACCCAAAATTAAACAGACATCAGTATCTCGTTTTACTGATCAATAAAAGTGTCCGAGATTGCTGTTCTGGGTGCAGATCTGCTTCAGAGATTTATGGGTTATCACAGGAGAATAGCTTGCAAATAATATTTGGCCTTTTGAACCCACCCACCTAAATAGGGAAAATAATACAAAAACATTAAACAATGCGCTCAAGTGCGTCATTTGACGTTTTTATGCGACTCGACTGCCCTCAGGCATTAAATCTTGGCCTGACAAACTTGGGCAACCTGCTCGTTTCACTTCAACGCTTTTAATCAAATCGTAAATATGCCGAATGGTTGGAACCGGTACTTGAAATTGATCGGCCAGGCGTAGAAGCTCTCCATTTATAAAATCAATTTCGGTTTTTTTATGGGCATTTAAATCCTGCCACATAGATGAAAATGCTTGCTCATCAAGCCTTACCAAAACATCTGCAAACAGCTTAAAAAAAGCATCTGGCAATTTTAGCAATGTTGGAAACCATTGGATCGGAACCGGCAAAGGATTTTTCATCTCAATACCTGCACGCTCGTAAACATCTAAGGCTTCCTCTAAACATCGAGAGAATACCAATCGATAATCACGCTGTGCTAATTCATCTTTAATGGATACACCTGCCAGAGCATTAATCGCATTATTTAAGTTGAGCAACAACTTTCCCCATAAAACAGGGTAAATATAATCAACCACTTGGAATTTTAGATTGGCTTTGGCAAGCAAACCTTCCACAGGGTCTGCTGAAGGTTCATGGCTGGCTTCAACAATCAAAGTGCCTGAAGAGGCTTGATGAAAATGCCCATGCCCTTTAGAAACAATATTATAAGGCACAACAACACTTTGAACACTGTGTTTGGGAAAGCGATTTCGAATCCAAACCCCATTATGTACCCCATTCTGAAGACTGAGTATTTTTGCACCGGGCCTAATAAATGCCCCTATCTCTTCACACAACTGATTGGTGTGTTGACATTTAACGGTCACCCATACCCAGTGCGCTTCACGGATGATGGCCGGGTTAGTGTCATATTCAACACGATGCGCCGGTACATGACTGATTGAACCCAATCCACTTGATAAGGTGATACCCTCGTGCCGAACGCTTTCTTTGTTGACTTCTCGGCCTAAAAAAGCAACCGGGATACCCTGTTCTATTAAACGTCCACCTAGATACAATCCTAAGGCGCCAGCTCCTGCAATGACCACTTTAGTTTTCATTGGATTATCTTGCCTAGCTCAAGAAAAAATGGACTGAATAAACTGAGGCTTATCGCCCAGGTATTTCTGACAACGCACTAATAAGAGTAGCCGCTTTGTATTTATTAAAAGCGATTTACAGCTTACGCCAACCAAACAATCAACTGAACAGGAAAAGCCTTAAATTTTGAGATGCATTGCGCCTTAAAATACCTTTGGAATAGCCAGCTCTATACAGCCTAGGGCACAATTTAGGACAGTTCTTGGTTTATTAGAGGGTTATCTGTTATGAGCGATATTTCGATAGAGAATGAAAGTGGGATTGTCTATGTCACGCTTAACCGGCCCGAGAAACGCAATGCATTGACTTTCGATATGTTCGAAGGGTTATTGGAAGCGCAACTGGCAATCGCCGATGACTCGAATGCTAACGTAGTCATTTTGAAAGGTGCAGGCGCCAGCTTTTGTTCAGGCCTTGATATTATGTCTGTCATGAAAGACCCAACACAGGTGCCTAAATTATTAACAAGGATCCCAGATTCTGATTGCACTCTCGTCCAGCAAATCGCTTTCGGCTGGCAGAACTTAAAAATTCCTGTTATTGCTGCTTTACAAGGGCATGTGTATGGCGCTGGTTTTCAAATCGCGATGGGAGCGGACCTAAGGATTGCAGCCCCTGACACCGTTTTTGGGGTTAAAGAAATTCAGTGGGGGCTTATCCCAGACATGTCCATTAGTCTCACATTGCCAGAGCTCTGCGCGCGTGATCAATTAATGGATTGGGTATTGACGGGAAGAGATATCAGCCTTGAAGAAGCACAAGCAAACCACCTGGTCACTCGGGTTCATGATGACCCATTAACTGCCGCTAACGAACTGGCAAGAAGCATCCTAGAGCGCTCCCCAGATGCTATAAGAGCGGCAAAACATTTATTATCAGGTTACCCCGACCGAACGCGCAGTGAAAACCTGCAGGTTGAAGCCCAATTGCAACAACAATTGATAGGAAAGCCAAATCAGTTAGCAGCGGTACAAGCCAAAGTGAGCAAACAATCAGCCAAATTTGCGCCACCTCACATTCACCTACTCTGATTAGCTTTTGCCATCCGGCCTTTCAGATTGTTTAGATTTACGCCCTCTGCCCATTTCCCAGAGGGTTTTACTGCCTTGCAAGGTTAAATGTATTTGAACAATCAGCTTCTCCGCAATTTCTTTTCGCTCGGTCTCGTTTCTCTCCAGTGCTTCCAACCCCCCATAAAAAACTTGATTAACAATCATATCGGCCACTTCAGGGACGTAAGACAGCGGCTGGTTCAAACGCGCACGGTCATTTCCTAAGTCTTCAGCCAACTCGTCAATAAAACGCTGTTTCGCTAACCGTAGGGCCAAGCGAAAACTGTGCGGCCCTCCGGCTCGATCACCGCTCAGTAAACGAAACAAATGTGGGTTCTCATCAAGAAACTCGAAAAACGTTTCAACAGACGTTCTCACAACAGACCCGGTAATTCGGACCCGTTGCCGCGCTTGACGCATTAACTGTCTGAGTACTTGTGCAATTTCCTCAACGAGTGCTAATCCCAAGGCTTCCATATCAGGAAAATGCCGGTAGAAGGTAGCAGGAGCGATACCAGCAGACCGTGTAACCTCTCTGAGGCTAAGTCCGCTAAACCCTTTTTCATCACTCAATTCAATAGCAGCCGAGATGATGGCTTGGCGGGTTTTCAGCTTTTGCTGTGCTCTTTGATTCATTAAGCCGAAGCCTCTCTCCAAACAGTCACCATTAGGCAATCAATGCCAATAAGGAGGTCTTACGAGAAAATAGTCGAGGGCCAGGAGACTGGGTACCTTACTCGCTATCACGGCCAAATGTGAAATGCCTTGAAGGAAGTCGCTTTTCTGTAAGTGAGGGCATGATATCACCTTACCCCCCTAAAATCCTCAGCTAATCCCTTATTAAGCCGTCACACATATAACGGTATAAGTCTTTTTCGGTAAACACTTGTACGCAGAACTCATTTGAGCGTACACTTGTTCACTAAAGACAATAGGAGCCTGAACATGAGTACCGATGCTGTACCTCAAGACAAGCTTAATGCCCAGTCTCTTAAACCCGAGACGGTCATTCGAAAGCAAATTCGCCATGATCTACCCAAGAACCTTCTAGATCCCATTCCATTAAGAGCCCTTTGGTTTTTACCCTGGTTAAGCATCATCGGTGTCAGCTGGTATCTGCTTGCTACAGCTGAGCTTGGTTTCTGGGCCTCATTGGGTTTAGCCTTGCTGATTGGGCAATCCTTCGGATCGTTAGGCTTTTTAAGTCACGAGGTTTCTCATGGCGCAGTGGTTAAAACGCCCTGGTTAAAACGCGCACTAGCAGGCATTGGTTTTTCACCTTTTTTAGTAACCCCTGCTTTCTGGCATCGCTGGCACAACATTGTGCATCACGGAAATACCAATATGGGTGACAAAGACCCGGACAGCTTTGGCAACCAAAAACGCTATCAACGCAACCCTAGTCAAAAACGTTTAGTTAAACTCGCCCCAGGATCTGGCACTTGGTACAGCTATTTATTTTTGTTTTACTCATTCACGCTGCATTCTCAGGCCGTCCTATGGTTACAAACGAAACACAGAAAATCATTCCAAGGGTTTAATCGCTCAGCAGCTATCAGAAATATGCTGCTACTGTTAGTGGGTTGGATTGCCTTTGGGATTTTCCTGGGCCCTTGGGCAGCACTTTTTGGTTTACTGATTCCGATGATGATTGGTAATTTTGTGATACAAAGCTACATTCTAACCAACCATTTTTTAAGACCACAGGCCAAAACCAACAACCCCGTAGACAACTCCATGAGTGTTAACTCCCCAAAATGGGTCGATCGCCTGCACTTTCATTTCAGCCATCATATTGAGCATCATTTATTTCCCACCATGCCGAGCTGTCGAGCGCCCATGGTACGTAGCTGGTTAAAAAGACAGCTTCCAAAAAGCTATGTTAGCCCCAGTCATTGGAAAGCGGTTTATTATCTTTATAAAACGCCGCGTGTATATGCAGAACCAGAAACGTTGGTGGATGTTAACGACAACACGCGTTTCGATTTGAAAGCTTTCCAAGGGATTTTATTACCGGGCTTTATTTCTCTTGAAGACTGGTTGTCTCAAGGTGAACCAGAATTGAAAACGGCTACATAACCCATTATTAATCTCACCTTGAGCCCATAAGCTAATATGGGTTCAAGGTGAGCCTGTATAAATACAACTTTCGACATAGCTACCGATAAAAAGCCAATCCAACCGCAAATGAAAAAAAGCATCCTCCACTTAGCTTATTGAGCGCTTGGTAGCCAGTTTCCGCTGAGAACCATTGCTTTGCATGCCCAGCCATAAGCGCATATATCAAGTGTATTCCCAACACTAAAAGAGAAAATGTTGTCGATAACGCTATAAACTGACTTAATATTGATTGCTTAGTATCAATAAACTGAGGAAACAGAGCGACAAAGAAAACCAGTGCTTTAGGGTTCGCTAACGTTACCAACAAACCTTTTGTAAACGCCGAAATGCCTTGCTGTTCAGAGGATGCTTCACCTACTCTTTCTTTGCTTTTCGAGAACCAGAGCTTTATTCCTAAAAAAGCCAAATACGCTGCACCTAAATATTTAAGGACAAGAAAGGTATCCTTAGAAGCCAGAATGACGACCCCTACCCCACTTGCCGCAACGGTTGAAATGATCAGCATTCCCACCACAATACCCAATATACCGGCTAACGCTCCATTGAAGCCATACTTAATAGCGTTGCTAATTGTCAAGATAACGCCTGGACCAGGACTGGCTATTGTTATTGATGCAACAGCTAAAAATGCAACAAATCTTTCAACTTCCATAGAGCAACTCACTTAGCACTTGCCATTATTGAGGGAGCGAGCATTACCCCACCATCAGCTTTATTCAGAGCAGGGATCAACTCTCATCTAACGTAGATGCTATATCAGAACAGCGGTGAAAAGAACGTTTAACAACCCGATATAGGTCGTAAAAGACGTCAATTTATGTAGAATTTCGGATAGGGAAATGTATTTATGTTTAAAAACATCTTATATCTTTAAAAAAATAGAAAAACCACTGTATTTCTTCCCAAGAAATGATTCGATCGTTGCCTCGATATATCCCAAAGGTAGCACGCGCATCTGGATTTATGTCTGACCCCGTACCCTCCCAGTCGTACATAAGATAGCCTAACCCATTTGCATCTAACTCCATGTCAAAGAGCACACTGCCGCTATTGGCACTTCCCGGCGAAATAAGGGTTAAAATACGCTCACCGCTGACTAACAGATCAGAATCACTGATAAATGCTGTTTCGCCATTATCAAGATTGCCCGTATAGACGCCTCCATTGAGATCAAAATAATTTGAATTAATAGGGGTGCAACTATCCTGAGCATTCACAATAAAGGTACTTGTAGCAGCGTCCCAGTATTCTGCATGCACAATAACCTCCAAGTCCTCCTCGCTTGGCCCAGAAGTTCCTTGCGGGTGTAATCGCCCATATCGCATGGAACTGCCTCCAGCACCGACTGTGAAGTTTAATGAATTGCAATCAGCATCAGCATGACTGTCTTTTAAACAAACACTATCAGAATCCACAAAATAACTGGAGAGCCAGGTAATACTGGGAGCAGGCGTGAATTGGTCTATTGGACTAATCCCTTTTGGGTAATCAAAACTGTGATTTAAACTAAAGGTTGTGGGAATGCCGTATTGATTACTGGAGTTAGAAAGAATACTCCAAGCCGTCGCCCCATAAACCAGACCTGGCGTCCCACTAAAATTTGCATCTGTCATAGAAGAATTAGCGGCTAACGCCGGCCCTTGCGTAGGCGCCCAATTAAAATACGTTTCTTTATAATTGTTCACTTCAACGTTGTTAACGCCATAGGCACGCAACTCAAAAGCGGGCTGTACGTTATAACCCAGTGTTTGACCTAGATAGGAAAAATTCCCGCCAGAGCAACTGGGTTGAAGGCTCGGTGATGCAACAGGATTGAGTTGTAAATACGATGGGTGAAATCTTAGCCATTGTGAGTCTGTTGACAGGCTTAGATTCTCAGAACTTCCCAAATAGCCATTGACTGTCGCTTGCACCTGAATCTCGCCTACTTCTGAGTAAGACAAGCTCATGGTATACAACCCGTTGCCTCGACTGCTCATGCCTGAGGATAGCGTTCCTTGTGTCGAGCCTGCTGTTGTTGGCCACGTTTCCACTAATGACAACGTGGGCGGCTGTGGAAATCCTTCATTGCCGTAATTTGGAATCAATGTATTATTTGATAGATCAGCTCCTGTGTCAGGATATCCATCCGTATTCACATCATCCCCAGCCTCCCACAAAACGCCTTCCACATTGATGGTCAGACTGTCTTGTGCCAGTTGTGGATTGGTTGGTTCATTGGCAAATCGAAGTCCAAAAGGTCGCATAATAATAGAAGAAGAATTTCCTGAAATTGTTATCGGGTCATTATTGGCATCGACCGCACAACCACTGGTTGTGTCTTGAAAGTTCAAGGTATAAACACCTACATCATTATGTAATAGGGTTGCAGAGGCAGTGCCATTTGTGAACGTTAAAGGCACATCTATGGCCGAAGAAAACAGTGGCGGAATACTGTTCCCATTCAATGCAGGAGAGCTTGGTGACGGTGGCCCCAAAAATGTATTATGCGAAGCCCAAGTGGCTATGTTAAAAGTACCGCTGCAAGGAATTACGCCACACTCAGCTCCGTCACGGGCAACGTATTCAATTGTTAAGGGAACAGATTTCCCGGCAATGACTGAAGATTGCCCTCCGATGAGTGTTGGAGTCACTCTCAAGGCATTATCCGAAAAAGTCACCGTATCACTAATATCGCTGTATAAATCTGTTGAGGTGCCGGTAATACGTAATACATCAGCGTGCGGATTCGATAAATACAGATAAACCAATCCCGCATCATCTGTTGAAAAAGTATAACTGGCTTGACCGTCGTTTGGTGTCGGATCAGATAAAGTGCCGTTACCAAAGGGTGCCGTCCAAGTACCATGCGAGCTACTTGTGGTTAAATTTACGGTCCCATTAAATTGCGAAAATACATTATTACAATTGGCATCTTGGCAAATTCTCAGCGTAACAATTTCAGGTGTACAAGTGCTGGCTGTGCTATCTACGGTAATATCGACGTATCTTGTAGGTGCACAAAATGGACGAATATCAACATTATCTAAGTAAAACACTTCATCTGAAGCACTGGTATTAAAAGCAAACCGTATAGCGCCATCTTCTATGGAATACCCACCTAAATTATAAGTGCGCGTTATATCTTGGGTTCCTTCCAATGTATCAATTCGTTCAATTAGAAAGAATGTTGTGCCATCATAGGCGTAAACCTCAACACTATCAGCCAAAAACCCACTACCCTCGGTATTCAATGATCGTAACCGAAAACTGAGCTTTGGATTATCTGATTCGCTGAGATTAACAAATCGATCAAATACAACAGAACCAGAACTGGCTTGATACGTGGCTTCACCACCGAGTATTTGCAATGTACCGCTATTGGGTAAATTGTCATCATTCTCTAGCCATTGGCTGGAAAAGTATTCCGTCCCATCATTTTGGGAATAAGAAACGGTATCGAATTGATCTCTTAATGTGAATTCACAAGACGAGAATGCAACCTTACAAGCATGCGTTTCGGCAGCCAAACCCGCAACAGCAGGATCCGTTAACGCATAATCGTAAACATTAAATTCATCAATTAATCCATCCCAAGCATAGGAAGAAGATCCCGTCCGGTCTGTGCCTATATTAAGGTGCCCATTACCGTTTCCAGGAGCGGTAGGAAAGGTTCCACTGTAACGCCAGCTACCATCCAAATAAACCCTTTGCGTCGTTCCCTCTCTCACGATGGCAACGTGGTGCCAGCCGCCTGAAATATCGCTGATATCGAGACTTGTATCCCAAAAACTCCCCCCGTGAACAACCGCTAAACCGCCAGAACTACCATCCTGCTGCAGCGTCCAATGGTTCGTAGAATTTGAACTATCCGTTTTCGAATAAATAGCAGCAAAACTTTTTTGTGACGATGCAGAGTTAATCCAAAAAGTGACAGAATAATCATTATAAACTTGTAGTTCCGTGGCCGAATCATTCGTTTGCAGATAATCATTTACGCCATCTAAAACGAGATATTCGCAAGTGCCGGGCGTACTGCTTATAGCTCGATCAACTTCTGCGGTTGTGGCACCATTTAAAGGCGTCAAACCCGCATTATTGCCGGTACCATCCGCCACCTCATTTGCGATGCCATGCAATACGGTATAATCAAAATTGAAATAGGCTAATTTTCGAGTAGGTGCGCAATTGTCATAAGGTTGCGATATTTCAGCTATCTCCAGAGCATCTAAAACACCGTTATAAATTCGAACTTCATCAATAGAACCATAAAGCGGATAGTTTATAGAGGTAAAAACCCCCATTCTCAAAGGTTGAGAATTAGTAGCCAGGGTATCATTATAAGATGCAGTAGCCAGCAAATTACCATTTAAATAGATAGCCTGCCTGGCTTCTGATTGAGAATATGTGAAGGTTGCATGATACCAAGTGTTAGGATAAATATTCGCGTTTTCATCTTCTGTATCAAAAACCCTTCCCGTACCTGAGCTGTTTTGCCAATCCCAGTAGAATTCCCAGGTACTGTATGCGAACCCTTCATCTTCCAGCCAAAATCCGAAATTATTATCTTTGCCTAATAGTAATTGAAATTGACTTCCGCTTGCGCCACTTGGGTTCCATGATGTACGAAACCAGAAGCTAATGGTAAATTCAGCAGGCAAATCCAGCAACGCATTGTCTGCAACCTGTACGTAATCCTCATAAAAATCTAAAAAGCCATTACAATTGTTAGTCGGGTCATCTGAACCCGGAGAACTACTGCCACCCAACGTGCCATTTAAGCCATTACCGCTAGTATCGAAAACCGTTTGTCCTGTAATGCCATCAAAGCTGTAATAGGCAATTAAATCAGCAGAAGCGAGCTTAATTAAAGCGGCTTCTGGAAAAGCCAAATACCCGATTGTTTCCCCATCTCCTGTTCGCTCAGCATCGACCACTTGATCTTCATCCGCATGAGATGAAATACCATTGGTTTCAATGCCAGAATTGCAAAGCCTTAATAAAGCTCCATCATCGCCTGCTGCGGTTTGATGACTGGCAATCACAAGAGGAGCCGTCGTAAAACTAAAACCGCCAACTTTATTACAACCCCCATGGCGAGTGACTGTTCCCTCTCCGACTATAAACTCGTAACCATCGGCCGTGGCTGAACCCCGCTCAATAGCCAACCATCCAACGGTTTCAGGGCTATGACTAGCCGTTACCTCCATGCCTTCCAGTGCAAGGCAAGCAGCCAACAAGCCAGGGGTAGCCGATCGGTCAGCGTTAGCATTATTGCAAATTAACCCAAACCAGGGTCGCCATACAGAGGAGGCAATAAAGCCCGAATCGTTATAGCTATTAACGGTATGCAATACCACGGGGTTATCATTGAATAAGCTGTACCCGATCAGCTGACTTGCGTCTAAAGCGGTAGGGTTATGACGAACGGCACTTATTGTTGAAAGCCCTGCCGTCACAACACTGCCATCTTCCAATGTCCATGTTCCCAGTTCTATGGCAATGTAATTCAAAGTTTCGGGGGACCAACTCCCTGGGCAAGTTGCCCCAGAGGCAACCGACCCAGCAGATTCGCAAGGGCTTTGCACCCCAATCTCGAAACTGGTTGGCGTTTTATTCCTAACACGAATACCCAGTGTATTATCGTTATTGTGCGTAGCAGGCCCCGCCACAATGACTGGATTCGTATAAATCCCCTGCAGATTGACCGTCACCCAACCGCCCTGATCCACCGTTGTTGAAACGGTCACCGACCCTACTTCCATATAGGATGCGGCTTTAGTAGCGGTCGCATAGCCTAGCCAGCCAACAACCCCAAGGCATGTAATGATTAGTTTGAGGATGCGCATAGTATCCAAGCGTACTGTGGGGGCATAACAAAGGTGTAAAATGCAAAAGTTATGCTGCTCAAGTGCTGTGACAGCCAACCATCTCTTTTATTTTAGATGGAAGCGTATGAAAGCATTAAACCCATATGCCAAGTCGTTAGATTGACGTATTTATTGTTATTTTGGCGGCCCTCAACGATTGATTATTACACTGGGTTACCTTCAATGTAACATTTGGGCAATTGAAAAGGTGAACCCAGATGAAACAAATCAAAGCCAAGGTGAGCGGTTTCATGCCTAAAAGAACGGGTGCAAAAAGTCTGTTTTCAAAAGGTATCCTGGGCAGCTGCCTATCAGCCAGCCTATTGTTTCCTACAACAGGGTTTAGCAGCGAAGAACAAGTCTGGATCACCATTGATCAAGACGCTGAAGCGGCACTGCAACAAGTACATGCCCGCTCTATCGCCATCCCAAGAAGCATTGCCAATTTGCCACACACAAACCCAAACGTGATGATTGCAAAGGTGGATGCCGATCAAGTATCCACTCTGTCCTCTTATATGCACCAACATCACCAGCGCTGCGGTGGCTTTGTGACGCATAGCAGCCTGGCTGATGCTTTGAGATCGGTACAAGCCCCCATTCAGCCAAGATTCGCCAGCACACTCCAACCTTCTTTTAAACATCAAGATGAAGTGGACACTCTCACCCAACAACTCAGCGAATCGCGGATACTCGACTTCATCGCCTCTCTGGCCGATTTCAAAAACCGTTATTACTCGAGTAAAAGCGGTGAAGAAGCCGCTCATTTTATTCGGGATAGCTGGAAAAATATGATCGGTGAACGAACTGACGCAACCGTTCAGTTATTTAAACATTCATGGCGCCAGCCTTCCGTCGTGATGACTTTAACAGGGACAGAACATCCCGACGAAATCATTGTCATTGGCGGCCACTTGGACTCCATCAATCAATGGATGCCTTCTTGGGGAACCGCTCCGGGCGCAGATGACGATGCTTCCGGCATCGCAACTTTGACAGAAGTTGCCAGAGCTTTCTTGTCTTCCAATATAAGGCCCAAAAGAACTATTCAATTTATGGGTTACGCAGCTGAGGAAGTGGGTCTCAGAGGCTCTAAAGACATAGCGTCACAGTACCGTGCATCGAATCAAGACGTTAAGGCTGTCATACAGCTCGACATGACCAATTATCAAGGCTCTAATGAAGACATTGTTTTTATGAGCGATTACACCGATCGTAATTTAACAGAGATGGCCGAAAAAGTTCTCGACACTTACTTCCCTGAGATCAATTACAGTCGGGACAAATGCGGTTACGCTTGTTCAGATCATGCTTCATGGACACAAAACCGCTACCCTGCCATCATGCCATTTGAAGCAAGAAAGCGTGATATGAACCCACATATTCACACATCTAGAGACACCGTTGACAAGAGCGGTCACTCGGCAGCTCATGCAATGAAGTTTGCTAAGTTAGCTTCCGCATTTGCCTTGGAAATGGCCAACGCCCGGTAAATAAGCTTTCACGCGAGAGGGAATCTGCACCCTCTCGCTCATTAACTCTAACTCTCAATCACCTGTCGCTGATCTTTTCTGACCCAAACACACCCCAGTAACGCCAGCCCACTCAAAACAGACATACAATAAAAACTGGCTGAAACAGAGAGTTCATAAAGGGGTGCGACTAACGCCGTGACCGCTCCTGTCGCAAAGCTCATGCACACAGCAGCATACACACCATATGCTTTAGGCCATAGGTACTCAGGCACTCTACGACTAACATAATAAATGAACCCTAAATGACTCGCACTGAAACTGAAGGCATGAAGCGCACTCGCCAAGATCAAAAGGGTTGGGCTTGAAAAACTGCCATAAAGCATCCAGCGCACTGCCCCTCCTGCACTGCCTAGGAGAAGCAAATAGAGAACATTTAAACGCGCTGCTTTCTTGCAAAACACATAGAAAATAACTTCCGCAACCACACCTAGAGCCACCAAACTGGAAGCGTAGGTGGTAGAAAGCCCGTAATCCAAAAAGGTTTTAACGCCAAACGCATAGTAAACCGCGTGTGAAGCTTGCAAAGCTGCCGCAATGGCGAGATAAACATAGTAATGCTTTGGTAAACGTCCGCCTCCAGCACCACTGGTAGTAGAAGTATCAAAGGCTCTGACTTTCCAGAAAAGAGCTGACATACCCACCAAAATTAAGCCTAGAAAAACCAGTGATGCACCAAACCCTGCCACCTCTGTCATAACCGAAGTCAGGAGGATACACAGAATAAAACTGGAAGAGCCAAAGATTCTTGCCAGTTCGTAATCAGTGTCATAACGCTTTTGTGCAGCACTGCCAATGGTTTCACTGTGCGGAATACCAACAGGCAAGAAGGTTGAGATAAGAACGCTAAGAATCGCTTTAACACCCAGAGGAATGGGTAATACAAGACAAAGTGTCATGAACGCAAGCAGTGGGTATAACCACTGACCAAATTTAATAACCCCCAACCGCTTTATACAAAAGGGATAAAACCAGTAAGCTGCAAAGCCTCGAGTTATAAGCCCTATTGAAATCAACTGGCCCGCCTGGGTTACCCCAAAACCTAAGTGCTCAAGAATAGGCAGCCAATAAAACAAAAAAATGGACCAAGAAAAAAACAAGAAACTGAATACTGCATATGTAAAAACTGAGGGTGACATGTCGTAATGAGCCCATACTGACTGGGGTGTGCAGAGTGAAGAACACTCTTCACTCTGTTTAGGTCTTGCCCATTATTTGAGCAAAAAACGGCGCTAAATGGTATTCGGAGCTGTCTAAGCTGTAAAGCTAGCTGTTTGACTAGTTGATTAATGAATTCCCCACAAAAAACCATCCAATAAGATGACAACAGTAAAAACTGGCTTTCGTTAAGGGCGTTTTAATGCCTCAATATCGGTGATGCGACTAAACTCACCGGCTCCAAGTCTCGTCAATGGATCAATTTCTTTTGCATTGAATTGAGAACGCCCTTTACGGGAGAGAACAGCTTCATCTTTTACCCATAAATGCAAAATTTCCGCAAATATAACCTTTTGCGTTGAATTAGGAAGACTGTATATATCTAGGACTTTAGCATTATATGCGACCGGGGCTTCAGCAACCCTAGGCAACGCAAACCCTTCTTCATTCACCAATGTCAAAGAGGTGCGATCGAGTTCAGACTCCCCCAAAGGCAACTCTTTTGCCGTTTCATTAACGACTTCCATCAACTCATAACTGGGTATATGCAGGGTAAAATCAGGATTCGATTGCAAGCACGTTAACGTATCTTTTTGCTCACCACTTGCCTTGGTGGATAGAGAAAACATTACGCAGGCTGGCTGGCTTGAAACCGCATTAAAATAAGAAAAAGGGGCCAGATTATAGGTCTCGTTTTCAGCTTTCGTCAGCACCCAAGCAATGGGGCGAGGAATAATGCTTTGTGTCATAAAGTGATACCGTTCAGCAGCACTGAACAGGTTAAAATCAAAAATCATACGTCCCCTTCAATACACAGCAATATCACTAAAGCTCTCGTTTATTGATAAACCACCGGCCTCAACATCTTGCCTTTGGTTCATATGACTCCAGAGAAAGCCAACCATAGCTCTTCTTGCTACCCTTTTCCACCTAAAGAATACCCCATTACCTATGCAAATCTCATGGAGAAAAAAATTCCTATCATTTACACTGATTACTTAGGCATGTGCATTTCATAAGCATTTTTTTCAATTTTTTTATTAGGGTTAAGCAGCAACATCATCTTTATTCCAATCCATCCATCAAATTGATGGCTACATTGAAAGACGCGGACTTTGCAGTAACATTTGCGTTAAAAGAACCAACACCCTGCACGACTTCATTTAATCGAGTGTGAAAAAGCTACCGGTAACCAGAGATAATAGGGGATCAATTCGAAGCCCTGTAGTAGGCACACACCAACAGTGCGGCGAATGATTCACGATAGCCATTTCAATTTCTAGATCAAGCAACGAAGTAAGTATTTCAAGCGTACTTAATATCTATCCCTCCAAAATATAATTTTTCACGACTAATAGTATTAGATCTCGCATCAGACTGGTCATACCATTAGACTAAATTCAGACAAATCAGCTACTGGGAGCCAATCTGCTATGCCTTCCGTTAAGCCTGAAACAGCAAGCTATCTAATCCACAGAAATCCTGAACCCTCTGCAGTACTCGCATGGTGTGATGATTCCAATTTTCGTCACGAATCAATGGGCGTCAGTCTTTCCAAGCTGTTAAATGATTATGTTTATGGCAATAAAAAACATTTATCATCGGTTCAAAATGCTTTAAAACACCCACTTTCCGATGGTAAGTCGGTAGCTGACTACGTGCATATTGACCCTAGAGGCATGATTTCGGTAGACAGCTTAGCTGGACCGAGGATCTTAAAATCACTCCTCAACGCACTTTGTAAAAATCACGGCTTTTATGGAAGCTCTTTCGTAGAATGCATCACCCAATTTGTAAGGGAAGAAGCCTCTGAGTTTTTAAGGGTGAATCCTCTCACCGGAAAAATCGAACTTAACCGTTCTTACAAAGCAGATCCTTTGGCAGATACCATATCACCACCTTCTGAATCGACAGCGCGTTTTGAAAACGCTAAAAGCATTTTAAATAGATCTTTCAGAAAACTGTCTCGACAAGCGTCTAAAAAACACAAACAAGATAAGAGGGCTGCGCTCGCAAGAGAAGAGGCTATCAGAAAGAATAGCATTGAAAAAAACTTACGCACTAAACTTGGTGGCGTTACTGAAAAATTGACCGCCTTAGAAGCCGAATTAAAAGAATCCATAGATTTTTTCAAACATGATCAATACAGGCCCTTCCAGAAAGAACTAAGCTTCTTAGATTGTTCAATTGACGACCTTAGCAAGCACTTAAGCAATGGCGAGCTTGAAGATTTTTTTAACATGCCAAAACACCTTAAAGCTCAGCTGCATGAGCTGTATGCCGGATTAGAGCCCACTGAGTTTCAGGATCAGACAAACGCAATCAATCGTGCTCTCAAGGGCGTGTTAGAGCAAGGACGGTTAGTGGATGAAAAGTATCAGGGCTTAAGTGTTTTTTATCAAAAGCTGAATACTCTTAAACAGTCAGCTGACGCTTATTTTGACGAAGCCTTTGCACTAAGCCAGGAGCGCGGTAAACGTTCATTTGAATTTGACCCAGCAACAGAAATTGAAGATAAGAATGACTGGTTTGATAGGAAGCAAATAGCCTTCAATGAACATTTCAGCGATGCTAACAGAATGAAGTTTATGGCAGAGCACGCCGATGAAGTGCTTGCAAAAGTAAAGCAATGCACCCAGATCGCAGGCTACCTCGCGATGAAAAACCTGTATGTAAAAGAACATAAAACCCTTCTCAAGGAAGATGTTAACTTTTCGACTGTTAAATCAAGCATTAAAGACAAACTTGAACGTTTCAATAGTCATCTTGATTACAACCCTAAAGGCTTTAAGGATAAATTTAACTTCTTGTTTTTTTCAAAAAAGGCGCCTAAGGGTTCTAGCTTTATACAAAGACTGTGTCATTTGTTTGCCAACACAGCTGAACAAAAAGATCGCTTAAAGCACGAGATTAACACCGCTATATTCCACATCAATCAGATGAGCCTTGGTCGCTTCATGGGTGAATATCAAGTATTTTGTGAAGCAACCATTAAACACGACCTTGAGCAAATACAGAAAAGCATCCGCATTCAGTGGGGGCCAATTGAAACCCAAGCACTCGGCAGCCACGAACTTAGCGAAGGGCTAAATCTTTTTATTTCTACTTAACATTCAAGGAGAATTGTAGCCATGGATCGGCTCTTAGGAAGCGGCCAAGTAGCGGAGCGTATACCCGCCAGTTCATAACTAGGTTCAGGGATTCAATAGGCTGTAAACGTGCTAGCTTGAACCCAGTAATTATGCGGTGTTTAGGAGTTTAAGAAATTTGTTGGCATAAAGTTGACATAAATCCTCAGATTTTGATGAATTCGCTGGTTTCAAAAAAAGCCTTTTTTTACAAGTTATTGCTGAATTTTTAAGTGTTTGAATCCACCCGCTCTGGATAAAAAACAAACAGAAATCCAAGTAATCTTGGTGGGTGTTAACATAGAGTTGACATTTTTGAATGCAAAATAATCAACTTCAATAGGTTACAGCCAATGCTTCTTGAGATGTCACAATGAAAGTAGATACATGCATTCGGGTGCTTGGTCAGTGAGGTAAATTTGGTTCAATGATTATCTGTTCAAGGTATATATGTAGGATAAGCAAAATGTATAAGTGGTTTTCTACATTCAAGGCTAGTCCCGACTACTGATAGTACCCCTAATTAATGGATATCTAGTTTAAAAGGCTTAGAGGTTTGTTACTAAGCCTCAAGGGAATCAATGTGTTTTAATAAATAAATATTGGAACAACAACTGGTTTTTGATGAGAGCTCACCATTCTTTCTTGCTCGGCATTTAGTTTCTTGTTTAGATTAGGAAAGTTTATTTTATGTACTATTTTAACTTCACTTATACTAGAATTTTTATCCTTAGCGATTTTAACATCCCTTTTATAATTATTCATAGTGTGATTCACCGTGATATCCCATGGTTCATAGGTATCAACAATTAATCCTTCATCCACCAACATTTTATCTTGATTAAACGTAAATTGCCCCAGGTAATAGACCTTACCAGCCTCAAGTTCAAACTTTGGCGAGATGATTGTTCTCTTGAGGTATTGCAAGTATGTAACGTTGTTTCTTCCTTCCTCTTGAGTAGTGATGACATGCCAATTAGTTAATTCGTACAATCCTGGTGTTAATTCATATAGGCCAGCAATATTTGCTTTATTATCCACCATGGAAACACCATTATTATGGTTTGACACTTTGCTAACAGAATCAAAGTAAGGTGCTTCATTATATCTATCTCTTGTAACAGGGCCGGGTAGTTTTTCATGAAAGAATACTTTTCCTTTCGCACGAGGGGAGTAGGAGTTTACCTTTATCGAGACAATAACAAGAGCTTTTTCCGAAGAGCGTTCATATTTTGATGCTGTAGCATGTCTTTGCAGGTTTTGGCATCCTACAGATAATGTTAGTACGCTTAAAAGAAGTATTCTGAAAATCATGTTCTAACCGTTAGTTTGTGACTTGATAATGATAAATATTTATGGATGCTATATGACCATAAATTCGTTTACTGTAGCTTCATTTATAGAAAAGACAATTCCTGGCAATATGAATCGACTGTATCCTCTTTCGGTATAGTCAGAGTGCTTCTACTGAATAAGAACACCCTATCAATTAATGAACCTATTAAGTTTTACCCATGACACATGAGTTGAAGGGTATACTTGGTGGCTTCATCTGCGATATCAGGTATTGATTTTTTAGTGGTTCTACCTGGAGCTTTGGCTGAAAATTTCACTCCATTTTTTTTCAAAAAGTCAATTACTGCTCCACTTTTAATCGCAAAGTTTATATTTTGAGCAATATCACCTGTAAATGCAGCTAAGCTGATCGCATCCAGTTTACTTTGAACAACACCGTGAATTAATCCGTTGCCGTTAATCAGGGGGCCGCCACTATTTCCAGGTTGAACTGGGGTGGAAATTTGAAGGAAGCTTTCATTTCCTTCCAATCCAGCTAAAGCGCTGATATTCCCTGCGGTTAGTGTTGGTTTATTAGATAATATTCCATGAAGAGGGAATCCAACTGTAATTGTTTCTTCTCCAAGCCTAGGCTCATACTTTGAGTCCAAAAACGTAGCAAACTTTTTGGGTTTTATGTTTGTTTTAAGCACAGCGATATCGATATCTTTATCGCTTGCAATTACAAAAACATCTGTTTGGACGCCATTGTAATTTGCGGAGACTGCCAAGCAGTCTCCCACAGTATGCTGGTTGGTTACGATATACCCGTTGTTATTGATAAAAAACCCACTACCAGTTGCGCTTAACTCTAGGAATTTTGATTCCTGAGAGTTTTCAAATGAAATAGGTTTGGGTTTTTCTTTTTTAGAGCGTTCAGCATTGAATTCATCGTTATTTTGAATAACATTGTCTAAGTATGATTTAACACTATCCACATAAGCATTATAGAAAGCATTTCTATCATGAAGAAAACTAGATTTTTCACTTTCCGTCACTGATGACTGGTCTATGAGTTTTCCATTGCTGTTGTATAGCGATGCCGTGATGGTTGTTTTATAAACTCCCCAGTAAGTACTAAGCGACACTTCACTTTCTAATTTCAATAAATAGTTGAGAGGGGTTTCATTTGAAAAGCGTTCTACCTTTTTAAAATATTTTTTTGCCACATTGAAGCTTGCTTCCTCTAATTTAAGCCCAGTATGAAATCGTGTTCTACTACCATTACCATGATAAACAAAGAATTTTTCATTTAATTCATCGTTTGGAATGTAAATAGCTAATGTAGCGTTAACTGGTAACGTAGTTTCGATTGCTTGGCTTGGCTGTATATCCCTATTATCTACTTTATTGACTGCACATCCTGTAGACAGACTAAGAAAAAGCAAAAAAATCGTTCTAAATATCATTAACAATTACCAGGTTTTGATAGTGAAGATGTATTGAAAGAGTGATATAGGACTTTATGTTAAAGGTGTTTCTAGCGCGTCCATGCACTAGACAGTCAAATTTTTTCTTGGTGATTAGAACGTGTAACCCGCCGATACGTAAAAACCAGATACACGATTCAGTGATAATTCTGGACGCTTGCCACCATCATCATCTGTTTTAATTTGAGTAAAGGTTGTACGATAACCAAGTTCTAGCTCGATACCATTTTGTAGATGAAGAAAACTTCCTAATTGAAATCCAGGTGCAATGCCAGCTTTTTCACGTGCTTCAAAGAAATCGGCATAACCTAATCCAAAATGCCCCCCAGCGAATAAACCAACCATTTCGTTTGGTCGGTAAACATAATCAGCATTTGCAGTTAAAGCAGTATAGGTAACATCTTTTTTAGCGTCTTTGTGACCCGCTGAAGCATAATCGAGTTGGCCATAATAGCGAGCATTACCATAGTATGCACCAAAGCGCCCAGCAAGCCATTTAGAATTATCAGTAAAATCATCTGATTTAGAGCTTGAATTTCCGTAAATGGAAAGCTCTGATTTTACATTGAGTGTCGGCATTCCGTAGCTGAAACTACCAAAATAAGTCGTTTCTTCTGCAAAGCTAGTGGAGGGTGCAGCTATAAATATCACAAGAGGAAGTACTTTAACGTTCATGATACTGCTTCAATTTAGGGTTCGAGATAACAATCAGTGGGTTTAACGCCAACTGAGCGAAAAAGGCTGGCTGATTATATATTGCATAACCATTGAAGCAACCGCTGATTTAAAGCATGGAAAGGCTTGTTTGAGTGGCTCTTTATATTTCAATACGTTATGAAATCACTTAACCGCCTTTGAAATAAAAAATTACATTAAGGCTTTGAAGTAGGTACACGCATAAATATTCGAGTGTAAGCCCTACTGAAGTAAGCAACTGCATTTTTAACATCTTCAAGGTACACCCCTTCTCAATGTGATCGAACTTAATTAAGAAGAGGTTTTTTTATAACCATTCATTATAAACCTTATCCCACTTGGGTTTTAACGTTTTTTGTACTGAAATTGCCAGCGGCGTCAGTAATGGTTCGAAAAAACTGAACCCGAAAAAATCACCATTCCTCCCTCACTGTCAAATAGGCAATGGGAATGCTTTGAACAAAAGGAAGGTGAGCAAGGGTAGAAGAAATACCACCAAACAGATGAATCTATCAATGGAAAATTGCCAGCTTTTGCGCAAGCCGGCAACCAATAGAAGCAAGTTGATTTTTTACGCATTATTTTAAGTAAGGCACCTCTACCATACCAAATCGAGGTATATATGGTAGTATATCTCTTTCAATCTCATATCTAATATTTCCGTCAAAATTAAAGTCAATATTCAGTTTTGACTTGATTAATGTTAACAATTTTGAGTTTTCCTCATCTAAATCTTTATGCCTTGAAAACGGCTCCATTTTGTTCTCTATAAATACGCCTACCGTGCGTACCTTTCCACATACGACAAAAATATAGCCATCAACAATAGCGTCCCCTATCTGGATTTTTGCAAGAGCATATACAAACTCTGTTTTTTCATAATAATGATTGACATTGAAAAAGTAGTGTATATTTTTATTTGTGCCCTCTTTAACCGAATATAGTTCTCTATATATCCAATCAATATCCAAATCAAGGCCCAAAAATTCTTCATGAACGTAATATTCACACCAAATTGACGAGAGATCAAAATGCTCTCTCGTTAGATAATCAAATGTCGCATTCAAGACACCGTTATTTAATATATTCATATTATTTTCCTAACAACCTATTTTAACTTCTTTTGCCACTTCTGGGCTAGCATTTACTGTTCTAACTGGAATGCCCGCTTCTTGAAAAGCCCGTAGTCTTCTATTGTTTGCTGAATATAACTTACCTTTATATTTTACAACTTCAATCGGTGGAATCGTTTCGGCTAGCTTTGGATTTGCTTTTAGTGCCTCAGCAAGATCTTTAACTGTTTTCCACTATGGAATCCACCAAAAGTTTTACTCAGTTAAGCTTCATGGCTCAATAAAATTTTATTAGGATTCATAATTTTTATACCGCTATTATGAACCCAAAGATCTAATTCACTAACAAAATATGTATGAAAACTTTCAACTTCAAAGTTGTACACAGTATGTAGATTAGCATCATTTGCTATCGATACTACTCTGCTAGATTTCTCGTGTATTGTCCCAATTCTATCATTTATAGATAAGTCTTTTGCTTGTACCCAGCCGATACCATTAACATAAAAAGGGTGCTCTGGTGTTGCTTGAATACTCTTTTCAATCCCAGTTTGATTTATAAGCTGGATGTTAAGCACCTGTTTATCTTGGTATACAAAGGTTCGTGCTACAGGCTTCCAATCCACCTCACCCGTTATATCGCTTTTCGATGCGACCAGATCTCCAACTTTTATATCTTTTATAGGTACAAGGCCTTCTCTAGTTCGAACCAGGGTGTTTGCTGTAAAACAAGCTGGACCAAATAAAAAGGTTCTAAGACCCGCGAAGCCAGTTTTAACACCATTGCCAATTGCCCTACCAAATCCAACAACGCCTCTAACAAATCCTCCAACAAGGTTTTCTAATACAAGCGCTTGACTTGCGCCTTGAGTACGATATACCTGTCTTCCATCTGGAGCGGTATATACATGCTCGCATCCACTATCCCCTGGGGAACAGTCACTAGCATAAGGGTCCTCATGAGCATGCCTGTTAAAGATCTTAACCATTGCAGCAGTTATAAACCCATCACTGAAGGAGCCACCGGCAATTCTTGAAGTAACCCCGCCCAATGAACCAGCCAAGAAGATATCAACACCAGGGTTTTCAAATCTCCCCATGGCATGGCCAACATAGCCTGAGGCAAATGAAGATCCAAAGTTTCTCCAGGTAAATTTCCCTGCGCCTATTACACCCAACCCTCCTTGACTGAATCCATGCAGCCAAGCTGCTTGAGAATGATCAATGATGCCATTTTCAACTGCATCACCAATACCTTCAGCAATTGAGGCACTGGCATAGGCAATGGCGGCTGCTTTTATGCCTTGGGACAGATCACCATCTGTTAACCAGTAAGTCATGGCACCCGATGCAGCAGCACACCCAACGGCTGTTCCATAGGTACAAGCAACGACCCTCATCCCAGTTTGCACGAGCTGAGGTCCTAATCCTTGGTCGGTATGCATCCAGTAATCGAATTGGGCAAGGCTGCTGCCTAATCGAGAAGGGAACATTGCTCCCAGCATGGCAGGTCCTGTGCCAAATATTCCTCCAAAAAGTCCGCCTCCCCATGAGATTAAGTAGCCTGTTGGATCAGTAAAACTCAGTGGATTATTAAACACATAGCTGTAGCGGTTAGGCGACTGTGAGTTGGTCGGTGCTTGTACAAATGGATCGGCTCTTAGGAAGCGGCCAAGTAGCGGAGCGTATACCCGCCCCTTCATATGAACTAGGCCTAGGGATTCAATAGGTTCATGCCCGGAAAAACTTTACTTTAATCGCTTCGTTTAGATACACCCGCATTGCACAGGGTACTAAACATAATCAGCAGAAAATTCCAGCAGGAAAACCTCATAATCGTTTACCACACAGTTCGCATAGGATTCACTGATGTCTTGAACCATATCTAAAAATGTGTCTTGATGCTCGGCAACAATGGCAAACGCTTGTGCGAAAGGCATTCCATTGTCACCAAATAAAGTTCTCGCTCCACGCAAGTGTTCTACAGCCAACAAACGTCCCCACGCTTTTGCCATATTGTTATAGGCTTTAAATTTTTTGATTGTGCTGGTATCAAAGAATTGTTTTAACGGGCTTAACTCTCGAATTGAATAGATGCGACCCGAATACTCGATCCAGCCTAAAAATGGGTCTGGGTGTCCAGAAATTGCACAAAAAGCTTGCTCATGCCTCAACCCTTCATTGGGAAATATTTGGCGATAACGCCTCAGTTCTGCATCAGTCATAAACTGGCATGCGGGAGGCAAGTGCTGCTCTTTGATATCCAGAACTTTTAAGTGTTTGTTTGCATTGCCAATCAATACGAAAAGGCGATCTGTTTCGGCAGATGAGGCTCCTTCCGTTTTGAGATGAGCCACATCCAATACTTTAAATTGCCGTAAAGCATCATGATCAAACCAGGCATCCCTTTGATAATCAGCAAATATTGCCAAAAACAAGGCTTTATTTTTGGCATTTAAAGGTTCAAGGAAGGGTAATTTTTGGGAAAACGCACGGTTACCATTGGGTAAGGTTTCAACCCACTGCTTATAGAAGTTCTTAATTGTCTGTTTTTTGCCTATTTTTTTGAGAAAACGCTGTAATTCCTGACTTAACTTGGGCGTTTGACTTAGTTTAACAGGCTCGCTCAGCGCATGTGCCATTAAGACTTTCCAGTAAGCTTTTGCCATCACCCTCACAGCTTGTGAAGCTTGATCAAAAGAGAAAAATGCATTGGCACCGCAGTTTAGGATAATACTTATTCCTAAGCTCCATAGATCGTATTGATAGTCCCCAACCATTGCTGAGTCAAATTCATCCATGCCAAAGGTGGGTCTGCCCATACGATCCGGGTATGAGCTGAAATTATAGACATGAGCATCACCTTGTAGCCAAGTTTGAGTGTGCTCAATTCCCCCAAACAAACTTAAGCGCCAATCATTATAGAAGTCATGCCAATACAAATGGTTTGTCTCTTGGTAAAACCGATAAGGCGACAATGACATTGTTTGGAATTTAGCTCTCAGAGCGGCTTTTGAAAGATGCTGATTATGGTTTTTCAATTCCTCAACCACTTTACGTTCCCTTAGGTGAAAGGTCAGTTGAGTCAGCATCTCTCATTCCTCCATAGTGATGTTTAAAACATATGCGTACTTAATTCGCATCGACTTGGTAGCGAAAAGGCACCGTAAATTGATAGGTTTTCCCTTTCACTACCGAGGGTATTGGAGGGAAAGGTTCTGATCGATCAATTGCCTTCTCAGCGGCTTGATTCAAAATGGCATAATCCGTTTTTTGCAAAAACTCTTTTTGGAGGACCTTCCCAAAACGATCAACCGTTACACGAATGCGAACCACCCCTTCCATTCTTTGCTCTACGGCCTCAGGTGGAAACTGTGAGTGCCTGCTCGCCCAGTCAACCGCTGCGTAATAATATTCGCTCTCATTCGTTATTTTGCTGCCAATACCTGATTTAATTTCTTTGGTTTGCTCATCTTCCAGTTCGAGCTTTTCATTTTCTTTCTTAACTGTCTGCGAAGCTTCTGTCTCACCGACAGTCGTTTCACTGGCAGGTTGGTCACTGCTTATGTCTATTTCTTTAGATTTTGCATTGATTTCAGTACTAGATGGCGCCTGAACTGTCGGTTCTGCTGACTTAGATACAGGCAGAGGTGTCGACGTCACCGGGTTGGTCGCCTTGGGCTTTGACTGTACTGTCCGGTGCTGTGGCGATTGAACTTTTTGGGCGATCCAGGTTTCAATCTCTTCACTTCGACCGGGCTTAGTATGTAACCCTTTAAACCGAGCACTGAGCAGTGCCAAACGTTCAGAATCTACACCGAGAATATCTTGACGGAACTCTCGTGTAATGGGGACTTCACCAATCCAGCAGCGAAGAAGCAGGTTAAAGAAACCAGGGTCTTGAGCTTGTAGCAGATCAACTCCGTTGAGCGAGACCAAAACCGGTGAATCCCCACCAGCGGTTTGTATCACCATGCGGTCACCTTCAATTAGATCGTCTTTAATTATTTTTAAAAAATTTTGAATGTCATCAGCAAACGCTTCTATCACGGCTTCTTTATTATTTGTCGCTATCGATTCATTCCACATCTTTTTGAAACGGCGAGGTGAAATTTTTCGTGCAGCCACACGCAATTCCATCCTGCGAGGTTCTAAGTTTAACAACAAAACTCCGGGATTATCAGATGGCGTCTGAATGCTTAATGCGCCGTAATAATACGGCTCACCTAACTCTTCGTAGAGTGCTACCCCATTGATTCGCAATGACCGTCCCAAAACAGCCTGCGAGAGAATCATCAAACATGCGAACGCTAATAGCAGCGATCGATTCATCCAAGTGGTAAACTTCACCCTTTACTCCATCAATATGGCAACGACTGCAAGAGAAGTGGCTCGTTACAAGATGTGTTTCTCATTAGGAAATATTTTCAAAACACAAGTTGCATCCGGCTTTCTAATTCGTCGAATATACCACAGCTATAATGGATGCGCTTCTACCTCAACCATTGGGAAGACCACTCAACCACTGCTTTCGGAGTCAGCATTTGATGGATCAAATATTGAGACGCAATTTCTTCCAGATCGTTTTGATTGGTACAATCCTTGGTCTGCTTCTTCAATCCATTGCTTATGATCTGACAGCTCTTCTTTATATTCACTGACACCTGCACTGATGGTGTATTTAATATCATGCCCCTCATAAGAGACCGTCACTTCTTCAATGGCTTTGCGTAATCGCTCGCCCATCAGCTTCGCTTGTTCCGCATTCGTATCAACCAGGATAACGCCATATTCTTCGCCTCCGTAGCGACCAATGACATCGGTTCCTCGTGCAATGCTTCGAAGCACGTCGGCTGTTTTCTGAATGACGTAGTCACCGGCCATATGCCCGTAGGTGTCATTGACTTTTTTAAAGTGGTCAATATCAAACATCATCAATGAACAAACGCTCTGATACCTCCGACAGCGCGTGTATTCACGCTGCAAGCATTCTTCCCAATGCCCTCGGTTGAAGAGCTTGGTCAAACGGTCAGTGACGCTCAGTTCGGCCAATTTCGCATTGGCTTTTTCGAGCGCTTTGGCGTTAACGACGGTATCCGTTACGTCGTACACAATGATGCATACGTGATTGACCTGGCCCGCAACGGACAACAGCGGAATCAACGTCGTGTACTGATACATGAATTCCGCGGTACCTGTGATTGGTCTGTAGTTTTTAAATTTAAAGATATAGGGGCGAGTTTCCCATGAGGTAAACGCTCGGTTCTTCAATAGAAAAACGGAGTCAATCTTATGCTGATACCATACTCTCGGAATGTCTGGAAAAATCTCAAACAGGCTTCGATCACGCACATGATCTGGCTTCAGACCGCTGTGGTTTTCCATGAAATTATTCCACACTTGCACAGCGTATTGTCGATCAACCACAACCAGACCGATGTCAATTGACTGGATGATGTCCATCATCCAGTGCAGGTTAGCGATGTCAGACGATTGATCTTTCATTCTGCAAAGTACGCTACCAGTTCATTGAGTCGACCTAGTGAGTCTTCAGAGAAGAGCAACAGTAGATCACAGTTCACATTGAAATTTTCAATTCGATAAGTAATTTCAATAGCAAGCGTCTCACGCCAACGCTTGGCCCCTGATTTAACCAAATCGGCCACCTGAGTATGTTGCCCTAATACAACGGGATAATTTTGACTAAAGCCAATATCCAATTGCTCAGACAGTCCATTTAAACAAGCGCCAATCAATACACTCGATACGTCAATCAACAGCTCAATTTCGACTCGCTCATCAATGTCGCCTTTGTATTTCATGAGTCGAGCAATGTCTGGGAAACTGGCATCTGGAAAAATGAGCAACGCTTCGCCGGCAATACCAAACCCGATAAACCCTTGGCAAACGGCAGATACCTCTTCTTCTTCTGTAAACTGCAACGCCATCGCCAGTTCATTCACCGCCAACTTGTTCACTCGAGGTATGGGTAATTCAATAAAGGCGCCTAAAAGGCGAGCCAGTAAGTCACCGGCTCTTCCCATCGCAACGTTCATGATTTCTTGGTAACAATCCATCAGCTCCACTTCGGGTTCAGGTTTAGCCTGTGGAGCCCCAACATCATGCATCATCAACCCATAATTGTTGATGATGGTTCTCAAGGTATCGGCATCGACGGGTTTTT
Organism: uncultured Saccharospirillaceae bacterium; assembly: GCA_947499545.1. GTDB lineage: Bacteria > Pseudomonadota > Gammaproteobacteria > Pseudomonadales > Oceanobacteraceae > CANMOZ01. The sequence goes on from CANMOZ010000005.1 coordinate 171,475, forward strand.
TAATAAATTCCAATGCGCCCAAGCGCTTAACTCGCTGCATGGCTTCTGGCTGTATGTCGCCCGATACCACAATCACCATGCAGGGGAGACTCTCATCCTGGATCGCTTGCAGCGTCTGATACCCATCACGAACAGGCATATTGAGGTCCAAGAATACGACCTTGCCTTTGCCTGCACGAATATGCTCTAAAGCCATGTCACCATGCTCTGCGAACGTTATATCAACGTTCCACTCTTCCGGCAGCGCTCTGGCCATTTGCTTCCGGGCTAACCCAGAGTCATCGCAAATTACGATTGGTGCTGTCATATTCAGCCTTTACCCTACACCCAACACCTAGATTTTATTAATCACTATCAATCACTTATCATTCACTTGAGGGTTCGTGCTGTGCCACCACACCCTACTTACTTGTATGTTTGAAGGTGCCATCCCAGTCATCGGGCAATATTTGCCCTTCTAACTCGCGTATACGTTTACTATAGACTTTATAGAGTTCTCTTGGCGCAATTGTGATCAGTCTGTCTAACCCATTCTGAGCCAATGCCCATTCGCGCTTTAAATATGAGCTGTAAACCTGGGACCATTGTTCTAATTCTTCGATCAAGGAAGGGTCGGCTTCGTTGGTATAGCCAAATGGCCGATAAACACTGACGGGTTCTTCTTTGCCTTTTACCTGAATCTTATCAATAAATTGGCAAAGAACGCCTTCTGTTCGCAAGTAGGTCGTCTCACTGATTAAGAAAGGAACTCCGTAAAATTTTGTAATGCTTTCCAGGCGTGAGCCCAAATTGACCGCATCCCCCAGCACCGTATAAGCCCTGCGGAATTTTGACCCCATATCCCCCACATTCATGAACCCTGTATTAATGCCCACACCAATGCTTATTTCAGGGAGCCCTTTTTCTTTAAATTCAGACTTAAGATCTTCCGTTAATTTCAACATCTTAAGCGCTGCATTCACTGCATGCTGTGGATGCCTTTCATCTTCTATAGGCGCCCCCCAAAAAGCCATGACCATATCGCCCACATATTTATCAATGGTGCCTTCGTTATCAAAAATGGCTTCCGTTATGGGAGTAAAGTACTCATTTAACATGAGTTTTAGCTGGTTGGCGGTAAGGCTTTCTGAGATGTTAGTGAACCCTCGAATATCTGAAAACAATACCGTGAGCTCTTTGTATTCTCCTTGAAAGCCATAAGATTCTGGGTCTTCAATCATATGATCAATGTGCGCAGGTGGCACATATTGATCAAACATGCCTTTTAGGCGTTTGCGCTGTTGGCTTTCTCTTAAAAACCCTTCGGTTAGATACACCACCGAAATCAAGGTTGGGCCAATAATAATGGTGGCACCTGGTAAATCCAGTCCATGGGTTTGCCACAACCAAAAATTGAACCCCAGCAAGGCAGCGACTAAAGAGCCACCTCCTACCACCATTCCCCAAACCCCAATCAAATGGAAAATCAAAATCAACAGTAGAATAGAAACTAATAGCAATACTTGAGTAGCGCCAGCTTCCCAGTCAGGTCGATAAGTAAAGCCGCCATTAATCAAGGCATCGGCGATACTGGCATGAATTTCAACACCTGGGTATTGAGGTCCAACAGGGGTACTTCGTAAGTCCGCAAGCCCTATGGCAGAGGTGCCCACAAACACCAATGCATCTTGTACCTGTTCCGGTTTTAATTGGCCTCTTAGGGCCTTCGTTGCCGATAGATAGGGGTAATGCTGCCTTCCACCTTTATAGGGAATATTGACAAAGCCCCTAGCATCGGTCGGAACCCTGTCTTGAAGTAATCGGACACCGGTCAAAGTATCAATGGTGCCAATGGAAGCGGTTTCGACGGCAACCTCTTCGATAAACAAGTAATGCATGGCGGCTGCCAGAGATAAGGAAGGGTATAATGCTCCCTTGAATCCGATGACTAATGGACTATGCCTGACGATGCCATCCGGATCGGTAAAGGTGGTAACGAACCCCCCTCCTGCCGCAGACTCGGTTAAAGTAGCTAAATTACCGGTATACCCTGGTCTTTTGAGCACCACCAAAGGTTCATAGGTTTCGGGCTCTAGTCGTTTAATCGGCTGGGGCAGCGCCCCCACTTTGAGGTTAGGGTTTTCTTCGAAAAAAAAGCCCAAAACACCGCCCGATTCATTCAGTTGTTGAGCAAAGCCCTCATCTGCGTCAAGGTTGGGGGCTATTTCAGCCAGCTCTTTTAACCAATCAGGTGACTCATCTTGAGCAAGAAAAGCTCTAATCACTTGATTGGCTGGGTTTCTTTGCGGTTCAGAAAAAACCACATCGAAAGCGATGGTAGCCGCTCCTTGATCCATCAACGCTTGAACCAACCGCCCCACTTTCTCACGGCTCCAGGGCCAACGTCCTTCGGCTAAAAGCGATTCAGCATCAATATCAATAATGAGGATTGGGGTTTCGCTTGCTGCCTTTGGACGTAAAGCAAGTGACAATTCTAATCGTATGTCGTAATAGAGACTTTCAAGGCGGTTAATCAACCCAGGCGCATGAGTGTCGTAACCACTTAGCAACCCAGCAAATATGAACCAAATACCTCCAGCACACCAGGGAGATATGCGCTGCTTGGCTAACCATCTAACCCAACTGCGAGTCAATTGAATGCTCCCTCAAGGCAGTGCCTCTCTACAGGTTAGCAAGCTTTTGCCAACCCCTTAGCCCTTAACCTTCGATCGTTACTGAGTAAATGTCGTAAATCACCAACCAATATTGAGATTTTGGTCCAGTATTAAGAGAGGCGAATTGGTTTTGGAGGCCTTACTGCCAAGACGTTGCGCAGTGGGGAATGAGGTTGGTTTGAAGTGCCTCCTCAAAAGGATTCAGGCACATACAAATCAATTTAATGGCGATTCAAAGCCCAATAGCTCCTTTTAATCTCAGCAGCCGTTTTATATGCAGCATGCTTGGTACATCCATGAAAGATGAATCCATCCAAGATGAAGTCACGATGCCCGATCACGGAAATGATCGCCAATACGTGCGGCATCGTCAGGTCGCCATTAAGCTGCTTGCCTTAATACTGTTGATGAGTTCGGCCATTACGCTTATCGCCACCATCCTTATATTGCTGACCGACTTCTACAGCGAGTCGAGCGCAATGGATGACTCATTAAATCGCGCCGTTTCTGCGAGTTTAGGAGGCCTTGGTCATAGCGTATGGCATTACGATGATGCCACCACAAAAATCCAGCTTGAAGGATTGCTAAACGTTCAGGGCGTCAACTACGCAAAGATCACGACTAATCAAGGCTTCAGTTACGAAGTTGGAGAACCGGTTACCGGGCAATTCGTCTATCGCCAAAACCAGCCCCTTACCTACAAAGAGCAGGAAATTGCTCAACTAGAACTTATTGTTTCTAAGCAATTTATTTTAAATAAAGTGATTGCTAAAGCCTTCAATATACTGCTAACCCAAGCCGGTAAAACCTTTGTTGTTTCACTCGCGATTCTCTGGTTGGTCCACAAAATCATTACTCGACATCTCATCCATATATCAGACTACGCCTCGACCATGACTTCAAAGGAGTTGGATAAAGAGTTGGTACTGGATAAAAAAGAGGACAACGACGAAATAGACCGTCTTGCCTCTGCGCTGAATCAAATGCGAGGAGCCATGCAGCGGGATTTCCAGGCTCGAGCATCGGCTGAGCAAGCGCTTATGAAACTTTCAAGTGATTTAGACCAAAAGGTTCAGGAGAGAACCAGGGAGTTAGAGTCGGCCAATAAAGACCTAAGCGAACTGATTCGAGAGCTGAAAAATGCCCAACAACGCATTGTGTTGGCTGAAAAATCTGCCGCTTTAGGGCAACTCGTTTTCGGTGTCGCGCACGAACTTAATACCCCACTCGGCAACGCCATCATGGCAAGCTCCGGGATTGCTCAAGAATTGTCAAAAGAACCCGAATTCCAGAACCCTGAAATGATTCAAGAATACGCCAAAATTACTGAAAAAAGCCTTAAGCGAGCAGCTGACATTATTCAAGCATTCCGTCAGATTTCTGCTAACCGCGAGGAGATAGATGAATACTTCAACGTGCACAGCGCCGTTGAAGACATGCAGACTGCGCTTCAAATGCAATTAAATTCTGAATCAGAGTTGATCATCAATATTCCTCAAGAACTCTACGCAACCACCAAAAAGAAAGCATTACTTAAATGCATAGAAGGACTCGTCGTCAACGCTCAATATCATGGTTATGGCATGGACGTTCCTGGCGTCATTCAGATCACAGGAAAAATGGAAGATCACGAATTACAAATCAATGTGCTTGATAAAGGTTCAGGCATTAAAGAAGAGAACAAATACCGTGTCTTTGATCCCTTTTTCACGACAGACCGTATTTCAGGAAAAATTGGGATCGGACTGAGCGTCATTCATAACCTCGTTACAACGCTTATGGCCGGTCACATTGAATGTCATTCTACCGAAGGGAAAGGCAGTGAATTTTCCATCTGCATTCCTTTACAACCCCAGCGAGAGCTAGAATCGCCTCCACAAGAAAAACCTGTTATAACACAACTTAAAGATTCTTAAAGCACACTCTATCAACGATCACTTTCTTACCGCTCTTGTATTACTTTGGGAGTACCAATGGAATTAAAGACTTATCACATCAAAAAGGACAACAAAGATATCATTGATCTATACATTAACACCTTTACTCAAGCGAGCAACAAAACAGAAGGAGAGAGAATTGGGCAATTAGTCGAACATATCTTTCAAACATCAAAGACACAAGATATCCATGCGTTTACAGCCTCGAACAATAAGTGCATCATTGGCTGTATTATTTTTACACCCTTAAATTTAACGAATGCCAGGAGCACACATCTACTCTCACCAGTCGCCGTACACAGTCAACACCAAAAGCAAGGCATAGGTAAAAAACTCATTCAATTTGGACTTGAGGAACTTAAACACAAGGGCACTGAGTGGGTTATGACGTATGGAGACCCTGAGTATTATTCACAGTTTGGTTTCTCATGGATAAGTGAAAAAACGATTATACCGCCCTCTCCCTTAAGCTAACCTAAGGGTTGGTTGTTATTGCCACTCACCAACAAAAAGCTCCCTACAGGTGCTACAAAAGCAAACTGCATCGCCCCTTTTAACATCAAAGAATGGTGGTAGCTAACGCCACCTTTATTCAATGTGTATTTGCATAGCTTCATTCGTTGTTATCAATGACCCTATTGATGCTAAAATGCAAAACCGATACAGGATTTTGGGGTTCTCATCCAGGGCAATAAGATTATGCGCATTCTCGTAACGGGTGGTAACGGTTTTATCGGTCGAGCTGTTGTAGCTTGGCTACTGACACACCAACACGAGGTGATATTAGTTGCTAGGCAAGCAAAAAATACACCCCGCCACCCTCAATGCAAGATTAAAATAATGTCCATTGAACGCTTCACCTCTCCAGAAGATTGGTACAACTTACTGGATCAGGTTGAGGGTGTTATAAATTGTTTAGGCGTATTAGAGGCCAACCCAGAAACCTTCAATCGCTTGCATTGTGAGGTTCCTAGAGCGCTCGCTTTAGCCTGCTCTCAAAAAGACGTACAGGTTCTCATTCAGCTCTCAGCGATGGGAAACCCTAGTAGCGGGGAGTTTATTGCCAGCAAACACCGTGGTGATCAGGCAATGATGGATGCCTTCGATAAAACCAGAGTCGTAAGGCCATCTGTCGTTCTATCAACCAATGGTTCCTACGGTGGCACATCGTTAATGAGGGGCGTTGCTTCTTTGCCAATATTGCCTTTACCTAAAGGTCTAACGGGGCATTTCCAGCCCATATTATTGGACGATCTTTGTGAAGTCATTGGGCGCCTTTTAACGTATAAAGGGGCTCAGCAATGCTTTTACCCTGCCTCTAAAGACACTTATGAACTGGGTGCCTTTTTTCAGGATGTTAGGCAATGGTTCGGCTGGAAGCCGGCTAAAATAATTCATTACCCCAAAGCTCTCTTTAATGCAGGCTTAAAACTCAACCAACGCCTTTCATGGTTACCTTTTAACCAAACCTTGCTTGACATGCTCGAAAACGGAAACCAAGTATCCAATACCGAGCACGATGCTCTATTCAAAGAGTTGAATTATCCTATCCAATCGGTAAAGGAAACCCTTGCTGTTTCACCCAGCTATGTACAAGACCGCTGGCACGCTAAACTCTTTTGGTTGATTCCTTTTTGCTTTATTACGTTGTTTTTCATTTGGGTCGTTTCAGGAATGGCTGGCTGGTTTGCATCACCCCAAGCCTTCACTCCCCTATTATCAGAGATGGGGGTCTCTGAACATATCCAACCCAAAATGGTCTTGGCATTTAGTTTATGGGACTGGCTATTGGCTTTGGGCTTACTCATTAAACCGATGAGAAACATAACGCTGTATTTAATGCTACTTTCCACCCTCGGTTACAGTGCAATCTTAGGCAGCATTGCTCCTAGCACCTGGCTTGATCCCCTTGGCGGAATGATTAAAAACCTTGCAATCATACCCATCATTCTATGCTGTCTATTGTTTAGCGATAAGCGTTAACGCATTGGTTTCTAACAGATAGGAAATCCATGGACCCAGTCTACTATCACTCGTTAAAATTGCTGCACATCTTATCGGCAACGCTCTTAATAGGAACAGGCATTGGAAGCGTCTATTATATGTGGCGCGCCGACCGATCAAACCAACTTGATACCATTGCACTCACCAGCAAACACCTTGTCACAGCCGATTGGTTATTTACCTTGCCTGCCGCCATCGTACAACCCATCACCGGCATTTTAATGGCCCAACATCTCGGTATAAAGTTTAATACGCCTTGGTTATTCAGCAGCATAGGGCTTTACATGTTAATGGGGTGCTGTTGGATACCCGTCGTTTGGATTCAAATACGAGTCGCGAGTATCACTCAGCAGTCTGTTGTAAATAAAACGTCCTTACCCAAGCGCTACCACCAACTGATGCGTTATTGGTATGCACTTGGGGTACCTGCCTTTGTTGCCATTTTAGCAATCGTGTACTTTATGGTATTCAAGCCTTATTAATAAGGCATTTCTTGAATTAAAGAAAAGTCAGCAAAACGACCCAATGCAGCAGATATCTTAATCAACCTTTTATTGATTAGGTGTTTTTGCTTGACTGTGATAAATGTAAGCTAAATCATTGAATAACAGCTCACTAATAGGGGCTATTGTTGCGTATTGATCCGGAAGCACATCTCGATGAACAATCCATTCGTTGACGCACTGCTCGACCTTCACCTCATGTTTCTTCGTTGGTGAAGCTTGATATGCCTCAACTGCCTGAATTAATTCAGCGGTTGCCTCACGTAATCCTGAACTGAGGGTAAACTGCTGATGCAATTCTTCATATAATTTATGAGCCAGTTCGCCACGCTCCGCAAACTCTTGGGGCTCTTGCCTTTTCCATGTTTGTAATGCATCAACCAACTCATTCGCTAACACCTCTTTAGATGGAACACCATCATTTGATCCACTTAATGATTCCGTACTCACTTTCTTAGAGTTTTCATGTCGCCCTGTGTCAACGGCCACCTTCATATTCAGCTCGGCGCTGATAGGATATAAAGGAGCACTATCTGCAAACGAAAGATCCATTCGAAGATTGAGCTTGTTATCCGATTCAGAAGCGCGAGTGAATTTATCCATCAATGTCGAAAGGTAAGATCCAACAGCATTCAATGGTTTTGCAAATGAGTGTTCTGATGCTTTTTGTTGCTCCGGATCTTGCAACGCGCGTAAACTCTGAACAACTTGTCTTAGTGACGGGCTTTTATGGAAAGGAAAGGTTTTTTCTATCGATTCCTCGAAAGTATGATTTCCCAATCGGGTCAAGGCTATTGCAGGTTGATGCTCTTTTGCAAATTGATTTATCTGACAAGCAACCTGTGGCTGAATGCTTAGCATAATAACACTCCCTATTAAAATGAAAATCAGGGCTCCCTTTTTCTATTAATAAGCCCTTTTTAAACAATTATCCTATTTTTAAACAAACTGCATCTATTTTTTCCAACCGCTTAATTAAAAACGCTCAAGCAATGAGATATAAACCTAAAGCACTAGATACATTGATTACAAAGACAACCAGCCATCTGGTCCAACCTTCAGCAAGTTTCAATGCACAATAACTACAGATAATATTGAGTATTCAACGACCGATATGGGTTTCAAATGTGGCCCGACAAGATGCCAATATTGAGCAATGACTGATGGTTATACGAAAAAAAGCGTTCGCACACTGACTAAAAAGATGCTCCAAGTCATACGAAAACAACAGGAAGTAAGATTTAGAGCAAATTGCCACAAATACCACATTGACAGCTTGTTGTCATAATGACAGAATAGACCCACAAAGATGTCGTAGCAACCTAGCAAGCTCATGAACCTAAAATTGTTAATACACACTATCTCAAGCCTAATCGCATTGCTCTGCATGATTACCTTCTCACTTTCAACCCTAGTGGCTGAGGCCTTTGGTAGCCTAGAGGATATCGCACAGTTAAAAGCTCTTATCGTATTCCCTGGACTTATTATTTTAATTCCTGCCATGATGGCAACTGGCATTAGCGGCAGACTCCTTTCCGTTAATAGAAAAGGACGTTTGATAGACGTTAAACAAAAACGTATGATGCTTGCCACGACGAACGGCATGCTTATTTTAGTGCCTTCTGCATTGGTATTAAATTATTTAGCTAGTCATGGTTATTGCGGTAACTGCTTTTTCTTTTTCCAGACACTCGAATTAATTGCAGGTGCCGGCAACCTTACTTTAATGATATTGAATGTTAGAGATGGATTAAAACTCTCGGGAAGAAATCGAAAAAAACACATAGCGGCAAGATCGGCACTTTAAACGCCACAAAGATAATTTTTGGGATTACAATTAAAACACTTTCAACCGGTTTTTTGATTATTAGTTGATAACCAGTGGAGAGGATCTGGCCGCATTTCTTTCTGCTTCGCTTCAATTTGATCCCACATTTTTTTCACTTCCAATATACGACCACGGATTTCCATAAACCGTTTTATAAACGCGGGATCAAAATGGCTGCCTGCAGCGCCTAGAATTTCCCCAAATGCCCTTTCAACGTCCCAAGGCTCTTTGTAAGGCCGCTTCGTTGTGAGCGCATCAAACACATCCGCTATCGCAACGATTCTGGCCGATTCGGGAATATAATCTTCTGACAAGCCAATCGGATACCCCGTTCCATCCCAGCGTTCATGGTGACAAAGCGCAACTTCCGCGGCCACTCTAAAAATCGGGCTATCACTTTTACTTAATATTTCAAAGCCTATCTGAGTATGACGCTTCATAATCTCCCATTCTTTAGCCGTCAATGCTCTTGGCGCCCTTAAAATGGTGTCAGGAATACCTATCTTACCGGTATCGTGCATGGGCGCAGCCAGCTCCAGAATACTGGCTTCCGATGATGGCCAACCCAGTGCTTCGGCTAAGGTCCTTGCATAAGCTGCCATGCGCCAAATATGTATGCCCGTATCACTGTCGTGATAATGACCCGCTTCCCCTAACATTTGAATGGCACTGCGTTGGCTTGATTCCAGCTCTTTTGCTGCAACCAAAGAGAGTTGTGTATTGATGCGCCTCAATACGATGGGGCCAGATATGGGCTTATGGATGTAGTCCACGGCTCCCACATCAAACCCCTTTGCTTCATCCTGTTCTTCCCGCCGAGCTGTCACAAAGATAATGGGAATACTGCGCGTTTCATTGTCTTGCTTTAAATGCTGGCAAACATCAAAGCCATTAAAGTTTGGCATTTCCACATCTAATAAAATGAGGTCAGGCTTATGTTCCGTTGCTGCACCAATAGCCTCTTCCCCATCACCTGCAAACAGCAATTGGTAACGGTCTTTCAATATTTGACGGAACAGGTGCAAATTTACCGGTTCGTCATCGACAATCAGTATTCGTTTAGGCGTGTCTGAACATGCGCTTACTCGTGCCATTACTTAGCTCGCATCTTTTTGCTGTTGAGACAACCAGTGTTCATGCAGCTCCAACAGTGCCACTGACGCTTTCTTATATTGAAAGCGATTAACATATTGCGTTACCGTTGCGAGAGATTCCCGCCCTAACTGTGTTTCAAGTGCATCCAAGCAAGGTTGAATTTGATCAGGATTATAGGTACCTAACGCTTCCTGAAGCGCTGCCATATTTTCTTGAATACTTCCTTCCACATTCAGATTGTCTTTATTTTCCTGCGCAGGCAATGCGGGTGCTTCAAATAAAGCATTTAATGTAAGCAGCAGTTTATTAAATTGCGTTTCTAAAGCCTGAGAATGGACGGCTATTTGGTCGGCCTGAGCTTGTTTCAATGCATTTCTTAATTTTCGACAGAGCATCGGTATTTCTCGTACAGACAAATTCGCACAAACCCCCTCAAGTGCGTGCAAGAAAAACCGTAATGGATCATAATCTTCTGTTTCAGTTTTTAACTGCTTTAAGAAACCGTCAAATTCAGATTGTTTCCCGTTAACAAATTCCTGCAAAGCACTTTTGTAAGCTGATTCGTCCTGCCATATATCCAGAGCCTTCACAACGTCAACAACCTCTGCCAACACAAGTAATTCACCAGTATAAGAAACCGATTTGACATCAGAGCTTGCGTATACAGCGACACCTTGGGAGCGAAGGCGATCAGCATCACCGGCGTGAGCGATAAGAGCATCTATTTGTTGCATTAATTGATCAAACTCCAATGGCTTAGGCGCAAAACCATCCATTCCAGCTTCTTTGTATCTTGCTTGATCAGAAAGCATGACATCTGCTGTAAGTGCAACAATTGGGGTTGGGGTGCTAATAGCCTTACGCGCTTCAAACTCCCTTATGGTTTTAGAAGCTTCTATTCCATCCATTTCAGGCATCATGACATCCATTAAAATAATATCGTAACGATGCCTTTTAAAAGCACGTACCGCTTCCAAGCCGTTACACACCCGGGTAACCTGATGCCCAAAACGTTCTAATCGCATGCAAATTAACTTTGCATTTGTATCAATATCTTCAGCCAGCAGAATACTGTAGGCCTGAGAGGGCGCAATATATTCTGACTTTTCTTCTATTGACTGCTCTATATCTGAAGCTTGCGCAGTAGGCATTGATAGCAAACAATGAAATTCTGAGCCTGCTCCAGGTGCAGAACGCACCCAAATACTGCCCCCCATTTTTGTGATCATTTGTTTACATAAATTCAGTCCAAGCCCAGTCCCCCCAAACTTTCGTGAGGTAGAATCATCGGCTTGTACAAAAGGATCAAAAATCGCTTTCTGTCGCTCTAACGCGATGCCAACACCACTGTCGACTATAACGACATGCCGCTCACTCTCTTTGGCGCCATTCATGACGTCAATACGAACAAACCCTCCTTCGGTAAACTTGATGGCATTCCCAATCAAATTACTGAAGATTTGTCTTATACGCAGAGGGTCACCGTATAAGAAATGAGGCACCTCTTCAGCATACTGCAGCACCAATTCAATACCCCGTTCGCGGGCTCGAATGCTAAAGACTTTTAACAAATTTTCTAGAAGTTGAGGCAATGAAAAAGCGCGGCGCTCAAAGGCCATTTGCCCACTTTCAAGCTTTGAAACATCCAGCACATCATCTAAGACTTCAAGCAACTCTTTAGAAGCATTAAGAATCGTTTGCGCATAATCACGCGCCACATCGGACAAACCATTTTCTCTCAACAGCTCTTCCGAGTAACCAATGATCGCATTCATAGGCGTTCTAATTTCATGACTGGTGTTTGCAATAAACGCTGCTTTCGCCCGAGCGCCTCCTTCAGCGGCTTTTAATTCTGTTAGATCAGTAATAATGCCGACGAACGTCGTATTACCTTTAACCGTCATTCTGCCTACAGACAAATGCATTGGAAAAGTACTGCCGTCTTTGCGCCGCCCTTCAACTTCACGGCCTTTACCAATGACTTTTGGTGCGCCTTCCGATAAATAACGAACCAAATATTGGTCATGCTCAGATCGGTAAGGCTCCGGCATCAGCATACTTACATTGCTACCCATCACTTCGTTTGCAGCAAATCCAAACAGCGTTTCAGCCGCTGGATTGAACGATTCAACAACACCGAGAGATGAAATGGTGATAATGGGATTAACCGCTGTGTTTAAAATAACATTCGTGGTTTCCAGGCTATCAGCCAAGTCACCTTCCACTTGTTTTTGATTCGAAAGATCCATAACCGAACCAACGAAGAACACTTTGTCTTCAAAATTGACTCGACTTACCGCCAGCCACATTGGAAAGGTATCGCCGTCCATACGCATACCTCTCACTTCTCGGCCACGGCCGATCACTTTCGGTGAGCATCCAGATAAATATCGATACAAATATTGGTCGTGTTCCATGGCATAGGGTTTCGGCATTAACATGCAGACATTTCGACCCACCACATCGCTTTCAAGGTATCCAAAAATACCTTCCGAAACGGGATCAAACGACACAATGTTTCCCATTGCGTCAATGGTGATTGACCCAACGGATGCACTTAGCTCTTTGGTTAACTTCAGCATACCCTCTCTTCGCTTAATGCCTTTTGGGCGATCGCGATCATCAATTTGTTTCCATCCAATTGGAACAAGCCTATATACCAAGCAAACGGAAACGTTATGTAACAACGGGTAAACTATTAAGACTGGTTAGGCCTTTCAACTGGCCCAACTCCCCTCCGTTAGAGTTTAGTCAAGGCGCGTCCAAACTGTCTAAATGGATTTTCATGGCGATCTCATCGCAAAGACAATTATCGCCAATTTTAATTATTGAGATTGTAAATAAATAAAATTATGAGACCGTACTTCTTGAGGGATCTGTTCAGACCAATCAGGGATTGTTGAATACTATGTACATAGTGAAACGCTTGCTCACAGAAGCTTACTCAATTAAGCACAAACATCAGCTTAACGATGCCATCAGCCTGCAACAAAAAGCATTTAAGCACATCCTAGAGAAAAGCAAACACACGGCTTTTGGGCGCGATCATAAACTGGATACCATTGATCATTACGATGCCTATCGAAATCGGTTCAGTTTAAAAAATTACGAAGACTATCGACCTTATGTTGATAAGGCTTTAAAAGGTGAAAGCAATCAAATATGGCCAGACCTGCCAAAATATTTTTTATACACGTCAGCAACAACTTCCGAGCGCAAACTCATTCCTGTGACCCGAGACAGCTTTTCTTGCCAAATTACCAGTGTACAAAAGCTCTATTATTCCCTCGTTGTAGAAACCCAGCGTCTTGATCTCTTAAAGCGCGACATTTTTGCTTTAGGCGGAACACCAGAGTTAACTCAAGAAGGCAACGCTATTTTAGGCAGAGCCTCCGGTGTAATGCGTCGCCACGTACCTAAGGTCTTTTTTAAAAATCTTTATCCAAGTTACGAAACTCAACTCATCGCTGATGTACCCACCATGCTGCACACTGCAGCCAAAGAAATCATTGGAAAGAATTTAGCCATCGTCACCGGATTTCCTACCTGGTTACAGCTATTCATGAAAGCTTGCTTAGAGGTACATAACGCAGAAAACATGCAACAGCTCTTTCCAGAGTTAAAAATTGCTCTGGTGTACGGTGTCAATTATCGTCCCTACGAAGAGTTACTCAATCAACTGCTGGGAAGACCTTTCGTATACCGTGAGCTGTACGGCGCCTCTGAAGGCACGATTTCATACCAGGATACTCAAGACAAAGATGCAGGCATGCTACTGGACAGCGCAGGGGGTATCTTTTTCGAATTTATACCCGCATCACGTATGCATGAAACCAATCCCGAGCGCCTTCCATTATGGGAAGTCCAACTGGGAGTTACCTACGCGGTTGTGATCACCACCCCCTACGGGTTCTATTCCTATTTACTCGGGGACACCATTGAATTTGTTTCAATCAACCCATTTCGCATCAAGGTCGTTGGTCGAACCAAACATTTTATCAATCGAGTAGGCGAACACTTGAATGCAGCTCAGGTGGAAGCAGCCATCACAAAGGTCAATCAATTATTACCCACCGGGGTGAAAGAATTTACCGTTGCCCCATCCCCGATAGAACAAGCTGTTTTATATCATGAGTGGTTTGTCGACTGTGATGCCAGTATTCCGCTCGATTGGATGGCCAATGCCATTGATGACGCACTAATGGCAACCAGCCACAATTATGGATTATTACGCAGAGATCACTCTATCAACATGCCGAAAGTCAGCAGAATTCCCCCATCTGCATTTGCGTCTATTTATGCCTCTCGAGACAATTTGGACACTCAACACAAACTGCCTCGCCTCATGAACGACCGCAGTTTGGCTAACAAGCTTTCGCCCTACATTGAAGCCAGTAGCATTGTCGCGGTTGAAACCCCTGTCACTATTGATGCTTGATAAGTCCTCTCCCAACAACTAGATCGGTTAAACTGGATCGATCTAGTTTTCACTTTCAGCCAGAACCAATGATCATACAGGCTTGCTTAGTCTCGCCTTTGTTACAAGCCCGTCAATCTTGTTGCTCTTAAATAGCTTGCTCTCTACAATGAGCGCCTCAGCACAATAACCACAATCTCTATAGGGGGATTTCATGGCCGGGGTACCCACACTGGATTTGTCTAAATTCGAACGCAATCCTCAGCATTTCGTTCAAGCCTTAGGAGATACCTATAAAGAATGGGGCTTCGCGGGCATCTCTCACCATGGCATACCGGACAAGGTTATCCAAGACGCGCTTGATGCTGCTGAGGCACTCTTTAAGTTGCCGGAAGCGGTGAAAACGCAATACGACATGAACAACGGCGGTGCCAGAGGGTACACACCCTTTGGGAAAGAGATCGCTCTCAATGCGGAGTATCATGATCTAAAAGAGTTTTGGCATGTCGGGCGTGAAGTTAACCCTAAAGACACACCTTATCCTGACAAGTTGCTCCCCAACGTTTGGCCCAAAGAGTACCCTAAATTTAAAGCACCGATGTTGGCTTTATACCAAGCCTTAGATAATGTGGGAGCCAAAATACTGTCCGCTTTAGCCTTATATCTTGGTGAAGACAAGGCCTACTTTGCTGAAAAAGTGAACTGGGGTAACTCCATTTTACGCCCTCTGCATTACCCCCCTCTACCTCAAGAGGTAACGGGCAATATTCGAGCAGCAGCTCATGAAGATATCAACTTAATCACTTTATTGGTTGGATCAAAGCAAAGTGGCTTAGAAGTCTTAAGTCGTCGTGGCGAGTGGGTTCCCATTACCACAGTACCGGGCGCAATCATCTGCAACATTGGCGACATGCTTCAGCGCTTAACGAATCATGTATTACCTTCAACCACCCACAGAGTGGTAAATCCGGTAGGGGAAGAAGGCCAACAATCACGTTACTCCATACCCTTCTTTTTACATCCGAACCCAGACATGTCTCTAGCCGCGCTGCCTCAATGCGTGACAGAAGAAAACCCACTGCGTGAACCCCCAGTGTTAGCCCATGATTACCTGATGAAACGCTTACACGATATCGGCCTTTTTGCAGAAGTTGATAAACCTGAACTTGAAAGCGAAGAAGTCTAGCCAAGCGGATTAAAACCCAGCCCAAGACTCTGCCATACCCCGAACCTTATGAGACGTTCGGGGCGGCCCAATCATGCGGTTGCAGCCAATCCGTTGGTTAGCCATTGCTATCAATAACAAGTAAACCCGCCCTTACCTTGATTGCTTTGGCAAATTGCCATGCGAATGAGTTACCATACGCCACTTTATAATCGCTTAATTCCGTGGAGCAGCGCTAACCTCATGTCCATTCAGTGGTTTCCTGGCCATATGCACAGGGCTCGCAAGCAAATCGCAGAGGCCATGCCCAATATCGACATCATCATTGAAGTACTGGATGCTCGCCTCCCCTACTCAAGCCGAAACCCTTTGGTTGAGCAGCTTCGTGGCGACAAAGCCTGCATTAAAGTACTGAATAAAGCGGACTTGGCAGACCCAGAAAAAACCGAACTATGGGTGGAGCACTTCAAACAAATTGAAAACACGGATGCGTTGGCGCTGACTGCGCAAAATCGAGAAGCGGTTTTGTCCTTGATCGACCGCTGTCATGCATTACTCCCGAAACGGGCCGAAGCAAAACGCCAAATCCGAACCATGATCATGGGCATCCCGAATGTCGGCAAGTCCACGCTCATTAACGTACTCGCCGGCAGAACCGTTGCAAAAGCAGGGAATTTGCCCGCACTTACCCGCCATCCACAGCAAATTAAGCTCTCTCAAGGAGTCGTTCTGTCGGATACGCCAGGGATATTGTGGCCAAAAATAGAACACCAACCTTCTGCGTATCGCCTTGCCTTGGGTGGCGCTATTCGCGATACCGCCTTAGATCTTCTGGACGTAGCCCTGTTTGCTGCTGAGTTTATGGCCAGCGCTTACCCATCTGCACTGACTGAACGATACAAAGTCAAAGAAGAGTTGATGACTGACGGAGAAAAAACGTTAGCAGAAATCGGACGTCGAAGAGGCTGTTTAGTAAAAGGCGGCAAAGTCGATTTGTACAAAGCGGCCGATGTTATACTCTCTGAAATTCGCCAAGGGACCTTAGGAAAGCTGACCTTTGAGACTCCAGATTTGATTGAAGCTGAAACAGCTGTAGAAGAATCTGAGCAAGAAGGTGAATCAACCGAGGATAAAAATTAAAGCCTATTAGAACGTAATTTTTCGTTCTTTTATTAAGCTAACCTACTGATTTTATAGCCACTCTAACTGTACTATTACGTTTGAATGGATGATCGACGATGGTCAGTAAACGTATGGCTAGGGGGCTGGGGCGTTCTGAATGCTCTCCAAAATCTGCTGCTGTACATCCCAGTTCGGGTCTTCATCCACCACCGTCTCAATCGGATAAAGGCCTCCCTCAGTAGGGATACCATCTACAGCCGTCTTGAATGCTTCCGTTTCTTTGGTATACAGCACCCACTGGCACTCGCCATCGGCGATCAACACCATCGTCAATACGCCAACACCGGGTTCCTCAACTGCTTTTAGCAGGCATTGATTAAAATGATCAATGCGTTGCATCTCATCCTGATCCGGTAGCCCTTCTTTGTCTATCTGAGCTGCCTGCCACGTAATCCTCGCACAAATGGGAAATTGCACATCAGGTCCTAAATCTCCCCTGAAATGAATCCGAATGGGGTGTTCTTCCAGCTGGCCTTCAGCAATTTTCCATTGAGGCATTGGGTTCAATCCTTAGGTTCGCTATGCTCAATGTATCACTATAGTCAATGAGTCATTACTCCGGCGTGCTTGATGAGCCTCAAATAAACCGGCTTTGACTCTGCCATCTTTATAAGCGGTTACAAAAAAGCTAAATCACTAGGCATTGATGTAAGGTTTAAGAGATTAATGAGCTGGTTTGGTCTTAAGCAGCAACTCAAAAACTACCACAAGACAACACTTTACAGCGACCTAACGGCTGGTCTTATCGTCTCTGTCGTGCTTTTACCCCAAGCCATGGCCTATGCAGACTTGGCTGGCTTACCCCCTGCCAGTGGCTTATTAGCCGCCATTCTGCCAATGATGATCTACGCCCTTACCGGGAGCAGCCGCAGCCTCTCCGTTGGCCCAGTAGCTATTGCCTCTTTAATGACGTACACAACCATACAAAGTCTCCCCGACACAGTGCCTCCGGCATTGGCAGCCGCATTGTTGGCTGGCATGGTTGGAGCCCTACTGCTTATGTTAAGACTGATCAAGGCGGGAGCCGTCACCCACTTCATAAGTCACTCGGTCATATCAGGGTTCAGCTCGGCCGCAGCCGTATTGATCATTGCCAGCCAAGCCAGAGGGCTTATAGGTTTTAACTGGTCCAGTCACACATGGTTCGAGTTCAGCACAGCAACGCTTGGCTTACTTTGTCTTTCCACTTTATTTCTATTCAAAACAAGGTGGTTTAGGTATCGACTAAATCGCTTGTCGATGCCCTCACAACTGACTGAATTTATTACCAAATTAGGGGCCCCCGTCGCTATTACGTTATCCACTACGGTTGCCGCTTTGGCCTTTAGCCACACCGACATTAAGCGTGTAGGTGCGGTGGAATTCGAGTGGGTCACGATGAACGGTTTTGATTTAGCTGAATTAAGACTGCTCATGCTAGACCTTTTGCCCAGCGCAGCTTTATTGGCTTTGGTGGGGTACATGGAGAGTGTTGCCGTTGGCCGCACGCTGGCAAACTGGCGCCGAGAGCGCCTAGACCCCAATCAGGAATTGTGGGCTGTGGGAGCAGCAAACATAGCCAGCGCCATTTCAATGGCCATGCCCGTAGCGGGTGGATTTGGGCGCTCCATGGTGAACGAGCAAGCCGGCGCTCAAACTCAAGTCGCCGCTATCACTAGCGCCCTCATCTTATTGTTTATGTGCACAGTGGCAACCTCTGCCTTTGCTCTCATACCTAAAGCGGCCTTGTCAGCCATTGTCATTTTTGCCGTCATCCCCTTGATAGATGTTCAACACCTTAAAAACCTGGCCAGGCATAACAAACAAGACGCAACCGTATGGGTCATTACGTTTTTTAGCGTACTGATTTTCAAGTTGGAGATGGGGCTTGTGATTGGCGTTGTCGTGAGCTTATCTGGATTTGTGATGCGCAGCGGCAAGCCTCATTGCGCAATTGTTGGGCGCATTCCGCAAACGGAACAATTCAGAAACACATTACGTTATAAAACGGAGGTCCTGAGCGATGCCATTTTCATCAGAATTGATGAGTCACTCTTTTTCGCAAACTCACAACACGTAGAAGACTTCATCAATCAGGCCATATCCCAAAGTCCTTCAGCCCGCTTTCTTGTCTTGTTAGGCACGGGTATCAATGGCATCGACAGCGATGGAATGGAATGCCTGCAGCGATTAGAACGGAACCTGAACATAGCGGGAATAAAACTACAGCTGGCAGAGTTTAAGAACTTCGTGATCGATGGCACCAATAAGCATGATTGGTTTCAGACGCAAAAGGCAAGAGGCTCTCTGTACTTGAGCGCCCAAGACGCCTTCCATCAACTTCTTAAAAGAGATATGAGCATTCACATCTCAGAGCCCGACCCAGAATACGCTAAAGCTCCCACCGAACCTGAGTGATGTTTAATTGTAAATACCTCCATTCGAATCCACACTTAATAGCCAAATCTGATAAACCACACCACCCGGATTTAGGGCTTAACATTCGCAATAGACGGGATTAGACTCCTCCGTACACAAGGCTACTGACAAATCGTAAAACTCCTTTCAGCTCAACGGAGTAGCGCCTTGCTCAGTCGTGAATACTGTTGTTGTTTTTGTACTAGGTGATCACTTAACCCCATGAACCAAATTGTTTTTCTTCTCGCAGGCGCAATCATCACCTCACTGGCCATTATCGCGACCATCATGTGGTTTAAGGTGTATCAGACAAAACTTCAACAGAGAAAAACTGCAACAGAGCTGGAGCGCGCATTAGAAGATAAACGTATCCGTCTAAGTCAGGATATTCGATTTATTGCTCAAGCCATGCTGGAAAAGCAATGCGAGATGACAGAGGGCTGCATGAGAATCAAAGTGCTATTAGATCTTCTAGATCAGCGTTTTATCAACCACCCAGACGTAAAACAGTTGCAAAGCTACTACAGCATGGTCGCACACTTACCCACCCACCAAGCCTACAAGAATTTATCCAGACAAGAGCAATTTAAGTTTGATAGAGAACGTTTTGCGTTGGAAGAGACTTACCGTGCAACCGTCTACGTCGAAATAGAAAAGCTTTCTCAATTCGATTTAGACTGGGCAAAGGCCATCCCTTCACACTAAGTTTCTTTGTTTTTCAACGCTTTTGCCTTGAAACGTGATTTTCAAGGCTTACGTACACCAAGTGTTTACTATTGAAAGTAGCTTTACGCCAATCAATAACAGACTGCCCCAGCTCGATAGTCGTCATCTCCCATATCGAAGCTGTAATTAAATTGGTGTCGCTCCACTTCCTGCATCAGCTGCGTATGAGTCAAATTCACATAGCGCTGCATTAGAAGAGCTCGCTGCACCAAGGTGACGTCTGAGTCACTCAATTGGCCAACTTCTTTGGACGTGAAAATTTGCTTGTTACTCAATTGAGTACGCCACTGATCGGGTGTTTCTTTCGACATTAGAAACTCGACAAAAGGCTCGACCGCCTGATGTTTTTGCATATAAGGCCTCCTTTGTAATCTTTTCTCATCAACCAGAGAGGCTCAAGCGTTACAGCAATCTCATACCCGCTGTCGTCATCTCTCAGAGATAGGTTAAATTCCCTACGCAGTTTATTAACCTTTAGAAGTCATTTCCCCAATGGGAAATACAAATTAAGACTGCTTGATCGTCTTTATATGTCTTATTTGTCACCATTTATAGTTACAAACAAACGACTGTTTGAATTAAATGTTTCGAACATTTTCCCATCTAAGCCACTAGGCGCAAAATGACGCTTTAAGTCCTGTTCAAATGCTTCTGACTGCGCTATAAAACTGGCAACCTCCACCACTAAAGATGTAATTTCTACCCGTCTCCTAACTATGAACATGGAAATCCAAGCCGCTTTAAACCTTCCTGATGAAACGGATGCTTTCCTGCAGATTTCAGATATTGTCTTTGACCGATACTCTGAGGTTGGATTCGACCAGCTTTCACAAGAAGAGCGCACTTTTTTTTGTGTTGACGCCCTAATGAGAACACTCACTAATGGCGGCATCACTCAATTTCTGTATGAGACCGGCAATCGACAGTTCACCAGCACGATTGAATCTCTAAAGGCCATTAGAGCCGCCAAAGCTGCCGAATTGCTTGAATCCGTCGGCGCTCACCTGGGCAGCGGCCTTCCTGAAGACCCGGATGTCCGTAGTGACTTCGTGGACAATCTTGAGATTTCAGATGAGCTTTCAGCCATTGAAGAGAAGCTCTATGCGCTTGAGGCAAGCTTGATGCAACAGTGTCTCCAGTTTGTCAGCAAGCATATGAAATCCTTCAACTAGCTCTACACCTGAAGGCTTGATGCCCCAAGCTGCTATGTTTTTCAGGCGCTATTTATGGGAGCCATTTCGGTCCATAAGCTCATTAAGCGATTGGTCGACTGGGGTAGCCTGTGATGCGCCGAATGGCTTTATAGAGTGGGCTAAGACGACGGTACATGGGTCGGTACACCTGCTGGTATAGCTCCGTGTAAAGCCGGTGATTCTCTAGATTGGGCTCGATAACTTTTCCAATGGATGTCATGGCTCTAACGGCTGCGTCATAGTCAGCGTAATAGCCCAAACCAACAGCGGCATTGATCGCAGCCCCAACACCTGAGGTTTCATGAGTATGCGGGCGCTCCACGGGCATCCCCAGCACATCCGCTGTAATTTGTAAGGCAAGTTCGCTTTGGCTACCGCCGCCTGAAATACTAACCGTCTCAGCTTTGACGCCTGAACGGCGTTCAATTAACTCTTTTCCTTGACGCATTCCATAGGCGAGCCCTTCCAGCAAGGCCCGATAAATGTGGCCTTTGTGGTGAACATCTCCAAACCCCAAAATGGCCCCTTTTGCTTCTGGCCCCGGGTCTTTTCTGCCTGGCGACCAATAAGGCTGAAGCACCAAGCCCATGGACCCAGGAGGCACCTCTCTGGCCATGGCTTCAAATATCGCTTCTGGTGTTTGTCCCGTTTGAAACGCTTGATGAGCCTCCCACTGACCAAACTGCTCTTTAAACCAAGAGACCATCCAAAACCCTCGATAAATCATGAACTCAGTGTTATATGCCCGAGGAATGGCGGCTGGGAAAGGGGGGATAAATCGATTTAATTCTTTGTATTCATTGAGCGTGGCATTTACGGTTGCCGTGGTTCCAAAGCTCATGCATAGCCTCTGCGGCTGAATGGCGCCCGCCCCTAATACTTCACAGGCTTTATCTGCCGCCGCTGCAATAAGCGGGACTGAAGAGCTCAAACCCAAGTGTTGCTGTGCATTGGGGGTCAGATTCCCCAACACCTCGCCCGGCTGCTTCAATTCCGGCAACATGGAGGGCTCGATAGCACTCAACCGCCAGCGCCAATTATGGGGAGCCGCCCAATCAAGCTTCTGATAATCAAAAGGAATATAGCCGACCTGGCATCCAATGGAGTCAGTATGCTTACCCGTTAAGCGGTAAGTTACGTAACCAGATAACAGCTGATATTTCTTCGTTTGCGCCCAAACAGTGGGCTCATTTTGCTGAACCCAGTTCGCGGCAATACGGGCTTCGAACTCTTGAATGACAGAAGGCAGCCCAAGGACTTTAAAAAGAGAGCGCCACGCGACTGGCAGGTCGTATTTTGGGGTTGCGCGCCTTTGATCTAACCAAAGTAAAGCCGGTCGCACGGCATTCCCGTCAGCATCACTGAGGACAACCGTCCCCCTTTGAGTCGTTACCGATACAGCTACCACTTGGCTTCGCAGGTAGGGGTGAGTTTGCCAAAGCTGATGGCAAGCTGCTCCTAACTTTGCCCAGTAATAATCTAGACTCTGCTCAGCCCACCCTGGCTGATTCGCCACATAAGGCGTTAGCTCTTCTTTGCCAATACCCAGCACTTGGCCATCAAGATTGATGGCTAGGGCTCGGATGCTCTGCGTGCCCATATCCAGACTAAGAAAAACCGCATTCTTACTTTGATCGTTCAGCGTGCTCATTTTACTACTTACTTACAACCAGCCATGCTCAGCCTCACCCCAATTACGACTCTAGGGGTGCCTTGGGGAAGGTTTCCTCCCCTTGTTTCATAGGACTAAAGGTCGAGTGTTCTCGTGGCAAAGCATAAAATTGCTTCCAGATTGTTATGTAACGCTCCCATTCTTCTTGCCAGTGTTCATCAGACCAACCTGCCGCTTTCTGCATAATATTACGTATTTGATCGTAATACTGTACACCGCCATTGGGTAATAACAATCCTATCCGAACCCTTCTCAGCAATAGGTCATCTAAATGCACAACCGACTCATGCAAAGCTGACCAACGCAGTTCAATCCATAACGTTCGAGTACCAGGCACCTCATCCAGATCCCCTTCCTGACTGGCCAAGAGCATGGATTCCACTTGATCCCCATAAAAACCAAGCAATCGCTTCCTAATAGATGGCAGCAATCCATCAAACAAAGGGTCATCAATGCTCATATCTGACTGAGTAAAAAGCGGCCCTCTTTGGATGGGCATGACTCGTGGAAGAATGCCTTTAATTTTCTTCATCACATCCAGGGCAATCAGTCGGAAGGTTGTCAGCTTGCCGCCACTAACTGTCACCAATCGCTGATCAACCCATATGGAGTGGTCTCGCTTCTCGGCCGAAGGTTTAAGTGCTCCCCCACTGGAGACAATGGGCCTTACTCCGGCCCACGATGAGAGAATGTTCTCTTCTTTTAAGTTCAGAGTGGGGAACATGTGATTGACCGCTTCCAGTAGGTAATCCACTTCTACTTGAGTAATGCTGGTTTCTGAATCGTCCAACTGTGGTTGATCGATATCTGTCGTTCCCACAACCGCCACTGACTCCCAGGGGTAAATAAACAACGCGCGACCGTCTCTTGGGTGATGCAAGGTCACTGAAGAGAAAACGGGTAATTGCCACAAAGGAAAAGTGATGTGCGAACCTCGGCAGGGTCTAATTTGTGGCTTCCTGTCACCGGGTCTTAATTGATCAGCCCATGCCCCAGTGGCATTCACGATGACCTCAGCAGAAAACTTGTATGAGCCACCCTCAACCTCATCTTCAGCAACCACATGACCTTGAGCAGTATCACAACGCGTTACCTTGATATAATTGAAAATATCCGAATGGGCGCTGCGTACAACCTCTGCTAATACCCTAAGTACCAAGCGAACATCATCCGTCACAGCATCAGCAAATTGAGTAACACCTATTAAGTCAGTCTGTTTTAAATAAGGGGAAATCCAGCTCGCCGCAGAGGGATCATGATATTGTCGATAGGATTTACCTGAAAATGCGTCATAAAGCCGTAGGAGCACATCAAAAGCCAACGGTGAGGGAAATGCGCCTTTGTAATGTGGCCACACGTAGGGTAATACTTCAACCAGCCCTTGCGCTTCATGAAGCAAGGCTTCCCGTTCTTGCACGGAGTGTCTTGTCAACCCTACGTTGCCTGAAGCCAAATACCTCAATCCGCCATGCACCATTTTTGATGACCGTGACGAGGTTCCCCAGGCATAATCTTTTTGTTCTAGTAAAAGTACCGAAAGCCCTACCCGCGCTGCCTCACGAGCCACACCCGCCCCCGTAATGCCACCACCAACCACAATGAGATCCCAATGTTTATTTGCAGCGGCGGTCAGCCTTTCTTGTCTATTACGTCCTGTCGCCATGACTACTTATCCCTTTTAATTAACAGCAAAGTAGGATTCAACTTACACCCAACTATCTTCCTCTTGAGGCAACAGCTTGCCCGGATTAAGTCGAGTGTCAGGGTCAAATAGTCGTAATTGGTTTGCGATCGCCCTTATGCCTAATACACCCTTCTCTTTTGTTAAATAAGGGGCATGATCACGACCCACTCCATGCTGATGGCTAATGGTGCCTCCCATATCCACAATAATTTCCGATGCAGTGGATTTCATCGCCAGCCAATGTTCATAGGTTTCTTCATAACTTGCACCAACAGGAAAAACATAGGTTGTATAAATACTGGAGCCTTGGGGGTATAAATGGGATAAATGGGTGAAAACATGCGCTTGTGTGTTTCTCTGTATCCCGGCATTACGAATACTCGCTTCTAAAGCGCTAACCAGCGGCTGTACTTTTGGCCACGCGATGGCCGTTTCTAAAGTATCAACCGCATACCCAGCCTGCCAAAGATTTTCTCTTAAATAAGGAAAGCGAAAACGGCCTTGTGACCATTTATCACCCATCACATTAGGACCCCTGACACCTTGAAAGGTTTTGAGTTCTGAAAAAACGCGAAGGGCTGTCCGCCTTACATCAAGGTGCAATCCCGTTATGCCAATAAACATCAAGCACTTATTGGCTTTAATGCCTCTGACACTCAAATACCTTTCAAGCCAAGCAATACTCGTCGGGTGCCCCGCTAACTTTAATTGCGTACGGGTTTCTTCCTCATTGCTTACACGCACCATGGACAGTGCAATATCAGACTGCGCTAGATGTCTGGCTGCTGCCACGGCTTTATCCCAACTCGGAAAAAAGATGGGATAAAATCGTTCTTGATCAGGCACTTTGCTGATTTTGACTCGTACCTCAGTGATCACGCCCATACGCCCTTCACTGCCCAGCACTTGTTCTTTTAAATTTGGCCCAGCAGCACTGGCCGGTATCGTTGGTATACTCATAGAGCCATGTAGGGTTTCTAAGTGCCCCCCCATAAACAGCTGCTCTATCCGCCCATATTTCAACGACTGCTGACCACTGGATCGACTGGCAACCCAACCACCAATAGTCGAATATTCAAAGGATTGGGGAAAATGCCCTAAGGTATAACCTTTGTTTCTGAGTTGAGCCTCGACCTGAGGGCCTGGAGTACCCGCACCAAAAGTCGCAATGAACGACTCTTCATCTAAATCCAATAGCCGATTCATACGAGCTAGGGAAAGCGTTAATATGGGCCGCGACCCTTTACTGGGATTGATATGCCCTGCGACGCTGGTGCCACCCCCATAGGGGATAACATTAAAATCCTCTTGAACGGCAAGATTCAATAAGTGTCGCACGGCCTCTGATGATTCAGGAAAGGCAACAGCATCTGGGAAAACCACATCATCCGGGAACGCATTTAACCGGCCGCTCTTCATCGCCAGCCAGTCAGGCAAACTCTGACCACGCGTATGCTGAAGTCGTGTCGTAGATGACATATCGACATATGATAAAGAAGCTACTTTGGCATTTTCCAACCGGCTTTTAGGTACTGCCGCCAAGACGTTGTCAAAATTCGCCTCAGCTAATGGATGGCCAGCACCCAACTTTGACTGTAAATATTTCAGACCTTCTTCAGGGGTAGGCAACACCGTGCTTTCATGACCCCATCCATTCCAACGCATCATCCACAAGCCCTACATTACTTGTCGTGTTTTGAGCCAATTTAAAAGCTCTATACCGAATCGTTACAAACTAGATCACTCTTTTGGTTCAGTTGTCTAGACTTTTGAAGGGTCCTTTTAGAAAAAAAGAGTGTGATTATGGCTGCTGCTACGGAAAAGGCCTCCATAAACGGTCTATTTGAGTCAGAGACACTGGAAGTCGTCACCTTTCTCGTTGCTGATACGCTCTATGCTTGTCCTGTGTCACAAGTGCGTTACATTGAACAAGACAACCGTAAAACAACACGCATCGAAACGACACAAGGATACAATGAAGTCACGACCTACCAAGGTCGCCCGGTTCCCATTTATGATTTTTGCTCCATGCTCGGAGTACCTGCTGAATATCAAGAAAACCGAGAATTGATCAAATTGCTAAAAAGCAAAGAAAAGGACCATATTGCTTGGGTTGATGCATTAGAACATTCAATTCGTACCGGTTCAGCCTTTACCAAAGCAAGAGATCCCGCCGAATGTGCTTTTGGGAAATGGTATGCTCAATTCGAAGCCAAAGACATGATACTGAGAGATATTTTGGCGGATATGGAAGAGCCCCATCGCAGAATTCATGGATTAGCCAATCAGCTGTTGGATTTGTGTAAAGACGGCCATCAAGACGAAGCCCTCAAACGCTTAAGCATTGAAAAATCAAGAACCTTAGTGAAACTCTTAGACCTGTTTGTTATGGCCCACAGCCGTACAGGCTCCATTACAAGACCCATTTTGCTGTTTGTTGAAACCCAGAAGAAAATGGTCGCCTTCCGTCTAAACGCTATCTCCGATTTAAAATCCGTTTCTCGGAGTCAGTTTTGTCATTTCGACGATGTTGAAAGCCATGATTTAAAACAACTGAGTTTCATGGCAGGCTTTATTCAAATTACCGATGATGCACCCATGGTGCTGATCGATTGGAATTTGTTTGCGTTGAAGCCAGACCCAAAGCTGGATGAGTTTTTAGAAGAAAAAGCCAGTTAAATGAAAGATACAAACGTAATCAAGAAGGAATGAATCTTGATCTAGAGGGTCATAACAAACATTGATCCTGCATTTAGGCGTGTTCCCTTTTTGAACGCTATCGGTTAACTGTCCTCCCTAATGATGGTTTTCTTGTCGTAATAGAAACACCCTTATAGATTGCTTGCATATTCATTGACATTAAAACACTATACATGTATACAGTTTTTTATGGTTGAGACTGAGCCATTGTTCGCGAATACAGCAACTTAGTTGAATCCTATTTTTGAGATTGACCGCTGAACACAGTTGTCTTTTTTAGTCTCAATAATATGAGATTCTCTCAGTTTGCAGTCGGTTACGGCCTTTTTCTTCAAATCAACTTGCACCTTTGGTTGCGCTTGCGTACCTTGGATGCGTAATGAGGGGGAGCCTATATGCAACCTGAGCCTCACACTGCTACAAAAGCCCACCACTTTTCAATTAAAGGTGCATTGGCGCCTATAACCGTTTTTGAAGTGTTATCTGACGACCTTGAAGCGATGGATAAACAACTTCGTAATCAAGTCAAGCAAGCACCTCTACTCCTTAAAAACGCTCCTACTATTTTAGATTTTTCGAAATTACCAGAACTTTCCGAACTTTGCATAGGTGATTTAATTCAGCTTTTAAAGGTAAGAGGGTTATCCCCCGTTGGCTTTCGATCCTCTCAACCCAAATGGGTCACGTTGGCAAAACACTGTGGATTAGTTGAGTACCCCGTTAGACGTGCCCAACAAGTTTCAGAACAATCGAACTCCGCTTCTGTGACACGTATCCCAGCAGCTAATCGTCGCCCCCTCGTCATTACTCAACCGGTACGATCTGGCCAACGCGTCGTCGCACCGGACAGCGATTTAATTATTATGAATTCTGTTGGCGCGGGCGCAGAGGTATTGGCCTCAGGCAATATTCATATCTACGGCACACTTAGAGGCCGTGCATTGGCAGGCATCCATGGGAATGACCAATGCCAGATATTTTGTCAGCAACTGGAAGCTGAATTACTTGCAATAGCTGGCCAATATAAAGTCAGTGAGGATATTGATACTCAATACTGGAAAGCACAAGCTCATATTTATTTGACCGAAGGACGATTGATCATTCATCAACTTTGATCAATACTTGGCCAGGCAGCTGAGCTTGGATTGATTTCATTCGCTATTGACGAAATAGCTAATTGTCCGTTTACCCATGCCTTTGCCCATTCAATGTTTAACATCAACCATCCGGTCATCGGATGGTTGCCTGAAGGATTAAAACATTTTGGGCTAAGGGCTTTATTGTATGGGTAAGTTGTAACCATCAAAAGAGCAAGGCAGTATAGAAGGCCGCACTGAAGCATATCAGTGCTATCGATCCTTTATTGCAGTTAATGCAAGAGCATTAATTGAAATAAAGGGCTTTGGACAATCAGACCGACAGAATAGCAACGAGGACATCCACCTTGGCTAAAATTATCACCGTTACTTCGGGCAAAGGAGGTGTGGGTAAAACGACCACCAGTGCGGCGATTGGAACCGGACTCGCGCTTAAAGGATATAAAACCGTCATTATTGATTTTGACATCGGTTTGCGCAATCTAGATATCGTTATGAACTGTGAGAGACGCGTTGTTTACGACTTCGTCAACGTCGTTAATGGAGAAGCCACACTCAAACAGGCACTCATCAAAGATAAGCGCGCGACTAACCTGTATATCTTACCCGCTTCTCAAACCAAGGATAAAGACGCCTTGACCATTGAAAACGTCGGCGCAGTTCTAGAAACTCTCAGCGGCGAATTTGACTATATCGTATGTGACTCCCCAGCGGGGATAGAGCATGGCGCTTTAATGGCCCTATACTATGCAGATGAAGCCGTGATCGTAACCAACCCAGAAGTATCTTCTGTCCGAGATTCAGATCGCATTATTGGTATTTTGCAAAGCAAATCGCGCAAAGCGGAATTGGGCACAAGCGTAAAAGAACATTTGTTGGTTACACGCTACCAACCCGATCGGGTTACTCGTGGTGAAATGCTGAGCGTACAAGACGTTGAAGAAATTCTCGCCATTCCATTGCTTGGTGTTATCCCAGAATCTGAAGCTGTTTTAAAAGCCTCAAACCAAGGCGTACCTGTTATTCACGATCAAAAAAGTGATGCCGGCCAAGCCTATGGAGATGCCGTTGCTAGATTCTTAGGTGAAGAAAGACCTCATCGATTCTTGGAGAGCCAACGCAAAGGCCTCCTTAAACGGATGTTTGGAGGATAACCGTGGGTCTATTGGATTACTTTAAACAAGAAAGCCGTTCATCTGCCTCTATTGCAAAAGAACGCTTACAAATTGTTGTCTCTCATGAACGCTCACGCCGTCATCAACCCGACTATTTGCCGGCTTTGCAACAAGACCTTATGCAGGTCATTGCTAAATATGTCAATATTGACCCTGATGAAGTGAGTGTACAACTTGACCATGATGACCAACGCTCAGTATTAGAGCTAAACATCTGCCTTCCTAAAGACTAAGCGACTCACGAGCAAGCTCCTCGGCAGCAACCTCAGACTTATTGCTGCTGGAGGGTTTGGTCGATTAAAACCAATACTTGACGCAACTCTTCTTTTAACTGAGTCAAAATCCCCTTCAATCTTTCAGGGCTGCTCTTGGTTGCGACCCTCTCCAGTTCGTAGCAAATGTCAGACAATATAAACGCACCTATTAGCTTGGAAGACGATTTTAATTTATGGGCGCCCTCTTCCAGCTCTTCGTAGTCTTCATCCTGCAACGCCAACTGGAGCTTTGCCTCTATTCCTTGCGCAGGTTCAACAAAACGCTCGAGCAGAGAGTTCTGAAGATCTATATCGGGACCAACATACTTTTCAAGTACGCTTGTATCCAAGTGCTGGGGCAAGGGATCAGAAGAACATAGATGATCGACTGAACCCCGAGCACTATTGCCCACATCCATGTCCGATACAGCTTCTGTAGATAATTGAACAGATGCCAGTTGCCCTGAGCCTGCGTTTCCACGTATGGGTTTAAGACGCTTAACCCAAGACTCAAGCTTATTTTTAAGGGTTTCTAACTCTATGGGCTTTGACAAATAATCATCCATGCCAGCTTTCAAACAGCGTTTCCGCTCCCCTTTAAGGGCATTTGCCGTGATAGCAATAATGGGTACCTCCGCCAACAAAGGATCATTAAGCGCCCTTACCGCGGCCGTAAATGCAAAGCCATCCATCACTGGCATATGACAATCCGTCAAAATTAGCGAGTACCCCACTTGTTTTTGCATCCCTAAAGCTTCTTCTCCCTGATTGGCAACATCTGCATGAAAACCGAGTAATTCAAGCTGACGTTTCAACACCTCCTGATTCGTTGGATTGTCTTCGACCACTAACAATCTAAGATTGGGATCGGAATGAACGGCTGCCCTAAATGCTTCAGGTTCAATTTCTTCAGAGGATTTTGGAGAAACCTCAAGTGCAGACACATCCATCAACAGAGAGGAATCCTGTTTTCTTGGCGTAAACAGCCACAACTGCATTAACTCAGACGGTAAAATAGGATCCGCTTTTATCAGATGAGTATTCTGGCCCTCGATACGTTGCAGCCAATTGGCCAGCTGCGCTCGCCTTACGCATATGATTTTAGGGCCTGGATATTCGTTAAATCGATTGGCGTCATGCGTTGCTTCCGCTTCACCTGGGGCAATAATAACCAAGTCGGAGGCTTGATCATGCACCGCTTCCATACAAGCCTCAAACGTATCGTAAAAATGGCATTTCCCCCCCATAACTTTTGCATAATCTAGAAAAATGCGTCGCTCGAAACCGGTTGCGCCAGCAATACTCAACACCCTCATCTGCACATCATATCGATTTAGAATAGGATCAACCCATGCAGCCCCCGAACAGTGGATGGGCAATTTAATGATAAATTCAGAGCCCACACCTGGCTCGCTTTTCACCCAAATACGTCCTTCCATTAAATCCACAAGATGAGAACATATGGTCAACCCCAAGCCTGTCCCCCCAAATCGCCGAGTGGTCGTAGACTCTGCTTGCATAAAGGGATCGAATAATCGTTCTATATCATCACCGCTCATTCCAATACCGGTATCCGTAACTCGAACAATCAACTGATCATCCCATTCAATAACCCTGCTCTTTGGCGGTGATTCCAGAAGCACTTCGACGGTCACGATCCCTACTTGCCCCTGATTTGAATCCGTAAATTTCAGCGCATTGCCAACCAGATTCGTTATTATTTGTCTCAACCTAAGGCGATCACCCAAAACCCGTTCAGGAATGCGCGCATCAAACCTCAAACTGAACTTAAGTAATTTTTCATCAACCACAGGCGAAAAACTTTTGGCTAGATTTTCAATCATTTCCCTCAATGAGAAATACTCTTCGTCCAATGCCATATGGCCCGCTTCAATTTTAGAAACATCTAAAACATCATTTATAATTTGCAAAAGCGATTTTGCTGATTCTTGCATCGTATCAAGCATTTGATATTGATCATGCCGCATCCCTGTTGCTTGCAACAATTCAATCATTCCTAAAACGCCATTCATCGGGGTACGAATCTCATGACTCATGGTTGCCAAGAACTCACTTTTTGCTTTATTTGCATGCTCTGCAACCTGAATGGCCTGCTGCAATTCCATTTGCGCTTGATTTTTTTGTATGTAGGCCGTCACTTGTTTATTTATGCTCACAATGAGTTTTCGTTCCTCATCGCTAAAAAGAATTCTTCCTTCTTTTCCAATCTCTGGTCGATACCCCACCCAAATCTCACCAATGACAATGGATTGCACTTCGATAGGCAGCTGCACAAACTCATCACATTCCCGCCATTGATCACTGCTCTGCCATTCTCTATTCGCAATACTTAAATGCACTTCAACCAAGTGAGGGTAAGACATTGAGCGAGGCAACAGCTGCACAAGGTGTTTAAAGACCGTATCCTCAGCCACATTGGGTTGAAACATCAATTCGAGGGAATTATGTAAAAAATTTAATTCTTTAACACGCTTATCTAACGTCAAAACCATGGATTGTCGTTCATGCTCTATATGAATACGTTCGACAACGGCAGAAATTTGCATACCCACCTGGGCAACAAAGTCCATCACATCTTGGCTTTGAAAGTATTCAACATCAGAATAAAATTCTAAAACAGCATAAGTCGTTCCCCAGAGTACGATAGGATAAGCAAATCCACATTTTATCTTTGTGTCCCCCCACTGATTAAATAGGCCTTCGCTCTCAACTCGCCATGAAAATTTCTGCTCACGAGCCGCAATAAGAACCAGGTCCCTATCAATCAATTGTCGACTCTCTCTATCATCTACAAATTGCGTATAAGATTCAGATTCGCCAATAAACCAAATAGAAGAAGCTTGCAACATTGATGTTTCTTTATCTAGCAAAAAAGCATGCCCTATGGGCCATTTGATGTAACGAGCGATATTATCAATGGCAATTTGTACAATTTCTTCAAGTGAACCGGCGCCATTTGCAGCACTTGCAACCTCTTTAATTAAGTTCGCATGCCATTCGCCTTGTTTTAACGCATCTTGTGTTCTGACGCTTTCGGTTACATCTTGAACCATCGACAAGACTGAGGTGATGCGTCCTTTTTGATCGATAATCGGAACACAGTGCCACTCACACACCAATTCATTACCTTGCTTATCAATATTCATGTAACGCCTAGCAATGGGGTTACCTTCTGCTAAAAAAGCGACCCATTCGTCGTATAAGCTTCCCCACAAATCCCGTTCAAACAACAGTTCAATTAAATGCTGCCCAACCGCATTCTTTTTAGAAAGATTAAAAATAGATTCTGCTGATGGATTCCAACTGATGATTTCCAATGCCGCATTTACTTCAATCAAACCAAATGGAGAGCTTGTTTCATAGAGAAACATTTTACTATCCAGCTTCCCATATTCCATCTGGCATTGTTGATGCTGACTAATGTCATGACCCACCAACAAACAACCATATTGGCCTTGAGCATTAATACGCTTACTGGGCACAACCTCAAATTGAAATTCAAGAACGCGCTTATCGAAGCTCAGCACCTTTATATTAAAAGGATTTATTGGTTTTTTTGTTGCGTGTTTTATTGATTCTTGCAACGGCATTATACCTGCCGCATCCCAAATGGGAAGCTCCCAAACAAGTTGCCCAACACTTTTTCCGAATTGGTTCCCTAATAAATAATTGAGCTGTTTATTGACTTTTATAACATGCCCAGCATCATCCAAAACAATCATCAACCCAGGAAAGCTTTCTAATAAATGATGCATCCATTGATTGTCTTGATAAATTGAATGAAAATATTGATTCCATCTTTGATACCCCCATGCACCTAAACGGTATACAGCCAACATAACAACCAGCAAAGAGATAGTGTAAAATAATGTCTGGATTGATAATGCATTTGAAAAGGCCAACCCTATGGCGGCAAAACAAACGCAGGCAATACTAAGAGCAGGGATTAAATATTGTCGAGGATTTGTAAGCATCAGCTAGACACTTCCCTTGTGGTTACCCAACTTCAGGCAGTTTATGGCGACTAACACCCGCGAAGCGATGAATCCTATCCAGTAATTCTCTACGCTCAGCCGGTTTAATAAGATAATCAACCGCACCACTGCGTAAACATTCTCGTACAACTGGCTGTTCACTATGAGCCGATAGCATCACAATGGGAATTGAACTCAACAAAGGATTTTGTTGTATCTTTTTAGTCACCTCTAATCCATTCAACTTGGGCATGCGTATGTCCATCAAGATTAAATCCGGGCGCACCATACCTAAAATTTCTAGTGCTTCTTCACCATCTTTTGCTAATTCAACTCGGTAATGTTCTTTTTCGAGCACCATCCGCATCATGTTTTGATTCACTTCTTCGTCTTCAACAAGAAGTATTAATGGTGCTTCATCATGGATTTGATGAGAGGCTCTCTCATGCGAAGCATCCTCAGCATCACAATTGGGCAACTCATTACCCATATCAATTGCTTTAAATGCGAGTTGTAATAGCCTATTCGCTTTGTCATCAGGAGCAGGTTTAAATTGCTTAACTTCTTTCTCTTCCATATAGGCACTGACACCACCAAGCACCTTGGTGATTTGAATAATCCTTGATTCCAACAACCGATCAAATTCTATATGGGGCAGTAATTTGTTCAAGATGGATAAACTGACGCCTAGACGATGCGTATCAAATAAGGGTTTTAAAATGACATAGTCATCAATAATTTTATTATGGCAATACTGACTGGCTTCTTCTGCATGCTTACCATCGCTCATCAGTATGCAAATATGCTTGAAAGAAAAAAGCGCTTTGGAGTGCGTTAATAGATAAGCATAAAAAACCAAGGCTTCACGATTGCTAGAGAAAGCAAGCATCATTGCATCCGGTTTAAAGGAATCGAATAAAGCCGAGCCGATGCTGGTATCTTTAGCATGCCGAATGTTATAGCCCTGATTAGAAGATAAACGCAGCGTTTCTTCTACTGCAAAGCTATCATTCCCAACTATGAGCAACGATGACTTTTTTGACATAGGACGAACTCCCAAAAGCACCCTATCTCATTAAGCATAGCGCCCAAACACCTTTGAGCCCTTACCTAGACTTAGATACCCTCCCAGGTTTTTGATTGCTACGCGTTCCTTTTTGTGAGTGATCATTGCGAAACGTGACGTCCTGTCACGCATTCATATCAGATTGGTGAATATTGAACTTTCAGCTTAATGTCGCTCATTTCATGCATGGCGTAACGGACACCTTCTCGACCCAACCCACTGGCTCGTGTCCCACCGTAAGGCATATGATCTACCCGCCAAGAAGGCACATCATTGATGATCACCCCTCCCCCATCCAGACTCTTCCAAGCTCGATCAATTCTTGACTGCTTGTCTGTAAATAACCCAGATTGCAAAGAAAAACGACTTTGATTTGCCAAATCAAATGCTTGCTCGTCCGTATCAAATGGCATTAATACCGCTACCGGCCCAAAGGCTTCTTCCGTCCACAACTCGTGAGCAAGAGGCACGTTTTCATATAAAGCAGGAAACAACACACGAGCGTTTTCTGGCAATCGACCCCCACCACACAGTCGTTTTGCGCCCTGCTGCTCAGCTGATTGCATCCAACTTTCTAGCCGGGCGGTTTCTTTTTCTGAGATCATAGGGCTGAGAAAAGAGCTTTCATCCTTTGGATCAGCATACCCATAGCGTTCTATTGATTGTACGAGCTGAGATTTAAATCGATCATAGACGTCACTTGAAACCAAAATCCGCTGCACGCTGATACAACTTTGACCCGCCTGATAATAGGCACCAAAACAAATCCTTTGCACTGCTCGTTCAATATCGGCATCGTCAAACACGATACAGGGTGCATTACCCCCCAA
The DNA here is from genome assembly GCA_947499545.1 of uncultured Saccharospirillaceae bacterium. Taxonomy (GTDB): domain Bacteria; phylum Pseudomonadota; class Gammaproteobacteria; order Pseudomonadales; family Oceanobacteraceae; genus CANMOZ01. The sequence goes on from CANMOZ010000005.1 coordinate 207,049, forward strand.
TTCTAACGTAACAGGTTTCATGCCCGCCCTTGATTTGAGATCCCACCCAACCTGATCGGACCCAGTAAAACTCAGAAATTTAAAGGCTTCATGCGTCACCAATGCATCCGCTGCTTGACGAGTCATCGGTAGAACAGACAAGGCACCCTTTGGTAAATCACTGTCCGAAAGAATATTCGCTAACAATAAGGCTGAAACCGGTGTTGCACTGGCTGGCTTAACGATAAAAGGGCAACCGACAGCCAAAGCAGGAGCCACCTTATGAGCCAATAAATTCAGTGGAAAATTGAATGGCGTGATAAAAGAACACAATCCCTTAGGCACATAAGTCGTCATTCCTTGGTAATGCCGTGCACGCGGAGTAACTTCAAGCTCAAGCAACTCCCCCGTTAATCGAACGGACTCTGCTGCTGCATATTTAAAGGTATCAATCAGTCGACCCACTTCACCTTTCGCGTCCGTTAGGGTTTTGCCTGCTTCCCACATTAAACAATCGGCAAGCGGTTCAGCAAAGCCTTGCAATTTTTCGGTGACTTGCTCCAGAATCGATTGACGCTCATAAGCTCTCATTGACGCCATAGAGCTTTCTGCCTCTAACCCTAGCTGGATCGCCTTTTCCAAATCAGAGGTAGACGCCAAACAAACAGTGGTTTCAGCTTCACCTGTCCACTTATTCATAACCGACAAGGGGTTAGGCACTTCGGGGGTCACTGGCTCATTGGCAAGATAGAAAGGAAGCGCTTGATTGGCTGTTCGATTTTGAAGTTGCTTCAATAAAATCGGCATCTCCACCGGCATATCTCCCAAAAATGTCATTAATCTTCTTGAAATCAGAATAAGGCAAGCTGTTCTGACGGGTTTAATCGTTTGAAAAGGCACCAAATTTGCGAATCAAGCATTGGGGCAACTCAAGCGTCTTTGAGTTGAAGGATTTCAGCTGACCAATAGGGAACTACCCTCAATGGCTGCGAAACGTCGCCTTAAGTTTTACATTTTAGACACAAACGTTCTACTCCACGATCCCTCATCTATTTTGAATTTTCAAGAACATCACGTTGTTATCCCAATGACCGTTTTGGAGGAACTCGACAAAATTAAGGTAGGAAAACAAAGCGTTGCCGCGGAAGCCCGCCAATGCATACGCCTGATTGATAAACTGCTGGAAGGTGAGCACCCAGAGCGCATCGCCGATGGTGTCCCCATCAAACGTACGGGTACCCGATCAAAAGGCACTCTATCCATCATGCTCGATAGGACGGTTCAACAGCCTTTACTTCCCAATGACCTGAACGACAACAAAATCATCAACGCATTACTTTCTCTGCAGCAACTGCGGCCAAAATCTGACGTTATTTTAGTGTCCAAAGACATCAATATGAGGCTAAAAGCCCGCGGTTGCGGCCTTGAGGCCGAGGATTACCACTCTGATCAATTGTTGACAGACATCAGTCTCCTGGCGAAGGGGTATTTAGAATTTGAGAAATCATTTTGGGATACCGTTAAGAAGGTTGAGACTGTTCACGACAATCAAGGACGCGTCATCCACAAAGTCGATAAAACACCTCTTGTTGAGGATGGTTTTTTAAATCAGTTTATTCTCGATGAACAAGGCTTTGTTGGACGCATCATCGAAACCGACCAACATCACCTCTATTTGGTTGATCTAGCCCAACAAAGCCTACTTCAACAACAGGCCTGGGGGTTGGTTCCAAGAGATATTCATCAAGCACTTGCTTTACATTTATTGCTTGATTCTGATATTCATCTGGTTAATCTCAATGGCTCGGCGGGCTCAGGCAAAACCATACTTGCTCTGGCAGCCGCCATCGAACAGACCATTTCAGAGCAACGATTTAGACGCATCATTGCCACGCGCAGCACACGTGGGCTTGATGAAGACATTGGCTACCTACCCGGAACAGAAGCTGAAAAAATGGAGCCCTGGCTAGGGGCCATCACGGATAACTTAGAAGCCCTCCATCATGAAGATGAAAGTGTACATGGCAGTATTGACTACATCCTCAACAAAGTTCCTTTACAATTTAAGTCACTTAATTACATTCGCGGGCGCAGCTTTCAACGCAGCTTTATTATCATTGACGAGGCCCAAAACCTTACACCTCACCAGATGAAAACCATCATTACTCGTGCAGGCGCTGGCAGCAAGGTCGTTGTATTGGGCAATCTTGCACAAATCGACACACCTTACTTAGATGCCTACAGTTCTGGGCTCACCTATATGACTGAGCGTTTCAAGGGCTTCCCTCAAGGGGGCTGCATCAAGCTTAAAGCCGTCCCAAGATCAGCCTTAGCTGAGTATGCGGAAGCTCACCTATAATCCCCCAGCGCCACGCCCTCTAACATCGTGGCGCTATTAAAGGCTTCTTTCATATACCTGCAATCTAGCAAATATCAGCCATACTCATTTAGAAGGGCATATTCCTATAGCCATAAGCTAGGGCAACCTTAAGGGCTCATCGCTTATGACTGAACAAATCGTGCTGTAAAGGAGTCCGTCATGCTCAAACGTCTACTGTCTTGTGGACTGGTCTTACTGTCCGCCATCGTCTCTGCCGAGACCATCAAAATATCTACCGGAGAATGGCCCCCATTCACTGATTCGAGTGCCACAGACAAAGGCACTGGACTCGCCATCGTGACCGCATCATTTAAAGCCGTCGGTATAGACGCCTCTTACGATTTCGTTCCATGGAAAAGAGCGTATTCTCAAGCTAAATCAGGCAAATACGACGCCACTGGCATTTGGTTCAAAAATTCCGATAGAGAATCTGATTTTCATTTTTCTGACGCTGTTTTGCCCCATGAAAATGTTTTCTTCCACTTGCAAGAGAAAGAAGTGAGCTGGGGAACTTTAGAAGACCTTAAAGGGATGGTGATTGGCGCTACTGCTGGCTACGCCTACGGAGGCGGGTTTGAAGACATGGAAAAAGCGAAAATTTTATCCGTCACTCGCGCCAACTCTGACGTCAATAACCTGAAAAAGTTACTGAGTAAACGAGTAGATCTTTTTCCATCGGACATTGATGTTGGCTATTACCTAATCAGATCAAACTTTTCTGATGAGGAGGCAGCACAAATCACCCACAGTGACACAGTACTGAGCAGCTCTCCTACTCACTTATTGGTATCAAAGTCTCTACCACAGCAAAGAGCGGAAACTATTGTCAACAAATTCAACGAAGGCCTAGCAAAGATCAAAGTCTCTGGCGAGTACATCAAGATTCTTCAGAGTGGTCGCGAATAAAGCGGGAGTCAAAGGCGCATTATTCTTACTGACGTGGCTTAGTCTCGCCGCGTCAGGGCTGCTTCACGCGCAAGAGCCATCACCCTTACCTAAAGTCATCGACATTTCAACCGGTGAGTGGCCACCCTTTACATCAGAAAGACCTAACCGGCATCGAATTGGCTTAATCATTGTGGAGCAAGCTTTTCTGTCACAAGGCATCAGTGTAAATTTTACGTTCATGCCTTGGAAACGAGCTTACCGGGACGCTAAAAAAGGTGCCTATCTAGCAACAGGCATATGGCTTAAAGATAGCCAGCGGCAAAAAGATTTTGTTTTCTCTGACCCCGTGATTACCGATGAAATTGTTTTTTTTCACCTCAAGACCCTAACACTCCACTACAACACCCTTAAAGACATTCAACACTTGAGGATTGCCATTAACAGCGGATATTCCTATGGAGACGAATTAAATGCATTAATCCAACAGAAAAAGATTAACGTCGTTAAAACCGCCACACCAGAGCAAAGCTTTAAGCAAATTCTTTTAAATCGCGCAGACACACATCCCGTTTCCAAATTAAATGGGCTGTACATTTTAAAAGACAGTTTTCTCCCAAAAGAGCATGCGCAATTTACCTTTCAAGCAAAACCACTGCAGCAATATACGGCTCACTTATTAATATCCAAAACGTTGAGTCCCGCCCTAGCAAAACAAATAGAAACGCTTTTCAATAAAGGCTTGGCTCAATTTAAAGAAACACAGCAGTATAAAAACCTATTTAACGACAGCATACCGAATCAGCTATAACTTTAACCGATCACCTGTCAGCTAACCGCTCAATCCGCTGGAATTTATTATGCTGGTCAACGTAGATACAGAAAGTCCCTACAATGCCATCGTGAGTTAGGTAAGGTTGGAGAATGTGAACGGGGAATTGCACGCGACGACCGTCGCGTGCAAAGGCGAGTACCTGGCGCACGCCCAGGTAACTCCTTTGGTACTCTTCGGGGCTGATATAAAGATCGACCACCAAAGAGGGCATATGACCGCTAAGCCACTAAGCTTTGGTGCCGGCTTGTTTGTGCCAAGTCCATCAACTCTCTAAGAGCAACTGCAAACATGGCGAACTCTAGCTCGTCTGCATCGCGCAATTCGCTTTGAATTTGCTTCCAACGACTCACCAGGTCATCGTACTCCGATACCCAGGCTTCTAAGCAATCACCCAATTCTTCAGATGTAAGACGAGACAGCACACTTTCCGTCAGAGTACGCTGCTGCCAATCTAAGTCATCGCGGAAGCTTTCTCTCGCCAACGCCTGCCAATGATTATGAGTCGCCAAGTTATTTACTTGCTCCATGAACCAATCCAGCTCTAAATGATCTCCAAGAGCGAAGTACACTCTGGTGACATCATCAATGCTTTTGCCCGTTTGGTCAGCCGCTTCAATGATGCTGAGCGCAGAGAAGAGGCTGTGCGTAGCAGCTGAAACCGTTGCCAATTCTTCAGGCACGCCCGCACTGACATAACGATCATAACGTTCTTGCCAGATTTGCTTCGCACGACCATGCAGCATGTCTTTCAACACATGGCCGATCGTGTCAGCCCTCTTAGAGAAGTGTTCTACTTCACTCGCAACGTTAAGGTCACCGCGGCGATTACGAATAAACCAGCGCGCTGAGCGACGCAATAAGCGCATGAAACCGGCCATCATTTCCTCTTGAATCGCCGTCGGAACGGTGTAATCCAAGGCTTCAATGCGTGACCAGTAGCTGTCCACTTTAAACACATCTCGAGCCGCTACATAGGCTTTAAGAATGTCCGTAATACGGGCACCCGTCGAATCTTTCAGTCGATTCACGAAGGTGATACCCATACGGTTCACAACATCATTGGCCAACTGCGTTGCCACAATTTCAGAACGCAATCGATGGGAATACAACGGATCCTTGAACTGTCCAACGAGGGTTTGAGGGAAAGCCGTTTCTACAGCTTGCGCTAAGTAAGCATCCCCCGATATCAGATCGCAGTTTAATGCATCCTTTAATTCCGCTTTTGCGTAAGAAATCAGCACGGACAACTCAGGCCTGGTTAACCCAAGGCTTTGATTCTTTCTATCCGCTAAAACGCTATCACTTGGTAAGAATTCTAAGTTCCGATTCAACTTGCCGGCTTTCTCAAAATCACGAATCAAGCGCGCGTATTCGTCTAGGTGGGTTTTTGCATCCGAATAAGCCAAACTAATGGCTTGTGTCTGGCGGTAGTTGTTCTTAAGAACAAGATCCGATACTTCTTCCGTCATTTCCGCCAGCAACTTATCACGCTGCTTACGCGTCATATCCCCTTCGGCCAACATCTGATTCAACAGAATCTTCAAGTTCACTTCGTGGTCAGAACAGTCCACACCGCCCGCATTATCAATAAAGTCGGTAAAAGATGCTCCACCCTTTAGACCAAACTCAACGCGCGCCAATTGCGTCATCCCCAAGTTGCCGCCTTCTCCCACAACCCGGGCATTCAAATCTACGCCATTGATACGCAAGCCATCATTGGCTTTATCGCCAACATCGGTGTGAGTTTCGGAAGTCGCTTTAACGTAGGTGCCGATACCACCGTTCCAAATGAGGTCGACCTTGGACTTCAGCATGGCTCTAATCAAATCATTAGGCGCCATTTTATCTTTGGTCAGCCCAAAACGCTCTTTCATTTGTGGCGTGATGTTAATGGACTTAGCCGCACGCGAGAAAATGCCACCGCCATTGGATATCAATGATCGATCGTAGTCGTCCCAAGAGGAACGCGGCAATTCAAATAGGCGCTTGCGCTCCACATAGGTTTTTGCAGAATCGGGATTCGGATCCACGAAAATATGCAAGTGGTTAAAGGCAGCAACAAGACGAATATGCTCAGACAGCAGCATACCGTTTCCAAAAACGTCACCGGCCATATCACCAATACCGATGGCGGTGAAATCTTGTTCTTGAATATCGATGCCGCGCTCACGGAAGTGGCGTTGCACGGATACCCAAGCGCCACGAGCCGTAATACCCATTTTTTTGTGGTCGTAACCCACTGACCCACCAGACGCAAAAGCGTCACCCAACCAGAAACCGCGGCTTTCAGCAATTTCGTTGGCAATGTCAGAGAACGTCGCTGTCCCTTTGTCAGCGGCCACAACCAAATACGTATCATCTTCATCATGACGCACAACCTGAGTTGGGGGCACAACCGCGCCTTCAACCAAGTTATCGGTGACATCTAACAAAGCAGAAATGAAGATCTTGTAGCACTCAATCCCTTCATTAAAGAAGGACTCGCGATCGTTGGTTTTTGACAGTTGCTTCGCGACAAAGCCACCTTTCGCCCCAACCGGCACGATCACCGCATTTTTTACTTGCTGTGCTTTCACAAGCCCAAGGACTTCAGTACGGAAATCTTCAATACGGTCAGACCACCTTAGGCCGCCACGAGCTACTCGGCCACCACGTAAGTGCACCCCTTCAACGCGAGGTGAATACACAAAGATTTCAAACATAGGCCGCGGCAACGGCATATTCGTAATGACGTGCGGGTTCATTTTAAAACTGAAGTAAGACTTCAATGAGCCATTTTTATCTTCTTGGAAGTAATTGGTCCGTAAAGTGGCTTTAATCAGCTCTTGAAAACGGCGTAGAATCTTATCTTCGTTTAGCTGCTCCACCGCATCCAAAGCTTCAATAAATTCAGCTTCAAGCTTTTCAAAACGGCGCTCTCGGTTATCTTTTTGTACCGTAACACTGAACCTTGCATTAAACAGTTTTACAAGTAACGACGAAATCGTAATGTAACGGCACAAGGTGTCGGCAATGTACTGCTCTGAAAATCCGAAGCGGATTTGTTTCATGTAACGGGCATAAGCACGCAACATGGCAATTTCACGCCAACTCAGCTTCCCACCTAACACTAAACGATTAAAAGCATCGTTTTCAGCTTGCCCTTCCCAAACGGCTTCAAAGGCATCTTGAAAAAGGGCTTTCACATCATGAATATCAACTTCTGCATCTAAGCCATATTCCAAAGTGAAGTCGTGGATGTAAAACTTACGCCCGTCCGCACGCTTAAGTTCATATGGGTGTTCACCAATTACACGCAGCCCAAGGTTCTCAAGAACCGGGATGATGTCCGAAAGCGGCAGTAAAGTGTCCGCGTTATAGAGTTTAAACTTGAAGTAGCTTTGGTCTTCTTCCAGTTCGCGATAGAGGCTCATCGCTACACGCTTGCCGCCTTCTAGCTGGTTGAGGTGCTGTACATCAACCACAGCGGTTCTTGGGCTAAAGGTGTCTCTAAAACTAGAACTAAAGGCATGACGATAGGCTTGATGTAACTCAACGCCCTTTTCTTCACCAAAATACTCATTTAATGCCGAGCCCAGCTCATCTTCCCATGAACGCACGATGTGTTTAATCCGACGCTCAATGGCAGCTTCGTCAATTTGAATATCTTGATCGGGGTTTACTCTCAGGGTGAAATGCGTTCTAGCAAGAATGGATTCACTGAAAAACGTCGTAAATTCGACATCCAAAGGCTGCAAGAACTCTTTCAACACTGCGTCCATTTTACGACGCAAGACCGTGTTGTATAAATCCCTGGGGGTATAAACAAGAACAGAAATGAACTTACTGCGAGCATCACGGCGCAAGAAAACACGTGTTTGACGTCTTTCCTGTATGTTGAGGATATCAATCGCGGTTTTATGCAGATGCGCCTTATCGCTTAAAAAGAGCTCTTCTCGTGGATAGACCTCTAAAATACGCGTTAACTCTTTGTAATTATGGCCATTTTGCTCAAAAGGAGTTGCATCCAGAACCGCTTGTACTTTTTTACGTACGAAGGGTATTAAGATCGGGCTTTCCATATAAACTTTGGAAGTGTACAAGCCCATGAAGCGAGTTCCCCCCACCACAGCACCTTCATTGTTAAATTGCTTCACAATGATGTAATCAAAGTAGGCCGGGCGGTGGATGCGCGAGCGTACACCGGATTTACTGAAACTGACTGGCTGTGGCGCAACAAACAACTGCTGTTCTTCAGGGGACAATTCATCAAGGGCATAAAAATCTGCACCGTGCTGATATTTCCTAAATCCACCCAGATTGGCTTTATTGTCTCTTTCGATGAATTTTTTCCCATTACGCTCCACAACCGCAAAACGTTCAGCGGCGATAAACGTGAAATGGTTGCTGATGAGCCAATTAAGGAAAGCTTCCCCTTCTTCCCTTTGCTCGCCTGACAATTGCTGGCCCGTATTAACAAGCTCATCTTTGCATTGCACAGCCAAATCACGCATTGAGCGGAAGTCTTCTACCGACAACCGGATTTCTTCTAAGATGCCTTCCAGAGAATCCGTTAAATTAGCTAACTCTTTGTCATTGGTATTTCGATCGACTTCAAGATAAATGAAAGATTCTTTTTTGGCTCGGTCTGACTTCTTCGATAAAGAACCTTGCGCATCCAGTACGCCGTCTTCGTTTCGCTCAATATCGAACACCACATGATTGATTGAGTGAATCGAAAAATCTCGACGGTTGACTTCCATACGTACCGAATCAACCAGAAACGGCATGTCCGGATGCAGAACTTCTACAACCGTGTGGGTTGACTGCCAACCATGCTCTTCATATTCCGGATTGAAAACGCGGACTTTTGCTGGACCTTTGAATTCTTGAATAAACTGCCAGCCGGATAAGGTGGCACCGTAAAGATCCGTAACATCGCGCTTTACCAACTCCTCACGAGGCGTATTGGCATAAATAACCTTGGTAAAGTCAGCAACCGATTCTGCGTGCGTGGCCGGCAACTTGTCTTTAATGACATCAAATAATTCGCCCAATTCTCTCTCAATTTGACTATTGGGGGTGTTCATACACTTTGGCCTACTACCCTAGGGTTTTTTTAAAAGCTTAGATCAATGACCAATTTCACAACGGAACTTGGCCTCCGTCATGCAGTCATACCTTGACGCAACTCTGCAATGACCTAAAATCCCTGGCATTTCAATGGATTGGGGCTAACCATGAACCATACAGATACCCTAAGATCACTTCGAGCGTCACTGAATGATGTTATCGTCGGTCAAACCCACCTCATCGACAGCCTGTTGATCGCGCTGCTTGCGGACGGTCACCTGTTGGTGGAAGGCGCACCTGGTCTCGCCAAAACGAAAGCCATTAAAGCTTTGGCGAACCATTTAGAGGGCGACTTCCAACGTATACAGTTTACACCTGATTTACTTCCGGCTGATATTACCGGAACTGAAATTTTTCGCCCAGAAGAAGGCTCATTTAAATTTCAACCAGGACCGATTTTTCACAATTTAATTCTCGCGGACGAGATAAACCGTGCACCTGCAAAAGTACAATCAGCATTATTGGAAGCTATGGCCGAAGGTCAAGTCAGTGCTGCCGGAACCACCTACACACTCGAGCCCTTGTTTTTAGTCATGGCGACACAGAACCCGATTGAACAAGAAGGCACCTACCCTCTCCCTGAAGCCCAGCTGGATCGATTCTTAATGCACATTAAAATCGATTACCCAAAAGCTGACGCTGAAAGGTCTATTTTGCGCCTAGTTCGCCAAGAAGCACAAGCGACAAGTGCGACAAGTGCGACAACACCTTCTCATAATGAGGCAAAACCTTTTATTAAACAGGAAGATATTTTCAAAGCGCGTCAAGACATTTTGAAATTGACACTTTCTGAATCGGTTGAAGAATATATTGTGCAGATCGTCATGGCGTCTCGCCAACCCCAGCGTTATAACGATGATTTGGCGCGCTGGATTGAGTACGGCGCCAGTCCTCGAGGAACGCTTGCGTTAGAGCGTTGCGCACGGGCACACGCGTGGCTGCAAGGCCGAGACTATGTCAGTCCTGATGACGTACAAGCCGTGGCACACGATGTCCTTCGGCATCGAATTATTAGCTCATTCGAAGCTGAAGCCAGCGGCATGACACCCGATCGAATCATTAACGAATTAATTCGGCATGTACCGGTCGCCTAAACCCTGCTAAGCGCAGAGGCATATTGAGCCCAGCATTTCAGCTTGGGCTCAAGGAAATGGGCAACCCAATGCATACTGGAGGAATCGACAGGTGTTAAAGCAACAATCCGCAAACACAAAAGATTTAGGTGAAAACCGACAAGGTCTCAGTCTCACAGCGCCCGTATTAGCAACGGGACCCTATACCGATTTATCCGCGCTGATTCAAAGCCAACGCCTCGGCGCTTTATTGCCATTAAAACGCCAACGCAAGCATTTTAGCGACCAAAGCGGCCACCACATCTCGTCTCAACGAGGCCGAGGGATGGAGTTCGCTGAAGTGCGACCCTACATCGCTGGCGACGACATTCGTAATATGGATTGGCGAGTTACCGCCCGAACCGGCAAGGCTCACACAAAGCTTTACCAGGAAGAGAAAGAGCGTCAGACATTTCTGTGCTGCGACCAGAGCCGAAGCCTCTTTTTTGGCAGCCGAAAAAGAACGAAGTCTCATTGTGCAGCCCAAGTGTGTGCACTGATCGGATGGGCTGCCATCGGTGGACAAGACCGCGTCGGCGCACTGCTTTTTAACGATGAAGAAGAACGTGATTTTCGCCCGTCGGTGCACTCTAAAGGATTTCTGCACATTTTAAGTGAACTGCATCGTATGAATCAGTTAGCAGGAGAGTGGCGCCCTACACCCAAAGACTGGTCAAAACAACTTCAGCACCTCTACCGCATTTTAAAACCTGGTAGCCAGGTGTACTGGATCAGCGACCAGTATGGTTTCACAACTGACTGCCTGCACTGGCTAAGCCTCATTCGACGCCACTGCGACATGAGCATCATCATCATTACCGACCCGTTGGAGCATGAACTGCCAATAGCAGGCACATTAGGTCTCAGTAACGGTCTTGATCGATTATCCCTAAACGCCCAATCGGACGCTGTGAGAAATCGTTATAAAGATGAAATGGTGAAGCATCTAGAAACCATGACGTCTTCAATCAATCGCTTAGGTATTCCACTCTTGTCAGTTGCAACAGACTCAGATGTGATAAATGAATTGCGTCAAGGGCTTGGATTATTAAATCGCTCAGCTCGAAAACCCTAATAAACCCTATGAGCGAATTAGCATTCAAAAGGCTTTGAAGATGAACTCAGAACCTCTACCGAACATCAATTTACCGCATGACATCATAACCCCACCTCCCGTTGTAGAGTGGCCGATTGCACCTGGCTATTGGTTGTTGGCCATCATACTGATTGCTGGGTTATTTTGGGCCTATCACTGGTATCAGCGCACGGCTTGGCGCCGCATCGCCCTTCGAGAATTAAACGGCTTGTATAAAGTCTACCTGGATACACCCGACCCCATCCAATACGCTGTACAAGCAAACCGTTTATTAAAACGCGTAGCATTACTGCGCTTCCCAACACACCCCGTTGCCCCACTGGCAGAAAAACGCTGGGAACGCTTTTTAAAGACAACCTGTCCATCGCTTAAGCAGGACCCGCAATTACCTCTTTTCATTCAAGCTTGTTATCAATGTTCAGCCGATGGTGTTTTACCCAACGCTCACCCAGGGTTGAATATACTCGCCTTGCATAAAGGATTAACACGCTGGATCCGCCACCACAAAGTGGCGCATGCTAAACGCTATTTCACGACGATTAATGTCTCAACTGACTCATCTTTATCTTCAGCCTCCGAGCAAGGGTTACGCTTTACCCACTCTTTGCATACCGTTCAAGAGGGGCAAGCATCATGAATATTCCTGATTTTTCTGCGATGACCTTGGAGTGGCCTTGGGCACTGCTCTGCTTACCGTTGCCCTTGATTGCACGTTGGTTATTGCCCAAAGCTGAGCAACAACAAGCGTTGTTATACGTCCCCTTTTTTGATCAAGCGAAAAAAGCCTCTGAAGCCGCTCCTCAAGGGTGGCAAGGCTCACAACGCTTCTCTCCTCTGCTGTTGTGGATCATTTGGATACTGCTTGTGATCGCAGCCAGCCGCCCTATTTGGCTAGGTGATCCGATCAAAAACCCTCACAGCGGCCGTGATCTAATGCTCGCCGTTGATATATCACGCTCAATGGAAACCATGGATTTAACCTGGGGACAAACCTACGCCACTCGTTTACAGGTGGTAAAAGGGGTCGTCAGCGATTTCGTCAGCCGACGCCGATCAGACCGACTGGGGCTCATTCTTTTCGCAGACCATGCCTACGTGCAATCGCCTTTAACGTTTGACCGTGAAACACTCAAACAGCTGTTGCTCGAAGCGCAGATTGGGTTTGCAGGGCGTAATACTGCTATTGGAGAAGCCATTGGGGTTGGCATCAAACGCCTTAAGAATCGACCCGAGCACAATCGCGTCCTCATTTTGTTAACCGATGGCGCCAACACCGCTGGGGAAGTCTCTCCCAGAAAAGCCGCTGACCTTGCCAAAACCGCAGGCATTAAAGTCTATGCCATTGGCATGGGGGCTGAGCGGATTGAACGCCAAACGCTGTTTGGTACTCGCTATGACAACCCCTCTAAAGACTTAGACGAAGACACCTTAAAGTACATCGCCGAAACCACCGGTGGCCGCTATTTTCGTGCAAAATCAACCGCCGACCTAGACGCCATTTACCGGGAACTGGATACCCTAGAGCCCGTTGACGTTGAAGCGCCCATGTATCGCCCTAAACATCAGTGGTTCTTCTGGCCATTAGGCATTGCTTGGGGCTTAAGTTTGTTGTTGGCATTCATGGCACCGGTGCGTTCAGGGAGGTTTGCATGAACGAATGGATTTCCGATTTTCATTGGCTTAGGCCCGAGTGGTTCTGGGCAGTCATCCCCAGCATATTAGCTTTTATCCTGCTTTGGAGAATGAAACACACGACTCAAGGCTGGCAATCCATCATTGACCCAGAGCTCCTCAGTTCCATGACTCAACATTCTCCAGTGCCTTCCAGGGGAGCAAAAGCTTGGCCTTTAACCGTGCTTGCATTGGGGTGGGTAATCGGTATATTCGGCTTGGCAGGCCCCTCCTGGGAAAAGCTCCCAGTGCCCGCCAGCACGAATGAAGATGCTTTGATCATTGCATTGGATTTGTCTTATTCCATGCTGGCTGAAGATGTAAAACCGTCTCGGATTGAACGCACTAAATTCAAAATCAATGACATATTGCAACATCGCGGCGATGGGTACACTGCACTAATCGCCTATGCTGGTGGCGCCCATGTTGTTTCACCTCTCACACAAGACACCAATACGGTTCGTAATTTACTAAACCCGCTTAATCCACTGATTATGCCAGCACCAGGAAGCCGGCCAGACAAAGCCTTAGCCCTAGCAAAGGAACTCCGACAGCAATCAGAACTTCCTAGGGCCCGAGTACTGCTGATCACAGATGAGATCATTGACAAAGACATTGAGCGCATTGAAAAGCTGTCGTTAACCGGTTTATCCATTCAGGTTTTGGCGGTTGGCACCCAGGCAGGGGCTCCCATCAACATCCCTAATCGCGGTTTCTTACGCAACCGAGCCGGTGATTTGATTCTGCCTACCCTGCAGTTTGATGCCGTAGAAGAACTGGCCGAAGCCTTGGATGGACGAGCGGCACGACTCCAAACCAGTGATCAAGATTGGCGCTATTTGCTTCCTGAAGACGTTCAACTTTCCCAACCCGAAAGGCTGGATGACAAGCGTACCTTTGACCACTGGCGAGATACAGGCGTATGGATGACGCTCGGATTACTGCCTCTAGCATTGCTCGCATTTCGCAGAGGTTGGTTGTATGTCTTTTTAATGGGTTTTCTGTTGCCTTATCCCAATAACAGCCAGGCACTGTCATGGGAAGACCTTTGGCACACACCTGACCAACAAGGCAGCACGCTATACCAACAAAATGAACCAGAAAAAGCTGCCGAGCGCTTCAAAGACCCTGCTTGGAAAGGCACCGCTCACTTTTCCGCGGGTCAGTATGAAGAGGCACTATCAAACTGGGAAGGCTTAGAAACCACCCCAGAAACCCTTTTTAACCGTGGCAATGCTTTGGCGAAGCTACAACGATTCGAAGAAGCAATTGAATCTTACGACCAAGCATTGGCGCTAAAATCGCCTTTTCCTCAAGCACAAGAGAATCGGGATTACCTTCAATCACTGCTTGATCAGCAGCAAGAGCAGCAATCTGATCAATCGTCTGATAATCAGCAAAACTCTGATCAAAATCAGTCATCGAAAGACCAAAACTCTAACCAAAATGGGCAATCAAACAGCGACCCTAACCAACAAGGCAGTGAACAACAAAAGGACTCTGAACAGCAAAGCTCAGAACAGGCCTCTTCAAGCAGTGAGCAAAACGACTCATCGAAGGGTTCACAGCAGAATCAAAAAAATCAGGACGGCCAAGAACAAGAGAGCCAAGGCACTAATGACTCATCAAACTCGCAAGCGTCCAATTCGGGGGACCCACAAGAAGCCAGTGAGCAGACTGGTTCAAATGCAAAAGACTCTTCTGCTGATGCGGAATCTGATATTCAAGATGCCGTTGCCGATTCGAATAAACCAGAAGAAGCATTAGATTTACGGGCACTTGAAAAAGACGCACAGGAACAACAAACCGACGAGCAAAAGGCTCAAGATCAACAGGCTCAAGAACAGCAGGCTCAAGCCGGTCAAAACCAAACCGGAAGCAGCCCGAATGGGCAACCCAACTCTGAAACGAATGATCCCTCTTCCGGTGCTGACGAAAAGCGACCCATTGCGGTTGCGTCACAGGACCCTCTTAAGGACAAACTGAACCCAGAAGAGTATCAGGCTTTGCAACAATGGTTAAATCGAGTCCCAGAGGACCCTTCAGGTTTATTGGAACGTAAGTTTTTATACGAGTATAAAAAGCGTCAAATGGAAAATGCTGAGCAGGAGTCAAAAGTATGGTAATACGCTCACTTAAATATTGGATGGGTCTTGGATTTTGCTTTTTGAGTCTGTTCAGTTGGGCAGGCAATTTCCAAGCTCAAGTGGACAGAACCGTTGTAACGGAGGGTGACAGTTTAAACCTCATGCTTCGGTTTTCTGATTTCCAAGTGCCGGGCGATCCTGACATTTCAGCACTGACGCAAGATTTTGAGGTCTCATCGCCCTCAAAAAGCAGCCAGTTTCAAACGGTGCTTGGTCAAGGCAGCCAAGGGTCGGTTGAATGGCGATACAGTTTAACGCCTAAACGCATGGGCATATTGACAATTCCTTCATTTGAACTGAATGGAGAACGGAGCGAGCCCATTTCAATCAAAGTCAAACCCATGTCAAAAGAGCTAAAAGACAAGTTAAGTCAATCCTTGTTTTTTGACGTAGACATCGACAAAAACTCAGCGTTTGTGCAAGAGCAAATTCTTTATACCGAACGCATCTATTTCTCTTTAGCGCTAACCAATCATCAGTTAAGTCCTTTTGAGGTTGAAAACGCCGTCGTAGAGCCCCTTGATGAAGCCAAATTGTTTCAAACACGTTATCAAGGACGCGACTATCAAGTCATTGAGCGTCGATTTGCCATATTTCCACAAACCAGCGGCACCCTAGTCATTCCTTCACAGTCGTATCGTGGTGAAGTAAGAAGCGATTATTTCAGCCGAGGACGTGCAATGAGCGCACATTCCGAAACCTTAGAGGTGAGCATTGATTCTCGGCCTTCAAACTACCCACAAGTCGCATGGCTCCCAGCTAAGTTGGTGTCCCTTGCAGCACAATGGGAAGGCGATCCAAGTCAACTCACTGCTGGAGAACCCATCACCTTGTCTCTTATTCTAAGCGCAGAAGGTTTAAGCAGTGCCCAACTGCCCGTTCTCGATTTGGTCAAAGTGAAGGGGTTAAAGTATTATCGTGAGCCACCTAAATTAGAAGATGAGAAAGACCATCAGGGGTTGCGCAGTACAAAAGTTCTAAAAATCGCCATTATTCCAACAGAGTCAGGTGAGCATCAGATCCCTGCTATTCGAATCCCCTGGTACTCAACCGTAGATAATTCTTTAAAAGAAGCCACTTTGTCATTCCCCCTGCTCAAGGTTGAGGGGCAATTATCAAATCACCTACAGCCAAACCAACCGACTACTTCAACAGTCCCACAACCTCAAGATCAATCAGAGACTTCTGCTCAAAAGGCAGCTACAGACGTACATCCAGTACAGGCCACATCGACCCAGCAAGGAGAAACTCCAGCCTACTGGCTATGGGGCTTGATTGGACTTTTAATCCTGAGCAACCTGGTGACGCTTGCCTTGTGGATCTCGGAAAAGCGTCGTGCACTCCATATTAACACCAGCCCAAATAGAATGACCGGCTCAGGGAACACCAGTGCAACCAAACAATTGGCCATAGAACGTCTAAAAAAAGCTCTGCAACAGCAACAACCTGATGAAGTGCGCTCCGCTTGTCTCGATTGGGCAAGAGCACAGTGGCCAGGCTTTCAAGGTGGGATTTCTGAAATGGGTAATCGACTCAATCACAGGGAAGCTCAACTGGCTTTACTTGGTCTAGATGCTTTTTTATTTGGCAAAGGAGACCAATGGGATGCAGCCGTCGTTCTGAACGTATTGAGTCATTATTCAGAAGGCACTCTAAGGCAATCAAAGGAGCCTCTTCCTGATCTTTACCCCAAAGCGTCATAATCATTTCACATGTTCATATGCGTAGAGAAACGGCCGCCCAGCCATTTCTCTACCACTGCAATTAACGACTCTCTTTGTCCAATCCATTAAGCCTATACAGGCTAGGCTAAACTGAAACCAGACACTCCAGACATGATTGGATAAAGAGAACGATGGCCTTCGTTTATTTACGAGAGACGTATAATCGACTGAGTATTAAGTATTTTGTTATCAGCTTGTTACTCTTCGTCAGCACCAGTGTCTTCAGTACCGACATCAACATTAAGCACCGCCTTCCGCGAGATGGGCAACCTTTGGACAAGCTCATCATTAAGCTTGTCCAGTTTATTGGTACAGAAATGGAGCTTAACTTCAAACTCTCAGAGTACGACTATTCATACGCTCAAGGGACCAGAGATGATTTACTCTTTCGGGGAGATTTTGATTTGGATTGGCGTGGGGTTGGCGATGAGAATGTCGGAAAAAACATCGTGATTTACTACCCGATTCTTCGGGGGCTAATCGGTCAAAGGCTATTCATCGCAAACAAAGAATCCCACCAATTACTTAAAACGTCAGAAACGCTTTCTGACTTATTGGATGCGCCCATCGTGCAGGGTAAAGACTGGGCCGATGTTTCCATTCTGCGTTCCGGGGGTTTTACACAAATTACGGAGCCAAGAGATTTTGAAAGTTTATTTAAGATGGTTGAGTCTGGACGAGCTGCTTTCTTCCCAAGAGCAGCTGTCGAACCCTATGGGGAGCTGGACGCACGATGTAACTTTGACGGCTTCAAATGCGTAAACAAAGACCTATTGGTCGATGACAGCACCTTATTAGTGTATAAACTCCCAATGCTATTCATCGTCAGTGCAAAGCGCAGAGAACTCGCAGACATTCTTAATCAATTTTTTCAAACAAAAGAAAATGAGTTTTTCAATTTTATAGATAACAATCAAACCATTAAAACCATCATCAGGAAGTTAGAAGGAAGAAAAACCTACAAAATAAACAATCAATTTAAAAACCCAAAAATGAATAGCATTCCAAAACAATTCTGGAAAGATTTCAGCTGAGAATATTGTTACTCAACAACAAAACCCTTGCATCATCACAACACATCATTGTTTCTTCCTGTAATCTCCGTTCAACCCATTCTGCCGTATCTTATCATACAATCCAGATCCCTTAATCGTTTTAAGACCTGAATTAAAGTATTTGACAATCTTCTCCGCGTTTTTCGCTTTCTTAGCAATCAACAAATAATACTTCGCTTCCTTATAGGGCTTCGGATGGTACGTCAGGTTGTGTTTAAACTCCTGCAAACGAGTATTTATCAGCTCCATACCCACCTCTAGGGTTGCGGGAAAGACATCGACTCGACGAGTTCCAACCATTTTCAACCCTGCCAAATCATTCTTAACCGTTACAACTTTCAGCTTATTATTATCCACATCCGTATCAAAACCATCCCAGTAAACATAACCTATCACCCCACCCATCGTATAGCTTTCCAAATCTTTCAGGGATTTCCAATCAAACTCAAAGTCTTTGCTGTGAAAAAAAACATTATTTAACATTATCACCACATCCGTAAACAAAAAATCCTCTTTTCTTTTTTCTCTTTTCCCCCAAACGCCTGCTCCCTGAAAGCGGTCACCTGCCTTCGCTAATAAATACCCCCTTTCCCAAGGCAAAAATTCAAATTTAGCCTCAATATTTTCAGCTCTGAAGGCTTCAAATATGATATGACTCACAACCCCTTGAAACTTATAGGCTTGTGAATGAAAGGGCACCCACTCTCCAGTTGCTATGGACACCGCTCCCACCCCGCCTGCAGCATGAACAGAGGCTATAAAGCTCCCATGCAACCCCGCAAGCAGGAAAAATGGGCAAAGCAGCACCTTACGGATAGGAAAACCCTGGATATCATTCAACAAGTGTTTCAGCCAACTAACCGTTATCATTGTCAAGCTCAAACAGGCGGCTCCACAAGCACATTAATAACTTTAATATAGTTGACAGTGCTGGGTATTGATAAAATCAATCGCGGCCTATGACGGCTACATCAAATGAAGTTTTCCTTCACGTAAAATCGGGCAGCGTCCTCATTTTTTGGCCGGCAAAAATGGCAAATCAATTTCTTTTGGGCGTCCATTCCGAAGGTATCTTGCATTGCTTGGATTAAATCAGAGAATCGAATACCAGAAGCTTCCCGGTTCAGTAGAACAAAATCAAATTGTTCCGGGCTCTTCGTATTTTGCATTCGCTGAATGAATTCAGCAATTTGCTTTGGCTGAGTTCGTATATTACCTCTTAACTTATAATTTGTAGCTTCTTCAACACTGCCATCGTAAACCTGAGAAGCATCTTGAAAAGCAACCTTCCCTCTCATGAAGTGCTCAGAAAATTGCAACGTATTTGAAGCCAAGATATGGTTTGTTGGGCTAGCAAAAAGGAAGGTTAATTGCTTTTGTTTTTTGAATGTGAGCCCATCTGATCGAGCTGAACCATGTGATGAAACCAGCATTTGGGGGTTAAAGCCCGATTTCGCAGAAAACCGGTAAGCAATTTCTTTCCCCTGAATGACAACAGGATCAATATTTATCCCAAGAGATTCTGCCATTGCCATTCGCTCAGTCACGGGAAAATCTGTCCCATCCACTGCAATACCTTCTCCATAACTGATTCTTGGATGTATACCATACTGCGTTAACAACACCGTAATTTCATCTAAATTCTTCGCCATTTTGAATGGCTTCGCCCCTGGCAAATGCACTCCATACTGGCCGGGTTGCGATTGACTCTCCCATATCAAAGGTAAGGTAACTGCATCCGCAACGTCCTTCGAAGGTCGAGCTTCTAACACTTCTACCTGATTTCCCCACTGCATAAACATTAGGTCACTCAACGAACGTCTACTTGCATTTTCTGGACGCGAAGCAGCTTCTAGCAAAACCCTTGCTACACCCAACCTGACAGAAGGTAATTTAAACTCTTGAAATATCACCTTGCTCTGGTCTACGCCTTTACCTTGGATCAATTTTACATCCGACACTCTATTGATAAGCGCCTCAACATCATGGTCATTCAGTTCAATGTTTCGAGCATGATGTAAAACCATTTGAGCAAAGGCCTGTTCATTTTTTGGTGAGCCGATAGAAACCTTTCGTCCATTCAGATCACCCATTAACTGCCCTTTATGGTCGACGCCTTCCTTCTGAATTTCCTGCTCAACTAAGGATCTAACGTCTTGAATCTTCATAAACACCTACAATTATTCATTCAGAGGCACAGCGACAAGCCTTCAGGGATAGCTTACAAGGCCAGCTCAGCGTAATAGTGAGCACTAACGTATTATAAAAAAGTGTTTATACCAAATGCAATTTCACTCAACTTTTTCTTAAAAAAGATCAGATAAACTTGAGCCACCCCATCAAACCCAATCTGCAAATGCCGAAAATCTAAAAAAGTACAGCTGCCATCAACCATCAACAACAAAACCTTTTACTCATAGCAACTGTCCATTGCCAATAGAAAATATTGAATGGGAGAAAGTACTATGCCCTCCACCACTTCTGCCATGGTAAGAGGTTCCAAGCCGTCTTCTTGCAATGGGACTCCTGCTCAATCATCAAGCGACGTTTTTAACAAAGCTTTCCCAACTCAACGGATTCGATCTGAATTATCACGTTTTCTTAATCAATACGGTTCCAATAACGGTAAACACCTAGCACAAGTTAGAAATACACTGGGACACCCATGTACTAACAATTACATAGTTGCAGATTTTGTTGAGGTAGGGCGTGAGGCAGTCATCGTGAACCCCCTACCTGATGACCCAAGCGTCATTAAATCTTTACTAAATGCATTAACATTGGGGCACCGCTCGACCAATAGCACCTTTAGCCAAGGTTTACATAAACTCATCCAAACAGCAGAAATTGCGGCATTTTATAAAAGCAATGCGTTAACAGGAACGATTGAATTTAACCGTTCGTATAAAGCTTTGAGCTCAAATGATTCTATTTTACTAACCAAACAGCCAGCAAAACCCATACATAAAATGTTACAGTTAAAAGATCGTTTGATTGCGGCTACTCACAGCCAAACCGGGGCGAGGAAAACCCTCCATGACCACAGCTTGCTTCCACGTCAAGCCAGCGTTGAGAGCTTGTCGGAAACCGATGCCACCTTAAAGCAGCACGATGAATCCAGACGTCAAAGAATCGTAAAAACACTGCCCTATCTACATAAATGCCAGAACGGTGCTTTAAAAGCACAAGATCGAATCCATCAGTTCAAAAACATTTATGAACAGCTTTCCAAAAGCTTTCCTGAATTAGGGCTGCCCTGCATTGAGTGGAAAACCTATGCTCCATTGACAATAGACGACGATCAGCTGCTATCAAAAAGCGTACCTGAGATTTACCGATTTTTAGATGAATTAACCCATAGAGCATTACCCATCTCAGAGCAGGCCGATGAACTGATTCATTGGTTTGTCATTGCCAGTGAGCGCTTAGAAGCAACAAAGGCGACTGGAAACTTAGCCGACATTGACGATGCTAGGCTTGACCAATTAGCACGGGAGACCTTTGGTCAATTGAAGGCTTTTCAAAAGCCTAAAGGGCTGCACGCAGTTTTAGGTTATTTATTTAAGGGAAAAGGGATTCAGATTAAAAGCAGCTGGATACAGCGACTAACGAGTCTTTTAGCTAAAAACGGATTTAATCATCAGGAAAAAATAAAACAAAGTTCCGATCGTATTTTAGAGTGTTTAAACGCTTTTCAAATGGCAGACACCTCTTCAAAGACCATGCTAACGCTTAAAAAAGCAATGATCATGAAAGAAATAGAGCTCTTAAAAGGAAATCTTAACGAACACTACAAACTGGGTCATTTTTTTCTTCCTATAAAAGTCATTGAAATCTCAGCGTTAGAGAAGTTTATATACGATTTGGACGCGTATAAGTCATGACATCGTACTCAAGAGGAGGAGTACACTTTCAGCAAGCTAATGACTCCTCCACTAAGTCACGCTCTTCTTTTAAACAGTCGATCGGTTATTGCTGTCCTTTTCGGTAACACCGCCACAACCCCACGAACCACACCAATCAGCCCCACCCTCAATAAGATCTAAGCCAGCAACAGAGGGATTAGACTGCAAAATATCAACAGCAGGCTGTGAGAGAGAGCCAGCCAAAGTGAAACTCCAAACCAGTATGATATTGCTAAAGATTTTGACCGGCATCATTAAGCCCTCACCACAGTCCATTATATCAAAAGGAGATGGCACCCATTCTACGAAAAATGGACCGCTAAGCGATTGATGAAAATCAAGCAAACAGATTTCAGCACGACTTGATGTCAATAAAGATCTTTATCAGTATTATGCCTATAGGTTAAGTGCAAATTACATATTCAATATTGCCTTAACCATAGAATCCCTGTACAAAGTCATATTTCATGCCTTCCCAAACCCTTTTCTGGAAGAGGTAGAACAGTATGGTGAAATATGTCGAAGAATCGGCAACACCTTCCGATAGAAAAATATTGACCGATCTCTATCTCAACGCACTCAAAGAGAGTTTAACCGCCATAAATCGGTTCAACGAAGAAGACTTAGCTCGCCAGTTCATGCAATATTACGATGAGTTTCGTTTTATAAAAGTGTTGGTAAAAAATGAAGTCGCCGGTTTTTATAGCATCAAGCACATGCCCGACCATATATGGTTAGTGCATTTCTATATTGACCCCAAATACCAGTCAATGGGTATGGGAACAAAACTCCTAGAAAAAATAATTTCTGACGCTAAAGCAATACCACTTCCCATTCGGTTGATCGCGATTGAGAAAAGCCCAGCAAACGCTTTTTATCTCAAAAGGGGGTTTAAATTGGATCACTCAGACGGGACCAATAATCACTACCTCTTCGAACACCATTAATAAGCACATATTCAACCATCAGCACATAGACAAGTAGCCAGTCCTTGGCTTAGCGCTTTACAAACACCCTATTAAACATGAACACTCCCCGGTCAGTATTCATCATAAAAAGGCAGCCGCGGCAGCTGCACTTAAAAACACTCCCATAAGAGCAATTGAAAACTGAGTAAATGACAGCCCCTTCGCAGCAGATGCACCTGGTTTTTGTCGCACTTTATGTCGAACGGGTCTTGTTATTAATGCCGAATTCTGACCTTCCACCTTAAACGCTAATTTTTGTACGTTTCGATTGAAGGCAGGATTCTGAACACGTGAAAAGGTTGTGACACCCTCTTCTAGCAACGCAAGCTTGTTAGGCGCACCCACCAAAGGTTCCAACTGTAAGTTATCGCTCACCGAGATGGCGCTCCATTTTGATTTTTTCCCTTTTAAATCAGGGCTCAATCCACAAAAAGGACAATCAACCAAATGGGATTGAGGGAGTGAGAAATCACAATTTACACACCGTTTTTTCATAAGGAGTTACCTGTTAGTTCAATATTTCAATGAAAACATTTTCCAGTACAGGCAAAATCAACCAAAGACTCTCCCGATAAGAGGGCTTAACCCCACCTTAAGCGGTCTATACAATGATAAAAGGCCTATTTTATAGGGTAAAAGGTCAAGGGCCTTTGAGGGCGATTTTCACAAACGGACATTGGTCACAATACTATAGAGAAGTGACGCATGAGTCTTTGAGGCTCCGTTGACCTGCTCCCCTCTTTCTAGACCAGCTAAAGATTTTACTCTTTATAAGCACTCCAAATATCGCTTTTAGCCTTTCTCCAGAACCCTTTCCCTACATCAACATTTAAAAGCTCATATATAGATGGATCTATACCTAGCATCGTTGCCAAGGGCACCTTTCTTAGATCTCTATCTGGTATGTTTTCGCCTTCACCTGCAAACATTTCCCAAATATTTTCATCCCAACGCATGAATTCATTAAGTGGTTTTCCCATTAAGGCATTTATATCTGTAAGTACAAAGGTATCTTTAGGGAACGTTAGGGTCCATGGAGCATCTAACCATTCCCAAACTTTATCTGCTCTTCTATCAAAGGGTATGCTCATATCTGGCGTATCCAGGGTAAAGTGGTCAGCTTCAGGAATGATTTGATAGGCTTCAACACTCTCAATCTCATAATAATCGAATACACCAAGCATCAATAACTTAGACCAGGAACTATCAATTTTCTTTATGTTAAAAGCACCTAAACCATCTATTTGAAAACGATCATTATTAGTCTTACTTGAAATCAAGGCTTCCGAAATATGGTTTATTATGTGTGCAACATCTCGCACGTTGCTATAGTACGAGGCTCCAGAAAGTATTAGTTCAAACTTCAGGGTTGTATAGTTACCAATGGTATAGGCATATCTTGGATCAGGCCCTGCTGCAACAACGGAAATGTGCCGCCCACTTGAATCAATATTGGATCTTATACGATCCAGCATCCTTTTTTTGGCTTCATTCATTTGCTATAAATTTACATTTAGAGAATGTCATTGAACTCTATGTCTAGACTGGGTTCCAATGCAATTATATGTTACCGAAACCATTGAGATATTTCCGATAAACATTATTATCGGAAATATAGGGGGTGCCTCAGAGGCGAGTTTTTGCAACGGAGCCGTTTACTTGCACCAAGTGCAACCAGATCATTGCCTAGCTGGTGTTCTCCTGGGAATCCGTAAGAAAATCACCTGCAAAAAAGTTGGCGGTTATCGCAGCTACCCGGTCACTACCCCTGGTAGCTGTCGTTCAGCAGTAGATTGGTAGCAGATTGCTTAAGCCGCTTTGAAGGGGCTTTGAATTTCTTCCCAAGTTGCCTCTATATAGCATTCTCCTTCCTTGTTTAACCCATTTTTGATTTTTGGAATGTCAATTCCTAAGTTTTTGGGCTCAATAAACTCTTTAAATTTAAATAGCTTTCTTTCTTTTCCTGGCTTGGGTTCAGAGTTGCTGAATTTATATTCCATGATCACTTCCAACTTGATTGTAATAAAAAAGATGTGGTTAGTATTTATTTTGAGCCATACTGAAAATATTATGCCCCGGTGGTGCAATAATAATCTTGCCCTGGTTGTTTGTATTTGAATATGTGGTAAGCTTTTTTCGTGGAATTCAATCTGACGGTCATGTGATATGTTCCCTGTCCTCTAATACATTCAGTTCCTCCAGGGTGAAATCCTTTCTCTATTACACAGTCATCATTTGTACTTGCTTCTCTAACTAATGAGTTTCTGGATTCGCTAGGGAAGTGTTTAATTGAATTATATTCTCCTTTACTCATGCTCTTAACTTTGAAACAATCAGCCATAGTGTCAGATGTTGAGAAAATAAACATCGCGGCTGATAAAGCAGTCAAATTTTGTCTTACATATATGCCTATCATGCTAAATTCCTCTATTTCAATATTTTTAGTGGTTTTTTCCGTGAGTCAAATTAGAACTTAGTTCGAAAATATAATTCTGTATAGTAAAAATTTTTTATATTTACATTTTGACGGTGACGCATGGTGAGTTGAGTTAAGTGTCAACTGTGTTGTTGATATGCGTTTCGCCGAAAGTCAATTTTGATTCTAATGGCTGGCAATCAGTGGGAAGGGGCCGTAAATTCTTTGCAACGGAGTCAGATTAATTGGCTGGGATATCCAGTCAGCTGTTTATAGGCGATCAATTTCAATCAGGATTGCTGTTTATGGTGTATTGTCCCAAGGTAGCAGAGCCTAGTATTCATCCAAGAGAATGCGAATAGCCTGTACGTAATTGATCGCATATGCTCACCTCATAAACATTGAAAAAAGCTTTTACGTACTAGCTTCTGATTCAGATTGTGTCAAATCAAATTTTCATCTTGATGGATATGGGTAGATCTTGGCTTCATAAGTTCTGAAAGCCATCTTTTCAAATTGAGGTTCAGTATGCCTTTTGATCTGCCCACTATCTGTGGTGCAGATCATAAATCGAAAATGAGTAGTTAGTAGACATGTTTGTTTAAAAATCGACTTATTAGACACTTTTTCAGGGCTTAACGTACAAAACCGTTCCATTGGACTTCAAACCCCTTTACAACCAGTGAAAAACAAGAAGATTGGCTTGAGGAGATTGAAGCAGCCCTACACTTCTTTGGCGGTGTCGGAATGTGAGTTGAGTAGACCTACCCAGTCACCAAGATAGGCCTACTCAACTCACACCCCCACGCGTAATTTATGCCAACTTTCTAAGACACGACATAATTAGGTTTCAGCTTCAGGGCTTACGGTCAAGCGGCATTACTTTTTCGACTTTTGCTCTGAGATTCTGAAATTGAATGGTTGAGTTCTTTAATAGGGCCTTCAATGTATTTCATAAATTCATTTCTGAAGCCATAATCAACTTGCTGACGTTTATGCCAAATAAGTTGCTTGTTCCAAAATTCAATAAGGTGAGGGAGGTTGTCTTTGTTAATCTCCTCAATTTCACGTTTAACTTCCTTAGTTTTTGCTGCTAGCATGTCCGCAGTATTTAGGTATTGTTCGATGGTAGAGTTCTCGTTTTTATACCGGTCAAAATTCCTTTGTGAAGCTAAATTTAGAGCATCAAGCGTTCTCTCGTATTGAGCCACTAATGATTGCTCAGCTTGCATTTTAAATTCATCTAATGAATATGTTACCTTATAATTAAATATATATGAGTTTACTATTTGATTTCTAAAAAAAGATTTTGATTGGGTTGACCTTGTGGCAACAAATGCAAAGATACGCAGTCCTTGGCCTACAGGTATATCTTGATATGATGAGTTTGTTTGTATTTTATCTACTGAACCAAATGAATTAACAATGCTCGACAATAAATTAAAGCAGTTTGATGCCACCATTAGTCACATATCTTTTGTTAGTCCTGCAGTTTTATTGATCTCGTTACTCTCATCAGAGACTTGCGTTCCTTCAGGTAGCTTCGTTTGGTCTCCAGTCACACTTCCAATTACTATATCTGAGATGGTGTCGATCAAATTTGATAGAGTATCAAGGCTCCATGTGTCAGAAAGTTGGTAACTAGATTGACTTCCATTTACGAATGGAGCGAACTTCCAATTTCGTTCACCCCCTTCATAAAACTCCTGTATTTTTTGATTGATTGTAGCTTCTGATTCCTTACATTTTTCAGCCAATTCCAATTCAAGTTCGTTGATTAACTCCCGGTTTTTTTTGTCTTCTTTTAATTGCTGCTCAATGCTTTTACTTTTTCCCATGTGAGATTCCTTTCGTTAGTATTTGAATAAGTCCACTCTTTGTTTGAGTGGTAATCTGTACACTCATCTTCATGGTAGACAATGGCCTATTGTATGCAAATTTTAGCTGGTGTGTTATACCGATTGGATGAGACTGCTGGTAGTAATATTTATATTGTTTGTTTTAACTTTGGCGTATAAGTGGACACTTGTGCGGGTGGCAGGGACGGGCTAGTTGCGGCGCAGATAACTTGCTAGGAAGATCATCTACGCCAATTCATAATGCATGACCGAATCCAAAAAACTATTTAGCACAGCTACAGGATCCCTAGCATTAATACACCTGTGCTTTATTTGCCAACCATTATGTTTGGCTACCATCTTTGTGTTTGGTTTACAATCACCTTTTTCCAGGTTTCAGTAGCACTGCTACCAAGAGTTCTTATTAGTTCATCAAGTGCCATATCTTCACTTGTAACTTTAAAATAACAAAACACTTCCATTCTCTAGCACTCAATAGTCAGTGATATTGTGACCAGTTGGGTCACCAGGCGGCTCCGTTGCAAAGAGTTCTACAAGGCCTCATAGCATCCAAGAACTGTTCCTACGCTTTCAAGGATTTCCAGGAGACAAGTTCGAGCAGGGCCGATATTTCCGATAATAATAATTATCGGAAATATGGGGCACAAAGCCCAATACGGGCCGACTACTTCTGAAGATGAACTCTCAGAAATTATTGCTAGTATTTAGTTTCAAATTGAGGCCGCCCACCGATCAGTGGTTTTATCTGCCATTCCTCTAAGAATGAAGCATTTCCTTTATCAAGGAGTGATAGTCCATTTTTAGCAGCTTCTACTTTCACTTTCTCAGCTAGGTTTTCTTCAAAAGCACCTGAATCCACTATTATCGTTGCAGCTGTTAAGTTACGTTCCAAATGCATGATATGATCTTTTAGATAAGTAATAGTCACCCCTACATCGATAGTTTGGAACACAAAATAAACATTGATACCTAGCGAGAGCGCCAAGGTGCCGGCAACCACTTTATTCATACTTTCACCTAGGCTACATAATGAGCAAATGGGTTGTCATACGCTATATGCATTAGACTATTTCACTGAATCAACTTTAATCGATAAAAGCAAGGTTTCACTGCCAGTTTTGGCTCTTATTTGACCAGACTCATCGAGATTATCTGCGCTTGCGATATAGCCTCTGAAGATCACATTACTGTTCTTTGTTATTTTCCCTTCTGAGAAAGAACCGATATTTGTAACCCAAATCGGTTTAATACCGTCCATATTCAAATTCAGCTTATATAGTGAAGAACCATTGGGCAGAGCAATGATTTTTACGATATTTCCTGACAAAGCAGCTAACTCACCTTCATACTTTGGGTTCAGCTCTCCATCTAAGAAAGGATTCTCATTGGCCTCTTTGGCATATGGACCAGCATAGCTTTGAAATGAAAGCGCTAAGAATACTGTAGCTAAAATCTTATTCATGACTCTCCAAATTGTATAATATAACCGTCTTAACCAGCTTGATGGTATGTGTAGCAATGAAAATATAGGGGTGCATTCCTATGCCCCAAAGACCCGAATGCGTTCTCGCCGTAATAATTTCCTGTATTTCTTGGATTTGAAATACATGCCCCACTTTTCAGCAGCTTCCACGCCTAACTCTAACACAGTAATAGGAGGGCGATTTACCTTATCCACCCAGTTGTTTGCATATCGAAAAGCGACCTTCCCTAGTCTTTGCTCTTTGCATGCAAGGGAATATTCGAAGACCGAATTAACTGTTCTTAGGACAAGCCCCGCATCTACCATGTTATTGAGCTGATCAAACTCTGCATTTATATACTCGATGTAACAAAACGCTCTTGATTGAATTCCCAGCTTGACGTGAAGCCCAAGTAATTCAATATACAGGCTAACTCTTTCACGATTTGAAGCACTTTCTGGGATAATAGACTCGATTAACTCTATCGCCTTATCAAAATCTCCAACATCTTGGTATGCATATCTTAAAAAGTATCTGTTCATTTCAGATTCAGTTTGATCTGATGCTAGTCGCTCTAAACACGCCTTAGCTTTCACTATCTCTTGAAAGTGCAGATATCGGTCAAACAAGTCATATATGGACTCTTTCTCAGGGCAATCAGGGTATTCAGAGGACTTGCTTCTCCACCACTCATAAAGATGCTCGTTTAGGCTTGATTCGACTTTTATACTTTGTAAATCGTCCAGACTATTTGGGTGGTTATTTGCCAAATATGTGCGTGTATCGTCTCCAAGTGGCCAATATACAAATTCAATATCAAAGCCACAATGAGTATCAAAGTTCGCATTTTTGGCTCTAAGGAGAAGGGCTATATCAGATGGGTCCTTATATTTTGCTAGTAGGAATGCCCCCAACCATAGAGATTTACTTATTCCTTGAAAGGTATCTCTTTCTCTTGCAATAATTTCCTGCTCAAAAAGACAGCGTATAAGCTCATGATCAGCTTCATGATGATCATATTGAAGCTCTAAAAATAATGAATACCGGAATTTCTCATTAGAATCGTAAGATCCACGTTCTTCACAGTGTCCCTCTTTATATGCAGCATCAACCCAACCATTTGTATTCTTTCTATACCGATCCAAAAGGCTCATCACAGCTCCTTTATAAAGGGTTGGTTTACTCTCGTAAGTTAATGCCGCATTAACCCTCGAACGGGGTAACGCTTATGACTTTGGCTTGCTTGCATTTAAATGAACCAACTAAGCCACAACATGGTGTTAGCTCAATCTCTAACTCTTCACCTGTTAGCGGCCTTATCGCCAGCTGATCAAGTACGTTTTCATTCATTAGTTCGTTAAGCTGAATTGAGGAGACCCTAGAGAACTCAAGCTTAATCTCTGCCCCGATTGATTGCCCGCTATCTATATAAGAGAGCGTCAGTAGGATCTTGCTTACGTTCTTAGGGAGGTGACTGACTGAAAACAGGGTAATTCTTGCATCACAAAACTCTGGCCAATAGCCAAAGAGATCGTCAACCAGTTTACTGTTGAAAATGTGCTTCATCATATCTTGTGAGTGTTCACACCTTTTCAAGAACCATATAACTTAGCTAGGCCTCTATTAAAAAGCCCCTCAGAACGAAAATAGCCATTGCTCTACTAGCCGCAACCGGCCAAAATGCACCCAAAGATATAGTCATGCCTCCAAGATTGTCAATCTGGCGTGAAAACCAAGAGATAGATGTACTTATAGTGCGATCCCAGAATGCTGAACTTATTTAAATCAAGACCAATCATTTCTGATGAAGATACGGCATTTCAATGGCTCCGTTGCAAAAAATTGCGGGGCCTCATAACCCGCTGATTGCCAGCCGTTAGAGTCCAAATTGACGTTCCACTAGACGCACTTCTCCTGTAATACCCTGACCATAACACCAAAGATCCATCTGGCCTTTGCGAAACATTCGCATCACTTCAAACCCTTTGATCGTGGCATAAGCCGTCTTTTTGGATTGGAACCCACGCACCGGTTTAATCAATCGTTTGAGTTTGCCATGATCCGACTCAATCCGATTGTTCAAATACTTCACACGGCGATGTTCAACTCTGTCGGCACACAAACCTTCTTCTTTCAATTCACGAATAGCAGGGCCGTAGGAGGGATCACCATCCGTATTGAGCGTTGAAGGGCGATCATAGGATTTGGTACTGCGAAGAGCTTTGCTTAGAAAACGCTTGGCAGCCTTCTGATTCCGGGTGGCTGAGAGGTAAAAGTCGACGGTCTTGCCTGTTTTGGTGATGGCTCGGTAAAGGTACATCCACCGTCCTTTTACTTTGATGTAGGTCTCATCAATTTGCCAACTGGAACTCCAACTCGGTTTCCAGTACCACCGCAGGCGACGCTCCATCTCGGGTGCGTACTTTTGAACCCAACGATAAACAGTCGTGTGATTAACCTGAATGCCACGTTCATTCAGCATCTCAGCCAATTCACGATAGCTGATGCCATACTTACAATACCACCGCACCGCCCAAAGAATGATGTGGCCTGTATAGTGCCGCCATTTGAAATCGGACATGAATACTGCTCAATGGATTTTGGGAGTAGTCTGCCTGAACGGCGATTTTTTGCAACGGAGCCACTTGAAATCCGGTGGAGCTTTTGATTTAAGTCTTCTGAATAAAGCCCGCAATGATATAAAGCCCGAAAAGCCGGTCGGGGTTGTAGATGCCGCCACTATGGACAAAGCACGCAAAGAAATGCAGTTTGAACCACCAAGCAACATTGCTCCAATCTCAAGTCAAAATCCAAACATGAGGGTATTAACTTACAATGTGGATCAAATGAGCCTGAGTGAGTTTGAGG
Source organism: uncultured Saccharospirillaceae bacterium (assembly GCA_947499545.1). Classification (GTDB taxonomy): domain Bacteria; phylum Pseudomonadota; class Gammaproteobacteria; order Pseudomonadales; family Oceanobacteraceae; genus CANMOZ01. The sequence goes on from CANMOZ010000005.1 coordinate 238,524, forward strand.
CAGCACTTAAACATGCGTTCAAAGTCGTTCATAAAATATCGACGCCTATCGGAAATTTGGTCAAACCCTACCAAGAAGCAATAGACAAACTTTCTAACGAAAATCCGATGCTCGCCAACAAAGATTGGGATTTAGGCCTCGATCAAAACAACGATATAGTCATACTCGAAGGGAATAACAGCTTATCATCACTAGAAATCAACTTGTTAACCAAAACATTCGATCAATCTGCTATCAAAGACAATATCGCCTCTTTTCAAAGCGCTGTTATTGAAGCTAGCACGAATGATTTTCGCTTTGACAAGAAACCTGGATCAGTCGCGCACTACAGTCTTAATCAAGGCAATATAAATGATGTATTCAGGATACGAGATTTTATTGCCCAAGAAAGTAAGCATCAATTTCATTCATTTGGGTCTCTACGTGACCAACTTTTGGAGCGCGGAGCTGACTTTATTAAACCAGCAGCCGCTGATATGCGACTCGTTGACGTCTTTGCTTAATTGCAAACAGTAAATCCCCCCGGGTTCATCGGAGAGTATTTTATTTGAGTCATGTCGACATTAGTAAGCGATCAATTTCGGACAGGCTATTCACGTTCTTCGGAACCCCTGCTACCTAGGGGAATCATACCATAAACAGCGATCCTAATTGAGATTGACCGATTACGAATAAAGGAACTTTTATGGAGCTTAAAATAACCCCAAATGCTGATGAATATGAGCAAGCATTTATTGAAAGGGTGTTGAATGCGTTGCAATCTTCGGTTTTTGGTTATACCCATGATGAGGCTGTGATGCTCGTAAATAAATATTACGAAAAGTTTACAGACCCGAATTTTTGTAAAAAATATCGTATCCCAGTTCAAACACCTGATTTTTTTATGCATGTGGAATATATAAATATGGCTGATAGAATTTATTATTATTGTGTTTTGGGAAACATTCCAAATGAAGAAGCGTTTATTCATTGGTCGAATGAGTTTCATAAATCGTTGCCTGGAGGAATGAGAGATTATTTATTGCTAAATAAGTAAGAGGTTTTATGCCTGCTAATTTAGTAATTGGCGGGCTGGTGGTTTTTTTATGCTTATTGCTTGGCTCAGTTGCAAAAAAAATATGGGGCCTCATAATCCGCTGACTACCAATCGTTAGAACCCAAATTGACGCTCCACCAGACGCTCTTCTCCTGTAGTGCCGTTAGCGGTCAATCTCAATCGCGGGCGTTGTCCAAGATTGATCGCTTACTCACTTACTGTGCACATTCAAATCCTGTACTCGCATTGAACATTAATGAATTCGCCCTCTTTCCTATTCGCATATAATTTCACACTTACACAAATAGTTGATTAAATTATGCTTATTGAACTTGCCATTGGGGATGCCTATGGTGCTGGTTTTGAATACACCAGCAAAAGGATAGTCAAAGAACACAATCACTTGACCTATTACTTTCAACACCCGCGACATGCCTCAATCAAACCTGGCTACTATACGGATGACACTCAGATGTCTTTAGCCATTGCTGAGTTGCTCATTTCTCAAAAAGAATGGTCTTTTGAGAATCTAGCTGAATACTTTGTCATGGTGTTTAAACGTGACCCTAGAGAGGGATATGCAAGCCGCTTTTATCAGTTTCTAACCGAGATCAATGATGGTTCAGAATTCCTTAAGGCAATTCAACCACAAAGCGATAAAAGTGGCGCGGCAATGAGAGCAGCCCCCATCGGCCTTTTACCCAACGAACAACAAGTAATAGAATATGCCACGATACAAGCAAAGGTAACTCACAATACCATTGGCGGAGTCAACTCAGCCACTGCAGCGGCATTGATGTCGCATTATTTTTTTTACAACTTAGGCAAAAGAGAGCATCTAGGCGAGTATTTAGAGTCAAAAGTTCCCGGAGAGTGGACCAAACCGTGGAAAGGTAAAGTGGGGCACCTTGGAATAGATTCAGTTCATGCAGCCGTCTCTGCGGTAGAGTCTTTCGATAACTTGGCCAACATTTTAGAGCATTGCATCAATTACACCGGTGATGTAGATACTGTTGCTACCATCGCTTTAGCCGCTGCATCATGTAGTGAATCAATAGAAAACAATATACCAAAAATTTTATACGATGACCTTGAGAATGGCTCCTATGGTTTAGATTACTTGCTATCTATCAACGATCAATTGCTCGTTATGTTAAAGGATAAGCATGGCAATTGCCTTGAGCGCTAGGAACAACCACTATTAATCAAATGTAAGCGATCAATCTCAATCAAGATCGCTGTTTAAGGTGTGATTTCACAAGCAGCAGGGGGTGGAAATCATCCAAGGAAATGCGAAAAGCCTGTCCAAAATTGATCGCTTACCTATTATCAAGATTCTCTGGCACTCTGTTTTTAGTCTTTCTCTAGCTTTTTCAATGCGAATTGCCCGCGTTCAGCTACAGATTGCGTTTTATCAGCTGCTAATAACTCAGCAAATCTATGGGCTTCCTTACCTAAATTTGGGATTTCCTTTATTAGCTTCTCACCTGCCAGCTTTCGAACCTTGGGTGATCTATCAGAAGATGTTATTTCAAGGAGTTCTATCGTGGGAACTCTAACTGATAGCTGCCTTTCTTGTATTACGGATTTAAGTCGACCTTTGCAATATCTAAAATCTGTCCATTCCCACTCTCGGCTTGCAACCCAAGTAATTTTATTCTCAAATAAACACCTATATGCCTTTACCCTAACAACTGGTTGTATTGCCATATTGGCTATTTCAAGCAGATTCTTGTCTATCACATCCGTACGTCCTACATAGGTTAATATTTCAGTCACTGGCCCGGACGTTGACTCTATTATTTTCGTTTTCAATGACTCTAAAATAGCTGATATACCAAATATATCTTGAAAAACAAGGTGGTCATTGGACTCAATCCTCCCCCATGAAGTGATGTGAGGTAAAATAGCCCATAACACAGAAACCACATCCTCTGAGTTTGATTGACGTGCTATAAGTGGAATTTGTTCTCTCGCAGCCTCTCTTACATTTTCTACCCAATCGTTCAGACGCCTCAACGCAATGGCAAAAATAAAGCTATTTGGAGCATATCCAGATAAAGCGTGTAATGCTTTTTCACGCCGAAAACCGTCTCGATTACATAGATCTATCCAACACAATAACGATTTTTCATTCCATAAGCTTTCCCAGTAACGAGATTTAGCTATCTCATATCGGGCAAAATCAAATTGATTGCGTATGAAACGTTCAATATCATCTAAGTTTCTCAATGGAAGGTTTTCTACTGCGCTATCTAGTGCAAGAAAATCTTTAGAATGGATTTCGCGTGAGTATGTGGATTTCACATAGTTTCTAATCGCAGATACTATTGCCTGTTTCTTTTCGTCTAGTAGAAGCGACATCTATCAAGGTACTCAAATTTTCTTTAAATCAAATGGGTCTCTTAAGATAAAGGCGGTTTGGTAACCACCTTGACACTGACGCAATTACGTCACAATACGTCTCTTGGGTCAAGGTGAGTCAGAGTTCTTTAGCTATATTCCAACAAGTAAACTCAAGTAATGCCCCGCCAAGTACTAACTAGGCGGAGCGGGTCACTGATAGACTTCAAATGCAAGAGTTGGTCTTAAAAGTGGCCGGGGGAATAAGTCCCCCGGCCGGTAGTCAGCGGCTTAGCTCTAAAGAGAGCCGTAGGCCGTTGCTTTCTAGGTTAAATTTGACCGAAGTCGCACTCAACGCAAGAATGGCAATAACCGTCACCACCGCGATCATTAAGGACTTTGCGTTAGCCTTAATGAACGTATAGACTTTCTCTTGCATTATTGAGAAGTCCTTTTCTACAGGACAACCAGCGTGTGGTGATCGTCTTCCACTCACTGCACCTGACAGCTACCGCCAAGCGGCTAACTTGGCGGTAGCGATATTCTGCAATATCCCTTCCCTATTTTCGCCGCACTATCAGCCAATGTGCTTCCTGATTGAATAGACCACAACACCTTCTATTACCATGTCCAATTCCTCGGTAATTGGGATTGGCTGAAAGGCTGGATTGCATGGGACCAACTGCCGATTATGTAAATCCAATTTTTTGCAAGTAAATTCCCCGCCTACTGCGACTACAACCACACTTCCATGTCTTGCTTCAAGCGCTCGATCAACAACTAACAAGTCACCATCGTGAATACCCTGGCCTTCCATCGAATCGCCCTGAACCCAGCAAAAATAAGTAGCAGCTTCATGCTTGATTAGATACTCATTGAGATCCAACGGATTGTCTAAATAGTCATCAACAGGACTCGGAAACCCACAGGCTATCCGAGACCCAAAGAAAGGAAGGCTGAGCGCCACCTCATTTTTAGGAATTGCTTTCAACTGAATCATAAACTCTCAAACTGTTTATATATATGGGGTATCCATCTAGCTCCACCAATGTATAATGTCTGGATGAATATCCAGATGATAAGCCCTGTCGCAGGAAAAG
>CANMOZ010000006.1 GCA_947499545.1 uncultured Saccharospirillaceae bacterium
GTGCTTACGAGAACAAAACCATTGGAATTAACGAGCACTACTAAGTTGCCATTGGACTAGTGTTTGGGGGCAGGTCAGCCCGGCATAACATTGATCATCTCACCCTTTAATAAATGTTCCGATATATCTAAGCAAGATTTAACGGCAAGCCCATTGCCTGCTAAGCACCAACGCCTCACTAAATCACCATCATTTGATGCACGATTACCATTCATTTTTATTTTATAAGTTTCCCCATTCTGCTTGAATTCCCAAAGGTTGTGAATCAGGTCGTACAGTTGATAAAAAAGCCCATTGTATGACACGAGTTCATGAGGGTGCTGAGGCAATGCTTTATCTCTGAAATAGTCCTGAGAGGCGCATAATAGCCTCGGCACATTGCTTAATTTGAACCCGTATAGATTTGAATCAACAGGCTTTCCATACCTGATAGCGATGTCTACAGGATCACGATAGAAGTCAACGGTACTGTCACTGGCATGCAACTTCAGACTCACTTCAGGGTACAAACCTAAAAATTCATCTAGCCACGGGGTTAGAAAGTTTCTGCCCAAATCTGACATTACGGAAATCCGCAGCTCACCATCAACGGAACCAAGCTCAGTTTTCAACCCCTGTTTAGCCTGTTCAAGCAACTCAAGTGCCTGTTGACACTGCGGTAAATATTTTTCTCCTGCCGGAGAAAGCTTCAAGCTGCGCGTGCTTCTGATGAAGAGGGGCGTATTGAGTCGGGTCTCAACGCGTTTCACAGCAGCGCTGGCTGTAGCAGGAAGTATGTCCAAACTTAGAGCTGCGGCCGTTATGCTCTTGAATTCAGCCAACCAGCAAGTCTTCAATCTGCATGATTATCAAAAAATATTTGAATATATTTCAATCATTATGCCGTTTATATTTGATTAATCAAACCCTAGTATTTCATCAATCGCAGGTTATTAGATTGCCTTGATCAATTCAGTAAGTTGCCTAAGCCCTATAAACCCTTGATAGACACGTATTGCTCAGGTGGAGAGAAAGTATGAAAGCTGTTGGCTACAGACAAAGCTTGCCCTTCAATGACTCTGATGCATTGATGGATATTGAGGTCCCTCAACCATCCGCTTCAGGCAGGGACTTGCTTATCAGAGTGAAAGCCATTGCGGTGAATCCTGTGGATTACAAAATACGCCAGCGGGTTCCTTCTCCTAACCAAGACCACAAAATCGTCGGGTGGGATGCTGTTGGTGAAGTGGTTGCCGTCGGCAATAAAGTCAGCCTGTTTAAGCCAGGCGATTGGGTGTTTTACGCAGGCGACTTAAATCGACCTGGTTGTAATGCTGAATTTCAGGTTGTAGATGAGCGTTTAGTAGGAATAAAGCCTTGTAATCTAAGTTCAGCTGAAGCCGCAGCTTTGCCACTTACCTCGATTACAGCTTGGGGGCTAATGTTTGATCACCTTGGGCTTAACGCAAAAGTGTTTGATAAAACGACTGCGTCTAATCCGCAAGTACTTCTTGTTGTAGGCGCAGCAGGGGGCGTAGGTTCTATCTTGATTCAGTTGGCCAGAACATTAACTTCAGCAACCATTATTGCAACGGCATCCAGAGAAGCGTCTAAAGCTTGGGTAAAGCGTATGGGCGCGCACTATGTTATCGATCATCGTCAACCGCTTATTCCGCAAGTAAATGCTTTAGGTGTCGGAAGGTTGAGTCATGTTGCAAGTCTTACACATTCAAGCGATTACATGGATGACTACATTGAACTGCTGGCGCCCTTTGGGAAAATTGCACTTATTGATGACCTCAACGGTTTTGATTCGGCGAAGCTGAAGTCTAAAAGCTTATCACTGCACTATGAGTTCATGTTTGCTCGCTCAATGCATCATGCAGATGATATGGAAAAACAGGGTTGGCTGCTTAATCAAATCTCCGATCTGGCCAACCAAAACAGGCTGATTTCTACTATCGGAGAGTCTTTAGGCCAAGTTAATGCGGCAAATTTAAAGAAAGCTCATGCCATTTTGGAATCAGGTAAAGCTATAGGCAAGCTGGTATTGGAATGGTAGAGCAGTATCGAACTGCCACTTAGAAGGACGATGTTTAAAAAAGGATAGCCTTAAATTATTGACTAAGAGAATCTGAATGTATGAGTATTTTAACCATCGTTGCAAGCATTACGGCAAAAGAAGGTAAAGCTGCCATCGTCAAAGCTGAACTGGAAAAACTGATGAAAGCTTCGCCGTCGGATGAAGGTTGTTTGACCTATAAACTGCATAGGGACATTGATAATCCTGACCATTTTCTCTTCTATGAAAATTGGTCATCAAATGAGTACTTCAACAAGCATATGGAGCAGCCTCATATAGCTGAATATGTGAAAGCAACAGAAGGCTTATTAGAACAATTTAAGATGTACAAGATGGTACAGGTGGAATCATGAGACCTATGCAAGACTAGACGTTTTAAGTCCATTTCAGTAGGCAAATATGAAATGGACTGTTCTCATGACAGTATTTGATGCATGCACGATGAAACTCTACTAGGATTTGGACGTTCTCTTTTCGATTAATAGCCATGCATCACTTATAGGTCATATCAACATGAAAATAACGAACGCTCTAGTCGCCGTTCTTTGTCTTTCATCAAGCCTAAGTGCACACGTTTATGCTGACAGTGAGTCTTTAGAGACGGAGCTCACGACAGCCTTAGAAGTGGCCCCCTGGCGTTATGATGCTTTGCAAGTCTGGAATGGCGAGTTTGCGATGGGCCGAGAGCAAAGCAAAGGCGTTTTGCAATGGGATTTGGAGCAAGAGGACGGCGACATATCGGCTTCAGAATGGGGAGTATTTTATCGATATTTATTGCCTAATGATTGGGAGTTGGATACAGGACTGCAAAAAGATTTTAAAGCAACACCCTCTCGCAATTGGCTGGTAACATCAGTCTCAGGCAACATCTTCTTATACTTAAACAGCTCATTCTCTGTTATGTTCAGCAATGACGGGCGTTGGGGATCAACGCTTTCTTTTGATTATGGCTACTGGATTTCATCGAGCTGGACTGTTACGCCTAGCCTGGAGCTCAATTATTTTAATAAAGAAGATGCTTCCAATGAAATTGGAGCGGGGTTGTCGAGCTTGAACGGAAGCGTTGTTCTTGCTTATGAAGACAGTGATCCAATTAAACCTTACTTAAGTGTCAACCATAACCAGAATTATGGTGATACAGCAAAGCTGTTGAGGGAAAACGATGATCCAAGTTCTGAAACGTTATGGATTATTGGAATGGAAATAGTTTTTCCCTAAACTCAAAGCATTAATCTGAATAACACTATTGGTCCAGCATATTACCCAACTCAGATGCAGCAAATATTGCGGCTTGATTCCAAGCGTAGACAGCATTAACCGTTGACAGTTGTAAGGTGGTAGGTTGAAAGCGTGCATTTTGAGCAAGCAGCAAGATGGTTGGCACGAAGAAAAGTATCAAAGATACCTGTGCTAAAAAGTTGCTGCCTCTTCCTTCTCGCATAAAACCTTGATAGTACATAATACCCCAAATGAACACCAGAGAGCCAAATTGAATCAAGCACTTATCCCAATGTACCTGAATAATAAAAAATGCTTCATGCAATACATTTGAGAAGTCACTGAATAAAACCATGACACTATGAGCAGTATAAAACTTACCGTACTGGACGAAGTATAAAACCGATCCTGTTTGGAAAAAAACCAGCAAAAAAATCAAGCTGTATCTCATTATAATGCCCTTGGCCGCCAAAGCTGATAGCAATACAAACCAAATGAGACCTAAACTTAGGGGATCAAACATGCCCGAATAGGCCTGTTTTTGCTGCATAGCTTTTACGTATAAAAAAAGGTCAGGCATTAAAAAAGCCAGCAATGCAAACAGACTGGCCATTATCGATAGTTGCATGGTGCCTCCAGTATCACAAGTTGTTGCTCATTGTAAAATGAGGTGTTGCATCAAATACAACCCTTTCGTAAACTTCCCGCCTAGACTTGTCGGAGTGCCTAGATATTTTGTCTGGGCTGAGATCGCAAACAGCGGGATCCGTGAACCTGAACAGGATAATACCTGCGTAGGGAACAAGCGTCATCCAATTCTCGTAAGTGGCTTTTTTTCTCATAAATGATGTTGAGAAGATGCCTATACGTGCCTCTAAATTAGAGGCGTCTGACAAGCCTGTTGCAATCCATTAATCATGAACAGCAGGTTAAGTTATGAACCCTTCGTTGACGAATGGCCAACAAAACGCCATCGCCTATCTCGAACAACTAAAGCACAAAGCTTTTCCAAGTTCACAAAAAGTGTATTCCGAGGGCCAACTTCACCCAATTCAAGTCGGCATGCGCGAAATACAACATGGCTCTCCTGAATCAATTGAACGTCTTCGAGTTTACGATACATCTGGACCTTATACCGATCCCAACCATCACCTAAACCTTAGTGAAGGCCTCACAAAAATTCGTGAAAAGTGGGTAGCCGGCAGATTAGGGAATACACAGCTAAGCTATGCGCGCCAAGGGATTATTACCCCTGAAATGGAATATGTCGCTATTCGTGAGAATCAGGGGTTAAGCCAGCTAGATGTGCCAAAACGGCTGCATTCTGGCGAAAATAGGCCCCTTAACATTACCCCTGAGTTTGTTCGTGATGAAATTGCCAGAGGCAGAGCCGTCATCCCGGTTAACCATAATCACCCCGAATCAGAACCGATGATTATTGGCCGGAATTTCTTAGTGAAGGTCAACGCCAACATTGGCAACTCTGCACTTGGTTCAAGCATAGAAGAAGAGGTCGAAAAACTCGTCTGGGCTGTTCATTGGGGAGCCGACACAGTGATGGATTTATCAACAGGTAAAAACATCCATGAAACGCGCGAATGGATCATTCGCAACTCACCAGTTCCTATCGGAACGGTCCCGATTTATCAAGCACTGGAGAAGGTTGGGGGCATAGCCGAAGATCTGAGTTGGCCTATTTTTAAAGAAACCTTGATTGAACAAGCAGAACAGGGCGTAGATTATTTTACGATACACGCCGGCGTTCGTCGTGAGCACATCCCTCTGGCTTCAAATAGAGTCACAGGCATTGTTTCAAGAGGGGGTTCAATCATGGCGAAATGGTGCCTCGCTCATCGGAAAGAAAGTTTCCTTTATACGCATTTCGAAGAAATATGTGAGCTCCTGCAACAATACGATATTTGCTTTTCACTTGGCGATGGGTTGAGGCCTGGCTCAATTGCTGATGCGAATGATGCAGCTCAATTTGCCGAACTGGAGACTTTAGGAGAGCTAACGGATGTTGCTTGGAAGCATAATGTGCAAACCTTCATTGAAGGGCCAGGGCATGTGCCGATGCATCTTATCCAAGCCAATATGGATAAACAATTGGAGCATTGCAAAGAAGCTCCATTTTACACTTTAGGGCCCTTAACTACGGACATTGCCCCCGGTTACGATCACATCACATCAGGTATCGGAGCTGCGCAAATTGCCTGGTATGGCTGTGCAATGCTCTGCTATGTCACTCCGAAAGAACACTTAGGCTTACCGAATAAGGAAGACGTTAAAGAAGGGTTAATTGCCTACAAAATTGCGGCTCATGCGGCGGATTTGGCTAAAGGACATCCTGGGGCACAATTGCGAGATGATGCTCTATCAAGAGCGCGTTATGAATTTCGCTGGGAAGATCAATTTAATTTGGGATTAGATCCTGAGCGCGCTCGCGCCTTTCATGACGAAACGCTACCCAAAGCATCCGGCAAAAGCGCTCACTTTTGCTCAATGTGTGGCCCGAAATTTTGTTCAATGAAAATATCCCAAGAAGTAGCAGCGTTAAAGTCCCCTTTAAACAACCCTAACGATTTAGAGCGTCATTCGACGAGTCATCAGCCGCATAAGGATGCAACCGAAGCCTCTGTCATCGTCAGTGATCGTTGATCCTATTTGTATTTAAAATGAGGAGCATACGATGAAAATAGCTATTGTCGGTATGGGGTTGCTAGGCCGATTAGTCGCGCTCGAATGTTTGCGTCAAACGGGGTTGGATGAAGAACTAACCATTGACTGTTATAACAGTCAACCCCCAATAGAAAATGAATCCATTCGCCACACTCAAAGCGTAGGGCGACTAGCTGCTGGTTTATTGGGGCCCTATACAGAATCTTGGCATTTTGATGAACAGACCTTCGAAGAAGCAAAATTAGCCATTTCATATTGGGAAGCTTTATCCGAGTGGTTAAATGCTCCAAAAATGTTTAACTCTAAAGGCTGCTTGGTTGCTTGTCATGTTAATGATCCTGGGGCGTTACCCCTGTTTAAGCAAAGGATGCAAGGAGCTGATCAATTTTCCCTCTTAACCAAAAATGAGCTTTTAAAACTTGAACCTTCTCTTTGTTCTTTTAATGGTCACCTGGGTCTACTGTCTCATGAGGCTCAAATCAAAATACCTATTTTTTATCGGACCAGCACTGATAGATTATTAAATGATTCTCAGGTGAAATGGATTTCAAAGACCGTTACAGCAAAAGACTTTTCTCATTTATCAAAAGCATACGATTGGATTATTGACTGTCGAGGGTTTGCTGCCAAAGAACACCTAAAAGATCTGCGCGGAATCCGAGGCGATCTAATTCAGATGTGGGCACCTGATGTCAAATTATCTCGCCCGGTCCGATTTTTACACCCTAAACACCCTATTTATATAGTACCCATAGGCTCGCAGAACTACGTCATTGGAACGACAGAAATAGAATCAGAAGATATCGAGCCTATTAGAGCACGTAATCTTATGGATTTACTGCATACCGCTTATGCGTTACACCCAGCATTCGCTGAAGCGAGGGTTCAGTCCATTCACCATGGATTACGCCCAACGCTTCCATCTGGTAAACCCGACATATTGGATGAAGGTAATCGAATTACAGCCAACGGATTGTATCGACATGGGTATTTATTGGGGCCTGGCATTGCACAACAAATTGTTGGAATGATGGGAATGAATGCTTCAAAAAAGGCTTTCTTCAAACCCAATACTTTTAAAGCCTGCGAAACCCCTCATTAAGGAATTGAGCATATGTCTAAAGACTCAAACATTCAAATTCAGATTAATCACAAACCCACACATTTACCTTATTCGATGACATTGGCTCAGTGGGTTGAACATCAAACTCTAGAATTACCGGTGGCTCTTATATTGAATAATCAGTTTATTCCAAAGGGAGAGTGGGCACAGCATTTACTGACTGATGGCGATCACATAGATTTGCTTTCACCTATTCAGGGAGGGTAAACACATGGGACCTTCTGCACCAGACAGCTGGAATTTATACGATACACCGATGACGTCACGTTTATGGATGGGGTCCTCTCACTTTCCTAATTGGAATGTTTTTGCAAGCGCGTGTGAATTAGCAAAGCCGGGATTTATCACCTTGTCTTTAAGAAGGCAAACCGCTACCGGGGGGCAGTCCTATTGGAAACTGATTCGTTCACTGGATATTCCGATTCTACCGAATACAGCAGGTTGTTTTAGTGCCCACGAGGCCATTCAACTGGCTGAGATCAGTCGCGATACTTTCGAAACTGATTGGATTAAGGTTGAAGTAATTGCCGATGAGCAAAGCTTGCACCCTGAAGGGCCTGAGTTAATCAGAGCATGTGAGGTGCTCATCCAAAAAGGGTTTAAGGTTTTGCCTTATTGCTCCGATGATCTGAGTATATGTAAAGCTTTAACAGACGTTGGGTGTAGAGCTCTGATGCCACTAGGTGCCCCTATTGGCACCGGTTTAGGGTTACTCAATCCTTTTAATCTTGAACGTTTGCGCTATCGATTCCCCAAAATTCCTCTAATATTAGACGCCGGTCTTGGTAAACCGTCTCAAGCCACTCAAGTGATGGAAATGGGGTTTGATGCTGTTTTGTTAAATACTGCTATCTCGCAGTCTGTTAATCCTGCTGAAATGGCGTTAGCGTTTTTAGAAGCCGTGTCTGCTGGGCATCGTGCATTCAAAGCGGTTCCAATGCCCGCTCAACCGAACGCTCAACCCTCAACGCCTTCTATGGATATGCCTATTGGTGATTACAGGGTAGGAGCTGAGCTTTATGGAAATTAAAGAACAGCGAAATGCAAACTCTACCTGCGTTTGGTTGATTGGTGGATCAGATTCTAGCGGCGGGGCAGGGCTCCAAGCCGATATAGCCGTTCTGCAAGATTTATCTATCCCAAGCTGTTCTATCGTGACGGCGATCACGGCTCAAAGTCATACGCACTTCTTTTCTCTGAAAGCCATCCCGACAGATTTGCTAAATGAACAATGGCAAGCCGCTTGGGATTCGTCCCCTCCAACGGTTATTAAAATCGGCGCAGTAGTAAATGATCATCAGATCAAATGGCTGGCTTCTAAGCTAAGCACGTTAAGAAAGTCCGATAAAAATCCTCCCTGTGTTATTTACGACCCAGTGCTGATGACGTCTTCAGGGAGCGTCTTAATTACGCATGAAGCGGTCACGAACATTGAAAGCTATTTATTACCCAATGTAAATGTTGTAACCCCAAATGCGCATGAATATAAGCAATTAAATTGGGATCAATATCACTCTTGGTTAGTTCAAAAGGGGGGGCATGAGGCATCTGAACCTGCATATTCTCAACAAATAGCCAATGATCATATTTATAATGATAAAGAATTTATTGCGTCTCTATCGACGCCTAAAATAGATGTCGATTGTCGGGGAACTGGCTGCACCTTTGCAACGTCGTTAGCTGCTTTCTATTGCCATCAATTAATTGAGAACCGGAGCCATACATCCGCTCTCAAAGAGGCCTTTGTGCTAGCAAAGGCTTATGTTTATCAGGGACTGAAAAAAGCGTGCGGTGATAAGCCCGTTAACAAAGAAAGCAAAACACCAAAAAAACTGCCAAAACTGGGTTGGCCATTGTGTCCTCAGTCTTTCCCTAAACTTTATGCTCCACCAATAGTTCAAGAAAATGAAGCAGGTGCTTTTCCACCCGTCAATTGGAACAATGCTCCCATCTTTTATCCAGTAGTAGACCGATTAGATTTATTGGAAAGCTGCTTGAAAGCGGAAGTCCCGGTTGTTCAACTTAGAATTAAGACGCCAGATGAACAAAAACGTAGATCACTAATCCAAATGGGTTGCCAGCTTGCTCAGCATAGCAATTCAAAATTATTTATAAACGATGATTGGCAGGCTGCAATAGAGTTTGGAGCGTACGGCGTTCACCTGGGCCAAGAAGACCTCATAAAAGCTAACTTAAATGCCATCCTGGTTTCAAAGATACGCTTTGGCATCTCAACTCATGGTTACTGGGAATTACTGAAGGCATTAGCATATAAACCAAGCTATGTTGCCATTGGCTCAGTCTTTCACACCACCACTAAAGATATGTCGGGACAAATTCAAGGTTTACAACAACTGAAGCGCTTACAGCGATTATGTGGGTCAACGCCTTCAATCGCTATCGGTGGTATCAATACGTCCAATGCCGAAGATGTACTGAATACAGGTGTGCAGGGTGTCGCTGTTGTTCGAGCAGTTACAGAAGCTGAAGATACATCCAAGACACTGACAGCATGGCTAGACCAGCTCAGGAGTTTTCAATCGTCTGTAGAGCCTTCTCTCAAGATTAGAAACCATTCGCTCGCTGGGAGCTTGTCATGAATGTTGCGATCCAATCAGTGAACCAAACGCTCAATCGACAAGAAAAACAACGGTTTGAACGCCAAATGATTGTTCAGGGGCTGGGTTTATCCGGTCAAAAGCGGTTAAAGTCATTGAAAGTTGCAGTGATTGGCATAGGGGGGCTTGGTTGCCCATCGGTAACCTATCTCGCCAGTTCAGGGGTTGGATTCATACGCCTTATTGATTATGACCATGTGGAGTTAAGCAACTTACATCGCCAGCCGCTCTATACAGCGGAGGATATTGGGCAGTTGAAGGTTCGCTGTGCTGCAAAACGTTTATCTGCGATTAATCCTGACATGACCATAGATATGCAAAGCAAAATGTTAACCCAATCAAATGCTCAAGAACTGATTAATGATGTCGATGTTGTTCTGGATTGCAGCGATAATTTTGAGTGCCGTTATGTGGCTAATTCTTGCGCGCTCAAACAGAAAAAAGTGTTAATTTCTGCCGGCGTTATTGAAAAGAGGGGGCTGCTATTTGTCATGGATGCAAGAGAAGGGCACGAATCCCCATGCTACAACTGCCTCTTTCCCGAAGCATCTTATAAAGAGTCAACTCTCTGTAATTGCAATACATTGGGCATTTTACCACCCATAGCCGGCTTGCTTGGGAATTACCAAGCCCTTCTTACCTTGCAGTACTTTGGAACCCAGCAGCAAAGTGGCAATAAGTGTATTACCTTCGACGGTGACTCTTTACATTGGCAAGAGATTGGTTTACCTCAAACGGCCAATTGCTCATTGCATCATTGATTAAAAGGATCATTTTTGACCAAGGTAGCAGGTTTTCATGTGGTCGTTTACGAGCCCAACGGCTTGCATATAGGCGTACATAATGGTTGGGCCTACAAAGTTGAACCCACGCTTCTTCAAATCTTTTGACAGCGCCTGGCTTTCAGGCGTTTCAGTTGGGTATTCCGCCAGTGCCGAAAAACGGTTTTTAACAGGAGGGGATGAAACAAAGTGAGTTAAGTAGCGATAGAAACTCCCAAATTCTTCTTGAACCGCTAAAAAGCCCTTAGCATTTTTTACAGTGGACTCGACTTTAAGGCGATTGCGAATAATGTCAGGGTTTTTTAGTAGGCGGCTTATATCTCTTTTGGTAAAAACAGCCACCTTTTCTGGAATGAAATGACAAAATGCTTCCCTATACCCTTCACGTTTATTCAGCACGGTTTCCCAATTTAAACCTGCTTGGGCTCCTTCAAGGATGAGCATCTCAAACAAATGTCCGTCATCTTTACTGAGTCGCCCCCATTCCTTGTCGTGGTACTCAATGTAGAGCGGATTGCCTAGATTTACCCAACTGCAGCGTGATTTCATATGGAGCCTTTAGGGAATACTCTCAGCCAGCAAGAAGCTTAGAAGTCTGAGAATACCCTGTAACATCTAAAAAAGTCATGCTGTATAAGGCATCAGAAAACGTCTTTTGGTTTAGGCAGTAGAGTCGTTTGCTCGGTAATGTCCTCAGCCGCAAGTTGATGAGTAAACTCAGTAAGACGTGCTTGTTCATTGACATCGCCTGCAATTGCCGGTGGGCTGGCCATATAATGTACCAGCAATTTAGCAAGCGAATTTAAGGAAGATACATGCGTGCGTTCGTACCCATGAGTTGCATCTGTTCCGAACGTTAGTAGAGCGTGTCGAATATCATGACCAGCTTGAACTGCTGAAACGGCGTCACTGTAGTAAAAGCGAAAGACATCTCGTTGGTGGGGAATCTTGTTATCCCGACATAGACGAATGAGGTGTCGAGTTAAATGGTAATCAAAAGGCCCGCTGGAGTCTTTCATGGCGACGGTCACGCCGTGTTCCTGCGCAGCTTGTCCTTCAGCAACAGGGCCTATGTCAATACCCACAAACTCGGTAACCAAATCATCCAATGCATGACCAGCCCCAGATCCCACCTCCTCAGATAGGGTGAAGATTGGATGGCAGGATATAGGTAGAACAACATTGGCTTCCTTCATCATTTTGATGGAGGTTAGTAGTACGGCCGTTCCAGCTTTATTGTCTAAATGACGAGAGACAATGTATCCGTTTTCAAGCCATTCAGGGTTAGGGTCAAACGCAACAATGTCGCCCACTTCTATGCCAAACTTGCGTGCCTCATCAGCAGAGGAGATATTTTCATCCACTCTCACTTCGATTTGATCCCAGTTAACGGGCTGGGTATCGACCGCTTCATTGAAGGCATGGCCCGCAGCAAAGAGTGGCAAGACACTGCCTCTGACCGTTGAGTGATCGCCGTAAATGCTGACTCGAGCACCTTCGGCAAATCGAGAGGACCAGTGTCCGATAGGCGTGATGGCTATTCTGCCATTGTCCTTAATCTCGCGTACCATTGCGCCAATCGTGTCTAAATGCGTAACAATTGCTCTATCTGGCATATTGGGCTGAGCACCCCTTAGGTGTGCTCGAATGGTGCCGCGTCGCGTTAGCTCATACTCAACACCCAAGGCTTCAAGCTGCTCACACACGTAGTACACCGCTCTATCGGTAAATCCAGTAGGGCAGGGTATTGCAAGCAGGTCGAGCAATACTTTTTTCATGTACCCTAGGTCGGGTTTTAAAGCGCTTAGATCCATAGTCGGTTCACCGATGATCGATTTGACAACGAGGAGTTCTCAACACAAGTATAGTGTCAGCCCTTACGTCCATCTGGTTGATTCCAGTTTAGATGCTTGGTTTGAGGGAAGAGTAAATCCACAAACTTACTGGCCGTTGGCCTAGGCTCGTGGTTTGCCAAGCCAGGGCGTTCATTGGCTTCAATAATTACGTAATCCGGTTTATCAGGTGAGGTGACAATCATATCAACGCCTGTCACTGGGATTTCCAAAGCATGTGCTGCTTTGATGGCTGCTTCAGCGAGGGCTGGGTGGAGCTTATCTGTGACATCAACCAAGATGCCTCCGGTATGGAGATTTGCTGTTTTACGTACTCTAACTGTAATATTTTTCGGAAGAATCGTGTCGTAGCTGTACCCCTGGTCTTGTAAGCAAGTAAGAGTCGCTTCGTCCAAGGGAATACGGCTTTCTCCACCCGTGGCTGCCATCCGGCGACGGCTTTGTTTTAATATCAAACTATGAATATCCGATTGGCCATCCCCTTGAATTTCAGCAGGAATTCTCAAGGCTGCGGCGACCACTTCATACCCGATGACGACCACTCTGAGATCATCACCAGAGTGATAGGACTCAAGAAGGACTTCTGAACCCTGTGCCTTAGCGTACTCAACACAGCTGGGTATTAGACGAGCTTCACGAATATCGATACTGATACCTTTACCCTGTTCACCATCATTCGGCTTAACCACAATTGATTGATGCTCAACTAAGAACTTCTCTGCATTTTCAATATCGATGAAGGCTTGGCAGGTTGGAACGTTTAGTCCCGCTGCTTGAAAGAGTTGAGAAGTGACCCACTTGTTGGCACACATGGTCATACTGACGGAAGACGTAAGGTCAGTCAGCGACTCCCTACAGCGTATGCTTCGACCACCAAAGCTGAGCGAAAATAGCCCCTGTGATGGATTGATCACTTTAACCTCTATACCACGCCTTTGAGCCTCATCGACAATAATCTGGGCATATGGGTTGAGTCTGGGGTGATGCTCAGGCGCCATGAATAAAGGCTCATTGATGGCATTTTTACGCTTAATCGCAAAGGTATTGATATTACGGAAGTGTAATTTATGGTACAGAGCTTTGGCATGTTCATTATCATGCATCACTGATAAATCAAGGTATTGGCAACTGCGTGCCATGAAATATTCCACTAAATAACGTACTAACGCTTCACCCACACCCGGCAATTTACAATCGGGAGAAACGGCTAAACACCATAGGCTGCACCCCATGTCTGGATCATCAAAAAGTTTGCGATGATTAATGCCCATGACAACCCCGAGCACTTCTCCTGACTGCTCGTCGGTTGCCACCCAGTAAATGAGCTTCTTCGAGTTCCTCTGCTCTGCGAGTAAATTAGGGTCAACAGCGACCATTCTCCGCTTCTTATAGATTGCGTTAATCGCTGAAGCATCTTCAGCTCCCATTGCTCTTCGAACCAGTACTTGCGGGATAGGCTTAGACTTGGCTTTGTATTCATTGAACCAAAGTCTTAGGGTGTCAGAAGGATCTAGGAATAGGCTTTGAGGCGCGTAACTTAGCACGACTTGAGGGTTTGATACGTATAGAGCAATGTCCCTAGAGCCTTGTTTTTCAGCCAGCAACGCGTCAGCAATGGCCTGATCTGAAGCAAAGGTATGGCCTAGAATCAATCGTCCCCAACCGCAGTTAATAATGACATCCTTGGGCGCATTTTTGACTTCAGCCCTTCTGTGCCCAGCTTGAAGGTGTTCATAGGAAGGAGACTTATTTCTAAAGTACCTAGACTGAGCTTTACTTTGCTCACCTGCCATTACATCCCCCAGGACTGCAACCAGAGTTCAAGGACCGCCACTTGCCACAGCTTAGACCCTCTTAAAGGTGTTAGATACTCTTCTGGTTGGTTTATCCAGTTATTTAGGATTTCAGGCTGAATGAGTTGACGCTCACGCGCATTTTGTGAATGGAGGGCATCTTGAACCCAAGTTAGAACGCTTCCTGATAAGTACTTTAAGGCAGGCACAGGGAAGTACCCCTTGGGACGGTCGATCACTTCAGAAGGAATGACCTTTCTAGCAACATTTTTAAGTATGCCTTTACCACCATCTGCCAATTTCATTGAGGAGGGTATTCGAAAAGCGAATTCAACTAATTGGTGATCAAGGAAGGGAACCCTTGCCTCAAGGCCATGCGCCATGGTCATGTTGTCGACCCTTTTGACTGGGTCATCCACCAGCATGATGCTGGTATCTATATGCAGAGCTTTCTGTACTGGATCAACGGCGCCTAGAGCAGCAAAGTGATCTCGGATAAAATCGCCACCAACGTCACCCTCAAACCATTTAGGCCTAAGAGTTCGCTTAAACTCGTCGATTGATCGATCCCTGAAGTTGGCTTCGTAAACGGCTGCTGGATCAGACGCACTCGCTAGGGGTGGATACCAGTGATACCCACCAAAGACTTCGTCAGCACCCTGACCACTTTGAACAACCTTGGCGTGCTTTGAAACTGCTTCTGACAATAAATAAAATCCGACGCAATCGTGTGAAACCATGGGCTCAGACATCGCTCTGATGACTTCAGGTAAACGCCCCAGCATTTCGGTGTTTGTGACTCGCCATCGGTGATGAGAGGTTGAAAAGTGGTTAGCAATAAGGTCGGAATATTGAAATTCGTTACCCGCTTCATTTTGATGGTCTTCAAAGCCAATAGAAAATGTCTCAATAGGGCGATCACTGATTTCCGAGAGCAAACCTACAAGAAGGCTTGAATCAACACCTCCTGAAAGGAGTGCACCAACGGGAACCGCTGCAAGGAAGCGTCTTTTGACGGCTTGTCTTAACTCAAGCAATAACTGCTCTTCAATCTCTTCTTGAGAACCGGTCAACTCATCACCAATACCCAAATGCCACCAACGTTTCTCTTTAAGCGGCTGACCAACTTTAATGGTTAATGCATGACCAGGTTTAACTTTTCTTATACCCTTAAAAAGCGTCAAGGGAGCAGGAACGATTGCATGAAATGAAAAATAGTGGCCAAGCGCCTCTACATCGAGTTCTTTGCTGACAGCGGGTAATTTCAACAGTGGAGGTAGCGTTGAACAAAAGGTAAAGGTCTCATCTGTGTTCGCGTAATAGAGGGGTTTAATTCCGAAGCGGTCACGCACTAGAACTAACTCTTCCTTGTGCCTATCCCAAATGGCGATGGCAAACATACCATTAAAACGCTGGAATGCTTTTTCACCCCAGCAGTCATACGCTTTTAAAATAACTTCTGTATCGCCTGTCGAGCTGAATTGATACCCTTCCTGTTTAAGTTCTTCTCGTAGCTCGGGATAATTATAAATGGCTCCATTAAAGACCAAAGATAAGCCAAGAGTACTGTCAACCATAGGCTGATGTGACTCAGCGGATAAATCCATAATACTTAGCCGAGTATGGCCAAAGGTAATGGGGGGCTCGTGATACCAGCCTGAAGAGTCAGGCCCTCGAGGTTGAATGCTTTGATGCATCGTCTCTAGGAGTGACAAGTTAACAGTTTTTTTTGAACGGATTTCTCCAAGAATTCCACACATGGTTTATGTTGCTAAAACACTCTTATGTCATACTGATAGCTGAACATTGTTGAAGCATTTAGACTGCTATTGCAATAATATAGAGCAAGATTTGCGTATTATTACCAATTTTTGGCACTGGCTAATCAGTTAGTTGCAATGGCAAGATAAGTTGGCAAAATAGACTATTTCCCCAGAGTTGAATGAATGGGCACTCGAGCGCTTGAGCACTTTTTTGACCCCAAAAGCATTGCTGTAATAGGTGCTTCCGACCGCTTAGGAAGCATGGGCGGTGCAGTTGTCAAAAACTTGCTGCAATCGGGCTTTGGCGGACCAGTGTACCCAGTCAATCTAAAGCGCTACAAAACGGTAAAGGGGCTTAAATGCTACACGAAATTAAGCAGGCTCCCTGCCCCCGTTGATTTGGTTGTTATTTGCACGCCCGAATCCGCCGTGGATACAACATTAAAACAATGCGAACGGTTAGGCGTGAAAGCCGCCATGATATTAACCGGTGGTTTCTCTCGAAATACCAGTCATTTTTCTTATGAAAGCCGACAAAAATCGAAAGGCATCAGAGGTGTTCGTGTGCTGGGCCCTGATTGCTATGGGATTATGGTGCCCCATAGAAACCTTAATATTAGTTACAGCCACATAGAACCCGTTAAGGGAAATATTGCATACATTGGGCAATCAGGTTCCCTTGCATCCTCCATGTTAGACTGGGCAACTGAGAGGGGGATCGGCTTTAGGTATTTTCTTACGCTGGGTGAAGGCATTGACATAAAGCTGGCGGATTTGATCGATTACCTTGCTCAGGATCACTCGCTTGGCGCCATCCTCTTACAACTCGAACATATTCCGGACGCTGCGAAGTTGGCTAGAGCCATTCGCGTATGCTCTAGGCGTCAACTTGTTGTTTATGTAAAAACCAAACATGGCGTTGAACTCGGATTGCCTCCAGAGACACCACCGGCAGGCTTGCAATACAGAGATGATGTCCATGGATGCGCATTACGTCGAGCAGGTTCTTTAAGAGTTGATCGAATTGAATCGTTGTTTGAGGCGGCCGAAGTCCTAGGCCATGGATTAAAAATTCATGATTTACCCCTAGTGATTCTATCTAATGGAATAGGGCCTGCTCGCGTCGCATTAGACCACCTTCTGCATCGTAAAGGACGAAACTATTGGATGAGTGCAGAGGACCGAGTTGCTATAAAAAAATTGATCAAGCGTGAACCTGGACAGTTCAATCACGTCATTGATTTAGGCTTCGATGCCATCCCGGATGATTACGCCAAGGTCATTCGTCATATTCAAAAACACATGACTGGTCACCCTATATTAATTCTGCATTCTCCCTCAGGAGCCGTTGAAGCCGTTGAAGTTGCCCGATCAATACTAAAAGCACATCAAAAACGCTCTGCGTTACTCGCTTGCTGGTTGGGTGGAAACTCAGTAAACCCTGCTCGAGCCCTCTTTGAGCAGAGAAACATTCCTTGTCTTACAACTCCTGAACGAGCAATAGATGTATACCTCATGCTCGTCAATCATCGTCACTCAAGGCAGGTTTTGAGCGAAACACCTGAACCAAGCAAAGTTGCAGAAGAAAAGCACCAAGAAGTTGAAGAGATGATGCAACAAGCATTGGCTTCGGGGAGAGATTATTTAACGGCAAAAGAGGCATTCGAATGTCTGAGGCGAATTAGATTGCCACTTTTGAATACGGCATTTGCAGATGATCTTGACTCGTTAGAACGATTGAAATTAGATAAATTAGACAAACAGCCCGTCGCTCTAAAAATCATACATGCTCAGTATTGCCAGCCATTTGCTTATGGTGAAAACCCAAGAGATAGATGGAGGGGGGTTGCCTTACCCATTAGAAGCAGAGTGGCATTAGTGGAAGCGGCGAAACGGTTAATTGATGAACTTCAAAAGAGGCATCCCAAAAGCAACCTTCATGGTTTCAGTGTGCAACCTATTCGTAAATTCCAGGATGGATTGCAGCTTAGCATGGGGATAACACAAGATCCAGAATATGGTCCTTTGATTTTTTTCGGCGGGGGAGGGAGTGCTGCAAATATAATTGCTGATAGGCGCATGGATTTACCCCCTCTTAATACAACACTGGCAAAGGCTTTAGTGAAAAGCACTCATGTATATAAAGTTTTGAAAGAACGTTGTAGCGATCATAAATTAGCGAGAAACAACATTGTGGAGCTACTGCTTAAACTAAGTCGCCTAGCAGAAAGCTCCTCTCGAATCAACAGCTGCGAATTGAATGTTTTTCTTGATAATGATCTCCAGAAGCTCCAAATCATGGGTTTTGCAATTGGGCTACATCAAAATGGGGTTGGGCTTTGCTTTCCTCCTCCCCCCTTGAACCTTTCCATTTCCGCCAAAACGACTGCCGGGTTAAAGCTCACAATTAGGCCTATTACAGCGGAAGATGAGCCAAAATTAATGAATTTTCATAACCAACTGAGTGATGAAACCCTAAAAAATCGATTTTTCGTACTTAGAAGAAACTTATCCCACGATGATTTTGCTCGATTAACTCAGATTGATTATGTACGTGAAATGGCATTTATAGCACTTAATAAAGACGGGTATATTGTTGGTGTTGTTCGCTGTTTCATCGACCCCGATTTTATTCAGGCTGAATACTCAATCGTTGTGCGAGATGACTTTCAGAAAATGGGGGTCGGTAGCATTTTGCTCAACAAGCTTGTCAGCTATTTAAAAAACAAGGGAGTGGTCGCCCTGATAGGGGAAACCCTGACCACCAACCAAGCAATGATTGCATTAGCGAAAAAACAGGGTTTTGTCTGCGAATTCTCTCGCAAAAGTAATCTATTGCTTACTCGCATAATGTTGAACAATACGCGTGAAGAATGGCACTCTATGCGCCTCAAAAAATGGTATTCAAATGATGAAGCTAAGTAGTCATTCTTAATGTCTTGCTTTAATCTTTTGGTGTATTTAATAAAAACTCAACAATTTGTTGGAGATATTTTGTGATAAAGGTATTGGTGGTCGATGATCACGATTTAGTTCGATCAGGTATCGTCCGCTTACTCTCTGACTGTGAACAACTTGAAGTGGTGGCTGAAGCATCGAGTGGCGAAGAAGCAATAAAGCTAGCACGCCAACATCACCCTCATGTTGCTCTCATGGATGTTCGTATGCCGGGGATTGATGGTTTGGAGGCTACACGTCGTTTAAAACGATTCGATCCCTGTATTCAGGTTATTGCTTTAAGCGCTTATGACAGTGATTTGTATGTTTCTCGACTTATGCAAGCCGGCGCATCGGGTTTTTTAACAAAAGGGGCTGATGTTGAAGAAATGATCAGAGCTATTTTGAAGGTGAAAACAGGGCAACGCTACTTGAGTCCTGATGTTGCTCAACGATTGGCGCTGAGATCATTTTCTCCGGAAACCAATGCATCGCCCTTTACTAGTCTCTCAGATAGAGAAATGCAAATAGCGCGCCTCATTGTAAACTGTGTGAAAGTGCAAGAGATCTCAGATCAACTACACTTGAGCCCCAAAACCATCAATACCTATCGGTATAGAATTTTTGATAAACTCGGTATCTCAGGCGATGTTGAACTGACACATCTTGCTTTGCATTATGGCTTAATTGATGCGGAACCTGCTTAATAATAACGCCCCCTGTATTTAGATCGCCTTTTGCCGCTTCCAATAACTTCCCTTCTTCCTTACACTGGGTCGATTGCGTGTTATAGCTAGCGGCCCATTCTCCATGGTGTTTAATCCAAAAACAGACCTCAAACAACTTCCAAACAAGCCTGGTGTTTACATGATGTATGACCAGGATGGCGATATTCTCTATATCGGGAAAGCGGCAAATTTAAAATCAAGGGTGAGTAGCTATTTCAGGTCTCGAGGCCTAGATACAAAAACGGTTGCGCTGGTTAGCAAAGTAAAATGTTTTGATATTACTCTTACGCACAGCGAAGCAGAAGCGCTTTTGCTAGAGCAAAATCTAATTAAGAAGCACAAGCCGCCGTTTAATATTTTAATGAGGGATGATAAATCCTACCCCTATATCATGATTACAACAGATCATGCGTTTCCGGCTATTAAGAGTATCAGAGGAAAGCCTAAGAAAGGGAATAATCAGTATTATGGTCCATATCCAAATGCTGGTGCTGTACATAGTAGCGTGCTTTGGCTTCAAAAAAACTTTTTGATTCGCAATTGTGATGACACATTCTTCAAAAATAGATCACGCCCTTGTCTTCAACATCAAATTAAGCGGTGTTCAGCTCCTTGTGTGAATTTGATTTCAACAGATGAGTATGCCCTTAGCATCAAAAGGGCTTCACTGTTTTTAGAAGGAAAAAATACGCTCTTACTTGAAGAACTGCAAGAAGCCATGGATGCCGCTTCGCTGTCATTAGATTTTGAAAAGGCCGCATTATTACGAGATCAAATGTTAAACCTAAGGTCTTTGCAGGAGCAGCAAAACGTACACACCCAAGAAGGAAATGCCGACGTCATAGCTGTCTCAACTCATGCAGGTCTACTAGGCATCTACGTTCTGCATATAGTTCAGGGAAAGGTCATGGGAGGACATTTATACTGCCCCAAAGTAGCGCAACAGAGCATCCCAAAAGACGAGAAACATTATCCAGAATATCTATGCGCCTATATCACCCAGAATTACTTAATTAATGGTCAATCCGTGCCTGACACCCTCGTTTTAAGCCAAAGCCTGGAAGAACAAGAGGCACTGAAAATGGCCTGGCTGAGTACGCATGGAAAATCTCTTAATATTGTTACAAAGGCTAGTGGTATCAAAAGAGGCTGGTTAGAGCTAGCCGTCACAAACTTAAAGCAAGGACTTGAGCATAGAGCGGGGTCCACTGCCTCCCAAATGGAAAGAATGAAAGCACTCCAAAGCACTTTCAACTTATCCAATCCCCCCAAAAGGATGGAGTGTTTTGATATTAGTCACACCTTTGGCGATACCCCTGTCGCATCATGCGTTGTTTTCGTGGATGGCGCACCTTTTACATCTGAGTACAGGCGGTTTAACATAAGCGAGGAGAACGGTGGCAACGATGTTGCCTCAATAAAAGAGGCTGTCTCACGTCGATTCAAACGAACACCAGAGGTTGAGAGCAGTCTTCCGGACATACTGTTCATTGATGGCGGCAAACCTCAGGTGAACGTTGCTCTTGAAGCGTTACAGGGGCTAGGATTTGAAGGGCACTTCCCGGTTGTAGGCATAGCCAAAGGCGTTGATAGAAGAGCAGGGCAAGAAAGACTGTTTGCTGCTTATACAGGTAATGTGCGTCAGCTAGGCGAGTCCGACCCCGCATTACATCTCATACAGCAGATACGGGATGAAGCCCACCGGTTTGCAATAACCGGCCATAGACTTAGAAGAGGGAAGGGAGTAACAAAGTCTAGTCTTGACTCTATACCGGGGGTAGGAGCCAAGAAACGCCAGGCGCTCCTTAGATACTTTGGTAGCGTAAAAGCTCTGAAAGCTGCTCCAGCATCTGAAATTGAGAAGGTCGTCGGAATCAGTGCTTCATTGGCGCTGAAGATTTATGAATATTACCACCCTAAAAACCACTAGTATGACGATCTATGGGAGGCTGGTGATTCAATTAAAGCAATCTGTAGATGCACAAAAGTAAAACTGAATGGTGAATGAGAGAATGCAACCCAAGAATTTCGTTACATCAATGCGAAATGTCAATTGGCCTAATATATTGACCATTGTCCGTGTCGCGATGATTCCATTTATGGTTTTGGTTTACTACATGCCATTTAAATGGTCAGGGCTGGTTGCATGTATTGTCTTTACCATTGCCTGCGTGACTGATTGGTTTGACGGCTACTTAGCCAGGAAATTAGATCAATCAACACCGTTTGGAGCTTTTTTGGACCCGGTAGCGGACAAGCTGATTGTCGCTACAGCTCTTGTATTGCTTTGCGAAACTTATGCAACTCCATGGCTAACCATTCCTGCCATCATCATTTTAAGTCGCGAGATTGTGATCTCGGCTCTAAGAGAGTGGATGGCTGAGATTGGTAAGAGAGCCAGTGTTGCTGTCAACGTGTTAGGTAAAATGAAGACATTTATGCAAATGATGGCCATCGGTGGCCTGCTGGGTTTTGAGCGCGGCGGCGTTATTGCAACTCTTGCGCACATACTTCTGTATGGCTCAGCCGTTCTTACTTTATGGTCAATGACGCAGTATTTGAAAGCTGCAATGCCATTGCTGGGCTCTCCTTTGGCCGTCAATTCAAAGATCTCGCGCTAACTTACTAAAAAATATAGAAAAATATGTTGA
Source organism: uncultured Saccharospirillaceae bacterium (assembly GCA_947499545.1). Classification (GTDB taxonomy): domain Bacteria; phylum Pseudomonadota; class Gammaproteobacteria; order Pseudomonadales; family Oceanobacteraceae; genus CANMOZ01. The sequence goes on from CANMOZ010000006.1 coordinate 22,208, forward strand.
CAGCTGGCCAGGTTAGTGTAGAATGGCAAACCAAGTCGAGCGGGAATAGCTCAGTTGGTAGAGCACAACCTTGCCAAGGTTGGGGTCGCGAGTTCGAGTCTCGTTTCCCGCTCCAAGACGTTTAGGCTGGGTGGCAGAGTGGTTATGCAGCGGACTGCAACTCCGTGTACGCCGGTTCGATTCCGACCTCAGCCTCCAATTCTCATGCCCGGGTGGTGGAATTGGTAGACACACAAGACTTAAAATCTTGCGGCAGCAATGCCGTGCCGGTTCAAGTCCGGCCCCGGGCACCACTTCTCTTTCTCTCTAAAGCATCCTTTTAGAGAATCCAAATCAAGAAATACCAAGCCTAATACCACAGATATACGCTAACCTTCTTAGCATGACAATCCAATTAGGTCTTTAAGTGAATGGGATTTCACGGCACATCCAACACCATGATGGCCGAGATTGCAGAGTCTTTTGTTGATGCAGTCTTCATCATAAATTCTGAAGGCATCATAACGGGTTGCAACCAAGCGGCCATGGGGCTGTTTGGGTATAAAGAGTCCGAACTCATTGGACAAAATGTTGCCATGCTGATGCCTCAGCCCCATAAAAATCTACACAATCATTATCTGCAACGCTACATCGAGAAAGGTGAGGCCCACATTATTGGTTACGGCAGGATTGTGACGGCTGTAAGGAAAGATGGAAGCACCTTTAGTGGGCACCTAGCGATAAGCGAACACTTCGTAAGGGGAGAATATCTGTTCAGTGGTGTCATACGCGATCAAACCAATGAAATCGCTATGCGTTTAGAGCTAGAGCAGCAATTGACAGAATCCTCTATTTTATTGAATTCCCTTTCCGCCATCATAAAAACAAAAGACCCCAATCAAGGATTAAAAGAAGTTCTAAGTATAATATGCAAAGCATTGACCCTTCCAGGAAGCTGCGGCTGGTTCAAATTCCACGGGGAAGGTCATCAAGATTCATGGGTATCCCATGCTGAAAGTGAGAAGCTACTGGGTGTGATCGACCAATGGTTGTTAACACTAGACACTAATAAGCTCATTGAGAACACAGAAGGGGAACGCTTTCATATTATAAGTAAAGAGCTACCCGCGCCTAATATTCGTAACATTGCTGTCTTTATACCGCAACATAGCTCGAACACAGAGCTTGGTATCGCCTTTTTCACATCAAGTCGCTGCCCTTCACTAAACCCATATTTTCATCTCATTAACACCTTGGCAAATCACTGGCTCGAGCATTATTTTGGAATAGGGGACTAGAGCACTCTTTTATAACTTAATCTCCATCATTGGAGTTAAAACCGATCATAATGCCGAGGAATTGAGGTAGCTTTTCTCCCAATAGAACCTTAAGCGCCTTTAATCTTTTTTCTAACAAGACCAAATTAGACTTATTATCTTTAATTTGTTTTGAAATTGGGCCTTTATTGCTGGCCAGCTTTTCTATGGTTTTAAAAGCTGCTTGAATCTCCAAATCCAATTGATGCCCTTCACGCATTTTCAATTGATCATTACGATTTTTTAATACCCAAGGTTTGATTACATCTGTATACAGAGCATTTAACCCAACAATATTATCTCGAATGTTTGTCAGTGAGTTTTTGCTGCGCCAAGATTCGGCAAAAAAAGCATTATTTTTATTCAATGGAAGCGCAATTTTTTTATGCGTTAACTCTATTTGAGTAGCAACTGCATTAATAACCATGCTTGCTTTTTTAGGATTCACTTCCAGTGTCTCTTGATTTTTTTTGTCCTTCCAATAGTCTGTTAGTTTCTTAATGGTGACTTGCAGGTGTTTTGAAGTGGCCATCAAATACTCACACCCCTGTTTTTTTAGCAGCGCTTTAGATATTTCTTTATCAAAGAGCACATATTCTAATGCTGAGTAGCCTTGTACGATGACAGAAGTTGTTGCGATTTTATCAGGAGTAATTTCTTCGGTCGTTTCTAAAAAGGCATCAACTTTTGCCTTTACCAGATTTTTTTTGTCAGGCCAAAATTGAAATGTCCAAGCCAGGTTTTCCGATACGATTGGTCCAGTATCAATATGCTGCGCCTTCATCCAGGCACTTATGGATTCTCTCCAAGATTCCCTTAGCTGTTTTTTGTCGCCATTAAACGCTGGGGTTTTCTTACAGTAAGCTTCAGCGTCTTTTGAAAACATCTCCTGTGCCGCCGCCATTCGCTGATACGATTCTGCTATATGCTGGGCAAGAGGAGAAGCATAGCCATAATGGCTTATACTAAGAAACAAGGCATAGATAGGTAAAGAAAGGAAACGACTGAACATTTGATATCCAATGCTAGTACTGAGCAACTTAAGGGGTTAAGGCATTGTATTCATAGTTGATCAATTTTGAAAGCAACCATTCAAGGTGGCTGCTTTCAAAAACAAAGCTCTCATAAGATTTATGGCGTCATAGGGACTCAAGAAAAGCAATAAGCGACTTACGATCTGATTTTTTCAATCCTAGCACTTTTTGTTGGGAGCTTTTTGCCTCGCCACCATGCCACAGAATGGCTTCCATAAGATTTCTCGCTCGCCCATCATGGAGAAACTCTGTATGTCCATTCACATTTTGAGTCAATCCGACTCCCCATAGGGGAGGGGTTCGCCATTCCTGCCCATTAGCTTCGTATTCAGGGCGACCGTCTGCCAATTCTGGGCCCATATCATGAAGCAGCATGTCGGTATAAGGCCATATAACCTGTTTGACCAAATGAGGCTCTGCGTGTTGCCCAGTTTTATAAGTGGGCGTATGGCAACCAGAGCAGCCAACTCGGTTAAAAATGGCCTTACCTTTTAAAACTTCTTCTTTGTCGGCATCACGCCTTGCCGGTACGGCTAGGCTTCTGGTATAGAACAGTACGGATGCCAGAGTTTTCTCTGTTGCTTCAAATTCACCACCATTAGGTGCCTTTAAACACGCTTTTTGACGATCAGTGCAGTGGTCTTTTGGAAACAGGTTAGAGGTAATACCCATATCGCCATTAAATGCTCCAGCATTTTGTTGTGCCAGAGAAGGTTGGCCAGCTTTCCACCCAAATCGACCCAGCATAAAACGATCTTGCTCAACGCTCCAAACTCTGTTTGCTTTACCCGATATACCATTTTGGTCTTTGTCTAAAGGATCTGCCTGAGCAAGTATGTCTTTTTCATCAATAGCTTCCAGCAACCCCAAGCCAATCATGGGAGGCGCGACTCTTGGCGACATCATTATGTCAGGATGCATTGCACCATATGCCAATTGGTCAATTGAAAACCTGGGTTTTCGAAGCTCAATGGTTTCGCCATCCTCAAAAGATAGGGTATGAGTAGTGTACTTAACCTCTATTTTACCCTCAGCTTTAACACCAGGTATTGCGAAGTCCTGTAATTGACCACCGTATACTGGGTCGGGCACCACACCTTCTTTTGCTTCAAGTGTTTTTTGCTGTTCCGTTACTGCTGGGATACTCAATCGAATCAACATTGAGACCGCATTGTCATCTTTGGGAAGTGGAGCATGTCCTCTACCATCTTTGATATGACAATTTTGGCATGCGTTAGTATTTAACAACGGGCCAAGGCCATCACGTGCGGTTGTCGTTGCAGGTGATGCCACCCATGGATTCCTAAAAAAACTGTTGCCCACACTGAAATCCAATCGCTTCATCAAGTCAATATTGGCGGCAGGCATCGAGAATGCATTATGTGAAGTATCAATCACAGTCGTATCGCCGCCCGATTTCCACTCCGTCGGATCTAATGCTGCGATCTTCTGAGCGGAAACAGCCGAGACAGTACCACTCGCTATAAGGATTAATACACTCCTAACGGTCACAGGTTTAAACTTCATACGATTTTACGCTCTAGAGTTTTTGCCTTACGGAAGGCCTTGAAAGACATCCGCTTCATCAACAAGCTGTGGAGGCTTATACCTCCACATTATTAGTAGAATTTTATTTCAATAATACAGCATTAAAAAGTATGGTCTGCTGTGTCAGGGTTTAATTGTTTAACCCCTAATATTTCGGCAATATCTTTAATGGATTCCGTTTCTTTTACCAACGATTGAATTGCAGCAGACGCGACTTTATACCCCTTTTCATTTCCTGGAGCGATCATTTGGTCAAAGCGCATGCCTGTCTCGGCAAGTTCAACCATTTTAGTCATTGCAATGGATGTGGCATCAAAATTATGCGCAATCATCTCTGCTTTTTTTGCGTCTTTATTAATAACCAAATCAGCCAGGCTAGGGCCAGACAGGGTTTTCCCATTAACATATCGGTACTCACCTAAATAGATGTTTTGAATGCCTTTCGCATTGTAAAAATGGGAGTTATGCGTGTTATCACTAAAGCAATCATGTTCATCTTCCGTTGAATTTGCTTCCAAAGCGACTTTAATTCGCTCACCGGCCAATTCACCTAAAGCCAAACTTCCCATTCCATACAACATTTTTCTAATGCCTGATTTAGGAGATTTACCCAACAACTCAGAACGATAGTTATTTGTTTCATCAGAAGACCACTGACTTACCATATACTCCAGATCTTTGAGTAGTAGTTCTGATACAGCCACCAAATATTCCGCTCGACGATCACAATTGCCATGAGTACAAGCTTCTGATTGAACATAATCTGTTACTGGGCGTTTACCTGCACCAGGCTTTGTTCCGTTTAAATCTTGCCCCCAAAGTAAAAATTCTATCGCATGATACCCCGTTGCAACGTTTGCTTCTGAACCACCCAGCTCGTTTAATGAAGCCAAGAGCTCTGGTGTGATTTTGGAAGTATCAATGGTTTTACTCCCAAGCTTTATTGTCTTACGAGCAGCGATAAGGTTTAAACGAGCGCCTTCATTGCCGAGTTCATGCTGGTATCCTTTGTCATCGACATAATCAATGAATCCTTCGTCAAGTGGCCACGCATTTAACTGGCCCTCCCAATCATCGACAACTTTGTTACCGAAGCGAAAAACTTCAGACTGTTGGTAAGGCACTCTCGCTGTTAACCAAGCATTTTTTGCCTGGTTTAGATTTTCCTCTGTCGGATTTTCCACAAACCGTTTAATAGCGGCGTCCAGCAACTTGGCTTGTTGAAGGGCATCTGAGTAATTTGCATGTGCTAAGTCAGCATAGTGAGCAACTACACTTTTTGTGGTTACGGGCTCCGATTGAGCCATAGCCACAGTGGTAGCGCTTAGCGAAGTAGCGACTGACAATGCAAGCAAAGCGGTTCTCATCATGAAATAAGGCTCCTGAACCCAGATATGGTCGTGAAGAAAACGCAAATGATAATAGTTATCGGTCAAATAAGACAAGCCCTGCAAGCAAAATAGGGCGTTTAGAAAGAGCAAGCAAGATCAAAGAGGGTCATGCTAAGTTAAATTCATGTGATGACTAACCTAAAAGACCAGCAAGAATGGGCACCATAACATGGGTTATGTAAAAGTAAGTAAGGAGGCAATAGATGACATTGGCATACTACCAAAAGCGCATTATCTCAGTCATTGAGCACTTATATGATCATTTTGATGAGGAAATTTCCTTAGAGAGTTTGGCTGATAAGGCATGTGTTTCCCCCTATCACTGGCACCGCTTGTACAGAGCAACCACGGGAGAGACATTTCGAGATACGCTTAAGCGCATTCGATTACACCATGCAGCCTACGCATTGGCTTATGGGGAAGACAGAATTGAGAACATAGCAAACCGAGCTGGGTATCAGCATGTCGCTTCATTTAACCGTGCCTTTAAAGATCAATATCAGGTACCTCCTGCTCAATATCGAATGAAAGGGCAACATCGCACACAACGACTAACACGACTGGTATCTAACGTTTCGGAGGCAAACATGAACGCGTATTCAATCACCCTCAGTGAGATAAAAGAGCAAACCCTTATAGGCTATCCGCATCAAGGTGACTATATGTCCATAGGCGTCGCTTTTGATAAGCTCTTTGCTTGGCTAGGCTCCCAAAAACTATTAGGTAATCTTAAAGGCTCTTTTGGTGTTTATTACAACGACCCCCACAGCGTCACTTCAGATGAATTAAAATCGCTGGCCGCTGTTGTATTAAACAAACCAATTGACACCCAGCTAATGCAAGAAGCTAAATTGGAGAAGTTTGACTTGCCACATACAGAAATGGCTATATTGGAACACAAAGGTCCATACTCTGACTTAGAAAGCGCTTATGAATGGCTCTATCAGCATTGGTTGCCGGGCTCTGATAGGGAGATCGCCAATTTACCGGTGATTGAAGAGTATTTAAACGACCCTAAAGAAGTTGCACCTACGGAACTTCTGACTCACATCATGCTTCCACTAAAACCAAAGACGAGGTAGGGCAATTCCGTTTCCATGAGGGCTATTGGGGCTAGCATTAAAGCACGGGGAGCAATGCTCCCTTTGTTGTCCCGTCTTAGTGAAGCAGTAATCGTTCAACCAACAAAAAGCTTGGGAAATTTAGTCAACAAACTAGATCAGTCTTCAAATTCGTTTACTTTTTTATTACGGTTACTTTCGTGTCGTTCACGAAGATCACTGTCAATGTAGCGATCTGTCGTTTGCATAGAAGCATGCCCAGCATCATCACGAACGTGCTCTCTAGGTCTGTGCTTTACATCTTCAGATATAGCAGTGTGCCTTAGCCAGTGTACCGTAGCGGCTTTTAGGCTTTGTGCTTCATCAGCCAATTGTTCAGAAACCATTCTTTCATACGCTTTATCAAAACATTCTTGAACCAGCAGGCGCACCATCCGGGTACTGGTTATGGCGCCGCGTCCTTTTTGTTTCGGTAAAAGGGGGGTTTGTTCGCCTGGTGAGGGTAGTGGAGTAAACCCCAAATACAGTCGATAGCGCTTTAACGCATCTAACATACTATCGGAAACAGCTACAATACGGTCTTTGTTTCCTTTTCCCGTAACATGAAACCACCATTGATGATCTTGATCCTGGCGAAAGTCCCCCATTGTAGGGATGGATCGTTCATCTGCGACTAATTCTGAAATCCGCAAATACATCGCATATAACGCGCTCATAACAAACAAAGAACGCTCATAAATATTAGGGTCTACGTTCGCTAGTCGCTCGACTGTCTCTATTACGAAATCCCACTGGATATTGGACAACCGACGAACAGGAGCCTTATGAGACTGGGTTTTCATATACTTGCTTTTTTGTCGTATCGCTGCAACCGGGTTATATTCGGTCATTTCTTCTTGGATTAAATAGCCATAAAAAGACGATAACACAGAGAAAATTGAACGAATCGCTGCCGGAGACAGTTGAAAAGCCTTTGGATCAGCATCTGACCTTCGTTTCGATATTTGGCAAACAAAAGGTCGCCACTCAGGGTTCACGGCTCGTAACCCTAATGAATCCAAAAACCTTGGGACTTGACGCAATCCAACCCAAGAAAGTGGAGGGTGCTTGCAGAAATCCAGATAATCCTCAATATCTTCGCGCCTTAACTCACGAATACTTGATTTTCGAATGTACCAAGACCATTGAATTAAACGTTCAATTTCACGCCGATAGCTGTTAAATGTGGCCGTGCTACCGTTATAGCTCCAAAGATACTTCCATGAGAATTCTAAGTCTCGGGAAGCTCCATCAATGTCGATGCCTTTAATCAGAGCACAGCCAGAAAATGCTTCTGATGGTTTTTGAAAAGGGTTCTCAAGGTAATCCAAATTATCAAAGATTGGGCTTGGTAACGGAATAGAGGTTGAGGATTGGAGGGTGCTCATGAGCAGGTGCTACTTGGTAAAATCAAAAGGCCATTGTTGACGATTACAAAACGAATGGGAAGCGATCTCGTGCAAATACCAAAAGAATGCCCCATATTTCCGATAAATATTATTATCGGAAATATGGGATGAGGGGTTTATATGGCATTTTCTAGCCTTTTACTGATCATTTAACCACCAAACACACGAATGAATGCATATTGATCCAGTTTGGGAGACGGCTCATATAAAGCAGCGGGTCTACCTTTTCCATTTTCTTGAACACTTTCTCCCACCTCTGTTAAAAGGTTTGCATTCAATATTCGTCTTCGAAAAGATTTCTTCTCCAGCTTTTTATTCAGCAGCAGTTCAAAGGCTTGTTGCAACTGTGTAAGGGTGAAAGGTTTTTTGAGCACATGCATAGGCAAAGCTGTATAAGCGGTTTTACTTTGAAGTCGCTGGGTTGCCATTTCGATTAGCTTCAAATGATCAAATGCCAAATCAAGCTTTTCAACTGCATTGAGTGGATGCCACACGACATCTGTGACTGAATCCAACATTTGTTGCACGGGTGTATAGGGTATTAAGGCTAGGTATAACGTAGAAACGGACCACCCTCTAGGGTCTCTGGTTGGGTTGCCGATGGTTGCAACTTGCTCTAACAGCGGCGCTTCGACGCCGGTTTTAGCCATCAGCATTCTGAGCGCCGTTTCATTGATATCCAGATCCTGCTCTAGATTCACAAATCCACCCGGTAATGCCCACTTCCCTTTATGTGGGTGATTGCCACGCTCGACCAACAAAACCAGCAATTCACTTTCATGCAAAGTGAAGATCACCGTATCGACCGTATATATAGGGGCTGGATAGTCTTTGGAGTTGTAATGCGCTAGATAATGCTTTTCGTCAGAGTTCATAGGTATTTGACATTAGTGGCAAAAAGCCAATAATAGACGTGAGCGTAATAATACGCAAACAAACTGGCGATTGGAAAGACCGATCGCCTCCTTTTTCAACAGCAAGGAGCTTGCTGTATGCAAACGAATTTTGACTTCGCTGTATTTATTGGTCGATTCCAGCCATTCCACAACGGACACCTTCAGGTTGTACGCCATGGGTTAACTCAAGCGGACAAGTTGATCCTACTCATTGGCTCAGCTTGGCAAGCACGGAACCCAAGAAATCCTTGGTCCCATACAGAACGAGAAGAAATGATTCGTTCCTGTTTATCATCTGAAGAGAATCAAAGATTGATATGCGTGCCTTTGATGGATGTTCCCTATAACGATGAGCTTTGGGTTAGGAATGTTCAAGCAACCGTTTCTGGGTTAATCACAGCTCATCACTCGGCTCCGCATAAAGCTGCAAAGATTGCACTGATTGGTCATCGTAAAGACCATACAGGTTTTTATCTAAATCTTTTCCCTCAATGGCAAAATCTAGATGCTGGAAATTATGCGGAATTGAGTGCCACCCCTATTAGAGACGCATTTTTTAGTTCAGAAAGTCAAAATATGCTTCAAAAGGCTGCACAAGATCGTACTTTACCTGAACCAGTTGTTCAGTGGTTAACTCGGTTTTCAAAGAATAACCAGGCTTACAAACAAATATGCGATGAAATTCAGTTCGTCAGCATTTATAAAAAAGCTTGGGCATCAGCTCCCTACCCCCCCACTTTTGTTACCGTCGATGCTGTTGTGATTCAATCGGGTCACATATTACTTATTGAACGACGAGCTAATCCTGGAAAAGGGCTGTGGGCTTTACCTGGCGGGTTTGTTGATCAGCAAGAACGTTTATTAGACGCTTGCCTCCGAGAATTAAGAGAAGAAACACGCCTTAAAGTACCAACGCCCGTATTAAAGGGGTCGATTCGTCAACAGAAGGTTTATGATGATCCCTATCGGTCTGCTCGTGGCAGAACCCTCACACATGCTTTTTATCTTGAATTAGAACCGAGCGTGAATCTACCCAAAGTTAAAGGGGGGGATGATGCAAAAAAGGCCTCATGGGTTCCACTTGCAGACATTTCTCCAAGCATTATGTTTGAAGACCACTATTTCATTATTCAAGACATGCTTGGGGCTGCTTAAGGTTTTCGTTGACTTATTAGTGGCGATACGCCACTATATTGAAATTACTTAAGAATTTCCTTTTTGTGAAGAGCGCCCCAGCCCTGGATAGACCGGGAGCTGGTATTAAAAAAGACTGGAGGAACTCCGTCATGAAAAATCTTATTCTCAACACTGACTCTTATAAAGCATCTCACTTTTTACAATACCCTCAAGGGATTGAATACCTATCTAGCTACATTGAATCCCGTGGAGGCGTTTTTGGAGAGACCGTATTTTTTGGTCTCCAAGCGTTCATCAAAGAGTACCTTAGCACCCCCATTTCACAAACCGACATTGATGAAGCGGAGTCCCTACTGACAGCACACGGTGTACCTTTTAACCGAGAAGGCTGGCAATACATTTTTGATACTTACAATGGCTTTCTGCCCATTGAGATTCAGGCCGTTCCCGAAGGAACAAACTTGCCAACAGGCAATGTCATGGTTCAAGTGATGAATACTGATCCTCAATGCGCATGGATAACCGGCTATATTGAAACGGCCTTGCTTAGAGCGATTTGGTACCCAACAACCGTTGCAACAGTATCAAAATCATGCAAGAACATTATCAAACGCTATCTTGAAGAAACAGCAGACAATCTTGACGGCCTCCCCTTTAAACTGCATGACTTTGGTGCCAGAGGAACCAGTTCTGAAGAAACCGCGGCCCTGGGCGGCGCAGCTCACCTGGTACACTTTATGGGAACAGACACACTTTCCGGAATCATGACTGCCAAACGTTACTATGGAGCGGATATGGCAGGGTTTTCAATTCCCGCTGCCGAACACAGTACCATCACCAGTTGGGGGAAAAAGAATGAATCAGCGGCTTATCGCAATATGATCCATCAATTTGGTGGCAATAATCGTTTGGTCGCTGTTGTAAGCGATTCTTACGATTTATGGAATGCGATCGATCATATTTGGGGGGAAGAGCTGAAAGATAGCGTTATGGAAATGGGTGGGACCTTAGTTGTAAGACCAGACTCTGGCGCTCCAACCGAAGTGGTGCCAGAGGCGATTGAGCGATTAATGACGAAGTTTGGTTATACCATTAACTCCAAAGGCTACCGAGTATTGCCCAGCTGTGTTCGTTTAATTCAAGGTGACGGTGTCAGCCTTGCTTCCATTGAGGCCATACTGCAAACACTGAAAGCACGAAAAATCAGCGCTGATAACATTGCTTTTGGAATGGGAGGTGAACTGCTACAAAAAGTCAATCGAGATACCCAAAAGTTCGCTATGAAAGCTTCAGCAATCTGCGTTCACAGTGAATGGTTTGACGTCTATAAATGCCCCATTACCGACCCTGGCAAGCGCTCCAAACGCGGCAGATTAGCCCTGGTAAAGACACATAACGGTTATCAAACGATTCGTGAAGATCAATTAGGTCAACAAGACAATCAGCTGATAAGTGTGTTTCAAAACGGCGAGTTGTTAATTGACTTAAAATTTGAAGATATTCGCAGTCGAGCGGAGTAATATCAAACTGAAGTATGCCAAACAATCCATGCAATTTGTTTGGCATACAGTCAAAAAGACCTTACCCCTCATTAATTCCAAGGGTTGAGCGGTGATCAGGGCTTTGGTTTTGATCTTTTGCATAACCATTATAACCAACGCCTTGCCCCTCAATTCTATCTGTATAGAACACCCGATATAAAACCGGTACAACACACATCGTCAATAGCGTTGCAACCATCAAACCGCCAATAATGGTAACGGCCATAGACGAAAAAAATGCATCGACGGTTAGTGGTAACATTCCCAACGCGGTGGTTAAAGCGGCCATTGCAACAGGTCGTAATCGATTAACACCTGAAAGAATAATGGCATCATCAAGAGCCTTACCCGTTGACCATTCAGCGTTTATTTCTTCGATTAACACGATGGCATTTTTGATCAGCATACCACTCAAGCTCAAGAACCCTAATAATGACATAAAGCCGAAAGATTGATTGGTTACCAACAATCCGAACGTGACGCCAATGGTTGCCAATGGGACTGTAAGCCAAATAATGATCGGGATCTTAATTGAATTGAACAGTAATATTGTTATGAGCATCATCAAGCCAACAAACATAGGTATCGAACTGCTTAATCCAGCCTGAGCATTTCTCGTATCTTCATATTCACCGCCCCACTCCAGTTCATAACCATTAGGTAGCTTAATCGCTTCTATTTGAGGTTTAACCCTGTTAAATAACTCGGAGGCATACCCCTCATTAGGGTCAGCGTAAACCGAAATAGAACGCTTACGGTCTTGACGAATGATAATATTATCTTCAAATTTCAAATCATAGCGATCGATAAACTGTCTTAATGGAACCATTTTGCTGGCTTGAGGGCTCCAAATCTGCAGGTTTTCCATATTATTAAGGTTGGAATCCCGGGTTTCTGTCTTTGCAATCAGCGGAAGCAACAAATCGCCTTCTCTAAAAACACCCACTCGTTGCCCTTCGAATCCCTGCTGGAATACTGACGCAATTTGCTCCTGAGTAATCCCATTCAGATTGGCTTGCTCTTGAGAAATAACTGGCTGAATGATTTTTGCTCGACTGCGCCAATTGGTACGAATGCTTCGTGCAGCGGGGTCCTCATTTAAAATTGAAATCGCTTCTTGAGCTAGCTGCCTTAAGACCACAGGATCAGAGCCTTGAAATCGGGCTTCAATTTTTCCTTTCCCACCCGGCCCCACTTCGAATTGATAGGCTTCCACATAAGTGTTCGGCAAACTTTCTTTAAAAGAAACATTTAAATCTTTCATTAAATCATGGATGATTTCACTGCTTTCCACACTCACAAGTAATTGGGCATAACTTGGATTATTAGTCCCAGGCGAATAAGTTAGCAAAAACCTCAACGCGCCTCTTCCGAGCACCGAGGTCACATGAGAGACACGTTCATCTTGCTTAACGATTTTTTCAACCTGTTTTACTGTTTCCAACGTCTCATCAATGTGCCGACCTTGAGGGAGCCAAATATCTACCATAAATTGCGGGCGTGTCGAACTTGGAAAAAAACTCTGATCAACCTTACTAAACCCCCAGATAGAGGCTCCAAAAATCAATAGAACGACAACAATACACAATGCTCGATGATGCAAGCATTGTGTAAGTAAAGAGCGGTAAGTTTGATAAATTTTACCGCTATAAAGTGCTTCTGCAGGTTGATTTGAACTGGTATTTTTTAAAAACATGACGCCCAATAAGGGAGTAATAGTGATTGCTGTTACCCAGCTTAACAACAGAGAAACAAACACAACTTGAAACAATGAACGGCAAAACTCACCGGTACTATCACTAGAGGTTCCGATGGACGCAAAAGCCAAAATGGCTATGAAGGTTGCTCCCAGCAGTGGCCACATTGATTGTTTGACAATATCAGAAGCGGCTTTTTCTGGCTTCATACCCTGAGAAATACGCGTCAGCATCCCGTCAATAATCACAATGGCGTTATCTACCAGCATACCCAGTGCAATAATTAATGCGCCCAAGGATATTCTCTCTAAAGCAACGCCCATTGGATTTAAAAATACAAAGGACCCTGAAATAGTTAACAACAACACAAAACCAATGATTAATCCACTGCGTACCCCCATAAAAACCAAGAGGACAAATACAACAATAACGATTGCTTGCAGTAGGCTTACGGTAAAACCTTCAATAGCCGTTTTAACTGCTTCTGATTGCAAAGACACAACACCCAGCTCAATACCAACTGGACGTTCGCTTTCCAATTGAGCCAACTTTTTATTAAGGCCCTCGCCCATGACAACGACATTACCACCAGAGACCGTTGAAATGCCTAGACCAATCCCTTCACGACCATCAAAACGTATTTGTGGGTTTTGGGGCTCTAGATAGCCTCTTTTAACCGTCGCCACATCTCTTAATAAAAATTGCTGTCCCCCTGCACCCTTAATCAGTAATCGCTCAATACTTTCAACACTATTGATATTCCCTGTAGGGACGATTTCTATATAATCTTGACCTAACTTAATTTGGCCCGAATCTGTAACGGTATTTCGCTGATTTAATTCTTTTAAAATCGCACTGATAGGAATTCCCAATTGAGCCATTTGCTCTTGGGAAAAATCAATATAAATAGCCTCTTTGCGTTCACCGTAGGTAGTAATTTTGCCCACGTCATCCACCAAAAGAAGCTCTCTTCTTAGTAGATCTACGTAGTCCTTCAATTCTGCATAACTGTAACCATCTCCCGTGACGACCATGAACACACCATAAACCTCCCCGTAATCATCAACGACAATCGATGACCCCGATCCAGGGGGAAGATCACGGGCAACGTCTGAGACTTTTCTTCTAAGCTCATCCCAGACTTGTGGCAGAGTGTTTTTATCGTATTTGTCTTTAATCTCAACCGTAATCGTTGAAAGCCCCCGTGTTGATTCTGACCGCACCTGTTCTAGCTGCCCCATTTCCTGGATGGCCGTTTCAATGAGATCTGTTACTTCCTCTTCAACTTCTTGGGGACTAGCACCCGGGTAAGGTGTAATCACTAGGGCTTCTTTGATCGTAAATTCTGGGTCTTCCAAACGGCTCATCTTCGAGTAGGCAAGGTACCCCACAATCAATAATACAGCCGAAAAAACGAGTGTGACGACTCGGTTTTGAATTGAAATTGCTGCAATATCCATATACCGCTTACCTCTGCACACTCATAGGTCGTACATGCATACCCTCTTGCAGAGTATTGACGCCACTGATCGCTATCGTATCCCCAATACTCAAGCCAGATTTAATCTCAACCAGCTCGCCGTTTAATTCCCCTAGTGAAACATCAGAGAGGATCACCCTCCCTTCTTTTCCGATCACCCAAACTCCAGCATGCCCCTCAGTTTTAGAGGTTACTGCTTGAACTGGGACCTGAATTAGATTTTGTGTAGAAGGTTTTTCCAATGCCGCTGCATCAAAGCGAATTTTAGCCGTCATGCCTGAACTCACAGCAGCATCTGTTGGGGGAGTAAAAGAGAAAGTCGCTTCATAAGTACGAGTGACTGGGTCAGCGATAGAACTATAGGATTTAGCTTCAGCAGGAAATTTTCGACCAGGAAGCGCACTCAATTCCACAACCGGCTTTAATTTCTTAGTTACTTCAGCGGGTGTCATATTTGGGGTTGCTCGAGCCCAATCACGCTCAGGCACATTGACCCTAACTTCAAGAGATGACTCGTCATGTAGCGTGAACACGGCTTGCTTCGCTTGAACATTGGCAAAATCTTCAACCATTTTTCGAGCAACCCTGCCGCTAAAGGGTGCTCGCAATACCGAATCCTCTAGAGCTTTTAAGGCTTTATTGAGTTGAGCGTCTGCCACCTCGAATTGGCTTTTGGAAGTATCGACCGTTTGTCGGGTAACTGCATTCGCTTTTACCGCTTTCAAATATCGTTGATAATCAGTAAAAGCGGCATTTCTTTGCGCTTGAGCACTGCTCAGAGTGGCCTCATAATCTCTAGGATCTAACTTTGCCAGTACATCCCCTGCTTGGACTCGGTCGCCTTCAACAACATTAATTTCAATAATCCGCCCAGGCACTTCAAAAGCCACATCCGTTTCTCTGGTGGCATGAACACTCCCTGGTAGTTCGATAAAGGTTGTGGCAGCTTGAGTGCCAACCGTCATCATTTTGATGGGTCGAACAATTTCATTTTTTACTTCCGGCTTTTTATCTGCACACCCCGTTAATCCAACCATTAGTAAGAACCCAAACAGTTGCTGAAACCTTTTCCATTGATAATGTATTATCCATTTTGAATCGTTCACAACGCTGTCTCCTAACTGACAAGGATTCACTGTTTTGGCTTAGACCCGTAGACATTTGAATCAAGAACAGATGTACCAATCCGTAACCTGCCATTAAATATGAAACCTTTATTGGCTGCAAATAGGCAAAGCTAGCTTTGTGTTGAGCACCCCTATCAGGGAGCTTATAATAGGCGGCATATGTCTTTATATTGAGTGATATAGATGGCTTTGAATCGACGCCAAATGGTCCAACACTTTGGCCTATATTCCTTCGGGGCGACGCTCATAGGCTGCTCCTCAACATCAAGAAGCTTCAAAACAAGCGGATCATTTGACGATCGATTGATCCCCCCTTCTCGTGATTGGGTATATGGTGCAGGCAAGCAACTCTCAGGTGATTATGCTCTGTGCGCCTTTCAGATAAGCACCCAAAGAACCCAGCAGGCACGGTTGCCTCACAGAGGTCATGGTCTTTGCGTTGATCAAAAACGAAATAGGGTAATTTGTATAGACAGAAGACCTGGTTACCAATTCCAGTGTTATGACCCCGATACAAACAGCATGATCGCAACAATCAAAGCCCCTCAAGATCATCATTTCTATGGCCATGGATGCCTCTCTCACGATCATGCCTACCTGTACGTAAGTGAACAGCATTGGCCAACCGGTACGGGGTTAATATCGGTTTATGATGCGCAAAACTTTAACAGAATCGGGGAGTTTAAAAGTGGTGGCATTGGTCCGCACGAACTTTTAGTGTGCAGCAATAGCAACAACTTGGTTGTGGCAAATGGAGGCATTCGAACACACCCTGACCTGCATCGCCAAAAACTTAACCTCGACACGATGCTCCCCAACCTCACTTATTTAAATGAATCAGGGAAGATAAAGTCCCAACATGAATTTGGGCACCATCAACTCAGCATTCGCCACTTATGTCAGAGTTCATCGGGCGAAGTCATTGCAGGTCTGCAATTCCAAGGGGATCGTATGGATGTACAGCCATTAGCTATCGCTCACCATTTATACCAAGCAGAACCTCCAGAAGCTTTACAAGCCAGCGATATTGAATGGCTACAAATGGTTCAATACACAGCTAGCTTGTGTTGGATTCCAGGGACAAGCGTTGTTGCGATTACAGCTCCAAGAGCAAACCGAATCACCTTTTGGGAGATGAACAGCCGAACGTTACTTCATTCAGAGCATGCCGTTGATGCAGCAGGTGTTGCAGCTCTTGAGGAAGGTATTTGTGCTGTAAGTTTAGGGACGGGAGAGATTAAGGTTTTTGAGGTTAATCAAGAGAACGCTCTCAAGCAGCTCCACTCTTTTGAGCTAGAAGGTTTTGCCTGGGACAACCATTTAGCTTCTTAAAACACCAGTCTCAAGCCTTCTCTCAGCCAAACCCATGTTGCAACAATTTGTTGCCACAGCACACTGAAAGAAGGCTTTACATTTAGTCTTTTGCAATGGGCTTTGTTGACCGGCTCTTACGTTTTGCTTTTTTATGCTTTGGTTGATAAATCGAGTCAACAGCTTCGCATGCAAACAGCAACCAACAGTGCGGCATCCTCACAATAATCTCAACATTGCTTGCAATGCCCTGAGGAGATGTTTTGAATAACGAATAATACTCATCCATTGCTGGGGGTGTATTGCCCATGACCGTCCAACCAGAAACATTTTTCTTGTATCGTGAAGGTGGTTTTTTCGGGTTACTGGGCGCGGTTCGAATCACCCCATCGGGACGCTCGAGGGCAAAATACTTAATAGATCCGGGTTTAACAGGGGGAGAAGAACAGCCTGTCATGAAAAGCGTCATGCATGCTGCTACAAGTAGCGAAAATCTATAACCTGTTGGAAAGCTAAGTATGTTCATCTAATTAACCCTCCTGCCCTTTCAAATTCATCGTTTTACTGCTTAAACCCTTACCAATGATTGTGATGCAGTTGTGTGCAGAAAAAACACTGACAGATGTTTTAACCGTCACGTTGACTAAAGTGTCGTAACGAGTACCAAGAGTAGCGTCTCTTAAGGCCTGAGCAAGACTTTGCTCGTTCCCACAACTTTTACCAACCAACCAACGATCAGCTTTTTCATAAGGAATTGTTTGTCCTTCAAGGTCACCATTCGACATCAGTGCAACCTTGGTTGTGGATGAACAACCCATGAGCGCTGACAAGCCTACAAAACAGGCCAGCCATTTATAGATGGCGA
Source organism: uncultured Saccharospirillaceae bacterium (assembly GCA_947499545.1). Classification (GTDB taxonomy): domain Bacteria; phylum Pseudomonadota; class Gammaproteobacteria; order Pseudomonadales; family Oceanobacteraceae; genus CANMOZ01. The sequence continues at coordinate 40,039 of CANMOZ010000006.1, forward strand.
GTCTTTTCATGCTGGATATTCCTCTGCTATCGGTAGGGAAACGGCATTCTCAAAGATGCGGTACTATATGCAATCTGACTGAGACAAACAACCGTATGCAAAATGCTGACACAAGCAAGCTATTATTTATTGACGCTATTCGCATCAAGAGCCTTTCTCGGTTGACGTAAGGGATTTCTTACCATTCAAGAAAAGCCCTTGAGGCATGTACAACGTTTGACCTTTCCTCGTTTTAACGATTAAGACCCACTCTCCACTTTCAGTAACAATAGAGTAGGCTTGCGCTATACCCTGCTTCTTTTCTAAATACTCCAGCCACTCCAAGAACAATTCCACTATGCCAGTCATACTCTGTAAAATAGACTTTTCAAGCTGTGCATAGTGAGATTCGAGCAGTCTCGTAATTTTCATAATTAACGCTGACTCATCAGCCGCGCTAACGTTAAGATATTGTCGGAGAAGGCCTGTCCAATAGAAAGGTATGATCATTATTGGCTGGATTTTCATCGTATGCGTAAGTTTTCGAAGAGGCCTATCTTTTGGAAGCGTTGATCCAAGGCGACGTTTAAAAGACAGGCCTTGGATTGGATTAAAACTAAGCTGGTTCACTTTGTTGATGTTAAGAGAGATGTCTAATTTCAACGGGTCATCTTCGACAACACAGGGCTCAGTTCGACTCAACAAAGAATCGGATAAAGAGTATGCATCTGCATGCTGAGCCCAACAGACCTTATGATGACTCGCTTTCAAAACACCCCTCCAAGCGTAATACACATCATGAGGCAGGCATTCTATACGAGTCCACACAGGAGAGAAATGTATTTATATAAAAGGTGATTCACATCAATCGTTTACATTTCAACCCTTAAAGGTTGCGGTTAGCAACCTCGCAACGGTTAAATGAATTGACTGGCTCTCTTTTCATGACTCTTTGTATATTTTGGGGTTAAACACATCCCTCATAAAGTCCCCTAGCATATTCATCACAAGCACCAAAACCACTAATACAATGCCAGGCATTAAAGTGATCCACCAAGAGGTTCCACTGACTATGTACTCAAACCCACTAGAGATTAAGGATCCTAGTGACGGTCTATCAGGTGGCATACCAAGCCCCAAAAATGACAATGCTGCTTCAGATATAATGGCATTAGCAACCTGAACGGTTGAAATGACCAGTATGGGTGAGAGTGCATTTGGTAAGATATGCCTAAACATGACTCTTAATGGGCCAAAACCCATTACTTTTGCTGCTTCAACATACTCCTTTTTCTTTTCAGCCAAGACAGATGCCCTCACCGTTCGAGCGTATTGCGGCCACTCAGCCAGACCAATAACCAATACAAGCATTACCATCGCCCATTTGGCATAGAACTCTGTACCAAATGCCGCCTGAAAAATAGCCAGCACAATGATTGCAACCATCATGGTCGAGAAAGAAAGCTGTATATCCGCAATTCTCATCAGAATACTATCGACCTTACCGCCCACGTAACCTGCCAATAACCCGATCACGACACCAACAACAGCTTGCAGCAAAACGGCGAAAATACCTATACTTATGGATATCCTCAAGCCATAAAGAATCGTGCTGAGCAGATCTCTCCCTTGGGCATCCGTTCCAAACAAAAACCGATCTTCACCGCCTTCTATCCACATGGGTGGAAGCTCAGAATCTAGGATATCAAAAGCAGTTAGATCATAAGGGTTCATTGATGCTAATAAGGGGGCGAAAATAGCTGCGCAGATCAACAGCAGCATCACCACGAAAGATAGAATGGCCGTTTTATCATGCTTAAATGACCACCAGAATTGAGTTTGAACAAAGCGCTCTTTCAAACTGGGCTCTTTCACGTCTTCTGTAATACTCTCAGACATTATTGAGCACTCCTAGTTAAACGCACCGTTGGATTAATGAGCCCATAGATCAAATCGACGAGCGTATTTACAACAACAAAGACAGCGCCCACGACAATGAGAAAAGCAACAATAAGGGGCGTATCTACCCGAGTAACGGCTTCTAAGAACAAAAAGCCCATCCCGGGCCATTGGAAAACAGTTTCAGTCAAAATTGTGTAGGCAACCATGTTCCCAATTTGAACACCACCGACAGTGATAACGGGCAACAAGGTGTTTTTAAGCGCATGAATATAAAGAATGCGGTTTCTGGACAACCCTTTAGCATGAGCAAATTTGATGTATTCCGCGCTCAGTACTTCAACCATTTCCGATCGAATCAACCGAATAAATAATGGCAACATAATACTTGCCAATGAAATACAGGGCAGCACCAAGTGAGCCAGACCATCAAGTGTGAGATACCCTGTCTCCCACCCCCAGAACATAGGAACTAATTCACCCCGCCCGTAAGACGGCAGCCAGCCTAATGTCACTGCAAAAAAATAGACGAGTAATATAGCGGTTAAGAAAACGGGTATAGAAATTCCTAAAATACTCCAACCCAATATCAACTTGGTTGTAAACCCATTGGGGTGCACAGCTGTATATACCCCAAGCGGTATCGATAGGAATATGATGATGAGCGTAGCTCCAAAGACAAGCTCTAGGGTTGCTGATAATTTTGTTAAGATAACCTTTAAAGCAGGCTCTTTAAAAAAATAAGATGTGCCTAAATCCCCCTGAACGGCATTCTTAAGAAAGCGGCCATATTGCACGAGGAAAGGGTCATTCAAGCCCAGTTCATCTCGTAGCTTTTCTCTCTCTTGTTCTGAAACGGCTTGACCGACTAACTCTCTTAGCGGATCACCTAAATTGTCTTGTATGGCAAAGGCAATTGTACTGATGATGAACATCACCACAAGCCCTTGGCCTAGACGTTTTAACAAAAACAACGCCATAGAGTAAGTATCCTTAAACAACAGCTTAAAGAAGCATTTTAATCGGAATAAGCGCTATACGTGTCACTCTCACAGAATAGGGCGCATCTATGATACACCCTATTTTCATTGGGTTATTTCTTGTTTATAACCAAGTCACCCAAATAGGGAAAGTTCATGACATTTACAATCGGCTCTATATTGACGTTCTTTCTTGCTGCCCAAGCCAGATCCTGGAAATGAAGCGGGACAAATGCCGCATCATCGTATTGGATTTTTTCAATTTCTTGCAGTATTTCAGAACGCTTTTTAATGTCCGTTTCTTTATTAGCTTGCATCAACAGCTCATCAACTTTTTTATTGCAGTAATTGCCGCTGTTATATTGACCAAGTCCTTTCTCTGAATTTGGGCAAGCGGTTAAAAACTCGGCAAAGTTGGCTGAATCCTCTGTATCCGCATGCCAGCCGATCATCATAATATCAGCGCTGCGTTTATCAAACTCAGGCCAATATTGAGCTTTAGGCAGGGTTTTCAAACTGACTTTAATATTGATTTTGGCTAGCATTGAAGCCACTGCTTGTGCAATTTTCTCATCATTCACATAGCGATTATTGGGAGCCATCATGCTGACACTAAAGCCGTTTTCAAAGCCCGCTTCTTTCATCAGCTCTTTGGCTTTAGCAAGATCATATCGAGGTTTTAAACTGGCGTTGTAGCCAAGATAACCTTCAGGCGAGTTCTGAGCAGCAACCGTACCGAAACCTTTCATGATTTTTTTGACAATGCCTTCATTATTCACGGCATGCACAATGGCTTGACGCACTCGTGGATCTGCAAAGGCTTTTACACGTTTCTGATTTAACTGAAATGTGATAACACGAGTACCAGGCATTTCAACCAAATTGATGTTTTTGTCTTTACGGATTTTATCCAGATCGTTAGGGGGGACAGGCGCAATAAAATCAACATCGCCTGATAGCAGTGCCAAAACGCGAGTGGAGTCTTCTTTAATGGGCGTTAATTCAATTTTAGAGACATTACCTGGCGACTGTTTATCCCAGTATTGATCAAACCGTTTGAAAACAACTTTAATGCCCTGTTCTCTTGATTCAATCGTAAAGGGACCTGTTCCAGATGCCTTGCGCGAAGCATATGTATTGCCATGTTTTTTCAATTCAGCCTTGTCGGCCCCAGAATCATCCTTTCCAGCGTAAAACTTGCTATCCATAGGGAAAATATACGTTGAAGCATGTAAAGTTAAGGGGAACGTATCTTTGCTGACTAAATCAATCGTATGATCATCAATCACTTTTATTTTATCGAAAGGATCAAATATTGCTTTAAAGTCTGGGCTGCTTTTTAAGCGATCAAATGTCCAAGCAACATCTTTTGCTGTAAAGGGGTTACCACTGTGAAAAACCACTCCTTTTCTAAGAAAAAATCTTACCGTTTTATCATCAACTCGTTCCCATTTTTCAGCTAAACGGCCCTCAAAATCATGAGCTTTAGTCCAACGAACCAATGGATCAAAAACCATATGAGAATACTGCAACGTTGCTCCAGAGAGCTGTTCATGAGGATCCAAACTGACCGGATCAGCATCGTATGCTAGCTTTAATGTGTTAGCCAAAGCTCCAACGCTAAAAGCACTGGCGATAGATAAAGCAATTATCCCCTTCTTTAGCTTGCTGGCATGAGGTCTAAGACCTCGAAGCGATGATCTGATATTCATTCCTGTTTTCATAAGTATCTCCTCATCTTCAAGGTTTAAACCAAGAGGTCATCCAGACCTTCTCTCGACAAATTATCAAGATTAGGCATTAGGTTAATCAATTCTTGTGAATAAGGGTTTTGCGGGGAAGTAAACAAATTATCCACACTGGCTTCTTCAACGATACTTCCTTGCTTCATTACTGCGATACGGTCACACATTTGCCGTATGACAGGGAGGTCATGGCTGATAAACAACATGGTCAACCCTAATTCATCTTGCAGATCTTTTAATAAATTTAAAATCTGAGCTTGAACAGAAACATCCAAAGCAGAGGTGGGTTCATCACAAATCAGAAATCTTGGCCGGGTTGCCAGTGCTCTAGCAATTGAGATTCTCTGACGTTGACCACCAGAAAATTCATGTGGGTATTTAACGGCTGCTGCAGCGCCTAAACCAACGTAGTCCAATAAGTCTGAAACAATATTACTCACTTGTTTTTTATCGTTTGCCAAACGATGAAAGACTATAGGCTCGCTTATAATATCGAAAATATTCATTCTGCTATTGAGAGATGAATACGGGTTTTGGAATACCATTTGAATCTGCTGGCGGATAGATCTTCTTTGCCCTTCTGACATACTTGAAATTTCTTGCCCATCAAAAATGATTTGGCCACTGTCTTGCTTATATAAACCTGCAATAATACGTGCAATGGTCGATTTCCCGCTGCCGCTTTCACCGACCAAACCATAGGTTTCGCCTGGCATCACAGAAAAACTCACATTGTTTGATGCTTGTAGGTACTTCCTGTTTTTTTCAAAAAAAGCATGCTGCGTTTCAAACCTAAGGTTGATAGCTTCAACCCTTAGTAAAGCTTCCTTCTCATTTGTGACATCAGTCTCTTCACCGAGTTGACGCTGTCCTAACCAATGTTGCTTAACATCAATGGTTTTTTTAGATTCTTGTTCTTTCTCAATATAATCAACATGCGGAAAACGCTTTAATTTAATATCTGACCTGGGCACAGCACTGATCAAACTTTTTGTATAAGGGTGTTGAGGAGACTCAAGTACTTGCTGGGTGCTGCCAATTTCAACCAACTCTCCGTTGTACATCACCGCCACTCGATCTGTTGTATTTGCGATTACCCCCATATCATGAGTCACCAGTACGCAACCCACTTCTTTAGATTTACAAAGATCACGAATGAGATTTAGTATTTGATCCTGTATTGAAACATCTAATGCCGTTGTAGGTTCATCGGCGATGATTAGTTCAGGATCACCAGCTAAGGCTATTGCTATGACGACGCGCTGACGCATGCCTCCTGAAAATTGATGAGGGTATTGTTTTATTCTTATCTCTGGCTCTGGAATACCGACGGCAGACAAAAGTTCTATGGCTTTTTTGTACGACTCTTCCTTTGACAAATCCAGGTTGGTCATCAATGTTTCGATGAGCTGAGTTTCAATCGTAAACAACGGATTAAGCGACGTCATGGGATCTTGAAAGATAAAACCAATCTTCCTTCCTCTGATCTCACGCATCTGTTTAGCCGATAATCCGCTGATTCTCTCGCCATTCAATATAATCTCACCCTGGGTGACACGACCAGGTGGGCTTAGCAAGTCAATGACGGCATTCCCTACCGTCGACTTCCCTGCTCCACTTTCACCCACCAAACCAAGGATCTCGCCTTTCTCTAATGAGAAGCTCAATTGGCGGACAACATGACCTGGTCCAAATCGTGTTGGAAATTGAATGTCTAGTTCTTTGACCTCAAGCAATGCCATGAATCTATCACTTCCCAGGCGCAATCATTGATAATTGGGACAAAATCCCAAATAAAAGAGGAAAAATCCAGATCTTTTATAGAATGAGGCTCATGCCTTCCATAAAAATGACGCATTCAGACCGCATCTAACACAAAAGGGTGAAAGATTAGACCGTTTGCATTCATAGATAGAACCAACGGTTATATATAAATCTTATTTTTATACCAATAAAGACAAGCCACGCAGAGTGGCTTACAGAATCAATGGCTTTTAGGTTTTAGAGCCGCAGAATGAAGGGAGGTAATCTAGGCAGTAAGTCGTTGAATTAACAAACGTTTTAGCTCAGTCAGCCGGCCATGGAAAAAATGAGAGGCTCCTGGCATTTCAATAACATCAAGAGGTGGATATACCGAATCTAACCAGTGGTAAACATCTTCGGGCGGCACCACCTCATCAGCATCGCTAACGATAATAGTACTTGGATAATCAGCCGGAAATAGGTCGCCAAAATCAAAATTGTGTACGGGCGGCGCCACTACAACCAAATGCGCCAGTCTCGACTTTTCATCTTGAGCCAACTGATGTGCCAAGCTTGATGCAATGAAAGAACCAAAAGAAAACCCCGCAAGGTAAAACCGCTCAATCCCGTGTTCTTGCTGAAGCCAATCTAAACAAGCCCTAGCATCCTTAACCTCACCTACTCCAGAAGCGTACTCCCCATCGCTAGCACCTACTCCCCTAAAATTAAACTTCAGGCTAGGCACCCCCAAATCACCAAAGGTTCTGACTAAGGTTGACACCACTTTGTTGTGCATGGTCCCATCAAAGAGTGGGTGTGGGTGACAAACAAGGGCTGCTGCATCAGTTGGCAGGTCAATGCCTACTTCATTCCAAACAGCTTCAATGTTTCCAGCAGGGCCAGAAAGATAAATCGGCGTTGTTTTTACCATGTATTAGTTGCTTTTTTGGTCAGTGTTTCGTTAAATGCAGTGGTATATGATACGGGATCCCAAGCAAACATTCACCACTGGGTTCTTACGAATAAGAAAGCATAACTTCATTGGGGGTAAGATGAGTCTTGAGTGGGTAACCAGCTTCCTGACCTTCTTTTTGGGCATAGGACTAGGCGTGCTCGTACAGCGCTACTGGTTAGATAAGACCAGCAGAGCCGCTCTTTTAGAGTCAGAGTTAACCAAAGTCAGGCACGAGTATCTTGAATTGGTTAAACGCATTGAGAATCACCGCAACGAATCGCTCGAGTTAATTAAGGATTTCAAATCTCAATCAGATAGGATTTCTGAACATTTTGAAAGCCTTTCTATTGAAGAAATGCATGCGCTTCCTGGCCCTCTCACGCAAAAAACAAATAGCTCGAAAGAGCATCGACGCGAAATGTCAGAAGAGGCCCTTTAATCCCTTTCGTATCCTACAGTTGGTAACGGAATGGTTGGGTCTGCAACCAGCTGATGGCTTAACACTTCAAAATTGAATCCTATCAATAAGGCCCTAGACTTAACTTAAATTCAGGTTACGTTAAAGTGTTGCCCCCTGATGAAGATAAAGTTGCTCATTATTGGCGTTATCTTACTTCTTGCAGGTCTACCCCTGTCTTTGGGAATCACTTATTTATCTCAAGAAGCACGCAATGTGCACCGAAACGAAATCGCAAACCAATTACAAGCTTTATCCAACATAGCCAAAAAACGCATTCTCGCTGTGGTAGATCGAGTCAATGATAATACTGCGCTTGTCGCAAGCCGTACCCAACTGAGAAAGTCACTTCATCTGTGGAACGAGACCAAAGACAGCGCTGCGTTGAATCGAATTGAAAGGATATTGTTAGACGCAACTGCGGGTTTGAATAAGGTTTCGATTATAAGCCTTTTTGATTCAGAAGGTGCTTTGATCACAAGCACGTCAAAAGATCCTACTCGGACACAAATTGATACTTCGATTCCATCTTATAAAACGGAAGTGAGCTTATTCTCTAGGAAAGATAAGTTATACCTGTCTGCAAAAGCTCCCCTTATCCTAGACAGTAAAATCCTAGGGTATATCTGGGTAAACTATTTTGCCGATTTTCTTATCGATATGGTTAATGACCACTCTGGCTTAGGAACAACTGGGGAATGGTTGTTTGCCGTTCGAGATGAAAACGGTGATGCATTATTTGCTGTTCCCCTGAAATATGATCGTAAAGCAGCGTTTAATCGCAAAGTCAGTAAAGAAAGATTTGACGTACCCATAACCCAAGCGTTATTGGGTAATGAGATCATTATGGACATGGCCCCTGATTATCTTGAAAAGCCGGTTTTGGCGTCAACTCGCTACATTCCCTCGGTTGACTGGGGGTTAGTGGCCAAAATAAATGAGTCCGAAATCAGCAGTATTGTAAGCAATACTTATCATCTGCATTTGAAGTTAGGCGTTCTCATTCTACTCAGCGCGCTATTTATTGGCGCCATTATAGGTTGGATCTTTTGTACCCTATTCAGGGGAAGGGAAGCCCTCCCCCCCTCAGAATTAGAAGCCGAATCAAACACAAATTTAACGCTCGTCAAAGAGCAGGCAAACTCATAGTTCAAGGTTGAAATACAGCCCCAGCTCAGACTCTCCCCCTTCACTTAAACCTTTTGCATAGTAAGCGTCTATTGGGAGTACCAAGTTATACCCGAGGCTGAGTTCGAAATTAACGCCAGCCCCTACTGCCTCTCGACCCGTCCATGCATTATCTTTATTAAAATCACCCACGGCTCCATATTCGTAGAATAAATTGGGTGACACCTTAACTAAACCTAGGGGTACAATGATCCAAGTCCTTTCAATATCCCAGCCAGGAAACTGCCAACTGGCCCTTCCAAACGTCAGCTCTTCACCATTCACTGGTTTGTTTGGATAACCTCTTAATTTAAACTTATCACGATCAAACTCAAATGGGTCCAATGAAGCAAAGACTTCCGAGGTGCTGCCCCCAAGTTGATATCTAGGGGCATCAGGGTCTGCTACCGCGTAATAACCTTTTAAATGTAACCCATGATACTCAAATGGTTGGAAGTTCCACCCAAGGTCTATTTGCTGCCTATATCCTGAAAAGTTCGTATTCTCCAGCAAATGTCGATCCTCGAGCTTGTATTGAACAAACCCACCTTTTACTTTCCCTGCACTGTGTAAATACCCTTTGGTATTACTCCATCTAATACCATAACCCGTTAAATTATCATTAAACTTTATTTTACTACGCTGCCCCTTGGGAACGATTGTCGTTTGATTCCAAATCCCAACAATTCTCGTTTCCAGCCGATGATTTAACCTAACCCATGGCCACCTTAAAAATAGCTGAGCATCTAGATCATCTTGATAATCTATTAGACTGCCATCTTCACCAAGGATTCTATCATGGGAAATAAGACCACCCAGTTTCCCATCAAAGGTATAACTGGCAGACACATGGACATCATCTTTTTTCCCTTCAGATGCAACACCAAAAAAGTAACTATGGTTTTCTAAAGCATCTTGACCAGTAACGGATACACCCAATTCAGATTCGGTTCCAAAGAAAGACCAGGTTGTTGGCATCATTGAGTACAATGGGTTGTAATCATATTGCTGACCATTCTGAGTATTAAGCTGAGATGAACGAATATTTTCTTGATGTCCAGGATCGTCAATAGAAATCGATGTTGACGGTGTGTTTTTATATTCATCAGCGGCAAAATGAACAACCTGAAAACCTTGCTGATCATACAGCAGGGCTACCAGATCATGTCGACTTTCTCTCATACGAGCTGAAAACAATCCCGTATGGCTTTCCTTAATTAGTTTGGTATCACCAGTTGTCAAGTCCATGACAAAAAGGTCAAAATACCCACCATTGCTCTTTGTAAATAATACAGCATTCCCATGATCGACATACTGCGGTGTTTGCTCAATATCAAAGGAGTTTGTCACATATTGCCAGCCTGAAGCTTTCCAAGCATCATTAAAAACCAGTTCCGCTAGGTCCCAACGAGAACTGTTCTTCAACATCACACTTGCAATCATTCGCCTACGCTTGGATGACCAGGAAAATGCACCCACCACATCCCCGGCTTTCCCTTCCCAAAGTTTTTTTTGCTGGTTAGACTTAACATTAAACAACTCGACAAAAGGTCGTCCGCCTTCATACCGCACCCATAAAACGTGCTTATCATCGACCCACTCAAAGTGTTGTAATCGTTTACATTCCGTTATACGCGTTTCTGATTCTCCGTCCCAACGATATAAATCGTAGTAAAGTTGGTCTTCGGTGCAGTACTCTAAGCGCCTATACCATATCCCCTTAGCGGGGCCTTCACGCAATTGAGCGGCTCCGTTCGTTGTAAATAATGTATTAATTTCCTTCTGCTTATTTACGGAAACCACTTGCTGAGGGTTAATGCCATCATTCTGCAAATAAGCTATTTCACCTGAACGTAAAAAAATAGGAGATTGATGTCGATGACTGTCTGATAGACCAGAAAAGCGCTGATCATCGGCAGCAAAATGTCTTGAACCCATAGAGCGGAACTCAGCTTTCAAGTACTGTTCAAATTCCAACCACAGGTCCGATAAAGAGTAACCAAAAATTTTGGAGGTATCTCGACTAAGTAAGTAAGGGATAATATTGTCGCTATATTCTTCAACCCAATCGTAAATACGCTTTTCTCCAAACTTATCCTCCAAAAATCGGAAAAAATACACACCATACAAATAAGCCTGGTTAAGCGGCCATTCACGCGATGATACGGAGACCTGACTCAGAGGTTTTAAACCGGTTCTCACTTCCTCTCGCATCATCATTTGGAAATAATCACTTTGGCCCCGCCCAATGCCAAGCTGTTCATTTGTTTCTATATGCGTAGCTAATCCTTCTGTTAACCATCGTGGTGTGAACAAATTTGGGAACAGAAAGAGATTCCTTCCAAAAAACATTCTTAAATTGTTGGGTACTCGCTCAGCTTTGTCTGTGTGGAAGATATGCACCAACTCATGTCGGATTAAGATTTGCATCCAGCTTTGAAAATCCTGAAGTTCGCCATCAATAGGAGGGGTTAAATACAAATTAACTAAATTATAAGGTACAGGACGTGCCCACCCATTCGGATCATCAAAGTCATCGTTCAAAACCAAGTGGATCTTACTCTTTGGTATCCACTGAAATGCTTTCGAGAGGTGTTCATACTCTTGTTCAGCTATTTTGGCTGTTTGTCTAACCCAGGGACGGTTGTAATCGACAAAATGAATTTTAAAGTGATCCGTTTCAAAGGTTTGCCAATTCATCCACGGGTCTAAGGCACAAACGGGCAATGCAAAAATACTTAACTGCAATAAAAGGAATAATCGTATTCCAAACGAGCAAATATTCAAATGAAACCCCATACTATTCTAACAAGCCATCCATTTTTAACGTAAAGCTGATTTATCTTCATCTCGAAGAAAAACCATCTGTTGTTCACTTGATGCTGATGCATCGAATTGATAACCATCCCAATTGAACGCTTGCAAATCTTTCAGTGAAGGTTGATCCAAACTGAGTAGATAGTTTGCCATTCGACCTCGTGCTTTCTTTGCATAAAAACTTATAACTTTGTATTGACCACCTTTCTGATCTTTGAAAACTGGAGTAATGGTCGGTTGACTCAATTGCTTAAAGTTGACTGCCTTTGAATATTCATTCGAAGCCAGGTTAACAACAAGTTGAGAGCCGGTTAGTTTCAAATCTTCTTGAACCATCTCTGTAATGGTATCACCCCAAAAACGGTACAGGTCTTTACCTCTATTATTCTCAAGTTTGGTACCCATTTCGAGTCGGTAAGGCAATATCAAGTCCATTGGCCTCAATAGCCCATATAAGCCAGAGAGAATCCTTATGGACGATTGGGCTTGATTGACTTGATGCGGAGATAATTCACTTGCGTTCAGGCCCGCGTAAACATCCCCATTGAATGTATATAGTGCAGGTCTTGCAACAGGTTGAACCAATGGCAATGACCACTGCTGATACCGCTCAACGTTTAAAACAGCCAGCTTATGACTTAATTTCATTAACTCTGCTAATTCTTCTGGTGATTTGGATTTTAATTGGTCTACCAAGCAACAGCTGTCTTCTAACAAACGGGGCTCAGTGACTGATGGGTAGTCAGGATACCCACTTTCTAAGTCTAGGTTTTTTGCTGGGGAGAGCAGTATTAACATCTTTAAACTCAACTCACTTCAAGTAAGAAATGCCTCTAGAGTGTATGGAAGTCCTTAGCATCAGAAAAGTCCTATTGCAGCGGAATTGGGCTTTAGGCATCAACCAGAAAGACTCAAACCGCCCAAGATTCATCAAAAGACGACTATTTTTTACTTTTTGATCATTTGGGCTTGTAGCAAGAGCGCCAAATGGGTTAAATCCGGTTCACATTTTTGTAATGATGAGAGCTGGCTCACATGAAGCAAGATTCTATGCGCACACCGACGGTGTTCGACGCACTGATTCCTCTAATTTTTTTAGCCGTCTTATTGGCAGCATCGGTATATTACTTCGGTGACAGCAGCTCAGGAGGCGCTAACCAAATAGCCCTTCTACTAGCAGCCTGTGTGGCAGGAATCGTGGGTTTAAAAAACGGTCATAGCTGGAAAGAAATTGAAGCTGGGATGATCCGCGGGATCTCACTTTCTTTTAGTGCAGTCCTCATTCTGCTGGCTGTGGGAGCACTCATTGGCACTTGGATTCTTTCAGGTACCGTCCCAACATTGATTTACTTAGGCCTTAAGTTACTGTCTCCCAGTATTTTTTATGCTGCAAGCTGCTTGCTATGCGCCGTAGTTGCTTTAAGTATTGGCAGCTCTTGGACAGTAGCGGGTACGTTAGGCATTGGCCTGATGGGCATTGCTACGGGTTTACAGATGGATCCAGCTATTACCGCAGGCGCCATCATTTCAGGCGCCTACTTTGGCGATAAAATGTCCCCGCTCTCAGAAACAACGAATATGGCATCAGCTGTTGGCGGAAGTGATCTATTTGAACACATTCGACATATGACCTACACCACCCTTCCCAGCTTTATCATTGCCTTAGTTATTTTTGCGTTTATTGGTTTCAATGCTCAGGAATCAGCGACCCCTGAAAGCATTAACTCCGTATTAAGTATTTTAGAAGCACAATTTAACCTTGCATGGTACCTTTTACTTCCCGTTGTATTGCTGCTTGCCCTTGCAGCCAGAAAAATCCCTGCTTTCCCTAGCATCCTTATTGGCGCGCTAGTTGGTGCTGTATTCGCCATCATTTTCCAACCCAACATCATTATTGCTTATGTCGGTGCTGATGAATCACTCACAACAGCGGAGATTCTTGGCAAGGGAGTATGGATGACACTTTATGATGGTTACTCTGCAAGTACCGGCAATGAAGTGCTTGATAGCCTGCTTTCCCGCGGTGGCATGGGCAACGTTCTCACAACGGTATGGTTGATTATTTGCGCCATGGCATTCGGGGGGGTGCTCGAAAGCACAGGCCTCTTGAAAGCGTTGATAACCAAAGCTGTCTCAGGTATTGAGCGCGTTGGTAGTCTGATTACTGCCACTCTGGTGACTTGCTTGGGTGTCAATGTGGCAGCAGCAGATCAATATGTTGCTGTCATCCTACCTGGCCGCATGTTCAAAGACGCCTTTGATGAGCGTGGTTTAGCGCCGGTTAATTTATCTAGGGCATTGGAAGATGCAGGAACCGTTACGTCGGCCCTCATCCCTTGGAATACCTGCGGGGCCTACATGTCTGCAACCTTAGGAATCGCCACTTGGACCTACGCCCCTTATGCTTTCTTCAACTGGTTGATGCCGATCATGGCTATCCTATTTGCCTATACCGGCTTTAAAATTCTGTACGTGGAAAAAAAGCAGCAAGCTGAGGTACTTCCAACAGAACCTCAGCCAGCTCAATAGCACTCTCCCCTATCTTTCATTCAGACCATGGACTCGTCTGTCCCGGTCTGAATGGTGAAAGAAGCCCCGTTTTTCTCCCTAGACAGAAAGCACCTCCAACTTTGAATACCCTAGACTGGAGGTAATAGTTCACTTTACTGGATATAAGTCGGCGATTTATAGATGACATTGCTGTAAGCAAGCTCTAAAATCGCGTCGTCGTATTCGGCCGACTCCGGGAAAAGGATGCTCAATGTCCCCAAACTCAGGTTCTCATCAGGCTCAACAGCCCATTAAGCACCTTCGACAAGCGTTGGAGTCAGGCGCCCTTTCCCAAGTGCAGCGCATCTTAAATCAAACACTGAAGCCAGTAGATGTCGCTCATTTAATCGAATCATCCACCCCCAGTGTACGTGAGCTTTTATGGGAGCTGTTGGATGCAGAGAACTCAGGTGAAGTTCTTCAATACCTAAGCGAGGAAGTTCAAGCCAGCTTCTTAACGCGTATGAGCGCGGAAGAAATGGCCAATGCGCTGTCAGATCTGGATACAGATGATGTCGCCGACTTGCTTCAACACCTACCGGACCAGGTGATCCAAGAAGTTTTAACTTCTATGGACAGCCAAGATCGCGAGCGCATTGAATCTATTCTGGCTTACCCAGAAGACAGCGCTGGCGGCTTGATGAACACCGACACCATCACCGTCAGGCCCGACATATCTCTCGACGTCGTCTTCCGATTCTTAAGACGTCACCAGAAACTTCCTGACATGATGGATAATCTTTTAGTGGTCAATCGGCGAGACGAGTTTGTAGGCATACTGCCGATGAATCGAATGCTGGCCAGTGACCCCAATGTAACTGTTCGAGAAATCATGGTAACCGAAGTCGTTGCCATTAATGCCGAGCTACCAGAGACAGAGGTAGCCAAGCTATTCGAACGCCATGACTTAGTATCAGCACCGGTTGTGAACGAGCACGGGAAACTCCTCGGTCGTATTACGATTGATGACGTGGTTGATGTTATCCGGGAGGAAGCCGACCATAGCATCATGAGTCGAGCGGGCTTGGATGAAGAAGAAGACACCTTTGCCCCCATATTCAGATCGGCTCGGCGACGAGCTGTTTGGCTTGGAATCAACTTAGTCACGGCTTTTATCGCGGCAGGTGTCATGGGGCTCTTCGAGGCCACATTGCAACAGCAGGTGGCTTTGGCCATTCTGTCCCCAGTAGTTGCCAGCATGGGCGGCATCGCCGGCAGTCAAACCTTGACCTTGGCTATTCGTGGTATAGCCATAGGACACATTGGTAAAGGTAATGTGCCTTGGTTCTTGAACCGAGAATTTTTTGTCGGCTTACTTAATGGTCTGCTGTGGGCATTAGTCATTGCTGGCGTGACTTTAGTTTGGTTTAAAGACCTCACAATAGCAGGCGTTATTGCTGCTGCCATTGTTATCAACCTTAGTATTGCGGTCATTGCTGGTGGCACCCTCCCCCTCGTTCTCAAACGGTTTGGAATTGACCCAGCATTAGCAGGAGGGGTTATTCTGACAACGATTACCGATGTCGTTGGTTTCTTTGCCTTTTTAGGGCTTGCAACCCTTATGCTATTTTGATCGCATTGATTCAATGAAGCCGATCACAACCCATTACTCTATTGACGAGATCTACATTTCATGAGCAATTCAAAAGACACCGAACACCAACCGGATGAAGATTGGATCAGCAAAAGCCAAGTAAAAAAAGAAATGCATGATTTGCAATCACTGGGAGAGCGTCTGTGCCAGCTCTCGACTGAAAAGCGAAAAGGTTTACCTGTTGGCGAGTTAATGCAAGCGGCTTTTGAAGAGTACGATCGTATTAAATCAAAAGAAGCTCGACGTCGACATATTCAGTATATTGGCAAGTTGATGCGTACTGAAGACATTGATCTGTTGCAAAAATCAATGGATTTACTAGACCCTAACAGTGACTTGCAAGGCCAATTAACCAATCAAGCAGAACAGTGGCGTTTACGATTTCTTGGTGATGACAGTAAAAACCAGATAACAGCTTTTCTTACTCAACACCCAAATGCAGATGCACAGCTGCTTCGTCAATTACTAAGAAATGCCAACAGTGAATCCAAAAAACTCTCCAACGAAAATAACTTAGGCCTTGATCAATTAGCCGCTCAAACCAAATCAGGGAAAAAGTTGTTTAAACTCTTACGGCAAGCTCTCGTTGATGATATGAAAGGTATTTAAATCCTAAGAGCCCTAGGCTGCCGAACCGGACTCATCATTGCGCGCCTTGTTTTTTCGTGAAAGATGCATATCTTCGAGGCGTGTTTCGATTGTGTTTATCGCGGCCATGTAAACCTCGATACACTCTTCAATCCGAGATCCACAAGATTGCAGGTTACTGGTCTCTTCAAGTAACGATTCAAGGTGTTGTGCGGTACTTTCTAAATCAGTCGCTCCCACACTGCTAGCCATGCCTTTTAGCGTGTGCACCAAACGTTTCAAATCGTTTGCCTTACTTTCTGAGAACGCTTGAATCACATCACTCTGCCACTGAGTCCCTTTATCAATGAACAATTCAAACAGTTGTAGAAGCACTTCTGAATCCCCAGATAATCTTTCATAGGCTTCTTGCACATTAAAACCCTCTAAAGGTTCTAGCAGCCTACTTTTTTCAGTATCCAACCGTTTCTCAGTGTTGGCTTGATTTATATTAGATCGTATTTTTTTACCGTTATCTAAGTGATCATCTGACTTAACCTGCTCTAGAAGTGTCTTTAACAAGTCTTCTATGTTAATCGGTTTAGCAATATGTGCATTCATACCTGCTGCAATCACTTTTGCTTTATCTTCTGCGAAAGCGGCTGCGGTCATCGCGACTATTGGAATATCCTTTCCTTTTTCCATTTTTCTAATTTGGTTAGTTGCTTGAAATCCATCAAGCTTTGGCATTTGTAAATCCATTAACACCACATGATATTCGTGGTTATGAAACTTAGATATGGCCTCTTCACCATTGGAAGCCAGCTCCACATAAATTCCCATTTTGCCTAATAATGCCAAAGCAACCTCTTGGTTAACTTCGTTATCTTCAACCAAAAGAGCCTTAATGCCTTTAAGCTGATGCGCCCTTTCCTCTATGGATGCCTCTACCTCTGACTTTTCGTGTGATGCATCTGTACGTTCAGAGTTAAGGTGGGCATACAATCGGATGGGAGTGATTGGCTTGGCAATCTGATGATTTTGACCACTTGTTAGACTGTTTGGAGAAACAAGATGGAAAATGTCGGGTTTAGCGAGTTGTTCCTTTTCTAGCAAAGAGATGCTTGAGATCAACCAATTAGGTTGTAATGCTTCATCAAAATGTTCGTCAATGAGCATCAAATTGACGCTCTGTTTTTGATGTGCCAATTGTTTTATTTCTTCGTGAGCAATCTTTGGATTATCCGTAATCATGAGCGTGTAACCCATCGATTCCATATACAACCTTATTTGCTCGGATTCTTCTTTATAAGGGCTGCATAACATTGCTACTTCATTGTTCAAAGGCGCTTTTAACGGCTCTTTCATTTCCTGTGTACTTTCTTTTTGAATCCAAATCGTACTCCAAAATAAGCTTCCCACTCCAAGGGAGCTTTTAACCCCCATATCACCACCCATTAATTGAGTTAAGTGTTTACAAATCGACAATCCTAACCCTGTCCCCCCAAATCGCCGAGTAGTGCTTTCATCCGCTTGCGTAAACATTGAAAAAACATTTTCAAGAGAATCTGACGATATCCCAATACCCGTGTCTTCAACCGATATCATCAGTTGCAATTGTTCTAAGTTCATTGATAAAAGTTTGAATTGAATCCGAATCAGTCCTTTTTCTGTAAATTTGATTGCGTTCCCGAGCAAGTTGTTCAGTATCTGACTGACTCTTAATCCATCTCCGATACACTCTTGCGGTATATCCAAGTCAACATCGACAATCAGCATTAGGCCTTTTTCATAGGCAGGTGCAGCAAACAAATCGGCTGTATCCTCAATCAATTGATAAATATTGAAAGGCGTATTTTCAATATTAAACTGTCCCGATTCTAGCTTTGAGAAGTCCAAAATATCGTTCAATATTCCCAGTAGATTATTTGCGGAGCGCTTTACTTTTTGAACCATATCCGTTTGCTTTGCCGTTAAATCGGTATCGTTCAATGCAGCAATTAAACCGATAATTCCATTCATTGGTGTACGTATTTCATGGCTCATATTGGCAACGAAGTTGCTCTTTGCAGAACTGGCACTTTCAGCCTCAAGAGTACGTTTTTTGAGCGCCTCATTCAGGTTCTCAGTTTCAATTTGACTCAGTTTTATTGGAGATACATCACTGATAACCATTATGACCCCCAATATCTGCCCATCACTGCAATTAGGGAGCAAGTTGATAACGGTATATTTTTTCTCATCATTTGGGAGCGACAATTCTTGCTCTATCTGTATGACTCGGCCACTGATAGCAGCCTCTAAAGAGGCCGTCATTCCATCTGCATTTTCCCCCATTAACTGCTTGACCGACTGACCGTCAATGTCTGCCGGGTTCAGTTGAAACCAATCACAAAAGGCCCTATTTCCAAATTCAGCTTCTCCTGCTTTAGACCAATATATGATGGGTTGAGGCAAGCCATGAGTAAGGGTCTCTAAGAAGCGACTCGACTGCTCAAGTTCTCGAGTTCGTTCATGTACCTGTCTCTCTAACTGGTCTCGGTGTGCTTCTATTTCTTCTTTCATGTCTAGGGTTTCAGTGATATCAATTAAAGTGATGAAGTAAGACCCTTTGGGTTGCAGAGGGTTGGTTAACGTTAAAGAAAGCAAGGCTTTCGTTACCTTCCCATCACCTATATCAATTTCAATTGGCCAATCATACACCTTCTGGCCATGCCAAACACACATAACGCTTTTGCAAAGCAACTGTATGGTTTCCCTATCTTTCGAAAGATAGGCTTTCAATGATTTTTCCTGGAAAGTGGTGGGTTTTGATTCACCTAGAACGTCCAACGCGGCTTGATTAACATGTCGAACCTTTATTTGATTTAAGGTAGCCTCAGCCTCCTGAAAGGGAAGCTGATCAAAATACTCGGGGGAGGTACTGTCCAACCACTCAGCAGCGTTTGTACAGTCAATTTCTAAATGAGGCACTGGGCTTGATTCCAGCAATGACTTGTACAGTTGAGTTTGTTCTGTCAGCTGTTTCTCGGTTAGAACCAAGTCCTCAATATCCGTATTGGTCGCAAACCACTTGAGCGACTTCCCTTCAAAATCATGGACTGGCGCTGTACGAATTTTAAACCATCGATATTCGTTATCTTTTCCCCTTAATCGACAATTAATATCCAAAGGCTCTTTTTGAGCCAGTGCTTGTGACCAATGCTTTTGAAAATGCCTTTTGTCGTCAGGATGAATGTCTTCCAACCAACCATAGCCTAACAAGGCGTCTTCTGAAGCTCCGATATAAGTACACCACTGCTCTGACACGTAATCGCAACTGCCGTCTTCTGTGCTGCTCCAAACCAATTGAGGCATTGAATTAATCATGCTGCGCCAATACGTTTCTTGCTGTTCCCTTACATGAGCGACCACCTTCATTTGTTCGTTTTCAGTCAATATACGTTTTCTAAGTTCAGCCTTCATTTTTCTCATATAGGCCGCTCGCATTAGCAGGTAAAGCGCAACACCGTATAAGAGACTGATTAATCCGCCAGCGATAATGGCATTGATCCAAGATTCGCGATATAGCATTCCGTATTCTTGAGTACTGCCATCCAGCATCAATACCCAACGCTCGTGAAAGTGCAAACGCTCATTCAAGAGATTATTGGCAGTAATCCAGCTCCAGGACCAGAGCCCATCGTTATACACCTGATGACCTTCATAAAGTTCAGACCGTAAGGATTTAGCTACCCCGGGTACTTCTTTATCCAAGCGTTCATCAAAACCTAGCATGAAGCCCCACTCTAACTGTGGGTTTGGGTGTAATAACCACTCAAGATTTTCATTGGCTAAACGTAATTGGCTTGCATATTCGCCAGTGCTGGCTCGGATGGAGTCAAGCCAGGGCTTTCCATTTAGGTTAATGATCAACAATCCCAGGTTATGATCATTTTGTAAGGGGAGCCTAAGTACAATACGAAGTACGGGGAGCAATGGTCGGCTGATTTCTCCGTTATCAATATTTAAGTCAAACTTAGATAGGTATACCCCATTAGGGGGTAAGTTGAACCCTTCTTCGACATAGTACCTATCAAGCTTATTTTGCAATTGATGGTAAGGCACTACATAGGGGTTACTGGTACGCTGACGTTCGACTCTGACACGCTCCATTCCTTTCGCATCAATCCAACGTAATTGTAATACTTGTGACTTGCTGTACAGCAAATGTAGAAAGGTCAACTCAACTTGCTTTATTGCTACACTGGCATCGGTTTTGTCTTCCAGGGCTTTGGTCAACTCATGCAGCAAGATTGGATTACTTGCAATGCCCTTCAACATAAGAACGTGTTCGCTCAACTGTCGATTAAAGTCTCCTGACGCTGTTCTAAGTGCAAGCTGACGTTCCGTAATGAGGTTACGGGTTTGAACGTTAAAGTTTTGATGGGCAAACCACGCAACAACGAGCAATATTGCCAGGCACCCAATGAGGAAGTAAGCTGACCACTTTAGCAAAAAAGTTTTATTAGCCCTCATGTAGCGGTCAAATAAAGCCATTCAGTTACCTCATTCCATGAGTTCAATTAATAGCTTAACCAATAAATGCAGGGTTAGGCGGCAGCCCACCAAAGCTAATCGGGTGCATGTGGTAAATAGGTTTATGCTAGCGGAAACCAAAAGCCATGGCTTTCAACGCCGTATTGGCCTTTCTGATCCGTTTTCGCCAAATCAGCCAATGTATAAAAGGCATTACGATTGACTCTAGCCCACAGCTCACCTCTTACTTTTACATAAGGCACGAGCCCAGAGGACGCATCATACTGCCTTAGCTCTAAAGGGTGTTCCTCTGAAAGACTTACAACATCTCCAACATTAGTAATCACTTCAATCATCGGGAGGCCTGAAGCATCGCTAACCACTTGAGCCATAACGACAATGAAGGGGACATCCTCCACTCGAATACTCACTTTCTCAGCTGGCGTGACTAAGACATAACCATCAGGGTCCTTCCTCAAAATCCTAGAAAAAAGCTTGACCAATCGATCACGACCGATGGGGCTGCCCTCATGAAACCATCGTCCCATTTTATCTATGTGTAGATCCATAACCCCGCAGTGTTCGGGATGCCATTCATCTACTGGCAATTCATGTTCATCCATGCCTTCAAACTTTCCAAGCAATTCAGTTAGGTTCATGGTTTGATTCCAATCATATGGGCTTATTCACTCCCCCCTTCTCGCATAGATTGAGGGCCAAAGGCTATACTCAAGGGTATCATGTTGATTAGTGCGAGTCTGGGTGAGGTCATGTTGTGCCGGATCATCCGCTACCAGTAGAAATACCTGCACGTCCCCCCCTGGTGGCTAGGATTGTAAACGCTAAGGACCTCAACGATATGGGGCGAGCGATCAGTGAGCACCCTAAACTCGCCAAAGAAGTACTCGCTACCATTAATGCCCCTTATTTTGCTCTGGTACGCGAAATTAAGTCTGTCGAAGAAGCCGTTCGTTTTCTTGGCATGAGCCGAGTCATCAATTTCACCTTATCACGTCTTTTGTACCAATTAGTCTTTCAATTAGAGGATGATTTAACCTCTGAGGTATGGCGTACTTCCAATAAGATCGCTGTCGGCTCCGTCATTCTCGCAAAAGAGCTTAAAGCGCCCACTGATGAGGCTTTCACACTAGGGCTTTTTCACAATGCGGGCATGGCCATTATGGACAGTTACTTTGAGGACTACCCAGCCACTATTCAGGAGGCTTATAACCAAGAAAATGGATGTTTAGATGATTATGAGCATCGAAAGTATGGAACTTCCCATGCTGAAGTGGGTGCCCGTCTTGCTAAGAAATGGGGGCTTGATAAAAGCCTTTCCCTCGCTATAGAACATCATCACAAACACGATGGGATGATTGATTTTATCCAACACTCAAAGCATCGTGACGCCGTCGAGTTACTGGTGATTTTAAAGGTCGCAGAAAAGGTTGCTAATCTACCCGGCTATTTGGCTAAGTGCCATACCAACTATGAATGGGATCATATCGAAACCCATATCGCGGAACATCTTAATCTTACAGAGGGCAAGCTCAGCAAGAAGCTGGCTGATTTAAAACGAGAAGTCTCTGAATTTAGAGATCCTTTCTAAACAGGCCCTACAAAAATTAACAAATACCAGTATAATCCGGCCCCTTTGCATTTTCTTCGCTCGGGGTATTCATGAATTCATTTGCCGTTGGTCAGCGTTGGGCCAGCACCGCAGAAACGGAGCTGGGTCTAGGCGTGGTAACAGAGACTGATCATCGTCGCGTCACCATACTCTTTCCCAGTATTGAGGAATACCGCACATACGCCATCGCTCAAGCGCCTCTTAACCGTATTCAATTTGACAAAGGCGACCATATTGAAACCCGTGAGGGTGAACAGGCAGTTGTACTGGGCGTCGAGAACAACCGAGGCTATTTAATTTACTTAGTAGAAACCACATCAGGTGATCAGAAAATCCTTCCAGAGGTAGAGCTGGCGGATCAAATTGTTCTCAACAACGCAAAAGACCGCCTCATCAGTGGCCATGTCAGCAGAAGCGCATGGTTTTATCTAAGAGCTTTAGCCGCAAGCGGTCACAGTCAGCATCAACAGAGCAGTGTCAATGGCCTGGTTGGCGCAAAAGCTCAACTGACACCTCATCAATATTACATTGCCAAAGAGGTCAGTCAGCGATTTGCTCCTCGAGTCATGTTGGCAGACGAAGTAGGTCTTGGTAAAACAATTGAAGCGGGCTTGATCCTACATCAACAGCTCATGACTGGGCGCGCTCAACGGGCGCTTATCATCGTTCCCGATGCTCTTTGCCATCAATGGCTGGTTGAATTACTGCGAAAATTCAACTTGAAGTTTAGCCTGATGGACAGTGATCGCTGTGCTCACTCTGAGGATATGAACCCCTTCCTAAGCGAACAGCTCATATTAATCCCACAATCCCTGGTTAGTCACCGAGGCTGGATAAAAGATGCCTTAGCTTGCGACTGGGATTTACTGATCGTGGACGAAGCTCACCACTACCATTGGGACGAGGAGTCTCCTAGTCACGAATACCAAGTCCTTGAAGCCTTATCAGCAAAATCCACTGGGGTGCTCCTACTGACTGCCACTCCAGAACAACTAGGCATCGAAAGTCATTTTGCTCGACTGCGCTTACTTGACCCACATCGTTACACTGACCTAAACCGCTTTAAACAAGAAGAACGCGAGTATTCTGCACTTATTCAAGCGATAGATCCTTTATTGGCAGAGAAGCCTACTTTAAACGATACACAGCAGAGCATATTGACGAGTTACTTGGGTAATCAAACAGACCTATTGCAAGACTATTTGAATGAGCCTAATGATTTTACGCGGGAACCATTACTGAGAACATTGCTCGACCGGCATGGGACTGGCCGCATCTTATTCCGAAATACACGCCAGCAAATCAAGGGCTTCCCGTCTCGTCAATTACACACTTATCCGCTTGATAGCCAAGAAGATGAGTATTTTACAGATTCTCTTTATCCAGAAACTGACCCAGAAAATACCCATCTTGAGTGGATAAAGCATGATCCTCGTGTCAACTGGTTGATCAACACTCTAAAATCATTGGCATCCGAAAAGGTTCTTATTATTTGCCATCATGCTCAAACGGTTCTAGAGCTAAGCGAACATTTGAACACACGAGTTGGAGTGCCCGTGTGTGCTTTTCATGAGCATATGAGCCTCATTGAACGCGACCGCAGTGCTGCCTATTTCGCAACGGCGGATGAAGGCGCGCAAGCCATGTTGTGTTCTGAAATTGGTTCAGAAGGCAGAAACTTTCAGTTTGCAAGTCACCTTGTGCTCTTTGATCTCCCAGAATCGGCAGATTTACTCGAACAGCGAATTGGTCGGCTTGATCGTATTGGTCAGTTGGCGGACATACAAATTCATGTGCCCTACTTTCGTTATGCTGCCAGTGAAACCCTCTTTAAGTGGTATCACGAAGCACTGGATGTGTTTTCAGCCCCCAGCACAACCGCTTCCACACTCCACCAGCATCATCATGGGCAATTAGATAGCTTTATAAAGGGCGAAGGCAAAGCTAAAGACATGGAGCAGCTGTTTACTCAAGTATCTAAAGAAACGGCTGCCTTAAAAACCGAGCTTGCTGCAGGGCGTGATCGTTTATTAGAGCTGAATTCCTGTGACCCTGTGAAATCTAAAGCGCTCATCCAACAGATTCAACATATTGATGAGATGAACAGCATCCAACCTTTTGTAGAATTAGCCTTTGACTGTTACGGTTATGACTACGAAGAACTGGGCAGTGATATGTATTCCGTGCGTCCTGGAACCGAAGCCTTAACGGTCATCCCGGGCATTGATGAGGATGGGTTTACCTATACTTTTTCAAGACCCCAAGCACTCAAGCGTGAAGACGCACAGCTCATCACGTGGGAACACCCTCTCGTCACAAACCTAATGGATTTGCTCTTTACGGGTGTTGATGGCAGCGCTTCCGTAGCATTGATGAATCATCCTGACTTCCATAATGGCGCTGTTTACTTTGAAGCGCTTTACAGGCCTCGTGCCCAGGCGCCGAAAGAATACCAATTACAACGTTTTTTACCTGATTGCGCATTACGCATTCTTGTAGATGATGCTGGGTGTTCAATTGGTAGTCAGCTCTCTACTGAGTCTATAGAGGCCCATATAGCCCCGCTAAAAGATTCGGTAGCCAAAGACATTTTGAGCAGTCAGCGTCAAAATATAGAGTTTATGTATAAACATATACAGCATCACGCTGAAAAGGCGTTTAAAGGACTGATTAAAGATTCTCAAAAGAGCTTGTTAACCGAATTATCAGATGAAATGAAGCGCTTAATCGCTTTAAAAGAACAAAATCCTCTGATTCGTCAAGAAGAAATTGACTACCTAGAGGCTCAAGCGAAAGTCATTCATCAAGCCATGCAAGATGCTAGCTTGCATCTAGATGCTGTTCGCCTCATTATCAACTTCCACGGATAGTTCAGTCGGCCCTACTCGCTAGGGCCCTGACCCCAGTTCATCAGATAAAAATGAGCCTTATTTTTACGGGTCAAACATCCGCATTTGCTGCCTCTCCTTTTGCTCGGCTGCAGGTTTAAAAACTCTGGTGAAAACACACACTAAAAGAGTCCATGCACTTCATTGGTGGAAAAGACTCTCATAAAAATCAGCCAAAAGGAAAGGCGCATACTAACAACCACTAAAGAGCACTTCTAAGATGTCACCGAGGTCTTTAGACAGGATAAAAACAGATGATATGGCTAAGTTTATACGTGATAAATGAGCAGTTGAGTCGATTTTTTACTCGGTCATGACAACCTAAAATCTAAGAAGGAGTGCCGATTAAAATAATCGCTAGTTGTAGAGGGACGCTACTCATGACTGCTATAACAAATAGAACATTTCAAGAAATTCATTTGGGGGATCAGTTTCAGTTTTCAGAAACCGTGACTGCAGAGAGCATTAATCAGTTCGCAAAGGCCACTGGGGATCTTAACCCAATGCACAGTGACCCTGCTTTTGCAGCCAAGATGTCTTTCAAGCAGCCCGTTGCACATGGCCTATGGATGGCATCACTATTCTCTAGAGCCCTGGGTATGGGACTACCAGGACCAGGCACTCTATATGTAAGCCAAAGCCTCCAGTTTATTAAACCCGCCTTTATTGGTGATGAGGTTATTGTGACCGTAAAAGTGCTCGAGAAGCATTTACATAATCGTCACATTCGGATGGCATGCAGTATTACAGGGCCCTCTAAAAGACCCTTTTTAAATGGTGAAGCTTGGGTTGTTGCACCCAAAAAGAAAATGAATGTTGTGCTTTAAACAATTACGAGCATTCTTATTTAAAAGTCTCTAACAACGATACCAGGATAGGAATGCTTCCTGTGACAACAACAAAGAGGCTAAAACAGTAAACTCAGGGTAAAAGAAGCCCCATAGTAATGGGGCTTCTACATAATCAACAATGATGGCTGCGTTTAGGAAAGTCATCTAAACAGCAGGCACATTCTATCGATATGAATTGCGAACTTAAAAAGTCAACATTGTCATATTAGTAAGGGTTTTAAGATTTATAAAAGTCGGGAATTTGATCGTTAGGGCGTATAAAATGATAGCTAATAGCGTCCTCTATAGCTTTTTGTAATTTACGTACAGCATCAGCCTCATCATTAAGGTTTTGTCTTCTTAAGTCCCTAATCTTGGTTGATAAGCCACTTCTATACACTTGCCACGTCTCATTTTGACTTTTAATTGGTACTATCCACTTAGTTTTTGGCATAGCACGAACTTCTTCAAGAATTACTCCCAAGTCACCTTCCAGCATTATTTAATAACTCCTGTATAAAAATAATATTAAGCCCCTGAAAAACCCAGGCAATATTACCACTGGCATTTTTTTCAAGTGACGACTGTGTCTATAGTGGTGCATGACAATCAGCGATAAAGTTCACTGCTTATCTGATACCGTTGATTGCCATACCTCATCTTATAAAGTAAGCAATCTGTAAGCACAAGTTGTAGCCTTGTTATTCATTTACCTAAGCAATGTCCGGATAGCCTTCAGAGCACAAATCTAGCGGGGTTAAAAATTTAACGAACATTGTTTAACGCTCCGGAATACTGGTAAGACATGTACAAAGAAGGGTTTCTTTAAAGGGTGTTCCCAGTAAAGAAAATGAAAAGTGAAATCTAAAGGTAGGCAATTGCGAACTTCAGAAAAGTTGTAGATAACGGATAGCTATGGCTTAATCATAATATCAATCCTTTGGTACCTACTGATAATTAACCTCAGAATCCATATCTTTAATTCCTCCTGCTAGAAAAGAGCCGCAATAGTTTCTAATGAGGATAAGTGGAACACCGATAACCAATGCAGTTGTTACAATATCCAGTACTGAATGGTACTGTTGGTACAGCATAGCCACCACATAAAGACAAAACACTCCTATAAGCCACTTTGCCCAATGTTTTCCAGCCGATATTGCAATAGAAGCAGCAATTGCGAATGCTGTATGAGTGCTATAGTCCCCACCAAACGATTCCCATATTTTTAGTTTGGTGTCCACAAACATTGCCCCGTAGACCAATAGCAGGCTACCTATTAACAAGCTAAATACTACCCCAGCCTTTTTATAATTTTTCTTTACTAAGACCTCAATTCCTACACCAATTGCTGTGCATAAAAGTATGGGGTTTACACTGTCACATATAGCGTCAATCAATTCGTATTCCGTCATTGAATTTTGCTCGTCAATTTCGAGGGTAATTCCGCTGGCCCCTAAAGAGTACTCGCTGTTAATGAAATAATGCATTCACAGCAGTTCAATTTCAGAAGCCCGTTAGACCTTAGCTAGCTATACCCTAAGCTGAAAGTTATATTCAGCTGAAGATGGAATGGGTTTTACTAAAATATGGTGTTTTTGAAGCTTCAAAGGCTGTGTTACTCGATAGTCCCCAAATGCTCCTGGTGCTAAATACAAAAACCCATTCGTCGATTGCACAGCAAAAGGTAACCAATAAATGCTGTAAGGCTGAGGAACATAGCCTTTATCACAGTGCGATTGAGCTTCTCTGTATTGCTTTTCTGAAATGAAGTAAGCATTCGTAACAGTCGATTGATACCTCAAACCCACCCACTTTCCAGTCAACTGGCCAACAAA
This sequence comes from uncultured Saccharospirillaceae bacterium, assembly GCA_947499545.1. Lineage (GTDB taxonomy): Bacteria > Pseudomonadota > Gammaproteobacteria > Pseudomonadales > Oceanobacteraceae > CANMOZ01. Next base: position 68,193 of record CANMOZ010000006.1, read on the forward strand.
TGATTCAGGGTAGTACCAGTCATAAGTCTCTACATCCGCACAATAAAACTCCAATGCTTTTGCTGGGGTTGCCAACAGAGCGAACAAAGAGGCACAGGCAAGCCGCCCTCTTACTTTTGGGTTAATGCTTCTCATTTTGTACTCCGCTTTTTGCTTGTTCAGTGCTAAATAACAGGCACTGATTTATTGTCATTATTATGTTTTTTTAATTGGATCTTTTGCCCATCAATAACTCACCAGATAATGAACACCGATGCTGGCTAAGTATCCGAGAAAAATAACGGGGGTCCACTTCAAATGGCTAAAAAAGGTGTAATAACCTCTAGCCTGGCCCATTAAGGCGACACCGGCAGCTGAACCCACAGAAAGCAAACTTCCCCCTACCCCTGCCGTCAGGGTAACCAAAAGCCATTGCCACTCGGACATATTGGGTTCCATAGACAACACAGCAAACATGACGGGGATGTTATCAACCACAGCTGAAATAAGTCCAACCAACACATTGGCGAAAGTAGGGCCCAGTTCCCCATAAATGGCTTCAGATGCGAGACTTAAATAGCCTATAAAGCTTAACCCTCCGACCGAAAGAATCACGCCATAAAAGAAAAACAACGTATCCCATTCGGCTTGTGCTATTCGATCAAAAACATTGAACTCATTTTTTTGATGATGACCTGGGGGCACCTCCGTACTGTACACAGTGCGCTTAGATTTCGACCTTTGCTGCAAGCAATACCCGAATATTTTCAGGTAACCCAAACCCAGCATCATGCCAAAGACGGGTGGTATCTCAAGAAAGTTATGGAATGAAACGGCTGTTGCAATGGTTGCAAAAAATAAAGCGCCTATGATCAAGCCACCAGGTTTCATCAGGTTATCTGTATTTGAATGCTCATCTGATGGGGGGGTACCCACAGGGACAGAAAAGTGCATGAATGCGGCAGGGACTACGTAATTCGCAACAGCAGGAAGGAAGAGCGCTAAGAAATCCCAAAATCCTAACACCCCCTTTTGCCACACCATTAAGGTTGTTATATCACCAAAAGGACTAAAGGCCCCCCCAGCATTAGCAGCAATCACAATATTCACACAAGCAACGGCCACAAAGCCTGGGCTGTCTTTTCCAACAGTCAAGACGACCGCACAAAGAATTAACGCGGTCGTTAGGTTATCGGCTACGGGAGAGATAAAAAAGGCAAGCCAGCCCGTTGACCAAAACAGGGTTCGATAGCTTAATCCTCTTGCTAGCAGCCAACGTCTAAGTTCATCAAAAACGCCTCTTTCAAGCATGGCGTTTATGTATGTCATGGCAACCAACAAAAAGAAAAAAAGCGCGGCATATTCCAAGAAACTATGCTGAATGCCTTCTTTCACAGCATGCGAAAGATCGTTCTGCCCATAGATAAACGCAATAAAAACCCAAATCAACCCGGCCGACACCAGCATGGGTTTTGACTTTCGCAAGTGGGTTTTTTCTTCAAAAACAACAAGTAAGTAAGCAACACAAAACAATGTTAAACAAAGTAACCCCACCCAATGATGGCTTAGATCCAAATGTGTTGCATTGTTAAGCAGATGACTTGAACTGCTAATCGAGGCATCCGTGCTGGACATTTAATGACTTTCCTTCTACTTCTTATTGATACAACTAAATTGGCAGTCTTAAGGCCACTGATACACTCAAAAGTAGCCTTTAAGACTGTGTAGGTCCAATCACTCTAACTTTTTATCTTCTTCTGGATCCCGAAGCGGAGGTACGCTGGGGTCTTCTTTAGTCGTCTCTTTAGGCTTTGCTTTGCTGGCATGGGCCTTATCTGATTCGGAAGACTCTACCTCTTCATCTTCTTTATCCATTTCGTAAATTTCTTTTAGGCGATGCAATACTTTAGCGTTTACTGTACCTCGTGGGTAATTGCCATTGCGATTGAGTTTACCCGCTTTACTGCCCATCAAAATTTCTAGGGATTCATCAACATCGTTCACGGCGTATATGTTAAACAACCCTGCCTCTACTGCGCTAATGACTTCACGCTTTAAAACCAAATTGTGAATATTCGCAGAAGGAATAATAACACCTTGCTGCCCTGTCAGCCCTCTGGCTTCACAGACAGCAAAAAAGCCTTCGATTTTCTCATTGGCGCCGCCAATGGCTTGCACTTCACCATACTGGTTAATAGAGCCCGTAATAGCCATAGATTGTCGTAATGGAAGGCCAGACAACGCTGAAATCAAACAACAGGCTTCACCTAAAGAGGCACTGTCGCCGTCTATGTAACCGTAACTTTGCTCCATAGCGATATGCGCCGACACTTCAAGCGGGAATCGTTGAGCGTACTTAAAGCCTAAGTATCCCGTCAGAATCATCACACCTTTTGTATGGATATTCTGCCCAAGGTTGGACTCTCGTTCAATATCAACAATCCCACGGGAACCTGGGTACACAGTTGCAGAAATACGGGCCGGTATACCAAAACTTGAATCCCCTATTTCTAAAACGGTCAGTCCATTGATTTTACCAATCGCATCCCCGTCGGTATCAATCAAAATAGTTCCATCCAAGATATCGGTTAAAATATTTTCTTGGATACGGCCACTGCGCTGCTCTTTCGCAATCAAGGCTCTGTCAATATGTTCTGACGTGATTTGCTGATCGCTTTTTTGCGCTCGGATGAACTCAGCTTCAGCCAACAGCTCAAAAATGTCGCCAATGCGTGCAGACAGCTTTCGCTGATCTTCCGAAAGACGAGAGCTAAATTCAATCATGCGCACTAAGCCTTTACCTGACAAATCGGCAAACCCTTTCTCTTGGCAGCGGCTTTTCAATAAACGACAAAAATTGAGGATCTGTTCGGGGGACCGTTTGATTTCACCATCAAAATCCACCAGCACCTTAAACATTTGGCGAAAGTCATCATCCAAGTCTTGCAGCATGTAATAAGTGGAGCGACTGCCAATTAAGACCAGCTTGACGTCTAAAGGTAGGGTTTGTGGAATAAGCGTCGTGGTATGAATGAGCCCCATATCCGAATACGGCGATTCCATTTTGAGCTCTTTTTGCTGTAGAGCCCGTTTCAGCGCTTCCCAAATCCAATGATCCACCAGTAACTTTTCAGCATCTAAAATAAGGTAGCCGCCATTTGCTCGATGCAAGGCTCCTGGGCTGATCTTTTGATAACTTGTCACCAACGCGCCTTGCTCATTGGAAAACTCGATACGGCCAAATAGATTGGCGTAACTCGGATGAGGCTCATAAATAACGGGCGCTCCTTCCGTTTCCTTATTCGAAACCGCCAAATTGGGTAAATAATTTTCTTCCATGAAGCTACGTTTGGCCGTCTCTTCACGCATATCCAGAAGTCGTTCTTCCATCAAGTCACTGACCACAACGCGATGTAGATCTTTTTGCAAGCTGTACAAAAACGCCGTCACCTGATCATTGTGGCGATAGTTCTCAAAGAGAGGGGCCATTAATGGGGTTAACGCTTGATTGATGGAATCGCGAGTCAAGACACGCTGTTTTTCAACCGACTCTCTACGCCACTGAGGCAACTCCACCAAAGCATCATTCAGTTGAGACTCCAAATCATTGATTGCCTCATGGAAAAGCGTTCGCTCTTCATCTCCTAGCTGAGCAAATTCAGGGTCTTCCATGGCTTTGCCATCCTTCATAGGCGCAAAGCTGATAGTAGTTGCATCACGAAACAAAGCTATGTTTTGCTTTAATCCTGCTCGTTCGACTTCTTCCACAGCTTTGTCATAACGGCGATTAAAGTCTCTTTCAATAGCGGTTTTTTTTCGTTGATAAGTAGGGTGTTCAAACACTGCTGGAAAAGTCGCCAACAAACCATCAATGAGCTGTTCAATGGCCTCCTTAAACTGGCTGCCTTCACCGGCAGGTAAGGTTAAAGACAACGGTTCTCGAGTGTTGTCAAAATTATTGACGTAAACACAATCAAAGGCTTGTGATTCAAGCCTTGATACGGTCTTTAAGTACTCTTTGATGAAAGATGAACGACCGGTACCATGCTCCCCCATCAGAAACATATGATAACCAGCCGACTTCATAGCAACGCCAAACTGTATGGCACTTACAGCACGGTCTTGCCCTAATATGCCATCAAAAGGCTGTAATTCAGCGCTTGATTTCGTATCAATCAAATCATCAGGGGTCGCAACCGTAAGCTGGTGACTGGCCAGAGGGGTAATCTCAATGCCTTTGGTCATGCGCAAGGCTTCTCCAATTCGTTCAAACAAAAGCTGCCAACACTAGAGTATTAACCAGTTAAGTCAAGCCCGATTGCATTCGGCTTGACGCAATAAGTCTCGAAGCATATTATTCGCGACCGCTTTCTATTCCCTATTCAGATTAGCTTGTTGCAGTTTGAGGCTCGATGACCGCTCAAAAAGAAGATCGAACAACGATTGACATGTTCAAGGCAAAAGAAGTCGGTCGTCCCCGTACCAACCCCTATGCCCGTAAAGAGCAGCTGCGTATCAATAAGCGTATGCAGCGAGAACGGGATAAGGCTAAGGGGTTAAAACGGGTGGAACTGAAAATACCAGCAAATAATCTAGATGAACTGGACAAAGTCGCCCGAGCACACCGTAAAACCAGAGCCGAACTCATTGAACAAATCGTGGACGACTTTCTAAATAAAGAGCACTTATCCCTGTTTTAGCACCAACCCCGCCCTTCTCTCATATTTTAATGGGTGGGCAGCTCTGCATTAACAAACAGCTGATCAACCTCTGCTTTTGAATGGCACTGAACAGCCTGATTGATGATTTCTGGCGTAAGTTGCGGAGCAAATTGCTGTATAAAATCGTAGATAAAGCCCCTTAGGTAAGTGCCTTTTCTAAAGCCAAGCTTGGTGATGCTGTATTCAAATAAATGACTCGCGTCTATGGCAACCAAGTCTTCCTTATCTTCCTCATTTATCGCCATCGATGCCACAATTCCAACACCTAATCCAAGGCGCACATAGGTTTTGATCACATCTGCATCCGCAGCCGTGAAAACAACACGCGGTGTTAACCCCCTGGCTTTAAAGGCATCATCTAATTTTGAACGCCCCGTAAAACCAAAGACGTAGGTTACTAAAGGAAAGGTCGCAACCTCTTCCAACGATGGCTTGGATTTATGCGCCAGTGGGTGATTCTTATTAACAAGGATACTGCGGTTCCATTTGTAACAAGGCATCATGACGAGGTCATTAAAGTGCTCTAACCCTTCTGTTGCAATAGCAAAATCGACCGTTCCATCGGAAGCCATTTCAGCGATTTGGGTTGGCGTTCCTTGGTGCATATGCAATGCAACATCTGGATACTTTGATATGAATTTTTTGATCACTGACGGCAAAGCATACCTTGCTTGAGTATGAGTCGTTCCAATGGTGAGGGTGCCTTTTTTATCGTCACTGAATTCTTGTGCTACCTGCTTAATACTTTCTACTTTACGAAGTATTTCACCCGCTATCTTAAGAATGGCCTCCCCAGCAGGGGTCACTCGAGTCAAATGCTTCCCACTACGAGCAAAGACCTCTACACCCAGCTCATCTTCCAATAAACGAATCTGCTTACTGATACCAGGTTGCGAGGTGTACAAAACCTGCGCTGTAGCAGACACGTTCAGGTCATGATGGGCAACTTCCCAAATGTAGCGCAGCTGCTGCAATTTCATATTTTCCCTCCAATCTGGCTTAACCAGCTGGATCTTTTTTATTCACTCAGGTGGCTAAACCGACAGCACAGTCGTCATCCAATGCCCACCGAAGAATGCATCCAGTTATAAAGATCTGTTTAAATATTATTAAATAGAATAGATTGATCTTATTACATTTACCAGCCTGCGCCTTAGATCAACCAGCATTTATTGTAGACCATCTTTAAGGACTTAAGGTTATAAAGAATTGGATTGACCGCTTGTATCTAGAAAAGTGTCTGATGGTGGATTTTCCTTGTCTCTTCAGACACCTGTGACAGAGTGAATAGGTATCATTAGCACAGGTATTGGGCTCATTTGCAGGATCTTGACCGCCACAGCACCAACGGCCCCTTGCTTGGTATTTTGACTATGATTGCCAATCACAACCAAATCTGCCTGAGTATTTAATATTTGTTTACAAATGGTTTCAGCAGGTTCTCCCCGCGTCACCACCACGCTGGAAATTTGATCACTGTTTTCCAATCCTACGTATTCTGTCCTTATCGTATCTTCAACTCGAGCTTGGATAGAGCTGAGTACATTGTCTATCCCTGATCGCCGCAACTGTGCCTTATCTTCTTCAGGCAAATATATTTCTAATATCGATTCCGCAAACACGCCCATTGGCTCTACAACATGAAGAATGTCCACAGCAGCGTTTGTTTGTTGGGCAATTTCCATGACTTTCTTTAGTAGGTAGGGGCCAAACATACCCAAATCAGTCACGAATAAAATTCTTTCGATCATTTATGCTCTTGCTCAAGTAGGCGACTCAACCCTCCATTTGTGCGCCGATTAAGACTTTTCAAATGAATCTTAAATGCGGTCAGATCAGCTCACATGTGATCCTCAAATCACCTGACGCATACCGACCTCCCTCAGGACTAATCATAGCAGCCTATTTGGCTTTATAGACCTATACTCATAATCAGGCTGAAGTACTTGAATTGAATTTACTGACATTCTAATAAACATGCGGAGAGCCCTATGAGCGATAAATTACTTACCATTGATGAAGTCGCTAAGATATTGGAAGTGAAACCAGTAACCGTTAAGCGATACGCTCGCGAGAACCTGCTTAACAGTGTTCAAGAAGGTGATCAGCTGATGTTTCGCGAAAGCGATGTAATGAAGTACTTAGAGATCACCAAACGGTTAAAGTGATTCGATTAAGCCTTTCAAGGCAGATACAACAGTACATAATGAGCTCTTGGGTGCTATTGCTGGTTGTACCGGGTGTACACCTCCAATAAGTGAGTGACCTTACTTACCTATTTATGGCACACTTTCACGCCTTGCAATACACCTTATGCGGTAACGAGTCTCATAGCATGCTATCCCCAGAGCTAGAACATTATTGTTTTACCCATACCTCTCCTGAGCCTGAGCATCTACAGACACTGGTTCAGCTCTCGGATGAACACATGGAGTATTCAAAGAAAATTTCAGGTCGATTAGTGGGTAGAACCTTAAAGTTACTCGTACAACTGCTGTCGCCAAACAGTATCCTAGAAATTGGTACCTTTACCGGCTATTCCGCTCTTTCCATGGCAGAAGGCATGCCTCCCGGCGGGACAATCACTTGCCTTGAATCAAGCCCAAAAGCCGTTGAATTTGCTCGAAAATTTATTCAAGAAACTGCCTACAAAGATGTCATTCAAATAATACAAGGGCATGCCATTGATACGATCCTAGAAGCCGATGGTCCATTTGACCTTGTTTTTATTGATGCTGATAAACGTAATTACCAAAACTATTACAACTTAGTATTCCCAAAAGTTAGAGTGGGTGGATTAATTGTCATTGATAATGTCTTATGGGATGGCAAGGTCCTATCCCCTCAAGATGATTCTGACTGGGGAGTCGTTCGATTAAATAACCAGATCGTATCGGATTCAAGGGTCGAGAACGTTCTGCTAGGCATTCGTGATGGCCTTAACATTGTTCGAAAATTGATGGATGGACCACAACCCCACACAGCCCATCAAAATAACTCAGCCTGATCTGGCAGGCTTATGCCTTTCTCAGGTAATGCGCTTGGGAGAGGCTCAACCGGCAACCCTTCCGCTATCAATTTATTCCGGAAACGCTTTAAAAATAAAGGGGTTAGCTCATTATCTGCCGTATGCATAAAGAAGTAGGGGGTGCGCCCCTCTCCTACCCATTGGGCCAACTTTTCTATCCACTGATCTAAAAAGAATCGATTACTCTCATAATCACTGAATCCAATATACCTCACCATGGGTGTCATTGAGGTGGCCATTACACGAAGTGGCAAACGAGGTTTTTTTCGCTGTGCATCCCGTAGTGCTTCTGACGATGCCGTTTCTTGAAAGAGACCCCGGCTATCAAACATCACTCGATTTGCTTGGTTTTCCCTCAACCAATACACAAGGGCCTGTTCCTCTTCACCTTTCTGGTAAAACACAGGGTTTCTAACCTCAATCGCCAGGGCAGCATTGGGAAACTCTTTACAGATGCTCTCAAGGCGTTCTTTGTCTCTCCATCGAAACTGGGGCGGTAACTGAATATGCACTTGCCCAATTAATGATCCAAAGCGCTCAACAAGGGCCCTGAATTGGTGAAGGGCTTCAATATCCACTGTTCTGGCATGAGTACAACTCTTAGGCACTTTAAAACAGAAGCGAAAAGAATCAGGAACACTCTCTATCCATTGAGCTTGCGTGCTTGCCTTGGGAACAGCGTAAAAGGTTGTATTCCCCTCTACCGAATCAAAATGCTGACTATAGAGTTCGAGTGCATGAGACTGCTTGGGAGCCCCCATAAGACTTGACCACCCTCTCAACCACCATTGAGGGCATCCTAATCGGATAACATTAGACAACTTTCCACCTCATATAGCCTTCAAAGGATTGACAAACACCTACTTTATTCCTTAATAGAATCAATAGATTATAACGATAGGCACAATGGGTTCCCACCTTTTGTCAATGCCTGTTATAGTCCAATGTGGCAATGCGTAAACAAAGGTGAAGTCAAGATGTCAAATTCGTTGGTTGAAAACCTCAATATTGAGTCAACAGAACCCCTGGTGACTCCTGGAGAATTAAAAGAAGCGCTACCTATTCCAGAAAAAGCGATTCAAACGGTGCAAAGCAGCCGTCAGGTCATTAGAAACATACTTGATGGTAAAGATCCTCGCTTATTCTTAGTGGTAGGCCCCTGTTCTATTCATGATACCGAAGCAGCTCGAGAATACGCAGATCGTCTACAAACGCTTGCCAATGAAGTAAAAGACACCTTGTATCTTGTCATGCGGGTTTATTTTGAAAAGCCGCGAACAACGGTCGGCTGGAAGGGGCTTATCAACGACCCCTACATGAACGACACTTTTAAAATACAAGACGGCCTTCACCTAGCTCGTAAGCTGTTAATTGAGCTCGCAGAAAAAGGATTGCCTCTTAGCACCGAAGCGTTAGACCCTATTTCACCTCAATATTTACAAGATTTGATCACTTGGTCGGCCATTGGTGCCAGAACCACGGAGTCTCAAACGCACAGAGAAATGGCCAGTGGCTTATCTTCCGCAATCGGTTTTAAAAACGGCACAGATGGCAGTTTGCAAGTTGCTATTAACGCATTGCAGTCAGTAGCAAACCCGCACCGTTTTCTGGGAATTAATGAAGAAGGACAGGTTGCCGTTGTTAAAACAAAGGGGAATCCGTACGCCCACGTTGTGTTAAGAGGTGGAGGCGGCAAGCCAAATTACGACTCTGTTAGCGTGACCCTATGCGAACAAGAGCTCACAAAAGCTGGCATTTCACCCAATATCATGATCGATTGCAGCCATGCCAATTCCAACAAAGACCCAAGCCTACAACCTTTGGTAATGGACAACGTCACTAACCAGATATTGGAAGGCAACCAGTCCATCGTTGGCTTAATGATCGAAAGCCATCTGAAATTCGGAAGTCAAAAGATACCTGACAATCTAAGCGATCTTGAATATGGCGTTTCCATCACGGACGGCTGTATCGGTTGGGAAACCACAGAGGCATCCATTAGAAAGATGCACCAGAAACTCTTATCCGTCTTACCAACGCGTCAACGTTAATCTTCGCCCCCCCCTTTCCACATTGATTAAGGGGGGCTTGCGAAAGCAATAACCACCCTTTCTTCACTCGGCACTTCTCTAATGGATTTATGCGCGTCCCATTTAAGCGGCACTTGTAACCTAGGTTTACCCTCTGTTACCTACTAGCCTCATTAACTCACGATTACTTTCTCACGTAAGTTTTAAGTCCCGATAAGATAACGGTATAAGCCAATTTCTCAACTTTAGTCTAGTATTTCAATGATTAATTTCCCTTTGCCAGAAGGTATTGGCTTATGAATGTGCTAACCGTGGGATCTATGGACGAATGTATTCGCCGTGTTCTCAACCAAGAGCTGGTGAACTATCAAACTCACCAATGCGCCCTGGATGACTTGGGTATCGTAGTGCCTGATTTGCCTAGTTTGGACGTAGCCATCATAAGCTGTCATAGCTCAGGTGATTCTTCTACTGCTTTAAAATGGATCGATGAGGCCAACAACCAAACGGAATTGGAAAATCTTGTCATACTTTTGTTTGCCCCACAGGGAAGCCAGCAAGAAACGCTTGATGGTTTTTTAAATTCAGGATGCGAACTGGTTATTGAACAAGGGCAAGCAGAAACAACCATACGATCACAAGTCAGGTGCGCTCTAAAGATTGCACGCATGCAATCGGCAATTACCCGTTTAAATACTGATCTCTTTGAAACGAGCATAACGGATTCTCTTACACGAGTCCTCAATCGAAATGGGTTTACGCTAAGATACGATGTTCAATGGCGGCTCAGCTTAAGGGAAGCTGAACCTATAGGGCTTATTGCAATTGATTTAGATCATTTCAAGCAATACAACGATCACTATGGCCATATCGAAGCGGACAATTGCTTGGTGAAAATTGCCCAAGAACTTCATGAAACCTTGCAAGGAATTCCTCACTACATAGGGCGCCAAGGGGGAGAAGAGTTTATTTTACTTCTACCTAGCATGAATGGTCAGAGAGTTGCGGAACTAGCGGAGAAAATACGGCTAGGTATTCAAGAAATTAGGATTGAGCACAAACTCTCACCCAGTGGGGGATATGTAACTGCCAGCTTAGGCGCTAGTGCCGCTTTTCCAGCCGATACTACGATGGAAAAACTGCTTCATGCCACCGAAAAAGCTCTGAGACAAGCAAAACGAAACGGCCGAAACCAGATGTGTTACATGGAAGCGCCAAAGAAAATGGCAAATGTCGTGTATCTCACCAAAACCGCTCCTTCGATCTAACCCAAGGGGCATATTCTTGCCCCGATCCAACCCCCTATTCTTAGCCCAATGTGACCTAATCAACAGTTTTTTTCAGTCTGTAACGAAACTGCCTCAATGCGGTTGATAGCCACTTGCTATGTTTCAATTTATTTCTTTTTATATCAATAACTTAAAGCCAATTGTAACCGTATATCCTAAGTTGTTACGCAACGTTAAAATGCCAATTCTGCACGTTTTTAACTCCACCCTAAGAGTACAGTAGGCTCATGATTTGAGAGGAGCCACACCATGTTTAAAGCCGTCACTTACATAAGCCTTCTAGCGCTAAGCACAGTCGCTTCTGCCGAAGGATTGTTTGTGGCTGGTTCTTTCTCTAGAGACAAAATTCAAAGCGAAGCCATCGACTCTCGAGTTCACACTCAAGACGCAGACTTCTACTCCGTCAAAGGTGGGGTATACAAAGGTCAGGCTCGCTACTACGTCGAGTATGCAAACTCAGCCTTAAAAGGCAAGGCCAAGCTTGAAATGATCAGCGTGAATGCTGACTACATTCATCCGGTCAACGACCGAATCAATTTGCTAGTGGGCGGTCAAGTCGGTGCTGCTAGTGTCACTCGTAAACAAGAACACGTCAGTGATGGCTGGGGCATAGGTGCTCGCGTAGGCGGCCAAATGAAATTAGGAAAGAAAGCGAAACTTGAAAGTGGTATCCAAGCCACTCAACTACAAGATATTAAAGTGATGCATAATGGGCACAAAGACGAAATGGAAATCGTACGCGGCGCTTACGTTTCATTTGAGTTTGAGCTGTAAACCAATTAAGACTAGAAAAACCCGCTATTAAGCCCCCATTGCCTCTAAAGCCCAAAAGCAAAATACTTAACCCAAGCAGGGACTTCCCGAAGCGATGAGTAAACATCTCTTGCTTCATAGTAAGCTGGATAATACCCGTAAACTTCCTTAAAACCAGCGTTTCTAAGCGCTAGCTTTGCTCTTGAAACGTGATACTGCTGTGTTACCGCAACTACCCTGCTGTTACTCCCAATCATTCGCACTGCATTCTTGGCTGTCATACTGGAATTCACGCCCTTTTGATCAAGAAGAATATCAACAGCGGGAATATCCTTAGAAAGAAGATAATCCGACATCTTCAAAGCTTCGTCATAACCTTCACGCCCCAAACCTCCGCTAACAAGTATCTTCCGCACTTTTCCATCAACGTAAAGCTCAATTGCAGCTTTAAGCCTCGCCTCTAACCTTCTCGAAACGTGACCATCCAATTCAACCTTATTCCCAAAAACAATCGCATGACTGGCCTCGTTGATAACATTTTCTCTACAGGCATCAGCATAAATCGCGATAACGCTCAGGATGTACAGGGTTGAGATAATAGCTATGACTTTTATAAACACTGATTTACATAATCTCTTAGCCCCGGCAGCCTCAAGAAAACCACCGGGAAGCTCTCACTACCTCACCCTTGTGACAGTAAGGTTCTTAAATCAATAATGGCTGCATTGGCTCTCGAGACATAAGATGCCATCACTAAAGAGTGATTAGCAAAGACACCAAAGCCTCCACCATTTAACACCATTGGTGACCATAGTGTTTGCTGAGTTCCTTCCAGTTCACGCACAATTTGTCGCAAACTCACAATAGCATTCTTTTTCCTTAGAATTTCTGCAAAATCAACTTCCACAGCTTTTAAAAGATGAATGAGCGCCCAAGCCGTGCCTCTAGCTTCATAAAACACATCATCAATTTCCATCCATGGGGTCTTCACTTCATACTCTTCATCGGTCGCTGTGCTGGCTACGCCATCTTCTATCACATCCGTATTGATGCGTTTTCGGCCTACACTTGCACTTAAACGTTGTGAGAGTGAACCAAGGCGTGTCTCAACGTCTTTCAGCCACTGACTTAAGTTGTCCGCCCTTGCATAAAACTGAGCTGTTTCATCGGAATGGTCAGCTAAACGCACTAGATATGCTTTAAGCTTTGCCTGCCCTTCATCGTACTTAGATTCGGTTGAAGGTAAGATCCAAGAATTAGAGTCAAAGTTGAAGTTGGGTTCAGCGTCCTTTAAATCAGCGTCTTCTGTTGATTGGCTTTGAGAGCGACTAAAATCTTTACGCATTGCACGCGTAAAGTCTCTCAACTGAATGACCACACCTTGTTCCCAAGAGCCGATGTTATCTAGCCATAATCCTGGGGGAAAACGATCATTGTGCATGTAACCGCCTGGCTTATGGAGCAATTGATCCGCTAGCTCAATAGCAGTAGCCGTGGTCGTCAACCCAATGACTGTTGACTGCCCTAACTCAGAGGCCATATTTTCAGAGATTTCAGTAACTGAAAAGGAATCTGGCTCGTTACTCCAATATATTCCGAGTAACGACGCCAAAAGCAAATACACCCCCAAGAGCACTAAGCCCACTCTTACTAGCCATTTACGCTTAGTCTCACCAGCTTGACTGTCTACCATCTGCGTTACTCACACTCAATTAGTCTTAGCTTTCGAAGCCCCGGCAACACTCAGTGAGCCCCCTGATGCTTGTGCTGCTGATGGGATTCATGTTTCTGTAATTTTTGCTGTTGAGAAGCCACTTTGACATTATATTCATACGACTGCCCATCAGCTGCAATCAACACCAAAGGCAAAACAGTCCCTGGCTGCCATTGTTGTTTCACGCCAAACACCATAAGATGCTTTCCGCCAGGTTTCAATGTGACCTTTTCATTTGGCTGCAACATCAACCCTTGCTCCATTGGGCGCATTTGCATCACGCCGTTGTTCATCACATGTGTATGGAATTCAACCTTCGCCGCGTCTCTCAATTCCGCTCGAATCAATTGAATGGGTTTCTTGCTTTTATTTTCAAGCGTTCCAAAAATGGCGGTATTAGGTACAGATGGAGGCATTGCACGAATGTAAGCCTGGTTGAACTCTAAAGCTTGCACTGATGGCACCAACACAAGCAAAACAAACACACACAGGCGCATCGAAACAGAGTAATTCACACAACACCTCTCTAAAATTCGTTTTCGTCACTTTCTAGCCAAGCGCTACCCTATCTAGAGTACCTGAATATAACATAGGGAATCAAAAGCTGTTGCCTTAAGAACTCGTTTATTTGTTCCATCCTAACGCCCCGGCCAGCGCCACCAAATTTCCGTCTAAATAGAGTGAAAAATAAAAGAATTCCAAAGATAGGTGGCCTCAGGTTCCAGTGGTACTGCCTATCTTTGCGATTGGTTGCTAAAGTTAAAAAAAACGAGGGTGCCATGAGTCAATCTCGGACTGAACAGCTTAAGCAGCACTTTGCCAGCCGGGTCACCACGCAGGTACGGCACCTCCTTGACGTTTGGAGGAGGTTAAATGAACTGCATTGGCCCCCCGAGATTTTTAATGAGTTAGTAGAAACCAACACGAAGCTTGTTAAACAGGCAGAAAAGTTCGCATCAGAAGACATTCTCAAACAAGCAAACCTGATTCAAGACACGCTAGCACCGCTTATCGAGTCCAAATCCTCCCCTAGCAGCCAGCACATCAGAACCCTCAATGAGGCCATCTACGACCTCTCTGAACTCTCGCTACGAAAGACGGATCATGAACTGGACTTAAACATCGTTCAGACACGCAAACCTGTCATCTTGGCTCTTCACGATCTGCCTTTATCTGAGAAGATTCAGCACCAAATGAGCTTTTTCAGCATTGATGCTTTTTGTGCCACCTCCGAAGAGGATTTAAAAAACCGCCTGAAAACGCGGCTACCAAGCGTCATTATCATCGACATTGATTTTGGCGGATCAGAGAAAGGCATTGAAATTGTTAAAGAATATAACTCAACCAGGGAATCAACGGTTCCCGCCGTTTTCATCTCCGGTACCAAGGCAGACCTACCTCACCGATTAGCAGCTACCAGAGCAGGCGGCATTCAGTATCTCTCTGATGCCAACCCTTCACAATTGATCACCATTGTCGAGCAGCTGACTCACTCCATGCCACAAGAGCCCTATAAGGTCATGATTGTTGAGGACTCTCGCTCTCAGGCAGCTTTTGTGGAAAGAGTTCTCAATAATGCTGGCATGATCACGAAGGCTGTCATACAGCCCATGACAGTACTCCAGGTAATGGAAAAGTTTCAGCCTGAGATCATCATCATGGATATGTACATGCCTGATTGTAACGGCATGGAGTTGGCGGCTGTCATCCGCCAGCAAGAGCGTTATATGAGGGTACCCATTCTTTATCTCAGCGGAGAAGAAGATCGAGAAAAACAATTAAAAGCGATGAGCCAAGGGGGGGATGACTTTCTCACCAAGCCCGTCGATCCCAAACACTTGATTGCTACCATTAACAATCGTGGCCGACGAGCCAGAGCCCTCGCTTCCCTCATCGTTCGGGACAGCCTAACAGGGTTATTTAATCATACCCACACTCTCGAAAGACTCGCTCAAGAATGTGCAAAAGCGAAACAATCCGGAGCCTCACTGGTGATGGGAATACTGGATATCGATCACTTTAAGCAAGTGAATGACACCTATGGACACCCCGTAGGCGATCGAGTCATTTGCAGCCTGGCTTTATTCTTAAAGCAAAGACTCCGAAAAAGCGACACTATTGGCCGATATGGCGGCGAAGAGTTTGTCATTATTCTACCTGCCGCTGACGAACAAGAAGCTTTTCTCGTTCTTGATGGCATTCGGGAATCGTTTTCTCACTTAAAACAACCGGCGGGGCCCACTGAATTCAACGTTACTTTTAGTACTGGCTTAGTCGAATACGATGGAGAAAATCAAGATTTCTTGGTGGAGTGGGCTGATCAGGCTTTATACCAAGCCAAAAGGGGTGGCCGAAATCGAATTGTCATTTATCGTCAAGAAGATTCCTCCAAGCCCTTAGAAGAAGGCTGAACCCCCTTGCAATAGAGGGCCCTTTCGTCCTACATTCAAGAAGTTAGTCACTTTTCGGTATTCATTGACGTATGGCTTTTTCAATCCTGCTAATGAACGGTCCCAACCTTAATCTTCTAGGTACACGTGAACCCAACCAATACGGTCACACCTCCTTAGCTGATATTGAAACCAATCTGTTGAAGCTAGCTTCAGATAAAGGGCATCGCCTACTCCATTTTCAAAGCAACGCAGAACATGCATTGATTGATAGGGTTCATCAGGCACAAAATGAAAATATTGACTTCATTCTGATCAATCCTGCGGCCTTCACCCATACAAGTATTGCTCTAAGAGATGCTTTAACGGCCGTTCAGATCCCTTTTATTGAAATCCATCTGTCAAACGTATACGCTCGCGAGCCCTTTCGGAAACACTCATATTTTTCTGACGTTGCCAAAGGGGTACTTTGTGGGTTTGGTGCTATGGGGTATCAATTAGCATTTGAAGCCGCCATAAACTGGCTGGAAACTAACCCACCTTTATCTAATGGATAACCCAGCAACCCTAGCCGGGTTATGGTATTGAGCAGTGCAATTTCTGTTATGGCTTGGATTCAGATTCGCTTCCCTGTAGAAGCTGGGCAATCACAAACGTTCGAAGACCTTCTCCTCGCGATAGGCGCTAAGGCTGTCAGTCTACTAGAACCAAAAGACCAGCCACTCTATGAAAAGCTGCCCTACAGTTATCCCATGTGGGATAAACCCATTATGGTTGGGCTCTTCACTTCTGATCAGCCTGTAGCTGAAAGAGCAGATCAGTTGGCTCAGTTCTATAGAGAAGAAACGGGTACAGCCTTTCCAGAATATCAAATTGAAATCCTGGAAGACAAAGTGTGGGAAACAGCTTGGGCTGACGATTTCAAACCAATGCAGTTTGGCGAACGCCTTTGGGTTTTCCCCACCTCTCACGAGGGAGACATTCCCGAAAATACGATTGCATTGAAACTTGACCCTGGGCTCGCATTTGGCACCGGAACCCACCCCACTACTCGTTTGTGTTTGCAATGGCTTGATCATACCGACATCAAAGGGAAAAGCGTGTGTGATTATGGTTGCGGGTCAGGTATTTTAGGTATCGCTGCTCTAAAACTTGGCGCCACTGAACTGACAGCCGTAGACATTGACCCTAAAGCGCTTACGGAAACCGAACTGAATGCCAAGCGTAATCAAGTATCCCACGAAAACTACAAGCTCTTGCTCCCAGAGGAACAGCCAGTCGAACAATACGAACTGGTGATCGCAAATATTTTGGCCGGCCCTTTGCTAGAACTAGCCGACAGGTTACAAGCGATGACAGCTTCGGGTGGTCAATTACTGTTGTCAGGCATCCTAGAAAAGCAGGCTCAGGAAGTCATGAACCAGTACCAACATTGGTTTGATCTCTTACCGTACACTCAGGATGATGGGTGGGTTCGCATTGAAGGACGTAAAAGGACCTGACCCGCAAACCCACGCACTAAGTAATACAGCAAAGCTATTTCGCCTTGGCTAATTTGTTGGAGACAATCAGTAAGCATGGCAGGCCCAATCATCACTCAATGTCCGAAGTGTGGGACATCTTTTCGTGTCACTGAGAGCCAATTAAGTGCTGCAAAGGGGGCTGTGCGTTGCGGAGCCTGCCTACATGTTTTCAATGCTATTAAGCACTCAAAAGGGCCTGCTCCAGTGGAAGCAGCTGCCTCATCGGCACCCGATCCAGCAACACCACCCCAAAAACCGGTAACAGAAATATCTTCCAACGCTACTGAACCTGAAAATGATGAACCTGAAGAACGTTTTGGGGACGATTCAAGCATAGAAGAGGAAGAAGATAACGTTATTGGCCTTCAATCTACTCAGCCAGAGTCAAAAGATGTTGAGGTCGACTTTGAGTTTGACGAATCGTTTTTAGGGCTCCAAGCGGGACAGGCCCTAAGTGATCCATTCGAAGAAGAAGAGGATACTAACGATACCCGATCCGACGATGAAGAAGATTGGGCCAATGCTCTTTTGAGTGATGAAGAAGAGGTAAGCGTTGAAGTAGAGCCCATTACAGCGCCCGTTGCCCCTCCCCCTTCACCAACACCAAGCAAGAAGCGAAAAAAGCCAGAATCCGAATTCAATCTAGAGCTTATAGACGAGGATGTTCCACCTGCAGAAGAGAACACAAGCAGGAAAAAGAAAAAGGGATTTTTTAGTAAGAAAAATGAGCAAAATGATGAGAGTACTCCTCGCCACCCAGTCCCACCCATTGAAGATGAGCCGCTCTCACTGTCTCATCACTCTGATGGAAAAAGTAAGAAACTGGGATTTATTTGGTTTTTTGTCGCGTTAATACTGGTAGGAGCTCTGGGTGGTCAATACGTCTTTTACAATTTCTACGAACTGTCTAAAACACCCAAGTATCGGCCTTATATGGAGTGGATTTGCGCTATTGCCGGCTGCAATTTACCCAGCAAGGTTGCTGTGCATGAAATCAAAACCACTACGACCCCTCGAGTAAGAAAACACCCTACTCGAGACGATGCTCTGGTGGTGGATATTTTAATGATCAACAAAGCCGCGTTTCAGCAACCCTTTCCGCAAATCGAGATTTTATTCAGTGACCATCAGCAAAAACCCGTCGCAAGTAGACGATTTATGCCGGCCGAATATCTTAAGGGTGAATTGGCGGGCATTACCATGATGCCCATTGAAAAGGAAATTCACGTACGATTTGAAATTCTTGACCCTGGCCCCAAAGCCATTAATTACAAAGTAACCTTTTGGCCCCTAAATTATTAGTCCAATTATACTAACTTATTATATTTATTAGCTTTTTTGGAGGATGACCGCCATTTAAGGTCATCCTCTCATTGCACAGCGTTCATTTTTTGTCGGTCAACATTCAGCCAAAGGCCAAACAAAACCTGTTGAGGGTAGGTTTTAACTAACCTTGGGGTTCAAACTTTACCTCTTAAGGAGTATCATACCCCGCCCCTGACAGATGAACATTTTATAACCAGCCATATGCTGTACATTGGCCCATATTTGATTAGCCACCCCACTATCTTGGCACCCATGGCAGGTGTCACCGATAGGCCTTTTCGATCGTTGTGTAAACAACTTGGGGCTGGCCTTGTGGTATCGGAAATGGTGACATCTGACGTGCGCTTATGGGATAGTCGTAAGTCCAAACTTAGACTGAACCATCAGGGGGAAAGTACACCCATTTCGGTGCAAATTGCTGGTGGCGATCCAGAAATGATGGCTGAGGCTGCTCGAGTGAATGAGCAAATGGGTGCTCAAATCATAGATATTAATATGGGTTGCCCGGCTAAAAAGGTCTGCAACAAAGCGGCAGGGTCAGCATTACTGAAGGATGAAGCCCTTGTGAGGGACATTCTTCAAGCCGTAACGGAATCAGTATCCATACCCGTTACCTTAAAGATCCGGACCGGTTGGTGCCCAGACACCAAAAATGCGCTCGAAATAGCTTCTATCGCACAAGATGCCGGCATTGCCGCTCTAGCTGTACATGGACGCACTCGAGCCTGTGGCTATAAGGGCCATGTTGAATACGACAGTATTCGAGCAGTAAAAGAATCCGTTGATATCCCCGTATTTGCTAATGGGGATATTACAAGTCCCGAGCAAGCAGCTCAGGTACTGGAATACACACGAGCCGACGCTGTCATGATAGGCCGCGCGGCCCAAGGGCGACCTTGGATTTTTCGGGAAATTAATCACTACCTTGAAACAGGAGAGCGATTAGCCCCTCCTAGTTTGAAGGAAGTAAAACAGATACTGCTCGAACACCTTTTTGAACTTCACCAATTTTACGGCGAAGTTATGGGTGTTCGAATTGCGCGCAAACACGTTGGCTGGTATCTGCAGACTCATACTAACAGCAAAGAATTTCGTAAGAAGTTTAATGCCATCGAGAGTCCTGCAGCTCAAGCCGAAGCCATTCGCGCCTATGTGAAGCACTTGGAATCAATTAAGGAACTGGCTGCATGAACATACCAGAAGCACCATCCGTAGTGAAAGACACGTTGGATGCGGACAAATCGTCCCTGGGGTGGCATGAACCCACTGAGCCTCAAACGCAAACGTTGCGGGATGCGGTAGAAAAAGCATTATCTAACTATTTTTCACAGCTGGATGGCGAAAAAATATCGGATGTGTACAAGATGGTGCTGTCAGAGGTCGAGGCACCTTTGTTAGAAGTGACCATGCGCTACACTCGAGACAATCAGACTCAAGCGGCCAACATCCTTGGTTTAAATCGAGGCACGCTTAGAAAGAAACTTAAAGAAAACGGTATGCTTTGATGTATACCAACGGAGGGCGGCCATGTGCCGCCCTCCGTCGTTTTAGCCTAACCTAATTTGGACCTAGGCTTCTCTCCAAAAATGCAATTAATCCTTAGTTCATTGCACTCATGAGGATAACCGTGAAAACCTCAATCAAGCGCGCATTACTCAGTGTTTCAGATAAAACGGGCATTATAGAATTTGCTCAAGCACTGCAAGCACTCGATATAGAGCTTTTATCAACGGGTGGTACCTACCGAACACTTAGCGAGGCAGGATTAAACGTCACCGAAGTTTCCAGCGTTACTCAGTTCCCAGAGATCATGGATGGCCGAGTTAAAACCCTACACCCTTCTATCCACGGCGGTATTTTAGCGCGCCGAGGCCAAGATGACGCCGTCATGGCAGAGCATGGCATACAGCCCATTGATTTGGTTGTCGTCAACCTCTATCCCTTCGCGCAAACCATTGCCAATCAAGCCTCAACTTTGAGTGATATTATTGAAAACATCGATATTGGTGGTCCAGCGATGGTGAGAGCCTCAGCCAAAAACCATCGTTTCGTAGGCGTTGTGGTCAACCCAAATGATTATCAGCCGATTTTAGATGCAATGAAGTCTGAAGAAGGGCTCAGTCTCAGCATGCGTTTTGAATTGGCAGTCAAAGCTTTCAATCATACTGCTGAATATGATGCAATGATTGCTCAATACCTTTCCTCTGTAGAAGCCCCTAAAAACGATGAAACGTTTTTTAAAGCGCCAAAGGCTGAGGTTTTCCCAAATGATCTTCACATCAGCTTTCAAAAACGCCAGAGCCTGCGTTATGGAGAAAACCCGCATCAACAAGCGGCTTTTTACACCGAAACCACGCAGCATGCTCCTAGCATATCAACAGCAGTACAGCATCAAGGAAAAGCGTTGTCCTTTAACAACATTGCTGATGCAGATGCTGCTCTTGAGTGCGTTAAAACCTTTAATGAAACAGCCTGCGTTATCGTCAAACACGCCAACCCCTGCGGTGTAGCGATCGGTGAGACCCCTCTAGACGCATATGAAAAAGCTTTCAGCACAGATCCGACCTCAGCTTTTGGTGGCATCATTGCCTTCAACAAAGAGCTTGATGAGAAGCTCATGAACCACATTCTTGAAAAACAGTTTGTTGAAGTCATTATTGCCCCTACTGCTACACCCGAAGCTTTATTAGTCGCCTCCAAAAAAGCCAATGTTCGCGTACTCACCACCGGCCAATGGCATTCTCACACCCCAGATTTTGAATATAAAAGGGTTACAGGCGGGCTATTAGTGCAAGACACGGATCGGCTGATTACCCCTATTGCAGACTGGCAAGTCGTTAGCTCTATCCAGCCGACCGAAGCTCAGCGTAAAGACCTAATGTTTGCATGGAAAGTTGCGCGTTTTGTTAAATCGAACGCCATTGTTTATGCCAAAAACCAAATGACCATTGGCGTTGGTGCAGGTCAAATGAGTCGTGTCTACTCAGCGCGTATTGCTGGCATCAAAGCCGCCGATGCCCATCTAGAGGTTCCAGAATCCGTCATGGCATCGGACGCATTTTTCCCCTTTAGGGACGGTATTGATGCTGCAGCACAGGCGGGAATTAAGGCAATTGTACAGCCAGGCGGTTCAATCCGAGATGACGAGGTCATTGCTGCTGCCAATGAACATGGCATCGCTATGATGTTTACTGGCACTCGACACTTTAAACACTAAGAAAAGAGCCTTGTAGGAATATAAAGCATGAATGTACTCATTATTGGTTCTGGTGGTCGTGAACATGCCCTCGCTTGGAAAGCGGCCCAATCCCCTCTGGTTGATAAAGTGTATGTAGCACCTGGCAATGCGGGTACTGCAGTAGATCCTAGCATTGATAACATAGCCATCTCCCCAAATGACCAGCAATCACTGATCCAATTTGCCAAAGAAAACAATTGCGGGCTAACCATCGTCGGCCCTGAACAGCCTCTTGTTGAAGGCTTGGTTGATGCCTTCGAAGCGGCAGATTTAGCTGTTTTTGGTCCGAACCAACAAGCAGCGCAACTGGAAGGCTCTAAATCATTCAGCAAAGACTTTTTACAGCGCCATGAGATTCCGACAGCCGCTTATGCGGTTTTTACCAATGAATCAGAGGCGCTTACCTATGTAAAAGACCAAAGGCTGCCAATCGTTATTAAAGCAGACGGTCTAGCTGCCGGAAAAGGCGTGATTATCGCTCAAACATCTGCGGAGGCAGAACAAGCCATCAAATCCATGTTATCCGAAAACCATTTTGGAGAAGCAGGGGCGAGAGTAGTGATCGAG
Source organism: uncultured Saccharospirillaceae bacterium (assembly GCA_947499545.1). Lineage (GTDB taxonomy): Bacteria > Pseudomonadota > Gammaproteobacteria > Pseudomonadales > Oceanobacteraceae > CANMOZ01. The sequence continues at coordinate 90,751 of CANMOZ010000006.1, forward strand.
TCTTTTCTAGAGGGAGAAGAGCTGTCTTACATCGTTATGGTTGATGGAACTGACGTCTTGCCGATGGCATCTTCTCAAGACCACAAGGCACGCGATGATGGCGATAAAGGACCTAATACGGGTGGCATGGGTGCCTACTCCCCCGCTCCATTATTAACGCCAGAACTTGAAAAAAAGGTCATGAGTGAAGTCATCCGCCCAACGGTTGAGGGGTTAAAAGCGGACGGTATTTACTATCGTGGGTTCCTCTATGCAGGCCTCATGATTGCCAAAGATGGAACGCCAAACGTTCTGGAGTTTAATTGCCGCTTTGGCGATCCAGAAACACAACCCATCATGATGAGACTGGAAAGCGACTTGGTCGAGCTGTGTCTAGCTGCCACTTCTGGAAAGCTAAACCAAAAAACCGCTATCTGGAACACACATACCGCTCTTGGTGTGGTAATGGCGGCCGGCGGGTATCCCTTTGAGTACAAAAAAGGCGATATTATTCAGGGGCTTGATAGCATCACTCCAGAAGAAGGTATTGTCTTTCATGCAGGGACTGCAGAAAAGAATGGCCATATTGTTACTAACGGAGGACGCGTTATTTGTGTAACGGCGTTAGGCAAAAACACTCAAGAAGCTCAAGATAAGGCATACGCTGCGGTCGACAAAATAACGTGGGACAACGCGTACTACAGAAAAGATATCGGTTTTAAGGCACTTAAACGAGATGTTTAGTAACGCCACCTAATCAAAAAATCCAATTTAAGCTAGCAATTGAATGGCTAGCTTAAATTCCCCCCAGCCTTTTTAAATCAAATACCCACCTCTACGTCTAGAATTCAACTAGTCACCCACAGGATCAACTTATAACACCTTCGAGGTATGGCGAATGCAGCCTCTGACTTCTGACAAACTAATTAAATACCTAACAACCCTGACAGTATTTCTCACGGTTCAGGATTCAGCCCTAGCGGCCGACATACGGACCATCACTATTTCTACAGGCGAATGGGTTCCACTTCATTCGGAAAATTATGAAAACGGCGGCATTGCATCTCACATCATCTTTGAAGCTTTTAGAGAAGAAGGGATTTACGCAGAATTTAAATTTCTTCCTTGGGAAAGAAGCTTCCAGTTAGCGAAACTTGGTAAACCATTCGAAGGGACCGCCATTTGGGGCAAGAGAAAAAAAAGAATGGCTGACTTCCTTTACACAGATATCGTGATTACATTAAACAACGTTTTCTTCCACAACCCGAACTTAACGTTTGACTGGCAATCACTAGATGAAATAAAAAACTACAGATTAGTCAGTGTTATTGGTTATGAACCTTGGGAAGGGTTTGGTGATGCAGTAAAAAACAACCAAATAAACGTCACCTATGTTGCCAATGATATAGCAGGCTTAAAAATGGTAAGCAGCCAACGAGCAGATTTATTTCCTAACACCCTAGAAGTGGGAAGAGAAATCATTAATTCAGAAGACGACCTCCTGTCAGGCAAAAACATCACATATCATCCAAAGCCTTTTAGCACTGGAGATTATTACTTACTAATTTCAAAAAAATCTAAAAACGCAGAAGAATTGGTAACCATTTTCAACAGTGGACTGAAAAAAATTAAATCATCGGGTTTGTACGATAAAATCTTACTAAGAAATTCATTCTAAGCAGCCACACACTTACCTACATAATGATATGTAACACTCATGTTAACATCACAAATGAGCATATTGACGCCGTAGCTGATAACCTATAATCCCACCACCCGCTTAAGAACTGCCTTAGCAAGTATCTAATGAGTACTCTATTGATCATAACCGCATTACATGTAAATACTTACGTTAAATGATAAGAGCTCTTTTTATATAGTAAATGCACTAGCTATGTCGTCAAAGTGGATTTCTGGCAGCATACCAAAATATGGGGTAAATTTATCAAAACTAACGCTACACTTGGAGCTTATACTTTTTATGAAAAACATCATAGTCGTTATCCTTTTAATTTTCGCAGGGTACTACTGGTACTCGAATGGAGCACCCACCTCCCCCAAAGCAATTCTTTCAATAGTTACTCATGCAGGCACTCCGGACATACAAAGAGTTATAGAAAATAACACATTAAAAATTTCTGCAGGTGATGTCGAAGCTCATTTTGACTTGCGGAGTAATTCTAAGACGATTAAAGGGATGCTTCTCAATACTGTAAAGTTCACTGGCGTTAAGAATGGAGCTTATGGGCCCATCGGTTTCCTGGGTTACCTTGAACCCATGAGTTACGCTCTATATATTGAGAACTATGGCCACAACAGCAAGGTTTGTCCCGCTGATTTCCTCAACCAATACGCACAACTAAAAGTAATCATACCTGAAAACGAAGAGATTCACAAAAAACTCATCTCCATTGAATTATACACCCCATCAGACCCAAGCACCTGGAAAAAATTTCAAGCAAAAGGGCGGTGCGTAAAAATGAATGGATATTCAATTAAAGACGATGGCAAACAAATATTTCTTAAAGGGTTTGCGAAGGAGTGTGAATCATTTGTGATTTCAGACATTAGCATCTAATACATGCGAGAGTACATTTAGCACAATAGAATCACCAACCAGAAAATTAAGGGGTATTATTCATTTGAAAAAGATAGCAAGTTTAACTGTCTGCACATTAAGTTTAATTATCCTTTGGGATCTCTCCTCAAAGACTTACCACACATCCAGCACAAAAAGCGAACAACATAAAGATGAACAAGTTTCGAGTCAAACAGCTCCTGACTTCGAGCTATCAACCAGACTACCTGAATATGGATTGCAACCCTCCGTTAATTTAGAGCCAGGCATTCACGCTCCACACCCACCAAAAACGGTGAACATCAAAGAGCGAGAACTTCTTTCTATTAAAAATTACAGTGTAATTGGGATGCAACAATACGAGATACAAGCTTCTGTTTTGTCTATCAAAGAATACCATGATGGACAAGAAGCTGATTTTTCACCTGTAGATTTTGCACTGGGTTGGGAAGAAATGTCAGATCCCGATATTAATTCAAAGATCCAAATTTCACAATCAGATCGTTTTTATAATTGGTATGCCAATCCATACCCCATTCCAAGACAAAAAATAATTCTACAAAGCGCCAATACACACATAATTCCTTTTAATGGTAGAATAGAAAATGATTTAAAGAAAATCAGGGTCGGGCAAATCATTTACCTGCCCGGTTATTTAGTTCGCGTTCATGCATCCAACGAGAATAAAGTTTGGATAAGCTCATTTAGCAGATCCGATACTGGTGCTGGAGCCTGTGAATTAATGCTTGTCACAAACGCCAAAATCCTCAAAACGGGCATCACTAAAACAAGGTGAAAATCAAAAGGTAATGGATTAACAACAAGCCCATAAAAACACTAAAAGTTGGAGATTATTACTTACTGATTTCAAAAAAATCTAAAAACGCAGAAAAATTGGTAACCATTTTCAACAATGGACTGAAAAAAATTAAATCATCGGGTTTGCACGATAAAATCTTACTAAGAAATTCATTCTAAGTAGCCACACACTTATCGCTTGATTCCACCTTGAGACGTAATGCTCATTTTATCGACGCAAATACACATACCAATGTCGCACATGTTAATCTTTGACCCTGTTACCGACTTATGAAATGAGGCTGCAAGTGTCAGGAAAAATGACTATTCTATTGATTCTTGTTGGTGTTGCTTGGTGGTGGCATTCTGGCCATAGCAAGCAGCAAGCCTTTCAGCAGCTTAAAAACTCTCCTAGTATCGTATTTCCAGCTGATGGTTCCGAGAAAGCACGCTTGTATGTTTTCACTGACCCTGACTGTAGTGCATGCAAACACTTACATAAAATGACAAAAGCATTAAATAACAAAGGTGTTTCTCTTCACTTTTACCCTCTGCCATTGATGAGTGGCATCAACTACAACCAAGAGGGTGAATTGGTTGGCTCAAGAGCTAACGACATTCGAGCCGTCTGGTGCAGCCAGTTTAAACAAGGTGCTTTTAATACCCTTTTTCATGGCGGGAAAGTTAGTCTTCGATCTCGCTGCATAAACCCTCTTGAAGAGCATGTACAGTACGCGGGGGAGCTCAAAGTTAAGGGTGTTCCAACACTCTTTAATGATAAAGGTGAATCTATCCCTTTATGGAGTGATGCTAATAGTATGGTGAAAGCATTAGGAATATAAACAACTGAGAAAACCCAAATGATGCTTCACAAATTATCGTAATAAGGGCCACCAAACATAGGGAAAACCTGTCGATCTTTTAAGCTCCCCTCCCCCTTTGGTTCTAGACTTAGTCTATGGTTGTACTTATTCAACACATGGACTCCCATTCTATTATGAAGATAAGGCTATATCAGCCAACCATACAACCACTGATATTAGTATTGGTATTGGTGTTGGTTTTAGCTCTAGCACTACCTATGGCACTTCACGCCAAATCAGAAACGATTGTAAGACTCACCAATGGCGAGTGGCGCCCATTATTTTCAGAGGAGTACAAAGAATTTGGCTTATTTTCCCACATAGTTAAACGAGCATTCGAGCAATCAAATATCAAAGTTAGCTACGGGTTTTTCCCCTGGGCCCGAGGCCTTAAACTTGCGGAAAAATCCGCCGAGTGGGATGGCGCTGTTGGGTGGTCTAAAACACCAGAACGAGAAGTCTTATTCCATTACAGCAACCCAGTAATGAAAGTAGCTTGGGTTTTCTTTCATAGAAAAGACAATAATTTTGCATGGACTGATTTTAATAGCCTTGCTCACTACTCGCTTGCTGCTACACAAGGGTATTTTTACAGCGATGATTTCAAAAGCTATGAAGAGAAGAAGAAAATTAAAGTCATACGTGTTGCCGACGACCTCATGGGACTACGATTACTTCTTAACAACCGCATTGATGCATTTCCTTTAACAGCAGAGGTTGGCTACGACCTATTAAATACTAAATACCCCAAAGCCAAAGAGATGATAACCAATCATCAACGACCCATTTCAACACAACCATTATTCCTTATTATATCCAAACAAGTTACCAACGGTGAGAAGCTCATTAAAATCTTTAATGAAAATCTACAAAAAATGCGCGACGCTGGTGACATCATTAAGATGAGGGAGGCAAGCTTTGAAGGGAAGTACCATCCGAACGCTAATTAAATGACTTACTCTCGTATCATCCTCTATAGAATCAGGCAAGAATTGTGTTCTAATTAGATAATTTGCTAAGGATTCAATTCATAATGGAACGCTTGCTTTTTGTTTGTAGCCGTAACCAATGGCGAAGCCCTACGGCAGAAGCACTATTTAAACGGCACCCGGGGGTCAATGCCCGCTCAGCTGGTACCAGCCCCATGCTAGACACACCATTAACTCTAAAGACATCCAATGGGCAGACGTCATATATGTCATGGAAGAAAAGCACAAGCAACGCATCAAAGCAGAGTTTGCGCGCTTATTGCAGCACAAACCCATTATTGTGTTGGATATTCTTGACAACTATACCTTTATGGATCCTGAGCTCATTCAAGAACTCAAGTCGGTTTTAGCAGAGTATTTTTGAATAAACGCAGGTGATGCCATCACTTAATTTTGGATAGGCCTACAGCCTTTCTCACGTTGCTCATTAATGTTTGGCAACGCTCTCTAGCTTTTTCTGCGCCTTTTTGCAATTCGGCTTCAATGACATCAGGCTTAGCCATTAGTTCTTCGTAACGTGCTCGTGGTTCCTGTAGCTGGCCATTAATTAACTCAAAAAGTTCTTTTTTGGCCTGTCCCCAAGCGATTCCCGCCTTAAATTGATCTTCCATATAGGAAACCTGCTCAGGGGTTGCAAACGCTTGCCACAATTCAAAAACCAAAGAGTCATCAATATCTTTCGGCTCGCCTGGCTCAAGCAAGTTTGTTCGTACTTTATTGATGGATTTTTTCAGCGCTTTTTCAGTTGAAAATAACGCAATAAAGTTATTGTAACTTTTACTCATTTTCCTTCCATCAACGCCTTTCAACACGGCAACCGAATCGTCTACTACGGCTTCAGGAAGGGTGAAGATTTCCCCGTAATGATGATTGAACCGCTGAGCTACGTCACGAGCCATTTCCACGTGCTGAATTTGATCACGGCCAACCGGGACTTTATGAGCATTGAAAATTAAAATATCCGCTGCCATCAAAACCGGATATGAGAACAACCCCATGGTGATGCCTTTATCAGGATCAGTCTCACCACTTTGTTCATTTTCTTGAACAGCCGCTTTATAAGCATGTGCCCTATTCATAAGGCCTTTCGCGGTTGAACAGGTGATCACCCAACAGAGCTCTGTTACTTCTGGCACATCGGATTGGCGGTAAAAGGTACTCGCATCAGTATCCAACCCCAACGCAAGCCAAGTTGCCGCAATTTCTTTCGTGGACTGCTGAATTTGTGCTGGATCTTTACACTTAATTAACCCGTGATAGTTCGCCAAAAAATAGTAGCTATCAAACTCTGGGTTTTTACTGGCTTCAATGGCGGGACGAATAGCTCCAACGTAGTTACCCAAATGAGGGGTACCTGTCGTCGTGATGCCTGTGAGGTAACGTTTCTTTTCCATAGGAGGTACTTACAACATGAACACTATCGAATCAATGCAGCCTTTCGCCCACATCACAATAAAAGAACTAAGTACGCATACGCCATTGAAATGCCCAGTGCGCACATACAAAAGCAGCACATGCTGCTACCCCCCATTCTAACGCAATGGCACCAAACAGATCAGGTGCTTTCATGAGGGTTGTCATCAGTGATTCCTGATAATAAAAAAACCACTGGTGTCCTTCTGGAAACACCCAATCATGTAATGCATAAAACACATCGACAGGGCCAAACAGAATCAACACGAGCGCTAGAATACCAAAAATTGCTGCTAAACCCACCCCTAATTGCTTACCCTGAGGAATTAAACGTTGATGCCTCAAACCAATGGCTAAAGCGATCCAGAAGACCGTAGCCAATATCCCAACCCACTTGAATACTTTTAATAAATGAGCAACATCTTGAAGGTGTATGATTTCAGGTTCCCTCAATAACAGCTGGCCCTGAGCGTTGCAGTAGCGAATATGTTCTAACCCCTTGCCTTCAGAGGTATGGATAGCATCCACTATTTGACTAAAAAGGGTTGCATGCTCCTGAGCTGAGCATGCTTCTAATCCAAGCTTATATTGGTTTTCAGGCCCAACATCTTGTATTAATTGATCAATACTGAGCCAGTCGTACCATATGGGATAGGAAAAATCGATTTGAGCCAACAGATACCATGTCAGCCATAATGTTGAGATAAGGCCCAATAAAGTATATAGACTCGCCAATCCGACACTTCGCACTTTGAATGGCAACTGATGAGCAGCAATCTGTACATCTTTGAACATTCTAACGGGTCACCCGACGGTAAGGAGGTAACGCTTGTAACAGCGAGCGGCCATAGTGCTTTGATGTTAATCGACCATCCAGAATGCTGATTTTCCCTTGGTCTTGTTCTGTTCGCAATAATCGACCACAAGCCTGAACCAATTTTACTGATGCATCTGGAAGGGTAATATCCATAAAAGGGTTTCTTCCCTGACTCTCCACCCATTCAGCCATTGAAGCTTCAATAGGATCGTTGGGAACCGCAAAAGGTAACTTAGCAATCACAACATGGGTTAAATATTTACCCGGTAGATCTATTCCCTCGGCAAAACTAGCGAGCCCAAAAATCACACTGCCCTTCCCATCATCTATTAACGCTTTATGGCGCTTTAGAATCTCCTGTTTACTTAGCTCATGCTGAGCCAATACTGAGAGCTTAGAACGGACCGTATCCAGCACTTCAGTCATCTGCCGGCGACTCGCAAACAAAACTAATACGGCTTCATCTTGTTGCAGCAACTTAGGTAATCGTTCACCAATTCGCTGTGTATGTTCTTGATGAATGCTCGGGTTTCCTAAGTCGCTCACCTCTAACGTTGCCACCTCAGCAAAACGAAACGGGCTTGGAACCTGCAATTCATTTGAGACCAAGCCATTGAGACCCGCTCTCAGCTTGATTCGATCAAACCGATTCAAAGCACTTAGGGTTGCAGAGGTCATGACCGCGGCAAAGCAGCGGCTCCAAAGGTGCTTTCGAAGTTCTTCTGCCGCCGATATGGGGCTTGCACTGAGCTCTAAATCCTGTTGATCACCATATAGCCAGGTTAACCAACGAGCCATGGGCGGCTCACCTTCTGGATCTTTACGCGTATAGCTCACCCACAATTGATAAGCCGATTCAAATCGAGCTTGCATTTGTCCCAACAAAGGATACCAAAATTCCGCATCCGCCTTGGGAAAGAGTCCATCTTTTTTAGTCGTTGATTCTTTAAATACATCCGTAATTTCATTGAGAGCATTGGTAAGTCGAGTTAACTGAATCACAAAGCCTTGAGCGGCTTCTTGAAACTCATCAGGTACCACGCCTTTTTTAAACCGAAAAACCCCATCATCAGAATTTTCTTCCCATTCCATTAACTGAATTTCTAATTGTCGCCAAGCGTCGCTCAGCTCAGTTGCCATTTGTGGAATACCCACAAAACTTTGTTCCAAAAGAGCGGGTATACCTAACTGACTCGCGATTCCCGACATGAGTTGATCCAACTGCTTTACCCAAGCATAAGCCTGCTTAAAGCGAAAACTGCCTGCAAAATGCTGCAACGCTTTGTCGGGCAAGTGATGAGCTTCATCAAAAACATATATGCAATCTTCTGGCGGAGGCAATACCGCTCCTCCACCCAGTGCTAAATCAGACAGCACCATATCGTGATTCGTAATAAGAATATCGGCTTGTTCTATAGGTTGGCGAGCACGATAAAAAGGGCAATGATCGTAATATGTACAGCTGCGGCCGGTACATTCTCGGTGTGTAGCGGTTACCCTTGACCAAACCTCCCCCGATAGCTGATCAGGCCAGCTGTCATACTCACCGTTCCAACGCCCAGTTGAATATCGAGTGAAAAAGTCAGAATAGAGATCCGCTTCTGTATCCGAGGGGTCATAGGTTTCCAACAAATCAAGTGTCGCATGCATTCTGCGATTATCTTGCAACAACTGCTCTAACTTATTCAAACAAAGGTACCGACCGCGGCCTTTTACCAGCTCAAACTGAACATTCAGTGATGTGGCCTCATTTAAGTCTGGTAAATCTTTAGCAACCAATTGTTCTTGCAACGCAATCGTCGCCGTTGAGATGACTAAGGTTTTTTCTAAAGCTCTAGCAACGGGCAAAGCTCCCATCAAATAGGCCAGTGTTTTTCCCGTCCCCGTCCCTGCCTCAGCCAAACAAACAGGCAATCCGCCTGAACGCTTACCCTCATCATTAATTTCGACCTGAGCAAAATGATTCGCAATAGCCGCAATCATGAGTTTTTGACCATATCGAGGCTTCATGTCTTTTGCTTGCAGAAAGGTACTATACGCTTCCTGAATTTCTTTTTTTATCGCCTCAAACTGCATGGATGCAAACTACCGGTTAATGTGATTGTAAAGTTAAAGTGGTCTTACGGGTCTTTTGTTGGATCTCGACCGATGTCTTTGATAGCAGCAGCAAATGCTTTTCCAAAAAGGGATTGCATTTCGGTCATGTGAGAGACGCTTTGCTTCATTGCCTCACAGACTTGCTCTTCCATCGCAGCTGAAGTGTCATTCGATGCCTGATTGCTACTGGTTTTTTGCATCAAGCTAACCTCTGGCCACCCCATAAGCTGCTTGAACTCTTCAGGGGTTAAATCTATCTCCATTTGAATTTTCATAAGCGCTCCTTGGCAACAAAAGGGGTTAACTGCCGCACACGCCGGCTAAAGGATTTCGCTTTGGCCGAACCGCTAACCACTAGCACGATCAACGCCATGAACGCGATAAGAGCAGAAATCAAGAATGTTCCTTGCGCCCCCCAGGTTGCCCAACTAAAGCCACTCCAAAATGCACCACCCGATGCACCAGCCGCTAGGCCCAAACTGGAATACAACCCCTGCCCTTTACTATGGTGCGGCCCTTGAAAAAGCTCATGCACTCTTGATAAGGACGCGACATGCATTAATCCAAAGGTCGCCGCATGCAAACATTGGGCGATAGCAATGATCCATACTCCTTGGTCCGCAATAAGCATTAAACACCAACGCACCATCGCGGCTACAACAGAAATCCCCATCAGTACTTGATTTCGAGGCAAAGTTGTCGCCTTTCTTAACCAACTGAAAGCAATAATTTCTGAGACAACACTGAGCGCCCAAAAAAGTCCAATCGCACCTTTACTGTACCCTAGGTTTTCAAGATATACCGCCAAGAACGTATAAAAAGGGCCATGAGATAAAGACATTAAAAGGACCGTTAGCAAAAACGTCCATACCTGCTTGTTTTTTAACAAGCCCACCCATGATGACGCTTTCCTTTCAAATCGCTGAGTATCCGCTTTTGCCTCCTCTAAAATACTTGGGTCTGCACGGCCAGATAAACTCATAGCAAACAGTAGAAGAAGCCCCAACAACATGACATAGGGCAAATAGGTTTCAATTGGAACCCAGTCGAACAGCTGCCCACTGGCTAAAACCATCACTAAAAACCCGACAGACCCCCAAAGCCGAACACCACCGTAGTGGCCCATATCACCCGCTAACAATCGCAAGCATCTGGTTTCCATCAAAGGGGCCAATCCTGACCATGAGGCCCCATATACCAATACAATGATGGCAGTAATGAAAAAAGACCAATGCTGTACTAAAGGGAAGAAACCCAGAAAAGAGAATAGAATGGCAAAACGATACACATAGTCTTGTGCGTGCATTCCTTTACGTTGAACGGCTCTGTCCGCCAGCGCTCCCCAAAGCGTTGGGAAAAAGACTCTGGCGGCTCCAAAGAGCCCTACCAACACACCCACTTCGTGAGCATCGAACCCACGAGCAACTAAAAACAGTGCCCAATAGGGTACGACGCACCCAAGCACGCCGTAATATAAGAAGTACTGAACACAGAGCTTCCAACGAGGAAAAGCAGGATCACCCAAAAACTGCATCATTCATGGGCGCTGTTCATGGATGGAATGATTGGCGTTTTGGATTGAACACCAGCATTCTGCCCTCTGTTTCTAATGAGGTGATCGACCAGCACCAATGCCATCATCGCTTCAGCAATGGGCACGGCTCGAATACCGACACAAGGGTCATGTCGACCTTTTGTAATAACATCGGTCTCATTTCCATCAAGATCAATGGTTTTTCCTGGCACCAAAATGCTCGACGTTGGCTTGAGCGCAATGCTCGCAACCACATCCTGCCCGGTTGAAATGCCACCTGTAACGCCACCAGAATGGTTGGATAAAAAGCCTTGTGCCGTTAACTCATCACGATGCTGAGACCCCAGCTGATCGACCACACCAAACCCATCTCCGATCTCAACGCCCTTAACGGCATTAATACTCATTAATGCATGAGCCAAATCCGCATCCAGCCGATCAAACACGGGTTCTCCTAATCCAGGCATCATACCCGTTGCTTTCACCATGATTTTCGCACCAATCGAATCACCCGATTTCCGCAAGCGTTTCATGTAGTCTTCAATGTCAGGGATTTTCTTTGAATCAGGGAAGAAAAAAGGATTTGATTCAACCACGGACCAGTCAAGTGTCTCAGCGCAAATTGGGCCCAACTGAGTGAGGCAACTACGTACCTCAATACCCAAGGGCTTTAGCACTTGCTTCGCAATTCCCCCAGCAGCAACTCGCATGGCTGTCTCTCTGGCTGACGAACGACCCCCACCACGATAATCGCGAACACCATATTTTTGCTGGTAGGCATAATCGGCATGATTTGGGCGAAATTTCTGGGCGATTTCAGAGTAATCTTTACTACGCTGATCTTGGTTTTCAATCAACAATCCAATAGACGTGCCCGTTGTGCGGCCTTCAAAAACGCCAGATAGGATTTTTACTGCATCCGGCTCACGCCTTTGCGTCGTGTATTTTGAGGTTCCTGGCCGACGACGATCAAGGTCAACTTGCAACATTGATTCATCCAGAGGAATCCCTGGGGGACAACCGTCCACAACTGCAACCAAAGCCGCACCATGACTCTCTCCAGCCGTCATGACACGGAAAGCTTGACCAAATGAATTGCCTGCCATTCCCAAACATCCTCATACTATCAAGGGGCATCATGACAGCCCCAATGACAACGTATAACCTTATGCTAATCAGCAAAATACGCTGCGTTATACAACTGCTCTATCCAGCTCAATGTGCAAAGCTAAGACACAAATCTCATTCTCAGTATCACTAGAAAGCATCTTGATACTGCAAGAGTTCGGCACGTGTCATTACAAAAACACCGTGCCCGCCGCGTTCAAACTCTACCCAAGTAAAGGGTACCATGGGAAAGGCTTCTTCCATATGCACCCATGAATTCCCCACCTCAACAATAAGCAAGGCATCCTCATTCATGTAGTCAGCCGCTTTTTTCAAAATATTGCGCACCAAATCCAAACCGTCATCTCCAGCAGCCAGAGCCATTCGGGGTTCATGGCGATACTCTTTCGGTAAGGCATCCATGTCTTCTTGATCAACATAGGGAGGGTTGGTAAGAATTAGATCAAATCGACCTGCGACCTCGTTAAACAAGTCACTCTTTATCAGTTCCGCTCGTTCCCACAAAGCATGGACATCTAGGTTCGTTTCTGCAACGGCCAAAGCATCGTCCGATAAGTCGCTGAGGACAACCTCCGCATCAGGGTACTGATAAGCCGCCGCAATGCCGATGCAACCACTGCCACAACAAAGATCTAACACTCTATTCACCTGGCCATGGCGCCAAGGGTAAAAGTCTTTATCAATCAACTCACCCACAGGTGACCTTGGAATCAATACGCGCTGATCAACAAAAAACGGAAGACCACAAAACCAGGCTTCACCAGTAATATAGGGCGCTGGCAGGCGTTTTTTAATGCGCTTTTTAATCAACTTAAGCACTTGTTTTCTTTCGATCGCTGTCAACTGAGTATCAAGCCACTCATCCGCTACAGACCATGGCAAGTTCAAGGCATAGGTCACCAAATAACGGGCTTCATCCCAGGCATTGTCCGTGCCGTGACCAAAATACAAATCAGCTTCATGGAACTGACTCACTGCCCAACGGATAATGTCCTTGGGCGTTTTTAGGACCTTAAGTGCCTGAGTAAAGTGTTTATCCATGAGGTTTCTCTTGAAAAAGCCAATTATGGCAAATTACGCCGAACTTAGCACCCCAGCGGGCACTCACAAAGTGCCGTATAAACTTGACTGATTGAGCTCTAAACCATCCAATGCTTCTCGAGCTACACGCCTCCCTAGTTCAATGACAGGCGTTGCTCGATAGAATTCATACATTTTCGCACAATCTTTAGGCACTCTAATCAGCAAATCAGGGGCATTTCCTGCAATTTTATACTGGGCAATGGACGCTTGCATCACATCCAGCATTTGCACCATCACCCCCATTTTTCCTAGATCAAGGCCAGCATAAGCTTGCTTATCCGAATCGAAAAAGTCTGTGGTTTTCTGCCTAATCTGTTTCATCCAGCGTTTCCACGCTTGCGTTTCCTCACCCTCTTTCGCAGCGCTGGCTTCAAACCAAGGCTTCAAGTCAGGAGGAATAGGAACATCGGCGCTTAAATCAACCGCTATGATTTTATCAGCATGAATCGACATGCTAGCTGAAATTGGCAATGGATTTAACACCGCCCCGTCCACCAGTACACGGCCCTTGTACTCTAAAGGTGAGACCACGCTGGGTATTGCTATCGACGCTCTAATGGCCGATACCAAAGGGCCCTTTTTAAACCAGTACTCTTTGCGCTTCACTAAGTCTGTTGCCACCGCAGTATATTCGAGGGGTAAGTCTTCAATTTGAATGCCGTGTATCATTTCTCCCAGAACCTGAAATAATCGCTCACCTCGAATTGCACCAGACGCCAAAAAGGTGAAATCAATCAGTTTCAACACATCGACATAACTTAATTGTTTGACCCACTGTTTGTATTCTTCCAGCTTCCCAGCTGCGTAGAAACCGCCCACCAGAGCGCCCATTGAACAACCCGCAATACCAACAATCTTGTAACCACGCCGATTCAGTTCTTCTATCACACCGATATGGGCATACCCTCTTGGTCCTCCAGATCCCAAAACCAGTGCCACAGTTGTTGGGCGATTCTCAATCTCTTTTAGGTCTTCTTTGCCAAACATAAATCCATCCAACCTGCCCATCAAATAGCAGCCTTAATCGGCCGACTCAGAACCATGAGACCTTAGATTGGGCTTTATTATCCATTCAATCCAAATTTCATCCGCTGGCAATACCTTAAGTGGTCCAGCGCCGACCATCTCCAATTGTTCTACTGGAATCTGTCGCTTTCTTAAAGACAACATAAATTCTTGACCGTAAGATGTCGCTTGTTGTTGCAATACAACCAACTCTTCTTTGGCATACCGATAAATCACTAAGTAAGCAGGCACCTTTGAATGCTTGTTAATCCATTCGGTTAGGCTTGCCATTGAAGCCTTAGAACCTAACCAATCAATTTGACCGACAGCATTTAATTTGAAACCTTTTATCAATTGAGTATTACCAGCTACTGCTCCCTCGGTGTTTAACCCCAACCGGTCTTTGAGTTGACGCAACTGATCATCATTTAAACGAATCAGGCGTTCGATAACTTGGAGCTGTCTATTTCCCCTAACAACAGCGTAAATCATCCACAACTCTGGTTTTTCACTGCTCATCCATAATGTGTAAGCCTGATCATCATCACGGCCATACAGTGTTCTTTGTGAAAACACTGCATTTGCGTAAAAATTACTATTGCCACAGGCCCGCCCAAAACACTCTCGCAATACCTTGCCAGGTCGCGTGAGCAGCTTTGTTCGCCACTCTTGAGCTACAGGCTCTAATTCAGTCCCCTTTGGCAATTGATAAAGTGAATCTTGATGCTCCGCAAAAAGCTTTACCTCATTTTCGGAAACCCATTGCGCACTGATTTTTTTGACATCACCCACAATAAGACGCAAGTTTGATCGCTCTTGAACGGTTTCGATGAGCTCTGCTTCAGGATGATCAAACATTGACGGGGCTGCATTCAGACTTACCGCCAACAACAACCCGTGCCACCCAAGCAACATTTGGAAAATATTATTCAATGGTTACCTCTCAGATAAAAACACAATTATATATTCCCGCTTCACATAGAAACATAAAATGGAATCATTTTTCTTTCCTAATGAGAAATGGACGGTAAGCGCCCTTTCGTGCGGTTACTGTGAAAAAGTGTTAGCTTTCATCATCATAAGAAATAAGTCCATCTTAATGTCAAGGATGTCCACCATGCGACCAATGGAATATCGAGCCCATCGTTCAACTCAAGCCATCTCCTTCAAGTTAATTGGACTGTCAATCTCACTGGGTGTTCTGATAGGCATGGCGGGCTGCACCACTCACCAGCAACAGAACAATCAAACGATTTCATCGCAAGAGAATCGTCAAGCTGAGTCCCCCTTAACCAACGCTGAGGCTGCAACTCTCTTCAGTGAATATGACCAGTTCTTACTGGACTCGAGCCCAATGTTTGAAACCTCGATCGGCAAAAAAGATCGTCAATACCTCTGGGATGATTTCTCTCTTGAAGCCAAAGCCAAACGCATTGAAAAGATCAAAGATTTCCAGAAAAGAGCGGTCAAAATAGAGTTATCACAACTGTCCAATCAAAACAGGCAATCTTTGCAAATGCTGGTTGCGTTACTCGAAAGTGAAATAAAAGAGTACGAATTTCGTCAGTATCATTACGTATTTTCACACATGTTTGGCGTCCATTCGTACCTGACAACCTTCTTAGTCAACGACCACCAAGTTGATTCAAAAGAAGATGCTAACGCATATCTTACGCGTATAGAAACGATTGGAACCCCCATCAAAGCAGCCATAACTATTGCAAAACACAATCAGAACGCTGGGATAACACCTCCAAAGTTCACGTACCCGTTGGTTCTTGAAACCCTACAAGGCCTTCTTGAAGGATACCCCCTAACTGAATTCGGAGAACACCCTCTATATAAAGACTTCAAAGTTAAACTATCTGGTCTTGATTTAACCAATTTAGAGAGAGAGGCGTTATTCGAGCGATTCATAAAAGCCATGAATAAACGATTCAAGCCTGCATACAGAGAACTGTATGCGTTTATCAACCACCAGCAACCTCGTGCAGCAAGAAACTTAGGGGTACATCAATTTAAAGATGGCTTCAACTACTATGCCAGTCAAATCAGATTTCACACAACAACAACGATGACTGCTGACGAAATTCACACATTTGGGCTAAGTGAGGTTAATCGCATTCATCAAGAAATCAAAGGTATTATGGATGAAGTTGGTTTCAAAGGGTCACTGCAAGAGTTTTTCACTTACACGCGTGAAGCTCCACAGTTTAAAATAGGCAACTCACGAGAATCCCAAGCAAATTTACTGCTTTGGAATCAAGAGTTGTTGACCAACATGAAAGAACAATTACCTAAAACCTTTAATACCATTCCTGATTCGGGCTTAGAGATAAAAGCGGTCGAAAAATTCAGAGAGAAAAGTGCAGGTTTGGCTTTCTATCAACGCCCAGGTCTCTATTCTAAAAAACCCGGAATTTACTACATAAACCTACATAAAATACAAGATAACCCTAATTACATATTACCAGCGTTAGCCTACCACGAAGGGCTACCTGGCCACCATTTTCAGCTCGCCTTACAAAAAGACCAAGAAGCATGGCCTTTATTCAGACGAACTCAAAATTTTACCGCTTTTACAGAAGGCTGGGCTCTGTATGCCGAGCAGCTTGCAGAAGATATGGGCATGTATAAAACAGCCTACCATCGCTATGGGAAACAGATCATGGACCTAAAACGCGCCATTCGACTGGTAGTCGACACAGGTCTTCACCAAAAAGGTTGGTCTATGGCCCGAGCAGTTAGCTATCGTATTGAAAACTCTCCTGCTAGCTTTGAAGATTCCCAGAGTGCTATCCAACGATTTTTAGTACTGCCAGGCCAGGCGCTAGCCTATTCAATAGGAAAGTCAAAAATTTTGGCGTTAAGAGCACAGGCACAGACCCAATTAGGCACACAATTTGATCTCGCTCAATTCCATGATGAGGTTTTAAAGTACGGCACTCTTCCCCTATCACAACTTGAACAGGGTGTCTTGAAATGGTTGAATGAAAAAGAGTCCACACTAGCACGCTCGACACTGTAAAATCAGAGCGATGGATTTGAGTCACCATAACTACATATAAACTCTTGGAGATCGCTAATGCAGACGACTTCTCATCGGCTTCTGTCTTTTTTGTTTCGATTATCACTGCTCTTATCTTGCGTCTCCTCAGCAGTCTTCGCGGACCCTCTAGTTCACCTAGAAACCAGTAAAGGCAAAATTATTGTACGGCTTTTTGAGGACAAAGCCCCAACCACCGTTGAAAATTTCCTCAACTACGTTCGGAGCGGCTTTTACAACGGAACCGTCTTCCACCGTGTTATCCCTAACTTCATGATTCAAGGCGGTGGTTTCGAAAAAAGTTACCGTAAAAAAAAGGTTAAGGCTCCCATTCGCAATGAGGCAAAAAATGGCTTAAGTAATATTCGAGGGAGTATCGCCATGGCACGAACGAACGAGCGTGATAGCGCCACCTCCCAGTTTTTCATCAACTTAATCAACAACCCTTTTTTAGATCATGGTAATAGGGACTATGGGTATGCCGTTTTTGGCAGAGTGATCGAAGGCATGGAGGTAGTCGACACGATTGCCAAAACAGAAACTGCCAATATTCGCGGAATGGCAAATGTCCCCAAAGAACCCATTACTATTACACACGCATGGATTGAAGGAGAAGGGCCAACTTTAGGGAAGCGAAATAAAGACACCAAAGAAAATAATAATGACGAATCAGAAAAGAAGGATAGGTAAAATCACCTAATTATATAAAGAGGAAAGACCCATTTCTGGGCTTTTCCTCCCTCATTACCTGTTATTAGGCATGCAGAGGTTAACGCGACCTTGGCCTGGTGGGCGACTTTCTTGCAACATCGCTTTTGCCTGCAGGCTTCTTTCTCTGATTTCTTGCAGGCTTTGATTCATATTCAGCCACTTTTTTTGACTGCGAATCATTTGAGGGTTTCTTACCCCCTACCCTTTGGCGGGTTTTTTGTTTGTTCGCTTTACGCTGATAGTCGGCTTTTTCCTTTCCCACAATATGTGGAACAGGCCGAGAGGGCAAACCCACCAAATCTGCCAAATCGTCCACTTCTTTCTGCTTCATTTCGCGCCATGTTCCAACTGCCACGTCTTTAGGTAGAAAGGCACAGCCATAACGAACTCGCTTTAATCGACTAACCGTGACTCCTTGAGATTCCCACAAGCGTCGCACTTCACGATTGCGGCCTTCCATGATTACAACATGGTACCACTTGTTAAAACCATCTCCGTCGAAAAACTGAATATCTGAAAAATGAGCAATACCGTCTTCTAATTTCACCCCTTTTTTAAGGGTCTTAATCATTTCATCTGTCACATCACCCGCAATACGCACAGCGTATTCACGATCTACGCTTTGTGTACTGGGATGCATAAGCCGATGCGCTAACTCACCGTCTGTTGTAAATAATAATAAACCGGATGTATTAATATCCAAGCGACCGACGGCTATCCAGCGTTCGCCTTTCACTTTTGGCAAACGATCAAAAACCGTTCGGCGACCTTCAGGATCATTTCTCGTACAAATCTCACCTTCGGGTTTGTTATAAACCAAAACTCGACGATAAGACTGGTTTTCTCTTTCTACGACTTTGCCATCTACTTTGATGACATCCCTACGCTTTACTCGTTGTCCCACTGTCGCGAGATCATCGTTTACCTTCACACGACCGCTGGCGATCCACTCTTCGATTTCTCGACGCGAACCCAAGCCCATGCTCGCTAACACCTTATGGAGCTTTTCACCTGCAGCTTTAGTCGGCTCGGACGCCAAGTCAGCCAAGGTGTCATTATTCATCAGCGCTTGTTCATCTGCTGGTTTAGGCGCTAACAATGACTGCCCGAACTTATGCTTCTCTGCTGCATTCTTTGACTTTTTAAGCGACTGATGCTTTGAGCCTGCTTTCCCAGCACGCGATTGTTTAGCAGCCGGTTTCGTTTTTCTTGAAACACCACGTTTGGAGTCTTGAGTCATACTTCATTTACTCATGAATATCTGTGTCATCGGGGTCAGGTGTTGACGATTGCGAGGCTGGCCCAGATTCGTTTAATCGGTTTAATAAAGCTTCAAAGGAAGAGGCTGTCGTGCTCTCATTCGGTTGAAAAGGTTGCAGTCCATCATCACCGGTCAATTGTTGCTCCCTTTCACCAATGGACTTTTCTTCCTCAACTTCAATCGATTCACTTAATTGTTCTGAAGCAGCCGATTCGTTCAGTTTGCAAGATGTCTCCTCTACAACCTTTACTTCAATATCACCCAAAGCTTCAATGGTGTCAGGGTCATCATCGGATGGCTGTTGGCCAGCGACTTCGTTTTCTTCAACCTTTGATATTTCGGGTTCAGACGAGAGGTTTTCTTCCAACTGATCGGCTTTTTTCTTAAATAAATTTTCCTCAACTTGAGCCACAATGGCTTCAGCGCGCTCAATGTCTTCTTGTGCACTGTTCAACTCTGAACCATCTGTGCTTTCTAGAACTGCTCGACTTAAATCGTATTGACCTTCTAGAACTGAAGCTTCATCTGACTCAAGCCCTAACTCACTTTCAGCCAATGATTTAACCTCAGCTAATGGAGGCAGTTCTTCAAGCGAAGAAAAATTAAAATAATCTAAAAATGTTTGTGTCGTTGCATACATTGCCGGGCGACCGGGTGCATCGCGATACCCCACAACTTGAACCCACTCTCTGTCTTGAAGTGTACGAATGATGCCCGTTGATACGACAACCCCCCGTATATCTTCAATTTCTCCTCGAGTAACCGGTTGTTGGTAAGCAATAATTGATAGCGTTTCTAACAAAGCACGTGAGTATCTTGGCGGCCTTTCTTCCCATAGTTTCGAGACCCATGGACTGAGCTTCTCCCTCACTTGAAAGCGGTAACCACTCGCCACTTGCTTAAGTTCAATCCCTCGGTGTTGATAGTCATCGGTCAACCTATCCAGTGCAGATTCAATCTCAGCTGACGTGGGTCGCTCTTCCTCTTCGAACAAGTCTTGCATCCGAGCAATACTAATAGGTTGCCCTGACGCCAATAGAGCGCCTTCAACGATTTGGACCAATAATTCCGCAGTAATAAGGCTCATGATCTCATTATCCCATCGTAGGGTCCGGAGAAGTCTTCGTATCGTCTGACTCAAGTGAAGGGGAGTCATCTTCTACGTCTTTAATTCTACTCAGAGCGGACTCAATATCCGTCACCTGCACCCTAGCTTTTACATGAATAGGAGCAAAGGGTTCAGACTGAACAAGATCAATTAACTGTTCTTTCACAAGCTCCAAAATAGCTAAAAAAGTGACGACCACACCCATTTTACCTTCCTCAACCCGAAAGAGTTGAATGAATGGAACAAATCCATTTAATTGCAAGCGGCTCAACACTTGTGACATA
Organism: uncultured Saccharospirillaceae bacterium; assembly: GCA_947499545.1. GTDB lineage: Bacteria > Pseudomonadota > Gammaproteobacteria > Pseudomonadales > Oceanobacteraceae > CANMOZ01. The sequence continues at coordinate 111,445 of CANMOZ010000006.1, forward strand.
CGCTCTCGAGTTGAGAGCTTTTCTCTATGAACCTCATGCTCCTCAAACATCTCTGAGCGACGGAGCACAGCTGCAAAAGCCAGCATAATATCTTTCATGCTGACATCTGGATGCCCTTTTTCCAACTGCACCTTAGGGGAATGGGCCTGGGCAAGGTGTAAATCACGCTCAAGTCGCGGTTGATTATCCAGCTTTTCTGCTGCCTCTTTAAAGCGCTCATATTCAAGCAATCGCCGAATCAGCTCCGCCCGAGGATCTTCCTCTTCCTCATTTTCTTCTGTTTTACTTCTTGGCAACAACATTCTTGACTTAATCTCAGCAAGCATTGCTGCCATAACCAAATATTCAGCTGCCAACTCCAACCGTAAGGCTTTCATCATATCGATATAGCCCATGTACTGCTCTGTAATATTGGCCACGTTGATTTCTAAAATATCTAAGTTCTGTTTTCGGATCAGGTAAAGTAACAGGTCTAAAGGCCCTTCAAACTGCTCAAGCACTACCTCAAGCGCTTCAGGTGGAATAAAGAGATCTTTGGGAAGTTCATTGACAGCTTCTCCCCTAAAATAAGCAAAGGGCAGACTTTGATCGTCATCTAAAGACGACCGAAATCGCAGGTGGCATCCCACAGGGTCCGCCTTAGCTTCAAATTGAGAAGCAGATTCGTCCGTCAAAAGGAGCTCCTTTCAAAGCACAGTGAAATAAGGTTCATTAGCGATAGTTTAAACCCATCGCTTCTCTCACATCATCCATGGTCTCTCTGGCTGCATCCCTTGCCCGTTCGCTACCTTCTTGAATAATACTCTTGATAAGGTCAGGGTCATTTTCGTATCGTTCAGCTCGCTGCTGTATCGGCTCAAGCTCCGAAATGACGGCATCAATGATGGGTTTTTTACAATCCAAACACCCAATCCCAGCATTACGGCAACCGTCTTGCACCCAGGCTTTGGTTGTGTCATCTGAATAAACTTGATGCAAAGACCACACTGGGCATTGTTCCGGATCACCAGGGTCAGTCAATCTCACTCTAGCCGGGTCCGTTCTCATGGTCTTAATCTTACTTTGAACACTGTCATTGTCATCCCGGAGTGAAATCATATTGCCATAGGATTTAGACATTTTCTGACCATCTAAACCGGGCATTTTTGACTCTATTGATAACAATGCTTGTGGTTCAGGCAATATAACCTTGCCTTCGCCCTCTAGATAGCCTAACAAACGTTCCTTATCCGCCATTGTAATATTTTGGTGGTCTTTTATTAGTGCTTGGGCGGTCTCTAACGCTTCCTGATCCCCCGACTCGTTGAATCTTTTCCTCAGTGCAGAGTAAAGGCCAGCTCCCTTTTTACCCAGTTTTCGAATAGCCAATTGGACATTGGCCTCAAAGCCCATTTCTTTCCCAAACAAGTGGTTAAATCGTCGCGCTATTTCCCTTGCCATTTCCAGGTGAGGCGCCTGGTCTAAACCAACAGGTACAGCATTCGCCCTGTATATCAGAATATCCGCTGCCTGCAACAACGGGTATCCAAGGAATCCATAAGTAGCCAGCTCAGTGGACTGCCCTAGTTTGTCTTGCTGCTCTTTGTATGAAGGCACACGCTCCAACCAACTAAGGGGTGTTATCATCGATAACAACAAGTGAAGCTCGGCATGCTCAGGCACTTTTGATTGAACAAATAATGTGGTTGATCCAGGATCGACACCTGCTGCAAGCCAGTCAACGACCATTTCCCAGACATGCTGTTCAATCGTCATTGGCGACTCATAATGAGTGGTCATTGCATGCCAATCAGCTACGAAAAAGAAGCAGTCAAATTCATGTTGTAACTTAACCCAGTTTTTCAAAACGCCATGGTAATGTCCCAAATGCAAACGCCCACTGGGTCTCATACCAGATAGGATACGCTGCTGAGAATCAACCGATCCCACTCTCTCTCCTCATCTAAAGCCTATACACCAAGGGGGAATTGTACTTCATCTTGACTTAGACCTCACCCTTAAGACTTTAAAAAACAAAGGCAACACTGACTACCAGGTAAGTATATGCCAGTAAACACCGTTCTCTGCAAAGCCCAGCAACCTAAGTCATAACCCCACTCAAATATTTACCTAAAGGGCGCATCATCACCAGCGCCCACCCTCATCACAACTGGAGCATCATCGGTTAAATCAACAACGGTCGTAGCTTCAAACCCACAAAACCCACCATCAATGATCAAGTCCACCGCATACCCAATGCTGTCTTTCATTTCATACGGATCAGCCAAAGGGGTGCTATCCCCAGGCAAAATCAATGAACTTCCTAGGATGGGCTCACCATGGGCTGCTAACAAGGCCTGCATAATGGAATTATCCGGCACCCTGATACCTATAGTTCTCTTTTTAGGGTGATATAAACGCCTGGGTACCTCTCTCGTTGCATTCAAAATGAAGGTATAGGCGCCTGGCGTCAACGCCCTCAGCAATCGAAAAGTAGAATTATCCACTTTGGCAAAGGTTGAGAGCTCTGAGAAATCTCGACACATCAACGTCATGTTATGCTTTTCAGGCAAACGCCGTAGGTTTCTAATTCGATCAATGGAATCTTTATGACTTAAAGGGCACGTTAACGCATAAGCGCAGTCTGTCGGCGATACTACAACCCCACCTGTTCGCATGATCTCTGCCGCCTGGTGAATTAATCTCGGTTGAGGAGACTGAGGGTGAATCTGGAAGAATTGGCTCATAAATGCTCAGATTAGTACAACACAGGTTTTAAAAAAGCGACCAAACAGGCTGACAGCTTGAAGGGTCCAAGGGACGAACCCCTCCTAAGTCAACCCAACCATTAGGGGAATGAAAATCACTGCCAACCGAAGCCGCAAGACCCTTCTCATTCAAATACGCTTGAAGCCATTGACTAAAATCTGCACTGTGCGCAGGCGTTGACAGCTCAACTGCCTGACCACCCGCTTCAGCAAAAACTTCGATCAATCTACGAAGCTTTGTACGCGTCATTTTATAAGTGCCAGGATGAGCAAGGACGGCCACACCTCCAGCCTGAACAATCGCACTTACAACCTCATCGACACTAGGCCATTGTTGCTTTACATCGCCCAGTTTGCCAGCACCAAGAAAGCGCCGAAACGCTTGCTCATTCGTATTCACAACAGACTCTGCTACCAGCACTTGCGCAAAGTGAGGTCTACCCACCACACCTTTCCCGGCAATCCTCGTTGCTTTATCTAAGACAGATTCTAGTCCCAACCGACGCTCTAATCTGCGAGCGATCTCTTGAGACCTAACAAATCGACCACTTGAAATAAAGTCAACCATCTGACAGATAGAATCTGAATCCAATGAAAAATTGAGGCCAACGATGTGAACGGTGTAACCGGACCACTGTGTGGAGCACTCTACGCCTGTCAATACACTAAGGCCATACTCATTAGCTGCCTCTCGTAGTTCAGGTATCCCTTCTAAGGTATCGTGATCGGTCAAAGCCAGCGTGGTAACACCCCGAGCTTTTGCTCGAGAGGCTAACTCAGCCGGACTAAGTGTTCCATCCGAATACATAGAATGACAATGCAAGTCCCACTCTGAGACAGAGTGCTGGTGAAACTCAACCATAGACCCTAGATTACCTTTGCTTCATAATGGAGTCATTTAAACCTTAGTAGCTGAATAAGTCCATGCGTTTACTCATTGATTTTGCACCTATCGTCGTTTTTGTTCTGGTTTATTACTATGCGCCCGAGCTATTAGAACTGTTTCGCCCCATTGTCTCATCTGAAGTACACACATACTTAACCGAGCTACCGAAATTGGCGCTGGCGACTGCTGTTTTAATTCCATTAACTGGCCTGCAAGTTCTATTAACCTACGCCCTGTGGAAAAAGATTGAAAAGATGCATCTTATGTCATTCTTTTTGGTTTTGATTTTGGGTAGCCTCACGGTTGTCTTAAAGGATAAATCATTTATCCAATGGAAACCCACTTTACTCAACTGGCTTTTTGCTTTGGTCTTTCTAGGAAGTCACTTTATTGGGCAAAAACCCATCATCGAGCGATTTATGGGCGCCAACCTAGAGCTTCCAAAAACCATGTGGACACGATTAAGTTTCGCATGGATTGGCTTTTTTATTTTCGCAGGCACGGCTAACTTAGTCGTTGCTTTTAATTTCAGCGAAGCATTCTGGGTGAATTTTAAACTCTTTGGCATGCTGGGTATTACGCTTTTGTTTATCGTTGCGCAAGGGGTCTACTTAGCACCGCATTTGCATGAATCTTCTAAAAATGAAGATCCAACCAAGAACTCTTAATTTAAGAATACCCATTTAAAGAACTCATTTTGGATAATCAAGGTGTGACACATGCCAAAAAAAAGTTCCATCGCTTTAAGAGATAACGCCTTTTGCTCTCCCCGCCAATGGATGAAGAGTATTTTAAGCATTTTGGCCAGCTCAATTTTATTGACTTCAATAGCAAATGCAGAGACTCGATACATTACAGATCAACTGACGCTAAATTTACGATCTGGCCCCACAACCGGGCATAGGATTACCAGGACCTTATCCAGCGGAACAGCGGTTACGATAGACACCTCTGTCCCCGCTGAAAATGGTCATGTTTTTGTTAAGTTAAGGAATGGAGCAGAAGGTTGGGTGTTGGAGCAATATTTACAAGCCGAGCCAATTGCACGCACAAAGGTTGCAAAGCTAACCAAGGAAAACGAAGAACTGATTAAAAAAGTGGATACGCTTGAGTCAAAACTGAGTCAAACAGCTGACAATTTAGATACAACAGCATCTAAGCAGAGTGAATTGTCACAATTAGTAGCAGAAAAGGACTCCGAACTACAGAAAATCCGCTCCCTATCAGCAAATGCCATTGAGATTGACCAGCGCAATGCCGAACTAACAGAAACCAACCAAAATCTGCTTTTAGAAATTGATAAATTGAAAGCTGAAAACGATCGACTAAGCGGCAGCAGCCAACGCACTCAATGGATAACAGGTGGTGGCTTGGTGCTCATTGGGTTATTTTCAGCTTGGTTATTTGGCACTTTTTCAGGCCGTAAAAAAAGCAGCTGGTCATAACTCAAAAAATGATTTCAGAGCCGCAACCACAGCTGGTGCGGTTTCTGGCTCCATGTGTAAATGATGATGCCCTGGAATCCAGCATTTACTTAAGGATTGAATGGGAGACATGCGAAGAGACACGATTTCTTCATTAAACATTCCTTCTTCCCCCAATATCAATAATGTTTCCGCAGTAATGGCACCAAAAAAAGATCGTAATTGTGCCTCAGTAACGCGCCATGCAGAGCTTTGTTTTAAACGAGGGTCGCTGCGCCAACAGTACCCGTCTTTCACTCTTTCCAGGTTGCGCTCAACAATTGCCCTCGCCGCGGACTCACTTAAACCGTTTGCGATTTGTTTAGCTCTAACGATGGAGTCAACATCCTGATAACAAGTACGCTGGCTTTCACGTCGAACTCGACCAGAAATGGCCCTAGCCAAAAGCGATGGGGATTGTTCGTCAGTCATTGCGTAAGGACCAATCGCTTCAATAAGCGCCAGCTTTTGTACTCGCTCAGGAAATGTACCCGCAAAAATGGATGAAACAGCCCCGCCCAAGCTATGACCAATGATATTGGCTTGATCAATTCCCAGCACATCCAACAAACGATATATGTCTTCAGAAGCTTCCCAAACGTAGTAATTAGCGCCCAGAGACAAATGATCGGAAAACCCATGGCCTACCATATCAACAGCGATCAACTGCGCTTGATCCATCAATTTGGGTGCAATCCAATCAAAACTGGCGGCATTATCCAACCAGCCGTGAAAACATAATAATCGCTTGTCTGAACGAGCACCCCAGACTTTTGCAGCGAGATGGCGCCCATTCCCCAAATCAAAATGCTGTTCTTGAAACGTCATTGAGCATTCCCTGTTTTTTCATCATATTTCAGAAGTTTTATTTCAAAAAATGGTAACTGGCATAAGGGTGAACCCCTTATTTTTCAATCCAAGCACTAACCCTTCATCACCGACCAAATGCAATGCACCCACAGCTACCGTTACCAGTCCTTGTGTTTTTTCCAACTCCAACTCTATCGCCGTTAACATTTTTTTGTTCCGGTTGATCAGCGCTAACTCGTTAAACTTTTTTTTCATTTCTGGGGTCATATCTTCATTGTACGTTTCGTTAACCTGTTCGATAGCTGAAAGATCTTCAGATAAGTACGCATCCAACAACGGCTTTAATGGACGATCAGTACGGTCAACTAGCTCTATCGTTTCTTTTAACATCTGAACTTGCTCTTCAAGCGTAAACCCATCAAAAATAGCCAACTGAGCATCAATGTTTTCTAGAGCACAAATCTTACGCTGCTCTTTAAGAGCATAAACATATAACTGTTGGTCCATCGCCAATGCATTTTTTTCTTCCGTAGCCATTACAAGGGTTGTTGCCACAGCCCAGGGCTTCAGCCGACCAAATTGACCCTCAGAAATGCCTCGTTGTTTCATTGCTTTCGACAGTTGCTGATAGGTGTCAGGCCCAACAATATTGTGAACCCTCTGATTATTAGGCAGCATCATGCCTTGGGCAACGGCCATCATCGTTGATGCATTGAGTTCCAACTCTAGACAAAGGGTTTCAGAATTCTTTATATGACCTTTAACCGTTTTGATGACAGGCGATAATTCAGGGTTACCAAGATGGATTGTTCCAAACAAATACCCCTCCTCCTGACCATCACGTAGGATTTTCCAAAGGAGCGCAGAATCGGACGTTTTTTTCTGCTCAACACCTTGTTCTGGTGGTTTAGCCAAAAGATGGTTATTGGCTAATATCCCTAACCAACAAATAAAAGCAGAGACAACGTAATGTCGCATTGGGTGCATCTTAGATACCCGATCAGTGGCTTATTGTCTAAGTTTATACCGGCCACATGCCACGAGCACCCTATTTTTTCAACGTCTGACTTGATCAAGGGCAATTTGGCTAATGAGAGGCACCCAACAGAGGGTCTATTGCTTTATGATAATCGAATTATCAAGGAGATATGGTTTTTTGCAGGCTCCCGCACCCTGAAGCGACTACATCACACTCAATGCATATAACAGTCGCGGTCCCAACCCCTAGCTCAATCAACTGCCCTTCGACTAACAGAGAAGTTAGACGCCCTACCAATGGCTGATGACAAACCAATAAAACCGTCTCAAAGGATTCTTTAGCAAGAGAATCGATGACAGCTGATGGGTCTTCCCCAGGTGTAATGGCTGCATCCAGTCGCTCAGATGCACAGTTCACGGATTGCTTCACAATAGACCAAGTCTGCTGAGCCCTTAAATAAGGGCTCACCCAAACCAAATCAAAGTGCTGCCCCTCAAGCTGGCTTGCTGTTCGAGCCACTTCGTCAACCCCTGCCTCAGACAAGGGCCGTACTTCATCAGTGGGAGCGTTAAAGCTTGCGTTTCCATGTCTCATTAAAAAGAGTTTCATGTTAAACGCTCACTGTTATTCTCATCTTTTGCATCCGTTTCGCTAGAAGCATGATTAGAATTCACCCTGTCTGCTGACAGCTCCTCTTCCATGATATTTGAGGGTGAAGGCATTGTTTCTTCATTTTCATTGGAAGTTGAAGCAGAATCCGAATAAATCCTACTTGGCTCAGGCCAATCTTTAAAAGGGAAAGGCTTCTCCGACTCGCAACCACCAACATACGTGATAATCTGCTGGGCAAACTGCGACAGACTATCGACAAAGCGTTGCAATCCTGCGTTAGGGCTTCCCGAAAAAAGCACAAATAACAATTGAGAAATGGTGAGCACCCAAACCAGCACATCCAACAAACTAAAAAGCACCAGAAACACAAGAGAGAAAAAGGTTCTTACCCAAAAACTTTCTGAGCGGATGTTTGCTTTAAACGAATTTTGCACTGCTTTCTCCTTTTATACTTCACTCAATACGTAAACTAACCTTAAACAGCATTTATATGCGATTATCGCTTTCCAGCATACACTAAAAACTTTTTGGGAGAATAAATTCAACATCAGATGAGGGATCTCCCCCCATCATTTGGCGAGACATGTCGGATGGTGACTTACCTTCAAACAGCACTTGATACAGACCATTCACAAGCGGCATATATATTTGGTCTCGCTCGGCGCGATCGCGAACAATTTTAAGGGTATTAACCCCTTCCGCCACTTCTCCTAATTCTTCAACCGCTTCCTCTAACGTCGTGCCTTTTCCAAGCGCGTAGCCAACACGATAGTTACGACTTAAAGGCGAAGTACAGGTTGCAACCAAGTCACCAACGCCCGCTAGCCCAAGAAAGGTCATCGGATTAGCGCCCATTGCAACCGCAAATCGACTCATTTCCGCTAGGCTTCTGGTTATCAGCATACTCTTGGTATTTTCACCAAAACCAAGGGCTGCAGCCATCCCAGATACAATGGCATAAATATTCTTTAACGCTCCGCCCAGCTCAACGCCAAATCGATCTGCGTTAACATAGACCCGAAAGTAATCACAAGACAAAAGTCTTTGGATTTGGTCTCTCACTAATTTGTCCTGACTGGCAATCACCGTCGCAGCCGGCTGACGCTGACCAATTTCTTTTGCGAGGTTTGGGCCACTCAACACACCCAAAGGATTTTTGGGAAAATAGGTCTTAATCAGTTCGCTCATCAGCAGAAAACCTTCAGGCTCAATGCCCTTGGTCGTACTTACCAAAACCTGGGATTCCTGCACTAAAGGCTGAAGCTGCTCACAGAGAGAGCGGACAGATTGACTGGGTACCGATATAAAAAGAACATCAGCAGAGCGAACAGCTTTAACTAAGTCATCTGTTGCTGCTAATGATGAATTCAGTTGGACACCTGGCAAATACAGATAGTTGGTGTGGCTGTCATTAATCTCAGACACCCGCTCCTCGTTTCTCATCCAAAGTGTAGCCTTATGACCATTTTCAGATAAGATATTGCCTAGGGCAGTGCCAAAACTGCCGCCACCAAGGACAGTCGCTTTCAATGATGGTGTCATTTAATTCTTGCTCGACAGTTAGGGATGGTTCGACTCTTGCTCAAGAGAATCCACTAAAACTTGAAAGGCTTGACGATTGCTTTCATTCAAAGACATCAAAGTTTTATGTGCTTCCAGAACTTTACACCGGACAGCCTCTTCGTGTAATTCAGGCGCAGGCAGCTCATTTAATTCATCTGACTGACTCAGAACATGATCTACGATATAAAAAACCTGCTCGAAACCCATCGAGTCTAGAATCTTGCTGATGTCGTCATTACTTGAAACGATGGTGGGTTTAACCAGTGATCGATGCTGAGCCATGATCGATATTTTAGCCAACAAGCCCAACATAGTACTGTCAATACCCACCGCCTCTGTCAGATCAATAAGGGCCGAGCGATAATCGCCTGCCAAAAACATATTTTCTATAAACTGATCGAAAGCAGTGCTCAGATTCAAACGCACATCGCCTTCTAACTTAAGTATGTAAACACCATTTGATGTAGCAGAGAGCACCTTACCGCTTTGCATCGGTTGTTTCACTCCAGCTTGTTTTGCGTCTTACCATTAAAACCAATACGCCCATATATTAATGACATCTCCGACCTACTCATCCATTGTTAATGGAACATCAAGAGGCAGAAATGCTTAGTAATGCTATATCATCAGGAAGCTCGTGTTGACCCAGGCAATAGCTTTTTATGATTTCAGTCAAATGCCCCGTCGTCATAAAGTCAGAAGCGGCCATATCAAGCAAATTAGCTTCCTTTTCACTTAAACTCAACGCATTCATCACTTCCAGCACCCCGTCAGAACAGCAATGCAAACTAAAGGGAGGCCGTAATGAAATCGTCTTTTCCTCGCAATAGAGTGACTCCATCAACCCAACCGGCATACCACTGCACTCTAAAAAGCGGGCTTTTTGTTCTACGCAAAGAATGGGCCGAGGATAATGCCCAGCAACACAGTAGGTCAACTCTGCCTGACTGCTATCGTATAATCCTGCAAAACAGGTCAAAAACTTCCCTAAATTTGCTGTACGCAAATCTTGATGTATACGAGTCAGTAGATTTAATGGGGTAATGGTCAGCTGGCTGTCCAATTTTGCTTCTTCAAAAAACCGCAGGACGCTTGATTTTAGTAGTACCGTAGCCAGTGCGGATGAAGCTCCATGGCCGGAAACATCTGCCATATAAAAAAAAGTACGACTTTCATCAATGGCTTGGTAGTCCAGGAAATCCCCACTCAATACCAATGAAGGCACCAATAAGTGCTGACAACGAATACCTGATGTAAGAACAACATCTTGTGCTGGCAGCATATTCGTTTGTACACTGCGCGCTGCAACCTGATCTTCTTCCAGCATCCTAAGACTTCTTTTTAGCTCTGCATTCGTTTGCTCTAGCTGAGCCCTGTAGCGCTCATTTTGTGCAACTAAATCTGCCTGGGCTAATGAACGCTCAATGGCATGAACCAGGACTTCCAAATTAACGATTGGCTTTACCAGATAATCCGATGCACCTAGCCGCAAGGCTGACACCACATCATCCATATCACCTGCCCCAGACACCACCACAACAGGTACACCAGGCCACTGATCGCGAATCTTACCCAGCAGTGTCAAACCATCCATTCCAGGCATTTTGAGATCGCAAACAACCAACTCTGTCTCTGCTGGTTCTATGCGATTTAAAGCTTCAACGGCCGAACCGGCTCTATCAACGATGTACCCACTGTCATCGAGATACTCAACAATTGAGTCCAAAACCAAAGGATCATCATCCACTACAAGTAGGCGTCGTTCCTGTGATTGAACAGATACGTCTACCTTTGCTGCAAGTGCAGTCACCGCCCTACACCTCTCGTAATCGGAGAGGCGCAACCATAACCCCATTTTTCTACTCAAACAAGGTACAACTTTGACACTGGGCTTACACTTAAATACATTGAAGAAAAAACAAAAAGGTAGCCACATGACCACCCCCTCAAGAGAGTACGATGAAAAACGTGACTTTATTCGAATGAAAGTCGACAGTCCGATGCGAATAGAAGTGGAGGGTCATCCCTCTATTGCCTGTACCTGCCATGATCTCAGCAGCACAGGCGTGCGCTTCGTTCTAGAACACGAAATGACCAAGGGTGAGGAAGCGAGAATCATTATTCCTTCCAATAGACATCAGCTTCCACCGTTACACGCTATTATTAAAATCCTTAGAAAAGAGGAGTCCACCAAGGGGTATGTATATGGTGCCCGCATTGTCAGCATTCTCGACGGCCCCAATAATCGCCGTTGATCACCTCTTCTTAAGCATTTAACCACCTAGGGCTTGGTGTTTTTCCCAGCCCTAGATACACAGCCATCGTCATAGTGGTAAACTGGCGCTAATTAAAGATGGTTAACTGAGATTCCGCTATGGCCTTAATGGTCCTTGATCAACTGTCGCTCGCTTTTGGCGATCAAGTGCTTCTAAATAACATTCAGTACAGTATTGAACCAGGCCAAAGAATCGCCCTGGTTGGACGCAATGGTGCTGGAAAATCCAGCCTGCTGAAAATTCTGGATGGGCGCCTAACTCCTGACGGCGGCCATATACGCCAAGACAAAGATTTGACCGTTCGCACCCTAGAGCAAGAGTTGCCAGAAGCCGTTGACATGACGCTCTTTGAAGTGGTTGCTGAAGGACTAGGTGATCTGGGGCACGATTTAAAGCGATATCATGAGCTCTTACATCACGCTGAATCAGAAGCAGCCCTCAAAGAACTTGAGTACTTACAGGAGTCAATTGAACGCCAAGACGGATGGCGCTTTGATCAGAAAGTCCAGAAAACCTTAGAGCAATTGCAATTGGACCCTGAGGCGACCCTCTCTTCACTCTCTGGTGGCTGGAGACGCAGAGTGATGCTTGGCCAAGCTCTGGTGGCTGAACCCGATATTTTATTGTTGGACGAACCAACCAACCACCTTGATATTCCTGCCATACAATGGCTCGAAGACCAACTTCTCGATTTTAACGGCACGTTGATTTTCATCAGCCACGACCGTCAATTCCTTGATCGGATTGCAACTCATATCATAGAGCTGGATCGCGGCGAGCTTTACCACCACCCTGGGGAGTACGCTCAATTTTTGGATCGTCGCACTAAGAGGCTCGAAGATGAAGACAGAGCTAATAGCTTGCAAGACCAGAAGCTGGCTGAAGAAGAAACTTGGATACGACAAGGAATCAAAGCTCGTCGAACGCGTAACGAAGGACGGGTACGAGCATTAAAGGCCCTACGTCAAACACGCAGTCAGCGCGTTAACCTTCAAGGCAAAGCCAACATGGCAGTTGAAGTAGACAACCTGTCAGGAAAAAAAGTCTTAGAAGCGCAGCACCTCAGTTTCCAACACGCGGGCGCTGAAAACCCCATCATTCAAAATTTTGACGCGCTTGTTATCAGGGGCGATAGAATCGGTCTACTAGGTGCAAATGGGTGTGGAAAATCCACTCTTATCAAATTGCTGCTTGATGAACTTACCCCTAGCAGCGGTAAAGTAAAACAGGGCTCGCAACTAACGATTGGGTATTTTGATCAACTTCGGGCGGCTGTCGACCCTGAGAAAAACATCATTGAAAACGTCTCCCAAGGGCGCGAATTTATAACCATCAATAATAAAAACAGACATATATACAGTTATTTATCTGATTTTCTGTTTACCCCTGAACGAGCTCGCACACCCGTCAAGGCTTTGTCTGGCGGAGAACATAATCGAGTCATGCTCGCCAAGCTTTTCAGTAAACCCTGCAACATGATGATCCTGGACGAGCCAACGAATGACCTAGACGTCGACACCCTAGAACTGCTTGAAGAGTTACTGGCCGACTTTCCCGGCACTCTGATCATCGCCAGTCACGATCGTGCATTCCTTGACGCTGTGGTTAGTGAGTTATGGGTATTTGAAGGGGAAGGAAACATTACCCAGCACGTAGGTGGTTATTCCGATTGGTACGCTCGCGGAAATCGTTTAAACGACCCAAGCGCGACAAACCACACTTCCACAGAAAAGGATATTACTCAAGTTAAAATCGCTAGTGTAGAAGCAGATTCCAATCAAGTAAAAACCAAGCGCGCAAACACGAAGCTTTCCTATAAGCTACAACGTGAGCTGGATGCATTACCGGCAGAAATAGAACAACAAGAAGCAAAAGTTAATGCCCTGAAAACCGCTTCAGAATCACCTGACTTTTACAACAAACCTAATCAAGAAGTATTAGAACTTCTAGCAGAACTCCAACAAGCTCAATCCGAATTAGAAATTCTTGAAAATCGTTGGTTAGAGCTTGAAGCCATGCAAGAGGAACTGTCTAAGTGAATTGGCTGATCATTATTGCTGTGTTGCTGGTCATTGCTGGTGGGTTTGCCTGGATAAAACCTTCAAAAAGAGAGGTTCGCCAGGCTCAATGGCGGCAAGCAGCAATACAAAACAAACTTGAAATTAAAATGATCCAATTTTTACCGGACGCTAAAGAAACCGGCATACATTCAACCCCGAGTGGCGTTCGATACAGATGGATTAATCCTCAAAAAAAAATCACCGAAGAAGTGCTGATTTGGTCAATAACCCGAGAAAAGGGTTGGTATAATCAGGATCTACCAGAAGGCTGGTATTGGGAATTTCCAATCAGACCCCACGATGCGCCTGCTGCTGATATTCAGCAAGCAGCCATCAATGCGATTAATACTCTTCCTTTGCTTGAATCGAGCGTCATAAACATCAACGTTTCAACCCTTGGCAGTGCCGTAATTTGGGATGAAGCTAATCAAGCATTCGATGCAAAACAGCTAGCGGATTATTTACAAAATTTAGGAACAGCTTAGACGAGAACCGTAGAAATAAATTTGAGAATGCCACGCACAACACTAGCACGCGATTAAGGCATTCTCTAGAAGCCCCATGCCCTCTAGCCTGAAAAAGATTCGGTATATTGACCGCCGTCAATCCCTCAAAAAAACACGCTCATACGGGATTGCAATAAAAGTCATTTCTTTTACCATTACCCTCCAAACACAGTAGATATTCTTAACCAACACGGAGGTCATGGATATGTTTACCATAAAATCACAAAAATTACATACAAAAAAACTTTTAAACCCTAAAGATAAAGCACAACATTTTGGGCTAGGATTACTTTGCTGCTTAGCGCTCAATGTTGAGTCTAAAGATTTACCTAACTACGAATTTGTTGACATAGGAACGCTTGGTGGCCAATCTTCTGTAGCAACGGCCATCAATGAAAAACGCCAAGTGGTCGGCTGGAGCACTGTTTCAAAGGAAGAGAACTGCATCAGCATGGCTGGCACAGAGCCCTGTAAAGTTGGTTTTTTTTGGTACGATGCCGGCTTTGACACCATTGCAGCATTATCTGAAGGCGTTGATAGAATCACACCGACTGCCATCAATGACGAAGGAAAAGTCGTTGGCTATCAACAAGATTACCGCCTTGAAGACAATCGCATTCAAGTCCATATTCAGCCTTTGATGTGGCAATCAGGTCAAACTCTGGAGTTACCTTTACCAGAAAAAGGCACTGGTGCAGCCCACGACATCAATCAATACGGTGAAATCGTTGGCTGGTATCAAATGGAAGGAGAGACACAGAGAATAGCCGTTTGGAAACAAGGAAGATTCATTGAAGTATCGCCCGACAGCAAAATGTCCAGAAGAGGGATCGGCATCAATAGTAGCGGATGGGTAACAGGCTGGGAATATGAACCCCGCTCCTTTCTACCGAATCAAGCATTTCTTGTGCAAAAACAACATATTTCGTTAAGTGACAATCGATACCACTGGTCAGAATCAATGGCTATCAATGATTATGGTGCCATTGCTGGCAACACCTCTACCGCTGTTCACCGCCCCGGAAAGGCAGCCATCTGGTACAAAACTATTCTGGGGACTTATCATAAAGAGGTCATTGGGGATTTGAACTCAAGCTTTTTAGACATCAATAACAGAGGCAGTGCCGTAGGATATCAAATACACGATGACTCTGAAGCAAACAGTAGCTCTGCCCTTCTCTACTTCCATGGCGAACTTTATGATTTAAATCGAGTACTTGAACTTGATGTTCATCTTGCTGAAGCCAAAGGTATTAATGACGCTGGCGATATTGTCGGCTACTACATCAACAAAGAGGGTGATAAAAGAGCGTTCTTACTCTTAGCAAACTGAAGTACTGCTTTGTAACGCTTAAGTTACATCATTCAATCGTCATATAATATTTTTACCACTGAGTAACGTATCAAAACATACGTTACTCTCATTTACGCTTACTCCTGTCAAATCACAGAGCAATACGCTTTATTTAGTAACCGAGCACGTTTTCCCTCATCAAAACACGCCATTAAAGCTAGAATTTAAGGTGGGTCTTAACAGAGTTAGGCTTAGTTATGAATGCGTGGATTGCCCTGCTGCTTGCCGGAGCATTTGAGGTTGCCTGGGTCGTCGGCATGAAATACTCCGACGGTTTCACTAGGGTACTTCCATCCGTATTAACAGTCGTCAGTTTAGTATTAAGCCTTGGACTATTGTCTCATGCCATTCAATCAATTCCCGTTGGTAACGCCTATGCCGTTTGGACCGGCGTTGGTGCAGTGGGCGTTGTTATGCTCGGCATTCTCATTTTTGAAGAGGATATCGACATGGCAAAAGCCATTTGCATTCTCATGATCGTCTTCGGGATCGTGGGTCTAAAAATGATTTCACTGGAAACCGATCTTTAATGCCTCGCCATTAGAAACAAGACATCAGGCAGCCGCTCCACGCATACCCTCAATCATTGTTCCTGATACTAACTGGTAGGCTTCTGTCCAGTTTTGTTCCACTTCTGCATTCCAATCATCACCTAAGAACTTTTGCAAAGCGTATAATAAACACTCTCCTACAGCGGGGTAATGTTCCGGTTTTGCTCCGTATTTTACATGTCGCTCACCCATCTTTTTAAGTGTCTCTACAATGCTCTCAGGGGCATGAGCATTTTTCACAACGGTTGCCAAAGCGCCAACCAGCATGGATTTCTGTGTATCCCAATCCACATTTTGGAATAAAGGCTTCACACCTGGATAACGCTCAAATAGGGTGTTATAGAAGGTGTCAACAAAGGCTTCTTTTTGAGGCGCAATTTTGGCAAAAGTGTTCTGAATAATCACGGGGTTCATGTTAAGTCTTCCTAAATGAGGCGCCGAAACTAGCCGCAAAATCTCTGCCAATCGAACATGAACACAGTACTACCTGTCTGTCTTATAGAGCCATATTCCCCTGTATTTAGACGCTTATCTCAACCTTGGTTAAATAACATCTTGCTGGTATTGTCTAATATGACAACAATAACGACCATTAAAAATCAAATCTAACACCGTATCTGCTTTAACTGCATGTCTTACAGGAGAATCTCCTCTCAAATAGCCCTATATCAACCAATTCAAGCAATCCCTTACTGACCACCCCATATCATGAATTTCAACTGCTCCTTAAATTTATGAAGAGCAGGAACGGGTCTCAAAACCCTTAGAGTGATTTAGTGGCCAGGATCGTTGCTAAAAGCAACCAACGCCTGAGCAACGTAGTGAATTTCATCACATCACTTTTAAACAAGGGGGAGCGTATGAAATTACGTTATCGGTTTTACGTACCTATTGTGAGTCTATTATTAGGGGCTCACATCAATGCTTTTGCTTATCCAGGCAACACGTCTATGAAAAGCGTTGGAGGGCAATCTGACATTCTAGAAAGTATTTCACATAAAACCGCTTGGCCACTATCAAATCTATATGACCCTAATACGCTATATTCCGACGATATCGTTACTTACCATCTAACCTCAGGCTACCCTACAGATGAAGATATCCAGTTAATTAAAACAGCTTATCACCAAGGAAATATTATCCTTATTGATGCCACTTCCAGTAACTATGCGAATACCAGACAAGAGGCTACCAAAAAACTCATTGGAATTGGTTTGGCTGATGACATTATTATTCTTCGCAAAGGCATTAATGAACTACCCGAAATCAAAACCATTGAAATATCCGACGATGCGACTTTAACCAATACTTTAAATGCAATGATTGCAGAAAAAGTTATAGAAAAAATCTCAGATTGGCGTAACAGTCGATCAAGTAGAGTACGAAGAGATACGTCACATTATAGCAACAGCATATCAAGGGTTATTCAAACAGTACCTCTTCATGTTGAATATATTGGATTTAGTTGTGATGTTGGCAACGGTGATTCCTGCTCTTACAACCAGTCTAACGCTTCAATGTTTTACGAATTGGATTTTATACGATCACTGCCAAGCGTTGGTTCTTCCAGCGGCGTTGATCCTGACGAAAATGGCTTAAGCCATATCAATGGCAGCTCAGACGACGCTAAGTATTTTCGAATTACGTACAACCCGCAAGCATCCGGTGGTTCAGGGTGGTTTATTGCAAACAAACCCAGCCATAAACATACGTGGTTCCAAAGCTATGCGAATAGAAAAACGTGGTTTGGTCCGTTTGTCGATAAATACACTGTTGAAATCAGAAGCAATGGTAATGCTAGCCGCCTTTTTAACAGCATCCCAGGCAACAAAGGAAAAGACCAGCAAATACGTGAAGTCAGCGGCATTACCATTGGAGTCAATGCTAAATTAGGCGCGGATAAAGATGGGCCCAAAGCAGGAGTAGGTGCCGAATATACATACTCAAGCCAGAAGTGGGTTATCTATGATAACAAAGAATACGAGATTGCAAACTTAAGCACCTATGATTCTGCTAAATGGGAGTGGGACCGGAAAGCATGGCAAAACCGCTTGCACTTAATGGATTGCTCAAGCAACTTTTGTACTGCACCTATTTGGAGCAGTGGCTGGGTTTTTCAAGACAAGCATTTTTCTTCTGCGTCTCACGCAGGCTACAAACCCGGCTTTAGCGCTACTTTTAGAGTCGATGGTACGCAATCAGGAACGGAAGACTTCACAATACTCAATGAGGCTAAGGTAGCGGGATTAGAAGGTAGAGTCACTTACGCTATGCTATGGTCTTCTTATACCCCAGAAAAAATCCACTACGACTACATTCCTTTTAGAAAAACCATCCGAATTGATTGGGATTCACCGATTTTCAATTTAGAGCCAACCTTCGCAATACGCAGTAAAGAGCAACGGTTTAATGATCAATGCTTAACTGTACCGAATCAAACCCTTTGGGGAGGAGAAAGGGTAAACTTTTCGGCTTGCGATAGAACTAAAACAACTCAATCATGGATTCGAGATCGTAATAAGCGATTTAAAGTCGCTAACAAGCCTGAATTATGTTTAGCTGGCTTTCAGAACCTATCACTTGTTAAATGCTCAAATGAAGGTTATCAAAAGTGGGACTTTAATAATGATCAATTAGTTACTCATAGTAACAGAACCATGATTATTTTCGGCAACCAACCAGCTGCCTGGGGAGCAGTCAGTACAGCTGTTAACGAAGGTGGTAGATGGGTTTATAAAATGATTGATCGATCTGACGAATTTCCAAATAATTGGGCATTGGATTTAAGAGCAGCCCCGGCATCAACTTTATTCAAATCCATTGACTAACAATTGATTCAACTTTAAATCGATCGAACCTTACTAGCCTTTCAAGCATTCATGGTTCGGTCGACCTACTTTTTTATCTTCATGCTAGCATCCACTCACAGACCAATAAAAAGTAAGGGTATACCAACAAAATCATATCGCTGTAAGATACGCTTCTCCTTTAAATTAAAGGTGTTTAAAAGCTTGGCAAAAGCCGATCCCAGACACAAGAAAACCTGATTTTTTTGTAAATAACTGATTCGACAATAATTTGTTACAGGCAACATTCAAACAAAAAATCACTTCATAAAAATTTCCTATCGGGAACAGGGTACAAACGTCACAAGGAAAAGAACCTAGCACAAAGCAGTATTGCCTATATTCTATTTTCAGGTACCGTAATCTATTACCCATTGATTCATATCATGAGTTGAGACTTACCAATGCAAAAACTACTATTCACTACTTTAACGTGCTTATTAACGATACAAAGCGCAAATGCAAACGACTTCTTTTTGGGAGTAGATCTAGCAAAAACCAGCTTAGATATATCGAGCGGTAAGAAAGGGAGTCGCGACTTGATTCATGATGGTAGCGTAGATAGCGAACCTCTCACTATTGGCTTTAGAGGAGGGTTCTCAAACGAAAAATATCGCCTTTACGGTGTTTTAGGTAATGGTCTAACATCTGAAAAAAATGCATCATTCCGCAACCTTGAAGGCAAAGAAACCATCAACTACGGGCAACTCACGGCCAATTTAGATTTCTTTCTGCCTTTAACTGAAAGATTTAAGTTATTTGCAGGGCCACATTTAGGCTGGGCTTTCGCGACTATAGAGATTGACTCCAACTTGACTTCAAGTGATTCTGCCTTTGTATCAGGGTTAGCATATGGTGGACAATTCGGTGCCATTTTTGATATTACTGAAAGCTTTAGTGTTGAAACCGGTTACAGCCATTCTTGGACAACTATCGACGAAGAAATACATTTCTTTGTAACACCAAAATCAGGGAGTAGTGCACCTGGCTTTATAGCGGCTGATGTCACAATAGAACAAGCGAATCAATTTTACTTCGCTGCAAATTATACATTTTAACAATTGTCATCATTTAAAAGCGCCCTACAGCAAGGGCGCTTTCTTGGTCGGCATAGCCTTCCCATCTATCCTCTCGTCACCCCTAATCAGCCGGCGAGCTTTGTTGTTCTCAGGTAGGGTAACTTAATGTCTACATTGCCATATTTTTGTTTAGCTTGATCATCATCTAGTGATAAAGCAACAACAACATCTTGCCCGACTTCCCAGTTAGCAGGCGTCGCTAATGGTTGACCGTAGGTCAATTGAAGGCCATCAAGCGCCCGTAATACTTCAGCAAAATTGCGCCCTACCGACATTGGATACGTCATAACTAATTGGATTTTCTTATCAGGACTAATAATAAATACAGAGCGCACACTTGCGGAGTCAGCGGCCGTTCTTCCATCAGGAAGATATGCTTCAGCAGGTAACATATTTAATGCCTTAGATACCGCCAAGTTTTCGTCTGCAATGATTGGGAATGTCGCAGTAGCCCCCGAAAAACGTTCAATATCTTTCTTCCATTTTTTATGCTCTTCTACCCCATCCACTGACAGCCCGATTACTTTCGTATTTCGTTTTTCCCATTCACTCGTCAACTGGGCTACCGCTCCAAATTCAGTTGTGCAAACCGGTGTAAAATCTTTGGGGTGACTGAATAGGACGGTCCAACTATTACCAATGAAGTCATGCAGTTTATAGCTGCCTTCATCTGTTAACAGGTCCAAATTTGGGATAATATCGTTAATACGTAAGCTCATAGCTGCAACTCCTATGCATCAAAGATACATATATTCGATCATAATATGGGTTCTATTGCGCCTAGGAAACCTAGACGCATTTAACATACGAATGCAATTTTAGTGCAAGAGTTAGCTTCAGATTTGTACAATGAGGATAATTTGTATTTTCAATAAACTTTTGATTACTAAAAGAAAATATCTTCAATGCAAATCAGATATTATTGCATTTAAAGTTCAATTATTCACGTCTGCTTTATCCTTCGAAATGACTGCATTTTTACGTCACTTATAGAATTGTCTTTAGTGCGCCATGCTTTTCAGGTTCAATAAATCTAATGCCCGTAAAGCCGCCGGCTTCAATGGCAAGCTTAACTTTATCAGACGCAATGATGACAGGTAACATCTCAGACCATCTAAATACTTCAGGCAAGATAAGATCGCTTGTATCGATGAATGATAGGCTCCTATAGTTCCTCACAAACCCCATTGTCTCAGAAATTTGAACATCAGACTTTTCATAATCAACTATGTCGTATTTACCAACAATATTTAAAATAAAATACTCATAGACCTCACCTGTTATGAGTTCAATATCGATAGGTAGCACCTGTACATTTTCTAGCTCTAGTTTATCAAGTTGTTCTTTTAATCGTTTGTTGACGACCATTCCTTTTAGACCTGGAGCTCTTAAGCAATCTTGCAGAGTTCCAACCTCTTCTTCTAGTTTATAATGTATTTTTGGGATTCTATGGATAAAAACTTCTCCTATATTGAACCTCCATCGATTCTCTTTTATTTCCTTTGGAGATGGCTTTATATATGCTTGGCTTTCATGAGTTCTCTTTGTATCTAATATCCAGTATTTCATGGCCGTATCACCCATCAATAAAATCAAGCAGGCTTTATGGCATCAAACAAATCGACTGCTTGGTAGAATGTCTCCCCTAATACTTCTTCTTGAACATCAAACTATACGGCACCTATAGATAGGATGGCAGCATTTGCAGACGTGGCGACTGTTTCCATATCAAGCATTACATCTTTCATGGCTCCTTCCTGTCCGTATAGATATTACGACACTTGATCAATCTAGAGTATTACACAGCCTGCGAAGCTTACCCCTAGGCTTCATAATGTTCTGGCTTATGAAAACGGAATCCGGTTAAGTTGGATTTCTCGATTGTTTCCTTAATTAAGTCGTTCACAATAATCACACTAGGCATTTCTTTTAATCTAAATATCGGCGGATACTCATCCTCTTCAATCTCCTCAAATATCAATGATTCGATTGAGAAAAACATATCTTTCACAACCGGACACATTTCAACAATCGATTTATCAATATCTACTATTGAATATATACCTATGATATTCGCGAAATAGTATTTCCCAAGCGTTTTTCCACCTTGAAGATTAGTCAACTTAACTGGAAAGAACTGTATATTGCTAACATCGAAAGCATCAAATGTTTCTTTTACAGCTTCACTGACAAGCAATCCTGACATTCCGTTTGCAGGTATATTATCTTGAGCAAGATCAGCAGGATTTTCTGAGTAAACAAATTCCAAATCATTTGGGATATTCCTATAAACAACTTCCCCTCTGTTTAGATTAAGATCATTCTCAACTAATACACTGGGCGAGTCATAAATAAACAAGTGATTTTCTGATTCCAATATGGTTTCCATAACCCACAACATATCAAACTTTAAGACACACTTTCGTCAACCCCACTAAAAAATCTCCAATCTTATTTTATAGACTCGAAACACTAAGCCAAACGTAAAACCTTACACACCAAAAATATTAAATAGTAAAATCCTTTGCCTCAAAAAAAACGAACACCCGTTATTTTCTCTCTCTCAAATTCTTTTTTTATTACATCTTTAACAACCACAATCATTGGCATTTCTTTTAGACGAAACACCGATGGATAATCATCTTCATTCAAATCTTGCAGCACAAGCGAGTCAATATCTTCTATGCTTCCATCATCCGGATCAAGTCTTAATTCTGACCTGCTTCGGTCAATCAGATTGTATTTACCAACAATATTGGCAAAGTAGTAGCCCCCATAATCTATATCACAACCCACATTAATTAATTGTGTTTTGAAATATTGAACGTTGTCAACTTGAAGATTATCCAGAACTCTTCTAAGCTTTTCACTAACAAGCACACCGGTTATATTTGCTGCCACATTATCCCTGGGTGTATCTTTACAATCTTCAGAGAACCGATAAATTATAGGATTTGGTATTTTTCTATAAACAACCTCTCCCTCATCAAGGTTCAATCGCTCTTCATTCAAGACTGACGATTCTTCTTGTATAAACAAATCATCATCATTTTCCAAGCTTGTCTTTATAAACCACAGCATAGATCACCTGCACCAGAAAAAACGAGGGGGTAGGGCATATTGAATTTTAACACCCGCACTATTTCTAACTGCTGCGGTCTATATCAACGATATTCATTAGTTTAAAGTTGAGTTACATTTGCCTCACATTCCCACATCCTACCCCCAAACATCGGTATTAATAAAATATTAAGCTACTAAAGCAGTCCTTACAAAAGCAGTTTTTAATACCTAGAAGATGATGCTCGAAGCTAATTTTAATTAAACACAGGAAGCTTAAAGGCAATCAATTTGAATACTCTTCAGGCTTTTGAAACTCAAAGCCAGTTATGCCAGAATTTTCAATCGCCCTTTTAAGATCATCTTTTACCAAAACCAATCTAGGCTTTTCTTTCATTCTAAAAACAGTAGGATAATCATCTTCATCAAAATCCTTTAATACAAGAGAGTTTATTTCTGTAAGCAACCCTTCCCGCACATCACTTTCTTCCACATCAGATTTTGTCATATCTACTACCGAATAAATCCCAACGATATTGGCAAATGAATACCCCTCTATTTCCATACCACCATCCTCATTAATAAGTTTTACTGGAAAATATTGGATATTATCAACTTCCAAAGAATCAAATAGGCTACGAATTTTTTTACTTACAAGAAGCCCTGAAACACCATTCCCATAAAGGTTGTCTTGGAGTATATCACTGGGATCTTCTGAAAACCTGTATTCAAGATCCGCTGGAACCTTTTCATAAATCACCTCACCACTATTCAAATGCAAACCACTATCAATAAGCATTGTTGGAGCGTTTGAAATCAATAGATGATTTTCAGATTCAATTTTAGCTTCCATTATCCATAGCATAATAAAATCTCCAAACTGTTAGTTTTACCTTTTTTCTAACTTCAATTTTTTCAATCTAGAAAACGCATATTCCCTTTCTTTTTTAGCATCTTCTCTTAAATATAGATCCCAATTATACAGCTTCTTATAGGTTCTTTTAGATAGAGCATCAAGTTTAAAGACCAGGGCTTTTTGTGGTTTTACATTACAAAAATCATCTTTGCCACACAAATACATCGTCTCCTCATACAAATCTTCCAACCCTTTATATAGATAAACGCCATAATTCTTACTTTCATTAAGCTTATTAGTTTTACCCGATTTCTTTCTGCTTGACTTATCTAAGCCAGGATGATTTCCCCTGTGGCACTGTAAATCATGCTGTACAATATCTTCTGGAAAGGAAGGAAAGCATGATCCGTTTTCTTTGCGATCAATATGATAATCAAGTAGTAATGCATTCTTACCAATTGTTTTACTTTCTTTCATCACAACTGCAGGTATTAAGTGATGTTTTTGAGTATGATATTCATCACCTTTCAGCTTTGCTGCTGTAGATACGTAGTTGTAGTTACCATGGCGCTTATATTCTTCTTCTGTGGCATAACTCTTTTGCCCAGGCCCATATAAATCCCATGGTTCTAAACCGGCTTTTGGCCAATCATTCTTATAATTCTTCTTGGTAAAGCTGCCTTTTTTGGGATACTTAATCTTTTTCTTATGACCGCCCTTACACCCAACCCAATCGCACTTGTATCGCTTGCCATCATCCTCTGATCCAGAAGACTGGGCGCTTCGATCAGGTCGAGTGCTGTATACTCTTCCACCCGCCAAAGCTTGCTCTTGTTCACCGGCGTATTTTCTGAGAAGTACAATTAATTCCATTAACACATCGCTGATGTTCGCAACGGCTTTGCCGCCACGTCTTGCGCTCACAACACCGGTCGCCGCGCCTCCTGCAATAGGACCACCGACACCACCGGCCAAGGTACCTAGTGCGGTACTGGCGCTGACAAAGGCGCCATCAATCCCCCACTGGGTGCCTTGAGAGGCGGTGATTTCAACGATTTGATCGGGTGGCATGGCTTCGAGTACGCGCATCGGAAGTGACGCGAGAATTCGTCTGCATTCTTCATCTTTGAGAATCAAGATGAGGATTTCCATCGACTCCGTCATTTCTTCATAACCGGCCTCGGTGCGATCTTTCCATTCCTGAAAAGCTTTCTCAAGCTCATCGACATCCCCCAAGGCAACGGCCTTGACCATCAGGTCCATATCGATATCCATCTTATCCATAAGCTCGCCAAGCTCACCAAAGTCAGGGATATACTCTGCAAACCCATTCCCTACACCTGTTGCACCGGCTTTGGCCATCGCCCAACTTTTTTCAAAAAAGTCTAAGTGGTCAAACTTATCTTTCTCTGCTTTCATGGCTGCCAGCTTTTGCTCAACCTCTTGCTTAAAGAGCTTGCTGATTTTGGGCTTGGGTTTGGTTTTTTGAGTTTCGACGGCTTTGTCAGCAAATTCTTTGGCAGCGGCTAATACGGCATTATCCAGTTGCTTGTATTTGGATTTAAGTTCTTTATCGGCTTTTTCACGATCCCCTTTTTCATAGAACTGAATTTTCGCAGGGGCAGCCTCTGGGGCCTCAACAATGCCTTTGCCTTCTTTATCAAGCGTCCCCGTGACCACGGTTTTGGCGGCGTCTTGGAATTCCACTCTAAAAGGCGCGCCTGCGGCTGGGGTCTGCTCAAGGTCGGGGTAAACCATGGAGAATTCAGCGCGGTAAGGGGTTTTCTTTTGGCGTTTAAAGGGGCGCGTAGGTGTTAGGGTACTTAAACCCAAATCGCTGTAAGCGGAATCCACGATGTTCATGAGCTGAGCTTTGGTGTGAGCATGCGCCTTGGCGACTTTGCCTTCGTTTGCTGAATCCGGCTCACAAGCAGGAATCGCTTTTTCAGGAACTGCTGGCTCGGGCTCTATAGGTTCGCCACCAGAATTGTAATAAACATCCTTTCCCTGAATGCGCATGCCATCAGGGCCAAGGGTGATAAAGTTTTTGCCTGACTTTAATACAATTTCTGATTTTGCTTCGAGTATGAGCTTTTGTCCGGTATTAAGTGAAATCTCTTTCGCTTCGATGAACAGACTCTCCCCGATCTGAGTTTCGCGCGAGCCTTCAACGACGCTATGAGAATCCTCTTCGACGTGGGTGATGCTGTTTCCGTCAATGCTGGTGTGCGCATCGCCTTTCACCTCTATGTGTTGATCTTCACCAATTAACTGATGGGAGTCCCCTCGAACCTGCTCTCTTAAATCATTTTGTACCAGGGTATCCATATCCTTAGAGCTGTGAATATAGAGTTGTTCCTTTCCTTTGGAGTCATCCATTCTAAATTCATGATGCTTGTCACGTCCTGGGATACTGGCGGTCTTAATCCCGCTTCTGGCTTTGTGTTTAGGTAACTCCCATGGGGGCGTATTGACAGCATTGTACAAAGAGGCTCGAACAAAGGGCTGATTAGGGTCCCCTTGAAAATGCCCAATGAGAACTTCATCGCCAACCCTTGGAATATACTGGGCACCATAACCTTTGCCAGCCCAGGGTTGCAGAACCCTAAGCCAGCAACTGTCTTTACCGTCTTTTTGTCCTTCACGATCCCAATGAAAGTGAACTTTGACGCGGCCAAACTCATCGCAATACACGTCTTCACCGGGAGGCCCGACAACAACCGCAGTATCGTTATGGGCAAAGGGGCGCTGCCTCACCGGTATGCGCCAGGCTTTGGCAGAGTCTGATAGGATAAAATCGCAGTGATAAGAAAAGCCACTTTCATCCCCTTCGCCACTGGCTGAGCTGACATAAGGCTCTAAAGCACCTGGCTGCCGAAGGGTATGTTTAACCGATAATATCAACCATGATATGGCTGCAACTTCCGGGCTTTCGTGTTCTGTGATCTTAAGCTTGTATCCTGGTTGCAATGTGACAGAGTCAGTGCGTCCCATCACCGTTGATAGTGCAGCTCGTGCGCCTTCCATTTGATGACGAATAGCTTTTTGAGCTTCTGCATTGGTTTTGTAGCGCTGGCCACGGTAATCAAATTGCCTTAACGCAACCTCTTTGGGGTCACCATCTTCAAGCTGGCTTTGAATATTGAGCCTGGGTTTTTGAAAGTTATACCCTTTGTGTTCAAACTTTCCTGACCCTACTTCATGAGAAAAGTCCAGATCATAAATACTCTCATGATCGGTTTTAGAGCCTGTGCTGGGTTTGTAAGGCAATGCCCGTGGCAGCATTTGAAAAGATGAGGGATCATCCGCAATCACTAAGGTCTGGTTCTGAAGGCTGTGTCGCAGATGAATATGCATTCCGTGCTCGGACAAAATCCGGCAAGCATAATCCCAGTCGGTTTCTCCGTATTGAACGGTGTATTCCAACGGATCGTAGTTTTGAGTCAGCTCATATTCAATGGCCAGCGGATGTAAATGAACCCCTCTTAATACCCAACGAATCACTTCTTGAGGTGGATAATTCTGAAAGATACGGTAATCAATACTCAAATTCATGCGTTTAGTGATGGGGACTAACGCGAGCTTGTATAAAAAACAATCCTCAAATTCAGAATCCAATTGAGTGACGGACTCAATGACACCGTAGACGCGCCGCTTGTCCTGGCGATCCATAAACTCTAATTGAGCTTGTTCTTGTACTAGGTCATGCGTGTCGAGTGCACTAGAACTTGTAACATCAATATCAAACCTGAAGTGCTCACCGAGCTTTTCTTCCCCATCAAAAGATAAAACGCCTAAGTCGGTTTTTACCTTATCAATATACAAGAGTGCTCTCGCCGTATTGGCTGAGTAATCCGTCATCGTCTGGCCACACCTTATTCTTGTCTTTGAAGCACTGGGTGCTTATTTTGTCCGACATTATTCCGATCAATAAGGCGCTTTACAACCAGTTTGGGCTATTTATGTGAGAAAATAAGAAGTAAGGCTAAGTCCAATACGACAAGGTTTGCTAGAAGAAAATATTAAAAGCAAAGTCAGGTAATAAAGGTGGGTGTCATGCAATCCGCAACGAATTAGTTATGGCTGTTTATCAAGCACATATAGGCCAGCAGCATTAATTTGAATGCCTCCTGTTCCACGTACTTGAAAACCGCCCACGGCTTTATCGCCTGGTTCAACAATAACCGCTTTCACCTCACCCTCAACACAACTGGTACAAGGGTGATCCGACCCCGCGGGTCCAGTAATATCGCCATTAAGACTGGTAGAGTGAAACCCAGTATCGGTCAGCTGACCTGAAAAGGTAATGTTCCAGCCAACCTCTTCCGTTTCAGATGGCTGCCCAAAATTACTCACACCGCTAATATCGAGTGTACCCGAACGAATACTGTTGTTATCAAAATCAATATCAACACTCATATTAACCGTGCGCACATCATAAGACGTTATATCAATCCCGCCTGTTCCCATGCACTGATCGGTATTAATACAATCTAAGGTGCCTTGATATATGGCTGTACCCGTTAATTGAGCCATATCCGCAGGCTCAGCAGCAGCCCAATAAGCGAATCCCTCAAACATGTTTTTCGTTACAGCACTGCCATCTTCGGTATCGATTGTCGTCACTGGATTGGTTGAATCTAAATCCCATGCACCCCAAATAATGTTGTCTCTTCCACCCACATTTTTTACGATAACATCACAATTGCTCGTAACACCTGCCCCAGCATCACAGGTTGCCTTGGGCGTATTTCTTCTCGCTAGCAATTCATAGGGGGTATTATCTGATCCGCTGGTATCGGTGGTAAAAAACACAGGCGTTTTATTACTATCAAAGGAGCCAAAACCAACGTCAACGTCATCTGCGTACGTCCAGCTTAGGTATTCATCTGCAATGCTATATAGGTCACCAAGCGCCATTTTGGCTGAAGAAGTGCCTGAAAACCCAGACAACATGACATAGTCAACAAAAAAACTGTCGGTCTCTAAGGATTCAAATTTAATAAAATTTGCACCAGCCGTACTGCCAATGGTCGCTTTTAAGGGCACGCTTTGAGCAGAAAATCTTGAATTAAAAGCAAGGGCATAATCATTTACATCGGTGATGTTTTCGTTGATGACGATGGTCACGGATTGTGGGGAACCTGTACCTCTAATTTCGTAGGTTAATGTAAATTGCAAGTTTGACGATGAAAAATCATAGGTGCTCACAGCATTAGGTGTAACAAAGGCAGGCTCTTCTGGAATAGCTGGAACCGCAACGGCAACTATTTTTTTTGCATCGTACAGATCCCACTCTCTTTGGGTTAAACCAACATTTGCGTACGCATTCGTATTGGTTGAAGTGGGTATTCCATTGTAGGGATCATCAAAATTGACCCAACCGTCATCTGTTCCGTCATCTGTTCCGTCATCTGTTCCGTCATCTGTTCCGTCGTCTGTTCCGTCGTCTGTTCCGTCGTCTGTTCCGTCGTCTGTTCCGTCGTCTGTTCCGTCGTCTGTATCAGGGCGACTTATTTCTTCAGCTTCTTCTATTGTGCCTTCAACATTACTTTCTCGATTACCTTGGAACTCATCCAAACTGCTGTCCAGCGCAGTTGCACCTTGCTCAATAGGTTGTGTCTGAATATCAATCACTTCAATTTCTAGACTGGCCACTTCAGCTACAATGGGTTCAGAGCCACCTTCGCCGAAAGAAGTAAGGCTGGTTGAACTCGACTCAGAGTTATCTGACTGACTGCTACCCGAAGTTCCTTCATTTCCATTCGATGCGGTATCATTATTCTCAGCATCAGATTCATTGTCATTTCCTGATTCTGAATCAGTACTTTCCCCTTCTTCAGACTCTTCATCATCAACAGCAATTGGAGTAACTCTACTAAGCGAAGGTGGAGGTTTTATGAGGCCTTGAGGTGCAGAGGTTGGAGACACACGTGAGTAACTGTAATTTGAAGAAAAGCCTAAATCGATAGCGCCAGATTCATTTTCAACTCTAATTCCGCCACTGTACACCCCAACCACAAAGGTTTTTCCAGACTCTTGCATCACTTCAAAGTTGGTTCCTCGAATCCCGATACTGGCTGCAGGCGTATTAACTTTGTACGCATTCGTATTATTTTTACCGATTGCACCTGTAAGGGTTCTAAAACCACCTTTGGCTAAATCCAGTACAGCACGCTCTGACTTAGCACTACCTGACTCAGCTTGCCGATATGTGGTGATTTTTAATTGGCTATTAGGTTGGAGAGAAACCAATGCTTCATCAATAAACCTCAATTGGGCCCTTCCCTTAGGCCCTGTCAGCAGGGTTTCACCTTCTACAAATGATGAACGCCTTTTAAGTGGTCTTTTTTGTCCTTCATCATTAACGGCAATCACTTTACCTTTGGCAAAAATGACCATACCCGCCTTTTCAGCCATGGCGGCTTGAAAAGGCAATATAAGTATAAGAGCCCAACCGATATAATGAATGCGTACTTTTTTACTGCTTATCCAGCACGAAAACACCCGAGGTATGCACTTCATAATTTTGGTTATCAACCTTTCTTAAGCTAAAGCCACCAACGGCTTTATCACCCGGCGCCACAAAGAGACCACCAATCTCGCCCTCAACACAGGCATTACCGCTGCCTGTGCAATCAATTCCTGGCATCGTTGGGCTCGTTAAACTGGTTGTTCCGAAGGACTCAGAGTCAAAGGTTGCCCCTTCAATCTCGCCGCTAAAGTTCACATTCCATTGCGTTTGAACGGTTTCACCCGCTTGACCAAGCTGGGTCACACCCGTTACTTGAATGTTCCCATTGGTAATCAGATTGTTTGAAAAATCTGCATCGATTTGCACCACAACATCACTGACAGCAAAAGGGTTATCAATCGTACTGCTGGAACTCAATTGATCAATCACACCTGACCCCAAACATTGGGTTGTATTTGTACAATCAAGTGTTGCCGAAAAAGTCGCGGTACCTGTCAATTGTGCAAGCTCTGCTGGCTCGGCTGCAATCCAGTAGGCAGTCCCTTCTGTCTCGCTATAGGTCATGACTGACCCGGATTCTGTATCCTTTGTTTCGACGTAATTAGTTGCATCAACATCCCATACACCCCAGGCAATATTATCCCGAGACCCAACGTCTAGCACTTGAATATCGCAGTTTGAAGTGACGCCACCAAGAATATTACAGATATCTTTGGGCACGGGTCGTCGAATGATGCTTTGATAGGATTGCCCATCACTGTCTCTTTGATCTGTGGCGAAGAATACAGGCGTATTATTAGAATCCAATGACCCAAAACCTAAATCAACATCAGTGTCGTAAGACCAATAATGAGATTGATCAAATAACGTGTCTAATGACCCTAAATTCATATAAACCGTTGAAGACCCGCTAATATTGCTTAGGTACAAATGGTCAATAAAATTACTGTCGGTTTCTTTACCTTCTATCTCTAAATAGGTGACACCGTCCTCAACACTCAAGAATACTTCAATTAATGCGTTTTGAGATTGCAGCTGAGTGTTGATATCAGCCACTAAGTTAGAAAAATTAGGATAATTGGTACTCAATGAAATGGATGTTTGTACTGGGCTACCGCCTCTAATTTGATAATTTAAATAAAATGATACGGGGTTACTTGAGTAATCAAACAAGGTTAACCCATTGGGGGTTTTAATACTGGCTTCTTCAGGAGTGGCGCCTATTGCCACAGCCTCAATACTTTTGGCTTGATTGAGGTTCCATTCCTCCTGAGTAAGCCCTAGATTTTCATAGGCATTGGCCGCAGAAGCTGTTGGAATACCTGCATATGGGTTGGAGAAATCGACCCATGTTCCATCCGTTCCAGCCGAATCATCACCACCTGAATCATCACCACCTGAATCATCACCACCTGAATCATCACCACCTGAATCATCACCACCTGAATCATCATCAGTTGAATCATCACCGCCTGAATCATCATCTGAAGGCGCTTCTGCTTCTAACACTTCTTCTGCATCTTCAATCACGCCAACAACAATGATTTCTCGGTCTTCTTGGAAATCATCCAAACTGGTGTCTAAATTGGTGGCCTGTGTTTCTGTCTGAGTTGAAATTTCAACAATTTCTACTTCCAAGCTTGCTGTCTCTGGGCTAACAGGCTCCGAGCCAGAAGAGGCAAAACTATTAAGCTTGGTACTTTCACCCGTTTGACTGCCGCCTTCACTACTCTCGCTCTCTTCCGACGATTCTTCCTCTGACTTCTCTAATGGTGGCACAACCCCAAGTGCTCTCGGGGGCTTTAATAGACCCTGTGGAGCTTCGGTCGGAGAGACTCGCGAGTAACTGTAATTTGAAGAAAACCCTAGATCCAAGGCTCCCGATTCGTTTTCTACCCGTACACCCCCTTGATAAACGCCCACCACAAAGACATTCTCGCGCTCTTGCGCAACTTCAAAATTAGTGCCTCGAATGCCTATACTTGCTGCAGGTGTCTCGACTTTGTAGGCATTCAGATTGTCTTTACCAATATTACCTGTGATCGTTCTGAAGCCACCTTTTACCAAATTCATAACAGCCCGATCAGGCTGACCTGACGCTGCATCTTGACGATATGTCGTGACCTGCAACTCAGAGTTTGGTTTTAAAGACATGAGGGCTTTATCAATAAAACGCAGTTGTGCTCGCCCTTTTGGTCCGGTCCGTAACCGTTCTCCTTCATTAAAATGGGAACGTCTTTTGAGTGTTCGTTGCTTGCCATTTTCATCAATGGCAACAACAGATCCTCGGGCAAATATCACTTGCCCAGCCGTTGCGGCAAAACTAGCCGATGGCAGCGTTAAACTTAAACTCCCAACGGCCAACGCTAACCAAGATCGAGAGGTCGCTCTCATCGTCATGCCTCCCTAAAAGTCCATTTGCAGGGCCAGTTCAGCCTTAAATCTCCGGTATCGATAGAAATTAAGGTTGCTGTGGTTGTGGGTATAGGTATATAAATTTCTCAAACTGATGTTTTGATAAAGCGTTGCTCGAAAATTTAAGCCAATAGCAGCACTTGCATCTTCTCGAGTTTTTGCCATCCCTGGGCGCCTTGCCTTGAAGTGTTTTTCGTCAAAAGCAATATGCCACCCCGCTGAAAAAATATTAAATAGCCAGGTTTGCTGGAATCGTACTCCGTAAAAGTACTTACTATTGAACTCTGAGTTTGTATCCGTTGCTTTATCTTCACCATAGTGCAGAATCAATCCTTCCCGGCTTCCGCTTGGAGGCGTAAATACGGTTGCTTGATAGAGATTTTGATCAATATCAGGATCGTTGGCTGGGGTGTTTTGATCGTAGCGATACCTTGAATGTAGCCATTGGGCACCATAGCTCCATCCAGAATCATGAGTAAAGTTCCAACTTCCACTAAAACCATGAGAGGATAGAAAGCCATCTCCTGCCAAGAAAGTTCGTTGATACCGGCCACCAATCCTTACTCTATGTACATCATAAAAGCGGTGGCTAAATCCACTGTCTAAGAAAAATGCATCCAGGTCATAGTCTTTTTCCGCTGTATTATCACGCGTAATACCCGTAACCCGAGCATCCATAATATTACGTTGGTCAAAGGGGTACATTACCCCCCCAGAAGCCAAAACGCCGAAATAGGGACTGCTTTGCTCTTTTGCATCCTCATTTAATACAATGGATTGGTTAATCCCTAATTGATCTCCGGGCACTTTTTTTAAGTAAGGCCCAGAATTTACATTACTGTCATAGCCGCCATTCATTTCCAATAAGGCACTGAGCGTTGTTTCTTGTCGATTTCGCAATCGATCTATTCGCCCGAGAAATTTTTCTATGTTTTGACGAACATTGGAAGGCGGGTCGGTTTCAAGCACTTGCTTGAATTCTTTCTCTGAAGCATCCAGATTCTTCGAATAGAAGTACGCTCTGGCTAACTCTAGCCGGTATCGACGCTGGGAAGGGTTGCTTAACTGCGCTCTTTCTAATGCAAATACGGCTTTATCAAACTTCCCACTTTCAAGCGCAGCTAGTCCATAAGAGAAATCAAAATTCTCATCACCTTCCCAGTAACCTTCTAGCTTATTGCCATACTCGTAGGCTTCTCGGTAGCGCTCTGCGAGCACTAATTTTTCCAAAGCACTGACACGTTCAGGTGCATCAACATTCTCTGCCGCCATTAACTTATGACTACTTGGCAGCATGCAGGGTACAACCATCATGGATGTTGCTAACAAAGTATGCCAACGCATGGTATGGGTCTCTGTTTTCATGAGCCAATATCATTTTAATTAGGGTTTATCAGCTCCAGTGTAGACAGGAAGTCATAAGCGTCCAGGCGAAACATACCGGAATTAGCTAAATTATTTGCAGGCACTAAAAAATCTTTGGTGATTAATCTTATGGTTCAACTTAGTCTGACCCACACTGTGGGAGGCTTAAAATGAAGCAGCTGGCTCATCTTTCTCGAGCTCAATGCCTACTATTACTAAACCGAATCCCATTCTTTAAAGAGTTCACACCGAAAGAACGCGAGCGAATTATTGACCAAAAAACGTCTTTTATATCTGCTCAGGCCAGTGAATTTATAATTGAAGAAGGCACTTTAGACACCGCATTTTATATTTTACTGACGGGTTCCGCCAAAGTAACGCCTAATGTTGGAGAGACTCTGTCTCATCTTGGTCCAGGTGATTTTTTTGGTGAATTTTCTTTTCTTGAAAACAGCCCTAGAAGCAGCAATGTCATTGCAACCGATGCATCTATCATGCTTAAAGTCGATCGACGCTTGTTAGGGGCACTATCTGCCGAAATCCGAGAAAAAATCAAAGATCAAATCATTCATAAACTGGTTAACATCATTTCCAATCAGAAAAATCTTCCTACTGATACAGCTTTTGATTTATCAAGCCCAAAGGATTTGAAATATTGATTTATATCAGGGAGTTTTATTATCTATCAGCGTCAATAGAGCCGGGCCTAATGAATATTGACTTGGATCAAAGCACCCAATCGAACATCCGCTAAGATTGTCTGCAGTTGTGATGCTTCTCTCAACTATTCCCTTTTTGACTTTTTAGGCCCTGCTTGTATAGGGCCTTTTTTCTTTTATTTGCTCCTACGAATAGAGCACTTACTTATTTCTCACCTCTACACTCAATACTGACGAACCATAACCCCCTGTAGGTTTTTGTATTGAGGCAATGCTCACGACTATTTATATCAATAGGCATTTTTGGGTGCTTCAATTTGGTTACTCAAGCTACCCCTATCGCCACTGAAACCTTTATTGGAGGCCACCTTGCTGACACCAATGCCCCCCCTCTGTACCTTGTGTATTAGCGTACCACTACAATCAAAAATCTTTTTTCATCCTTTCTTCCTTAGACAATTTTGTATTAAAGGAAAGAGCTACTTCAACAGGCGGGAGTGCGTCAACTTTTTCATGGGTTGTACCCGGCATTCGCTCTCTGGCACATGTGCTCGGGGATTGGCCGTATGAAAGGGTGCAAATTCAGATATCTTTATCAAATCGTTCAAAAGAGGCCATTCCATGGGCATTCGTTACCCGTCAACCGATCCCTCAAATTCATTTCCAAATTAACCCACTAGCAAACTCAGCAAAACTGTCTAAAGATTGGACGCTTTACCATGAGTTATCCCACCTACTGATTCCCTATAAGGCGCCAGAGGATATTTGGTTCAGTGAGGGGCTTGCCAGTTATTACCAAAATATATTGCAATATTTTTCAGAAAAGATTACCGAACGAGAAGCCTGGCAAAAAATGTACGAGGGTTTTCAAAGGGGGCGAGCGCTCAATAAACAGCCACACGCTTCATTGGAAGAGATTGCCAAGAATATGTGGCGTAACAAACATTACTACAGGGTTTATTGGTCAGGGGCATGGTATTTTTTAGCTGTGGATGTTGAATTAAGAAAGGCAAACCCAGACCGGGGGTTACACCAGATATTACAAGCCTTTAACCAGTGCTGTGCTTCAGATAATACCCTGATGTCAGCAAAAGAACTGATCAAGCACTTTGATCGGCTTTCGAACAGCCATCATTTCTCTGAAATGGCTAATACAGTAAAAGCTTCAAACACGGTCCCTGATGCTAAGCCTCTCTTCAACGTTTTAGGGATCGAACTTGATCATAATAATGTCCGCTTGGCTAAAAACAGCGTAATACGGTCAAAGATTATGCATCCTACAGAGATAGGCCCGATTACTCCCTCCTCATGCCCAGCTACGACAGGTGACCTTGATGATTAAGCCTGTTAGACTCTTGCCACAGTCATTTTCCTCCCCAAATCGTATTCAGTAGGTTGATTGAGGTTTGAGATCACTTAGCTTATGACAGGCAGTTCACAACTTAATGCACGAAAAGACGTCATCAATCAACATCTAGATGCCTTGATGCAAGCGACAGAGCATGAGGAGGTTGGTCAGCGTGCTGCAGCGATTGCGGCTATTGGGAATCTTGACTGGCAAGACGTCATTGAACGCTTGATCTTAGCGCTCTCAGATCCAGCGCCAGAAGTGCGGCTATTGGCTCTTGAAGCAACCGTTAATGCCCAGCTAACTCAAGCTCTGCCTGCCATTGAAACCTGTTTTCTCGAAGACGATTCTGACATCGTGAGAGGGAGAGCCGCCCTGTGCATCGCTTTGCTGTCGTACAAGCCAAAATACAAATTGCTCCTTAAAGGAACCCAAGATGAGAATCCTAGCATTCAGTTAACTTCCTGGGTTGCTCTCTACTTATCTGGCGCTAATGATGCATTAGACTCCGTGACTCCCTTTTTAAGCCATCCGGATGCAAAACTGAGATTAGCCAGCGTAGAGCTTCTGAGCGTTTTCTGCTCACAACAAGACAAAGAACACGTCCTCCAGCTATTAAGTGAGCGTTTTCAATTAGAAACGGCTCTTGAGGTATCAAATGCTCTCCAAAAAGGGCTAATGGACTTAGGCGGCTAAGGATACCAACATCGCTGATTGGATCTCATTCCACTAATTCCACATCAATGCAATACAATAATCTTTCGGCTTCCCAACGGCTGAAACGTGCATGCTTGATCGTATTTTCGTACAAATTAATATTATAATTCATTGCCCCTTCCAAATTGGCCTCACTTAAATTGGTATGGGAAAAAAGTGCGCCCTCGAAATCAGTACTAGAAAAATCTGCTTTGGTAAAGTCACCTTCTCTAAAGTCGACGTTAAATGCTTTGCAATTTTCACACTTTAATTCAGGCAGTGACAACCCTATAAAAGAGCTTTCATTCAAAACAGATTCCGAAAAACCAATGGGCGCTTTAAATAAAAAACGAGGCCAATCCACTTTCGTCCAATCAACACCCACCAATTTAGACTCTCGAAACAAAACATCTTGAAATCGACTGTATTTAAGATTGATTAAACTGAGATTACAATTGACAAATTCGCACTCTACAAACTTGCAATGATCAAAAACCGAGCTTTCAAAGCGGCAATTTTCAAACCGACAGTCTTCAAACTCTGCTTTTACCCACTCAACACCAGAACAATCTATATTTTCGAACTGCTCTGACAAATAATACTGATGAGATTCAATATGTTTCATATACCACTCTTACAGCCATTTAGTTCGCTATTTTTTTAGCGGGATTTCCTACCCAGGTTTCACCTCTGGGTACATCTCGGGTCACAACAGCACCAGCTCCTACAATGGCATCATCTTCAATGGTAACACCAGGTAAGATAATAGCGCCTGCACCAATCCAAACATTTTCACCAATAGTGATTGGTAAAGCAAAAGACAAACCTTCACGACGCTTAATAGGATCTCGATCGTGACCAACGGTAATCAGCTGAACCCTAGGAGCAATCATTGTCCCTTCGCCAATACGCACCCAAGCAGCATCTAAAATAATAACGTCTAAATTGATATAAACGTTTTTAGACAACTCAATCGCATCGCCATAATCAAAATACAAACCTGGCTCAATGAAAACCCCCTCTTCCACTTTACCTAAAAAGCTTTTGAGTTGTTTCAAATGGCCAGGCGTTGGGCTGGCATTATAAGCAGCACAATGTTTCGTCACTTGCTTTCTGCGTTGGATTAGATCAGGGTGGCGACTCTCAAACCAGCCATCCGAAACGAAGGGCTGTAAACGTTTAGGAAAATTTTGATGGGAATTTGAACCGCTCATTAATACCTTTTATGTCAAGATTTTACGTCAAACCGAATCAATACCCATGATTTCATGACACAGCATGGTTTCAAAATTGAAACCATGCAATAACATCACCGGCTGATTTTATATCATCACAAATATTCAGATCATGGTTTCAGCGTATTGGATAAGAACGCAGTAAAACGATTCCATGAACGCTCATCCGCCACTTTTTGATACCGATTAGACCCAAACACCGTAAATGCATGGGGTGCTCCACTGTATGTAATCATCTCATGCTCTACTTTCTTACTTTCCATGTCCTTCGCTAAAGCGGCAAAATCATCCATGGTAATATGGTTATCAGCCGATCCATGGAAAACCATTACTTTTCCTTTAGTGTCGCTGTAATTTTGACCTTTAGGTGTCGCTAAGCCACCGTGAAACGAGGCAAAACCATTTAATGCTGCACCTGAACGGGCCCATTCCAACACAGCAGCCCCACCAAAACAGTATCCCATCGCCACCACGTTATCGGCTTTTGATCCTTTATCTTTAGCTGCTTTTAAAGCACCATTCATCAAAGCACGCATTTTTTTCCGATCTTTATAAAGCTCTCCCGTGTGCTGGCGCTTGTCTTTATCCTCTGTCGGCCGGACCCCTGCACCAAATAAGTCCGCAGCAAACACGGCGTAACCTAAGTCTGCCAACATATTTGCGCGCTTTATTTCATAATCTGTTAACCCATCCCAATCATGAAGAAGCACAATTAATGGAGCATCAGCATTTGGTGCACGGTAATAGCCTTCATAGGATTTCCCGTCAATCTGATATGTAACCGTCTGTCCAGACGCCATTACCGTACCCGACATGATCAATAAAATAGCCGCGCTTAATGAAATCCTTTTCATATTAACTCTTCCTTAGACATGATTGAGGGAAATAAAGACCGGCCGCTAGGTCAGTCAGTACGGCTGAATGATGGTCCATCAACATCCAGCCTGGCATGGTTTATTCTACGGCTTTCATTTCCAAACCCGACACGGGTTTTGATTGAACCCAAAACTCCATTGCGACTTCATCACAAGAATGCAATTTCGGACAAATTCCACAATCCTTGATGACTTTCTCGGGCAAGTGATCTTTGCTGGTCAATTCAAACCCAAGCTTTGAGAAAAAGTTAGGCACCCTTGTAAGCACAATCACTCGATCGATAGCCATGGACTCCGCTTTATAAAGCATAAAGTCAACAAGCGCTCGGCCCTGACCTAAGCCCTGCAAACTAGGATCAACCCCCAAGGAGCGAATCTCTGCCAACCCTGTATCATAGTGATAAAGTGCTGCACAGCCTGAAATTTTGCCCATGTACTCTGTCACGGCAAATTCGCCAATAGCGCCTGTAATATCTTTTTTGGGCCTTGGGAGGTTTTCCCCCGCGTCAGCCCAATAGCGTACCAAGGTATCAATCCCTTCAACATCGGTTAACCGCGCTTGCCGTACGCTAATGCCCGTATGATCACGTTTGCTCAAACTGCGTTTAAATTGATCCAGAGCCGTTTTGACCTGAGTCGGTGATGTTCCACCCAGAGCGCAGCGCTGCGCGAGCGTTGACTCCAGTGTTAACGATGCGTACACATCTTTTTCTATCCGATTAGAAAAGCTTTGCAGACTTTTTAGATCAAGCCCTTCAATCGGTTGCTGCTGCTCAATAGCATGTAGAACAACTTCACCAACAATATGATGAGCTTCCCTAAAAGGTACGCCTTTCGCAACCAAGTAGTCAGCTAGCTCCGTTGCATTCGAATAACCGGCCATGGCCGCTTCACGGGTTCGCTCCTTATTCACCTTCAAATCGGTTAACGCGAGCACAGCCATATTTAATGCATCTAACCAGGTATCCGTAGCATCAAAAACACCTTCTTTGTCTTCTTGCATGTCCTTATTATAAGCCAAAGGAAGGGCCTTTAACGTCATCAAAAAGCCTGTCAGACTCCCAACAACACGCCCTGTCTTACCTCGGATCAACTCCAATGCATCAGGGTTTTTTTTCTGCGGCATCAAAGATGAACCCGAGGTGACTTGATCGCTCAACTCTAAGAAACCGGCTTCTCCTGAGTTGTAGAAAATCAAATCTTCAGCCATTCGACTCAAATGCATCATTGAAATGGAAGCGGCACTCATCAACTCAACGACGTAGTCACGGTCAGAGACTGAATCCAAACTATTACGTGTCGCTGCCGCAAAGCCGAGTGAATAAGCCAGACCTTGGCGATCAACAGGATAAGCTGTACCCGCCAACGCTCCCGACCCTAGTGGGCAAGTATCCATACGCTTCATAGCATCTTTTAAACGAGAAAAATCCCGCTCAAACATTTCACCGTAAGCCAAGGCCCAATGAGCGAAGGTCACCGGCTGTGCACGTTGAAGATGCGTATACCCTGGGATGACGGTGTCCAGATTATCTTCCGCC
This sequence comes from uncultured Saccharospirillaceae bacterium, assembly GCA_947499545.1. Taxonomy (GTDB): domain Bacteria; phylum Pseudomonadota; class Gammaproteobacteria; order Pseudomonadales; family Oceanobacteraceae; genus CANMOZ01. The sequence continues at coordinate 151,699 of CANMOZ010000006.1, forward strand.
AACCCAGCCAAACGTTGTTGCAAAGCATCCACAGCCAAGAGTAATTGCTGAATGCGATGCTTGACCCATAGTTTTAAATCCGTAGCGACTTGGTCGTTTCGACTCCGGCCTGTATGAAGTTTTTTCCCAAGATTTCCGACGGCTTTAATGAGCTCAATTTCCACCCAGGAATGAATATCTTCGGCGTCAGATTCCAAAATAACGTCTGGGTTTTCAGCAACGTGTCGCTTTAAATCATTCAGAGCTTGTTCTAACTGCTGCTGCTCGTTCTCGGTTAAAACGCCTACGTCTCTAAGTGCACGGGACCATGCCACAGACCCCGTAATATCTTGTTCAGCCAGTCGGTAATCAAACCGCAAGGAGTCATTAAAGGCTTTAAATGCCTGATTGGCGCCTTCAACAAAGCGCCCACCCCATAGAGCCATGGTTATTGACCTCCTTTTTTCATCGCCCGAATCCGGCTAGGCAATGAATAAAGACGGATAAAGCCTTCTGCATGGCTTTGATCATAGACCTCATCTTCACCAAAGGTCGCAAAGTCTTCTGAGTACAAAGAATTGGGGGACGCTTTTTGCGTGACTGTCGCCTGCCCTTTATACAGCTTAATGATGGCCGTACCGGTAAGGTCTTTTGCTAACGCATCCGCCGAGGCAACGAGTGCTTCACGAAGCGGTGTGAACCAACGACCATCGTAGACTACCTGAGCCATCTCTAAACCCACTTTTTGGCGCCAATCCCGAGAAGTTTTATCCAACACCAACTCTTCGATTGCTCTCATGGCGGCCATCATCAAGGTTCCACCAGGTGTTTCGTAACAACCCCTTGATTTCATACCAACCAAGCGGTTTTCAACAATATCAACTCGCCCAACGCCATGACGCGCAGCCATTTCATTTAATTGGACCAACAGTTCATAAGGAGAACCTTTTTGGTCATTGACTGAAACAATATTACCCTGATCAATTTCAATGCTGAGGGTTTCAGCCGCATTCGGGGCTTCTTCAGGACTGACGGTCCAAGCCCAAGCTTGTTGGGAGGGTTCATTCCATGGGTTTTCTAGTTCTCCACCCTCGGTCGATATATGCCAAGCATTAGCATCGCGACTGTAGATTTTAGTGGCCGATGCCGTCGTGGGAATGCTTCGTTCAGCCAAGTAATTCAATAAATCTTCACGACTTTGCATTTCCCAAATACGCCAAGGCGCAATGATATCAAGCTGCGGAGCCAAAGCCGCGACCGCACTTTCAAAACGAACCTGATCATTACCTTTACCTGTGCAGCCATGACAAATGGCTTCAGCAGATTCTGCTACAGCAGCCTCAACCATAGCCTTAGCTATCACGGGTCGAGCAATGGATGTACCGAGCAAGTAGGTTCCTTCATAGATTGCTCCGGTCCTCAGCGTTGGGTAGACGTAATCCTTAACAAAGGATTCACGCAAATCGGCGATAATGCATTTACTGGCACCTGATGCTATGGCCTTTTCTTCAATACCCGCTAGCTCTTCTTCACCTTGACCGACATCAGCAACAAAGGCGATCACTTCACAATCATAATTTTCTTTCAACCAAGGAACCGTTGCAGATGTATCCAACCCACCAGAGTAGGCTAACAAAACTTTGCTGAACGTTTTTTGCGTTGATTTAACCAATGCCATGATTTTCTCCACTCACAAGTCACTAATGCGTTTAATTTGTTTAAACAGGTGCTCATTTAAACCGTTAAATATTCCGGCGCCATCAGATATACCAAGAGCGCACATTGAGCCCACAATCGATTGTTAGCTTGAGGCAACATTAATGAACCTTCACCGTCACAAACTTCATCTGTTGCTTCAAAACCACGATGCACCGGTTGGCAATGCATAAAGTGTTTTATGTTATAGGTTTGCATTAGAGTTTCATTCACCTGGTAATCCATAAATTCTGCTTTTACTTGCGTAAGAGGTGTGTCATCTCCCATGGATACCCAGGTATCGGTATAAATAACATCCGTAGAGTTGAGTAGCTCTAAGTCATTTCCCGTATTGATTTCAATGCCTTTCACTTCCGCAACCGACTTAGCAAAAGACAACACCTTAGCATTCACTTCTCGCCCAACAGGCGTAATCACATTGACATTGAATCCAACCAGCGCACCTGCATTCAACAATGAATGCGCCACATTATTACCATCCCCTATGTAGGACAGTGTACATTCAGACAAATCCGAATAATATTCACTCAACGTAAGTGTATCAGCCAATGCTTGACAAGGATGATACCAATCACTCAACGAGTTAATAACAGGCACTTTTGAGAATAATTTAAACTCATCTAATGTTTCGTGAGCATTAACACGTGCAACAATGGCATCAACCCATTGGGATAAGTTAGTCGCGAAATCTTTTACACTTTCCCGACTGCCTAACTGCCCATTGCTTTGATCCAAGTAAACGGCATGTCCACCTAATTTATTAATACCTACATCAAAGGTGACTCGTGTTCTCAACGATTGCTTTTCGTATAAGGTTGCAATGCTTTTACCTTTTAGCACATCAGAATAGGCAGAAGGGTCTGCTTTAATGGCTTTTGCTAGATTAATTAGTTTTTTTAAATCGTCAGTTTCAAAATCCAGCAATGACAAACAATGCTTTAATGCTTTCATAGTTTGACTTCCTACTACTTTCATCAGTTTGGCACCACAGCGGTTGCCAGAACGTCTTCGTTTTCATCACCAGCGCATAGCTTGGCAATTTCAAAAGGGTATTTCCAAGAACCAATCCAAACCGGTTTATTCAATGTTTTTGCTGCTTTTAACGCACCATTAACTTTAACTTCCATTCCGCCTTGAATAATGCCGTTCTCAATCAAAGTATTGATTTGTTTTTGATCCAGTGAAGATATAGGTTCTTGATTACCATTCAGTACAGCGGGCACATCCGATAACAAGGCTAAATCTGCATTTAGTAATTCTGCTATCGCAACCGCTGCATCATCTGCATTTACATTGAACCACTGCCCCTGATCGCTCATGCCCACGCAGGATAAAATGGGTAACCATTTATGCTCTAAACAAGTTGACAACAATTCAGGGTCTCTTGGCTCTGGTACAGCCACCGCTTCCAAAATAGGATCATCGGCTGTTAATGAAAGTGTCTGTCCTTCCGATAAAGTTAACCCAATGGGGTTCAGTCCTTTTTCAACAGCCATCGACAGCAGATGCTTGTTAACTTTTCCCGCAAGGACTTCAACCACTGCATGAATTTGACCAAAAGGCGTTACCCTTTTTCCATTACACTTTGTAATAGGCCATTGATTTTCTTCAAAGCGCTGATCCAACCAAACGCCACCCCCATGAACCATCAGGATGGGCTGCTCAATTTCAATCAATGCGGAAAAAAAATGTGCCAAATCTTGATCGTTTTTTAGGAGAGCGCCCCCTACTTTCAATACTAATGGAGTCATGATAGCCCCTCCATTTCATTGAAACCTAAACGAATATTCATACATTGCATCGCCTGGCTGGCTGCACCTTTTAGTAGATTGTCGATGGCAGAAAACACAATGGCTTGTTGATCCTTTTGGTAAAAGGCAATATCACAATATGGAGAATTTTCTACTTGAGAAATACAAGGTACTGCAGGCACAAGACGCACAGCAGGCGCTTTAGCATAGGCTGCTTGGTAAACGGATTCCATGGCCGCATAATCAACACTGGGTTTAAGCTGAGCATAAACCGTTGTCAAAATCCCTCTTTTGTATGGACCTAAATGCGGTTGAAATAAGGTTGAAATACCCGAGTATTCATCAATTTCAGGTTGATGCCGATGTGAGAAGGTCCCGTAGGGCTTTAAACTGACTTCACAATAACTGGTTGTTTCAGACGGTTTTTTGCCAGCTCCGCTAACCCCAGAAACTGAATTCACAATGGGTGTTGATTGCTCAAGCAATCCCGCCTCTGCTAAAGGCTTGATGGCTAAAATAGCACTGGTTGGGTAACACCCCGGAGCAGCAATTAATTGCGCACATTCAATGGCACCACGATGCCACTCTGGAAGACCATAAACAGCGGCATCTAACCATTTAGGTGCAACATGTGAAAACCCATAGTGAGAAGGATAATCTGCCGGATCAGGTAAACGATAAGCACCTGATAGATCAATCACAATAGCACCTTTTTCCAATAGGATCGGCGCCAATTCCATGCTCACTCTGTGATCTGTCGCTAGAAACACTACTTGAGCTTCTTTAGCTGCTAATTGAATATTTGCTGGACTTCCTTCTTTCAACTCTAAGTCACATTGGCCACGAAGCTTTGGGTACAAATCCGAAATTTTTGCACCTTTATGGACACTGTTTTCGGATACCAGCAGATGGCAAATTTCTACCTGCCTATGCTTTTGCAGTAAAGCAACCAACTCGGCTCCGGTATAACCTGATGCGCCTATGACTGCCACTGCTACTTTTTCTGACGGGGATTGGTCTGACTGCGTCACTTTGCGTCGACTCCTCATTCTCAAGCTCCACCCGCATTAACTTAGCTATTACAACGATTTCTAACGGTTGCAACTGCCAATAAGCAAGCAATAGCTCGTTTCAAACGAATTAAATACGGTACATTCGTAGGCACAATCAACGTATGCTTAAGCAAAGCACAACGATAGGTTGTAAGCCTGATTTCAATTACAATTAAATTGTGAGAGCTGCATCGCTAAAATCGAAAAGACTTAAGCAATAACAAAACGGATTCAGAATCGTCGTCGTAAACGTCGATTTGAAGAAGAGGGGAATAGAACGTGAGAAAAGACAGCCAGAGAAGAAAGAACATTTTGCACATTAACGCTTCTCGGCAGTAATGCCGTGAAATGCAAAATGGAGTGAAGCTGCTGAACGGTCATGGAATAATCCCAAGGCAAAAGCGCAATAATCTAGTCGTTAAAAGGTGGCAAACTTGGCCTTTCGCCATAACTCTATAAGATGTTTAGACTCAAATCTACCTAAACTTGGCATTTTTGAATAAACACATCCAAGCGTTTACTAAACCCTTCAACTTCGTATAATGTCTACCAGACAGAATGGTGATTTGCAAGGATTTTATATGCTACCCCCTTTTTTCGAACTCTACAAAACACTGATTGCCATTCCATCTATTAGCAGTACGGACCCCGCTTGGGATCAAAGCAATGAACCCTTAATTGATCAGCTCTGTGACTGGTTTGAACGCCTTGGCTTTAAGGTGCATAAGCAAGCAATCCCTGACCATCCTGGCAAGTTCAACATGATCGCTCAACTAGGCCAAGGGAGTGGAGGGCTTATGCTTTCAGGGCATTCCGATACCGTCCCCTTTGATGCTGGACGATGGCAACATGATCCTTTCAAGCTTACAGAAGCAGACAATCGCTGGTACGGACTTGGCAGTATCGATATGAAGGGCTATTTTGCATTCATACTAGACGCTTGTCGCAACCTTTTGGAAACGGATCTACAAAAGCCCCTTTACGTAGTTGCCACTGCGGATGAAGAAACATCCATGGTAGGCGCTCAGTATTTAGCGGAAGCGTCCAAACGAGCTGGGGAACCGCAGCTCCAGCCAGATATGGCTATTATTGGCGAGCCAACCAACCTGCAACCCATTATTGCTCACAAGGGGCACCTCTCCTATGGCATCCGTATCCAGGGCAAAAGTGGTCATTCAAGCCAGCCACACTTAGGTCAAAATGCAATAGAGATGATGAGTGAGGTCTTACCTGCGGTACTCCACCTACAGCAGCGCCTGGCTGATAACTATTCATCTCCGCTATTTGATGTACCCTTTCCGACGCTCAACTTGGGGCAGCTACAAGGCGGAGACAGCCCAAACCGAATCTGTGGCTGTTGTACACTGGGATTTGATGTTAGGCCAACCCCAGAGCTTTCGCTCATTGAATTAGCACCATTGCTTGAACAAACGCTACAACCCTTTATGCAACGCTGGCCGAATGCGCTTGAACTCATCAGTTACCATGAGCCTATTCCTCCTTACCAAACTCGGCCTGACACTGAGCTTGTTAAAACATTAGAAGACCTCGGTCAACGCCAGTGTGGGTCGGTTAACTACTGCACCGAAGCACCCTATTTACAAGAAATAGGCTGTGAAACCGTTGTCTTTGGCGTTGGCTCTATTGAACAAGCCCATCAACCAAACGAATATCTAAGTTTAAACAGTGTCAAACCTGCCCAGCAGGCAGTTAGGTCATTAATTGAACGCTATTGTTTAAAATAATTAACTCTAGAAAAGATTTTTAACTTGCTGACCACAGCACGTTAAAAATCCACTTTTTTTTCAAGATAGTAATAAGGTTTATTTGACTGATTACCCGAACAGCATTTATGAAATGCGCAATAAGATTCGTATACTTGTATTGGCTAGGACCCAGCTTTTAACCATTGTTGCAGTGCTCGTGTGACTTGATCAAAATGAATGGGTTTTGATAAATAATCATTCATTCCTGCATTTAGACAGCGTCGCTTGTCTTCTTCAAAAGCATTCGCTGTCATCGCAACAATAGGAGTGTTTATGCCTAGCTGCCTGATCGCTTTTGTAGCCTGTATTCCATCCATTTGTGGCATCTGTACATCCATTAAGATGATGTCATAAGGCTTTGTTTCGATCGCTTGCAAAGCCTCTTTTCCGTTATTTGCTATGTCCACTTCAAGCTCAAGCTCAGCTAAAACCTCCCGTATTAACTCTTGATTTAACCCATTATCTTCTACAACCAGGACTTTATAGCCAGGCAAAGAGACAGGCGCATTAACATCGGTATAACAAACATATTCTTGTGTCCGGGATTTTTCTGCTGGAATTTTTAATACAAACCGACTGCCTTCACCAAAGGTAGAATATGCAAGCAGATCTCCTTGCATTTTACTTGCTAATTGCTTACTTATTGACAGACCCAAACCTGTTCCTCCATACCGCCGGGTTATGGAATCATCCCCCTGGTAGAAAGGCTGAAATAGCTTATCTAATTGCTTAGCATCCATCCCAATACCGGTATCCTCAACACTGATTTTTAATAATGACCCATCATAAGAAACGGATATAGTGACCTCCCCGAATTCAGTAAATTTTATCGCGTTACCGATCAGGTTGGTCAAAATTTGGCGGATGCGAGTAGCATCAATCATCAGAAAATCAGGGATTGAATTTTCAATTTTCAAATCAAACTTAAGATGCCTATCACGCACCTTTTCGTCAAACATAACCATTATCGCTTTAATTAATTGCACTAAGTGCGTTGGCTCCCTGTGTATTTGAAGCGCTTTTGCTTCTAGCTTTGACAAATCCAAAATATCATTTAGTATCGCCAACAAAGAAGAAGCTGCTTCATTTATATATCGCAAATATTTCGCTGTCGTTTCCTTTGGATTTTTCATCAAAGCCACTTGAGAAAAGCCCAAAATCGCATTCATGGGCGTTCTAATTTCGTGACTCATGTTTGCCAAAAAACGGCTCTTGCTTTCAGCGGTTTCTTCGGCCAGTTTTTTGGCTTGTTTTAATTCTTGGGTTTCTCTGACCCGATCTTCCACATCGTGCCACACTTCCATTAGTGCCACCCCATCCAAATAATCAACCGGTATTTGCGTCACCTCGTAAGTGCGTACTCCAAAAGAAGGGTGTTGGTACTGCCACTCAAAACGTTGCATACCTTTTTCAATTGAAATTGACTGATACTCTATGTATTCATCAATATGAAATTTGCCTGATTGAGCAAAATAGAATGAAATATCCGTACCTTGTAGTAGACTTTCATCTGTCAACCCAAGCGCATGTGAGAATGCCTGATTAGCATAAAGAATATTCAAACCATCAAGCAAAACATGGGGTTCTGTAGAGTACTCATAAAAAGTTTGATGGATCATTTCTGTTGCTCGCCGGTCCGTTATATCTCTGGCAACGCTCAAGATACCTATAATCTGCTCATTTCTATTTCTAAAAGGCGTTTTCATCACATTAAAAAGGCGACGAACCCCAAACACATTTTTCATCCAAAGCTCAACTTGATGCTCCCTTCCTAAATTCAAAACAGCCCGATCTTCTATTTTAATTCGTTCAGCCAATTCATTCCCCATAATATCCGACATTGGCAATCCCGAAATATCCTCACCCGCCCTACCAAACCATTGCAATAATGCTGGATTACCCAATATAAATCGGTCGCTTTCAGCAGCATATTCAATTATCGAGATTTGGTCTGGAGAACCATCGAGCACGGCTTCAAGCAAATTCAAGTTGTTTGAATTTTGCTCTTCGATTAACTTTTGCGCTGTAATATCTTCGCTGACAATTAAAACCCCTGATGCACCTTTCTTATCTTTCATAAAGGGTGCTTTAAAAAAACGGTAATAACAGGTATCTTTACGGTTACCTGCCGATACTTTTATGTCAGACAACGCGATAAACTCCCCATTCAAAGCTCTTTTATCGCTTCGATCAAATGCCTCAACCTCACATAACCAATTCAGTTCTTTGTCCATTTTTCCTATCAATTGATCCGCTTCGTGCAAATCTAAGTCAAAGGCAAAACGGGCATTACACCCCATATATTTCAGCTGCGTGTCTTTCCAGGCAACACCAAGAGGAATGGTATCCAGAACTTCTTTTAATTTGGTTTCTGATGTTTTTAATTTATCAGCCAGATCAACCAGAGCCCGCGTTCTTTCCCTAACTCGGCTCTCCAATTCTGAATTAAGGTCTGCCAACCTATTCTCAACCAGCTTTTGATTGGTTATATCAGTATGGGTGCCTACAATCCTTTTATATGAACCTACTGCATCAAGATCCACCACTTTTGCTTTATTCAATATCCATCGATACTCTCCAGAGCTATCTTGCATCCGATACTCTGCTTTGATACTCTCACCTTTACTTTTACTAAGCGAATCCCGAAAAAAATTTAAAAACCTTTCTTGATCCTCAGGATGAACCGAACCAACAATAATATCCAGATCAGCTTCAAATGCATTCGGTTCATAGCCAAGCATTTGATACCAATTTCTATTTAAATAAAGCTTTCCGTTAGTTTTATAATCCCATAGCCCTTCATTGGAAGCTTCTAGCGCATACTGCAAGCGCATTTCACTTTCTTTTAATTGGAAGAGAAGCCGCTTTCTGTCATTGTTACTTTTCCAGAAGCGGACCAACCAATACATCCCAAACAAAATGATTAATACGAAAAACACTTTAGCTAAAAGCGTTTCGTACTTCATCGATTGCTTTTTCAAATAGTCATGATAACTAAAGAAAAAATCATTAAATACAAAAGGTTTTTTTACAATCCCAAGCTCTTTTAGGTACGTGTGAATCTTTTCCCAACGCTCTGCACTTGTATGTCCTATAGGGATAACAGGATAATTCATAAGCTCTTTAACAACGCCGGCTTCATGTAAGTTGTAACTAAGCGGGTCTTCGTAAGGAAAAACTCTCGGCATCGCCGCCAAACGACGAGCTACCTCGGCTTCATTTGCTAATGCGTATTGCCATCCTCGGATGGACGCATGCAGAAAAAGGTCTACCATTTCGGGGTCTTTTTCTATCAGATCTTTTGTTGTATATAGGAGATCACCATAGAATTGAATCCCAAAATCAGACGCTTTAAATTCATGCACTGACATTTTCTTTCTATCAGCTGCCCATCGCCCCGAAACAGCATAATCCAAAGCCACTTCAGCTTCATGACGTGAAAGTGCAGAGAGCCCAAACTGATAATCGACTATTTGGGTATCTTGAATATGAAAACCTTCACGTTTAGCTAAAGCCCTCAACTCAACCAAACCAAAATCTCTTGAGCTAGAGATCCTAGCATCAGCAAAATCTTTCAGTGATTGGACAGGACCGTTTTTCAGTGAAAAATAGGAAAAAGGACTGTTTTGAAAAATACTTGCTATGACAACGAGGGGACGTCCTTCATCTCGATGTATCAAAATATCTGGCCCACCAATGCCAAAGTGAGCCTTACCTGATTCAACCTGCTCAGCCACATTTAATAACTGGCCGCTCAATGTCGGCCTAGGTACCAAAGTAACCGTTAGACCTACCTCTTCATAATACCCCTGCCATTGTGCGGCATAGTATCCGGCAAATTGAAATTCAGGATCCCATTTTAATTGAAGTGTAATGGGTCTTAATTGGTCATTATTCGCCCACACAAAGGCCTGAGCAGTAGCCCAAAGAAATCCACCGAGGATAAGCGTCCTGAGCATGTTATTTGAGTCAATTGGAACCACTCAATCACTATAGCTAATTCCATATTGACCCAGAGAAATGAGAACGTTGTGACTTCTTACGTCTTTAAAGCTCACGTCTATTTTCGTGAGCTAAGCATCCCAAATTTAACAATAAAAGCATTGTGGCTTAAATAGTCATCATACTCATAAAATCATCAACAGCGGTTTCCTGCAGGGCTTTATCATCCAAACAAAGAGTTAAAATGTCTTTTGCCTGTTTGGCTGGAAACCTTGTTAGCAAGTTTTGCTCAAATTTACTCACCAACTTTGGAATCCCTTCTTCCCGTCGACGCATATGGCCTACTGGGTATTCGACCACCACCCTCTCCGTCTTTGACCCATCTGTGAATTCTATTTCTATTGCATTCGCAATACTGCGTTTGTCTGACTCTAAATATTCAGTCGTATATCTTGCCTCTTCGTGGACCTCCATCTTATCCCTTAATTGGTCTATTTCGGGATGAGAGTCATGAAAATCGGTTTCATAATGCTCGGCTATTAAGGACCCAAACAACAAAGGCACCGCAATCATATACTGCAAACAGTGATCACGATCTGCAGGGTTATTCAGCACTCCCTGCTTTGAAATGATGCGAATGGCTGATTCATGAGTAAAAATACGGATTTTCTTGATATCATTTGCTCGATTTTTAACCAATGGGTGCAATTCAAGCGCTGCTTCAACGGCTGTTTGCGCATGAAATTCCGCTGGAAATGAAATCTTAAATAACACATTTTCCATGACATAAGTGCTCAGCGGTCGCTCAAGCTTTATGTCTTTTCCGCCAAAAGACACATCTTGAAACCCCCACTTGGACGCTGTTAGAGCACTCGGATACCCCATCTCACCTCTCATAACAAGGTCTGCCAACCTCACTGCTCTAGAGGTTGCATCACCCGCAGCCCAAGATTTTCGAGAGCCAGCATTGGGGGCATGCCGGTAAGTACGCAAACTCTGCCCATCGACCCATGCATGACTCAAAGCATCCATGATTTGAGCCTTGCTTCCACCCTTCAACCAGGCCACTACGGCTGTTGAAGCCACTTTTACCAACAGCACATGGTCAAGTCCAACTCGATTAAATGCATGATTCAAAGCCAACACGCCCTGAATCTCATGAGCTTTGATCATGGCCTCTAAGACGGTTGCCATCGTGACGGGTTTAGCCTGACTCGATCTTCTTTTTTGGGATAAATAATCGCAAACCGCCAGTATTGCCCCTAGATTGTCTGATGGATGCCCCCACTCAGCCGCCAACCAGGTATCGTTGTAATCCAACCAACGTACAATACATCCAATATCCCATGCGGCTTTAATTGGATCTAATCGAAGCTGTGTACCTGGCACTCTTGAACCACCAGGAACTACTGTGCCTTCAACAATGGGGCCTAAATGTTTGGTACATTCTGGAAATCTCAGTGCCAACAGACCACATCCAAGCGTATCCATCAAACAATAACGAGCTGTTTCCCAGGCCGTTTTCGACTTAGGCAAATCGGCCATTACGTACTCCGCTATCTGCCCTAACAAGGGATCGTAGGGAGGGCGTTCGCTTTGATCAACATTCAATGACATCAAATACCTCTTAAGCTCTTTAAGGAACTACTTAAAAAAACACTGATCTATATACCCCAGACACAACATCAGTCTGGAAGGTTATCGTTGTTGAATCGGAATAAAAGGACGCAAATTTGGCCCAGTGTATTCAGCACTTGGACGAATGATACGATTATTATCTCTTTGCTCTTTAATGTGGCTACACCACCCAGATGTTCGTGACATGACGAATATGGGCGTAAAAAGGGCTGTTGGTATCCCCATAAAGTGGTATGCAGACGCATGAAAAAAATCAGCATTTGGGAATAGCTTCTTTTCACGCCACATGACTTCTTCACAACGGGCGGAGATATCATAAAGTTGTTGATCATCCCCTACTTCATCAGCGAGCTTTTTTGACCACTTTTTGATAATGGCATTGCGAGGGTCTGAAGTTCGATAAATAGCATGCCCAAAACCCATGATTTTTTCTTTATTCGACAACATCTGCATAAGCTTATTTTCAGCTTCATCTGGGTTTGAAAACGCTGAAATCATCTCCATCGCAGCCTCGTTCGCTCCACCGTGAAGCGGTCCTCTAAGAGAGCCAATTGCCGCCACTATGCAAGAGTGAATGTCTGACAGTGTCGACGCGCAGACGCGGGCAGTAAAAGTAGACGCGTTAAATTCGTGTTCGGCATAAAGGATCAGAGAAGCTTGCATGACTTGTTCAAAAAGGGGATTTGGTGGTTGATCATGCAATAGCCGTAAAAAGTGTCCGGCAATGGTTTTATCGGCTGTTTCTGTATTAACCCTTAAGCCTTCTTTAGCGAACCGATACCAATACAACAAAATGCTTGGCAAAACCGCTAAAAGCCTATCGATTTGATCATTTACCCGTTCAAAATGGGTCTCTGTTTCCAAGTTGCCTAACATGGACACGCCCGTTCTCATAACATCCATCGGATGAGCGCTTTCAGGTATTTTTTCTAGCACATCTTTTAGAGGGGTGGGTAAATTTCGCAAGCTGCTTAGCTTGTCTAGATATTGACTTAATTCAGATTCTGTTGGCAATTCTCCCCTCGTTAAGAGAAAAGCCACTTCTTCAAAAGTCGCCTGTTCAGCCAACTCAAGAATGTCGTAACCACGGTACGTTAGGCCAGCACCTTCTTTGCCTACCGTACATAAGCTCGTTTGACCGGCGACCTGCCCTCTTAATCCTGCACCCGCTAGCGCTTTATCAACCATAAATTCACCTCCCTATGTTTGAATACATTGATTTATTTGTTTTGTTGCACCCTTACCAAGATCTTATCTACAACCCTTTCTATTAGGAGAGTTCCTGACATCACTTCTTATTCAGTGAATCTAAATGAGCTTCATATTGGTGATACCCCAACACCTCATACAACTCTTCTCTTGTTTGCATTCTATCTAAAACAGTTTTTTGGCAGGGCTCATTCATCAGCGTTTCATATACTTGTTCAGCCGCTCTCGACATAGCTCTAAAGGCTGACAATGGATACAGCGCCATTGAAACGCCTGCCTGCCCAAGTTCATCACGTGTTAGCAATGGGGTTTTACCAAATTCCGTTATGTTAGCCAAAATAGGGGCTTGTAGATTAGAAGCAAAAAAGGCGTAGTCGTCTAGGGTTGTCAACGCTTCTACGAAGATGCCATCTGCACCAGCTTCGATGTAAGCTTTGGCTCTCGATAAGGCTGATTCACGGCCTTCTTGCGCATAGGCATCTGTTCTAGCCATAACAAAAAAATCTTGGTCTTGCCTCGCATCAACACTCGCTTTTACTCGGTCACACATATCTTCACAAGTTGTAAGTTGCTTATTGGGTCTGTGACCACAACGCTTTGTTCCAGCCTGGTCTTCAATATGAATAGCTGCTGCCCCAGAGCGCTCTAACTCCTTGATGCTTCTTTGAATGCTAAAGGCACTCCCCCAACCTGTATCAATATCCACCAATAAAGGCAGGTCCGTTACATAGGTAATACGCCTAACGTCCTCTGCGACATCCCCCAAATGAGTAATAGCCAGATCTGGCAAACCCAAGGATGCATTAGCAACTCCAGCCCCAGACAAATAGAGTGCTCTGTGACCTGCCCTAGCTGCTAATAGAGCTGTATATGCATTCACTGTCCCTACAATAGGTAAAGGCGCAAAACCCTCTTCACCTTGATTTGGCAAAACCGCTCTAAAACGTGCGCCAGGTGATAATTGAACCACAACCCTCTCCTTCTTTAAATTTTACAATTGGCTGCCTAAAAATGGCTTAAGTCTCTGAGAGATAGGTTATTAACGTATCCGATGAAAGAGGATCACAAAGGATGTGTGATTGCAAATGCTTCATAGCCAATTTGAGGTGCGTAGGTGGAACAATCGGCCTAATATTGATGTTATAGGGCACTAATGGGCCACTCCAGCGAGTGACCTTAATAACCTAGAGTTGTGATCAGCCCCAAGGACGGTCTGGGTGTGACAGAGTATCCTTCGCACCTCCTGCTCTCGTAGGATATTTGTATCACCAAAGAATTTCAGGAGCCTTCAATGACAACCACTTATCAGGTCGTTACCCATGGTTTGTCAGGCGAGTTGACAAAAGCAGTGGCCTCTCAGCGACTTCGTCAGTTAAACATCAGTGAGCAGGTGGTTGAAAAGCTGGTTGATCATTCAATTGTGCTTAAGAAAGAACTTCCCTTAGCGCAAGCTGAAGCGTACGAGTCAAAATTGACTCATGCTGGCTTATCAGTAGAACTAAGACCAGAAGGAGTTCAGCCAGATGGCCGCTCTATAAAGGGAGCCGCCGATCAATTGAAATCGTCATTTGCGTCCAAGGCAAGCTCTCTGACATCCTTTGGTGAGAAATTAAAGCAAGGGGTCGGCAGTAAGTTAAAAAGTGTCAATGTGCCCATCGGTCAACCCCGTAACGATGACATGTTGATCTCGGACGACGAAGACGATAACGATTACAGAGCCAAACAAGCTGAAAAAAGGCGCATGATGGACCAGTCTGCAAAAACGTCTGGCCGTTGGCGAGGCCCTCATGATGTTGACAAGCTATTTCATAGTGAAATGCCTAGAGTTAAAATGCCCGCTAGCCTACCTATACATGCGAGTAAAGGGTTATTCTTAACTTTATTAATGCCAGGCCTCTATGGCATTATTTCATTGATGACCGTCTGGTTTATTTTAAGTAATATTTGGTCTGCTTTCGCGAGCCTGCCTTCTATTATGTCTTTCATTTCCCTCTTTTTCTTAGTGAACTCCATCCTACTCATTTTTCTCTTTTTTCTTATTAAACCCATCATTGCTTTTAGACCCCAAAGCCCTGTCGTAGAAGCCACTCGGCATGAGTGCCCTGAACTTTTCTGGTTGGTTGAAGCGGTATGCAACAAGTTAAAAGTTGATCCTCCAGAAGCTATTTCACTGGATATGGGGCTGGACATGCGAATTAAGTACGTGGATGGGTTCAAAGGTTTTATGGCGAATCGAACACATCTTGTGATTGGCGCTCCCCTTACCCAAAGCCTATCCACAGCTGAATTTGTTGGCATACTCGCTCACACGTTAGGTCATTTACGCCAGCCTTTTGGTGGCCGATCTTACGCTGTGATTCGAATCGTAAACTACTTTCTCTATCTTTCCTCTCGTGAAAATGATCGACTAGATGACTGGATAGAGCGTGAACTTGAAAAAAATGAAATTGCCGCCATTGTCGACTTATTGTTAACAGCAGGACAAAGAATTTTTGCGACTAACAAGGTTATTTTAGGTTTCATGCTACGTAACCACGTCAAACTTATGGGTAAAAATGCTCGTGCACTGGATATGCACGCCGATCAATTTGCCGCTGTCATCATTGGCAGTGATATGTTTGAGCAATTAGCCATTGAATACCGAAAAGCCATTCGAGCCTTTGAGCAGTCTGAGGGAGTCAATGATCAGCTCATGGCTAAGAATCAGTTATTGCAAGACATCCCTGAGGTTGTAGGCTCACTTGCTCGTGGCTACGACTCTCGAATTGAGAACTTATTACAACAAGATGTAGAACACCGATTAACCTATACATGGGAACCTCACCCGGCAGACTGGGAACGTATTGACAAGGCCAATTTCCTGCAAGCTTCTGCCATCATGTTCTGCGACGAAGCGTTGGTCGAGCTAATACCTAGCCTCCATCAACTTGGTGTTAGAGCAACAAGAGCCTTTTACGAGCATCAAGGTCTTGATGTCAGCGAATATAAGCTTGCTCGACCAAAGCTCTAAACCAACATCTAGCCAGTAATTCTTTTGACGCTGCTATGCCCTTCTCCTATACCTAATAATGTAGGTTTGTAGCCAAGGAGGGCATCAAAATGCGCCGTTGTATCCTGTTCTTAATGATCACCCTTTGTTCAACATGGGCATTTGGAGATGAACCTAAGTCAAAAGTGTATGAGCTCCAAGTGGAAACGGACTCGAATTGGACCAGCATAGAAATTCGTGATGATGCAGAGTGGGTGAATGCACCTCACGGTTCCAGTCTTCATATGGGTGGTAAAAGAGGCATTAAAGCTTACACGCTTTCCCCCAAGAAAGTGTTTTTAAAAAGCTCCAGCAAAGGCCGGATTAGTCTCAATTTATTCGTAAAGTCCACTAATAAAGTCCTAGGCATGACAATTTGCAAAGGCTCTCGTACAAGCTATACCTGGATAAAATCCACTCAATCCAAACAGGTGAATGACGCCACAGAGCACGACTATTGTGAAAAGGCAGCTTTGGTTTTGCAATTACACTGATTTACAGAAACTTGTAAAGCGACTATCTGCCTATTGGTGCCAAAAGCTACCATGAACCGTCAGGGTATTCCTCCAAACTTTATTAGCCTTAAGTGGAAAACACTGGGACTCTGCGCCATTCTTCTCGCTGCCATTTTTTTTGCTTTTGCAGTTAACCAAAAATTCCACCTTGAGCAACAACTTATCTCTATTCGTTCAGAAGTAGTTGACGTTTGGCCAAGCCAAATTGCCTCTCTCATAAAGCAATATACTGATCAATTACAAAGTGGATTAAACCCCATTATTTCTCAGCCGAAAGTTATCCGAGCCATCAAAAAAGAGCACTTTAAAACCGTCTCTGATTATCTAAACAGCCTTTGGCTTGAATTGCAGCTCAAGCATCAGTTTATTAGCATGGCTCTATTATCCAATTATGGAGAAACGCTTATTGAGAAAGGGCAACCGATTATTGTTCAGCCATTACTAGAAGATACCCAAGTACGGGGTATCGCACATACTTACATAGCTTGCAATAATCAATGCTCACTGTTTATATTAATCCCGCTAAAAGCCGATCACCAAGGCACACCCCCTCTTGTTTGGGTATTAGGTGCATCACTTGCACCAATACTTGAACAATTTAAAGCTTTAGTGCAATCAGATGTTGCACTTATCGCTCCACAGTTTTTACATCCAGCCGCTGAGGCTTCAATGAATCGTAGGATTGCTACGGATGATGGTATCTTTGATTTATTAGAGAGTTATTTTCCAAAATATGATTTAGATGCTGAACAGTCGTGGAATCCAAAACTTACAAAACTCAGCGGTCGCACTTATGAACTGTTTATACGCCATCTCAATCACCAAGTCATTGGGTCACCACCAACGTTGTTTTTTGCAACCGATGTTACTCATCTTTTAGATTCTCAAAAAGAATACTTAACTAAGCTACGAATGATGGCTGCTATAGGATTCCTTTTATGTATGCTATTCCTATGGATAGCCATCAGCGAACCCATCAATCGCCTAAAACAAATTGCGATACTCATCCCCAATATAGGCCAAGATGAATCTCCATGGCGAGTTCGAGGAGAACTCCGATTGATGCAACGCATATCAGGCTGGTTAGATGAAAGCGATATTATTAGCAATGCCAGTATTGAACTTTCCGACCGACTGGAGCAATCTCAATCCCGATTACGATATCGTTCACACCTCGTTGAACAACGTAAAAAACAATTATTAGATGAAAAAGCCTTGTCTGAAGCCCTCATAAATACAGCTCAAGTACTCGTTATGATATTAGACAAAGACCTTAATATAAAACGCATCAATCAATTTGGGTCGCGGCTCATTGGTAAAACGAGAGAAGACATTGAACAGAGCTCGGTTAGCATAATGCTTGCTCACGCACAAGACGGGCCTGAAATAGTAGAGCAACTTAAACGCATGACGATCGGTCATTTAGATCATTTTCAACATCAAAGTGAATTTATAGGGTCAAGGGGGGACCATAAATACATCGCCTGGTTCCATGCGAAAGTTCATGACAGCAGCCCCGAATATTGTATATCGACGGTCGGTTTTGATGTCAGTGATCGAAAAAGAATTGAAGAACACCTTACCTGGCTAGCAGATAGAGACCCTCTTACAACGCTCATTAATAGACGTCGCTTACTAGAAGAACTTGAACGCGCTGTAAATTTATGTCGACGTTTCCATCATCATTGCGCCCTAATCATTATTGACCTTGATCGTTTTCGTGATTTAAATGATTCCAGGGGACATCTGATTGGCGATGAAATACTTAAAAAAGTAGCTCATCTTATAGTGAGCAAATGCCGAGATACCGAGCTACTTGCACGTATTGGTGGTGATCAATTTGCTGTTATGTTAGAAGAAAGCAATATTGACAACGCACGCCACCTAGCAGAACGCCTTAAAATTGCCCTGTGTGACAGCAGCTTAGTGGACAGTGAGCCAGGGTTAAAAATCACTGCGAGTCTCGGCATTGCAATTTACCCAGAGCACTGCGATAACAGTCGAGAGCTGCTCGCACATGCAGATTTAGCCACCTACAAGGCAAAAGAAAAAGGCAGAAATAGGGTTTGCGTGTATGATCACTTAGATCAAACGCCTAAAAAAATCAAAGAACGCGTATTTTGGAATGACCTTGTTCAACACGCGTTACAAACCGATATCATTCAAATGATGTATCAACCGATACAGAATATTGAACATCAAAAAATAAGTCACTTCGAGGCCCTTTTACGAGTAAAAAATGAAAATGGCGAGCTATTGCCACCGCTGCCATTGGTTCAAGCCGCTGAGCGAAATCATCTCATATACCAGTTAGACCTTAAAATCATTGATATCGTTTTCAGCGACCTCGTCTTACTGCTTGATAAAAAACCTGACATTGTGTTCAGCATTAATTTATCAGGGCTTTCATTTCAAAATGATGAATTACTCATTAAAGTCAGACAGCTTTTAAGCAGTCATCGTATTAGTCCACATAACATTATTTTTGAAATCACTGAAACGGCTGCAGTAACAGATGTGCAAGCTTCTGTAAGGATAATGCGAGAATTCAAAAATTTAGGCCTTAAGTTGGCATTGGATGATTTTGGGGTTGGATTTTCTTCAATATACTACTTAAAACAGTTCCCAATTGACTATCTCAAGATAGATGGCTCATTTATACAACATCTAACCAGCGACGAGAATAATCAGGTATTAGTTAAAGCCGCTATTGAAGTTGCACAAGCGTTTCGATTGGAAACCATTGCCGAATTTGTAGAAGATGATGAAACACTTCAGCTATTGAAGAAAATGGGAACTGACTTCGCTCAGGGGTATGGTATCGGTAAGCCCGAGACATTAGAAAACATTCAAAAAATGTGGTTGTAAATCAGCCATTCAGGATCAATGTATAACCCAGGTTTTGTTTAACCGAGATGGCGTCACCAAAAAATAGAGCAGCAACAATGGGCGTCTATGGCTTTATCGCAAAATTTATATAAGAGAGGTCTACTCACCGCCAGATACATTATCATCAGGGTGATTGACTTGATCCCTTAACTCTTTACCAGGCTTAAAGTGAGGTACATACTTGCCACGTAGGTCTACCGCTTCACCTGTTTTAGGGTTTCTTCCTTTCCTTGGTGCACGGTAATGCAGGGTAAAGCTACCAAATCCTCGGACTTCGACTCTTTCTCCTGTTGACAAAGCAGTCGACATTTCATCAAGTATGGTTTTAACCGCCTTTTCCACTTCTTTAGGCGATAATCCTGGCTGTTTTTCTAAAATTCGTTCAATGAGTTCTGACTTGGTCATCTACTTTGGTCTCCTTTGTACCCTTGGATGATTCACAAGCTCAGCCTGAAAGAAGAGCCCCTAATCAGGGCTCTTCCTCGCTTAATTAGCAGTCGTCTATATTAAGAGTCTTGCGATTTAAGCTGCTCTTTGATCAAGTCACCGATGGTCGTTGGGCCAGCAGTTTCTATCTCTTTCTCGCGCTGAGCTTTTACAGCTTCTTTATCATCAGCTACTTCTTTAGCCTTGATTGACAAGCTGATTACGCGGTTTTTACGATCAACGCTGATGATGCGTGCTTCCACTTCGTCACCAACATTCAACGCGTTACGAGCATCTTCAACCTTATCACGGCTGATCTCTGATGCTTTTAGTACCGCTTCGACGCCGCCAGCTACTTCTAGGATAGCGGCTTTTGCATCAACAGAAGCAACTGTTCCCTTAACAAGAGCACCTTTGTCGTTTTCTGAAACATACTCACTGAAAGGGTCACGCTCTAGTTGCTTAACGCCCAAAGAAATACGCTCACGCTCAGCATCTATAGACAGGATAACTGTTTCCAGATCATCGCCTTTCTTATAATGACGTACGGCTTCTTCACCCGTTTCATTCCAAGAAAGATCAGACAAATGAACCAATCCATCAATACCGCCTTCTAGCCCGATGAACACGCCGAAATCAGTTATTGACTTGATTTTTCCTGATACTTTGTCACCTTTATTGAACTTGGTTGCAAAGTCTTCCCATGGGTTAGCTTGACACTGTTTTATACCCAAGGAGATACGACGACGCTCTTCGTCTATATCAAGAACCATTACCTCAACATCGTCACCAACCTGAACAACCTTCGATGGGTGGATGTTTTTGTTAGTCCAATCCATTTCTGAAACATGAACAAGACCTTCTACGCCTTCTTCCAGCTCAGCAAAACAACCGTAGTCGGTTAGATTGGTCACACGAGCCTTAACACGAGTGTTCTCTGGGTAACGCTGTTTAATAGCTACCCATGGATCTTCACCCAACTGCTTAAGACCTAGTGACACACGATTACGATCACGATCAAACTTCAAGACTTTAACGGTGATTTCATCGCCAACATTGACAATTTCGCTTGGGTGCTTAATGCGCTTCCAAGCCATATCAGTGATATGCAGCAAGCCGTCAACGCCACCTAGATCTACGAAAGCACCGTAGTCAGTCAAGTTCTTAACAATACCTTTAACTTCTTGACCTTCCTGCAGAGAAGCAAGCAATTCTTCACGCTCTGCGCTGTTCGCTGCTTCCAGAACCGCACGACGAGAAACGACCACATTATTGCGCTTCTGATCTAGCTTGATCACTTTAAAATCAAGCTCTTTTCCTTCCAGGTGAGAAGTATCACGTACAGGACGGATGTCTACCAAGGAACCAGGCAAGAAAGCACGAATATTGTTCACATCTACTGTGAATCCGCCCTTAACCTTACCGTTGATAATGCCCTTAACCACTTCATCAGCTTCAAAGGCTTTCTCAAGCTCTTTCCAAGACTCTGCTCGCTTAGCTTTTTCGCGCGATAGACGGGTATCACCGAAACCATCTTCAACCGCTTCCAAAGCTACTTGAACTTCATCACCAATATTTATTTCAAGCTCACCGCTATCGCTTAAAAATTGGTTGCGAGGAATAACGCCTTCGGATTTCAGACCAGCATTCACCGTGACCCAGTCGCTGTCGATATCAACAACAACGCCTGTCACAATTGAACCAGGCTGCATATCAATTTCTTTTAATGACTCTTCAAAGAGGTCAGCAAAACTTTCGGACATCGAGTTACCTTAGTGTAAACAACGCAACCGTGTTGCCAGAAAACACGGGTCCATTATTCAACCTAATCCCGGCCATAAACTGGCTTTGCCGGATACTAGGGCTATATTCTAGACAAGAAGCCCCGCTTTGCGGGCTTCCTCCAATACAATTTCTACAGCTTGAGTGATGCTCATATGAGTGCTATCGACAACAAGAGCACCATTTGCAGGCCTCAATGGGGCGATTTCTCGATTAGCATCGCGCTCATCTCTAGCTGCCAGAGCCTCAACAAGTTCGGCTAGGCTAGCATCCTTCCCCTGAGCTTTCAACTGCAAATACCGCCGCCTTGCTCTTTCCTCAACACTCGCAGTTAAGAATATCTTCACATCCGCATCAGGAAAAATGCCTGTTCCCATATCACGGCCATCCGCTACCAACCCTGGCATTTCTCTAAAATCACGTTGACGCTGTAGTAATGCCTCACGAACAGCTGTGTAAACAGCCACCACCGATGCTATTTCCCCAACTTCTTCAGTTCTGATCACCTTAGTCACATCTTCAGACTCAAGAAGCACTTGGGTTTCCTCTTCATTTGGCACAAACTGAACGTCAAGGTGTTTGGCAACACGCTCAACAGCAGATTCAACTTGAGTATCAACGCCGTGTCGTTGACATGCCAAAGCAGTGAGGCGGTATAGTGCACCACTATCCAGCAGGTGCCACCCTAGGTTCTCGGCAGCAAGCTTTGCAATTGTCCCCTTCCCTGAACCGCTAGGACCATCAATCGTGATCACAGGCACTCTAACTTGGCTCATGCTCTATCTCCCACCTCTTAAAAGAATTCGACCAACCAATGCAGGCCGCAATCAAATCAGCTAATCGCCTCAGCAGGCTCTATAGAAAGCCCAACCTGATTCGCCAGCAACACAAAGTTAGGAAAAGAGGTTGCTACATTCGCGCAGTCCAAGATTCGTATATCCGCTTGTGAGCGCAGTGACGCAACGGCAAAAGCCATTGCAATACGATGATCTCCCAAACTGTTTACCTCACCACCTAGAAATACACTTTCCTTTCCTGCTTTGGTCCCAGGAATAATGGCTCCATCAGGCGTCCCCTGAGCTTCAACACCAATGGCTGCTAGCCCGTCAATCATTGCTTGAATCCTATCGGATTCTTTTACTCTTAGTTCATGCGCACCCGTCAATGTGGTCTCGCCCTCAGCACAAGCAGCAGCAATAAAGAGCACTGGAAACTCATCAATGGCTAGAGGCACTAACTCTTCTGGAATATCAATTCCTTTTAATGGCGCGTGTTGGACATGCAAATCTGCCACAGGTTCACCGCCTGCAAAGCGATTATTCGCTATCTCAACATTACCACCCATTAATCTCAATAGCTGGATGATACCATCCCTTGTAGGGTTAACACCCACATTCCTTATCCAGAGGTCGCTACCAGGTGTAATACTTGCCGCAACCAAAAAGAATGCCGCCGAGGATATATCCCCGGGCACTCTCAATTGAATCCCCTGCAATCGACCGCCGCCGACCAAACTAACGCTATTACCCTCTCGCTCGATGGCATACCCCATCCCTTCCAGCATTCTCTCGGTATGATCACGAGTGGGTGCGGGTTCAGTAATACTGGTTTTATCCTGCGAATATAAACCTGCCAGTAATAATGCGGACTTCACTTGGGCGCTGGCCATCGGTAATTCGTATTGAATCCCTTTCAACCCATTAACAGAAGGGGTAATTCTAATGGGAGGCGTGCCATCCGATTCTGTTTTTAATTGCCCCCCCATGCTTTGCAACGGAACAGTCACCCGCTTCATTGGGCGAGAACTTAGAGAGGCATCTCCCATCAATTCGGATGAAAAGGACTGCCCAGACAATAACCCAGCAAGCAACCGCATAGCCGTTCCAGAATTACCTAAATACAGAGGTTTATCTGGCGCCTGCAGACCATTTAAACCAACACCTGTAACCTTTACACGGCCATTATCCGGCCCTTCTATTTTAACGCCCATATCACGAAACGCTTGCAAGGTCGCCAGGCTATCTTCGCCTTCCAAAAACCCTGAAATGTCGGTAACCCCTTCGGCTAGAGCGCCGAGCATAATGGCTCGATGAGAGATGGATTTATCACCAGGCACTTGAATATCGCCTTTGACATTACCCCCTGATCGAGCGACCAGGGTAACTGCTTGCTCTGAAGACACTTGATCCAACCTTTTTCTTTCTAGTAACGCCTGAAAGTACTGACGGGCAGAGCGTGATTCTGACAATTTAACAAGAAGCGTCTTTGAATCACCAGTCTCCAGCAGTGTTTTAAAATCGTTGAGCTCATCCATGTAAGAGCTCAACGCATCTAAAAGACTGTCCCGATTTGTAAAAAAAATATCATGCCACATAGCCGGGCTGCTTGCAGCTATACGGGTAAAATCACGAAAACCACCTGCGGCATAATGGAAAATCTGACGGCTATCTGTTTGAGAAGACAAATCACTTACAAGCGCATAAGCCAATAAATGAGGCAGATGGCTTGTTTGAGCTAAAACGTGATCATGATGTTTCACACTCATCGTTTCTACATTCGCTCCCAACTGACGCCACAACCCAACGACTTTATTCAATACAACAGCGTCGGTTGTCTCAGTGGGCGTAAGAATAACTTTATGGCGTTGAAACAATTCAGGCGTTGCTGCGTCAGGACCATGCTTCTCCGAACCCGCAATCGGATGCCCCATCACCCAGTGGGATGGAACCTCCCCCATAACATCATTCGCAGCATTCAACAATGGGCCTTTCACACTGCCTACATCACTCAAGATGCAGTTTTCCCCACGCCTAAGCAGCGCTGGCTTGATTTCCGACAACACGCCTTTATAGGCATTTACTGGCACCGCCAACAGCACCATATCAAGCCCATCCAATGCCTCCAAGTCAGGCAAGGTATCAATCACCTCATCGACAACCCCCAATGACAACGCTCTTTCACGATGGAGAGCATTTAAATCATACCCAACAACGCGCTTAAAGGCCTTTTGTTTGAGACCAAGAGAAAATGAACCGCCAATCAGTCCAAGTCCAATAACCACTAAGGTATCCATCATTGATCAAATATCTCTTGTCTCATAGAGTGTCATCAATCCCACATACCCTCTTTCACTAAAGCTTCAATTGCACCAACGCACTTTTCGTTTTCAGCATCAAGGCCTATTGAAATTCTCAAATGATAGGGCATTTCGTAATTCGCTAAAGGACGAGTAATCACGCCCCTTTTTTCCAAAGATTGGGCAATTTCACCTCCCTTACGCCGACACTCAATGGTGATAAAGTTGCCTCTGGAAGGAATATAATGAATACCTAAACGCTTAAATGAAGACTCAAAAAACGTTTTTCCGGATTCATTTTGTGAAATGACGGCCTCTAAATATTCTGCATCTTCCAATGCCACAGAGGCCGACTTAAGCGCTATCGCATCAACATTAAAGGGCGGTCGAACTCTATTTAACCAGGCAACCATCTCAGGTGAAGCAACCCCATAGCCAACCCTAAGTCCAGCAAGCCCAAATGCCTTGGAAAACGTACGTGTCACAATCAAGTTTGGGAACTCATTCAATAATTCAACGCCATTTGGCATATCTTCATTATTCACGTACTCAATGTAAGCCTCATCCAACACAACGATAACATGAGCTGGTACTTGTTGCAGAAATGCCAGCAGCTCTGTTTTCGTTATCCAAGTTCCAGTAGGGTTATTCGGGTTCGTTACAAAAATGACGGCCGTCTGATCATTAATTCGTTTTAAACTTTCAGATAAATCATGGCCGTAGGACTGGGCTGGAACCACCTGGTGAATAGCACCAAGCGTTTGAGTCAGAATGGGATAAACAGCAAACGCATGTTGAGAATAAAGCGCGGCTTTTCCTGGCCCTAAAAACACCCTTCCAATCATGTCAAGCACTTCACAAGAACCATTACCCAAAATAATTTGGCTCTCAGAAACCCCTAAATGTGCTGACAGCTTTGATTTAAAATCGAGGGCATCGTTATCCGGATAACGATTAATATCCGATAATTCAGCTAAAATGGCTTCTCTAACCTTAGGGCTGCACCCTAACGGATTTTCATTACTGGCCAATTTTACAATTTCAGAAGGTGCTACACCAATTTCCTTAGCAACTGCTTCTATTGGTTTTCCCGGAAGATAAGGGTGTAGTTCATGAATTTGTGCCTGAATTGTGTTCACCCATGCTTTTTCCATACGTGCTTACCTTATCAATATCCTTTTCTAAAACAGGAAGTGTCTAGGAGTGGTAGATGACTTGCAACGGACTTACGATTAAGCCCAAAGACAAGCAGCTCCAGACCGAGAGCTGCTTGCCTGAATATTAAAGAACTGCCACTGGATAAGAGCCCAATATCCTCATATCAGCAGCTTTAGAGACAATTTCATTCAACGCTTGCTGAACGGCTTCATCTTTTTGATGCCCTTTAAAATCGATAAAGAAGACATAAGCCCAACGATCTCTTGCTGGCCGCGTTTCAATCCGAGTTAAATCAACCCCAAGACGATGAAAAGGTTCGAGCAAATCATGCAAGGCGCCTGGTTCATTTTTCATAGAAACAACAATAGATGTTTTATCATTACCGCTTGCGAGAACTGGCTCAGTTCCAATCACCAAGAATCTGGTAGAGTTATCAGGGCGATCTTCAATGCTTGGATGCATAATCTCTAACTCATACAACTCTGCCGCCATTTCACCTGCGATTGCAGCCGAGTTCCACTCGCCCTGGACACGCCTTGCAGCTTCAGCATTACTATTGACGGCTATACGCTCAACATTGGGAAAATTTGCATCCAGCCACTTACGGCACTGAGCAAAGGATTGCTGATGCGAATAAATACGTGTAATTTTATCTCTAAGAGTGGTTTTGGATACCAGCAAATTATGGTGTATACGCTGCTCCACCTCACCACAGATATGAACATTAGAATCAATAAAGGAATCTAGCGTATGGTTGATTGCTCCTTCCGTTGAATTCTCTACTGGCACCACACCATAGGACACAGCACGAGCTTCCACTTCTCGGAACACTTCATCAATAGCAGCAAAGGGTTTAGTCGTAACCGCGTGACCAAAATGCTTCATCGTTGCAGCATGGGTAAAAGTGCCTTCTGGCCCCAAATAAGCAACTTTCAATGGCTCTTCCATCGCCAAACAGGTCGACATTATCTCCCTAAATAAACGCGCCATATCTTCATCACGAACCGGCCCGGAATTTCGATCCATAATTCGCTGAAGAACGGCCGCCTCTCTCTCTGGGCGATAAAATGCAATAGGTTCTTCTTCTGGACCTTGCTGTTCCAATCGTTCTGTTTTGACTTGGGCAATTTCAACGGCAAGCGTGGCACGACGATTGATCCTGTCTTGAATTTCAGCATCCAACACATCAATTTCTTGCCTTAAAACATCAAGCTTGCTGCCCAATGCGTTCTTGCTCGATTGCTCAGGTGGCTGTTCTGATTCTGCCATAACGCTTTCTTACTACCTTTTTTCAACCCTTAAATATGTTGCTGCTTGAACTGTTGCATATACTCAACCAGCGCATCAACAGCTTCTTCGGGAACTGCATTGTATAAGCTTGCACGCATCCCACCCACACTTCGGTGGCCTTTTAGATTTAACAGATTACGCTTATTTGCGCCATCCAAAAAGGCCGTTTCAAGTGCTTTATCTGGCAAGGTGAAAGGAATATTCATTTTTGATCGATGATGAACTTCAATAGGGTTTCTATAAAACTCACTTTGATCAATGTAGGAATAGAGCTTCTTCGCCTTGGCAGCATTAATTGCTTCCATAGCCGTAACACCGCCTTGAGCTAAAAGCCACTCAAACACCAATCCACTCAAGTACCAAGCAAAGGTAGGCGGTGTATTCAGCATAGAAGAGGCTTGATCAACCGCTCGATAATTAAACACTTCAGGCAAATGCCCACTGGCAGTTGTCGATTCCAGCAATGCACGTTTCACAATCACCAAACACAGTCCAGAAGGACCAATATTTTTCTGAGCGCCCGCATAAATCAAGTCGAACTTAGACACGTCTAAAGCACTTGAAAGAATTGAGGATGAAAAGTCCGCGACTAAGGGCATTCCCTGGGTATCAGGAATATAATCAAATTCAACACCCCCAATGGTTTCATTAGGCGTATAGTGGACATAATCGAATTTCGAACTTAAATCCAATTCTTCTTGGTAAGGTGCTCTGCTATAACCTTGACCCTGAGTAGAAGCGATAACCTCGACATCCGTAAATTGTCGCGCTACTTCAATCGCTTTAGAAGACCAATGGCCTGAATCAATATAAGCAGCACGGCCAAAGCCTCTTTGAAGATTCAGAGGAATAAAACTAAATTGAGCCGTTGCACCGCCTTGCATGAACAAAACAGCGTAATCTTGAGAAATATTCAGAAGCCGTCTTAAATTGTGCTCGGCAGTTTCCGCCACTTCAATAAAAGGCGCACTCCGATGACTGATTTCCATGACAGAAACACCTATGGCATTCCAGTCCAATAACTCCTGCTGTGCCCGCTCTAGAACCGCTGTCGGCAGTGACGCCGGACCTGCACAGAAATTGAAAGCTCGCGACATATTTTTCGGCCTAACAACTCATCAATCTTTGAATAAATAGCCATCATTAACAACTAAAAAGTGCGGTAAAAACCGCACTTCTAAGCCATTACTCTTCTTCAAGTTCTTCGTCGTCTTCAGTGTCACTGATGGGTTCAACCCCCACCAATTTTTCATTTTGACCCAGGCGAATCAACGTCACACCTTGGGTGTTACGCCCAAGCACCGACACTTCCTGAGATCGCGTTCTGACTAAAGTACCTTGATCTGAAATGAGCATCATCTCTTCGCCATCACGGATCTGAATAGCACCAACCATGTCTCCGTTTCTCTCGGTGACCTGCATGGCAATAACACCTTGTACGCCACGTCCTTTTACAGGGAAATCTCCAACCAGGGTACGCTTGCCGTATCCATTAGTACTGGCGGTCAAGATACTGCTGTCTTCATCAGGAATAATGAGAGAGATCACTCTCTGGTCACCCAACAACCTCATACCACGAACCCCGCGGGCGGTTCTGCCCATAGCTCGTACTTCGCTTTCTTTAAATCGTACGGCTTTACCGGCGCTGCTAAAGAGCATGACGTCTTGGTGCCCATCAGTCACGGCTGCCCCAATCAAGTGATCGCCATTTTCTAGCTCACAAGCAATTAGGCCTGTTGAACGACGTCTTGAAAAAGCAGACAATTGCGTTTTCTTAACGGTTCCTTTAGCTGTTGCCATCAAGATGAAGTGTTCATCCGTAAATTCATTTATCGGTAGAATGGTTGTAATTCTCTCGCCCTCTTCAAGCGGGAGTAGATTTACAATGGGGCGTCCCTTCGATTGGCGACTCGCTTGTGGAATCTCATACACCGTTAGCCAGTAAACTTTGCCCCAGTTTGTGAAACACAAAATGGTCGCGTGTGTATTAGCAATCAACAAGTGCTCGATAAAGTCTTCATCTTTAACGCTGGCGGCAGCCTTACCTCGCCCACCACGACGCTGTGCTCGATAATCCGTAAGCGGTTGCGTTTTCGCATAACCACTATGGGATAAAGTTACCACCATGTCTTCTTCGGCAATGAGATCCGCCATGGTTAAATCTAAAGCTGATGAAATAATTTCTGTTCTACGCTCATCACCAAATTCTTCTCGGACTTCATTCAACTCTTCTTTAATGACTTCCATTAAGCGTTCGGGGCTTCCCAGGATCCCTAAATACTCGGCGATTTCTGCAACTTTCTCGGCGTATTCAGCCAATAGTTTGTCATGCTCCAGCCCAGTAAGCTTTTGCAGCCTAAGATCCAAAATTGCCTGAGCTTGATCAGGAGAAAGGTGGTAAACGCCTTCTTTGATTCCAAATTCAGGAGGCAACTCTTCCGGTCGACAAGCCTGCTCTCCTGCTTTTTCAAGCATTGCAAAGACCTGATCACCCGGCTTCCAGGCTTGAGCCATCAAACGTTCTTTTGCTTCAGCTGTATTCGTTGAGGCTTTAATCAACTGAATCACAGGGTCCACATTTGCTAACGCAATGGCTAAGCCTTCTAAAATATGCCCACGCTGTCTCGCCTTTTTTAACTCATATATGGTTCTTCTCGTAACAACTTCACGACGATGCTTAACAAAGGCTTCTAAAAGCTGCTTGAGATTTAATACCTTAGGCTGACCGTCGACCAATGCAACGCAGTTAATCCCAAACACTGTTTCCATTTGTGTCTGAGCAAAAAGATTGTTCAGCACAACCTCTGGCATCTCACCACGACGAAGTTCGATGACGACGCGCATACCGTCTTTATCGGATTCGTCTCTTAATTCAGTTATACCCTCAATTTTTTTCTCTTTAACAAGCTCTGCAATTTTTTCAATCAGACGGGCTTTGTTCACCTGATAAGGTAGCTCCGTCACCACAATGGATTCTTTGCTACTGCGATCATCCATTTCAAAGTGGTGACGAGCACGCAGGCGAATTCGACCACGCCCTGTCCGATAAGCCTCAACAATACCAGCACGCCCATTGATAAACCCTGCCGTGGGAAAGTCTGGGCCAGGGATGTGAGTCATCAACTCATCTATCGTCAACTCTGGGTTTTCAATCAAGGCTAAACAACCTGAAATGACCTCATTCAGATTGTGAGGCGGGATATTGGTTGCCATGCCCACTGCGATACCTGACGCACCATTTGCTAAAAGATGCGGAACTCTGGTCGGCAAAACGTCTGGGATTTCTTCAGTGCCATCGTAGTTTGGAACAAAATCGACGGTTTCTTTGTCGATGTCAGCCAGTAACATATGGCTGATTTTTGACATCCGCACTTCCGTATAACGCATGGCTGCTGCAGAGTCACCGTCTATCGAGCCGAAGTTGCCCTGACCATCCACCAACATGTAACGCATTGAAAAAGGCTGCGCCATACGTACGATCGTATCGTAAACCGCTTGGTCACCATGTGGGTGAAATTTACCAATGACGTCACCCACGACACGGGCAGATTTTTTGTAGGCTTTATTCCAATCATTGCCCAGCAAATTCATAGCATGCAGGACACGACGGTGCACCGGCTTTAAACCGTCACGCACATCCGGTAACGCACGCCCTACGATGACGCTCATGGCGTAATCTAAGTAGGACTGTTTGAGCTCATCCTCAATATTGACGGGCAATATCTCTTTGGCTAAGTCACCCATAGGAGTTAGGTATCCTTGTTCGCTTTCAATTCAGCCCGGTTTTCGGCCCACTCAACTGGCAACAAGTTGCCCTGTTTCGCCTAGTCACCACCACTGACTCGAGTAAAAAATGCTTCTTGAGAGTCGTTTGACTTAGAATCGGCCAATCATACCATAAATCAAAGGGATACCCAGCCTTAGGATGTGACTTGTCTGGAGTTGCCGTTATACTCTCTTCCTCGAATTCCAACATAGGGCAAAGGAACATACCATGAAGCAGGTAGATACCCTTATTTCGGCTCGCTGGGTGCTGACCGTCGAAGACAATCAGCCGTTAGAACACCATAGCGTGGCCATTCATGAAGGGAAAATCGTCGATATCCTTCCCTCCTCAACTGCCCATGATCAGTACACAGCGAAAGAACACCACCAGCTCAATGATCATATGCTGATGCCAGGGTTTGTGAACTTGCATGGGCACGCTCCAATGACGCTCTTTCGAGGGCTCGCTGACGATCTTCCTCTCATGACATGGTTAAACGACCACATCTGGCCAGCAGAAGGCCAATGCATGAGCCCAGATTTCGTAGCGGATGGAACCGAGCTTGCGGCCGCAGAAATGATTCGATCAGGCACAACAGCCTATTGTGATCATTATTTTTTCTGTGAAAGCTCAGCCGAAACGGCAGACCGTCTTGGGTTACGTGCTCGCTTTTACCCTTGCACACTCGAATTCCCTACCCCTCACGGGAGTTGCGCTAGCGATTACCTTAAGAAAAATGAGGCGCTCTTCAAACGCTATGAGTCAAATTCGCTTATTTCTGTAGGCTTTGGTCCGCACGCCCCCTACACCGTCAATGACGATTCCTTCCGAGAAATGGTTCAAATGGCGAAAGGGCTTGGCGCCTCTATACAAATCCATTTACACGAAACAGCTCACGAAGTGAATGAAAGCCTAGAAAAATTCAAAAAACGCCCCTCTGAGCGCCTTGCGGAACTGGGCGTTTTTGATTGCGCACCTTTTCAAGCCGTTCACGTCACTCAGGTTGAAGATGTCGATATTGAACTCTTCAAAGCACACAATGTGTTCGTGGTTCACTGCCCAGAGTCAAACCTAAAGCTAGCGAGTGGTTTCTGCCCTGTCGATCGATTACAAAAAGCGGGCGTTTCCGTCTGTTTAGGCACAGACGGTGCTGCGTCCAACAATGATCTAGATATGCTAGGCGAGATGAGAACTGCAGCAATGCTCGCAAAAGCTGTGGGCAACAACGCCGAAGCACTGCCAGCCTTTGAAGCCATCAAAATGGCAACCCTAACAGGCGCAAGGGCGCTTGGTTTGGAAGACAAAATAGGTTCTATTAAAGCCGGGAAAGAAGCTGACCTCATCGCCATTGACTTCAGTCAAATTGAATCCCAACCCCTGTACGACCCTGTCTCTCATCTAGTGTATTGCACAACCGCTGACAAAGTTTCGCACACTTGGATACAAGGGAATCTGAAAATGGCCAACAGAGTGCTAACCGATATTGACTCAGAAGCCTTAAAAGCTAAGGTCTCAAACTGGCGTTCAAAAGTACTCAATCGAGCATAAGCTCATTGTTAAACTTTCTTTCAAAAGAGTAAGATAGACCTAGAAAGTTGGACCTAAGGCAGTGGCAATGAACGACATGACAGACAATAAAGCCCTCAATGTAGATGCCGCAGAGGTGGCTAAATTTGAAGCGCTCGCTTCTCGTTGGTGGGATCCGGAGTCTGAGTTCAAGCCACTGCACGCGATCAACCCTTTAAGATGCGGCTATATAGAGCGTCAGACTTCG
Source organism: uncultured Saccharospirillaceae bacterium (assembly GCA_947499545.1). Classification (GTDB taxonomy): domain Bacteria; phylum Pseudomonadota; class Gammaproteobacteria; order Pseudomonadales; family Oceanobacteraceae; genus CANMOZ01. The sequence continues at coordinate 184,456 of CANMOZ010000006.1, forward strand.
CTTGCAGGAAAATCCGTTCTAGATGTTGGTTGTGGCGGCGGCATCCTAACCGAAGCGATGGCAAAACGTGGCGCAAGTTGCACCGGTATAGACATGGGAGAAATGCCGCTTAAAATCGCCGAACTCCATGCCCTAGAGTCCAATTTAAATCAAATCCAATACAAAAAAACGCCCGTTGAAGTTTTAGCCAAGGAGCAACCCGAGTCATTTGATGTTGTGACTTGCATGGAAATGCTCGAACACGTGCCCGACCCTCACTCTGTTGTAAAGGCCTGCGCACAACTCGTCAAACCAGGCGGTCAGATTTTCTTTTCAACCCTCAACCGCAACCCGAAGTCTTATTTATTTGCAATTGTAGGAGCAGAATATTTATTGAAACTCTTACCAAAGGGCACTCACGATTACAAAAAATTCATCAAGCCATCCGAACTGGCTGCTTCAATCCGTCAATGCGGCCTCAAGCTAACCGATATAACCGGTATGACTTACAACCCCATCACTCAAGACTACAAGCTGTCTCAGGACGTAGATGTCAATTACCTCGTTGCTGCCCACAAGCCCCTATCCAATGAGAAGGCAAAAGCAATTCAATGAAGGCTATATTATTTGATTTAGACGGCACACTGATTGACACCGCACCGGACTTAGCTCGCGTCCTCAACGAGCTAAGACTGAAAAACGAGTTACCCGAATTACCTTACAAGGATATCCGTGAACAAGTTTCAGAAGGCGCTCTAGCATTAATCCGCCTAGGGTTTGATATCAATGCTGATCACCCTCAGTACCCACAATTAAGGAGCGAACTGCTCAGCCGATATGAAGCAAGCATCTGTGAGGCTTCGGTTCTTTTTCCTGGATTGCTATCTGCTCTTGAAAGCGCCGAGGCAAACAATGTGCCCTGGGGTATCGTTACCAACAAACCAAGACACCTTTCTGAGCGCTTGCTCAATAAAATGAAGTTATCCAAACGCTGCAGTGTCTTGGTTTGCCCGGAAGACGTCCAAGAAAAAAAACCTGCTCCCGAACCACTGATTAAAGCGGCAGAAACCCTAAACCTACAATGCGAAGACATCGTTTATGTGGGTGACCATGCGAGAGACATTGAAGCGGCTAAAGCGGCTAACATGATCAGCGTTGCAGTTGATTACGGTTACTTGCTACCTGATGACAACAGCCTACTCTGGGGAGCTGATTTCCACTTTAAATCAAGTCACGACCTTTCAAACTGGATCCAACAAAAGCTGGATCAATCACAGGCGACTCTTTAGTTTTCCCGCGCCGTATGACTGATGATCACCAATCAAATACGCGCTCGGCGTTTGCGGTTGTTTGCATAATCACTTGCTCAACGGAAGCCTCTTTTACTTCCGCCACTTTCTTCGCAATAAAGGGCAAATACTTTGGCTCATTAGTCTTCCCGCGATAAGGGACAGGAGTGAGATAGGGCGCATCTGTTTCAAGCAGTATTCGATCCAGAGGCGTCTCTGCCAATACGGCTCTTACATTCTCAGCCTTATTAAAGGTGATAATGCCGTTAAACCCCAAGCAAAACCCTAAATCGAGCGCCGTCTCTGCTAACGTCATCCCTGCCGTAAAGCTATGAATGACCCCTTTCGATCGCATGAGCGGCGCCATATTTTTTAAAATGGAAATCGTATCTTCATCTGCATCTCTAGCATGAATAACGACAGGTAAATTAATGTCTATGGCAATTTGTAACTGGCGCTCAAACACTTCTCGTTGAATAGTCGGATCAGAGTGATCGTAGTAGTAATCCAAACCGATTTCACCAACCGCTCTAAGCCTGGAATTTTTATGCTGTTGATCTTCCGTCAATGCCGCACGAATTTCAGCATCAACATTCTCACTGTAGTCTTTAGCTTCATGAGGATGAATGCCTTGGGTACCGTACACATCGGCATAATTGGCTGCCAAACTCCTTACTATTGAAAGGTTTTCAGGACTCACAGAGATGGTTAGAATTCGGCTGATACCCACCGAACGGGCTTGATCCAGCACACCTGCTAGCTCATCGGCTTCCAAATAATCCAGATGGCAATGCGTTTCGTGAATAGGGTATCCATACTGTGGGATTTCGGGCTTTGCTTTTCCCATATGAAGCGGCTCTCTCAGGTATTCTTGTTGTGGCCATTCTAGCAAATTCTGATCTAAGTACGCCAAAAACTCTTATTTAAGGTAAACTCCAAGGCTTAGGAAAGTCTCATACAGTCAGATCTCAGCATACTCTGTAACTGATTGCTTACTTGGGTTCTACTAACCACCCTAAAGAAAAAAGGTGTCATCATGGATTTGGAAGATATTCGCCGAGATTATCAAATAGGTGCTCTTGATATTGATGATTTAAAAACCAACCCTATTAATCAATTTGAGCATTGGTTTAACCAGGCACTATCGGCCTCTTTGTCAACCGACCCAACCGCCATGACCCTTTCAACCGTAGACGCCCAGTCACGTCCCTTCAGTCGAACCGTACTCTTAAAGGGCTTCGATGAGCACGGGTTTGTTTTTTACACAAACTACGAAAGCCGAAAAGCTAGGCATATTGAGTCAAACCCCCAAGTGTGTTTACAATTTACCTGGCTTCCTCTTGAACGCCAAGTCCTGATTAACGGTCAAGCAGAAAAGCTCAGCTTATCTGAATCAGCCAAATACTTTCAGAAACGCCCCAGGGAAAGCCAGTTAGCGGCTTGGGCATCGCAGCAAAGTCGCGGCATCTCAACAAGAGCCCTGTTAGACGAAGCTTTCCAAAGCATGAAGCGTAAGTTTTCACAGGGCGAAATACCCCTTCCACCCTTTTGGGGAGGGATTCGAGTCAGACCTACTCAAATGGAGTTTTGGCAGGGTCGCTCAAATAGGCTACATGATCGTTTTGTCTATTCTAAAGATACCCACGATCAATGGTCGATAGAACGCTGGCAACCTTGAACAACAGGCTCGACCCAATATGTCAAAACACTCGATTTTCAACTTCCAACGGATCGTCAATGCATTTGGTTATTCGTGCTTAGGATTTAAATCTGCTTGGAAAAATGAAGCTGCCATTCGACAAGAAGTCATTGCCGGCCTCTTCTTTCTGCCAGCAGCTTTTTTATTGGCAGATTCTGGAGTAGAACTCGCGTTACTATTGCTATCCATGGGGCTTGTATTTTTTGCCGAACTGGTCAACACGGCCATTGAATTTACCATTGACCGAATTGGTAAAGAAATTCACCCTCTAGCAGGGCAAGCAAAAGATGTAGGTTCCAGCTTAGTGTTTGTCGCTTTGGTCTTAATGGGTTTAGTATGGGGATGCATCATCCTCTACCCAAATTAGGCCCTCCCTCTTCTTTTAGATTTATATGACTCCAGGGATGGATTCACCTCGCTTAAGCATTATTAATGCTAATGGCTTCTACTCTATCTAGAATTAAAAGATTTAGCATATTGATCAACAAACGCTTCCATCCATTGCTGTAATTCCAAAGATGGATGTACCACTAGACTGGACTCCCACCCAGAAACGCTCATTAAAACAAAAGATGCAAAAATATTAGCAAACATCTCGTCATTTCTTTTCTCGCTCCAAACATCAGCTGAGGAATAAGATTTTTTTAGGCTTTTTCTAAACGGCGGCCATTCGTGTAAATATTCTAAAGAGTATCCATCTGAATCCAGATAAGTAGGTAAATCCCTAACCAATACACCATTCAGAAAATGCCCCACTTCATGAAAAAAGTCATATAAATTTGGACTGGTTTTTATCACAGCACTGGAACGCATCCAACCATCACTGATCATGACCCCATCTTGAGCAAGCGCTAAATGTACCCCTCTTAATCGAGGGCTTTCTAAAATAGACTTCAATCCTAAACTGCGGACGTTCAAAACGGCTTCAACCGAATCAATGAGCTTATTCAGATCAGCTGCCGCAAACCCATTATAGGCTTCCCATGTTGCAGACCAGTTAGGGCGTACGCTTGTTTTGACGAACAAATGATGGCTTTTTGAAAAAACCTCATTAAAAAACTTTGTCGTGCTGCAAGCATCAACGCTATTAGCATCAGCTGACAACAATAACTCACCCAAATTATCGGCAAAGACTTCTTTTTGACAAGCCGATGTACAGCGCGCATCCATGGGCCCTAGATAGCTGCTTAGTCCATCAGCCATTGCCGCTTCTCGATATTCTACTAATTCGCTTATTTTCCCGATTCTCAAGTTAGAAGACTGATTCATGTTAAATCGATAATCAATAAAATGGGCAATCTCATGTAGAAATGTCACGAGACTGACGCCTTGCTTAGTGGATAAAATAATTTTATCTGAGGGGAACTGGTAATGAGACACACTGGTTTCAGAAAATCGAACACTGTCTAACTTTAGTTGTTGCATCACATCACTGATAAACTGAATTGAATTCAGCTCGAGCAATGCTGAAATTAATGCTGACTTATGTCGCTGATGTTCATGCGTCTCAGCTAATATAAGCGTGTTTAAATATTGCTCGATCGATGCTTTTGATTGCCCATGAGTAACAAATGCATCGAAATTCAACGTATTTACCAAGCATGTGCTGCTCATTACGCCAAAAGGCGTTCTAAATAAGGCACTCGCTATAGGATTTAGTGACTCATCAGAGTGAATATTTATACCCAGCTTCCGGCCGATCAAGTACTCATGGCGAAGAAAATACCCTGAGGGCAGTAAGACCTGAAACATCCCACTTGCAGAGGGGATTAATTTCCTATGATAAATAGCCTTTGGGCGTTGCCCAACACGTAAACTCACCCAATACTCTTGATCAACATTTGTATGAAAGCTAACTCGCACCCCTTCTTCTGAAGCATGCACATTTAATCTCGCGTTATCGGAATCAGCAAATGCATCCAACATCAACGTCAAGAGCGTCAGCACAAATATGGGTTTTAAGATCGAGTAGGGAATTTTTTTTAATGTTATGGGCTGTCTTAGTATGAATAATGTTCGAATCAAGCAATTCTTTAATAAAGGAATCATCTGGCATCCTTGCCAATGACTGACCACTCGGTGGCCAGTCTCGATTGGGTTTACTTAACATTAAGTATTGATTGCGGTCTCAATATTATCAGCGAGCAAGCGATATTCTTTCTCAAGTTTCTTAAGGCCTTTTTTCGAAACACCACCCAGCACCTGTATTGCATGCCTAAGCCTTGCTCGACTCATATCAGGCCCTAGAATGGTCATAGAGTCGAAAACAGAGAAAGAGGCTGAGGTACCCGCAATAGCAATGAAAAAACCGTATAATAAATCTCGGATTTTCACATCCAATTGCTTACCAAGCTCAAATAATCGTGCCTCTATGCGTTCTTTCGTCCAGTCACGTTCCGCTTCCAACTGCCAAAGACCAAATTGAAGCAACCGCACCATTTCTTCCTGTGAAATTTTCTTATGCTCAAACTGTTCAGGCTGCAGATCAGGCAAACCTGATAATAAAAAACTTGCTAAAGGTGCAACGTCTGTAAAAGTTTCGACCCTTGGCTGAATATGAGGAACAGCGGCTTTCAACTCCTCCCTAAATGCCCAAGACATGTATCGCGAGACAAAGTCGGCTTCGGACAGCTCTTCTCTAATCCATTGACCATTTAACCAGCGCAACTTTTCAATATCAAAAACAGGCCCCCCCAAAGAAACACGCTGAATATCAAAGGCCTCAAACATTTCTTTTAAATTAAATTTCTCGCGTTCGTCAGGCATCGACCAACCCATGCGTCCCAGATAGTTCACTAGGGCTTCCGGCAGAATGCCTAAACGTTGGTAATACAGAATACCCGTGGGGTTTTTCCGCTTACTCAATTTACTTTTATCCGGATTACGCAGCAATGGTAAGTGACAGAGCTTGGGCATTTCCCAGCCAAAGTAGCGATATAACAGCTGGTGTTTTGGTGCAGAATTAATCCACTCTTCACCACGAATGACATGGGTTATTTCCATTAAGTGGTCATCAACAACATTCGCAAGATGATAGGTGGGCATGCCATCGGCTTTCAGCAGAACCTGCATATCCACCTGAGACCAATCAATTTCAATAGGGCCTCGCAACATGTCTTCAATGACGCAAACACCCTCTTCGGGAATTTTCATGCGAATCACATAAGGAGAACCCGCATCCAATTTCGCTTGAATCTCTTCCTTAGAGAGCTTCAAACCTCGGCCATCGTAGCGAACAGGCTCGCCTTCAGCCATTTGCTGCTGACGCATTTCTTCGAGTTCATCTGGGGTCGCGAAACAATAAAAGGCCTGCCCTTGCTCCACCAACTGGTAAGCGTATTGAGCGTACATGTCTTTCCGCTCACTTTGGCGATAAGGACCATACTCGCCACCACAATCTGGGCCTTCATCCCACTGCAGTCCCAACCAACGCAAAGATTCCAACAAAGCGGCTTCAGATGACTGCGTACTTCTTGCTTGGTCAGTATCTTCTATTCGGAGTATAAATTCTCCGCCATGCTGACGAGCAAAAGCTAAATTAAACAAGGCCATATAGGCAGTGCCTACATGAGGGTCACCGGTCGGTGATGGGGCTACACGAGTACGAACTTTCGACATCTCTTGGCCAGTATCCAGTTGAAAACATTCAATAATGCCGTGATTCTACTCGTCAGACCCATTTTGAATCAACCAATGCCACGCTATACCCTTGATACACCTTGTGAGCGACTACAGTAAAACCCTTGTAAACCCCATATGCCGAGCTCATCGAATGGCTCCGATTGAGAGCAGTAAGTCCTTATTCCAAGGGTGATTGACGTTATTTAACTATAATAACCTGAGGCTTCACCGTTATGAGGCCGCTGTGATTCACATTCACTCTTGTATTTGAGCCTTGGCGACATGCCCAAAATGAATGTTGTGTTACTGCCAGGGCTATGGCGGTCTAATCATTACTGGCATCAGTTCCCGGAACACTTGAGACGAAAACTCCCAAGTGCAAGAGTTCATTGTCCAGACTTACCTGGTTTCGGGGAGTACTGTGAGGGTTATTCACCCAGCAAAATCAATGAAATACTAGACCTTTTAAGGGGATCTACCTGGTTTAAGCGTTTGGATAGGCCCTTTCTACTCGTGGGACAATCGATTGGCGCCATGCTCGCACTGGAGTGGCAGTCTCGCTACCCTGACGAAGTGGCTGGCTGCATATTAATCAACGTGAGCGACAAGGCTTTCCCTCTACCCTTCAAGCGATTTAATTGGAGAGCATTTTTCCCCCTGTTCTACCATTGGTGCCTACCCTCATCAGCACTAGAGCGAGAACAGGTCCGCCTAAAATTCACGTCCAACATGCCAAAGTTTCGCACCAGCATCATCCATCAACGAACGGCTTGGCATCTGTCTTTTCCACCCAAGCTTGGCAATATCTGGCGTCAACTCATCGCCATAGGTAGCTTTCATTCCGAAGAAATAAACGCTGTCAGACCGTTACTCTATATCAATTCCATCCACGACCAATGGATGTCACCTGACGCGACTGATTCCATGTGTGAAAGGGTCCCTGGAAAGCGAATGTTTCACCCAACTGCCGGTCATGACATCGCTCTAGATGAGCCGGCTTGGCTTTCACAGATTGTCAAAGTTTGGTTACAGTCTCTCCCTCCTGAAGCAGCAACACCAATAAGATCTAGACTGTAAGTGGGGTATAGTGGGTTCCGTTGTATTGTACGAAGACTTGTAAAGCCATTCGGACAATATCGAGACACCAATGCTCACTGAAGGTTGTTCTTGTCTGAGCATTCGAGGAATCGAATGTTAAAAGTTGTCATTATTTGCGAACAACATCACCCTATTTTGTGCAAGTGACAGAGCGCGGTTAATGGAATTACCTCCTTTAAAAAACAGCTTGCTGAAAACACTGGGACTGGCCGTTGCACCGGCTATCTTGATTATTACTTTGGGTTACATTGGCTTCGTTGCCTACCTAGAGCTAAAGGTGCTACGGGAGGAAAGGCGGGTCCTTTTGAATCATATTACTCAGAACTATTCTGAAGTATTGGCGCTTCCTATGTGGAATCTAGAGCGAGCCTTTTTAGACGCTTTTCTAGAAAGCACGTATCGATCGCCAGAAGTGAGATGCGTAGAACTGACTGGTCAATCCTTTTATAACAAGCAGTTGCCCCCAACCTGCCCTGACGAAGACAAAACACTTGTACTTGAACGTACGATCGAATACAGCCCTGTTCCCAATACGGCACACAAACTAGGCATTATTCGCCTAACTTATGCTTTTGAAGTCAGTACAGATCAATGGGTGAAGCGCATTCTCCTTCAAGCGCCTGTCGCAATCATATGCGTCCTGATCGTGCAGGCTATTTTCTTTTTGATCATTAGAGGGCGAGTGATTCGACCCGTTGGTGAACTCGTCAAATCCATGCGCGCGTTCGGGGAGCAACATGAAAGAGTACCCGTTATTTGGAAAACCGATGACGAAATTGGCTGGCTGGTCACCGCCTACAACCGCTTAAGCCAACAATTAGGTGATTATGAGCAAGCATTGATTGAACAGAAAATTTCCCTTGAAGAAGGCTATAAAGAGCTAAAGGAAGTTCAATCTCAACTGATCAGTTCAGAACGTATGGCTTCACTTGGTCAAATGGTTGCCGGCATGACTCATGAAATCAATACCCCTATTGGCGTCGCATTTACAACAGCCAGCTACCAACACGAACAAGCCGCCAATATCCGTCGCTTGTTTGCCGATGGCAAAATCACTAAACAAGATTTCAAGGTTTTTCTTGATGACATTGAAGACAGTATTCAACTATTGCGAATGAACCTTAATCGAGCCGTCGAACTGATGCAAAGTTTCAAACAGGTATCGGCTGATCAAACGTCTGGCGAAGCAAGGATTTTCGATTTAACCGCTTACGCTGAAAATGTTGCAACCAGCCTAAGGCATGAAATCAAATTAAAGAAAATCGAAGTGCATGTTGAAGGCAATCAGCTCTTGATTGAAAGCACTCCTGGCTTTTTCTCTCAAATATTCACCAATTTAATCATAAATTCCTGTCGGCATGGATTTCAAGAAGCGTCACCTGACAACCATATATGGATGCATCTCTATTATAGTGAACCCAACATCTATATTGTGTACGAAGACAATGGAGCCGGCATTCCAGATGCCAATCTGAAAGCCATTTTTGAACCCTTTTTCACAACAAAAAAATCTCAAGGCGGTACCGGGTTAGGCATGCACATCCTTAAAACATTGGTGGAAGAGCGACTTGAAGGTAAAGTAGAAGTTAACAACCTTGAAAAAGGCGTACGATTCAAGATTATCATTCCGGATAAATGGCTTGCAAAAAGCTGATATTTTCCTGAATCCATTCAAGTCGCCAATATTATTAATTTTTCACACAGAGCCCTGAATCAAGAGAGGCAATCCAATCGTATACTAATTCAACACCTCTTTCATGAACCAAGGTTCGGCCAATTTCAGGCATTTTAGTGGCATTACTTGTAGCATTCATTCGGTACCAAAGAATAGACGCTTCTGGTTTTCCAGGATCAACCACCCACTTCAAACCACCGGTACCCACTCCTGCCGCAATGGGTGTTTTACAAAGCCCTATTGCCATATTTAATGGGCGCCAGGATTCAAGAAAAAGCTTCGTATTTTTTGCAAAGCCTGAAGGATTGTGGCAATGCGCACAATTGACGTCCAAATATAGCCGAGCTTCAATTGAAGGGTCATCACTCCGTTCCGATACGGGCACACTTGCTAAATTAACCTTATTACCATTCAACCTGAAGATGGATTTAGATAACAACGGATTTATTGCACCATCAGACAGTTTAGGTTCAGTCGACAGTAATCGAAGTCGTGAAGGACCTATCGGCATTAACCGGTCGTCTTGTTTATGGCATTGTTGGCACTCAGAACTTTGAGGCACATCATACTTGATTGTCTCAATGTTATTGTCAGGTGTTACAAAAGTAATATCGATATTTGCACGTCCACCGTATTTCAGTTCCGCTTCAGATCCCTCATCGTTCCATACATAAGGGCGCCCAACCCACCCATCTTTTCGACGAATAAGGAGTCGGGTTTCAATGATCCGTTGAACACCATCCACTTGATTAAATGAGAACGTTTTTGTGATAACCGTCCCTATGGGATACTGCACACCCAATTCAGACATCAACAATGGCACCGATGAATCTAGCTCTACCTGAGAATCTTCAGGCAAGAAAATAAAACGATCTTTAATAGCATGATCTGTGAACAATGCTTCTTTTAATTCATATTTAATGCCCTTTGAATGAGCGGATAGTGTTTTCCCATCCATTTTGGAAAACAACCCATAATCTGATAATTTTGGACAATCCAATTCTAAAAGCGCAGGCCAATTGATCTTCTCTGATTGAGCTGCCCAATTACAACTCGCTTTTACAATATCAATAGCAGAAGAATCATCATCCGCTCCACACCCACTCAAAAAGAAACAACCAGCACTCACCAACAGCAAACAATATCGAATATTTAGTATAAGACTCATATTATTATCCCATCATAGCGTCGTTATTTTTATACCTAAATGCGATTACCAATTAACATCCACCGTCAATGGTGCATGCTGGCAATCCAATCGTTTGCTGTCATAGACAGGCATGGGAGTGACCGGGGATTCACTGTACAACTCACCCACAACAACTTCAGGCCCTTCTTGCACACAAATGCGGCGTTCTGGCGAAAAAGGCTCTGCAGCTATACTCTCGCCAATCCCGTCGTATAAAATGGTTGGCATCTTATATCCCAGTTCATTAAAAAGCTCCGAAACCTGTTCTGCGATATCCTCTGTTGAAGACGAAGGCTGAGGCTCAAGACCATTATCCAAATATGTATTATCATGAACATAAATGCTTTCCGGAACGGCATCATAGGTACTTAAACCCAATTGATCGTTTACGGTTGGATCAACCATATAATAGCTAACAATGGCAACGGCCATGGATTTATTACCTTCAATACTATTCCCAGAGACTTCCACTTCATCGTTGGCCATAATAAGAACGCCGGTTCCTGGCGGTGTTATAGCAACGATATTGTAGGGTGCAGCAAAGTTTCTTGTGTTATTTTCAATGATCTTATTTTGAGTGACTTTAACATTACGCCCTTGAATACCTGGATCATCGGGTGTACCAACTTGTATATTAGGCATATCAAAAACCAATATCCCCCCCGTGTTCTGACGGGCTACATTATTTCTAACCCAAGCATTCGTTGAATTTTCAATCTCAATACCGGCAACATTTTCAACAACCAAATTTCCTTCCACCAAAATATTATTAGATTGCCCTACATAAATTCCGGCGTCTGATGCTCCACGAACAAAGCAATTCAACAATTTCACTTGATCGGCGTTAACAGGGTATAAACCATAACCACCATTAGACTCTTTGATGGGGCCAGTCCACTCAACTCTGGTATTTTTAATGACTAAATTTTTTACCCCGCCAGCTTTAATTCCATCTCCCACCGTGTTTAGTACGGCGACCCCCTCAATCACTACATCATCAGCCATGATCAGGATACCCTCTGCCCCACTCCCTCCAGCAGCCAAATCATGCTGCAATGAAAAATCCAGGACAGTTGCAGGCGCTTCAGGTATATCCAATTCATCATCAATTGTTAAGAGACCTTTTCCTACACCTTTTAAATGAACGCCAGGCTTATGGATCTTGATCGACTCTGTTAATTTAAATTCGCCAGCCGGCAATTGAACTACCACATTTTCCGGCAAATTCGGGCTATTCATGATCTCTCTTAACTGAGATTCAAGTTCATTTCCATTATCAGCTATCACGTTAATCGTCGGGCCTAGTTTTCCGGAGTTACTTTTCTGAAAATGGCTTGTTGGTGAATGATTCTTATCTGAATCTGCCCCACAACTGACAAGACCACCACTCCACAACAGTAATAACGTTAAGCTGATGCGTATTTTATTTGAATAACGCATAGTCAATCCCCAATGCATTTTTGATTGTTTTATGACAAGAGGATTACAGGGTGCAAATTCATGCCCCTAAAAGCAGATAAAGGCTGTCAGTATGAAATGATAATGACTTGAAAGCGTTCTTAAGGCTTAGTAATAGTCAGCTAGAGCTCTACATATCGTTTAGCTCTAGCGCGCTACGCACGGTTCTGGTTTTTTCCAACTCTTCCATAGCGACCAAATTTTCAAAAAGCTGTTTTACCTTTGATGAAGAAGCATTGGCAGCAAGCTTACGATAGAGTTCGATAAAGTAGTCATCAACAGCCAATGCAAGCTTAACAACCTCGTCAATATCCCCATCAGCTTTGAATGTAAGATCACGTACAAGGTCTTCCACATGGTCATCAGGAGCGAACTGAAACCATTCATCCCAGAGATTCTGACTCGCATCTAAGGAGTAACGGGTTAAGGACTCTTCGATTTGCTGTTCATGCCTGGCTAAGTAGCTCAAAAGCATTTTGACCCTTTCCATTTCCGCCTTGTCTTCAAGCGAACGGTAAAATTCCCCCAGCTTCTGATGCAAGCTTTTACTATGGCCAATTATATCTCTTACCGTCTGATATCTCATATCAAGATCTCCTAATCCCTTGGGCTATATTTTCATTTAAAATCAGATGGTTATAAGCCATTAAAATACAACAATCCGTTATCACCCAGTAAAAGATGCCCTTAAACATGGAACTCCTAACCATTATAGGTGCCAAAGCAAGAGTTTGATTAAGATCTGCTTTTCAAAGGGTAGTCAGTCCTTATAATGGGGTAGGCAAGCAAAATGCAGACGAATTGACAATGTCGATATAGGCTTACATGATGCCACGTTTTAAAACCATGGAGACCCTACATGCAGTATAGAGGTGTTACGACACAAGGGCTGTCTTCTCATTGGCAACAGATGCTGGTGACGATAGCTCTAATGGGACTGGTTTCAGCTTGCACCCCAACCGTTCAGGTGGCTCCTCCAGACAAGCCCATTACGATTAACATGAATGTTAAGATCGAGCACGAAATCAGGGTCAAGCTGGATAAACAGCTAGAAGATAAAGTATTCAGTGAAGATTCTGGCCTCTTTTAGAGCGCTTGAGTCCAATTTTTTATTTGGAGTCGAACATGAAAGCAAATCAACTGCACATATTGTTTAAATCCATCTTCTTTAGCTTTGCCCTTGGGACTCTAAGCTTTAGCTTGTACGCTATGGACCTGCAACAAGCCAAGCAACAAGGATATCTTGGAGAGCAGACAGATGGTTATTTGGGTGTTGTCAAACAAAGTTCTGAAGCACAAAAAGTGATGATGGAGATCAACGCAAAACGAAGAGCTGCATACGAAGTGTTAGCCAAGCAAAACGGTGTCAGCGTACAACAGGTCGGCGCCTTAGCAGGCAAAAAAGCGATTGAAAAAACATCCAGCGGCATGTTTGTTCAAGATGCTTCGGGCAAATGGGTACAAAAGTGATATAATCCGAGTGCATTAATCTGATAATCCCTGATGCTTGCACTCTATGAAATACAAAGCTGTCGCCCTTATCATTGGGCTACTACTGTTAATTTGCGCAGGTGTACTGGCCTCCTGCCCTCTCTGGATTCCTTCGGTAGCAACTTGGCTTGCCCCCAAGGGTATCCAGATCAACATCTCTGATACTCACTGGGCTGAAGGGCCCAGTTTATATTTTGAACGTATTGACCTTAACCACTCAGCATTTCAAACCCAACTGCAAGGCTTAAACATTCGGTTGTTGGCATTTAATTCCCAACCACAAGTCTCTATTAAGCTTGAGACAGGCTCTCTAACGCTCAATGCCCCTTCCTCTACAGAAAATTCTAAAAATCCACCCAATGAAACCGCAAGCACTCTGCCCGATCTTCAACCACTGTTTGACTTTCTTAACTGGGTCCCTCAGGTGGACATTCAGGATTTCAAGATTACTGCCCCCAACACAGAGCCATTATGGGTCAGCTTAGATGCACAACAATATCAACCAGACCCTAACCAACCGGGCATAACAACTGGCGGGCAAATTCGATTGGAAGCTAATCACCAGCCGCCCATCGCAACAGAGGATTTAGATACAGCTAATGATGTTAAGAATGTAAAACCATTAATAGCCCACTTATCTTTGTCTCCCCATCAAGAACTTTGGGCATTAAACTTAAAAGGCGATCTTGAGAGTTTTTACCAATGGGGGCATGGATGGCTAGATGGATACCTCCCAAACACCCTTAAAATCCAAAAAATCAAAGGCACCATTGGATTAGAAGTAAATGGAGTCATTCAAAGCAACCAACTTCAATGGAATCAAGCAAAAGGAATGCTGAATCTAGACAGTCGCCTTGACTTTAAATACCACGATGAATTTAGCCAACACCATTTGAAAGCCAGCTTACCTTTCAGCTCAACACCAAGCCTTAAAATCACATCCGCATACTTATCGCTTAATTCGAAGCGAGAGCCTAAAGTGCCAACACATAAAACCAAAACAGATAATGCTTTACTGCCTACCGATGCAAGCATCAGCTTGATAAACGTGGATCTTAGCCAAGACTTAGCTGGCTTTACAGGGAAAGGCCGCTTATCTATCAACCTTAGCGGTAAACAATGGTCTCTTACGTCTAGATCAGAGATAACCGATCTTATCGCCGACCTAACGTCATCAAAGGTTAACTTGACACAGGATTCTACAATCGCACTAGACAGCCAAATCCCTGAGTATCTAGGTGTCCTTGAAGGTAAACTTAATGGCACGATACAGGCAGAACCTAAAGCACAAATCATCGACTTTAAAAAATCGGTGATTGAAGCTAAAGACATACGTGTTTCACAGGGAAGATTGCAACGCGCTGAGTTAAGCACGAATACATTTCAAATCAACCGTACCGATGACATTCGCATAGATGGCCACTTCCAAGCCATTATCGAGGATTGGATAACCAACCCCGCACCAGAAGAAAAAAACATCACGAAAAAGAAGGCAAAAGGTAAAGCTCACTCACCGAGCTTATCCGCACAATTATCAGCGACCGTAATGCCTGTTCAACAAAGTCACAATGTATTGTTTGATTTAAAAGTGCTCGACCAACTTCATTGGACGGGTAACACTCAATTAACCTTATCTCAAACAGACGATTTTCAAATTAAACATTTGCAGTTTAAGCAAACACCCTTAAAAGGTGATCAACTGCTTAGTTTGATGCAACATTTCTCAACATCCATCCCTGAAGACTTACAGTTTCCATCTGGTGACATCACAACAAAAGGCGTGATAGAAAATCCTTTGGACCCGACTGCCCCTATTAACATACAACTGAATGTCAACAAACTTAATGTTGTACGCGAAAACCAGGCCATTACCGATATTGATGCAGCTTTACTGCTTAAAGGTTCCATAGCGAAATTCCATTCAAAAGGCTTAGAATCCAATCAACTCCGCATCAAGCGCATTCAATCTGGCATTGAGATCCAGGATCTAACCTCCCAATTATTTTTAGAGTGGAATCAATCTTCAAGCACTCCCGTCAGCTTCACTTTAAGCCAAGTCAAATTAAATACACTTGGAGGCACAGCACAAATTCCTTCATTTCAAGCCTGGCCACTTGCAAAATCAACGGGCACCATCAAATTACAACAGCTTGATTTATCTAAAATCATTGCATTGCAGTCTCAACCAGGCATTGCCGCTGCTGGACAACTGCAAGGCCAATTACCTTTTGGTTTCAACGACAAAGGGGAGTTTTACATAAAGGAGAGTGAGATTAAGGCTTCGGATGCTGGAGGCTTTATTAGCGTCAAAGACAACCCTGCGGCAGCCTCTTTTAAAACACAAAACCCACAACTCAAACAGGCATTTGATGCACTGGAAAACTTACAGTTCGATCAACTTACCAGCACCACCAGCATGTCACCTGACGGCAAAATAACGTTAAAAGCCAGAATACGCGGTCGAAACCCTGATTTAGAAGGCAGCCGACCCATTGATTTCAATTACACGCATGAAGAGAACATCTATTTATTGCTTAAAAGTTTGATGATAGGAGATAAGTTAGCTCAGGAAGTTGAAAAGCATATTCAAAAGAAATAGCACCTTTTAAACTCTGCACCCGTCCGATCACCCAACCTTACGATTAGAAGTGGGCTGAAAAACAGGCATAGCAAAATAATAACACGGGCCTTTATTTTCAATCGCTTCAAGGCAAAGTAAGCCGTCAGACACCAAGGAATCGCAAATAACCCGTTGGCTTTCGCTTAAACTATCTGCAGGAATATACTCAAATTTACGAAACAACTGCAACCTAAGTTCATGTCCCAGCTGCTTAACTGAGTTCACATCAGACGCCTTGCAAACACTTTTCACAAGTTAGAGTTTAGCTGTCAGGTGGTTTTCTTCTGTTGGCTTAATTCGATAATTTAGCATCCCAATTTACAAAACACTGATCTTGATCACTCAACCACGGCATAAATGCCCGGAGCGTTACGCCAATACTCTTTGAAATCCATTCCGTAACCAAATAGAAACTTATCGGGTGCCTCTAACCCTACATAATCAGCATCATTCATTTGTGGGTGACGACGGTCATGCCTCTTATTAACCAAAACCGCAGTTTTAATAACCGAAGCCCCATTTTGTTTACAATACTCTTGTATTGATAACAACGTATGGCCTTCGTCTAAGATGTCATCCAGAATTACAACGGTTCTACCCTCTAAACTTGATTGAGGTTTCACCTTCCAAGTAATGACACCTCCCGAAGTTTCCTTTCCATACCTTGTTGCATGTAGATAATCGACTTCTAGAGGCATATCTAAGTGTGTAAGCAGTTGCCCTGCAAAAACGGCTGCGCCTTTCATCACAATTAAAAAAATAGGATTAGCGTCACTTAAATCGGCTTGAATCGCCTCACCAACCCTTTGGATGGACTGCATTACTTGTTGTTGACTAAAGATACACTCCGCATCTTTGTAAATTTTGTAAAGCCCTTCTGTAGTTATTTGATTCATATAGCATTCTCGAAGCAGTTATAAGCCCATAACGGATTGTGCCATAGATCGTCTCATAAGCAACCAAGGCTCGACTAGCTTATAGGGATAAGTCTATGGATGTTCACGACGTACGCAGGTGCCTAACATGCGAGAGCATAAGCTTGGCCTCCATTGGCCATGGACGAGCTTCTTCCGACTCTTGTGTTTCATATCCTGTTTTCACCTAACCGCCTGTTCTCAAGGGAGCAGTGGCGGTTCGGATGCGCCTGCTGTCATTAACTACAGCATCGAATATTTGCTCAATAATAACTCAGCACCAGCACGCACCTACTTTACCATCACAGATGCAGGAAGCAGCAGCATCACCTGGGATTTTGGAGATGGGTCCACGCCCATTGTTGGCAACACTCAAACCTCTCACGAATACCAAAGCGGCGACACCTATTTGGTAAAAGCTTTAATAGATGGCAGTTTGGTGGCATTTAGGTCTGTCACCATCAATAGTCGTGAAATTTCCGGACAAATTTTCAAAGACCGCACGGCATTTCAAATGGATACGGACGTCAATGATCGTTTGTCATCACCGATCAGCAACAATGAGGTAACAACGGCTCAAGCGTTAACCTTTGACCAAAGTATCTTAGGGCACCTTAGAAAGAGCAACGCATCACTAGGCAATGACTATCCAGGCCTTTTAGCGTCAACTGGGGATACGAAAGACTGGTATCACTTCCAAATAGATGAGGCCGGACAATTTCTCCACCTCATGACGTTACAACCTAGCGACAGCTTGTCTATTTCAATCTATAACAGCGATACCCCCAACACCCCTGCCATCTGGACTGGAAACAATGCAACAGTGGAAACACTCAGCATCGAAATGGATTCTATTGGTGGTCCTGGCCATTACTGGGTGCAAGTTTCACTAGAGTCTGCGAGCTTCGAGAATTACATTTTAACACTCAATGACTTGAGCACAGGCATTCAGTCTACTGCTAAACCCAAGGACCCTTTCGTAATTGGGCAAGCCATCGTACACTTTCGTGAATCACGCCAAAGCCGGAGCCTTACAAAGGATCGCCTTTCCTCAGCACCGGCACTGATTGATATAACGGAACTCGACACCTACCATGGCAGAGCATTTGCGCCACGCACCCTACCAAAGGTTGGCTTAAATCCAGAGGATCGCCGTTATCCCAGAAGCACCGAGGTATCTGCACTTGAACGCGAGCACACCCTCAATCAAATCCGATTACTAAATTCTCATCCCGATATTGAGATTGCGGAGCCCAATTACATCAGAACGTTGGTCCGCCCAAAACGAATCAAAAATTTCACACCAACAGACGAATATTTCAATTTGCAATGGCATTATTCGCAAATTGATGTGCCCAATGTTTGGTCGCTGCTGGGTGCTCCCTTCGCAGCACCCGGAACAGGGGTTGAAATCGCAATTATTGATACAGGAGCACTTCCACTACACCCCGATTATTCTACTGCCAACGAAGGCTGTAATGGCGGCTTTGACTTTATCAGCAGCCCCTCTCAAGCATTAGATGGTAATGGTTGGGATGATGACCCAACGGATACTGGAGACCTTTACCTTAGCTATCATGGTTCCCATGTCGCCGGCACCATCGGTGCCAACACCCATAACAACATAGGCGTTGCCGGCATTGCGTGGGGTGCCAGCCTTTGTCATTTAAGGGTTTTAGGGTTAACCGGAGGCACTGAATACGATTTACTACAAGCCATTCGTTATGCTGCGGCTTTACCAGGCGACTATGAGGCCTACTTACCCAAACGATCAAAACCGGTTGACATCATTAATCTCAGTTTAGGGGGGTCCACCTACTCAGAGACAGAAAACGCAACCATGCAAGCCGCTCTCAATCAAGGCGTCTTCATCGTCGCTGCCATGGGTAACGAAGGCGACTCAAGCCTCAACTACCCAGCGGCTTACTCAGGCGTGATTGGGGTGGCAGCATCCAATTCAAAAGGACAAGTAACTTCCTATAGCAACACTGGCACTCATGTCGACCTCACTGCCCCAGGGGGAGAAATGTTTTGCCCAAGCAACGATGCCCAGTGCGCCTTTGGGGATATTATTGACGAAAACGAAGACAATTATCCTGATGGGGTGCTAAGCCTTTCAGCCAACGGTTACGACAACAATATCGAATATCTTTACTCGTTCTATGAAGGCACATCCATGGCAACACCTCATGTCAGCGCAGTTATTGCGTTGATGAAACAAGCTCACCCAAACCTGTCCAACGATAGCTTCATGGCAATGTTACAACAGGGGCTGCTTACCAATGACATTGATACCGAGGGGTTCGACATTCATAGTGGATATGGTGAGATTGACGCGTTTATGGCTGTGCGTGCGGCTCAAAATCTAGGAAGTACCCCTTCCTCTCAGCAAATTCTATTATCAAACGCAGCGCCTGAATTTGAAACATCAGGAACAGAAACCATTGAGTTAACTAACCTCTCAGAGACTCAAACGCAAGTGACTGATATTTCAGTCTCTAAAACCTGGATGAACGCTCAATTTGCCACACCCTTACCCGTCTCATTATTACCCAACAGCACAGAGACTCTCACCATCACAGCGAACGTAGTAGAGCTAAATTCTGGCAGTAATGATGCGCTGATTACTCTCACCTTCGATGACGCCAGCACACGTACGATTTTAGTTAAAGCGAACATTCCTCCAGAGCCGTTAACCCAAGTGGGTACCTTGTACATAGTCTTACTCAATGAAGATGGCGCTTTACCTGAGTACGCGAACCAATCCACGGAATACGCCATTCAACAGCTTTCGCCTGATGAAAATGGTGAATACCACTTCACCTTAACCTCTGCCGGATCAGGGGATGCAGCGGACAACTTCCTTGTGTATGCCTCTACCGATATTGATGGCGATGGGGTTTTATGCGAATTCGGCGAGTTCTGTGCTGGATTGGATTTTACCAATATTCAAAGCTTCGCCATCACTTCTGAAGAAGCCACCAAACATTTATATGGGCGGTTTATGGTAGACGATGAACAGAAACTTTCTGTCACGATTCCAGACAATTTATTTGAATAGAGATCCCTAAAGCTATACCCAGCCTGGCATCAATAACTGTCCACATTTCAATGATATTAGGCTGACTTAGAGTCGGCAAACCCCGTCCCACTGCATTACACTTCCTGAACTACTCACGGTTGTAAGGAGTTTGGGGTGGAAAGTCTGACAGCAGCAACCCAAGAAGATTTAAAACAATGGCGGCTGAGTTTTGAAGTATTCAAGCAAGCCATCTTAGACGTTTTAATTCACCATCCTGACGGTATTTCTGAACACGAGCTGCTGCAACACCTACGTTCCCTCAAGCCACCTTTATTCAAACGTTATGAATTAACCGATCACCTTTCATTGTTTCGATGCCATTTTTGGTTATTCCACGTGCTTTACCATATACGTGACGAATTTCGTCAGAAGGAAAAAGCAGAGCTCTACATAAGCCCACTGAACTTACAAATCTTGCCCTATTCGCCTTCCCAAACGGCCGACGCCATTGACGTACCCGACCCACTAAGAGAATACTACCTGGATCTTCGCCATTTATTTGAAACCGATTCAGACTCTGTCGACGATTTGATGAAAGGCTCCTTTGCGCGAATGGATGCACAATCTAAAGAAGAGGAAGCGCTCAGCGTACTTGGCTTAACAGACAGCGCCAACTGGGAAGAGATTCGCTTGCGTTACCGACTGCTCGCTCAAAAACATCACCCAGACCGAGGGGGAGATTCTGAACGTTTCCAAGAAATACAATCCGCTATAGAGGTGCTGAAGCAATGCCATTCCTCTTAAGCATTCTTATATTCAGCTTGCTGTTCATACTGGGCTCCTCTGCTCATGCACTGGTTGTTTTGCAATACCATCATATCAGTGACCAAACACCTGACATCACCAGCGTTACTCCACAACGATTTGAAGAACACCTGCAATTAATTGAGCAACAAGGCTTACAAGTCGTTGATTTAACAGAAGCGCTAACCCGTTTACGCGAAGGAAATGCTTTAGAGAATTCCGTGGCGATTACTTTTGACGATGGCTACGAAAATATCTACACAGAAGCGTTCCCCAAATTAAAACATCGCAACTGGCCCTTTACCCTTTTCTTATGTTCAGAACCCATAGATCGTCAATTTGGCGGGATGCTATCTTGGGATCAGATTCGTGAAATGGCTCAATCAGGCGCAACCATCGCCAACCATTCAATAGATCATGCGTATCTAGCCAGGCTTGACCCAAAAGATGAGAATTACACATCCACCTTATTAGCCAATATCAAGCAAGCCCAAGTCAGAATTGAATCCGAGGTGGGTTCTTTTCTCCCAAAATCGCCGCTTCGCAAAAAACTCTTTGCTTACCCCTATGGCGAATACAACCTACCTTTAATGGAGCTGCTCGAAAAAGAAGGTTGGATCGCGTTCGGGCAGCAATCGGGTCCAATCGGTTTAACGTCTAACTGGCAAGCGTTACCACGCTTCCCGGCATCAGGTGTTTACAGCCGTCCCAGTACACTCAAAACCAAGCTCCTTAGTCTCCCGTTTACCGTTCACTCTGAGATGCCTGAAGACCCTGAACCTAACAACAATATGCGTCTTCTATATCGCCTAGAGGTTGCCCGCGACAATCTCTCACCTGAAACCTTAAGGTGCTTCTTTCAAGGCAAACCTGTTGAGTTAAAGAAAGACATCACCCCCGAACAGCTTAAAGTGGAGGTAAGATTACCTGATTCACTGCCCAAGGGACGTTCAAGAATCAACTGCACGGCCAAGCATCAGTCTGAAAACCGTTACTTTTGGCACAGCAAGTATTGGTTAAACCTTGAAGGAAGTAAGGTAGCCTCAGATTGAAGTAAGCATCCTCCAACCACTATCGATTGGCCATTAATGCCCTAGAGCTAGCTAACTGACTTAGCTAGGCTTTATGCAGCCTTATACAGGCTCCGCATAATTATGCATAACAAGCATAAAGGCGCATAAAATGGATCAATGGCACTTCGCACGACCTGAACTCGCTAAGCATTACCTGGAGCTTTTGTCTCTGGGCATTTCTTCAAATCTGGCTATTATCGCCCCCCGGCGTAAAGGCAAAACCTTATTCATTCTGCAAGACCTGGCACCAGCAGCTGAAGCAGAGGGCTATTTACCTCTGTATGCCAGTTTGTGGCAAAACATCAATGCACCCCACGAAGGTATTATTTCCTCGCTAGAAGAAAGCATTCAAAATCATGGCAATACGCTGACACGCCTTCTAAAGCCCAAAATCAAAAAAACAACCCTAAGCAATGAACTCCTAGGGAAAATGGAAGTAGAGTTTGCTGACTACCCAAGTTCCGCTAGCAGTCAAAGTTTGATCCGTATTGAACAACTCATCTGTCAACTTGAAGACATCGCCGGAAAACGCACACCCCTCCTTTTGATTGATGAAGTCCAACATTTAGCGACCTCTCAAGCGTTTAGCCCTTTAGCCCACGCCTTACGCACCTTGTTAGACAAGCGCCAAGGTCGTATCAAAACCGTTTTCACAGGCTCATCCCGTCATTATATGAACCTACTGTTTAACGAATCACAATCGCCTTTCTATCATTTTGTAGAGCCGATCCCCTTCCCTGATTTAGATCAAGCCTTTATCGAGTTTCTAGTCGGGAAGATGCGTCAAGATCATCAAATCCAAGTGGCTATCTCATCCTTACTCCTCGCGTTTAATGAACTTGATAAATCACCCTATTGGATGATGAAACTGGTCAGCTACTTGATTACTCATCAATGCTCAGCCACGGAAGCATTAGAACACACCCTCATGTTGATTGAGGCTGCTGAAGGCTATGAGCGACTCGCCCAGCGATTAAAACCTATTGATAAACTGTTGTTCACTGCGCTCTGTAATGGCGAGAACCCATTCAACAAAGGGTTGCTTGATAGAATAGATAAAGAAACACATGTAAAAGGCATACCGCCAAATGTTCAACGTGCATTAAGACGACTGCAAGAAGCGAATTTAATCAGTCAAATTTTAAAAGGAGAATATTTTATCGAAAAACCTGGATTCAAGCGTTACCTTGAAAAATAGAGATACGTTTCAAATTCAATAACAGTTTACTACAAATAGAAGATCAAGATACGTAATCGCCAATTACGCATCTTGCTTCCAAAACTTATGAAGGCTGCGTTTCAGCAAACCCACCATCATAAATTTTCCAACCAGAGTCTTTGATGATTTTCTTCCCAGCCTCAACAACTGTTCGTGCATTTTGATTGCCACAGGCAAAAAAAATTCCTGTAAAAGCATCACAACATCTAGTGGCAACATCAAGGTTGCTGCGGGCTTTTTCCCCACCCATATTATTTGCACCAACAAAGCAACAAGGTTTTTTATATAAACATGTTAGCCAATAGAACGAGATTTATTTTTTTGGCCATGCTTCAAACTATTTCTTTGCAGCCCAATCCAACCAAGATAAAATATTTAATCCCAAAAATAATCAGGAAAATGGTATGTTTAAAACCCACACAAGCTTATTAATCTGCACAACATTTCTAGCTACTGCATCCAACTTTAGCTTCGCTGATTCTACTCATGTTTATTGTGTTAACAGTCAAGACAAAGAAGACTGGCATTGGCAAGTTGATTCACAAGGTAGCTATGTTGAGGTTAACGGGAAATGGAAAGATGAGGTCATCATTGCCTTTAGCGATTCTGAAGTTCACCTAATTGGCACCAGCTTATTCAGCGTCAATCAAACCGAACTCAAAAAACTATCATGCGAACCAGGTTATTTAGCACAGCCTGCCAGCAGCTCAACATCCGGATGGTATTTGTTTGAGGCAAACAATGAAAAAGAACAAGCCTGCATGCTCAAAGGATTTTCTACCCCTATGTCAATCCATCATCTAACAGTAGGCAATCGATTACCTCTAAGTGAAGTGACTTTGCTTAAATTTGGAACAGAAAATGGAGAAAGCTCAGTCGTGCTTTCAGGAACGAAGACAGGAGAATATTCTGTAAAACTTCCCTACCACAAACCCTGTTTTTAATTGTTGAATAAAAAATTCACACCCCGACCCCACACAATATATAGGTTATTATCATGATTAAAAGCTCACCCAAATTATTTGGCGCACTGGTTTTAATAGTATCCGGCGCTGCCACAGCCGACTCAGCTTATGTTTACTGCGTTAATGAAAACGATAGAAGTGACTGGGATTGGTTGATTAACAGTTCTGGAGAAAGCGTCAGTGTAAACGGAGAATGGGAAGAAAAAACGTTAAAAGCAAAACACGGCATTACCTATACGCACATACACTCATCCGTATTCAAAATTGATAAAAACGAAGAAAGAAAGCTAACATGTAACGATGGCTATATACCACAACCGTCCTATAGCTCCTCTTCAGATTGGTACCTATTTGAATCAAAAAAGGCTTCTGGCGAAGCTTGTTTACGAAAAGGCTATATACAGTCAACATTGTACGGCTATGGTATGGCTCAAAGTGAAACCTACCTGCTTAAATATGCAGTAAATCGAAATGAATACGTTCTAACCATCTCAAATAATTTCGAAAATAGACCGTCTGTCCAGGATGTTATTATTTCTAGCATTCAACCATGCGAATAGGCATAGGGTTCACTGATCGTCATTAAAGAATCATCTTTTTTGATTCGTACGCCCCCTATCAAGACTACAGCCGCACCATAACACGCGGCTGTAGTCCAATGGCAGCTTTTACCAATGCTAGCATTGTCTAAGTTTGATACTCTCGAGCAGCATCTGGGCATTTCCTATACAAATTAAACTAAACTGCCCACAACTAAAAAGAATAATTTGCTAGGATTAAGCAATGATTATTAAAGCATTAGCGCTTGTGGCTTTACTATCTAACCAACCAATTTTATTAACCCACACCAGCTTCTATCTGACTGACAACAAACCGAAATGTCTCGATAGGATTTGCGGAGGCGGGTTTGACGACTGGTCAGTCCTTTACGACATGCACTCAGGCTATCTATTTCAGATTAATAGTACTAAATCGATTGAGTGGCGAAGCGTTTGCATTGGTGTATAGTCGAAATGGCATTGAGGAGGCCTGCAGGGGCCTCCTGGGTGTGTAAATTTTTGCGGTTGTACGTAGGATAGAAAATTCCTGTATCGTTTTCTACGTTGAAAGAGCCTATTGACCCGTAACAACCCATCCAACTTCTACAATAATTTTTACCTCTTGAATCGGTCGCCATACAATGGTTGTAGCGATCAAGGTAATAACTTGATCTGTCTTTACACAAGTTGAATGGCTGTTGAGTTTCTACACCTGCTTCACTTCCATCAGAAAACACTTTAACAGAGACCATAGGCAACTCAGTTTCATTGTTAAACCGGTTTATTAATTCTGTTAAGTCAAACACCCCAAAGTCATGTACATAGCTAATAAATTCACCTTCAGCATCATCGTATTTACCATCGCTGTTTGTATCCCAGCGGTATGTGAAAGAACCCTCAGAGAGAACCACTACATTCGCTGTAATCATTGCTATTGCAGGAATAGCGGAGGGCATGGTTGTGCTAGTGTCTATGAGTATATCGATAGGGTTGTTCACTTCAGCTTGGCAAGCAATGCTTGCTAATAAAGCCAGTGCGCTGAAAGGGGTGGTTGATCTAAGATTCATAATAAAGTCTCAAATTGTTTTTATTATGCAGGTCTAAATACCTGCCAGTTTAGCCTACCTAATCAAGTTATATTGATCAAATAATGTATTAAAGTCCTGGTGTGATTATTATTGGAAGGCAGGTGTAAGAAAGCAGTTTTAGCTTATTTAAAGATCAAATGTTTTTCTAGGAAAGGCATCGCTAGGTTAAACCAGCCATTCCTCGTTAATTAAAAAAATTATCAGCTGTTGAGCTTTACTTGCATATATCTCTGATGAAAACACTCCAAAAATTATTCAACTATCACTCAGCTTACCAATAGTGATCATGGTTTTAGTTTTGACAGGAATTGCCACTCATGGGTATACTGTATAATTAAATGGGGTATCCATCTAGCTCCACCAATGTATAATGTCTGGATGAATATCCAGATG
The DNA here is from genome assembly GCA_947499545.1 of uncultured Saccharospirillaceae bacterium. GTDB lineage: Bacteria > Pseudomonadota > Gammaproteobacteria > Pseudomonadales > Oceanobacteraceae > CANMOZ01. The sequence goes on from CANMOZ010000006.1 coordinate 210,592, forward strand.
ATAAGCCCTGTCGCAGGAAA
>CANMOZ010000007.1 GCA_947499545.1 uncultured Saccharospirillaceae bacterium
CTCTAAAAGTCATTGAATTCAACATGCGCTCCAAGAACATTCAAGACTTGCCATTTGAGCCGGGTACCTATTTGAGTTCAGCCGATTTAAAAGTACTGCGTGAATACAACCACCACGATGTGAATGAGACCTTTAAGATTTACCAAAAGAGCATCGAGAAGATTCGCATGCGTGATCGCTTGGGGGATAAGTTAGATCGCAACTTCTTATGCTCCAGTGATAAGTCCATTGGCACCCAGTACTTAACCATGGCCCTTGAGAAGAGTCTTGGTAAGTCAGCCCTCTACTCTTATCAAAACGATCAACGACAACCCAAACAGACCCATCGCGATTCGATCAACATAGCTTCGTTACTCCTAGACTCCATTCAGTTCAAACGGATTGAGTTCCAACGCGTGCTCGACTTTTTGAAGATTCAAACCGTGACTGAAACCAGCGGCATTTTAAGGGGCTTGTTTACCGACGTTGAGGGGGTGCGCTTTGAATTCGGTCAAGGGGGTTTGCATGCTTCGATTGAGTCCGAAGCCATTTATGCCGACGACGATTACGCCATCGTCGATCTGGATGTTACAAGCTATTACCCATCGCTGGCGATTGAGAATGGATTCTACCCCAAACACTTAGGGCCTGCCTTTTGTCAGGTGTATGCAAATTTAAAAGAGGAGCGCTTAACCTACCCTAAAGGGTCCGATGAATCCGGCATGCTGAAGTTGTCACTGAACGGTGTCTTTGGCGACAGTAACTACCATCGAAGCTGCTTCTACGACCCTGCTTATCTTTTACAAACCACCATCAACGGTCAGTTATTGCTGTGCATGCTGTCCGAACAGCTCTTAAGCATTCCAAAGTTACGAGTGTTACAAGCCAATACGGATGGGGTAACGGTGCGCTTTCCAAAACGCTATATGCATCGGTTAAAGGAAGTTAAAGGAGAATGGGAAACGCTTACCGGTTTAACGCTCGAACAGGTTCAGTATAAGAGCATGTACATTCGAGACGTGAACAACTACCTCGCTCAGTATCTTGACGGAAGCATCAAAGCCAAAGGCGCTTACGCTTATCAACGCACTTGGGATAAAGACCATTCAGCCTTAATTGTGCCCAAAGCCGTTCAAGCCTATTTGCTGGAGGGTCACCCGATTCAAGACTTTATCGAACACCATGAGGACATTTTTGACTTTTTAAAGATTTGCAAAGTCCAACGAGACCACCGTTTAGAGCTGCGTAAAACCCGAGGGCCCTTAAAGCGCGAGCATAGCACCCAACTGCAAAACGTCACTCGATATTGCGTGACACGAAACGGGGGGCGATTGGTTAAGATCATGCCCCCACTGTCAGGTAAAACGAATGAACGTGAAAGCGCCATCGAAAAAGGCTTTTATGTCACGCCGTGCAATATCGTTCATGAAGACACCCATTTCAACATTAACTTCGATTACTACATCCAAGAAGCGCAGAAACTGATTACGCCTTTTGAATCCTCTTTGCCGTTTAAAGAGGTGGCCTAATGGGCATGTATTACCACAACTTCAGCGAATCTCAGATCGAGAAAAAGTTTCACCGGTTAGTCGTTGATAACGGCGGCACCACCCGCAAATTTGTATCTCCGAATCAACGCGGTGTTCCTGATCGTATTGTGTTTTGGCCCAAAGGCGTTGTGCACTTTGTCGAGTTGAAGACCGACAAGGGGAAACTCACACCCATGCAGGTGTATGAACACAAGGTGCTGCAACGCTTTGGGGCCCGGGTGTTTACCCTTTACGGATTGGCAGAGGTCGAAGCCTATGTAAACGATTATGGGTGGTCCCATGGACAGAAGTGATTTGCATCCTTATCAGCACAAAGCCATTCGCCACATCATGAGCGCCCCCAAGATAGCCCTATGGATGGAGATGGGGCTTGGTAAAACAGCCAGCACGGCAACGGCTATCGCGGACTTGATGGACAGTTTCGAGGTGTTGCAAACCCTGGTCATTGCTCCCAAGAAGGTTGCCCGAGATACCTGGCCCGAAGAACTGCAGCTTTGGCAGCAAAGCCGGCATTTAGAGTTCCAGCTTATCATGGGCACCCCCAAGCAGCGGCTTAAACAAATCCAACGCTTCTGCGATTTGCACATCATTGGCCGTGATCTGGTGAAGTGGTTAGTGGATGCCTGGGGAAGCCAGTGGCCTTACGACATGGTGGTATTGGATGAAGCCAGCAGTTTTAAGAGCGTTAAAACCCAACGCTTTAAATGGTTTAAAAAAGCCCTGCCTTATATGGAACGCATTGTTGAGTTAACAGGGACGCCAACCAGTAAAGGGCTTTTAGATATTTGGTCGCAGATTTATCTCCTGGATCAAGGGAAGCGCCTGGGCCGCACGGAAAATATCTTTAAGTGCCGCTACTTCGACTCGGATTACATGAAGTACAACTGGTGGCCTCGAAAGGATACCGAGCAACAAATTTATAAAGCCTTAGAAGGTCTTTGCTTAACACTGTCGGTGGAAGATTATTTAAAGATGCCTAGGCGCATTGAAAACCGGGTGTCCATCGAATTAACCACTCGCCTGCGTAAACAATACGACCGGTTAGAAGCGGATTTTTTGCTTGAGTTAGAAGAGTCCGGGGATACGGTCAAGGCGCCCAATAGTGCGGTGCTTACCAATAAGCTTTTGCAGTTTTGCAACGGTGCTATGTATGTACAAGATGAGTTCGAAAAGGTTAAGGGTTTCCAAGAGATTCATAGTTTAAAGCTCGACGCACTAGAGGACTTGATTGCAGAGGCTCAAGGTCAGTCGGTGCTGATAGCTTACAACTTTAAGAGTGATCTAAAACGCATCAAAGCCCGCTTTTCTGCAGCGGTCAGCATTGACGAAGGGGACGACGTGATTAAGCGTTGGAACGCCGGTGAGATTCCTATTTTATTAGCGCATCCTGCAAGTGCTGGCCATGGTCTTAATCTTCAGCGAGGCGGCAACATCATTGTGTGGTTTGGGCTGACCTGGAGCCTTGAGTTATACCAACAATTTAATGCCCGGCTTCACCGCCAAGGGCAAACCAAACCCGTTTTTATCCATCACCTCATTGTCCAAAAATCCATTGAAGAGACCGTGATGGCATCACTCAAAAACAAATATAAAACCCAATCCGAGCTGTTAAATGCTTTGAAGGAAGATGTTTTAAGGAGGGTTACCCATGACTAAAGGTTACTGGTCGACTAAAGACTTAAGCGAACGTTATCGTCGTTCCTCTAGGACCATCTTTCGTTGGATGAAGCTGGAAGACAAGCCTTTCCCACCACCAAGATTAAAGTTTGGCAGTGGTCCCAACTTGTGGTTGATTGAAGACGTTGAAAATTGGGAAGCCATATGCGTTCACCGTGAAGGGGTTCCAAAGAGTCCGTCGGTAATGTCTTGCAAGTGATCAAACCACTTTTGGTAGGCTTCTCTTTGTTCTTCTAAATAATCGTACTGGTCATAAACTTGCCAAACACCTGGGAGCTTATGACCTAGCATGATCTCAGCGACATGCGGTTCGGTAAATTTAGAGAAGTTACTTCTGGCGGTACGACGTAGATCGTGCATACTCCAATCTTCCATAGTTGTTTTAAAATCCTTTTCCATTATTTTTTTTATTCGCTTAGACGCATTTGAAAGAGCCATGCTGGTGTAAGGGGATGGGTCATCAACTGATTTTGTGAATACAAACTCACCACCGCCACTGGACCGGAATGCCTCTTCAAGCAGAGGGGTAATATCTTCAATGATTGGGCGAACAATTGCTTTTTTCGATTTATTGCCTGTTTTATGGTTCTCAGGTGGAACTAACCAAACACCATTTGGTATATCAAAGTGATTTTTTTGACTACTGCGCAATTCTCCAAGTCGGCAACCAAAGAACAAACATAGCTTAAACAGGCAGTCGTGCTTATAATCCTTAATTGATAATGCTCTTACGATTTTACCAATTTCATCGTCGTTTAAAAAACGGGTCTTTGATTTAGACCGAACCCCTAAGTCACGCTTAGTGATTCTAGCAAGCGGATTTTTATCGGTCAGTTCAAACTTAATGGCCCACTCGTAAGCTCGCTTAATATTTGAGAATAAGAAACCTGCTGTGGTTTCCTTATCGCGAGCGAGCGGTGATAGTAAGTCTAACCACTCATGTAAAGTAACATCGTTAATGTCCACTCCACCAAAACGAGTGTATACGTACTTTTCAAAGAATCGATACTGGGCTGCATACACACTCGGAGTCACGTCACCTGCACGAGTTTTATACCATTGATCAAATACGAGCTTCAGTTCTCGACAAATTTCCTTTCCTTCGGATTTATTACGGTCTTGGTGAAGTAAAATTTTGGGATCAATATTTAAACGTTCATGCTCATTGCGTAATTTGAAGTGGATCTCGCGAGCCTCTTTTAAGCTCATTGATGGGTAACTACCTAGGTCAAGTCGCTTAGCAGCTTTGTGATGATAGTACCGCATTTGAAAAACGATCCTGCCCTTTGGAGATACTCGAATTCCTAAGCCATCACGATCTTTTATGACCTCAGTTTTTGACCTCTCTTTATTGTGATTACTTTTAAGCCACGTATTTGTTAAAGCCATACAACACCCCACAACTATCATGTACAAACAAAAAATATGTACACAATTTTGTACACATTTAGCCTGACTTAAGGTGTATTAGTATAACTCAAGATGTCACACCAAGTTAGCATAAATAGCTTATTTTAAAGGGTTTTTTATAAGAAAATGCGTTCTGAAGTCCTGCAATGTCTTTGTGATTAATGTTATATAGCTGAACATCGAACTGTCGCTTAAAGTCTTCATGAAATGGGTATTTTTTGGCCTTTAAAGCAACCGCTGAAAAACCTATATGGACAGGGTCGACCCCGACCGTCAATGCTTTCACTAATGGTTCGCTTTTTTCAGAGGTTTCCGGTTTCATTTTCCAATAATGCGCATTAAAGGACCCCTCCTCAGCTAGCAAGCAGTCAGCTCTTTTAAGAGCTACGAGCTGGATCGTTTTGTCCACACCATTCAGCTCTGTATATTGAATGTGTTTTTTTTCAACCAGATCTCTAAAGGCTTTTCCACCCCAACCATCAAAGCCCTTCATATTCACAACGTGAAGATCTCGAAAACTCCATGGCCAATCTTTTCTGCTTCTAGGGGAAATACCAATTCGACAAAATACACCTATTCTTTCCTCAAAAAAATGTAATGTGTAAGGATACAAATACCCCCAATCATGCCCATGAAAGAAAACAGGAGCCAATCCATACCCTTCACCGGCTTCCATTAATGACTTCCCTCGTGCCCAAGGAACGGGAACCATAACAACCTTGTATCTTCCCATTTTATCAAAAATGGTTTGTAGCACATCGATATAGACACCAGCCGCCGAACCCGATACTGATTTGTACGAATAAGGCTTATAGTTATCATCAACGTGAATGTTAACGGGTATTTTTTCTGCTAATACGAAACAGGACATAAAACCCAGATGTATCAACACCCACAGCCTTTTCAACATGGTAACGACGCTCACACACAAAAACGTGGCTCATGCAGTATTCATACAAGAATCGAAACATGGCAAATTATTACTTCAATTTCTTGTACGATAAGATGCGTTATAAGATCAACATATTGACAGGCATTACTGATTAGAGAGAGGCAACCAACATAATTATTCGGCTTTTTATAAGAAAGAATTTTATTAAAGTAAGTTTTTTTATTCTAATGACCACTATGCAAGCCCATAAAGCTAACAACTAATTTTTCTACAACATAACATTTAGAACGCCAACACAAACCCAGAATGGACGATCAATAAACCCGATTTCGACCACCCTCCCAAAGCATATTCATAAAGTATTTCCAAAGAACTGTTTATCAACAGAAACATCAACCCAATCACAAAAAAACGAATTAATTAAATTAATGCATTAAATGAACACCCACTCACTTCAAATATAAAATATTTGCCAGAAAACATAAATAAAAAATGTGAAAGAACTTAACAACTTCCTCCAAACACCTCTTTAGACTGGGTCTTTCCGAACATATGAGAGCGGCTTACAAAATGAAGTACTTACTTACAGTTATATTAATGACGCTTGCTTTAGCTGGTTGCAGTGATAATAAAAGCAATAAAGACAAAGACTCTGCGGAAACATCTCAAAACAAAGGTGAAAAACCCGATACAGATGACGGTACTGAAAAGCCTGATACTGATGGTGGCACTGAAAAACCTGATACCGACGGCGATACTGATGGCGATACTGATGGTGATACTGACGGTGATACCGACGGCGACACTGATGGCGACACTGATGGCGATACTGATGGCGATACTGATGGCGATACTGATGGCGATACTGATGGCGATACTGACGGTGATACTGATGGCGATACTGATGGAGACACAGACGGCACCGAAGGAGACGGCAAGAATTGTGATTTAAAAGTAGGAAAAATTGAGGGCAAAGCTGGCGATCATAACCGATTGAATGGCTACCCTTTCAATTCTATGCACGTTGTTGTCATGCCCATTGAATTTTCAGATGCGACCTTAAAATGGTCGACGATAGAGCAAGACTTAGAGAAAGCGAAAAAGAATTTTGAAGAGCAATCTTATTGCCAGTTTAGCCTTAGTTGGGAAATTTTACCGACGGTTCGATTAACCAACTCGCTTTCAGAATTTGAAGATAAAACAAATGGCTGGAGCAAATGGCTTGAGACTAGAAGTAAAATCGTTAAAGATCACGGAATGGATCTTGATGCCCCTATGGGCAACCAAGTTATATTAATGGCTAACCCTCAATTCCAGAACTTCAACATCAGCGGTGGTAGAAGATTTATGGAGTTCTATATCAAGAATGAAGGCGTAAAAAATATACCAGGCACCATTGTTCACGAGGGTGGACACGCCATGGGACTCGAACATGCCATGTCAGTAGAAGCAGGCAGCAAAACTATTGGTTTTGATGAAGATCCGGCCGAACATTTTAACTGCGACGATAAATCAGGTGCGGCTAAAACAACCTGCGAAGATGAACGCGAGATATATCTAAAAAATTATGGCAACCCTCATACCATGATGGGAATGGGCGCACACTCTCTTGAAGAGTTTAACCTTCTCTATAAGCGATTTTTCAAATGGGTTGACTTGGAGAATGACGTTCCACTAATTTCCACTGATGGCACTTATCGTATTTATGCTCACGATCAAGGAAAAAAAGAAGCCAGCCAGAAAGTAGGTTTGAGACTTAAATCCGGGAATGGCAAATACACCTACTGGGTTGAGTATATGACCACGAGCCGTCATGAAAAAAATCCAGGTAATGGCGTTATGCTAAACTTAGAAGACTACACAAAAAATACCAAGGATGATGAATATTGGAAAACAACTTCATACTTGCTGGATACCACTCCGGGTTCTATTACTGGCAGCTGGTTGCAAGATGATGAAAGGGACGCTTCTCTACAAATTGGCAAAACCTATAAAGACCACTGGGGCGGCTTTGAAATCACACCGGTGAAAAAAGGTGGGACCCTAGGAACTTCTGATGCTTGGATTGAAGTCGAAGTAAAAATACTTAAATAATTAGGAAAACTTATAAATATTACTCGACACCACCTACTCTTAGGTGGTTGTCGTATTTTTTAAAGCGGCATTCACTTCACGGCAACATCGATTCTATGCAATAATCGCTAACTTACGTACCCACTTGAGTTAGTCAGGATGAAGAACCTTCTCGCTTTACTCTATATTGTTCTACACGCCAATAACGCTCTATCGATTACATTACATCAAAAAGACCAACTTCTAATCATTGAACCAGAAACACTGGCCATGACTTGGAAAATGGGCGAAACAACACACCCCATCAATCAAGGTGGTTTATTAGTCAATGGGCAGCCTCAAACAGCAAAGACAATAGAAACGACAAAAACCTCAGCTCAGTGGCTTCTGATGCCCAGCAACATTAAAGTCAACATTCAGTTCGATCAACAAGCAAACATCAGCTTTCTTTACAAAGGTCAAACCCCAAAGAGAAACCAACCTATCACATTAACTTGGTTCAATTTGGATGAAAGCCATACCCAAACATTATTCTTACCATTTAATGAAGGAATGCGAGTACCGACAGACAATAAAATATGGGGGAAATATTTATCCGAAGCACATCCAGGAAGCAATACGACGCAAGACCTTAAAATGCCATTTTGGACATTTCAGCAGAATAACGCCTATTTTACTTTCCTTCTTATAGAAGCAACCAACAATCAACTTAACTTTATTGCTTCTCAGCCACGCCTAGATATGTCTGCATTGCACCAGTTTACAAAATTGAATCACCAACAAAGCTTTAAAATCAAGATTTCAACGGGTAAAGACGCACTCTCCGGTGCTCGTGATTACCGTCAATGGCGGCAGGAGAAAAAACTCACCTCCCCGCTTAATGGATCATCAAAACCCCAGTTCAACAAGCTAATAGGCGCAACTCATGTTTACCTATTTGGTGAAGGATTAATCTCTACAATGGATGTGAACAACTGGGAAGGGTTAAATCGCTGGTACCTCAAGACATTTGCCTCAACTGGTTCCATTAACGATGAACTGGCAAGTGTTAATCATGAAAAAAACGCATTCAATCATTACCTAAAGCAACTCTTAGTCGATCAAATCAACCAACAGGTTGCAAAAAAATTCCCTACACCTCGCCCAACACTAAAAAACAACAGTATTTCGGCACAGTACCAATCAGCACAAAATCAAAAAAATTGGCTACAAAAAGAGGCGGGGCAATACCTAACACCTGAATCTCAATGGGGGCAAGCGCTTTCATCAGAGACCCTTAAACACTTAAAGCAAGCGGGCATAACAAAGTTATGGCTGGGGCTTAGTCAATGGACACCTGCTTTTTATCAACCTCAAGTAGTGGATCAGGCTAAAAATCAAGGCTACCTAATCGGAACTTACGATTCTTACAATACCGCTATTCCTCCAGGGATTAATGATCACTGGCTCACCGCCCAACTTCCTGCCATAATCCGTGAGCAATGCGCCATCGTTAAAGCTGATGGGCATAAAAAAAGTGGTTTTCGTGGCCATGGCTATTACTTAAATCCGACCTGTCACCTAGAGTATGTTCTTCAACGCGCATCCGATGTTGTTAAGTTTGGACGCTTCAACAGCCTTTTCCTAGACGTAGATGCAACGGCTATGGGAAGAGAAGACTACGGCAGAGGAACAACCGAATCAGATATGCTTAAAGCATTCAACAAAAGAATGCTTGCTATCAGCAAACAGGTACTACTGGGTTCCGAGGACGCTAATGCGCTCACCACTCAGGGGGTGACCTTTGCTCATGGGATGGAAACCGTTGGTTTCGGCTGGACGGATAAAGAAATGACCACCAACCGGGATTCGCCGTACTTTCTTGGACAATGGTACCCGGACCATCGACCTGAATACTTTTTTAAATCGGCTGAAGTTAAAGAACCCTATAAAACACTTTTATTCTCCCCAATATACCGCATACCTCTTTACCAGGCTGTTTTCCACGATGAAGTGATTAACAGTCACCATTGGCACAATGATAGCCTAAAGTTCAGTAATGTTCAGACAGAGCGGGATTTAACTTCCATGCTGTATAACACCCCTGCAATGGTTCATCTTAGCCGAAGCGACGCAAATAAAGTCGACTCCTATAGAATAAAAGCTATAAAGCACTACCAAGATGGTTTTATGCCTATACACGAATGGCTATGGAACAAAGCACTTACTCAACATCAATGGCTCGATAATAGCGGCCTTATTCAACAAACAACCTTTAATGATGGCAGCCGCATCATCGCCAACTTCTCGCCGAAAGAAAAGGCGTTACCGAACAAAACCTTCATTGAAGCAGAAACCATCATAGCTTATTTAAGCAATGGGAAAGTGATTAAATGGAAGAGTCAATAAGCACCTTCACTGGAACTTTTAAAATTTAAAAAACCATAAAATACAATAAAGACACCAGCATAAAGCACATACTCTTCCAGATATAAAGTATGTGCTTTCTTAATTGATAGATTACTCCTTATCCGCTTTCAGTGCTTCAATGTCAGCTCTTAAAGCTTTTACTTCAGCAGTCAAAACAGCAACGACACCTATCAAATCGATTTGCTTACAGCCTATATCGCCAAGTTGATCGCACGCTTCTCCGGGGATACCAGGAATAACGAGCCTACTATCAGCCGCCTCCAAATTCTGTGCAATAAAGCCAATGGATGATCGCTGAGAGTCTTTCCACACAAAGCTATAGGGTGTAATCGCTTTTAACACATCAGGGCTCGGCAAGTAAGTTTTGTCTAAATGTTTCAACCGAGCATCACTCCAAGCCCACCCTAAACATTCCCAACATGCCCTTTTTTCTTCATCCTCATCATGAACTGAAGTTTCTTGCGCCATCAACATAACGCTTTGCATAAGAAGGAAAGGTACAACCACTATTTTTTTAAACAAAATGCTTCTCATAAATTATTCTCGCTATTATTTTAGTCTAATTGAGATAAATCAGGATAGATTAAACTAATCACGATATTATTGATCATTTTCACAAAACATTACTTTCAACAGGCAATACTTACTTCCTAAAAACAATCACCCCCTATCCATTCAGCGATCCTATTCCTAATAATTTTATTACAGATGCAGATCTTAATTTTTTATAGGTGAAAATAGAGAGCAGAAGAAGATATACATCCATCATTACCACATAAGCCGTCACAGCGGAAGAAAGTCAAACACCGCCTCACTAAACAACAACACAGAATGCTAATACTACAACCAGAGACAAGCACTCCGGCTCAAAAATATTATAGCCCCTTACCGCCAATCCAAACCTTTTCACTACCATAGTTTGAACTTTATCATTATTCTACATTCATAGGTTGAAGCATAAAATTAACTCGCTATAGACAATGATAAAAAAGCATATGTACAGCAGAATTAATTGTCATTTAAGGAAAGGGCTCACAACCTTTTTCCTGGCAGGCCTATGCATACTGCTTAGCTCAACCAACACGGTTCAAGCATCTGAATTTAGTCAAAAACCACAATTTCTAGCAATTCATTTAAGCACTTCGTCTAGCTGTTTAGCGTACAATTCTGACTTTACAATCAATGAAAAACACCATCAACATCAATCAGAAAAGCATCATAAAACATCATCAGATGGTTGCCACTGTTGTTTCGGCAGCTGTTCTCCTCCAATTGGATTGACCTATAATACTGTTATTCCCAAAGCCTATCAGCTTCAAGCAATGCCTTGGGCTATTAAGAACACCCATCCACCTTATCTATCACCACACCTCCGACCTCCTAATATTGCCTGCTGATTTATCTCACTCACCAGCTTCAATACTTATTCGCTTATGCGTACCCATAGCGAAGCACAATGAATCATTCAAGTGAATGTATTCAGGCTTTACTGTGCTTACCAATATTGATTTCCCAATCACTATCGATTTTCTAGTGAGTGGACCATCAATATTCGCTTATGGGTGCCTGTAATAGATCTGGAGATTTCTTATGTTTCAATATCAGCAGCCCATCGTATCTAATATTCATACACCACAGACATTTCATTCTCTATTCAATACAGATAATCCGCAGATATACGCTTACAAAATCACGAGTAAAAGACCACAGATGCCTCATGAATCGCTGGGGGTTCTTTGCTCATATAAACCTTCTTTTCATACTGAACCAAATACACAACACCCTCGCATACTTCCACATGAAAACGTTTATCCAGACCGCGTATTATCTATTGGAAAAACAGTAGAGAAGGATAAAACGATTATCCCCCCTAGCTACTGGACTACGACAAGCATAAACTACCCAGAAAATGAGTTAAAATTGGCCTTTTCAGCATCAGAACATTATATTCATATCGATACAGATGATGCTGCACACTGTATTAAACCTATTGATGACCATCAGCTAACTTGTTCAATTCTGGAAAAATTGAATAAAATTCCTCATTTTTTAATCGCGGATGGGCACCATCGATACGCTGCTTCTCAACGATACCTTTTCGATTTCCCCGTTTTCATTACGCCTCACTCCCAAGCCAAAGTTAGACGCTTCAACCTCTACCTTCATCCCACCAAGGGATTTAACTACAACCACTTTATAAATAAACTCCGGCACAAGGGTTTTGGTGTAGCAGCGGCACATTTAGCTGACCTATCTATCGCCTACAAAGAACGTAAACTTTATTTTTCTTTGCAAGAAAATCAACACTATTTTAATTCACTCTGTAACTGTACTCATATCCATCCTGAATGTGATCACCCCTTTCATACTCGATTATTAAGATTATTCAAGTCAATGCCAAACTTAGAGTGCGCTTATTCTGAATCTGAAGAACTTTGCTCTAATGATGAGCACAAGCATGACCAACACGATGAAAGGCTCCTGGTTCAACTCGCCGCTGTTGATAAAGCGTCAATATATGAACATGCATTGAATGCACAATTACTCCCCAAAAAATCGACCTGTTTTTTATTCAAGCCTGCTCACATCAATATTCAAACATTGGCATACCCAAATCTTCATCCATCTACATCATTGGTCAATGCATAAGGGGATCATCATGATTTTAAATACCGCTCTCTATTCAAACACTTCTGACATCACTGATAAGCGTTTTTCTTATTCACCGATGGTGGTGAATGAACTGGATCAGGCAATCGGATTTACCCCTTTCGTACGCTTAAACCGTATTTCACGTTTGTGTCAGAAGCATGATTTATATCTAAAAATGGAATCTTGCTGCCTCACGGGTAGCATCAAAGACAAGAACGCTGCTTACCTTATCCAGTTAGCTGAAAAGCAAGGCGATTTAAAACCAGGCGGTACCATCATTGAATCAAGCTCGGGAAATTTCGGCATCGCTCTGGCAGCCTTGGGAGCCGCTAAAGGCTACAAAGTGGTTATCGTTATTGATGCGAAAACACCTCCCCCTATCAAAAAAATGCTGCTGGCTTATGGCGCTCAACTGGAATCGGTTCCTCTTGAACTCGCAGACGCAGAGGGTTCAATGCAAAAAGCGCGGATGAATCATGCAAAACGATTGGCTATGAAGACTCCAGGCGCCTTTTATCCTTGCCAGCATCTCAATAAGAACAATCCTGGCGCCCACGAGCTTTACACCGCTCAAGAAATACATGCCGCTTTTCAACAGCCACCAGATGCCATCGTCGTCGGCATCAGCACCGCTGGGCAAATTGCTGGCATTATCAATCACTACAGAAAACAACCTTGCTCACCTAAAATCATTGCGGTTGATGTTGCTGGGTCTGCCGTATTGGGGCAGCCTAGGCATCCGTACAAGATGACCGGTTTAGGGCTTTCATTCGTTCCACCCAGCTTCCAGTCAAAATGGATTCATCAAGGCTTTAATGTCAGCGATCAAATGGCGTTTTCAATGTGCCACCACTTAGCCAAACAGGAAGGGATGTTATTGGGAGGATCGACTGGGGCCATCGTCAGCGCGGGTCTTGCTTACGCTAATACGCTCACACATCCTGAACGCATCGTGCTCGTCAATCCAGATCGTGGAGATCGCTACCTGGAGACGCTGTATGATGAACAATGGCTTCAAGACAATGCTTTAGAGGTTTGGAGTCACACTAGATTATTAGAATCCATTAATCACCTTCACCCAATCAGACATTCTCAAACAAACAGTAAGAGGAAGCAGCATGCAAACAGCTAAACCGACCTCTTACGGAGCCTTATTCAAACAATTCGCTCCGATGTCACTGAGCGATATGGTCATGGCATTAGGTGATCCACTGATCCTTTTTGTCTTAGCCAGCTTGCCCAATGGGCCCTTTAATCTGGCGGCCTACGCGATAGGCAAAGGGGTCGCTGTGTTTTTTGAGAGTCCGATCATTTCTGTTCTGCCTGCATCTAACACTCTGGCTCAGCAACGAGCGTCCCGACACGCCTTCCATACTTTTGTTTGGAGGGCTGGTTTAGGGCTCACAATCATGATGTCTCTGACAGGGTTGATTGCTTTAATCTTTATCGGCTCGGAAGAGACCAGTCATTCACTTTATCGCGAATCGGCTCTATACGTGCTCGCCCTCTCTGGTTGGCCTTTGTTAATTGCTTTAAGGCGTTATTGGCAAGGCCAAATCCTTCGTGTCGGCCAACCCAACTGGATTGCCTACGGCTCCCTAGGCAGGCTGATCATTCTAACGAGCTTGGCCTTCATTTGCGCCCAGTGGAGTCAAGAAGGAGCCATGATTACAGCCATATCCCTGCTAGGTGGCGTTACCGGCGAGCTACTCTATGTGCGTTACAAAGCCCGCTCATTGCATTTTCCCGTGCCTCAGCAAAGCCTAAACGATCATCGTGACCAAACCCTCTCTCTTCCTAGCAACCAAGTTGCATTATTTCATTTTTATTGGCCTCTGGCTCAATCCATGATCACGTTATGGGGGGCTCGCTTAGCGCTACCCCTCTTCATAGCAACGGTTAGTGTGAACAATATCGCTGCATGGTCAGCAGCCTGGGCATGGGTCATTGCGATCAGCAATGGTGTTCGCATGATTCAACAGTTGGTCATTCGTAATGCCGATGACGTTAATCTCAGTAAGTTGTTGGGTACGAGCGTCATCATTGGTTTGGTATTTAGCGGGGTTTTACTTGTGCTGACCTTCCTGCCTTTTGGAACCACTTTGATAGAATACTATGCCAAAGATAACCATAATTTGGCTGTGAACATGACTCATGTCCTGATGCTCTCTTCTTGCTTGCCTCTCGTTATGGCCATACAGAATTTTTTGCAAGGCCTCCTAATGCATTTATCTAAGACGAAGCCTATTGGGCGATCAGCCTTGATTGCCAATACCTTATTAGTGATAGGGGCTGCTATGTTGGCTCTCAATCAAGCCGAAGCCTCATCTTTCGCTCTTTTAGTCAGCGTTACGCTTGTTTTAGAAGTATTACTTTTGTCCCTTTATGTTGTGTTTTTTACATCTTCCGCAAAAAAAGTTAACAAAGGGCTCTCTTTAAAACCCAGGTGGCTCTATCGATGGATGACTTGACCGCTTTTCACCCAGACATCTGGGTGATTTTTACTGGGATATTATCAAGTTATGTCAACCGGACAACTTAAAGAAACAACAACTGGACGTTGACAGTCGGCTCGACTGAGCCAGACTTATAGGTAGAAGCGCATGGAAGGAGTTACCATGGATCTGCCTGATACGCTGCCTGGCTTAGACGTAAAGCAAGCTCTATCGCACATCAATAACAAGTATGAACTCTACTTAAAGTTGCTTGGTTTATTCAAAAAGAACCACAGCCAGGACGTTCTAAGTTTGTCTAACCTGATTGAGCAACAAGATTGGGATCAGGCCCAAATCGTCGCGCATACACTGAAAGGTGTAGCCGGCAACATTGGTGCCACCGATATTTTTATAACCTGCCAATCCATTGATCGAAAATTAAAAGACAAAGAGCATGATCTGCTTGTAGAAGTGCAACATCTCAGAGAAAACTTTTCAAAAACACTTGAATCCATAGATGAGTTAATGGAACTGGCTCAATCTTAAGTGAAACCACCTAATCAAACATTTCCTGTTTTTGCGAGCTGCCGCACAGTTAAGTGCAACTCGCTTTTTTTTGTCTATTGCAATTAATGCAAATAAAACTAGCTTCTATGAGGTGGTAACCCACACCTCAGGAGAACAATATGAAAAATAAATCTTTTCAGTCAAAAGCTTCAGTCAGTTTTGCGTTAATTGGCTTGGGCGTTGCATTGTCTTACCCAGCACAGGCGGCTTCATTTAGAAGCGTTCAACTTGAAGCAAAAAACACGCTTGTCTCAAGATTAGCTCAAGACATTGGACTATCTCGCGCACACCAACTTCAACCCACACGAAGTGTTCAACTTCCAAACGGCACGACAAAAATACGTTATCAACAATATTATCAAGGCATCCCCGTTTATGATGGTGGGATTACTGCCTCCAAAGACACCAGGGGACGACTTAGCCATATCACCGGTGAAGTACTGGATGAAATGGAATCAGATTTACCCCTTGCCAGAGCGGGTGTTTCTTCACGCGCTGCAACCAATAGAGCCTTAGAGCTATCTGGCTTACCGGACCTTTCAAAAGCAAACATTGAAAACCTTCAAACCGAAATGTTTGTGCACCAGGATGCACAAAAACGTGCGCGTCTTGTGTACGAAGTGTCCTTTGTTACGCATTCAGATGAAGGCCCTAAAAGACCCTACTATTTGATTGACGCACAAACAGGGCAAATACTGGATCAGTGGGATGGCCTTACTTTTAACAGTGCCACAGGACCAGGAGGCAACGAAGGAACAGGCAAATATGAATATGGTGTGGATTTTGGAGGGCTAAAAGTCACCGAAAACTGCACTATGTCTAGCGACAATGTCGACACGATCAACATGGAAAATAAACGTTTCGGCGGAGACATTCATAGCTTTGATTGCCCACGAAACACCCATAAAGCCATCAATGGTGCTTTCTCACCTTTAAACGATGCTCACTATTTTGGCAACGTTGTCTTTGACATGTACAAAGATTGGTTTGATACCGCACCCCTGACGACTCGATTGAGCTTAAGGGTTCATTACGACGACTCATTTGAAAATGCATTTTGGGATGGCAAGCAAATGACCTTTGGTGACGGAGCCGATCGTTTCTATCCACTGGTTAGCCTTGATGTGGTTGCCCATGAAGTTTCTCACGGCTTTACTGAGCAAAACTCTGATCTGATGTACCGTTTTCAAGCGGGGGGCATCAATGAAGCTTTCTCTGACATGGCAGGAGAAGCCGCCGAATACTATATGTTCGGTGAAAACGACTGGCTTGTAGGCAGTAAAATATCCAAGTCAGGCGAAGCGCTCAGATATATGAATGACCCAACCAAAGATGGGCGCTCGATCGGTCACAAAAAAGACTACAGCATGCTCATGAACGTACACTTCACTTCAGGTGTATTTAATAAAGCGTTCTATCTTTTGGCAACGACTGAAGGTTGGAACACAGAGAAAGCCTTTCGTCCCTTTGTGCTTGCCAACCAGGTGTATTGGAAGCGCATGAGCACTTTCAAAAAAGCCAGCTGTGGAGTGATTGATGCTGCGAAAGATTTAGGGCTGAATGAAAAAGACGTTGAAGCCGCCTTTAATGAAGTTGGAGTTAAGTGTGGCGGTGGCATCTTCGGCTAAGATGCTCTGACCATACACTCGTTCATCTCTAAGGGTTGCAAGGTGCATTCAGTTTTTCGCTTAGGAATCGCCTTGCAACCATTGATCAAGTAGACCGCTAGCTAAATGCTTTTATTTTGAGCCTGTTGATTGCTCTGGTGCAGACTGTCATCTGAATCCTGCAAGCGTTCTCGTAACCGAGTTAGAGATTCCGCAAGATTTCCTTTGACTGAACTCCACGTTTTTGCATTGCTTTCTTTAGCATCTTCTAACCAACTTTTGGCTTCATCGCGTTCCTTTTTTAATCGCTCTAATGTACGCTCAGATTTCTTTTTTGCTGATTCACTCATGGAATCCCATTTTTTATCAAATGATGACTCCGCCTCTTCAATCTTTTTATCGAACCGCGCTAGCAAAGACTGAGTATTTTTAACGAGTTCCTCTTTTTGTTCCGCACTGTACTGTCGAATACTATTAAGCAATTCTACGGCATCTTCCTTTATGGTTTCAGGGGATTCAGCATAGACGGAGGTCACACTGATCCCCCAAGCCGTTGCTGTTGCTAATAAAAAAGAGGAAAATTTTGCCATGTTCATGAAACCGCTCCTGGTTCGTTTAACAATAACACTGAAACTAAACACCATTGCTCTTAAATGAGCAAAATCCAATTGGCTAATGGGATACCACTGCATCAGCCTTACCAATAGGATATCTTTCAATAACATAAGTTCCTAGCAAATTGATAGCGGATGCTCACTGCTTTTGGAGTTTGATTGCTGATAACTTCCACATTGGCACTATGCAATGAGCCAGAGTATGATTGTTTGCTTTCCTCTCCAGTGGATGAACCCGATGCATTTTGACCAGTTAACAGAGCAGTGGCCTCATTTTGTTGAGGAAATGACCCAGCTGGTTCTACTGCTCTTTAACGAAGTACCAGAATACCCCTTTGATCACGCTGCCGTACGCTTAAACAGCAACGATGCCGTTGATGCGCTCGTTGCCTCGTTAGCACCTATTTCTGAGTGCCTTTCCAACAAGCTCATCAATGGAAGACCTATTTTGCTGTTCAGGCTTCATAGGCCTCTTTACTTTGGTCAAAAGTCCATTGATTTGCTCGAAGTGCCTTACCCAGGTAAGAAGCTCTACCCAAAAGAGGGCTGGGAACACGTTGAAATGGTTTTCCCCTGTAATGCCAAAGACACTGACACACTGGTTCAATCTCTACAGCAAGCCTTTCCTAGATTAAAGACGGCTTTGACTCAACACAAGTATCGCACCAAAGTCAGTCAACCCAGCGATGGCCAGGAAGCCTTACCCAATCCAACTTTAGCCATTAAGTCCAATGAAATCTGCTTCAAGATCCACCCTTATTCACTGTCAGAGATTATTGGGCCGCTTTCATAGAAACCAATATGGGTTTCTTAAAACAAAAAAGCCCTTCAACAAGGAAGGGCTGTTAAGTACTCGATATTATTCTTATTGAGTAAATACCCAAACGGGGTATTGAGTTTCACTTGTGTTTCCATCTTTATCTTCCAATGTGATGGTTAATTCCACTTTTTCGGGTTTATTATCATAGGGCGATGGGTTCTCTGAAGTCACCGTCAACTCTTGCAATCCCTTTTGTGTCGGGTGTGGCGTTATTTCTAAATAAGGGCTAACAACACCCCTCTTACTCAAACGAATGCTTGATTTAAGATTGCTAAAGGAATCTTTATCATCATCCACTCTGACCAACAAGGTATAAGAAGAATTATTCCACAACGACAAACCATTGTTAGGGTTATAACCATCTTTATCCATAAAAGTAATCGTTGGCGCTGTCCCTGTATTAGTACCGGTTCCACCGCCCGTACCGCCACCGGTTGTCGTACCGCCAGTCACCGTTGAATCCCCATAGGCTTGCTTCAGTGCTGAAATATCGCCTGCGCTCAATCCCTTACGCTGACCAATTTTTGCAGAGGTATCTCGCGGCACCATGGTCTTGAGGCCCCACTCTTTGGCGAAATAGTCTTCACCATAATGCATGATGGAATCATAATCGTATTCGCCATACTTGGTTGAGTATTGCCCCAACTTCGTATACTGCGATTTTCCATTTTCCGTTAAATTACCCCAGTAAATGTAGACGTAGTCATCACGATCGTATCGAGTTTGCTCATGCATAAACCCTAACGTATGCATCAGTTCGTGAATGGCAACCCCTTTAGTCACACAACCTGCCCAAGAGCGGTCTTCTGGAAAGCTTAATGATACTGGCTGTTGCCCACCCCACATGCCTGCGTAAGCGTAACAGCCCCCACCATTAATAAAGGTAATATAATTTTTATGGTGAGACTGCCTAGGAACAAACTTGACATTAGCAGAAGCTTCAATATCACGCATCGCAGCGCTAATAATGTCTTTTTGTTTTGAATCAAAATTCGCTTTATAGGAAAAATCGTAAGGCACAACACCATTAGTCCATTTGCGGCTATTTGAGACTGAGCTGTAATTCGCATCAGGATTCGTTGTGTCAAGCGTCATCAAGCCATTCAATTCCAAGGTTTCAAACGTATCGACTTCTGCCTTTGCTTGCAGCTCCTCGTGCTTACCTAAGATCACATCCCCATAAACCGCGTAATCCCCAATTTTATGGTATTGAGCTATGGCATCGGCTTCATCAGCCCCACGCAGAGGGAGCTCAAAGGCTTCATAATCGCTGTATTCAGGATTCAGAGAATAGTCTTTAGTATTTTCTTGTTTTGGCTCATCTTTAGTAGAGCTGCTTGAGCTGCCTTCTCCACAACCAACAACAAAACCACTAACCGCAAGTGCTAATACTAACTTATTTATATTTAATTCCATGTTGCCCTTCTCTCATATTGATGGGAGCTTGAGCATTTCATAACCACTCGAACAAAATCATTTCGCTTGAGCAATTATCCAACCAAATTCACAATTTCCGGTGTTTGATATTCTCAAATTACACCAAGATAATTTCATTTTTCATTCTTTAGTAATAAGCGATATTCAAGAAGAAAAGATTCCAAAAAAACTGCGATTGAGGTCTGGTTTTTTAGTTAAACTTTTCGAACAAGCCACTTTGTGAATTAACGTCAAAAACAAGTGTATCTTTTTGAATCATTTTTTATTTTATCGAAATTGAATGACCGGCTTCACAGTTTCAACGCTATCAAAGCCGGTCGAAACCTTCCCTAATCAAACTTTATATAACTCATTAACGTTCAGGCCTTTTTCCGTACAAAACAGGATTTTCAGCTTTCGCAATACTTTTATGCTCACGAGCATAGTTAATAAATACTTCTGCCAAAGGAATATTAACCTGATACCAAGCGCCTCCTTGAGCGAGCGCATCGTACCCCTCTTTACCTGAACCGGTATAAGCATTCGTGGCGCACTGATACAACTGCTCTGGGTGGATGGGTTGATAAACCCCATTCTTATTTATCTGTAAAGCAAGTACGCGATTTCCATAAGGCGCCGTAAAATCAAGCTCGTAATACAGGCCATGCGTATAGGGAAAACTCCCGCTATTATTACCACCTTGGGCAAGTGCTACATCAATAGCCCCTTCTAGCGCCCAACGTAATTGCTCACCCGTTACTGCCCGGCGACCAATATTCAGAACAAAAGGCAAAAGCTTCCCCGTCACATCTCCAGCACTTAATGGCCCCTCTCCCAAAGAAGTACGTGTCCCACCAGCATTATGAACACCAAAATCAACTGGCTGCCCTATTTGCTCCATTTGCCAACATAACGCCCTAGCAACCGTCGGGCAGATTTGACTGCTGCCTTTTGCATCTGGAATACGCACATGCCGTAAAGGCTCATGGATATGAGCGACAACATCTTGGTGCCAGCTGTAGGTTTTAGGGCGGTAATGATTTTTCAGTCGCTCCTCAATGTTGGGATCTGGTGCAACCCAGCAAATACGAGGATGATTTTTTAATGCCAATTGCCACTCAAACCGTTCATGGGATTCTAAAGCCAGTAAAGAGCTTTCATCCATTAGCAACTGATTTCCACCAGACACCGACAACAGATTGCCTTCTTGATCCCAGTGCGTCTGAATCTGACCTAAAGCCAGCGCATTACAGCCCGCCTGCACGACCGCTGTTCCATTGATGATTTCTGCATACTCTCCTGTAAACCCAAGCCCCAAGTCGCGGAAGTCACCCAAGAGTTGGTGTGTATGACCCCCGACAATCAAGCCTACGCCGTCCACCGCTTCTGCCAACGCCCGGTCAGCTTGATATCCCAAGTGACTCACAACGACAATATGGTAAATGCCCATCTTGTGAGCTTCCGCAATCATGCCTTTCAACGTCGTGATGGGCAGCTCAAAAATAGAATCCGGGTCGGGATTAGAAATGCTGTGCATGTCTTCCACGGTAATTCCCATAACGGCTACAGACACGCCGTTAAAGGTTCTGATGAGAAACTGACCAACCCCTTTGTCATGATCAAATCGGTAAATGTTAGGGTTCGATGCTAAAGGCTTCTTCTTGGTTGCCGATTCATTCGCAAGATTTAAATTAGCAACCAGCATCGGAAACTGAGCAAGCTCTGCAAATTCTGCCAAGCGCTCATTCCCCAAATCAAATTCATGATTGCCAAGTGTCATTGCATCCAAATGCAAAGCGTTTAAAAATTCAGCGTTTGCCTTGCCTTTGTAGAGATTAAAATACAAGGTACCTTGAAAGCAGTCCCCAGAATGTAGGGCTAGAAAGCCTTCTTGCTGAAGTTCAGCCTCTGCGCGAGCTTGTTCAATAGCCGTCTTTAATCGAGCAAACCCACCCAACGTCAGTTTTTTTGCTGACCGGTCTTGGAAGACCTTCAATTCAACAGTGCTGGGATCAAAATTGGAATGCGTATCGTTGATATGGGCCACTCGTAAACTCAGGGCCACTGATCTGTTGTTATTGTGAGCAAATGCTTTTTGCAAGGTATTATTCGTCTCTGTCATATAAAGTCCGAGTGTAACATATCAGCCAGCACTGTCACCCTTACACCTAACCAACACTGAACAAATGACTTAATACCGTTTAAGGATCATGTGATCCCTTCCGCAGAATACCGGCTTATCGGGAACAATGAAAAAAAAAACGCAAGCGCACACTCACTTCTTTTGTAGGAAAACCACATCCGAAGCCGGATACTCAATTGAACAATGATATTGCTCAGCCAAATAACGAAAGGTTGCATCTGAATAAAACGCGATGTGGGTAGGGTCATTTTTATAGTGCCAGGATGTAAAAGCATCAAGAGAAATCACTCGCTTCGTCATGATAGCCAACACCCCACCAGGCTTAAGGCAACGCATCCACAGTTCAAGCACACTCTTAGGATTACCCAAGTGTTCAATGACTTCAGTAGCCGTTATAAAGTCGTACTGGTCAGATAGCGGAGACTCATCTGGCCAGTAATAGAGATCGTACCAAGATAATTGAAAGCCAGACTCCATCATCAGGGTGGCCAGTGTCGGAGATGGACCGCAGCCAAAGTCCAACCCTTTCGCTTGCGGAGGCAAACGCTCCATCAAAGGCGTTGCGCAGCGAGACAAAAATTGGCGATAACCGGGGTCGTAAAGCGAATTTTCATGTAAATCGTACTCCGCTTTTTCAGATTCAGCATCCAGCCAAAAACACTCCGGTACCTGCACCAACTGACAATCATGGCATTGATGATAAGGCCGTTTTTTATCTTGCCAGAACGAACCTAAATGAGTGCCATTACATAGAATGCAACGTAAAGATCCTGCTGTCATACCGCCCCACTCTCTTCTCTGAAAACTGCACCATGGTCCTTTATTCACATGGCCTTTGAGAGATTTTATCAAAGGAAAGCAAGCATTACTGCTTTTGGAGGATAGACCTCATTAGGACCCACCCCGTAGAACGTTCACTGGGACAAAGAAAAGATAAAGGCAAACGGATTTGCTCATTCAATTCATCTATTTGGGGAGTCAGTATGAATGAGACAACAGCTCTTTCGCCACGATCGATTAGAGCCAATCCAAACACAACCAGTCCGCCACGAAAAAGTAGAATACGCTTAGCTGTGCCTTGCTTGACACTGCTGTCGTTGATGCAAAGCCATTCCTGGGCAAGCAGCTGCTCGGTCATGCCTGATTCGTTCTTACCTGAGTCGACAGAGCAACTTAAAAACTTCCAGTCACAGGTTTTCCATGGCACTGAAGGGAAGCCACTGGGCGATATTGAACCCACAAGCTGGAATTCAGAATTCA
The DNA here is from genome assembly GCA_947499545.1 of uncultured Saccharospirillaceae bacterium. GTDB lineage: Bacteria > Pseudomonadota > Gammaproteobacteria > Pseudomonadales > Oceanobacteraceae > CANMOZ01. The sequence goes on from CANMOZ010000007.1 coordinate 23,505, forward strand.
GTCGAATCGAAGAGCTATCGACTTTTTCAGAAACGAAAGAAGCCATCAACCTTCCTCGATTTTCATCAACCCTCGCGCTTGAAGAAGCCTCAGCTGGCCGTTTAGCACGCGCCATGGGAAGCGTTAGCCGCGTTGGTGAACGGGCAGCGGAGGCTCTCGGCCCGATTGGTGACATTGCTGCTGTGGGATTATGGGGCTATGGGATTGCAGACGCTTTTTCACGAGAATCAGCCACCACCTTTGATAAAGCAGCCTCGATTTTAGCCATTGTTCCCATTGTTGGTGACATTATGGGAAGCATCCAAGAGCCCATTGATCGTGCCATTATCGATCAGCGAATCCGAGCATTTGAGTCGGGTCAGTTTTATCATTACGCCCAATTAAACGATGCCCAAAAGCGAGATGAAGACAATAAAGTTAGCGTTCATAATCGCTATTTAGAATTTTTAGGGGAACTCAATGCCTTAAGCAAAGTGATTATGGATGATGAAATTGCAAAAGCTTACGCAGAATATAGAAAAGCTTTTCTCGCTCAAGAAGCCTTTTTAATAAAAGCTTTTGGTCGAATGGATCAAGAGTATTTTAAAAGCATCATCGGTCATTTGTCCTTAAGTGGTTACGAGTTTGGGCATGCTGAAGGCGTCTGTGCTTATTATCAAGATGCATTAACGCGAGGGTTAAACAATGCAAGAAAACCTGACGTAATTAAGTCGCTCAGCCACGAATTACTTAAATGCCAAAGAGATATTCTCATTGGTTCGTTATCAGGGTTGGCTGCATGGATTCGCTCACCCAGTTTCTCCCAAACTTTTAAACAAAGCCAACAACAAACCCTTAATGCAAAAATCAACATGGTTAATCAAGCAAAAACCAACCTTGATCGAATCAGAACATTAGCGCTTGACGACATTAAGATAAATTCTCAGAACCGCATACAACGATTACTGAATCAACCTAGCATAAAAAACAAGCTGTCTACTTTTTACAAAACCATCAAAGCATTTGCGGTTGATGAATGGGCACAACAATATCGACGCGACGGGAAATACGTAAAAGAAGTCAATCCAGAGAGAGGCTATTTGGTTGTACAAGAGTGGGAAGAAACCGGTGAAATTTGTGGTTTTGCATTTGAAGGGTGTATGCCAAGAAAAGAATGGGTTAGCTATACCCACTGGTTTCATGACAGCCATGATGCCACCCTCTCAAGTGTAAAAGCGCAAATAAACGTGAATGACATAAAGCTAAATGCGGAAGCTTATCAACAAGAGCGCATTCACGAAGGGTGGACAAAGGAAGCCCTATCACAAGAATTATTGCCATATGTTAATGCCTATCTACAGGCAAACCGTTGGATTGCTCAAGGGCATGCTAAAAAGAGCTTGGCAGAGGCTGCTTTACGTTCAGGCAACCTAAGTGAATTAAGTTCACTGCCTGTTTACGCAAACTTAAAACAAGGCGCGCCCTACATCTGGAATCAACTGCAGCGAAGATCTCAACGTTATCTGGGAGCGAGTCAAATTGCTGCTCTATTGGCTGAGGATATTTTATCACAAGGAAAGCTTCTGATTGCACGCCAGGCTAACGCAACTCAAAAGAAAGAACCTGAAGCAAGCCTTGGGCATTTCACACGGTGGGTGTATTATCAAGGACTGCAAGGAGATTATTTAGGTGTCAACCATTCATACCCTACCGCCACAGATGCGTTATTCAATAGCAGTTTTCGTAAAGGGTTGACAACTCTTCAAGCAAAAGGATCAGAGAGACTTGCCCACTTAAATCAAATCGCTTCTGATCAAACCTATGCTCGGGTATATCAATCACTGCCTAGGTTAACTCGAAACGTTGATTTAGAACAAACTCCAGCCTATCAACAGCTCACCGCTTTTTCAAAGCTCGGTTTTCTCACTCAAAACTTTGTGTTAGCCAGTATAAAAGTCAATGTTTGCTCAAACTACTCCATCCAACCCATTAGCAATGCGCTATACGATTTAGCTGACGATAATGAACTCCAACAACTTCAGTGGAGCCCCATTATTGAAGATATTATTTACACAAGTGACGAAATAGACCATTTAATCAACAAAGCAAGCAAATGGGTTTATCGATACGGAGGCTGCCAATCATGAGACCATTGAATTATTCGCTATCTAAGGCTTGCATGCCGCTACTGGCCGCAGTACTTTTAGGTTTTGCATCTTGGTCTCATGCCTTTGAGCAATGCGTCCTGGATGATGTGAACTCAGAAGCCTTTCAGTCACTTAAAAGTACCATTGCTGAAGCCATGGAAGAAGTGAACAGCTCAGCAGTAGGTAAAGTTAAAAAATCAGAACTTCGAAGTCTTAAAGGACAACGTACCTACGCTTGGGCCCGATTTCAGCCCGACGGAGAACCCCCAACGGTTTACCAAGCAGTCTCCGGGAACGATGGTAATGTTCAATACAGCGCCCGGTTTGCGCCTTATGTAGCCAACGAACAAAGAAGTTTGAAAGCCGTTGAAGTGGCGACTGAAACCAGTAATGGCAGAGGAATTCTCAAAGATGTGGACGCCGAAGCGAAGATATTAGAGTCGCTCTATTCCAGAACGACGCCCACCTCTTCGGGTACCCTTGATGTCGCTTCTTCTCTTGACGTATGTGATTCCTGCCGTCAAGTGTTTCAAGCCTTTGAAGCCGAACGGCCTAATATTAAGGTTCGAGTATTAGAAGTACACAAAGGCTCAACAGCAGGAGAAACACTTCGAGACTATAGTCGGGGGTATAAACCGGGCAGCGGAATCTAATCTAACCTCATCAAATAAAGCTCCAGAAAGACTCTGGAGCTTAGACAAAGTCAACGCTATTTATACAAATAAACATTTAACTTATATTTAGACGTATAAGTTCTTTTTATTAATTTGTTATCTTTATACTCGAATGCCACCTTATACGATGGAATTTCTTGCAAACCCTCATCCGTTTCAATTCCCAACAACATTTCATAATTATCAATTAAACTTGATTGCTCATTTAAATAACGAACCTCAAATATTTGCTTCTCTTGTTTCTCATTAACGACAGCTTGAATCTTTGTGACGTCTTGATTGACTTCCATAACAATATTTTTATCAGCCGTTTTATACGAAAACTTCAAAGATTCATTCAAATCATACGCCATTTCAACGGATGGGGATAAGGTTTTCGGAATTGATTGAGCATCACAAACACCCGCCTCCAATGCCTCATACATGTTCAATAGACGGCTATTGTTATCATATGAATACACATTACAAACACTCTCGTCATGTGTATTTTTCAACTCGTAAACAACCGTAACCTTCTTATCCGTCTCATTAAATTCAAAGCTTGATTCAGTCACCACATTGTCATCTGCAGTAGCTTCAAGTGCATCACAACCCACTTCCGCTGCGATTAAATCCCCTTTTACAACATTGTCTACATACCATCTCTTAGATGACACAAGAACACCTTCATCTGAGAAATAACGCTTGGTACACTTAACCACTTGATCGTCAAACCATTCCAAATGGATGTTAGCTGTATCCATTGGGTGAACTTCGTCTCCGTCCCATCCAGAAGCAAAAAGCTCATACTTTTGAAAATTAAGCATTCGCTGCTCTGAAAGAGCTTTGGATGGAAGACTGGAACCCTCATCATCCGATGACTGACCACCACAAGCAGCCAAAAATACCGAAAGAAAAATCACACCACAAGAATACTTGTTTTTCACGTCAACCTCACAATTTTTATTTATAATTTGAGCGGCCGAATCTTATAAAAAGAAAGCACAAAACACAAACAATTTATTATTACTAATACCTAAGTATTGGCTAAGATCAAACTGCACTCCAAGAGTACTACAAATACTTAAAATACTGAGAGCAGGAAAGACACTGGCAAGGGTTCAGAAACAAACAGCAACTTATATATTAAATTTCAGAGCATGACCAACAAGATCAATTACACTGTAAAATAGTGAGCAAGCAGAGAGCTAGAAACAAATACTTTTCAACACCAACCTTATTTTTCATCTTATAAAATGCCCAGCAAGCCATTTTAGCTTACCAGGCATTATCTAAATTAAAATTTACAGATTATTCGTAAAAATAGAAGGTTTTATTTCCATTAGACTCTGTAGACTTCACTAAACGTTTACCATCAGCGCTAAATTCAAATTCAATTTCATACTCTGGGTGATGATCACTTCCATCAATTAGACTATTAGTAATCGTCTTAAGCATCGCAGATGAGGCATCTTGGTAAACAACTTTATATGCATGCCCTTCATCTTCACTAATTATACTGGTTGCATCAGCATTAACCTTATACTTTTCAATGCCTTCGTATTTTCCATCGTCATAACTTGTTACAGAGTAATTCAAGCTTCCATCAATATCATAATCCCACACCCGACCGTCGACCACATTTTCAGGTAGAGCACGGTTATCACAACTCGATAAGTTTGCGTAATACTTACGCACGAGACGGCCAAACCGACCCAAAACATAAACCTCACAGCTATCATCCATACCGGATGATATATCCTTTACAAAAACCCTTACTTCATTATTATGGGTTTCATCAAAATAATAAGTTGCTTTTTCAACATCAGCAGGAGCTTTATTGCTGCAAGCATTTTTTGCTTCATCGGGGGTACTGATTGGAGTACCTACAAAAGAGCTCCACTCTTGTGTTTCAATCAATTTTCCCTGCTGAATGATGCGTTTTGTACATGTAACAGAATCACCTACCTTTACAACAACTACCATACTTGCATCACCATATAGCTGACTAATGGAATTACTGTTGCTGGCTATTTGAAAATTAACTATGCGTTTGTGCGACAAATTCGTGGAAGCACCACCGCTCTTGTCAGATGAACTACCGCCCCCACCACCACAGGCAGCCAATAGGGATGTGACAAGAACAACAGCAATCGATTGCTTACAGGTCATTTTTAATACTCAAGTACAGGGTTGGTTTAATCTGGCGACGCATAATACCCATTACAGCCTAACACCTCAAGCAATTCGATCGTTTTTTGAACAGCCAGAAGCTTGCTTAAAAGTGATTCAACGAAAGGACGTGTGAACCACATCGAACTTTAGCTGCAAAGAAAGCGTATTTGCCTAAAATCTAAAAATTTTCCACTTTTATTTGCATTTTGCAAATTCAATCGGCGTTAGTGTCGAGCTATAGGATAGCAGTGAGCGTTCATCGAACCCTTTATTGCCTGAGAGACTCCTTCCAGGGAAGGTCTAACTAGCTGCAAAAACAGACGACAAACCATGAATACAAAGGTTTGTTTTCTAATCGCAATCGCTGGAGAGGCCAAGATGCCTGTAAATGCTTATTTACCTGATACCCCAAGCCCATCAAGAAATCTAAGCCCTAATGGCAATCAACAGAGGGACGTCTCGACTTTATTAAATGCCTATGCCAAGAACAATGCTAAACGAGTCGCTCAGATTAAAAGCTGCCTCATGCAGCGGTTACCGTCCAGCACACAAATGCGAGTAATGGATTATATCAACATCAGTGATCGAAGTGATGTTGTTCGAGTTATCAGTTTCCCCGATACCTCATCTGCCAAAGCCGATCTACTGAATGCTTTATTGAAACCTCACCATCGTTTAAATAGCGAGCTGGTAACAAGTATTAAATCACTCGTTGAAAGCGATACTTTTAATCAAGAGCTGGATTGGAACCCCTTAACCCACCGAGTTGTTACCAAAGGGCAATTGGCATCCACTAAAGTCACTACCCAAACACTCATCAAGGCGGTTACGACACCCGAGCCCCAAACAGCTCTCAACAAGAGAAAAGTTTGGCGTATAAAAAGCTTGCCGGTTCAACCAGCATCCTTACCTGCTCCAAAAGGCCCCATTAAAACAAGCCTTTCTACAGCAGACCAAAACACAATAAAAGCACACATTGAACAGGCATTGGACCAGTATCTATTGGAATATGGTCGCTGGGAAATCATGCCAAAGATGCGAAGACTGGCTGCTGACCCGCTTGCTTATACAGGGATACTCCAGCCCAACCACCCTAGACTCGCAAATGGAAAGTGGGCATCACCAAAGCATTTACAGATCTTGTCGGTTAACCCACTGATGGATGATTTAAAGATCGACATTGAACAAGGTCGAGTCCAATTAATAGGCAGCTTTCCTGATACGCCTGATGGTCTCGTTCAGCTATTAAATCGCTTAATCGGAAAAGAAGCCGATATCACGGCTGAACGGCACGACAGCAATAAGTCGTCTTTGATCAAATTACTGACCAGCGGCGATCCTAAGACCTTAGAGACGCTATCTGAATACGTTGATATTGCTGCGTCAGAGAAAAATTTAACGACAAAGAAATATCGCGTTCTCTTTCTAACAAGAGCAGAAGCCTGGGCTCACTCAACGCAACCTCTTACTGTTAAACCAACCTCTTCCAATCAAATACGCATCACCGGTGATGCGTCAAAGGCACAGGCTTTTTCGAAGCAAGCCCGTCAACATCTACTGGAACAGCTTGCAAACTGGCAACATGAGAAACAACTATTTGATCACTTAGAGCAAGGTGGGGCGTTACAAGAAGCATTAGAATTTGTCGCTCGCTATATTGATAATCATTATCCCAAAAAAACGGTTATGACAGAGCATCTGAGCATTCGTATGCCACGTCTAACCCCGCTATCAAAACAGACTGAAAGCAGCTTGAGATTACTTTCGGACCGAGACATACAAGATACTCAAAGAAAAGTACTGCAAAACCGCACAGCAATTAAAACATTCAAGCAACAAATCAATGAATACGTACAACACTTAAATCAAGTGAATACACATGTCAGCAAACTGAAGGCCGTGTCTAACTCATCGAAAGCAATAGAAATCGTCGATGCATTAGAAAACCAAGAAATCACGCCCAATCATTTTCTACCTAAAGACATCGAGGAGATGTCATCTATTAAGCGCTGGTTCCACCGCCAAAGGGCAAAATTCTGGGCATGGGTAACAGGATCTTGCAACTGGCAACCCATTCATTCGCTGAACGCAAAAAGCAATCAAATCAGCAAACATCAAAAGTTGGATAGTATTCGTTTGATCCATTTTTTAATGGGGCAGCAGTCCGAATTAAATGACTTTATGGAACAAGAAAAACTGGACACGGAAGCCAATGTTTTTAAGGTACTGCTTGCAGATACCTTATTAAAATACCGAGATCAATTGAAATACAAAAACTCATTCAAATTGGGTTTTGGTCGTTTAAAACGCAGAGCGTTTGAGAACCTGATTGAAAATCAACTGGGCATCAAACGAAATGCCGTCCGTGATTTTAAAACAAACACTCATAAGATTGGAATTGAGGGCACTGTCTTTCGAATTAGAAATGGCTAATCACGCTCGACTTTCTTGAACAATTATTTTTTAAATAGGGGACAATACGTCCCCTTACTATTACCACTGCCCGTTAACAGACAGCATGAGAAAGCAACTACTTACAACCCCCGCCACCAATATGATCGAATGATGCAACAAACAAGCATCAATATTGGGGTTTTTCAACCCGAAATCGATCACTACACTAGGCCTCGTTGAATACATCAACCTAACTAAACGAGGATCATTTTATGTTTAAAGCACTTTTAACCCTTTCAGCGGGTATCATTCTTTCAGCAAACACAGCTCTTGCAGGCAACGCTTATTCAAATCGCTTAGATCTACCTGAAGTGAAGACTCAGTCTGAAACTCAAAGAGTCTCGCATGCAGAGAACAACATCAAAGCAGCCTTGAGAGTCGGTTCAGACCGATTGGATTTGCCTAAAACAGTGAATCTAGGATCATCGCGTACACGAACGAATGATCAAGCTTCGAAGCCCAATGCTTATGTCATTTCTAATCGACTGGATTTAACGGGTATAAGAAATTAATGACGCACATTGATCCCAATAAAAAACCAACTCTTTTATTGGGATCAAATACCTATTGAACAATGCTTTCTGTTAAAGCATTCATAGCGACAACGTCAATTGGATTTCGCCAGATTCAAGTCTTCCAAAATAGAATATAACGCAGGAAGCACTATTAAGATCAATACCGTGGATGACATTAATCCAAATACAATGCTCGCAACCAATGGAATTAAGATTTGTGCTTGAAAACTGGTTTCAAATAAGAGTGGCAGCATTCCCATCATCGTCGTTAATGTCGTGAGGAAGATAGCTCTAAACCGATCTTGTGTAGCCTTGCTTGCAGCATCATGAAACGAAAGCCCCTCGCTGACACGCATCTTGACAAACTCAACCAGCAATATTGAATTATTCACTACAATACCTGCTAAAGACACAAATCCCATAATGCTTGGCATCGTCAAATCCAACCCCATAAGCAGGTGCCCCCAGATTACCCCAATCAGTGCCATGGGTATGGCCAACAATACAATCCAAGGCTCGACATAATTTTTGAATTGAAGGCTTAGCAACAAGAAAATCCCAACGATGCCAACCAAGAAAGCTTTTCCAAACGAATTACCGGTTGTTTTATTATTTTTACTCTCGCCTTCAATGCTTAAGCTGATATCAGGGTATTCCTTTTGGAGTTTGGGTATAAAACGTTTCAGAGTGTCTTGTATGATTTCGGAAGAATTTGCTCCGCCTTCCACATCACCCACGATGGTCACCGTTCTCAGTCCATTGACCCGCTGGATTTTTGCATAGGGTCTGACTTCTTCAATGCTCGCAATCGCAACCAGAGGAATCGGCTGATGCGTTTCAGGATGGATAATCATCATGCGATCAAAATCAGTCAAGGTATCTCGTGATTCATCAGAAAGGGTAACGTAAAGGTCAAAGGTTTCACCTTCCGATTGAATCTCATCCAAGGTACTGCCTTGATAAGCTGTTCTGAGTTGCTGGGCAATTTCCTGATTCGTTAACCCCATCCCCAATACACCTTCCAACACCTTAATACGGTATTCGGGTTTCCCAGGTCTCAGATCATCACTGATATTAACCGTACCAGGATATTTCATTAACCATGCTTGCAGCTCATTGGAAGCGGCCTTTAATTCCGATAGCTGCCCTCCTTGAAGCCTGAGTTTAATGGCTCGCCCAGCCGGCCCCATGGAAGGCTCTTTGTATTGCAACGTAATAACGCCTGGAATATCACCCACTGCTGCCCGCCATTTCGCTGTGATGTCATCGAGCACCACCTCTCGCTCTTCCGCTGATAACAAATCCACCTTGACCGTTGCGACATGGGTCCCTGATTCCCCAGCTTCAGAATTCGTGTTGTAATCCACTCGCACATTTTTAACCAGGCTTTCACCTTGAATTTCCATCAGCTCTTCATTGGCTTTTTCAAGTCCATCCGTTACCTGCTTGACCACAGCTTCTGTTGTTTCCAGGGGCGTCCCTTGTGGCAACAAAATCAATCCCTGCAAAATATCGCCATCCACATCAGGAAACCCTTTAAATTTAACAATACCGGCAGGAATAAGACTGATTGACAGGATAAAAAGACCAAGCACTATACCCACACAGGCATAACGAAACTGAATAGCTGTTTCAACGATTTGCCCCAGTTTAGTTCTCCAACGAGCAAAACGTTCTTCAACCTTTAAACGCCACCGTGGCGTTTCATTGTCGTGATGATGCTCTAAAGAAACTTTTAAATGATGCGGCAATATTAAAAACGCCTCTATTAAACTGATCGTTAAAATTGAAATCAGTACCATTGGAAGGACTTTTAGCACTTGTCCCATATCGCCTTTCAAAAAGAGCAATCCACCAAAAATCAACAATGTTGTCACAAACGACGAAAAAATCCCCCTTGCCACTTTTTGAACGCCCTTTACAGCGGCATCCAGCGGGGATAAACCTTTTGCGTATTCCGTTGCAATGCTTTCAGAGATGACGATCGCGTCATCCATGATGATCCCTATAGCGATTAACAGTGCGACCATGGAGATCATATTGATGCTGACGCCAAGCGCTGAGATCACCATCATGCTGGCTAAAAAGGAGACCGGAAGCCCCATTGCAACCCACAACGTGTAGCGGGCATTAAAGAACAGGAATAAGACAGCAACCACCAGCAAAATGCCTTGCCATCCGTTGGTGCTGAGCAATTGAAGTCGGTCTTGAACAATGGAGGTGGAGTCTTCCGTTAATGCCAACTGGACACCCGTCGATGCCGAAGCTTTGGCTTGCTCAAGGAACGTATTCACGGCCCCTAACACATCTAAACTGTCATCGGTTTTATTTTTACTAACCCTTAGAATGGCCGCACGTTGCCCATTAAAAAGAATCTTATCTTCACGCGTCTCAAAGGTTTGATACACCTTGGCAATATCACCAAGACGCACCTCGCCGCCATTGGCTTGTGAAATAATAACCAGGTTACGTAATGTTTCAGGGGTTTTTGCTAAGGTATCAAACTTAATTTGCTTAATGCCGTTTTCCGTTTCTAACGTACCTAAAGGAAGCGACTCTGCCTGAACCGATATTCGGTTAGCGATATCCTTAAGACTTAAGCCATATTTACTTAAATTAAAGTCATCCACTTCTACTCTAAGCTGGGGATTTGAAAAACCATAAATATCAACAATGGGAATACCTGGCGTCCGAAGCATTGACTCACGATACGCTTCAGCTAATGCCTTTAATTCAACTTGACTGACTTCGGCTGTGATCGCGACACTGACCACATGATCTGTCGTATTGAGTTCGGTAACAACGGGAGACTCTACATCTTGTGGAAAGCCTGTAATTCCATCCACCGCGCGATTGATGTCGCTGATAAAATCATCAAAGTCTCCCACCTCTTGCATTTTCAGCGTCATAGAAGCTGCGCTGCTTTGGGCATCACAGGTACGCTCTTCTAAAAAGCTAATACCATCGGTTGCGTCTTCAAGCAGTTTGCAAATCGACTCTTCAACATCTTCTGCACTGGCTCCAGGATAAGCGACCGATACACTGACTTCATAACGTTCAATATTAGGGAAGGTTTCACGTTGCATACCCGGCACGGCAACCATGCCTAACAGCAACAGCAAAATCATTAACACATTGGCTGCCGTTGGATGGTCAGCAAAAAAACGTATCATTTTAAGCTTGCCTCACCACTGGCCAATTTTGCTATCCAGGTTTCTTTTTCTTGATGTTGGATTGGCTCAAGCAGCATGGACTCAACCGCAGGAACAATATCCGTGACCACAATTCGATCACCAACTGACAGACCCGATTCCACGATAGCCAACTCGCCCTGGACAAATGACAGTTCTATGGGCTTTATGGCGAGCCGGTTTTCTTGATTGATGACATAGACTTTTCCTTGGTGAATGGCTTGCCTAGGAATCACGATACGATCAACGGGTTGAGCTAATAACTCTACTTCGGTGTACATGCCTTTCAGTAACGGTGGTCGCTCTCCCGGCTCTCCCTGCCCCGGTGCTCCATTTGCTGCCACGATAAAGGACAGGGTCCTGCTGGTTTGATCCATAGACTCACCCAAACGCACCACTTCACCTTGCCATTCTGATTTTATGGCACCTCCAACCAGTCGGATACGCACGTCCAAATCCAGGGCTTTTAAAACCGATTCTGGCGTCGGTTCTGAAACCTTGAGATGATCTTTTAAACGAGAAAATAGCGGCCGTGCCTGTTGTAAGGGAATTTGCGCATGAATTTCTACCCGTCCTATATTGTTAGCATCAAACAATTTTGAACCGACATTGACGTATTCATCGACTTCAACCCAGACATTCCCAATTCGGCCTGTAAAGGGCATCGTCACTGTCGCATTTTTGAGATTATTTTCACTCTCTTTCACCTGCGCTTCAGCCTGAGTGACCTGAGCTTCAATCACCAATCGTCGACTGGGAATCAAAGACAACGTGTTTTCAATGGATTGCAGCTGTTCTTTTTTACCCAATAGAACTTGCTGTTCAGCATCCAATGTCGACTGAGAAATGGTGCCTTTCTTTTTGAGCTGTGTTTTACGATTAAATTCTTTTTGAGCCAACTGATAATTACGCTTCGCGATTTCCTGCGAGACTTTGGTGTTTTCTTCTTCTACAGCCAGAGAAGCTAAATTGGCTTGCTGTACAGCTAGATTGGCTTTGGCTTCATTTAATTTCAACTCAGCATTGACTGTATCCAATTTTAAGGCGATTTCTCCTTTTTCTAAGCTACCTCCCTGCCTCAATCCAGGATGTATATGAATCACCCTGCCTGCCACTTGTGCATTGGCTTCTAAAGAAATAGCCGGCTTAACCTCACCAAACCCAAGTGTTCTATTACGAGTAGGTAAAGATTTGACTTCAATATAATGCACCGACTTTGCAACATCAGCATCAGCGTCTTGTTCAGTTGATGGCTTTAACAAGACCAGTAAAAAGGCGAGAATGAAGGCGGCCGCTACAATTAATGGCAAACTGTAGGCACGCTTGAGCCAGGGGATTTCAGGCATTGCTTTGTCCTTATACATCTGATGACACCTATGGATATCTCCAGCCACAGATAAGTTTTATGGGTAGAGTACTATTCACTGTTCAATGTTAATCTGTTGCCCAATGCATGTGGCAAACACAGAGTTTTGGCGTCACCCCACTTTATAAGAGGAAAATGGAAAAATTATGCATATAACTAATATAGGAATGATTTATTAAAAATAGGATTCGTATTTAAAACCCTTTCTAGGTATGCACTCACATACCCGCTGGCGACCATAACATCCTACAGATTTCGCTTATCGCACTGATAATAAAAAACATCGCCCGCCGCCATGAAGACCATAGACATAAAAAGTTGATATACATCAATTCACGCCATTAATGGCGCATTAGAATCACCTTTAGTCGGTATTTCGTCTCATCAATACCCCAATTTTTTATAAGGAATTGGGTGGCCAGCCATCCATTTCCAACATTATTCAGTGGTTGCCCTATGCTGTTGGCGCTATTTGAAAAGAACCTCCCAACACTACGGAACACTCCCACCGTTAACAGATCTTTGTTGTTGCTGTCTCTATGGCGTATTTTGGCGACTCCGCTCTCTCCCATAGAACTCAAACATCTTTCATTGAATCACCACACATCTTCCAAACATAAGCCACGATCACAAGACCCTGTACCAGATAACTGGTGGGCATTACCTTTGGTAAAACACCTGATATGGGTCTTAGTCATAAAACTGGCCGCTTTAATCATCATTGCCCAGCTCTTTTTTTCAAACCCTCAAACGGCTGATCCAGACCGTTTACTTAGCTTTAAGGGTGCTAATGCACCGTTAGATTTGATGCTTCCCAGTCACTTTTCTATTTCCCTTGATCCCAGGATCACAGACCACAGGAGTAACCTTATATGGTGCCTGAAGACGTAGTGGATCTGTCTCGCTTACAGTTCGCTATTACTGCTTTTTATCACTTTTTATTTGTCCCTCTGACCCTGGGTTTGGCTTTTCTATTAGCCATAATGGAATCCTGTTACGTCATGACGGGTAAAACCGTTTACAAAGACATGACGAAATTCTGGGGGAAACTCTTCGGGATTAATTTTGCTCTGGGTGTGACAACGGGCATCACCATGGAGTTCCAGTTTGGGACTAATTGGTCGTATTACTCACACTATGTCGGCGACGTCTTCGGAACCCCTCTCGCCATTGAAGGGCTCATGGCTTTTTTTCTTGAATCAACCTTCATTGGGCTATTTTTCTTTGGCTGGGACAAGCTCACCAAAGTCCAACATTTAATCGTCACTTGGCTGGTCGCCATCGGCTCTAACTTATCGGCCCTTTGGATTCTGATCGCAAATGGTTGGATGCAAAATCCCGTTGGGGCTGAATTCAACTATGAAACCATGAGAATGGAATTAACAAGCTTTTCGGAGCTATTTTTCAATCCCGTCGCACAAGTCAAATTTGTTCACACTGTCTCAGCGGGCTATGTCACAGGGGCTATGTTTGTCTTAGGTGTTTCAGCTTATTACATGCTGAAAAAGCGTGACTTACCCTTTGCAAGACGCTCGTTTGCCATTGCTTCAAGTTTCGGAATGGCATCGATCCTCTCGGTGATTATATTGGGCGATGAATCTGGCTATGAAGTCGGCGATGTTCAAAAAACAAAGTTAGCGGTAATAGAGGCAGAGTGGGAAACCCATGAACCACCCGCTTCGTTTACGCTTTTTGGGTTACCGAACGATGAAACCATGACAACCGACTATGCCGTCAAAATCCCTTATGCTTTAGGCATTGTCGCCACCCGCTCCATCGATGAAGAAGTCACAGGCATTAAGGATCTTATTGCCGATCATCGTGAACGCATCGTCCGAGGCAAACACGCGATAGAACTGTTAAAGCAACTTCGAGAAAACCCAACCGATGAATTAAAAACACAATTTGACCTGTACAAGGGCGACCTCGGCTATGGGTTGCTTCTAAAACGTATTCGACCGGATACGGAAAACGCAACCGAAGCGGAGATTGATCAAGCCGCACGCCATACCATTCCCAAAGTAGCCCCAATGTTCTGGACCTTCCGGATCATGGTCTTTTTAGGTTTCTATATGCTGATTTTAATAGGCCTGGCGTTCTTCTATGTATCTCGACATGAAGCTGAACGCCATACCTGGGTATTAAAAGCACTTCTCTGGTCAATACCCGTTCCTTGGATAGCCGCCGAGATGGGGTGGTTTGTTGCTGAATTCGGTCGCCAGCCCTGGTCAATTGCCGAGATTCTGCCAACAGCCCTTTCTGTCTCAACGATAGAAGCCTCGGATGTCATTATGAGCTTGTCGGCTTTCATAGGGTTTTATTCCCTGCTGTTGGTCGCAGAACTTTACCTCATGTTTAAGTACGCAAGGCTGGGCCCAAGCAGTTTAAAAACGGGCCGTTACCATTTTGAAACACAACCCGCCCCAGTAACAGGAGCATAAAGATGTTTGATTATGAAACCCTGAAACTGTTTTGGTGGGTTTTAATTGGTGTATTACTGATTGGTTTTGCCGTCACCGATGGTTTCGATATGGGCATTGGAGCTTTATTGCCCTGGATTGCAAAAACCGATTCTGAGCGCAGAGTATTAATCAATACCGTAGGCCCACATTGGGATGGTAACCAAGTCTGGTTCATCACCGCAGGTGGGGCGTTATTCGCTGCTTGGCCGCTGGTCTATGCGATTGCATTCTCATCATTGTATTGGGCCCTTTTATTAGTGCTCTTCGCACTGTTTTTCAGACCTGTCGGCTTTGAATACCGCTCAAAAATTGAAAATCCCATGTGGCGTTCTTTTTGGGATTGGGGCCTATTTGCTGGAGGTGCGGTACCCTCTTTAGTCTTTGGCGTTGCCTTTGGTAATATATTCCAAGGCATTCCTTTTGAAATTAATGAATTGATGCAGTCCAGCTACCATGGGAGTTTCTGGCAACTGCTCAACCCATTTGCTCTTTTATGCGGAATCATTAGTTTAAGCATGCTCATGATGCACGGAGGGCTGTATGCTGCCCTACGTACAGAAGGTTCCATCCACCTTCGAGCAAAACAAGCTGCTCAAATCGCGGCAGGGATTGCATTCGTCAGTTTTATTCTGGCTGGCTTTTGGGTCAGTACGCTCAATGGTTATGTGCTTTCACCCAACTTCGTACCGGGTGCCGTGCAGACGCCTGGCAGCATTGAAGTGATCAGAGAAACAGGCGCTTGGTTCAATCTATACGATCAACAACCGCTCATGTGGTTATTACCTGCTGTCACTTGTGCACTATTAGGTTTATTGATCTTTCTCTCCAAAAGCAAGGCATCAGGCTGGGCATTTCTCTGCTCATCGGTTGCCATTGCCGGCATTATTATGACTGCTGGTTTTTCACTCTTCCCTTTCGTTTTACCTTCGAGTGCGAGCCCAGCTGATAGCTTAACCCTGTGGAATGCAGTATCCAGTGAAAAAACCTTAGGATTAATGTTAGTCGCCGCCTTCATTTTTGTTCCCATCATTTTATGTTACACGCTATGGGGGTACTTCAAACTTTGGGGGAAAGTCACCGCTGAAGCGATTGAACAGCATCCCACTGGGCATTATTAAGATCAAAGAGGAGTTTTAACATGTGGTACTTTACTTGGATCTTAGGGGTATTGCTCGCTTGCAGCTTTGGCATCATCAACGCCATGTGGCTTGAGGTCTCAGAGTCTTTAGATCGAAAGGCAGATCTAGATGACGAGTGAAACTCATAAAAAACAACGCTGGACAGACTCAGCAGTCGCAAGGCTGCTGTCTTTTGGATTAGCGACCCTCTCTGCGCTTTGGGTACTCTTCAGGCCCACAGATTTTGCATTTCTAGCTCACGGCAGTTTAAGTATTTTTATGATAGGAATGGCTGCTGGATTTGTTCATGGAATTGGCTTTAAACCAGACCACCTATTTTGGCAATGGCTATTCAGCGCTTGGGTAGCCTGGTTAATTCCTGGGAGTACAATCCTTATGGCAGCCTATAACATGTAGACCGCTACCCCTTTATCTTTCGAACGCGATCAAGGGGTATGGGTATTAAAAGCTTTGCTCAGCCTTCTAATAAGTTAAACATCACTTTTAAGAAACCCACACACTCATTCAACATGTGTAGGCTTCTTGAAAAGGGGTATTAAAAAGTCACATTTACGCCCAAGTAAGCATAACCAAAACTCTCTAGTTCATTGGTATGTTCAGCGCCTTTAGCATCGGTTTCTTTTGTTTTAACATCAAACGCCCAGGTATGAGAGTAACCCAACTCCAGATTCACTAAATCAACGGGCTGAAAGATTAGCCCTAGCTGAGCACCAGCACCCAAACCACTGTCTTTTTCACAGTGCTCTGCATCTTTATCCGCATCCGAAGGAAAGCTAAAAATACCTCCTTCAGAGTAACAACTTTGCATTGTGATATAGGATGCATGCGGACCTACAAATGCTTGAAATATTCCGTTATCTGTTTTAAACAAAAAATCATGGGCAATGGCATAGCTGCTTACCGATGTAAAATCACCAGTAAAGATTGTGCCCAATATACCGACCTGATCTTCTGAGTTTAAATACGTTCGAAACGATTCACCCTGGTACCCCAACCTCCAGTGCGCACCAAAACCCGTATCGCCTGCATCTCGGTTAACCGTGGGTTTGCCTTCTCCTTTTTCTACTGCATTAGCATCGCTAACACCATTACCAACTCCCAACCCCAAAAGAATATCTGCATGTGTCGTATTCGACATTAAAAACAGAGCCGCACAAAAAACTTTTAAAGAATGAGTACCTACTTGCATATCAAACAACCAAACTTCGTAAATGACCCCAATATAGTAAGCCTACCTAACCTTTTATGCTGAGACAAATGTCTCATTTATGCCGAATCGATCAATCCCTTCAACACCAAGCGCACTAAACACCACATAACCAGGCTACATCCAGCGAAAGCACAGAACAAAGCACCACCTAGAATACCCCCAGGATCAATAGTTTAACCGAGCAAATAGTGTATTTATGAAGCAACTATGGTAGATAAACACTCACCCTATTAACAGGGTCACCAATCAGAATAAGAAATAAGAAGCTGTAAGGATGCATCATGACTGCTATTTCAAAGGCTTTAGACAAAGCCATCCGCATAGAACCTATTGCAACTTCGTCTCCCAAAACGAGAGAAAATCTAACAACCCACCGCTTCAGTCAGGCTAAAGGGACTCCCCCAACCCCACCCATCAAGAACTTGGTTCATTTTGCTTTTAATCCCCCCCAGAGACCCATCGTCACTGCCGACATGTTGCCCGATCACACTCTTAGAAATACTATTGCAGACGTAAAAACCACACTCCAAGAGGCCATTGATTCACTTTCTGAAGAAGGAGAATTGACATTAAAAAACCCCAATGATCAATACATTGCAGGGGTAACACCGACCAAATTGAAAAAGCAGTTGATTGCGTTAAGAACCTTAGAATCTGTCGTTGTCCCCCACTCCAAGCGCATTCATATCACAAGACAAAGCCCTAAATATCAATTCAAATCAGGCGCTGATTTTGCGGATTTTATTCAGCATGTTCGGCAAGATTTAACCGATCTAAAACGCTTACCCTCAGGTCAACGTTTATTAGAATCATTGGATCAAGCGCAGGGGCGTAGAGTCAGCATTGGTACTGCCAATAATTGCAAGGGTCAACTGCTTGAATCCGCTATTATTCACAATCCTCAAGCAGCCGCCGGCATTCGCCCAGACGACCCAAATGAACCAATCGGGTCCGACTCCGATATTTACCACCACACAGAAAGAACGCACTGGGGAGATCATAAAATAAATGTCAGAGATACCGATAATGTGGGCATGAACAGCATGCTCGCATTGGGTCACGAGTTGATCCACTCTGCTCATGCAGCCCATAGCGTCAGCGGACGAACCCCTCCCCATCAAAAAAACCGCTCGATTCGTGCACACCCTGTTAACCCAGAAGAGCGCGCTACCGTCGGTTCTGCCAGCGGCAAATACAGCTTAAAAGAAATACCAACTGAGAATTCGCTGCGTAAAGATTACAACCAACAGCTAAAAGATGAAGGGGCAAGGCAGCTTAAAGATATTTTGCCAAGGCTCAAGTACGGCGGTGCATTCGTGAGTTAAAACGGTCTGTAGCAACAAAAATGGTTCTAACTCAGCTCAGTTAGAACCAGAACACTCTTGAAGCACCACCTGTCCTTCTGAAAACCCAAAGGCGTTCGCAATTAATAAATCAGAAACGCTTTTGATTTAACATGCTTATTCACGTTGGCCCAATGCGCTCATTTTGTTAAAGTGTCATTCCCTTTTCAAGGACGCACTCAAACACCCGATGCCTGACATTAACGCCATACAACCGCCTGCCATAATTCCAGATCAGGTTGTGTACGAAGATAGCGCTCTATTGGTGGTCAATAAGCCACATGGGGTTCTTTCAGTACCTGGCAAAAATGATCAGGCATCTGCCTATACTCGGGCAAAGCAGACGAGGCCCTATTTAAGAGTTGTACATCGACTGGATATGAATACCTCTGGCTTGCTCTTGTTTGCACAATCTCCAAAAGCACAAACCTACTTAAGCCAGCTATTTGAAAAAAAACACATCATTAAAGAATATGAATGCATCGTACACGGAGAGGTATCCTTCAAGAAAGGTCATTTAAATTGGCCTATCGCCCCTTCAAATAGTGGCCCAAAACAACAGATTTCTCCCTTAGGCAAACCCTCGACCACCCTTATTCAGACTCTTGAATCAAACGACCACTTTTCCCGTTTGCTTATCAGGCCATTCACTGGCAGAACACATCAAATTCGAGTGCATTTAGCCGCATTAGGGCACCCGATTCTTGGAGACGACCTATACAGCGAGAAAACCATTG
The DNA here is from genome assembly GCA_947499545.1 of uncultured Saccharospirillaceae bacterium. GTDB lineage: Bacteria > Pseudomonadota > Gammaproteobacteria > Pseudomonadales > Oceanobacteraceae > CANMOZ01. Next base: position 42,876 of record CANMOZ010000007.1, read on the forward strand.
AAGACCTGCCCATTCTTAAGGGGCAAAACCCTCTTCGTATGCACTTACATGCTCGCTTGTTGAGACTGCCTCACCCAGAAAATGGGCGATTGATTACCATAGAAGCTTCTACACCTTTCTAGGGCAGCCCCAGGTTAGCGTACACTCGCTTTGGCTGCAGAGCGCCATATTCTTCAGCAAAAAAAATCAGCTAGGCGGATGAATCGACTAAAGTGTAAGTAAGAGTAAGAAGGAAAGGGTCGAGGGCGGCTCTTGCGTGCACGGATGCGTGGTGGCAGCCTCTGCATATCGTGGTCCCCGGCGGTCAGGTGGCGTCTGTGCGCATTGTTCCTATGTGTCTGGGAGGCAGGGTATGAGTCTTTTCGATCGAGTTCAGGGCCGATATCTCACCAAGCAAGAAGAAGTTATTTCACTGCATGACTTCCTTGATATGTGCAAGCAAGACCCTCTTGCATATGCGAACTCTGCCCAACGCATGCTTAAAGCAATTGGGGAGCCTGAATTATTCGACACCGCCAAAGACCCACGATTCAGTCGAATTTTCTCAAACAAAGTCATCCGACGTTATCCCGCTTTCAGTGAATTTTATGGCATGGAAGAGGCGGTTGAGCAAATTGTTGCGTATTTCCGCCATGCTGCCCAGGGGCTTGAGGAGAAAAAACAAATCTTGTATTTACTTGGTCCCGTTGGTGGTGGGAAATCTTCACTTGCAGAGCGGCTTAAGTATTTAATGCAGACGGTTCCCTTTTATGCCATTCAAGGCTCACCTGTCTTTGAGTCACCTCTGAATTTGTTTGATCCCAGCGAAGATGCACAAATCCTTGAAGAAGATTATGGAATTCCTAGACGTTATCTAAAAGGCATTATGTCACCTTGGGCGGTAAAACGGCTTCATGAATACAAAGGCGACATTAGCAAATTTAAAGTTGTCAAACTTTTCCCTTCTATTTTGGATCAGATTGCCATTGCTAAAACAGAGCCCGGTGATGAAAACAACCAGGATATATCTGCTCTAGTTGGCAAGGTAGATATCAGGAAACTTGAGGAATATTCACAGGACGATCCGGATGCTTACAGCTTTTCAGGTGCGCTGTGCCGCGCAAATCAGGGATTAATGGAATTTGTCGAGATGTTTAAAGCGCCTATCAAGGTGCTTCACCCTCTATTAACGGCTACACAAGAGGGCAACTACAACGGCACTGAAAGTATGAGTGCCATTCCTTTTGACGGCATCATTTTGGCCCACTCCAATGAATCAGAGTGGCAGAGCTTTAGAAACAATAAAAACAATGAAGCTTTCCTTGATCGTGTGTACATCGTCAAGGTTCCTTACTGCTTAAGAGTGACCGAAGAAGTTCGGATTTATGAAAAGTTATTGCGTAACAGTTCTCTTTCTAAAGCGCCTTGCGCACCCGATACATTGCGCATGATGGCTCAGTTTTCAGTGCTATCAAGAGCCAAAGAACCTGAAAACTCCAGTATCTACTCGAAAATGCGTATTTATGACGGTGAGAACCTAAAAGATACTGATCCAAAGGCAAAATCCATTCAAGAATACCGAGATACCGCGGGTGTCGATGAAGGGATGGATGGATTATCCACTCGCTTTGCATTTAAAATACTGTCGAAGGTATTCAATTTCGACCCATCGGAAGTCGCTGCCAACCCCGTACACCTGATGTATGTTCTTGAAAAACAAATTGAACAAGAACAATTTCCACAAGAAACACGAGATCGATACCTAGGTGTTATAAAAGAGTTCCTATCGCCTAAATACGTAGAATTTATTGGGAAAGAGATTCAAACCGCGTATCTTGAATCTTATGCAGAGTATGGACAAAACATCTTTGATCGCTATGTCACATATGCAGATTTTTGGATTCAAGATCAAGAATACCGTGACCCTGAAACAGGGGAGATACTGGATAGAGCCGCTATCAATGAAGAGCTTGAGAAAATTGAGAAAACGGCAGGAATTTCTAATCCGAAAGATTTCCGTAATGAGATTGTTAACTTCGTCTTACGTGCACGTGCCAACAACAACGGTAAGAACCCAAGCTGGCAAAGCTATGAAAAAATGCGCGGCGTTATTGAGAAAAAAATGTTTTCAAATACAGAAGACTTACTGCCGGTTATTTCCTTTAATACCAAAGGCACAAAAGACGATCAGAAAAAACATAATGACTTTGTCAATCGCATGCAAGAACGTGGCTATACCGAGAAACAGGTGCGTCTGCTTTCTGAATGGTACCTGCGTGTAAGGAAGTCACAGTAGGACCGAGGAGCTCTATGAGCTACATCATTGATCGGCGATTAAACGGCAAAAACAAAAGCATGGTAAACCGACAGCGTTTCTTGAGACGTTATCGGCATCACATCAAACGTGCTGTTTCAGATGCAGTCAATAAACGCTCCATCATGGATATGGAACGCGGTGAAAAAATCAGCATCCCTACTCGTGATTTGAATGAGCCCACCTTTAATTCTGGCCAAGGCGGCCAACGCCATCGTATTTTCCCTGGCAATAAAAGCTTTCAAGAAGGCGATCGTTTACCAAGACCTCAAGGGGAAGATGGGGGTGGTTCTGGTTCAGGAAACGCTTCAAACCAAGGAGAAGGCGTTGATGACTTTTCTTTCTTTATTAGCAAAGAAGAGTTTTTAGATTACGTTTTTGAAGATCTAGCACTGCCAAACATGGTAAAGAAGTCTCTAACCGCCATGGATGAAACGGCCTACCGCCGTGCAGGTTTTAAAAGCTTTGGCACTCCGAACAATTTGAGCGTTATTCGATCCATGCGGAGTGCACATGCCCGGCGTATCGCATTATCTGCTTCTTCTCGAAGGAAGTTAAAAGAATATCGTGCAGAATTAGAGGAAGAAGAAAACAAAGAAGCGCTCATACAGGATCCAGAAAAGCTTAACTTTTTACGTCAAGAAATTCAGCGTTTACAAGATAAGATTCAGCGCATCCCTTTTATTGATACCATTGACATAAAGTATCGTAATTTGGTCAAACAACCTATTCCTAGCTCAAAAGCGGTTATGTTTTGCATCATGGACGTGTCAGGGTCCATGACCCAGCAAATTAAAGACATGGCTAAAAGATTTTACATATTATTGTATCTTTTTCTTGAACGGAATTATGAAAAGATTGAGGTGGTCTTTATTCGGCATCATACTTCAGCAAAAGAGGTTGATGAAGAAGAATTTTTCTACAGCCGTGAAACTGGGGGAACGATTGTTTCCAGTGCTTTAGAGCTAATGGATGAGATTGTAAGAGCTCGCTACCCATCTTCAGAATGGAATGTCTATGCCGCGCAGGCGTCTGACGGCGATAATTGGGATGATGATTCGCCTCGGTGTGCTGAAATACTGCGTAACCGTATCATGCCATTGGTTCAGTATTTTTCGTATATTGAAATTACACCCAATGCTCATCAAGCGTTATGGTACGCATATGAAAATATAAAGGATACATTCCCTGTCAGCTTTGCGATGGAACAAATTACAGGCCCTGAGGATATTTACCCTGTATTTCGTGATCTATTTTCCAGAGAGATGAGTCAGGAAGCGGTATGAGAAAGCCCATTTCGACCGGATCAGAGTGGACGTTTGAGCTGCTCCAAGAATACGATGAAGTCATTGCCGAAATCGCTGCCGAATATGGCCTTGATACCTACCCCAATCAAATTGAAATTATCACTGCCGAACAAATGATGGACGCTTATGCCGCTGTTGGCATGCCGATAAGCTACAACCATTGGTCGTTTGGCAAACACTTTTTGGGAACTCAACGTAATTATCAACGTGGTTATATGGGTCTCGCTTACGAAATCGTTATCAACTCAGACCCCTGTATTGCCTACCTGATGGAAGAGAACACCATCATGATGCAAGCGTTGGTGATCGCACACGCCTGCTATGGTCATAATTCCTTTTTCAAAGGTAACTATCTATTTAGAACCTGGACCGACGCTAGCGCTATCATTGATTATTTAGTCTTTGCGCGCAACTACATCAAACAATGTGAAGAACGTTTTGGCATTGATGAAGTAGAGAGAGTGTTAGATGCCTGCCATGCATTAATGAATCTGGGGGTAGACCGCTATAAACGCCCCCGCCCCATTTCTGCAAGGGAGGAAGAGCAAAGACAGCAAGAACGAGAAACCATTTTACAGCAACAAGTCAATGATCTTTGGCGTACCATTCCCATATCCAAGAAGGAAAAAAAGCGCAAAAAGAAACGTATTTTCCCAGCGGAACCTCAAGAAAATATTTTGTATTTTCTAGAAAAGAATGCGCCTCTGCTCGAATCCTGGCAGCGTGAAATTATACGTATTGTAAGAAAGCTGGCACAATACTTTTACCCTCAAAGACAAACACAAGTCATGAATGAAGGGTGGGCAACCTTTTGGCATTACACACTCATCAATACGCTGTACGATCGGGGATACGTAAACGAAGGCTTTATTATGGAGTTTTTAAACTCACACACTAATGTGGTCTATCAGCCTTCTTATGATTCCCCATACTTTTCTGGCATTAATCCTTATACCTTAGGTTTCAGCATGATGAGCGATATTCGCCGAATGTGTGAAAATCCTACAAATGAAGATCGAGAATGGTTTCCTGAACTCGCGGGCAGCAATTGGGTAGAATCTCTTGATTTTGCGATGCGTAATTTTAAGGATGAGAGCTTTATCTTACAGTACTTATCGCCCAAAGTGATGCGTGATTTAAAGCTTTTTTCTATTTTCGATGATGAAGAAAACCCTAACTACCTGGTAGATGCCATCCATGACGATCATGGATACAAACGTATTCGAGAAAGCCTCGCTCAACAATATGATTTATCTTATAAAGATCCAAACATTCAAGTGTATTCCGTAGATATTGAGGGTGACAGATCACTCACGCTACGCCATTTTCGATCAAAAAACATTGGTCTTTCAAATGACACAGATGAAACACTAAGGCATCTTCACAGCTTATGGGGATTTGATGTTCGTTTAGAATCCATTGATGATAAAGGACGAGCTATCAAAACTTATTCAGTAACTGAGTCTCGTTCAGATAACACTTTAGAAAAGGATGAAGCCTAATGTCTAAGACCAATACCTTTTAGCATTTATTTCTAATACTCAGTTTTTTAAGTGTTTTCATTATGAAAATGGCTACAACCTATAAATTCCTTCCGTTCATTTTGGTCAGTTCAACAACATGCGCCAATAGCTTCTTTGTTGGAGCTGATTTTGGAAAAACCACCTTGGATATCGACTCCAACGAACAATCTCTACATTCAGGTGCTCATACCAGCGATAAGATTAGCGGTGTTCTCAAAACAGGTTTCTTTGTTGATCAGTTTCGTTTATACGGTGCTTTAGGCGGCACCCATCAATCGGAAGAAAAAAGCACCTCTCTAACTTCAACTCGAAAAGAAACCTATACTTATTATGACCTGACGTTTAACCTAGATTACTTATTCCCTACCTATCAAGATTTCAACCTATACCTAGGGCCTCACCTGGGTTTTGGCCTCCTACAAGTGGATACTAAGTTTAGCTCTATCAATGAAACAGATGAAATCGTCTCTACAGGCTTTGTTTACGGTGGACAAGCGGGTATTATCTATGACTTCAATGGGCATGTGTTTTTTGAATTAGGGTATCGATACTCTCGTAGCAATATCCAAAGAAGTGCTGACATTATAACCGCTGAAAATCCTGCTTTAACCGTAAGAGACGTAAAATTTAAAATTGACAGTATAAGCCGTTTTTATTTCGCTGGTCTTTATCGGTTCTAACCAACTCATCAGAAATTTAAACTTTAATTACTCAATGTAATACAACTTTCCCTGTCGGCAGTATTTCGCTTGACGGACGATCTGTTTGTACTGGGCATCTGGCTAGAAAGGGCTTGAACTTCACCTTCATACGACTGAGTTCGGCAGCTATGTGATTGATTTGTTCTGAAGGAACCTGGCAGGTTTCTAAGGTTTCTAATAAGGATTCACACGTTTGATCCATGGATTTCAGCCTACACCATGAATCGCCCTCATAGGCCAACTGCAAAATACGCCGAAAATGTTCAATCTCTCGGATTAACTGCCCCTGATTCATGGACAACTGCTCCTTAAGCTTTGATGGATTCGGATGGCATCTTTGGCGGGATATTGGGATCTGAAGCAGCTGAGTCTACACCTTCAGATTTCAAGTATTCTTCTCGGATACCGTCCCATCCTTGCTTGATTTCAGCCAACAACTTGATGACCTCATCAACCACTTCCGGACTGTTATCTTTATTTGCGATCAGTAAACGTCGTAACATGTAGTCGTAAAGTTGATCCAACTGAGTGGCAACTTGCCCACCCTTATCCGCATCAAGCGCTTCTTGCAGGGTGCCGATGATTTCCACCACTCTGCCCAGGGCTGCATTTTTTGCTTCGTAATCTTCTTGCTCCATGAAGAGCTTTGCACGCGATAACCGCATTAAAGCGCCTTCAAATAACATCTGGACAAGGCGATGAGGGTCTGCATGCGCCACTTCTGCTTCGAGATCAATTTTTTTGTATTGATTTACATCGGAGCTTTTGTACATGGGCCACCTCAGAAGCAAAACTTTAGACCGATCATATAAGGGCAAAAATCACCCTGTTCTCACTATGTCGGCAGAGATATGCGAGGCTTTAGAGAATCGGCAGAATTTTTCCCTTCTGTAGATAGGGCCTCCATAGCAGCTGGCTACGTGATTGATAAATAAAGAATCTCACGCTTGGCATAAAGTATGAATCAGCAATTTGGAAACATCCTAGTATGCTAATGAATGAGATATAACAATGTGGTTAGCATGTACTTACTGACGTTTGGTCAGCCAAAAGGGGCTGGGGCGCCTGAATGAATACAGAACCCTACCGAAAAGCCCTATTAAGCAAAGAGTCCCTTGGTTTGTACAATCAAGCCGCTCATGTCTATGACATGGCAAAGGGGGGCGAGCTTCCCTTTGCGCTTGCCAGAGCCAAATTCCAAGAAGTGTGCGATCTATGTCATCGTATTGATCGAAAACACCCAGATGCCATTGATAACTTACACCTATGGGCAAGGGCGGCCTTCGAACGAGGCGAATACGTTCAATCTATACATTTATTGGAGCGTGCATTAAACAAAGCGAATGACCATGCAGCACTGTGGTATAGCTATGCTTATGCTCATTTAGCATTACGTGAGGTCGAAACAGCACAAACGGCATTCAACACAGCGATACGCATTGATCCCAACGAAACCCGCGCAGATCTTGGAGTAGCCCATTGCTATTTCCTTAAAGAAGACTGGGTCAGTGCATTTCAACACTACCGTGCACTGCATACCAAATACCCTCAAGATATATTCGTTAAACAACAAATAATTTCTGTGCTAAGCAAATTAAAAGCGGATGAGTATAACCCTGAACTAGAGTCTGACCTTATTTGTTATCTGTCTTTCAATGGTTTAGACGTTGAACCACTTAGTTTTTTTGCTGCAAGCCTATTTAAACACAAATGGCTTCAAGAAACGGATCAACCCTTTAATATAAAAAAAATCAATGGTGAGCATTGGTGGAATGACCCTCTGCTAAATGCCATGCTAGAAAAAGTGATCATCTGTGACGCACGAATCGAAACATTAATTATTCATACTCGAGAACATCTATTATTAACATTATTACAGCAACAAGAACAACTGACTCCTGAACAGACTCAATTTTGCTTGAACTTAGCACTGCACCAACAAAGAACCGAACACAGCTTGCAAATTCCTGCTAAAGAGAAGGCATTAATACATGAAGTTTCCAGGCTGATTGATACTTATTGCCTTACTGAAGGCAAGCCCATCACTCCACTGATTAGACAATTTATTTTAATGTACAGTTGTTATGAACCTATACAGTTACTCGAGAGTTTTTCTACAGGCGATCATTCATTACTCAACATGAAATGCCCTAACGATTGGGAAGATTGGCAACAGCGCTTTATATTAGAACCACAGGCTATTTCAAGAATTGCTAAAAAAATCCCCAAACTTTCCAAGGTGCATGCAGCATCCGAAGATGTTCAAACACAATACGAGCAGAACCCCTACCCAAGATGGTGTTGGCTTCCAGCACGCTCACCCAACGATTATGGAAGAGCGTTAAAGCAGCAACTCATGAACGCTGATTTGCCTTCTGATTTGCAATGCTTACTTGCAAAACCTGAATTAAATGTACTGGTAGCCGGCTGTGGAACAGGCCGACACGCGCTTCATTTAGCCCAGAATTTTGAGCAGTTACAAGTGACCGCTATTGATATCAGCCGACAAAGCTTAGCCTATGCACAATACAAAGCACGCCAACTCAATGCGAGTCAAGTTGCTTTCTATCAAGCCGACATATTAACGCTTCCGTCAAAGACACTGTATGACATTATTGAATGCAGCGGCGTATTGCATCACATGAATAATCCCCTGTTAGGACTCAAACGACTGGTTGAACTGCTAAAGCCCGGCGGCATCATCAAGCTCGGTCTGTACAGCCAAAAAGCACGTTCAAATCTATTAACGCTCAGGAAGGGTCTAAAAGCGCATTGCTGTAGCGATTTACCTGCAAACCGACTGAGAGATATAAGAGCTTCTCTTATGGTTCATGCAGAAGAAGCTCTCATGGCTGAAGTGCTGGCATCACCAGATTTCTTTAGCTTAAGTGGATTCCGTGATTTACTCTTACATGTTGCTGAGCAAGATTACACACCAAAAGGCCTCAATAAATTAATCAAATCTGCCGGACTTGAGTTTCTTGGATTTTCCAATCTAAGTGAGCAATCCAAACTAGAATACCGAGAAGCCTTTCCTGATGATTACAAAGGAACTCGTCTCAGCAATTGGAATACCTTTGAAGACCACCACCCTCAAACTTTTGGTCATATGTATCAGTTCTTTTGCTACAAACCTAAATAGACATTTGCAGCGTTCTAACGATTAACCGCCACATGCAAAGCTATATATCTCCCCTAAACTCAAAAGATCAATACTGTTCCTTTCAGGGTTCCTATTTTGACTAATGGGTACTTTAGCTATTCTTTAACCATTATTATATTCTGCTTGACAATATGCTTTCACGCATCCGTGCTTGCTAACGATCGTGTATTAATCATACATTCCTATCACCCACAATACGCCTGGTCAGCAGCAATCAACAAGGGAATTACAGAAGCCCTCAGACCAAGAATAAAACCTGAGCATATCTACATCGAATATCTAGACAATAGACGCTTTGTGCAAGATCAAGTATTCGTCATCTACATTACACAATTATTTCGCTATAAGTACCAAGCTTTCAAACCGGACGTGATCATCGCTTCAGATGATTACGCACTGCAATTTCTATTAAAAAACCTAGAAATTTTTGGAAATACACCCACTGTTTATGGCGGAATCAGCGTTCATGATTTTGAAAAAGAACCTGCTCCGCTTCATTATACCGGCATCAGCGAAGGATCAGAAATTTGGGGGAACTTGCTGCTTATTAAACAAATATTGCCCAACACTAAAACCATTTATCTCTTGTCAGATCATACACCTATTGGCGCCAGCTTAGTTAGTGAAGCTGAACAATTTTTAAAGGATTGGGAAGACGAAACGACCCAACTTGATCTTATTTTTGGGTTAACGCGTAAAGGGCTTTATCAACTGATTGATTCCGTTGATGAGAATGATGCCATCCTCTTACTAACCCTTAATAAGCTGGCTGATGGAACCTATTTTTCATTCTCTGAGGACCTTAAACCCCTTACAATCCGATCCAAAGCGCCATTTTTTGGCATGATTGGGGCAGTATTGCTTGGCCAAGGGGTTGTCGGTGGCTGGATGAGCTCACCAGAACAACATGGACGTCGCATGGCGGGGATGGCTTTAGAAATTTTAGATGGCACCGCTCCAAGGGATATCCCACCGATTGGAAAAGCTGAATTCAGACCGGCTTTCGACTATGAACAACTCAGTCGATTTAACATTGATCATAAGGCCCTCCCACCTAATAGCCTTATCGTAAATCAACCAAGAACTATTTACAGCGATTACAAAAACTATGTATTAGCAGGCTTACTTGTCGCACTTTGGCTTATTTCAATTATTGTTGTACTGGTTGCAAACGTAAAAAAACGCCAATCTCGAGAGGTATCGCTTAGTGAAGTTAAAGGTAAACTAGAGGAAAAAGTCGCATTGCGAACACAAGAGTTATCTCGAGCCAATAAACAACTTAGTGAACTAAACGAATCAAGCAAATCACAAGCATTAACGGATTTTTTGACGCAGCTACCAAACAGACGTGCGGGGAATGATTATTTACAATCACTGATTGAAGATGGGTTAAACCCTAATGACCCCCTTTCAATTGCCCTTATCGATATTGATCACTTTCATGCACTGAATACTGAATATGGGCATACAGAAGGAGACCGTGTTCTTATTCGAGTAGCGCAACTTATTCTGCAAGCCAAACGCAGTCAAGACTTTGTTTGCCGATGGGGGGGTGAAGAGTTTCTATTTATTCTGAACGACACTCAATCTGATACAGCTCAACAGCATTTAAATCAACTAAGATCGGAAATTGAACAAGCAAATATTGTTGATAAACAACACATCACCGTCAGCATTGGCCTAGCGACAAGTTACGATACGGATAAATGGGAACAGTTACACCAAGCTGAGACAATGCTTTACAAAGCCAAAACAAATGGCCGCAACAGGCTGTGCCAAGTGAATATCCCTGCGAATACAGAAACCTAGTCATTTTACAATAAACCAACAGACCGACTCCGAATCACCTATACTCACCTAAACAATGAACCGTCAGGTGTCCAAATGGTTAAGCTCATAGCAGCTTGCATGCTAGCCCTACTTCCGTACAGCCTCAATGCAATGACCATCAAAGGGTGTAGCAACCCATGGCCTCCTTATGTCATTTCTAAAAACGAAGGTATGAGCATTGAAATTGTGAAATCCGCTTTCATTTTAAGCGGAGGGCATACATTAGAAGCTTCTATAAAACTTTGGGAACATTGCCTTAAAGAGGTTAAATCAGGGGATCTTGATATATTATTGGCTGTTTGGAAAAGTAAGCTCAGGGAGCAGGATTACGTCTTCAGCGAACCTTACTTTGAAAATCAAATTGTTGTCATTAAACGCCAAAAAGACAGCTCACAGTACAAAACATTACAGAATTTTGAGGGAAAACGTGTCGGAGTCGTTGAGGGTTATCACTATTGGGACGCATTTGAAGCGTCAAAAACGATACAAAAAGATCCTTCAGGAAGCCTCATAACAAATTTGCGTCGACTTCAAAAGGATCGTATAGATGTCACTCTTGATGACAGGCTCGTTGCCAAGCACACGCTCTTAGAGGGTGGTTACGATAAAAATACTATCCACTTTGTCTCAAAACCTGCAATAGCAAAGCAACAAACGTACATAGCGGTGAGCATCAAGCACCCTAAGAAGGATGAAATCATCTCGGCGTTTAACAATGGTTTACATCAGATAAAGATGAGCAATAACTTAGATAAAATCATTAAAAAGTTTGACAAATAAAACCTCAAATGTATATAAAAACCATAGACATGAAGGTGTTCCAAGCATCCCTTACCAGACAGGAATTTTTAAGCCAATTTTCTTGCAAAGCAAGATCCGCAGGGCATAATTTGTCAGCAAAATAAATATGCATAATACCTATTAAAATATACTCATTTATCCTTGCCAAATTCCCTCTCTGAACGATAATAGCCTAGGGCACCATGCCCAGGTTACATGAGTAACCACCGTGATTGCTTGACAACTACCGGCGGTCGGGCAATACCGTAGCCTCAACGTCGGTTAGGTTGAAATGTAGATGAATATATATGTAGGAAATCTGTCATACACAATGACAGAAGATGAAGTTAGGAACTTATTTTCTGAACATGGTCATGTTGAGTCAGTTAAACTGATACGCGATCACGAAACGCAACGGTCCCGTGGATTTGCTTTTGTTGAAATGTCCAATCCTCAAGAAGCCGATATCGCCATAAAAAATCTAAATGGCTCCGCTATCATGGACCGTAAGTTGGTTGTGAACCAAGCCCGCCCAAAATCGCAAAACCAACGACAAGGCGGTGGCGATCAAAGACGTCGTCATTACGCTTAATCATACCCACTCTCGAATACACTTTAGATATTGTCGTTAATTAGTTTAACGAGCATTTGAAAGACCGGCTCTACAGAACTTCTAACTGTAGAGGCTGGTCAGTTATAGTTCCTTATTATCTGCAAACAGTCGCATTCTCAGCAAATCGGCTTCTGCATCCGTCATACCCTGCAATTTCATGGTCATAATATCTTTATCCATTGCCTTCATTTCTTGCTTCAATTGATTTAAATCTGCATTAGCGATGTCTTTATCTAACCACTTAGCAACCTTGGCACGATATTCTGATAACGTTGTTTCGTCCTGCAACAAAGCTGTTTTCATTGTCTTCTCTAACTGTTGCAATGCAGTGTTATCTAACTCGCCATTCTCATCAATTACCTTTTCCCAGTGTTGAGCCAACCAATCTAATATAGCCTGACTTGAAGCGTGCCCAACCTTTGCCTTTTCACTTAACACACTTAGCCAAGTGCACAGTGATGTATCAGCGGGATCACAGCTCTGCTGCCAACCTTGCATAGATACAATATCTTCCGAATGACTTTGGGTATCAACACTGTCTATATTCAGGCTTTTTTTACGATCATGTTTAGAAACTTCTCTCGTTAGATTGGCTTGTTCAGCTTCCAATACTGAAGAGACGGGCTCTTGCTTTTCTGGAGGGTTTAGAAATCGCCAAGTACCGACCACTCCTAAGGCAACAACCCCGACAAACAAAAAACGACCCGGATGTAATACTTGCATTATTCACTCCTCAATTATTAATATTATTCAGATACTTTACCTTGTCGGCATTAATTTATGTTAGTAATCATATGCCTTCGTTAAAGCTAGCCACCTTTGATATTTTATTACTCACAAACTTAAAGGAAGCAAGATATTGCAGGCTGATCCATGGATTTTATGCTTTAGAAGAAGTGATCATCTCACAATTTATAGTCTTTTTATTGTCAAATCTCATTATTCCTTAACCCTAGTAATCTTTTGATATAGCCTCTTAATCTAAAGCAGAAACGTTTAAATCTCCTTCAATTAAAAAATGACACAATAACTTTCATGCATAAGCCTTGCACATCAACCCTCAGTAGAATACTTCCTTAATTGGGAAGTTAATCGTTATCCCATGTACAGATATAGGTTCAATATGGGCAATTTGGTGCCATTACATATACCACGTTTCTTACTGACAATACCTATCAACACGCAGCAACAGCTCAATCACTATATAAGTGCCATAACCAGTTATCGGCACATCGGTTTGCTTTCCACTCATTAAAACACTTTAAAACCAGGGAACGATCTCAAAAAACATGCAAAATCAAGCAGCATTTTTTTCTTGCATCTCTCTTTATCTGCTAAGCCAGGAACCTGTTTAATATATTACATAATAATGTTGGTTGTTACGTTAAAAAAGCTGGCATCTGAGATCAAACACATCTATTGATCAATAAAGTTTTTGGGTACAATAGCTTCGATATGATTTTTCTCAACCGAGTCTACGCATCTTTTTTGCATACTTCAAACAGACAGGAGTTAAAATTGAACAGATGGCTTATGGTACTACTCGCATTGCTGTCAGTATCTTTGCAAGCGGAAAGTGCTTCCGGGTACAGAATCCCTCAAACAGAAATATTGCAATTAACATCTAAAATCAATCACCAAAAATATGAACTGTATATACGTTTACCACGCAACTATGAAACGAGCAAACAATCTTTCCCTGTTGCAGTACTACAAGATTCAGGATTTTCATTTCCTATTGCCAGTGGCATCGCAGGTCTTATGGGTGGACGAGACATTGAGGATTTAGTCCTAGTGGGAGTTTCCTACTCTAAAGATACAACTCCACAAATCAGCCGTACTAGAGATTATACCCCCACCTTCGCACCTAATGAGAAGGGCGCTCACTCTTTAGAAGCGCAGAAGTATTCTGGAAAAGCTAAGGAATATATTAAATTTATTGAGATGGAAGTCATTCCACTCATTTCACATAAATATAGACTTGACAACAATAAAAGGATATTTATTGGGCACTCCTTTGCGGGTTTATTAGGGGCCTATATTTTATTGATTAATCCTGAACTTTTCGATACATACATTCTAGGCACCCCATCATTATGGTATGATAAGGGAGCCATATTTCGTCTAGAAGAACAGCACTCTAAAACAAACAAATCAATGAACGCTACCGTATTTATGTACATCGGAGAAGAGGAAAGCATAAGCAAACGAAGCAACATGGTTCAGGATCTACTAAACTACGAAAAAATTTTAAAATCTAGAAATTATAAAGATTTAAAAGTACAAACCCATATAATCAAAGGAGCAACACACTTTAGTAGTTTTCCATTGCTTCTGCCAGACGCTCTACAAAGAGCAATACCATTATCAAAGAACTAATCGCTCAAGGTCTGATCATATTTCATGCTCGCTCATTATTCAATAAACATCAGGGTATCGAATTTACTATTATTACAATACTTTGAATCAATCAAAACAAAGGGTGCTTGATACATATTAATAGATAGCACACCAGCTTGGGAAATCAACGGTATGAATTACGACTTATATACACAAAATTTTACTGCGGACTATCATCAGCCCCTTTTTTTTTATAGACTCGGACATATTGAGAACGACAGGCTGGATTAACCACCAAAGTAAAGACCCTGCAATGAAGAAATTGGTGGAATAATCAAAAGCAATCAGCATGAACACGAATTATGCAAACTATAGAACCTAACGACATTCACTTGTGGCACACAACAATCTCAGATTGCGAACCCTTCATTCATTTATATACGCCACATTTAACTCAAAATGAAATCGACAGAGCTAATCAGTTTCACTTTCAAAAAGATCGCTTAAGATATTTAATCACTCGGATTTTTGTTCGCTGGGTATTAACCGAATACGAACCCAAGGTAAGACCCAAAGATTGGTTATTTACAACCAATCAGTATGGGCGCCCGGAAATCATGCCAGGCTTTATCGAAACACCACTAACATTCAACATTACTCATTCAGGAAATATTATTGCTCTAGCCATAACCTCACACCGAGCAATTGGCGTGGACACAGAAGCTGTCAGAGACATACCCAACTTTATGGATTTAGCTAAGAGTCATTTCACTCAATCAGAATTTAAGAGTATATCTCTACAACCGCTTCATCTTCAAAGCAAGCGATTCTTTGAAATTTGGACTTTGAAAGAGTCTTACATTAAAGCCTTAGGCACGGGCCTTAGTACAGACCTAAGATCTATTGAGTTTGAATTTACTGAAAACAATTTGATTGGCTTTTCATGCCCATGCAACCAATATGTTTTTTGGCAGTTTGAAATAGAAGGTCGCTATGTTGGAGCGCTCTGCTGCCAATCGATAGAATCCCAAGCTTCAAAGATTGTTATTCACAATAAGATTCCTGTCATAGGAACCCGCTCTCAAACTAAACTTATGCTAGTCCAGACGAATCAAGCATAATTTTTTTTATCCTTTATTCTATATAACCCACCGTTAAATACTATTATTCTACAGATTGGCGATATCAGACTAAACACTGATCACATTTCAATATACCTAGGCATAGCTTTACATTTACAATCAACAGATTAGCTTTATGCTTATTTAAAAATCGATATACAGTTATTAAATGTTAACCCTAATCCTTACTGATCTTGAGTACGATACACATGAGCACATCAACATTGATTGAAGAATCACCCATAAGCCAATGGTATGGCATGATGACCCAGATGTTTCCAGATAAGTGCCTGACCTTTCTGAACTATGGGTATCTTGATGAAGTGAGTAATGTGACTTGGTTAAAAAGCAAAGACCATGCTCAAAAATGCTCTTATGGCCTCATCCATCATCTCCTAAAAGACCAGGATTTAGCTGGAAAGTCCATTTTAGAAATAGGCTCAGGTCGTGGCGGAAATTGCTCATACCTGGCTGAATACACGACAGCAAAATCAGTCACGGGGTTAGATTTATGCCCAGCTCATACTGAGTTTTCAAATAATACCCACACCTTCGAAAACCTAAACTTTGTGACGGGTGATGCCTGCGAACTACCATTCGAAAATACTACATTCGATGTCATCATCAATATAGAATCATCCCATTCATATCCAGACCTTGATAAATTTGGCATGGAAGTACAGAGAACATTAAAGAAAGGCGGCCTATTTATATACGCTGATGTAATGAGAACTCAACATGATACTGATTTGAGTGATGAAGAAAAAATAGGATTTGAAATTTTTTCAAAAAAAATTGATCGCTATAAGGAAATGATCTCAAAGGCTAAGCTCGAGATTGAAAAAGAAGAAAACATTTCTGCAGGCGTCATTAAAGCGATAGAAAACGATGATGGGCATTTAAAACACCTACTAAAAGCTTTATTCGACGAGAAAAGGGAATCGCTACCAAAAGAAGTTACCGACTCTATGGATCACATGATTCATAATTTCGATTACAGCCTACCGAAAGCATTTAAAACGAAGTATCTAGAGTATATTGCTTGGCACATAAGAAACTCTATCTAAATAAACATCAGATACACTATTTTGAATAATATTGTTATAATGAAATTCCTCACTCCAAATGAAATAGAAAAATAAATTATGGTACGGAACGATAACAGGCTAAATGGAAAATCATTACTTATCTCAACCGATAACTAAAAAGCTTAAATGAAGAGTAGAGTTCAATGTCTAATACTGCTTTAACGCCTGACACTTTTACGCTAGATTATACAGATCCAAATTTTATTGAGAATCCTTACCCCACATATAAGATACTCCGAGAAGAATCCCCTTTTTTCTATTATGAAGGAGGGAATGGCTGGTTGGCTACAAAGTATGCCGATGTTGCAATGCTTCTTAAAGATCCAAGAGTCACTACAAGCTTTAACCTCTGGGAACATGCTCCTCCAACTCAAAGTGAAGAGGATATGTGCGATTTCGATCGATTAATGAACAGCTCTCTGATGCAATTAGACAGAGATGCCCACCTTAGAATTAGAAAATTAGCCTTTTCAGCCTTTGCCCCCCAAATCATTCAAAAAAGCAAACCTCAAATTACGGATTTAGTTGAATCAATTTTCGATGAGCTGCCCAATGAAAAGCAATTTAATTTTGCTGAATCCATCACTCACCCTGTATCGATCCGCACGATCAGCTACTTGCTGGGTGTATCCCCTCAAGATGAAGCAGTATTTGATCGGATGGCAGAGGCCATCATGATCGGCATGAATCCCATGTGGTCACCTGAAGAAAGAGCCAGAGCAACGGCAGGTGTAACCGATGGGTTAAACATGATACGTGATTTGATTGAATTTCGTCGGAAAAATCCTGATGGTTTCTTTCTCAGCACATTGATACAAGCTGAAGAAAGCGGAGATTCTTTATCAACTTGGGAGTTACAAGCACTGGTAGGCATATTATTGGCCGTTGGCATGGTAACGGCTAGTAACGGCATGAATAAACTGACATGGACCTTACTTGAAGATCCTATCAAATTTAACACCGTTGCCTCAGATTCTAGCCTGTTTCTACCAGCATTGCTGGAAACCTTTCGCTTGCGGTTTTTTAGCAGCCTTGGATTCAGAAGATTTGCACTAGAAGATTTTATCTTACATGGTCATCGCATTAAGAAAGGGCAAATGCTGTATCTCTGCATGGGTTCAGCACTAAGAGATGAAGCGGTATTTGAAGATGCCGATGCCTTTAAAATTGACCGTGATCAAAGTAAAAATCTGTGCTTTGGGCTAGGAGCCCACTATTGCATGGGTTCCAATCTTGCAAAGCTTCAAGGTGAGGTGGTTTTTGATACCCTCACAAATCGTTTTCCAAACGTCAGCTTGGACAGACCTCCTGTATTTGATATTGTCACTTTACATAACAACATCAAAGAACTCTGGTTAAACACTTAATAATTGGTTAAAACTAAAAAGGCTAGCAACGAGTTGCCGGCCTTTATTCTTGATTGTATTCTCACACATCAGCACATCTGTTTGAATTTATTTCTCAGATTTCAACCCGCCATAGATTCCCAATCTTCATGGTAAATATCTTTGCAGACATCAGCGATGACTTGAAACACATGAGGTTCAGTTAGCAAAGTCATATGACAGGCAGCATCCACATCAACCATTCTAATATGTGGCAAAAGTTTTTCCCAGAGCGTCCAATATTGAGCGCTATTAAATGCTGAGAATTCTTTTGTGTCTGTCGAAAAATATGGCTCCAGCTCGCCTAGCCAAAGACCGCTGGTATTGCGAAAATACACACAATCAACTTCATCGGGTACAGGCAGGGGTAAAATCTGGTATTGCTCTACTTGATAAGATTTCTGAATACGCGTGTCTTGACGTGCATTCTGCATTAATCGTGTGTCACTGAGTTTTAAACCGCGTTTACGTGCAATGTTTGTTAACTGCAGCATAAAAGCCTTTATTGAAAGACTTAAATCAATATCATCACGGTGAATTAATATTTCTTTAAAACGCTCAGGCTGTTCTCCTAACGTTAATTGCAGCGCCATATTAATGGTTTGAAGAAATCGAGTTTTGTCTGACAACTGAGCGACTCTGTCTCCTGTCACATCCGGTGTATCCAACATAACAATGGAGTTTACTGATTGACCTCGGGTTTGAAGCTGGCGTGTCACCTCGTATGCCAGCATGCCTCCTAAAGAGTAACCGCCCAAATCATAGGGACCTTGCTGTTGAACGGATTCAATCAATTTTATATAGAACTCAGCCATGGCCGGTAACCCTTTTAGAGGCTCTCGATCCGTCATCCAGCCTCTCGCCTGTATCCCGTAAAAAGGTCTATTGATCCTATTGGCCAGAGGGCTGTACATCTCGCAACCTCCGAGCGCACCATGAAACCAAAATATGGGTCGCCCCTGCTGAGATTGATTTAGCTGCTGCAGCTCAACAGCTCGATGTTCGTTTCTGCGTGTTTTTGCTGAAACGGCCATATTGCCTGACTGAGCATTTTGTTGTTTAAGAGTGGCTATTTTCTTCTGTACGACCCTATCCATATCCATCAATGAATGGCAATCTTGAATATCGGTTAAGCTAATTCCATCTAACACTTCCAGCTGTAGCTTCATTACCAATTGCGCCATACTGATGGAGTCAAGCCCATAGGCACTTAAGGGCTTAGCAGGCAAAATTTCTTGAGCATCAATACCCAACACTTCGCTGACCAATTGCTTGACGCTAAAACTTTCACCCACAGTTAGGTGAGTTGTAATTTTAGGCAATTCTTTCGTATTGCTGTCCTGCAAAGTCGTCTTGGCCTGGAAGTTTTGCTCCAACCAGCAACGCCTGCGGTCGAAGGCGTATGTTGGCAACACCCGCATTTTGACAGGATGATGCTCTGAAGTATTTTCCGGTAATGTTAACCAGGGCACTTCGCCTCCTTGGCTCCAATAAATCGCTAATTGCTGGCGTTCATTCGCTGAGACCAACTGCTGACTGAGTGCGCTCGCCCCGACTCCGGTTAATAGATTCGTGACCGCTGCTGGAACCTCTTCCACATTGCCATACACCAAAACCTGACTGTTCTGGCTGATCACTTCTAAGAACTCCCCAGAAGAGTGAGCCTCAATAAGGACGGTCAAATGACCCTTCAGTTGATCCAAACTCGTCGCCAATATCATTAAACGATGCTCCATGGGTTCTCGACCCACTTGCAAGCTGTACGCAATATCTTCGATGCGCAATGAGGTGCTTTTGTCATCGACTTCTAGGAAGTGAAGCAATTTAAGGAGATAGCCCACCAACGAGGTGAGACTGTGTGCGGATATTGGAATCAGGTACTGAGTTAAAGCTTGGGATATAAAGTGGGGTGAATTTTTTTCTCTAAACCCGACTTGGTCAAAACTGTCTGGTTTAGAATCAACCCGTTGTTGAGAGTATTCCTCTAAAATCAAATGCCCATTCGACCCACCTGCACCCAATGCATTGAGCATCGCCCTTCTAGGGGTTGCTTCAGTCGTTTCCCAGGTTTCTAATGTTCGTTGCAGTTGGAAGGCAGCGTTGGCAAAATCAATTTTTGGGTTAGGCTCACCCAAAACTAAAGTGGGAGCCAACTGCCGATGTTGAAGTTGCAACACCAATTTGCTGAGCTGCATCATGCCGGAGACCGCTTCGCCATGCCCCACGTTGGACTTCACGGCACCCAACGCACAATTAGATCGCTCTACACCGGCATTTTTAAAGACGCGTTGCAATGCGCTGAATTCAATAGCATCCCCCATTGCGGACCCATTTGCGGCAGATTCAATATAGCTGATACTGCTCGGGTCAACACCGGAACGCTTAAAGTTTTGCTCCATTAAATTGACCTGAGCTTGGACACTTGGAACCGAAAATCCATGCGTATGCCCGTTGTGATTCACCGCAGTCCCTTTAATAACAGCCAAGATATCATCACCATCGCGCTCCGCTGCTGCCAACGGTTTTAATAAAACTGCTCCCACGCCTTCTGAAGGCAAATAGCCATCACCATCGGCAAAGCTTCTACTGGTAAGCTGGCTGCCCAGCACTTGTCCTACGCCCAAACCGATGTACTTTTTAGGGTGGAGCGTTAAATTGACGGCTCCCGCAATCGCAAGCTCACAATCGCCATTGAATAAAGATTCACTGGCAGTGTGAATGGCTGAAATAGCAGACGAACACATAGTATCAATCGCCATACTGGGCCCTTGAAACCCAAAGAAATAGGAGACTCGATTTGCAATGGCGCTGTAAGAAGTCACCGAAACCAAGGACTCCCTGACAAGATCGGATTCAAAGGCTTGATACTGTTGGTACATTGCGCCAACGAAGACACCCACTTTATTTTGATGGTGCTGTTTAAGCTGTTGTCTCGTAAGTCCAGTACGCTCCAGAAGGTTCCAGCATTCCTCAAGAAAAAGACGATCATTGGGATTAATAATCTCAGCTTCTTTGGGTGAAATATGGAAAAACAGCGGGTCGAAGGATTCGACATCTTCTAAAAACCCACCCCACCGACTGTTGGTTTTATCCATTCGGGTTGGATCAGTATCGAAAAACTCCGAATGATGCCAACGACTTTCTGGAATCTCGGTGATAAGGTCAGCACCGTCGGCAATTTTATTCCAGAACGTTTCTAAATCCGATGCGCCCGGGTAACGGCCACTGATACCGATAATCGCAATGTCCCTAGAAGTCTGGGCAATGGGTGATGCAGGGTTGAGATGTTCACGGCGACGCTTGCGATGCAAAGGCTTAGCAGACACGTCTGGATTTATTTTTTCTTCGGTTATATTCAGCGGCTCTTGTGTCGGAGCCTTATTCGTTGTCACTTGAACGGGGATATCAGCCTGACATAAATCAGCCACTTTATTGGCATGATGTTGCAGAAAATAATCGGCCAGTTCATTCAAGGTTTGATATTCATATAAAAGTGTGTTGGATAACGCCCCAAATTGGTTTTCTAAATGGTTGGTCAATTCCGTCAATAAAATAGAATCAGCACCATAGCGCTCAAAAGAGGCATCGCTATCAATTTTAGCGGCAGGCCGATTTAAGGTCTTACCCAATAATTGGGTCAGATGCTGAATTAAGTAAGGTTTAAAATCCAAGGGCCTAGACTCGATCCCAGGCTGAATCGAAACTTTTTTTGGAGGTGCTTCAGATTCAGCAGCCAGATTCTCTGGAATTAATTTCGTACTTTTAGAGGGTACCTGTGAAGGCTGTCCGTACCCTATTTCAGCCAAAAAGGTTTTTATTTTGGGAATATCGCCATCGAGTAGGAGCCATTGGGCGGTTCCGCTGTCACCCAGCAATGCTGCTTCTAAAAAATGTATGGCGACCGAGGTCGACAGTGGCGCAATTCCGGTTTGCTGATAGAAGGCTTCTTGTTGCGCTTGAGGAATCTGCATCCCCCCTTCTTCCCACAGCGGCCAATTCACTGACAGCGTTTTTCCCTGGCGTTTCCCCGTTAAAACCTGCTGTTGCCGCCAATGAGCAAAGGCATCTTCATAGCTATTGGCCAGCGCATAATCACTTTGCCCCGGCGTCCCCATGATGGCAGACGCTGAAGAAAACAATACAAAAGCATCCAATGCCATATGGGCACTTGCCCGGTCCAAATTGAGACTGCCGGACACTTTGGGAGCCAGCACATTTGAAAAACCTTGCAGGGTTTTTCGCTTCAAAAGGCCGTCTTGGGTCGTCCCTGCACAATGGAAAATACCCTGCAATCCCCCAAACCGACGCTCAATATCGGCCAAAAGAATTTTGACCTGTTTTGCTTGAATCACATCCAATACCATCGGGTGGACTGAAGCACCTTGGGCGATCATGGCATCTATCTTATCTTGAGTCGCTTGTTCTATTTGCTTGGCATTACGGCCCGCCAAAATAATCTGGGCTCCCTGAGTGCTATTAGCAATGGCTTGCGCAATGAGTAAACCCACTCCACCCAGGCCGCCGGTAATTAAATAAACGCCCTGGTCACGCCAAAATGTATCGACAGCAGGTGCAACGACAGTGTGTTCCCAAATCAGACGTTGGTATGCCGGTTGCGAGCCCGATTGAGTTTTTGCGGTTACGTCGACCCGAAGCCACTCCTCGGATTGATGCTGACATTCGTAAGCTAACTTGAGACTTTGGCTAGCATTCATTTGCCCCCGTAGGTGCAACAACTGAAAATGGTTAATAAGGCCTTCGTTTTTTACGGTTCTTAAAAAAGCGGGTAAAGAGGCTACCAAAACACTCGGCCGTGTCTGGACGCCATGGCTTGTTGAATCTAAAAAAACGACTTGAATAGAGAGAGGATTTTCAGCAGGCAGCATCCAATCCGTCATAATTTTCACCAAAGCGGTCAATGCCTTGGTTGGATTTTTAATATTTAAAGCAACATGTTGCGCATAAACGTAATGATGATTGCTTTTAATCACACGCGACCAAGCTTTACGCCAATCATGGGTTACTGCATCATCGGTTATAAATAATAAGGCATGACGAGAGCCCTCTGATGAGGGTTCTGCTTCTCTGCTTTCGGGAATAAATGACTGCCAGATCGGTTGGAGCACTATAGGTTGATGCACTATCTGTTGATGAACGGCAGGGCCGGTTGGTTGAACTGACTCTGTTTGGGCCGGCATTCTTTTGGAGGTAAAGCCACGTAAACTTAAAGCCACTTCACCTTCAGCATTACATAGGTCTACGTCTAATTTACTGAGCTTTTCTGGATCATGCCCAATGGCTGGCCTAATCCAGGCGTAGCAATACTCCCCTAAACTCTGGGTATCACCCCAAGTGACCGATTCAAGCGCAAAGGGTACCAAAGGTTCGTGTTTAGAGGCGGTATTCGCCGGTGCATCTTCCTCTCCCAATGCCAATCCGAGCGCGGCTTGCAGTGCCGAATCCATTAAGCCGGGTGAAAGCTTCATCGCAAATTCGTAAGCTGCTGTTTCTGCATCCGAATGCAAGCACTTTAATACGGCTAACACTTGCTGAGAACCTACCTTCAAGGACTCTATGCACTGAAAATCGGGTCCATACTCCAGTCCCATCTGCTCAAATAGGTCGTAGCAAGCTCTCGCCTCATAGGATTTTGTACATTCAGATTGGAGGCTGGCAAGCTCAATGGTTGCAAGCGGTTGAGTGTTACCTACCTTGGCGACGCCTTTGCAAAACACTGAGCGAGTCTCGTCGCCAGCAAATACCTCAAAGTTCACCCAACCTGGCTGGCTTTCACTGAGTTCGAGTTCAATCTGAAGCGGCTTGCCTGTATAAATCATGGGTCGCTGCCAAAGAATCTGTTCTAAAGCTTGGAGCTGCTCACCTTCTGGTAAAGACAATTCAACCGCTGCACGAACCATTTCTAAATAAGCAACACCTGGCAATATTTTGTAGTGATTCACTTGGTGTTGATTGAAGAAAAATTCATCTCCACTGAATTCACTGCAGAAGCGCTGTCCCATTAGATCAGAAATATTTTGATGGACTAAAGGGTGTAATCTAAGCCTGTGTGAATGAGACGTCTGATGCGGGTTGCCTGTTAATACAGGACTATCTTCAGCAGCAATCCAGTAGTTATCTCCAGCAAATGGGTAAGTGGGTAATGCAATACGCTGAATGCCCTTCCCCTGATTTGGATAGAGTGCAGACCAAGAGTCATTTGATCGAGCACACCAAGCCTTAACAAACTCTAAAAGAGCAGCCGATAAAGTCGGTAATCCTTCAGAGAAAGATAAGCTTTTTTCAGTACCTGTAACGACAAAAGATTGCAGTTGAGTTAATAACTGTTCTCGATTTTTGGCAATCAAAACCCTGCGTTCATCCATCGACTCACGCCCCAACTGCAATGTCACAGCTAAAGCCTGCAAATGGGTTTCAGGGTAACGCTGCAAAAAATCCAATAATTGTTTGGCTCGCTGTTGAAGCGCTTCGTTGGTTTTTGCCGATAATGGGAATACATATTTTAAATCACTGACGTCCGCAAATGCGGTGGGTTCCGGATAGGCTTCTAACACCACATGGGCATTGGCACCTCCAAAACCAAAGGAACTCACCCCTGCTCGATGATAGGAGGAATGCTGATGTTCTGGCCAAGACCGCCCCTGTTGTACGACCTCAAAAGGCGAGTTTGTAAAGTCAATAAAGGGATTTAATGCTTCAGCATGTAAACTCTTGGGTAAAAATCCGTGCCTTAACATCTGCACGACTTTTAAGGTACCTGCAATCCCTGCAGCCGATTCCAAATGACCAATATTGGTTTTGACCGACCCAATAAAGCAGGGCACATTTCGATCGCGATCTAAAGAAGAGAAAGCCTCTTTTAAGGCACGCAGTTCAATCGGATCGCCCAGTTTGGTTCCCGTGCCATGGGCTTCTATGTAATCAATACTATTGATATCAATATGTTGGTAGGCCTGCTTTAATAATGCTGCCTGTGCACCGGCATTTGGAGCCGTTAATGAATTCGCTTGCCCGCCATGATTTTCGGCCGATCCAATAATGGTCGCTAAGATGGGGTCACCATCCGCCCGAGCCTGTTCAAAATCTTTCAGGATGACAATGCCCACGCCTTCGCCCCGAACATAGCCATTCGCATCTTCAGCAAAGGTTTTACAACGCCCATCGGGGCTTAACATGCCAGCTTTAGTCGCCCCAACAAACACCATGGGTTCAAAACAAAGATTTACCCCACCCGCCACCGTGATACTGCAATCACCATTCAAAATAGCCTTAGCCGCTCGATGCACTGCAACCAACGAACTGGAGCAGGCCGTATCAATGGGGGCACTGGGCCCATGAAAATCAAATAGATACGAAATACGATTCGCCATAATCGAGTGTGCATTGCCCGTGGCATCGTGCGCCCCGGCAGCCGACTGTGCTAACAAACCGTTATAATCGGCTGACGAAACGCCAATAAAAACACCCGTATTACTGCCCCGCAATTGGTTCGGGCAGAGACCCGCACTTTCAAATGCACTCCAAGTGGCTTCAAGCACAATCCTTTGTTGAGGGTCCATGGCCTGAACTTCTCGAGCTGAAATCTGAAAAAAATCGGCATCAAATCGGGTCGCTTGATTAATGAACCCCCCTACACCAGAAAATCCATCGGCTAGAGATTGGCGAGACTCTATGCCTGGAAGATCCCAATAAGGGAAGTTCTCGATGGCGTCCTGCTCAGCAACCAGCAGTTCCCAAAAAGCCTCTGGGGTATCGGCTTTGGGGAATCGGCCCGACATACCCACAATGGCAACTCGTTTTAAGCCATCCTCGAACTGGGGGCTCTGGATTTTACCTATGGCTTGTCCAATCGTCCGCCGCGCCCGTTTAGGATACTTGTCCTGAACGGTCACTCTTGAGCGCTGATTGGGCAGGCGAATATCCTGCTCAGATTGAGCTGCCAATCCATCGGTTTTTATTGTTGTCATACCCACTTCCTTGCCTAACCCGCTTAAGCCATGTCCACTTTCGCAACTAATTCTGCTAATGCTTGATTCTCATAAAAGGTATCTGGCATCAGCTTTGTTCCGAATTTTTTATTAATGCTATCGGTCAATTTGACCACCATGATGGAATCCAGGCCTAAATCCTGTATTTGAGAGGTGCCTTTTAATTCAGATTCTGAAAAACCCAATTTTTGAATGAGTTCCTGCCGAATAAACGCAAGTACCTGATCTTTGCGTGAATCGACTTCTAGGTTTTCTTCAACCTTAGGTTGTTGGGCAGTGGGGCGTTGAATACTTATAGGCTCAGCATTTTCACGAACCTTCCCTGAACGGACGTTCTCCCCGAATAATGGATGTGATCTCTTAATATTGGCTCGTTGGGACTCCGTCAAAAATAAGCGAATACAGTCTGCATGCACGCCTAACTTACCTTGGCTATCCGAAACCCATAGGCTAAAAGACAGTTCATCTTTTAATTGAACGTCAGTCAGCACCACTGAAATAGAATTTTTAAACGTGCCATAGATACAGAGTTGCTCAATATTTTGAATGACTGTCTGCTCAGGTATTTGATCCGACAGTTCAAATAACAATAGCGCTATGGCTTTATCAATCGTATTCGCGATGTAAGGAGGCAATTGAAGATGCTTCGTGTCTTGATTTTGGCTTAGGGTTGGAATCGGTGAATCCAATCTCAATCCATCAGAAGTAATCAATAAATCACCGATGGCTTCAGAATAGGGGCTAAAGTTAAACGCCATTTTTTCAAAACGCTGTTGCACCTCTTCGGCAGAAATACGCTGAGCATCTGTTGGTACAATAGACTGCAACAGAGCTTTCGTTTGTGCACGTTCAATGGTTTGAGAAAATTGGTCGGCTCGCATAGGATTCAAAACCGCAAACCCCAATGGAGTAATTTGGTCGTCTACCCGCTTAACATCAAATTCGACTTCGATCTGGTCTGCATCGACATCGTACACTCGGTACTCCAATTCACTGATCTTAGACCAGTCCTGAATGTGATGTTCAAACGCACAGGATATTTGATACTGGTTCACTTTGTCTGAATGTAAATGCTGAGATAATGCAACCGCAACCTCAGCAAAATTCAATGGACTGAAACGCAATTTTGCTGACTGTCGATAACAGTAATCCAATAAAAATTGTTCAATCCATGGCGTTTTAAAGGTTGCAAAAGGGGCCGTTGTCGAGCAGTTCTCCGCAACCAATGGATGAATTCGTTGCAGAGGCATCACTGGATGCAAGATATTTGACTCCTCACCTAACTCCGCATACCAGCAACGACTTTTCTCAAAACGATAATTTGGTAAACTCATGCGGACCGGTTTTTGAGAATAAAGCTCAGCCCAATTCACCTGTGAGCGCCCTTGCAGCCAATCATTTAATTTAGCATCAATCGCATTCTGACTCGCTTCAAAATTGCCCAGTTGTTCTGAAGCATTTTCCGGGAAACGATAATAAAGCTGGTATTCGTCGCCATTATCGTATCGTCCCTGTAAGCAAGCTTTGATAGCCGCAAGCAATGCTGTTTGGGTTTTGCATCGAATCACCAAGCGGTTACGCAGGCTGTTTTTTCCTACCTGCAAGCAATACGCTAACTGATTTAAATTAGGTTGATTCGTTAGTAACCATTGCTGCATAGCCTCAAGATTGTCTTTGAATTGGGCCAACTTATGAACCGAAAATACAAACACCAAATTATCTGGATCAATTTGACCTTCGGGTTGTTCATAACCTGAAAATTCTTCAACCACAATGTGAGAGTTCATGCCACCTGCGGCAATGGAAGTAATCCCCGCGCGGCGCGGTAACCGCGTGAGAACACCCTTTTCCATACGCTGTGGTGCTACCCATTCGGTTAATGTTTGAGATACTTTAAAAGGGGTATTTGCAAAATCAATATCGGGATTGAGCGTTTCTGAATGAATGGAAGGAACAATTTTTCGATGTTTTAATT
Source organism: uncultured Saccharospirillaceae bacterium (assembly GCA_947499545.1). GTDB lineage: Bacteria > Pseudomonadota > Gammaproteobacteria > Pseudomonadales > Oceanobacteraceae > CANMOZ01. The sequence goes on from CANMOZ010000007.1 coordinate 71,001, forward strand.
GCAGCAATACTTTTGTTAAGCCTGCCACTCCCGAAGCCGCCAGCAAATGACCTATATTGGATTTTACGGAGCCCAAGTAACAATATTGCTTTTCTTTAGAGGAATCACCAAAGGCTTTGGTTAGACCCAACAATTCAATCGGATCGCCCAGTTTTGTGCCAGATCCATGCCCCTCAATATACGACAAAGTGCTAGGGTCGACTTTAGCCTGCGCCGTTGCTTTTTGAATGGCCAGCGCTTGTAAATCCGGAGTGGGGACATTAAATCCGTTGCGTTCCCCCGCATTGGTAATGGCCGACCCTTTTATAACACCGTAAATTTGGTCTCGATCTGCGAGGGCTTTGTCCAAAGGTTTGAGTAGCACCGCTCCTATGCCTTCACCCACAACCGTTCCATCGGCACCCACGCCGTAGCTGTTCACGGCCGTAGCCGTAATTGAAGTGAAGTTACCCTGTGAGGTACTGACGGTGGTATAGGGGTGATACATCAAATTAGTGGCACCCGCCAACACCATTTGGGTTTCCCCATTCCTCAACATTTGATAAGCCATATGGATGCAAGACGAGGAAGAAGAACACATGGTATCAATGAACATACTGGGGCCAGTGAATCCATAAAAGTAGGACACCATCATGGGAATGGTCGCCATTCCTGAACCAGAAACCATTGAACCCTTGGACAAACTGCTTTCAAAACCAAAATAGTGGTAGTCATTAGCCATAGTGCCCATCAAAACCGCAACGTCACCACCGAATTGACTTAGCATACTTTCTTTGGAATAACCCGCATCCTCAAAAGTATGTACTGCAGCTTGTAAAAACAACCTCACTTCCGGCGATGCGTAATCGGCAAAGACCTTTGGCATTTTAAAATAACTGTAATCAAACTTATCAACGTCTTGGACAAAGGATCCATTTTTACAAGTGGTTTTACCCAGCACAGACCGGTCTTTATAATATATTTTGCTGTGATCCCAGCGTTCAGCCGGAAAATCACTCATACAGTTTTTGCCATTCACCAAGTTATCCCAAAAAGCCTCTATATTGTCGGCTTCTGGGTAGTAACCTCCTATCCCAATGACTGCAATCTGCTGCCCTAAATCTTCATCCGCAATAACCTCGGTTTGAGGCAATTTTGAATTGGTTAATACCCTTGATTTTTTGGATGCTAAGGATTTGGATAATGGTTTATTTTGAGATTGATTGCTGTGGGTGATGGCTGCATTTTCAGCTTTTACTTCTGGCGCCATAAAAGCATCAGCGTATTCCTTGGCAAAATGCTCTGCCATCCCCGCAATATTGACGTGTTCAAACAGTAGCGTTTTTGGTAATGGCCCTAAACGTTTTTCAAATTCAGTGGTTGCGCCCACCGCCATAATAGAATCAAACCCATAGGCTTCAAATTTTTCTTCTGGGTGGATCTGTTGAGCATTTACCTGAGTAACCTTGGCAATCACCTCTGTGATGTAAGCGGTGATACGAGACTTCAATGCCGATGGATCAACGGCTACTGCGGGGTTTTCAAATGCTGGTTGAATCGGCGTTACAGTCTGACCAGCAGAATTCCGATCCTCTGTTTGAGAGCGCTCAATCGCTTGCAACTTGTCTAATTCACCGTATTGGACCCAAGCTTGGACAATGGCCGGCTGTTTGAGCAATTGATCCAATAAAGCTAAACCCTGCTCGCTGGGTAAAGGCACCATACCGAGGGTGGTTTGCATACTGTCTAGAATGGCCGGTGGCAATTGCATCCCACCGTCTTGCCACATGGGCCAGTTAACACTGATTGAACGCCCCTTGCGCTTGCCTTCGATTACCCATTGTTGTCGGGCGGTCATGTAAGCGTCCATATAAGCGTTGGCCGTCGCGTAATCGGCTTGGCCTAAATTACCCATAGCCGCTTGTGAGGAACAGCACAGTAAAAAATCTAAGGGTCTAGTACCAATGGCATGATCGAGCGCTTCAATTCCGAGAATCTTTGGAATCAGTACTCGTTCAAATTCGGATGAGGTCTTCTTGACCATCAGCGAATCCTGAATCAAACCAGCACTGTGAATGACACCATTTAAACTCTTTTGCTGGTGGTAGATGTCATCAATCCAGTGCTGAACTTGAGCAGAATCCGAAACGTCGAGGCTTTGATAAAATGCCTGAGCGCCCAAGGATTCCAAGCGTTCTAGTTTGGTTTGGATCGCTGAATCCAACGCTGTCCTGCCTGCCAAATAAATACGAGCATGAGGACTTCGCTGAGCTATATGCTGCGCAAACAAAAATCCGAGCCCATTTGCACCGCCTGTAATGGCATACACACCCTCCTCACGCCAGATGAATTCGACTACTTCAACCCGATCCTGAGTAAATGGCTGTTCCTGCCAATGGCGTTCATAAATATTGCCACTGGCCATCACTTTCAATGGCTGAACATTGTGCAGTGCGTTTAGCCTAACCACCGTATCAACCAATCGAGGTAACGCCATATCCTCATCCATACTGACCAAGCCGACGTTCAAAGCGGGCTGCTCAATATGTAAAGTATTTAATAAACCTTCCAAGGCCAAAAGGCGTTGATCTTGTTGCGACCCAGCTACAAAAACCTGTACATAGCCCGATTTTGGACCCGTTTGCATACGCTGTTTTAGACGTTTAAAGAGTGTTTTAACGGCTTGAATAAAAGCTTGAGCATGGCTCGAATCTTGAGCCAAAGAGATCAATTGCGTACTGCCCTTTAAACGTTTTTTGATGTGTTCTGCGGTGGTTTTTGGAAAATTGACCAATAAGGTCATGACAGCCGCATCATTGGGAATAGAAATATCATTTCCGTTGTGTGCTTGCCAACTGGGCGTTCTGACCCAAGCCCCTACATTCGAGATGTCTACGGGTTCCGCTTTTGCATTGTCAGTAATCATGTCTTGGCTCGCAACGCTCAGGGATCTACAACTGTATCCTGTCACCGTTGCCAGCAATTGCCCCGAGTTATCCAGCAACTGCACATCCACTTTCACTGAATTGTGCTCGGACTTTTGAACGGCTAAAACTTGAATATCACCTTCTTGCAGAGCCTTTTCTAAGGGCCGAATCAATCTCAATTTTTCTAAAGCAAAGGGCAATTTGGGTTCGGGGTTCTGCGAGCGCTTTAAATCAATCGCTGCCGCTATATGAAATGCACTGTCTAATAAACCTGGTGGCAACCAAACGCCCGCAAGAGCATCATCCAAACCTTGAGCCGTTAACCAGCCTCGCGCATGATCATTACTGAGCTCAAACGCTTTAACCGCCCGAAAGCTCTCGCCGTACTGAAGCCCTAAAGCCTCGAAGGTATTATAAAGCTCCGTGACTGATCCGGGCTGCCAGTCCGTTTTCTTATTATGAGTCATTGGCAGTGGTTCAATGGGAGCTAAGGCCCCGCCTATCAGCGCATGCCCTTGTGCATGCATTTGTTGCTGACCCTGAAGTTCACTGAAAATATCAAAACGCACTCGATGTTCACTCATTACCTCTAAAACACAATGCAATCCTTGAGGAGCGGTTGAATTTAAATGATTAGACTGGCTGTTAGCATCAAAATAAAAGGGACTCAACCAAACAACGTTTTCCAGTTGAATATTGTCAATGGCACTTTCAAGCGCCATAGAAACCGCGGCTTGCGCCAAGCTTAAATAACCTGTGGCTGGAAAGATAAAACGGTCACCAATTCGGTGTTCTTGCAACAACCTTTCGGCACCCGTGAATTCGGTAAAATAGTGTTGTTGATAGAATGTCGAACGATTTTGATGCACCAGAGGATGTAAGGCGATTGTAGCCTTTGATTTGGAAGGTACGGCATCAGCCCCCAACAGCATAATGGGCGCGGTACTCACATCTGGCCAATACGTTTCCCTCGCAAAGGGATATCCAGGCAATGCCACTTTATGCGGAACAAGGCCATTTGATTGGTCTGCAAATAATCGCCAAGCCTGAATCTCATAACCTTGTCGATACAGGTCCGCCAGCCCCAAAAAGAGTTCACGAGCTTCTGGCTCAGTAGCTTTACGACTGTCCTCCAACATTTGTCCGAGATAACGAGTCAAAGTGGTTTGCGGTTTAAATCCTCGCTCAACTTCGGCCTGCAAAAGATTCGGACGGGCTTCTCCCTGAAGAAAGCAATCCAGGCTGTACTCCAGTTCCTCTAAATCACTCGCAACGATGGCGAGCCTGTGCCTGAAATGATGGCGTCCTTCCAATAAGCTGTAGCTGATGGATGCCAATGCCTCTTGTGAATAGGTGTTTGCCCGCAGATGATTGAGAAGGTCCTGTACTTTGTCACTAAGTTGATCTGATGCCCTTGCCGATAAGGCAATTAAATAGCAGGGTTTAATAAAGTCTGATGTCGGTGGAGTCTGAGCGTAACTCTGAAGTACAACATGAGCATTCGTGCCGCTCATCCCAAACGCACTGACAGCCCCTAAACGCTCGGAAGATTGCCCTGTTTCGTTGTCAGGCCAAGGGGTATTTTGGGTATTCACATAAAAAGGGCTCATCTGCCAATCCACATGTTCACTGGGGAATTCACAATGCAAACTGGCAGGAATGGTTTTATGTTTTAGCGCCTCGACCAGGCTGATTAAGCTCACCAAACCAGAGGCAGCAAAGGTATGGCCCACATTCGTTTTGGTGGACGTCAAGGCACAGTGACCCACTGGGTCATTTTGGAAAACCTCATTTAATGCATGGATTTCAACCGGGTCACCTAATTGAGTTCCGGTCCCGTGCGTCACGATATAATCAATGTCACGGGTACTGACGTCGGCTCTTGCGTAAACCTCTTGCAGCAATTGCGCTTGCGAAACACCGCTTGGTGCGGTGATGCCATTGGTTTTTCCGTCGTAATTGACACCACTGCCCCGAATTGTGGCGTGAATAACATCAGCATCGGCTTCAGCCATGGCTAAGGGTTTTAAAACAACAGCACAGACGGCTTCACCCGGAACCATACCGTTGGCTCGCTGATCAAAAGTAAAACACTTTCCATCCGTAGAGAGCATGCCCGCGTGAGTCATGCCAACAAAGGCATCGGGTGAAAAGATCAGATTCACACCAGCCACAATCGCTAAATCACATTCCTGATTCCGCAAGCTAAGCTGCGCTTGATGCAAGGCTACTAAGGCCGATGAGCAGGCCGTATTAATGGCCATGGTTGGGCCCGTTAAATTCAGAAAATAGGCCAAACGTGAAGCCAGAATGCCATTGTGATTCGAGGTGAGGCTCTCCTCACCCACGATACGTTGAAAATCCCCCTCCTCTACGCCCACAAACATACCAATTTTTTTGGAGGCTATTTGCTGAGGGCCCACGCCTGCATGTTCAAGCGCATTCCAGGCTTCCTGTAATAAAAGTCGCTGCCGAGGATCTAAGTACTTGGCTTCTTTGGGCGCCATTTCGAAAAACAAAGGATCAAATTCTGCGATGCCCGGAATCGCTCCCATCCAGTGGCAAGGCGTTTTAGTAGGGTCTTGACGGTGATCGCCATCGTATTGATGCCAATCAAAACGGTCGGCAGGAATCTCAGTGACCGCATCTTTGCCTTCCGATAATAGCGTCCACAATTCATCAACGTTGCGTGCCCCTGGGAAACGACCGCTCATACCAATAATGGCAATAGGTTCCTGGCTGGCAGATAACCCCAACCCACTTATCCCAGCGGCTGAATGCTGCTTGCTTACTGAATTTAGAGTGGGCGTAACAGCAGGCTGAGGATTCCCTATAGCATTCGGATTTTCAGGATAACAAGCCTGTACTGCATCCGGGAATTTAGTCAGCAAATAGTTCGACAGCTTAGCCAACGTTGATTGCCCGAAAAAGACTTCCGGAGAAAGGGATAAATGAAACGCCTTGTTTAAAAGACGTGCAAATTCGGCCAAGCTAAGGGAATCAAAACCAAAGTCCGCCAAATTGCTTTCTTCTGATAAAGATTGCCGTTTTGCGTTTAAGGGTTTGGAAGCCAGGTCCTTTAGATCCCACATTAATTTTTGTGGGAGTGAAAGGCCTTTCAATTCAGGTCGATTACCCGAAATGGCTTTACGATCGGTAGCGATTGGGTCAATTTGGCTATGGCTTGGTTCTGAGTTGGATTTCGGTAAATAAATATTGTTTAGTAAAACCCCTAACCGTTGCCTCTCGCCAGCCAACACCAGCACTTGGTCGAGGTCGGAAGCCAAAATCTTTTCCAGCATCTGTATGCCTTCTTGAGACTCCAGCAGTCTTTGTCCAGTGCTTGCCAAATAGAAATCGGTGGTGGCTTTTTCTCCAACTTGCATGCCCCCTTCCTTCCAAAGCGGCCATTGTATGGCGACCACGCGCGCGCCACTTTGAGATTGCACATGGCGGCTGAATGCTTGTTGAAAACGATTGGCAATCGAATAACTTGCAGCCCCCATATCCCCCAGAATCGCTGAGCTAGAGGCGTAATAACACACATATTTGAGTGACTGTTTCGATAGAATTTTTTCAAGTGTTATTGTCGAGGCAATCTTAGTCTCTAACACCCTCTTAAAATCTGAAAATGTCGATTCGTAAAGTGTCGAATTCGGCATTACCCCCGCGGCATGAATCAAAGTCTTAATGGGACCACTGTGAGGTAAAATGTCTGCAAGGCCACGATTCATGGCTTTGGCGTCAGTACAGTCGGCTTGCAGGTAATGCACATGGCAATGGCTATGCCTCAAGGCACCAATTGCGTCTTGCTGCTCTGGGGTCAGAACAGAGCGCCCATTGAGCACAAGGTTCACTTGAGTGGACTTCGAATGACGTGCCCGTTGCGAGAGCTCAGTCGCCAGCATCATCCCCAGCGCACCCGTGCCGCCCGTAATGAATACCGTTTCAAAAGTCTCTAACGAAAATGTTTGGGATTGTTCTGTAACGTTGACCGACTCAATCTGTAATTGAAATATTTTGCCTTGATCGTATAAACGGCTCTTGGCTTGAGCATCACCCAACTGCTGTACCAATTCAGGCAACCAGGCGGTTAAGGTTTTTTTGGAATCCGTTTGAATGGCCACTTGAACATCAAAATTCTTTTCAATGGCAGGCAAAGAGCGTTCAAAACCAATCCAGCTTTCTAAATAACAACGATCCAAAGGTGAGTGTGCTATTCCAGCTAATAACAGGCGCTCCACGGTTAATGAACTGCCCTGAATTGCCTTTATTATGTCCAGGATTGGGCTGGGATCCGATGCCCATTTAACCTGTTCAGCAGGCCAGCCATAGAGTAAATGACAGCGTCCATTTATTTTTTTAGATAGCTCATTGAAGCAAGCTATCCAACTTTGTTGAGAGGAATTTGAGGGCTCTAACGCTGAGTCTCCAACAAAATAAAGGGCTGTGTTGGGGTATTGAATTCTCAATTTCTTAGTTAGGGATTTTCGCAATCCTTTGTTTTGTACCAGGCAAACCAAATGCTGGACTGAGTCATTGGTCGGTAAATCTTCTACAGGTAGCCAATGTTCTGTATAAGTATTTAGCGTCGTAATCGCTTGAGATTCTGGCTGCAATTCATCCAACCAGTACCGTTGAGCTGCAAAAGCATAACTGGGTAAGGAAATACGGGCTGGTAAAGGTTTATCCGCTTGATATAAAAGTCCCCAATCCAAATCTTCTTCAGCTTCAGCCATGGCCAGCCAATGCGCTGCCAGTGATGAAAGGTCTTGAGCTTCCATCGCTTGATCCACCGAGAGTTTGGTTTCTATTAACGACGTCTCGCTGGAGTTTGCTTTCCAGGCTTGCAATTGCTCAAGCAAGACATCCAGCGAATTCACTTTAAAAATGGCGCGCGTAGCCATGGCTTCTCGGCCAATTTGGAGGCTGTAAGCCAGAGACACCAAGTCGGGTTGAGCGACACTAATAAAATGAATCAATTGATCAATCTGGGCCTGCAATCGCTCTTCATTTTTAGCGGATACTGGAATCAAAACCCACTGACCTTGATGGATTTGAAATTCACGCTCATCAATAAATTCTTCTAATACGGCATGGGCATTGGTGCCAGAAAAACCGAAAGAGCTGACGCCCGCCATACGTGGTTTATGTTCGCTGGCCCATTGGCTGGGCTCCGTATCTAATACAAAAGGAGAACTGTTTAAATCAATATGAGGGTTTTGTTCCTCAAAGTGCCCTAATGGGGGAATGGTTTGATGATGCATTTGCTGCAACACTTTCAAAACCCCAGCAATGCCCGCAGCACCTTCAACGTGTCCGATATTGGCCTTAGCCGAACCTAAGTGACAAAAATATTGATCCTGAGTAAATCGCCCAAACGCTCGCTTCAGCGCATTGACCTCAATAGGGTCCCCTAATTTAGTGCCCGTACCATGCGCTTCAATGTAACTCAGTGAACGTGGATCAATGCCTGCATTTTGCCAGGCTTGTAAAATCACATTTTCTTCGCCGGCCACACTGGGTGCGGTTAACGAAGGTGTATATCCACCATGAAGAGCAGCTGCCCCTTTAATAACGCCTTGTATCGGATCGCCATCCGCCAGAGCTTTTGAAAGCGGTTTCAGTAGCAAGGTAGCAACACACTCTCCGGGTACATAACCATCGGCTTTCGTATCAAAGGTGTGGCAACGGCCTGTGGGCGACAAAGCACTAATGGCAGAAAAATAACGATAATGCCAAGAAGACAACAGCAAGTTACTGCCGCCAACAAAGGCCATGTCGCATTCACCGTACCGCAACGAAACACAGGCTGCATGCAGCGCCACCAGTGAAGATGAACAGGCCGTATTGAACATCAAACTCGGCCCTTTAAAATCAAACCAAAAGGAAATGCGATTAGCGGCAATACTGCCCATCCCTGTCGCCATATAGGGGTCCATCGCTAATTCCATTTCGGTCATTTTGTCAAAATATTCATTAAAGCAAGAACCAATAAATACACCGGTATTGGTACTTCTAATGGATTTAGCAACGCAAGCATCTTCCGCAGTGGCATATACACTTTGCAGTAATAAACGCACTTGTGGGTCCATCCACTGTGCTTCACGGCGTGACATTCGAAAAAAGTCCGCGTCAAAGTACTCAATGCCCTGTAAAAAACTGCCCCATTTCGAATAGGTTTTGTCATGGGCTTCAGGATCTGAGCTATACCAGGGGTCAACATCCCAATGATCTTTAGGTATTTCCTTAATGCATTCTCTGTCTTCGAGGATATTAGCCCAGTATTGTTCAAGATCTTTCGCTTCACCGAACTGGCCTTTCATTCCGATAATCGCAATATCTTCATGATTCGTTGAAACGTTTGATATTGGTCTCTGAGTTTTGGAGTGTTGATCGACTAATCGTTGAGTTGGTTCTTTTGCGGAATCTTTATTTCCTAAAGGTTTTTGGACAGTAGAAGAGGCTTGTTCTGAATCAATGGATGAATGCGCTACCCGAACAACCAGGCTTTCTAATGCTGATCGATGATGTTGCCAAAGATACTCTGATAATTCGGCCACACTGGGATATTCAAAAAATAGAGTTGGATCCAGCTCTATCGACAACGCGTGTTCTATCGATTTTGCTAAATTCACCAGCTGCAATGATTCCAGCCCTAAATCCATTAAATTGCGCTTACGTTGTTTTCGAGTTAAATGCGAAGCGCCTAGCTGATTGAGTTGAGAAAACAAATAGCTTTCGACTGCCTCTACTCCATTAATTGATTGAGAGGAAAAATTCATGTTTTCCTGTTTGAGTTTTTCCGATTGAGAAGAATCTACAATCGAGGTGTTTTCTCGAATGCGCTTGAGTGAACACCCCTGAAATTCCGCAATGAACGTTCCTTTTTCATCCAGCAATTGAGCATCAAACAGAATTAATTCAGAAGATTGTTTTTGAATTTTTACTTTAACCCAGCACCGATTCCCAACCATGGCTGTATGCAGCACCAAGCGTTTAATCCCAAAAGGGATATAGGCATCGGATAAAGCGTTTCTATCTAAAAGCGGAATCAGCGTTAAAAACGCGCTATTAATCAACAGCGGTGATAAGCCATAACCGGAGGAAGCTTTTTCTTTGGTTTCTTGGAGCTGAATTGATGCTATAGCTTCCTGCAAGATAGGATCTCGGTATAACCGATGGATGATTCGGTAGCTTGAACCTAAATGAACACTTTGGTTAAATTCATAGATCCATTCAAAATCCTTTAAAGCTTCCATGTTTTGAATGTTTGCAGCAATATCAATGGCGTTCGTCAGTGATGGAACGGCGGTTAAAGATCCTGTCGCCCCTATTTGCCAGGGTTGGTCAGGTGCAATACGAAAAAGCGCTTCAAACCCATGGGCCTTGGTATCGCTTACACTTGACTGAATAGTAATGGCGAGGCGATTACCCTGTTCAATTTTTGCAGGAGCCGCAAAGTTCAGCTGTTTTATTTCAAGTGCTTCACCTTCTGCCAGTTGCCCAATACCCAGTTCCAGTGCCAAGCTCGCGAAAGTGACACCCAATAATATGGGATCTTGGCCCAGTTGATGATCCTGTAAAAAGGGATCGGAAAAGTCGTACTCTCGAAGTGGCCTTAATTGATCAGAAGGGGTCGGCAGTTGCAGTCCTCGAGTCTTAGGCTGCTGACTTCGATACCAAGCTCGTATGCGTTCAAGTTCGAGTGTCGCATCCGCTACGCTGATGGTTTTTTTCTGGATTTTATCGTAAAGCGCTTGAATTTGACTGTCCACTGTACGTTCCATCCTTAAACACCTCACCCCGAATTAACGGGGTACAAAAAGCGATCAAAAAACCCATCGCTCACTGACAAATTGTAAAATGATCCAGCTTTTTCCTATCCTGAAAAACTGAATATCGCTTTATTCGAAGGACGATAAAAAGGCAAAAATGAAGGCGGTGGCATTTTACCAACCAACCTTGGCTGCATGCCTTTTGATCCAAATATTTGAGCTAATTTCACAACAAATAAGGAACCTTCCAAAGTGGCCACGTGCCGCCCAAGACATACATGAGGCCCGCTGCCAAATTGGCAGCTTTCAATCGGATTATGACCATGCGCCTCATCAAACCACCTATTCGGTTGCCATTCGTCAGGATGACTGTAGCGTTCAGGATTTCGGGAAACATGCAACAGACTCAGCCCCACCATGATGCCCTGAGGAATACGATGACCCATCAGCTCAAACTCGGTTGATACTTTACGCATTTCAAAAGGAGCAGGCGGGTAGAGCCTCAGCGTTTCACGGAAAATGGCTTCGGCAATAGGCACCTGCTTATTCAATTCACTTTGAGTAACGGGCATGTTCTCCAATTGAGCAACTTGCTCACAGAGCAAATCCCAAATATCTTTTCTACGCGACAACTCAAATACTGACCAAGCCATAACGGCTGCAGTTGTCTCAGATCCCGCAAACCCCAACCCTAAAATGTTGTGAATTAATTCGGTTTCGGAAAGCTCATTTCCTGATTCATCTTTACCGAAGGTCATGGCACCGACGAGACTGTCATGATCATTGGTTTCACGGACCTTGGTCACAATTTGACCCACTTGACGTTCCAACCAGCCTCGTGCTTTCCGGCAACGCCATGCTGGAAAACCGGGAAAGTCAATTTTGAGGGGAATCATTCCAAGAAAAAATTCTTCATAATAGTGCCGCCATACAGACAGGTCTTGCCCCTCAATTCCCAAAATTCTAAACACCGCATCCAATGCAATTTCTTTGGTTTTTGGAAAAATAGGGACCTTGCCAGTGTGATGCCATGCTTCGAGGTGCTGCTCTAAAGTCGTTGATATCGCTTCTCCGACTTTTGCTTGAGTAAGCCCCTTGGGAGTAAAAGCACCTGATATGGCTTTTCGAACATTACGATGATGCTGGCCATCAGTACCACTGATGGATTCGCCCGTCACTACCGGCATTTGCTCTTTAATGTAAGAGTTACTGGTGTGCTTGTTCAGCAGTATATCAATGCCAGCTTCATCCAATATTTGCAGGACCGGTAATTGACTACCATAGTAGGTCCAAAATATAGGGCCACATTTGGATTTTGCCGCATTCAATGCTTCAAGGGCATTGCGCCCTAGTAAGTGCACGTGCCCAACAAACGGCTTTTTTCCTGGCATGACAGGAAAGCCGTCTTTCATTTCTAAATAAGATAAGTCAACCGAAGGCGATTGAGCGATCCCTCTGGCCACTTTCCTTTCGTTATTTTCTTTTAATACCTGTTCAGTTTCAGGTGATAGTTTTGGTTGTTCCATTCGTGTGACTCCCTTCAAGCACTGCTCTTAATTATTTTTTCGAAGGCTTTAGCATCCAGTTCTCCGTCTGCTATTTGATGGAATAAGGTTTCACTCCATTGCTCTGTTTTTTTCGAGTCAAAATGATCAAATTGATAGGGCGGTAAAGCATAAGGTACGGCTATATGATTATGTTTATGCGCTACTGGCCTTTTCCCCTGGCAGAAAGCTTGGGCTTGTTCAGTTAAGCTGCCTTCAGCGATCTCCACATCCAACTCTCCAACTCCCGTTACATCGGATATCCAGATATTTTTGGAATCAATATCAGAAGATTGGGTTGCAACATCGATCAGGTTTTCCAATTCAGAAACAGAGCCAGCAATAATCGCAGCACGGTGACCAAAATGCAGATCCCGTTTGGATAACTGCTGTGCAAGTTCTGCCAGATCAACGTCGGCATGAGTGTTTAGTTGATTTTTTAAGTTTTTCAAATAAGCCAATAAACTGCTTCGAGAAGCTGCCGAGAAACAGAATAATTGCGAATCGCAATGATTCGATTGCACCGGTGGAGCTTCCTTAGCTGGGTACTCTTCAACGACCAGGCTGGCATAACTGCCACCGGCACCAAAAGAATTAATGAGGCAACGTTTACGGGAAGCTTTTCCCTGATCATCCAAAGTCGTAGCCCAAGGCTCCAAGGTTTTTTGTAAATAAAAGGCGCTCTTGTCTAAACGTAAGTGAGGGTTAATAGGGTCAGTATTAATACTGGGGACCAGCATGCGATGCTGCAATTGCAATATGACTTTAGTCAGCTGAGATATGCCTGACGCCGCTTCTAGATGACCAATATTGGATTTCACCGTGCTTAAAGCGCAGTGATGGGGATTTTGCTTCCCAAAAACTTTCTTCAACGCTACCACTTCGATGGGATCGCCTAAAGCGGAACCATTCGCAGCGGCCTCCACGTAATGGATTTGCTCTGACGTCACACCGGCGCGAGCCAACGTATCGTTCATTAATTGCGCTTGCTGTTTCGGGTCAGGCGCGGAATACATTTGCTTGCCACCCCCATGCTTAACGCATGAACCTTTAATCACAGCATAGACATAATCGCCATCAGCCAGTGCTTCAGTTAAAGGCTTCAACAAAACAGCGCCCGCCCCTTCACCGGGCAACATGCCATCACTCTTCCCAAAACCGCGACTCAGACGATCACCGCTCAATAAATTCGCCAGCTTCAGGGTTTGGAATTTTGAAGGCTCTAGAATCAAGTTAACGCCGCCGGCTACCGCCATACTGCAATCCTGTTGCAATAAACTCTGGCAAGCTAAATGGATAGCCGTCATGGAGCTGGAACAGGCCGAGTTGATCGCCAGACTTGGGCCATTAAGATCAAAATAATGAGAAATTCGATTAGGAATTTGCCAATCCGTTACATTGGATTTAATAGCAGCATGTTCCACATTCGATTCAGACCAGGTAGATTGGTTATACATTGAACCGATAAAAACGCCTACACCAGCGGTCTGGGTAGCTTGATATTCCGCCAGTCGCTGACGGCTGTAACCGGCATTCTCAAAGGTCAGCCAGGTCACTTCTAGCATTTGTTTTAACTCAGGCGACAAATTGGCCGCCTCATTTTCTTTAAGATCAAACAAGACGTGATCGAAGCCATCGACATCGTTTAAGAATCCGCCAAAAAAATCGTCACTGGCCCAAGATTGATCATGTGTCAGCGCATCAGCCCAACGCTCTTTGGGTGCAGCCTGAATAGCGCTCTTGCCTTTAGATAATTGCTCCCAAAATTGCTCTAAAGTATCCGCTTGAGGGTAACGCCCAGCGACACCAATGATGGCTATGTCATCAGTATGACATTGATGGTTCGACAATTTGTTTGAGCACTTATCCATTACAGCATCCTGCCGCAGCCTTAACCGACTATTTTCTGCTCTCGGCATGTTAGGCGAAGGTTTCAGGTGAACAGCTTTCACCATTGAACGATTTGCAATGGATGCTATTGTTTGGCTCGGGTTCAGAAAAACTGAGGGGGTAGTCGGCAAGTTGGCGTGTTTCGCACTTAAATCCTGCCTATTTTCCCCATTAGCCCTAAAGAATGTGCGCAAGCTCTCCTCATAATCCGCCATCAGGTGGTCAGCCAACTGCTCGATACTGTTGTGTTCAAACAGCAATGTTCTGGGTAACTCTCCCGCACCTTTTTCTAGCATTTGAATGAGGTTAATTTGCAAAATGGAGTCAATACCATAGCGATCTAAGCTTTGGTGTGGATCCAATTGCTCAATAGGGATATTGATCAAAGACGAGATACAATCCTGAACCCAGTGAAAAGTTTGTTGCTTGAGATCCTTCAAGTATTTGTCCGAATTAGAGCCTATCCTATCCTGACGGTTTAATACTGTAGCCGGGGGTGATGAAGCTGCTTCGAGCTCGATACCAAAATAGGCTTTAAGAGATTCTGAATGTTCCTCGATTAAATAGTGCACTAATTGATCCACCGTATTGTGTTCAAACAATAAGGTACGTGAAAGCTCTCCTGTTGCTTTTTCTAACAACTGAAGCAAATTAATCTGCACTATAGAATCAATACCAAAACGGTCCAAGGGTGATTGAGTTGAAAGTTCTTCAGGTGCCATGTTCACCAAAGCGGCTATCGTGTCTACCACAAATGTTTGACATTGATCGAATAGCAATTGTGCAGAATTATTCTGCTTGCCTTCTAAAGACTCATGAACGGGTGCTGCTTTTTGAATGGATACTGGCTGCATGGGTGGCAGTTTAAGGGTAGCTCTCTTCACCACTGTTTTGGCAGCCGAATTAATTAGCCCATCACTCGTAGCAACAATGATTTGTTGCCCCAACTCATGATATTGCTTCAATGGTAATGCCACTTGATCATAACCGAGCAATCTCAAAAGCCTTTGCCAGCTTTCTGAAGACAGTGCAGGCGAACCTGGGATACGCCAATGTTCATCTTGATACAACCACCAACCTTCCAGTAACCCGAAAGAAAGATGAGTAAAAATAGATCGGTCACTGATTTCATTAATGACCAGCAAACCACCACGTTTTAATAAGGATTTTGTATTCTGTAAAGAGGTCCGAATATCAGGGGTGGCATGCAGAACATTGGTTGCCAATACAATGTCGTATTGGCCAAGTTCAAAACCTTGCTCTTCACAAGGCTTGGTAATATCCAACAAGGCCGTTTTTAGATAAGGCGCTTCTGAAGAAAATTGAGTGTTTGCAAAATTTAAAAAGACTTGCGAAAGATCGGTATAGCAATATTCTTGAATATTGCTAGTATAAGGCTTTAGCTTTTCTATCAAGCCCGCTGAAGTACCGCCTGTCCCTGCACCGATTTCCAATATGCGTATTTTTGCTGATGACTCAGCTAAGAATTTCACGGCAGCGATAATCCGACTCTGTTGGGCCGCATTGAAATAGTCTGAAACAGGATTATTCTTATAGATGTTTTCAACCAACGTCATTGACCCTTTAGGGAATAAAACATCCGTTGCTGTTTCCTCACCTCTCAGTAAATTGGGTAATGCCTTTACACAGGCTTCCATCAAAGCTACTTGGGCAGCAATGCTAGTATCTTCACACCACTTCTGAGTGGATTGGCGCCAGCCTTTCCACAATTCCGATAATGGATCAATGGGTTGGACAATCTCACCCTGACCATCAATTAATTTATATTCTTTTAATCGGTTTAAAGTTTCACCCAGCCAGCGACGATAATAAGAATTTTCATTGAAACACTTCCCAAAAGCAGGTGTTTCTAACACTCTTTGTTCGCTTAAAGGACTTTCAACTGCATCCAGCAGTTGTCGAGCAATTATTTGCAAGAGTTGCTGATAAAGAGTGTCAGTATCCTGATGATGCTGAGGCGCATCACCAATATTAGCCTGGGTCAACGACCAAGGCTGATCATTCACTAAAGCCGTCCGAGACATAACACTTATCGTTTCGTCAGAATCGATACCCGCAATAGCCATCGGCTTTAACAGTTTTAAGACACCCAGTTGCGGCACATCGGCACTCATCAAAGCATCCAAGGCTTGCATGCCTTCAGCCGGTTCAATAGAACCAATACCATTAATCGCCATTCGCGCTTGAATATTAGGATCAGCAACAACGCCCACGCTGCCCCAGTAACTCCAATTCACCACTTTTACTGTACAAGTCCAATGCTCCAATAACGCGTGTGCCAGTGCATCCGTATACACACAGCCGGCAGTATAATTACCCTGCCCCGCTGCTTTTGAAAAAGCATTCATCGAAGAAAAAAATAAAAAGAGCTTTAATTCAGGATTAGCTTTTGGATTAAACACGCGAGCTAGATTTTGGCTGGTGAGTGTTTTAGCTTGCAAAGCTTCCAGAAACTCACTTTCTTTCATCTGCTCTAGGCGCACATCCTTCAGCACTAAACCTGCATGTACCACTCCCTGAACAGCACCACAATGTTCGAGTATCTGTTTCCTTACCTGCTGTAATTGCGATTCGTCCCGAGCATCTACTTGGAAATACTGAGGCAGCGGTGCATGGTATTGCTGGCAATATTTTTCTTGTGACGAAATTCGCTGCTGAATATCTTCATCTAATGGACTACGTCCGAGCCAAACCACCTTAGCCTGGTAATGTTGAATTAAATGCTGGGTCAATACTTGCCCTAAACCCCCGGCGCCCCCAAGAACAAGATAAAGGCCTTCCTTTTCAAATCCCTGTACAGGCGCAGTGGATTCTTCATTAGGCCATTTAATAGGAACCAGCCTTTGACTGAACCACTCACCCTGGCGCCAAGCCAAACATTCTCCTGAAACCCTTGTTTCAGGAAAGCCTGTTGGCAGTGATGCCTCTTCAGAAAATGGGATATCGATAAGTTTAACATTCCATTCTGTTGCCTCTTTTGCTAAAGAACCCAATAAACCCTGGCATGCAGACAGGCTCGGATCGATGATTTCTTGTCTTGAAATCTGCGCCCCTGCAGTTGTGATCACTTGTAGCGTGAACGTTTGATCCGTATTGATAATTTTCTGTAATGCTTTGATTAATCGAAACAGATTGAGTGAAGGTGCATCCGGGTCAGCATTCAACCATGAATCTTCTGAACCCAATTGCATATCAATAGGAGCAACCCAAACCAAACGATTAAAGTTTGGCTGGGCTTTTAGCTGGCTAAAGATAATTTCCGTAGATTCAGCATTCAATTCAAATAATTGGTTGGCTGCTGGATAGAGTGTTTTCAGCCATTCTGATAAATCTGACCGATTAGAAATGATTAACGTCGAATCCTGTGAAGGCTGTATTATTTGGCTCTTATTAACTTGCCAAGCCGGCACCAAATAACTCATGCCTTCAGGTAACGGCATTTCTTCAGAATTTGTAATTGATTGGGGTGTTATATTGGTATCGGGTAGAGCACTCAAACTTATAGGTGTCGATTGCAAGCCTTTCAAACTAACAGCAAGTTGACCGGAGTGAGAGTACAGATTGATATGGATCTTTTGATCTTGTTCAGTGCTCGATTCATCAAGTTCAATCCAAGCCCACATATTTGCTTCACAAGGAGCAAACACCTGTATTGACTCCAGCGCAGACGGAACCCGTAATTCAAGAGGTCTATCGTTTTGCAACAGCAATCCTAACGATGCTTGTAAGGCTGAATCCATCATTCCTGGATGTAAAACAGTTTCTGCTTTCACATCAGCATCAGGTAAGGATAGTTTTGCCAATACTTGCTGTGGCTGCATCCAGAGGTGTTCAATACCTCGGTGTCCATCACCGTATTGAATACCCAGTTGTTCAAAAATCGAATATAAACCTGCTCCTTCCAGGCCTTGCTGCCAGCCACCGGATTGCATGAGTTGGTTAACATCAATACGGTATTTTTCCGAATTAGTTTTCGAGCAAGCTTCAACCAAAACGATACTACCCGTGCAATGATCCACTCGATTTTGCCCTTCCATTGAGAAAATCCGAAAATCAACTTGCTGCTCGTTTGGTGAAAGCACAATGTCTAAACTTGGATTTTCTTTTGTATAGCTGTAGGGCCGTAACCAACGAATACCATGAAAGACTATTTGTTGTTCCTCTAGACTTACTTCATCCAAAGACGTCACGACAGCTGCTCGAGCCATTTCCAAATAGCCAACCCCCGGCATGATTCGACGGTTTAAAACCTGATGATCGTTGAACCAAGACTCTTCACCAGACCAATGACTGGAAAATCGTTGCTCAAGAAAATTAGAAATATTCCACTCGAGCATAGGGTGCAACCAACGCTGGAGTAGTGGAAGCGATTGCATTTGCTGCTCCGCCAAAGGTGCTGCGGGAACAGCTAAATCCGTAACCCAATATCGATCCTGCGCAAATGCATATCCTGGCAAACTGATGCGTCTTAGTGTTGAATCTTCTGGATAGAGTCTTTGCCATTCAATAGGCAAGCCTTGACACCAAAGCTCCAATAACTTGGGGTGTTTACGTTTTTCAAGCCATGCTGCTAACGCAAGACGCATATCCTCATCTTGTTGGAATAATGCTAAAGCTGGATTATCTTTGGTTATATTCCCTTGATAGGTGGCTTCACCTGTTTCTGCGAATTGTATAAGTTGATCACGCAGTGATTCGATATTCTCACTTAAAAAGGCGGCTCTTGCTTCCATCGCATCACGGCCAACTTGTAACGTAAATGCCATATTAGCCAGCCAGTGTTTGATATCAACACTGGCTTCTTTAGGAGGTTGATCCAACCAATGCGCTAACCTACTTGCATAGGCACGTAAACGCTCTTCTGATTTCGCAGAGATAACAAAAGGCAGTACGCCTGAGAACTCTGAATCTCTAACTGAACTTCCAGGCTCTAGATACTCTTCCAGCACCACATGTGCATTGGCACCACCAAAACTGAAGGAACTTATGCCCGCTCTTCTGGGTAAAACTTGCCCCCGTTCATCGGTATAGGCTTCCCATTCTCTGGCTTCTTGGAGTATAAAAAAGGGGCTTTGGTCCAGTTCGATGTAGGGATTAAGCGTTTCACAATGAAGACTTTTAAAAAGTTTCTTGTACTTAAGTTGCAAAATTACCTTAATCACGCTGGCAATCCCGGCAGCCAGCTCTAAGTGCCCGATATTGGATTTTACAGAACCGACACCACAGTAATTAAACTGGGAATCGCGAACACCCTTCTCGTCGCTGAGTTCCCTAAAAGCGGTTTTCAAACCATTAATTTCAATGGGATCCCCCAAGGGAGTGCCGGTACCGTGGGACTCAATATAGCCAATGCTGCGAGGATCAATGTTCGCTTGCCGATAAGCCGCTTTGATCACCTCGGCTTGGGCTTTTGGATTAGGCGCCGTCAGTGATGTCGCTTTACCACCGTGATTTTCTGCACTGCCACGAATCAGAGCATAAATATGATCGCCATCTGCTTCGGCTTGGCGACGTTTCTTCAAGAAAACAACACCCACACCTTCACCGCGAACATAGCCATTCGCTTCACTCGAAAAAGCTTTACTACGGCCATCCAAGGCTAACATACCGGCTTTACTGAAGCTGATATGGGCTTCTGGTGCGATCAATGTGTTGACGCCCCCTACAAAAGCCATTTCACAATCGCCGGATCGAATGGCTTGCACAGCTCGATGTAATGCTATTAATGAAGAAGAGCATGCGCTTTCAATAGGTTCACTAGGGCCGTGTAGATCTAAAAAGAAACTCATTCTATTGGGGCCAACCGATGGCACCATGGCGGTATTACTGTAACCTTCGATAGGAATATTGGCTTTGGCAATTAAACTGCTGTAACCCGTTACTCCTGTACCTGCGAAAATTCCGGTGGAAGTGCCGGCAATGTCCTTTGCGGAATACCCTGCATCATCCAAAGCCAACCAGATATATTGCATCAATAGCCGTTGTTGTGGATCCATCAATTGGGCTTCTTTAGGAGAGATCCCAAAGAAGAAAGGATCAAAATTTTCAATTCCAGCAATAAAACCACCGTACTTTACGTTACATTTATTAGCTTCTTGGTATGGATCACCCCAGTAAGCACGCCAATCCCAACGATCTATTGGAATTTCACTGATGCAATCACGGCTCGATTCTAGATTCCGATAAAATTCGTCAATATTTTCTGCTTCAGGGAAACAGCCACTCACGCCTATGATCGCTATATCATCCTCTTCATTCGAACCAAATGGCTTTTTAGATTTACCCAATGAACTGAACATGGTCCGAGTATCTTTGAATCTTTTTTGCTTTAAATCTTGCTGCTTAAATTTATTACCTTGCTTTTCAGGCTCGACATTAGTATCTCTTGATACCTTTAAATTTTGCGAAATGAGCTGTTCAGTCAACAACGATGAATGCTCATCGTTCAGAAACTCTATAAAATGAGAAAGTGTTGGAAACTCGAAAAAAATGGTAGGCGTTAGCTTTACTTCCCATTTCTTTTTGATTGTATTTGCTAAAGTAGTCAAACTGATTGAATCAAACCCGTATTGACTGAATTCAGAATCAGGCTTTATTTCTTCAGCAGGCAACTTCATCTGTTCTGAAATAAGATGGGTCAATTCTTTGAACAATCTACTCTTGAGCTCTTCCGTCTGGGAATTTTCATGCTCCGATTCATTCAATTGCTTTCCAGACACCCTTTTTTTATGTTGTTCGACCTGATTTCCTGAGAAGTTTGATATCAACGATTCTATCTTTTTGGCATCCCCGTGCATCACTAATACTTGGGATTCATCTAATGCAAAACTTTGTATTAAGGCTTGTATACCTGCATTATTGGGCATTGGGATGATGCCGGTGGATTCAGACATGAACTTTAGAGTTTCTGTCGAAACCTGCATTCCACCATTTTTCCATAAAGGCCAATTGATAGACAAGGTTCGTCCAAATCGTTTTCCTTTCATCACCTTACGGTTACGATACTCAGCATATTGATCCAAAAAGGCGTTTGCAGTTGCATAATCCGATTGACCTGTATTGCCAACAACCCCAGCACCTGATGAAAAGAGTATAAAAAAGTCCAATTCAATATTAGTAGTGGCTTTATCTAAATTACGAGTCCCTTGGACTTTTGGTAACATCACACGCCTAAATACATCTTCGTTTTTGCTAGCAAATAATCCATCTTCGGTTATTCCAGCACTGTGCAAAATCCCATTCAAATGCCCTTGCTCTAACAAAATTTGGGATATTGCATCTTGAACCTTCTCGAGCTGACTGATATCTAGAGGTAGATATCGAATGTCAATTGATCCAGACCCTAAATCTGATAAGTCTTTAAGACTATTTTGCTCAGAACGACCTGTCAGATAAACAGTGGCTCTTTGAGTAGAATCAGCAATGGCTCTTGTAAATAACCGACCTAAGCCACCCAATCCACCTGTAATTAAATAAACTCCATTATCTTTCCATGGGGCTGGCGTTGTTAGATCCATTTCAGGGCAAGGCACCCATCGTTTGACTCTACGCTGGTTATTGGTATAACAAATCTCTTGATCTTTTAACGGAGCTTCATTTTGAATAATGTCAAATATCTTATTTTCATCATCAAACTCTATCACTTGAAAATTTAAACTAGGCATTTCAAGCTGCAAGCTACGAAGCATTGCGGCAAAACCATTAGATAATGCTTCATTTTTAGGGTTATAAATTAGCAGCTGGATAAGAGATCTCTTGTTCTTTTCAATATTTATAAACAGTTGTACCTTAGCTAGCAATTCTAGGGCTTGTTCTTGAAAATTAACCGCAACATTGTCTTCAAAGTTTGAAAGATATTCTACACTGATATCAGAGTCACTCTGTGTTAACGCTACCTTCAGATGAGAAGCCTCTTGCGATTCGCACCCACCAAAAACGATCAATCGCCTTTCATAATACTTTTCCTGGCCAGCATCTTTTCCGTTTTCTTCCCATGCAGGTCGAAACAATAAGGTTTTTGGGTCTACAAGCGGAACCGACACTGTTTCAACATTGAGATCTAACAAACGTGAGGTAAAACCTTTCAGTAAAACACAAGCCTTTCCATCAGAATCAAAGAGATCAATATTTAGGCGCATGAGATCTTTTGACTGATCATTATCTAATTGTGAATCAGTGCGATAAATATGAGCCCACATATGCGTTTCACAATTACTAATTACCTGCAAGCGTTCTAAGGCAAAGGGTAGGTATGGCTGAGTGATTGAAAAAGTCGGGTAAGATTCATTTACTTTATCATCAACCATCAAACCTAAAGCCGCTTGCAAGGCGGAGTCCATCATGGATGGATGCAGGTAATAATCTCCCAAGGAGGCCACTTCCGATGCGGGCAACACCAACTCTGCCAGTACTTGATTATTACCAACTTGAATGCCAGCAATTCCTTGATACATAGGTCCATGATCAAAGCTCATATTTCTATACGTAGCGTAAATCTGATCAGCTGGAATCTTGAACTTAGAGATTCGAGATCGTAGCTCACTTAATTCTGATGATTCTTGAAACACAGAATTGCCATACACTGCTGTACCCTGACTGTGTATAACCCATTCTTCTTCAGAGAAACCTGTTTGGTGATCTATTTCATTACTTCGAATTTCAAAATTTATTTCCCGGTTATCTTCAACCGTTAATTCAATCGATACTTGCCTTGGTTTTTCTTCAACAATTAATGGCCGTAACCAAACGATATTATTGAAAGTAGGTTGTTCATTTGAAGAAACTAAATCACCAACAGCCAAGGCAATAGCTGCACGAGCCATTTCAATATGAGCTACTCCAGGAAATATCTTATTTCCAGCGACCTTATGCTGCTCTAAGAAATTTTCATTTCCGCTAAATAGAGTGGTATATCTCTGATGAGACAAATCCGATAAATTTTTCGCTATGAAAGGGTGCAAATGATTCACGACTGATTCTGTCGTTGCTGATTTTTGGCCACCTCCTTGGCCTCGCATGGAAGGTGCTACCCAAACATCTAATTGTGCAAAGGGATAGGTCGGCGCATGTATACGGTGTGCATCTGGACAATATTCTTGGTTTAGCTCTTGCCAGCTAATCTCAGCACCTGCTATCCAAGCAGAAGCTACCGATTTCAAGCCCTGAGAATCCAACGCCTTAGGTAACTCAAGGACTTCTTTGCCTGATGTCTCAGAGTACCAACAATTTGGAGGGGTCTCTCCAGATAGCCAGTTATCTAAAGTTTCGGACAATTCTTCGCTGGTTTTAGCAATAACAATCAATCGATGTGCAAAGGCTTCACGGCCTACTTGAAGTGTATAGGCTAAATCAGAAACCTTAAGAAAGGTATTCTTTAGTGTTTCTGATAGAG
Organism: uncultured Saccharospirillaceae bacterium; assembly: GCA_947499545.1. Lineage (GTDB taxonomy): Bacteria > Pseudomonadota > Gammaproteobacteria > Pseudomonadales > Oceanobacteraceae > CANMOZ01. The sequence goes on from CANMOZ010000007.1 coordinate 94,531, forward strand.
ATTCAACATACTGAACTAGGGATTTTTTTGTTCGTGCTGACACTGGAAATAACAATGGAATATTCTTTTCGACGGAATGATTATTATCAGCATTCTTCGCTACGTGATCACGCACCACCAGGTGTACATTAGTTCCACTATGCCCAAAGGAATTCAATGCAGCTAAACGGGGAACACCTATTTCTGATTCCCAGGCTATAAGCTCAGCATTTATTTTGAATGCCGAGTGTTTAAGTTTAATTCGAGGATTTATAGATACATGGTTCAATAAACTTGGAATTTGGTTGTTTTGCATTGAAAGCAAAATTCTTATGAGACCAACAACACCAGCTGCAGCAGATGCGTGACCAATATTGGCTTTAGTACTACCCAACAAGCAATACTCTTCATCTTGAGTGAAATGCTTAAAAGCTCGAATTAATGCTCCAGCTTCAACGGGATCACCTAAAGGAGTACCTGTACCATGAGATTCAACATAGCTTATATCTTTGGGATTTATATCTTGTTTCTGGTATAAGGATTTAATTAATGTCTCTTGAGATTGGCCATTGGGAGCAGTGATGCCATTGCTTGCCCCATCCTGGTTCATACCACTGGCACAGATAACACCATAAATCGGATCATGATCAATAATCGCTTTATCTAAAGGCTTTAACACGACCATGCCGATTGCTTCTGAAAGCACTATGCCATCACTGCTTATATCAAACGTATGACACCGACCGGTGGGAGACAACATATCCATTTGCGACAAGCTAATGAGCCCCTGTTCATTTAAAGAAGCAAAAACGCCCCCCGCTATCGCAAATTCAGATTCACCTTTTTGCAAACTCTCACAGGCAAGATGAATGGCAACTGCCGAGGAAGAACAGCCTGTATTGACGACCAGAGCAGGCCCCTTTAAATCGAGAAAATAGGATAATCTAGAAGCGATAATTGCATCAGATGCACCAATAAAGGTTTCATGAAAGTAGCCGGTAGGTTCTGCACCAACGAATATTCCTACAGGACGCTTCTTTAGCGACTTTGGATTATATCCGGCATCTTCAATTGCTTTCCAGCTTTCCTGAAGAACCAAGCGTTGATGCGGATTCATAGACTCTGCATCTCTTGGGGAGATATTGAAAAACAACGGATCAAACTTATCTCGATTTTTAAGAACCCCACCCCATTTACAGTACGTTTTACCTGGTTTTGGTTCTTCAGAATATACATCTGGTTTTAGGATGTATCGGTCACCCAACTCAACAACCGAATCAACACCATTTTTTAAATTATCCCAAAATTCCTGCACATTATCTGCGCCTGGGAATTGCCCTGACATCCCAATGATAGCGATTTCAAGTGGTGCATCACTATTCGCGTCAGGCTTTGTGATAGGCTTAACCCCAACCTTACCTTTAAACTCTTCCTTCAATTGCTCCAACTGTTGTTTAGCGGCTTCTTCAGATATTTCTCCTGATTTAAATTTTTTTATTATATTTTTAAATTTATTATTTTTCATACAGCGCCCTTACTAACCGCAGATTGTCCGTAGGTGTGATTTCCATCAACCTCACCACACCCAGGTTCTATTGCTTGAAGAACCTCTACGGCGTCCTGGTTAATTGCAGAAAAGACAGCATCAACAGACAAATTTCCAGAAAAGAATTCTGTTTCTAATTTTTCTTCTGTGTAGATAGGTGAACTCTGATTTTTCATATTAAACACATCAGAGGGAAGTCTCTTTGCTTTTGTGGTTATCAAATCTAGCTGACTCAACAGATAGTCTGTCAACGTTTCCAATGTCGGAAATTCAAACAAGACAGCTGTATTAATTTCAATCTTCAATATTTCAGACAACTCGCTAACAAAACTCACCCCCAAAATGGAATCTAACCCATAATCAGAAAAAGGTTGCTGATCATCAATCTGAGAATCGTCAATTTGGAGTGATTGAGCCAATACTAACTTTGCTTGCTGCTTAACTTGTTGTGCACTCATACTGGCAGCATGATGTTTGATCTTTAATTCTTGCTCAGGTTGAGATGCAGCTTCCCTAAAACTTTCATTTTGCATAACCAACCCTGAAAGATTCTTACTGCCATAACCCCGTTTAAACTGTGCTTCCAGAAATTCAGCCAGCTGATCCAGCGTCGTGTACTCAAATAATATAGCGGTATTTAATTCAAGTGAGATACTCTCCCCTACCCTTGTAAGAAAGGTAACTCCCAAAATTGAATCAAGACCGTATTCTGCAAAGGGTCTATCAAGCTCGATTTCTTCAACAGGTATTTGTACTGTGTTTGCTAGCACTTTCTTTAGCATAGCTACAAATTCAACTGACCCGGAACTCGACTGCATTAACACGGCATCATTAGATACTTTCTCTACATCCTGAGTGCTTGTAGCTGCTAAGTTAGCATTTGAAACTCCTTCGATGCCAGTATTAGCATCCACCTCATGATATTTCTGTTGCCCTATCGCATTCATATTTCTACTCGCTACCACAATTTGCTGGCCAAGACGATGCCCAACCTCTGCTGGAAACAAGCAACTATTAAAGTCTATTTTCTTTAAAGCAAACGCCCAATTCTCTGGAGATATTGCAGGTGTCCCAGGAATCCGTATTTCAGAATCTTCATAAAGCCACCAACCTTTAAGTAATCCAAAGGTAAGATGAGAGAATAGTGAAAAATGGCTAATTTCATTCAAAATAATTGCTGAATTAGAAGTCAATACAGACTGGACATTACTAAGTGTGTTTTCAATATTATCAGTAGCATGCAACACATTGGCTGCGATTAATATGTCAAAGTAATTATTCTTAATTCCTTGAGTCTTTGCAGGTGTTTGCACATCCCAAATTTTGTAGGTTAGGAATTTATTGTCTTTGCCATATTCTTTCTGTGCATGCATTAAGAAGGCTTTGGACACATCCGTATAACAGTACTCAGCTGGTGTATACTTGGCTTGTTTAAGTGCATCCAAGACAACTGCTGTTGTACCTCCAGTACCAGCGCCCACCTCTATTATCCTAATGGGTTTTTCAGGGTTATTTTGAACTAGTAACTTTATTTGACTTATCACGCTATGAGTAACTACCTGATTAAAATAATCAGAAAGTGCATTATTTTTATAAAGCCCCTCCACTCGCCTCATTGAGGAATTAGGAAACACAGAATCCGTTGCGAGCCGCTTACCAACAAGTATTTGTGATAAATCTTCAAAGCAACAGTCTATTAATTCAATCTGTATCTTCCTTTCTTTGTTGCTCAAATACTCATTTTTAAGTGCGTGCCAACGCTCTTGAATCTTATTGGTCTCAAAATCGGTTAAATTTTGGACCGCCGTAATTTTCAATCCTTGCCTTTCAATCAGTCCAGCACGCTGCAAAACATCTAAGCTGCAATCCCACCACCGACGATAACTTCTTAGAATTCCTGATTTCCTCCAAAGCCCTTCCTGTTCTTCATATTGATTCGCATTTCTTAAGATCCCTAATGAACCTAACACAACCCATAATTTTTCCGCCATTATCCTGTCAAAGCGTTGAGAATCATATAGTGACAATAAATTTGGTGCTTCTTTCTGAGCAAATTCGAAAGCTTCTCTATTTTTTAGGTACTGATCCACCGATATATTCTTTGGGGTATCTACTAGCGGCATAAGTGATTTGACTGCTTTTGTAGCAGACATGCACAATATTTGACCAAGCCGACCCAGCCTCAAAGCCTCTACAAATTTCACAAAGCATTCAAACCCCTGACGATCTTCCAATGCTCCGGCATGCTGACTGAGCGGCAAACTTGAAACATCTTTATTTTCCAAATTATTTAAGGATGAATGCCAAAATCCCCAATTAATAGTACCGATTGGAAATCTCGATTGAAGTCCGACACTCCTAACAAATGCATCAGAAAATGTAATGCCTGCTGCATATGGACCCAACTTCGCGGCACCTGAAAATGCAAAATTTTGTCCCGAAGAAAAATAGCAGAGAAAATCTAAGGATTCATGTTCAAAAGCTTGATAAAATCTAATACTCCCCTTCGATTTCATTTCAAACACTTCATTGAACTGAGAATTTGTTATCTGTGTTATAGGATTTTCATAGCTAAACACCACTCCAGAAAAAATAGCGCCATCAATGTTTCCGTATCGCTGTTTGACTGTATCAACAGCTTCTTTTAAAGACTCCAAATCTAATGCATCAGCCTGTAAATAATCCAACGAGACATCAGATGCTTTCCCATTGATTTTACCCTTACATTCGGCAATTCGTTTTTGAACACTGGAATCCTCTTCTGGTCTTCTTCCAAACCAAATGACTTTTGCTTTGTAGTCAGATAAAAGGAAGCGGCTTATGACCCCCCCCACTGTTCCACTGCCTCCTAAAATTACATAAACGCCTCCCTCTCTAATGGTTTCCGTTAATTCGTTTGATTTCTCAGAATCACTATCCCAAACAAGCTGTGAAATTTTCTGGCTGTACCGCCCTTTTGAACTGAGTTTAATCACATCTCCACGTGGCAAACCTGGCTCTTCTTGAATTCGTTTTGCAAGATCAGAAAGCTCTTCAGGTGTTGACCATTCCTGCAAATTCACATCGATGTTTCGCACTTTAAAACGATGCTCACCCTGTGCAATTGCATAGCCCATACCAGTCAACCCGCCCCCAACAGCGCTCGTCATTTCGGAGGATAATCGGTAGTTGTTCTGGGAAACCAAATAAGTGTCAATGGATTGCTTGAAATTTTGTTGTTTGAGCCACTTTATAGTTTTCAAGAGTAAAAATTCATTGAAATCCGATCTCTCAATTACTGCATTCCAATCAGAAGTGTCACTGGTTTCACCAATAAAGTAGAAAGCATCGAAATCTGGCACATGGTTTAAAAACACATGGAACAAGTTGTCACTTTTAACATTGATTAACCATCTATCCTGCTCTACTTGACGGTTTTCATTACTTGGTATCAACCAGAATACTGAATTAAATTCCTCATTTGACTGGTTATCAAGTTTGTAGAGGCCAATCAAGCTTTCAACAAGATCTTCGTTCTCAGAGCCTGCTACGATCAACACATTACGATGCATTGCGGGCTTTGTATAATCGGTATCTACAATTGCTTCCCAGTGTGAAGCGTAGCTACATGAATCAATTTGGTGATTTTTTTCTAAGGGTATTTTTTGATCAGCTTCAGGTTGTATTGAAATACTTTTTTCGATAGAATTTTCAGGCTTTCTAACGTCTAAATCATTCCGATCAAGCCGAATATCAGAAACCCACTCAGTATCGGCACTTCGCCCTGCAGGCCAGAAACGTCGTTTTGCAAACGGGTATACAGGCACACTGATTCGATAGGGTTTTGCACCTTCACGATGATCATGAATTGCACTCCAATCAATGGTTTCACCTACAATCCATAGCTCTAGTATTTTATTCCATTTCCCCTTTTCAGCCCATTGAACCAGTGTCTTGCTAAGGTCCTCGTCTGCAATTTGCAATAATCGATTACGAGGTACCTTTCCATAATAAATACCCTCAACGCCTTCAGCTTTCCCATTTAAAAATTTATCTAACATTTCCAAAAGCGTATTGGGTGAGTCAGCAATAAAGCCCACTCTAGCCGCCATCATCTCCCTACCATTTTGCAAAGTGTAAGCTAGGTTAGTGAATGTCAATTGAGGCATATCTGGGTCTGCCGCTACAAAGGATTTTAATGCTTTTGCGTAATCCTGTAATCGTTCTGAGTCACGGGCAGACAGTAAGAATACCTCTTTTTCTGCGGAAGAGGGTGCTGGTCGATATTCATCAAATTCTTCAATGATCACATGCGCATTGGCACCACCAGCACCGAAGGAAGAGACTCCTGCTATACGACTATCCGAATCGGGTTGTTCCCACTCATTCAAATTCTGTTGCAAATAAAAAGGCGTCGTGTCTAAACGCAGATCTGGGTTTAATTCCGATGCATGCAAACTAGGAACAAGCTGCTTATGTTTAAGCTGAAGGATAACTTTGGTGACACCCGCTACTCCCGCCGCCGCTTCTAAATGACCAATATTGGATTTTGCTGAACCGAGCGCACAATGCCGCTGCTCCACTTTATCTTTAGCAAAGGCCTGAGTTAGACCTGTTACTTCAATGGGGTCTCCCAATTCGGTTCCAGTACCGTGGGCTTCAATGTAACTTATCTGATCAGCAGAAATGTTAGACTGGTCAAGCGCCATTCGAATAACATCTGCCTGAGCGAGAGGGTTAGGCACCGTATAGCCATTTGTTTTTCCACCATGGTTAACGGCTGTCCCCCTAATAACGGCATGTATTGGATCACGATCTGCCATCGCTTGTGACAAAGGTTTTAAAAGTAAGGTACCGACTCCTTCCCCTGGAACAAAGCCATTACCCCCTTTACCAAAACTACGGCACCGACCATCTTTAGAGAGCATTTGCCCAGCGCATAACTCAACATAATTAGAGGGATGCAGGTAAAGATTGACGCCTCCAGCAATTGCCATCTGGCATTCACCACGCCTTAAGCTTTCACAGGCTTGATGTATAGCTGTCAGAGAGGATGAACACATGGTGTCTACAGGTTCACTCGGGCCTTTGAGGTTAAGCAGATAGGATACTCGGTTGGCTGTCGAACTGAATGACGTTCTCGGAAAGACCATTTGCCCCTGTTCACGTAAACTAGGGCCGTAGAGTCCATAGCCCGTTTTTGTGATGCCTGCAAATATACCGATGTTGCCGTCATACATGATGGCAAGATCCTGCTTAGTAATGCCTGCATCCTCTAAAGCATGCCAACAGCTCTGCAAAAACAACCGTTCTTGCGGATCTATATTGAGGGCTTCACGCGGCGAAATATTGAAAAACAGCGGATCAAAATCTGCAAACCCTTCAATAAATCCTCCCCACTTACAATAGCTTTTGCCAGTACGAACTGCTTCTTTAACAGAATCAACATAGAAATTTCTTAGCGACCAGCGTTCATCTGGAATTTCACCAACACTATCACGACCTTCAGCCAGATTTTTCCAAAAATGCTCCAAATCGGATGCCTGAGGATAACGACCACTCATTCCAATAACGGCAGTAGGTTCAGACTGCAGATCACGGCATTTATGCGTTTTTGATGAGATCATTTTCGATTCAGATGAAGTATGATTTTCAGGAGAAACTGCCTGCAGTCCAGCTTGAGCATCAACATTTACCGATTTATTGGATGTCCCACTACCGATCCACAAGCGGCAAGCATCCTCATAAGTGACTGAGATATATCGAGCAATATCATTCAAGGTTTGATATTCGAAAAATAGAGTTTTTGATAATTGCCGAGCTTCTAGTGGAAGTGATTCAAGTAACTCACTGTTCGTGAACTCATTTTCTAATGCCCGATTAAGCCGAGTAATCATAATCGAGTCAATACCGTAGTTTTCAAGAGGCTCTTGTGGGTCGACTCTATCAATCGGCATCAGTGTAATACTGCAAAATACTTGAGTTAAACGGTCAACGACTGCCAATACTAATACTTCAAAAGATTTCTGCATGTGTTTTTCATCTTCAACATTTAATGATACACCGGAAATTTTTATGGTTGAATTTTCTTTTACCGGTGCATGTATTGGCTCAACTACATTGATTTCGGATTCTTCAGACCTTTCTTCTTTGTTATCTCCGTATATCCATTCAGAAATTTTTTCTTTATAGCCCTCGACAATCATAAGACGATCAATATCTAAATTAATCGCAACCTGTAACGAAGCTATACCTAATTCTGTTGTCATGGGTGTCATGCCAGTATGACGTTCCATTTCAGCAACACTCTCTTCGGACAATTGCATACCGCCCTCTGCCCAATAAGGAAAATTGATAGAGAGCGTTCTTCCAAAACATTCGCCTTGCTGAACCCATTCATTACGGATCATTGCAAACTGATCCATAAAGGCATTAGCACAAGCATAATCTGCTTGCCCAACACTACCCCACTCAGCAGAACATGACGAAAATAATGTAAAAAATTCAAGTGGGATTTTTTGAGTTGCTATATGAAGATTTTCCGTACCCACAACTTTTGCTGCGTATACGTCTTGGATATCCTTGGGTGTTTTACTAAGAAGTAATCTATCTCTATTTAATCCAGCACAATGCAAGATGCCATTGATGACACCATGCTGCTGAATAACGTTAGAAATAAAACCCCTTACTTGATGCATATCAGCCAGATCGACTGATGCATATTTGGCCATTGCGCCTACTTTCTGTAGGCCAAGCAATGTTGTTTGAATCCGTTCATCTTGTTTGGATCGTCCCAGCAAATATAGATGAACGCCTTGACATTGTTCACTGATCGCCTTGGCACATGCTAAACCGATTCCACCCATGCCACCGGTGATCACATACACACCGCTATCCTGCCAATCCGTGATCGGACCTTTGGATTTCAAATCATTGAGTCTTTGCTCATGATCGATCAGTTCTTGCCAACGCCATTCAGCCCATACTCCTTTAGATTGCAAACTCAAAAGAGGTGAGTTAGTCGCTGGGCTGTACTGAATTTTCTCAGCAATGTGCATCAACTGCTGTTGAGTCAAACCTTTGGTATGGGTTGGAATCCAAAGACAACGAGATTCTATTGATAGCTCTAAACTCGCCGTTCGGAGTAATGCATTCAGACCAATCAGTAGTCGGCTTTCGGTTTTTTTACTCGCAATGATAAGCTCGATACGCTCTAAGTTCTGGGTTGATTGAACTAATTGTATCAACTCATTTGTCAAAGCTTGATAACGCGTTGCTTGAGTGATGCCACTGGCCGTTAAATGATTCACGATCGGGGCTAAATTTCGTTTTTCTAACGATGCCTTTAGCATTTGAGCGTGCGCTTTAGCTACATCAATCAAAATCAAATGACAGCGACCGGTGCGAATTTTTCCATTCTGACGAGGCACAAGCCATGCTGGCTCGGAGAAAACTAATCGGGCTTCTTCATTAGATACTACACGCTCCTTTTGGAAACTTTTTACCTTACTACTTGCTTGTAATTGTTGATTTCGTGCCATTGGCATTTCTGATGGTATGGAATCTGGCATTTTGATCCAGTAACGCTCTTTAGCAAAAGGGTATACTGGCAAATGGCATCTTTTGTTACTATGACTTTTAGGCCAGTAGTCATTCCAATTTACCTCACTGCCCGATAGCCACTGCTGGGCAATTGAAGTAACATCAGACTCAGTTAAATTAGACTCAGAACCATTATTAACCCTATTGATTAATTGCAACTTTAATTCTTCCAGATTTTTTGCAATAAAAGCGGCTCGATGACGCATGGATTCCCTAGCGGTCTGCAATGTATAGGCAACCGTTTGAAGCTCTGTATTGAGATTGTGATTGGGTTTTTCTAACCAATGCAACAGGGCTTTTAAATAATCATCTAAACTCTCTTTAGTTTTCGCAGAAATAACTATTAAGCGCACGATATCCCCAGCAAACAAGTTAACTTTCTTCAATTCCGAGTGAACTGGAACATACTCACTCACCACTAAATGTGAATTAGTGCCGCTATGACCAAAACTATTGATTGCGGCCATCCGCCGCTGCCCCGATGAGATTGGCCAATCTTTAGCTTGTGTATTAATATAAATAGGCGTTTGATTGAGGTTGATGTCTGGATTCAAGTGTTTGAAGCCATATAGACCTGGTATTTTGCGTTCTTTTAAACACATTAGAACTTTAATCAACCCGATAACACCGGCAGCTGAAGCCGTATGACCTATATTGGCTTTAATACTGCCCAGCGCTGTCGCATGACTTCCGTTCAATCCCGTATCGAAAGCACGGATTAATGCATTGGCTTCGATTGGATCACCTAATCGAGTTCCAGTACCATGCGCTTCGATATAACCAATGTCTTCCTGATTAATTTGGAATTTTTTATAGGTATCTCTAATCAATTGTTCTTGCGATTCTCCATTGGGGGCCGTTATGCCATTACTGGCACCATCTTGATTAACACCGCTGGCTTCAATTATCCCGTAAATAGAATCTCCGGCTGCTTCGGCATCTTCAAGGCGCTTAAGCACGACCATCCCGACTCCTTCAGAAATCACAGTACCGTCGGCTTCAGCATCAAAACTGTGGCATTGTCCACTGCGACTGAGCATCTTAATCTCAGCCAATCGAATCATGCCTTCCTGATCCAAAAGTGCATAAACGCCACCAGCAATGGACATCTCACTTTCACCTCGACGCAAACTTTCACAGGCCTGATGAATAGCAACACCTGATGAAGAACATCCAGTATTGATGACCATCGCAGGTCCTCGCAAATCCAGAAAGTAGGATAATCTTGAAGCGATAATGGCTTCCGAGCCACCGGTAAAAGAATCTCTGTAATAATCACCAGGTTCATTACCAACATATAAACTGACGTTTTGACCAGCCAATTTGACCGGATTAATACCCGCATCTTCCAGCGCTTTCCAACTTTCCTGCAAGACTAGACGTTGGTGCGGCGTCATAGACATGGCTTCATGTGGCGTCAAGTTGAAAAATAACGGGTCGAAGCAATCTCGGTCTTTTAGAATACCTGCTTTATTGCAATAACTTTTACCTGGCTCATACTCATCTTGGTAAAAGCTGGGATTTAAATAGTGTTTGGGAAGTATTTCCACACTATTGCGATTATGAAGAATCAGATCCCAGAGTTCCTCTGCATTATCAGCACCTGGACACTGAACTGACATACCTACAACTGCTATCTTTACGGATTGCCCTGAACTCACTTTGGAAATAGATTTGTTATTAACTAATGGTTGCTGATCTGGCAATGCATATTGAGCCTCATTAACTGTTTGAGCGATTTTTATTGTATTTTCACTCTGACATTCTAGCTTTGATGCATCTGTAATGCTTTGCTGGAAATAGCTCCTAATCTGAGTTGCATAATGCTTCATCAAGTAGGTGCTTAATTTAACTAAGCTAGCATATTCGAATAAAATCGCACTATTGAGCTCCAAACCCAAAATTTGATTTAATTGCTTTACAAAACCCACCCCCAAGATAGAGTCTACACCGTAATCTGAAAATGGGATCTTGGGTTGAAGCGTCTCAGGATCTGCTTTTAGGCTGGTTGCCAAAGCAGTTTTCATTACCTTCATCAGTTTCGCTTCTATCGAATCCGAAAAATCGAGATGCGAGGTATGTTTTTCTACAGAGTTCACTAGTGGCTTTTTGATTGTATTTTCCGTTAAATCAGCTGACTCCAAAATTGCCTGAGTGTGTTTGTTAAAACCGACTATTGAATCGGTTGCCTGAGTGGGTTCACTGAGAATCATGCCATCACTGTGGGCACTGATGATTTGCTGACCCAATAATGCACCCTGCTGAACATGTCTAACCACTTTTGAAAACCCTAAGTGCAGAAGTAGGCTTTCCCAAGTCATTTCATCAATCAGCGGCGAGCCAGGAATACGCAGTGACTCATCTTCATATAACCACCAACCTGACAATAATCCAAAAGACAGAGTTGCAGCAGTGGTTTTAGAGTTTAATTCATTTAATAACAGCAAACCGCCTTGTTTTAAAAACGTTTTTGCGTGCTTGAGCGTTTGAACAATATTTGACGTTGCATGCAGAACGTTGGTAGCGATTACCACATCGTATTGCCCAGCAATATCTACCCAAGAGATTGGTCCAGTAGAAATATCTAATCGATCGGTATTGAAATAGCTACGCCCTTTACTAAAGGTGTTATTGCCATGATCTAGAAATGCTTTTGAAAGATCCGTATAGCAATATTCACCGATATATCGAGCATACTGATCCAATTTAGGCAACACTCTAGCCGTTGTACCTCCTGTGCCCGCACCCACTTCCAATATACGTATTGAACAGTCTGGTCTACGGGAAATTAATGCCGAAATAAAGTCATCAAGACGATTCGCTAATTGGTCATTAAAAAAATCACTTAACTGGTTATTTTTATAAATACCTTCGACCTTAGCCATTGATCCAGAAGGAAAAAGTACATCTGTTGCTTGCAATTGACCTCTTAAAATATCAGGCAACTGATGCAAGCAATCATCCAAAAGTGCAACCTGTATGCGACGACTGGGGTCTTCCATATATCGACTGCGCTGTTTTTGCCAATCAGACAAAATTGCTGCACGCTGAACATGATCGAGTATTTTCGATACCCGGTAGTTACCTGATTCAGCTATTACAAGTCCATGTTCAATCAATATTGATAAGCATTCATCAAACCAACGCGAATAAGCGTCAATTATGCCAGCTTGTTGCATCAATGCATCAACCGTTTGTGGCACGGCCTTTTGAAATATGCCCATTGATTGCAATTGGAGGTAGGCTATTTGAACAATCGAGCGATCTAACTGAGTTGGATCGAATACAGCTTGCAAATGATTTAGGTAATCTTGATCTAAAACGGCTTGCGGTACTGGGAGGGTTTGTACATTTGAAGCTGTTAATTGGTAAGTCTCTTCGGTTAATTGCATTAGGTTTTGTACAGCGGGCGGTGCTTTAATGCATAAGATCCGATACAACTGGTTTTGACACAATGCGGACGTGAATGTTTCAAAGCAAGCAAAACCTTCTTGATCAGTAAGCGCATCCATATTATTGCTAATGGCTCGCTCTTTTAGTGATGCTTGCCAGAAACCCCAATTAATAACACCCACCGGAAATTTCGATTGGGTACGCAAGGCATCTGCAAAAACATCGGCAAAGGTGATGCCAGTTGCATAGGCAGCTACCTTAGCAGCACCTGAAAAAGCAAAACCCTGACCCGATGAAAAGTAACAGAGAAAGTCTAAAGAAAGGTGCTTAAATGCTTGATAGAAATTAATACTACCTAATACTTTCACATTCAATATTTCTTGAAATCGTGTTTCAGTTGTCTCTTGAATACTGTTTTCAAAATCAAATACCATCCCTGAGAAGATAGCGCCTTGAATACTTCCTTCTTGCTTGATAATTTGAGTTACTGCTTGTTGTAGGCTATCTAGCTGAGTTGCATCGGCTTGGATGTAATCCAATTTCCCAGCAAAGATTTGTGATTTCAACGCTTCTTGAATGTGGTGTTTCTCTTTTGAACTACGGCCTATCCATATGACTTTTGCGTGATATTTCTCTATCAACTGGCGACTAATAATACGACCTATGGTGCCACTTCCACCTAGTATGACGTAGACGCCTTCTTGCTTTAGCTTTGCAGAGCTTTCTTCTAATAATTCCGTTGGCGCTAAAGCTTGCAAAAATCTCTGGCCCCGAGACCATTTCACGAGTTCGCCACGTTCTGCTGGAGGTTCATTGAATAACTGATATAAACTATCAGCACTTGAAGACCAGTCAGAATCTAAATCAATCTGGCGCAAACGCATTCTAAAGTCGCTCTGCACCAGAGCAAACCCAAGACCTGTTAACCCTGCACCAATAAAATTGCTGGGTGTTGACTCGCCACTAAAGGGGTACCGGCCGATTGAAATTGAGTAAATATCCAGTACTGCATCTTCACCTAATCGATTTTGCAGCGCCTTAAACAGTTTAAGTGCATTAAGTTCATACTGATTTACATTTTTCATCAGCGCATGTGAAAGTGCTTCTGAATCTTGATCCGGACTTATCACTATCACTCGATTAATTTTAGGAAGGCTATCTAAAATCAGGTCAATACCTTTCTCATCACTCGATGCACAAACCCAATGTGTATTTGCAATGGCTTCTGTTTGCCCTTCCCTAAATTGCACCCTGATACATTGACCTTGGATATCTAATTGATTCCTTATTTTATCAATTAATTGCTGCTGGTCTGTATTTTTCCCAAGCTGCACCAGAAGATGTATACCTTCAAGCGATGTTCTCGCAGTATTCTTCAAAGGCGCTACTTTCCATATGGGTACGTAAGTCAACCCTTTGGATGATGCCTGCGCTCCATCAATGGCAACAGATTCTAGCGGGTCGTTTTGCAAGGCTGTTGTACTATTCGTATTTACGAAATTATTGGCATTTTTGATGTTATTAATACATTTTGCACTATCAAGATTCGTAGAGTTTTCATTATCGATTGACCTTGGCTCAGGATGTGCCAAGGTAGGCGCCCAATAGGATTCTTTGGCAAATGGATATCCTGGTAGCGGCACTCTTTTAGGTTGTGCAGATTTCGTTGAGTAAAGCACAGTCCAATCAATGGCACCGCCTTTAACCCAAAGTGCCGCTAATTTCTTAAATTGCCCTGTTTCAGCCCAATGAAAAACAATAGATCCCCAATCATTTTCACCTAGAATATCGACAAGAGTGTCTTCATGAACATCCACCTCGCCCGACCAAAATTCTAAATTTTCTGTTTCTCCAACAATCCATTTAGATAAATTTGCTTTCAGGGCTTCTATAGAATCAACTTTAAATACTAGGCGATGTGCTAGCTCAGCACGTCCCATTTGTAACGTATAGGCTATATCACTTAGATTTAACGCAATATCTTCCTGATTGAGATATTCATGGAGATTCAGGGCCAGACTTCTCAAAGCTTCCGGAGTGCGAGCTGAAATAGGAATTAATGCCGACTTAGATTCGATCGATATTGGAACTTGATTGGGAACATGCTCCTCCAGCACTACGGATGCATTTGCCCCTCCAGCACCAAAGGAAGAAATTGCGGCTACCCTTTTATCGGTTGTTACCGTCCAATTGGATAATTTGGTTTGAATATAAAAAGGGGATTGTTCAATATTGAGCTTTGGATTGAAGGGTTCAGCAAATACCGAAGGCACTAATGTTTTGTGCTGAAACTGCATCAGCAGTTTAGTCATTCCTACAATACCCGCAGCACTTTCGCTATGACCTATATTACTTTTCACGGACCCTAAAGCACAGGTATTTTTTAAACCATACTGTGAAGATTCAAAAGCTCGTTTCAACCCACTCAGCTCAATGGGATCGCCCAGACTTGTACCCGTTCCATGTGCTTCAATATAACTTAATTCAGACGCATCAACTCGCGCACATTGTAAGGCTGATGTAATTAATTTAGCCTGTGCGGACGCGCTGGGTACTGTATAGCCGTTGGTATGCCCGCCGGCATTGACTGCGCTGCCACGAATGACTGCATAAATATGATCGCCTTCGATTTCAGCTTTATGAAGAGGTTTCAGTAACAGAGCTCCGACTGCTTCGGCATCGACAAATCCATCAGCTGAATCACTGAATACACTGCACCTATTTCCCTCTGACAACATCATCATTTCACTGAGGTTAATCAAGTGATTGGGATTCACTACTAAATTCACCCCACCCGCAACCGCTAATTCACACTCACCTTGTTTTAAGCTGTTAATAGCTAAATGAATCGCACTTAAAGCGGATGAGCATGCAGTATCAATGGCCATACTTGGGCCACTTAAATCAAAATGATAAGATACTCGATTTGCAATGGACCAAAAATGTGAATTAGAGTGGTAACCGCTGTTCATTGCTCCAACAAATACACCCACCGAGCCTTTTTTATTCAGCATCATTGGGTTATAGCCGGCATCTTCAATGCAATGGTATGCTTCTTCTAAAAATAGACGCGCTTGAGGGTCCATTTTTTCTGCTTCACGGCGGGACACTTTGAAAAATCCAGGATCAAAACAATCAACACCATCAAGAAAACTCCCATAACGGGTATAACAGTGACCTTCTTTACCTTTTTCTGAATCATAATAGCGTTGCCACTCCCACCTCGATGCAGGTATTTCGCCAATAGCACAATAGCCCTCCATGAGTTTCTTCCAGAAAGCTTCTTTGGTTTCTGCCTGAGGATAACGACCTGCAACCCCAATCACTGCTATTTTTTGAATCTCGCTTTCTTCAACCGAATCTCTTGCTTCCCCCTTCTCCTTAGACAGAGTTTTATTAGATGGATGTTTATTTTCTGTATTGACAGGAGTCTGTTTCAATGTATTTAGTTTTTGAATCGCTTTAGGAGGCATTGGTTTTTGGCTAGATTTGATAAATGGATCAGCGTGTTTTTCTTTATTGAGTACTCCAGTCAGTTTTTCACCATAGTGTTCTACAAAGTAATCCACCAATGCTGCAAGTGTTGGCACTTCAAAAAATATTGAGCTGTCTACTGATTCGAAGTATTCATTAAAAGCATTAGTTAATTGAACAACCAATATAGAGTCCAAACCGTAATCTTCTAAGCGACGTTGGCGTTGCAGCTTATGCTCAGGAATTTTCAACGTCTTTGAAACCAGTTGTTTTAAGAAGGTTTCAACCTGAACATGCCAATTTAATTGATCTTGCTGGATTTCACATTTTTCAGCTGTATTCGCACTTTGATTGTCAGCAACCTTGATGATTGATGATTTCGCTTTTAAAATAGGCGTCTTAAGAGTTTGACGAACAACACCATCACTTTGCGCGACCACAATTTGCTGCCCTAAGACATGAGCTTTTGCAGCTGGAAACAGCACAGGTGAAAACCCTTCTTGAGTTAACACCTTTTCCCAATTGTTTGGAGATAAGCCAGGGCACCCATTTATTCGCAATGATTCATCTTCAAATAGCCACCAGCCTGCTAACAAACCAAAAGTCACATGTGTAAAAAATGAAGCCTTACTGATTTCATTTAATATGATCAATCCTGACGGCTTTAAGGTCGCTTTTGCATTTCTTATCGCCTGACAAATATTGGGCGTAGCATGTATAACATTGGTTGCAATCACCACATCAAAATAATTGTGTGGAATCCCTTGCTGTTCAGGCGCATCGGACACATTAAATAACGCTGTTTTAAAGGATCTTACTAAAGGCTTGAACTGCTGCTTGCCATGCTGTAAAAAAGTTTGAGAAACGTCGGTATACCAGTAGTCTTCAATGCTCTCTTGCCAGGTTTTTAATGCTTGCAATAAAGGCGCTGTTGTCCCCCCAGTACCAGCACCAATTTCCAATATTCGCAATGAACGAGTACCGGTTGCCTGAGATTCAATAGCTGCAATCACAGCTTCAATCAAGACGCCATTAAAATAATCTGACACAGGATTGTTCTTGTAAACACCTTCTACTAACGACAGTGATCCTTTTGGAAACAAGACTTCCTGAGGCCGCACCCTTCCTTTTAAAATAGCCGGTATCGCTTTTAAACAAGCATCATAAAGATTTGCTTTTGCTGAATATTCTGAGTGCGTACTCCATTCAGGCATATTTATATGCCATTGCGCCCACAGTTCATCCACAGGTTGGGATTTCATGCCCTCTAGAAACTGAAAACACACACCTAACCATTTAATTAAATACCGCGGTAACCGTTCATTTTGTATCAAGACGTGTCGATCCAAATCGCAAACCGAGGCAATATTCAGCTGCTCTAACTCAGACTTCAAAATCAAACGGGCAAGTTCATCCAACGCTTGATGCGAAGGTACTGCATTCTGTATTTTTGGCGCGAATTCCATCTCATTTACCTCACTGCGCTGCCATCATCTTCATGCTTAGAAGTGGGCAGACTCTCTTTATCCAAAAAGACTGAAGAAAAGAAAATGTGGTGAGGTTCAAGGGCATGCAGGCGCTGCTTAAGCCTTTCCTTTAATGCCGTTGTTGCCTGACCATTGGTATTCTTATAAATCGATACCTGATCGGTACTTAATACACCTGAAGTAGCAGGGAGTTCTTGCAAAGGTTCACCGGTCAGCGTTTTCAAAAATGCGATTTGATCCAAGGTATGTTCAAGACATTGATCTAAAACGTTCATGCCTTCTTCGGGTTCAATTGATCCCAATCCAAGTTGAGCCATCCGAGCTGAATACTGTTCTGAACTCACGGCTCCCACTGAACCCCAGTAGCCCCAATTTAGGATTTTTATTGGGCAAGACCAACTTAACCTTAGCCAGTTTAAAAATGCGTCTGCAAACGTACAACCAGCTGCATAGTTACTTTGGCCTGCTTGTCGAGTAAAAGACATCATGGATGAAAAAAGCATGATGAATTCCATCGTTGGATGGAGATCATCAAAGACTTTTGCTAAAGCCACTGCCGTATTGGCTTTTGCGCTATACACTTTCAAAAATTCCATTTCATCCATATTGGCTAGACTTCTGTCTTGCAACACCAGTGCAGCCTGAACCACAGCACTGATTCGCCCAAAACGATTGTGTATTTGATTTTTTATATCCTTTAACTGCGATGCATCTGCCGCATCTGCTTGGTAGTAGACCGGTGCTGGGGCATTATGTTTCAGGGCTATTTCCGTCAATTTTTTTATTTTATTTTTTATTTCCTGATTTTCTGGTCTGCGTCCAACCCAAACAACCTGAGCATCACTATGACGCAACACATGCTCAGTCCATACTTGACCCAAACCACCAGCACCCCCAATCACAAGGTATACCGCCCCTTTTGTGTAAATTGAGTGAGGGTTCGATTGAGGTTGAACGTGCTTAACAGGCGCTAAGCGGCGATGCCACCATTGTTGGTTACGCCAGGCGACCCAATCACCTGAAAAATTATCTGGCAGTAATTCAAGACTCAATTGTTCCGTAATAGCCTCCTGACCGGATGGAATATCGAGTAATTGAACCGACCAACCCGGATGTTCTTTTGCCAGCGAGCCTATCAATCCATCGAGACCTGCATAGACTGGATTAAAAGAATCCCCTGCAAATACCTGAACACTATTTTCGGTCAAAATGGTCAAATGAAGTGGGTGCGATTGATACCCTAAAGCGAACAAGGCTTTAATCATGCGAAAGCAGGCTAAAGTCATTATCTGGTGAAAGTGATTTTCTTCTGTAACCACCATTTCAGGGGGTGTAGGCAGTACCCAGTAAAGAGCTTGTATAGATTGCTGTTCAGATAAAAGATTGAGCCAGTCAATGGATTCCCAATCACCCGCAATAAAATCATTGATTTCGATAAAACGAGCGCCTGACAGCTTGGAAAGAACGCCCTGAGTGCGTTCTGTATTAGACCCGATTACGACTGTATTTCGACTTTCAACTTCTTTTGAATTGAACTCTGCGATAACCGGGTCCCAGACTGGAGCCAGCCAATGCATTTGGCCGTTGTCAGCCGCTTCAGGTTGATTGACCCGCTTTAAATCTGAAGGTAACGACTTTGATTGAAGCGCCTGTGCACTAAAGCCCTGCAAAAGCACACAGGCATTGCCATCAGCGTCGTACAAGCTCAATGAAAGTTCAGTGCCTTCAGGTTTTTCAGCATCCGCCAGCACATGAACCCACATAGGACCTTTGCACTGAGCCAGAATCTGACATTCATTTAACGCCACAGGCACCCAGGGATTACTCGGTTTAGAGGCATTAGCGTCCATTGGCAGTATGGCGCCTATGGCAGTTTGCAAAGCACTGTCCATCACACCTGGGGGTAACCAATAATTCCCTTGGTCAACTTTAAGCTGAAGTTTTGCTAATACTTCACGCCCTGATTCTAAATCTTTTAGATAAAGTTTTTGGATACCCCGATGACTTTCGCCATAGTCAATTCCCATGTCATGAAACATGTGATAAATCGTTTCATGGGACAACTCTCTGGACCAGTCTTTTTGAATCAGCTCACTGATTGAAATAGAGCTGGCTTTATAGGACCCCAAGGCTTGTCCCAATGCGTGACAATGCCGCACAGTCTTATCACCATTTTCTGACCAGACTTCTATTTCAAATCCATCGTCTAAGGCATTCAATTCCAGGTGCACTTGCACCGATGTTTGTTCTACCACCAAAGGTTGAAACCAACGGACATAAGACAATTGAACAGAGGTTGCTTGAGGCTTGACTTGAGAATGAACCACTGCCAAACGCAGCATTTCCAACATGGCCGCGGCAGGTAGCACAGCCTTGCCGTTGACGTGGTGATCTCTCAACCAGGGTTCTGAGCCATCAAAGGTCGAGACAAAATGCAAACCTTCCGGCTGCGACTGATTTTCTTGCATCTGTCTTTCTTGCAAGCATCTTTTTTGCAATAAGGGATGCAATATTTTTCCAGACAAAGCGGCCGTCCCAATGGCATTAGGCTTCGTGACTTTAGGCACCCAATAGGATTGGGTCTGAAACGGATAACTCGGTAAATGCACTCGGTGCGGAGCCGGCAACACAGCTTTCCAGCCCTCCTCAAAATCAATGGATAAGCCCTGCACCCAAAGCGACATCGCTTCAGTCGCACGTTCTGACTGATACCACTGCCACCAAGTCGATTGAGCCCTATCTGAATACTCCGACTTAAAGCTCTGGAGTGCTTTATTTTCCTCCTCTGAAGATCCGCACAACCAATGGTTAAAATCCCCTTTCGCTGCAATGGCCAATTGAGTAGCGGCGTCCGCTAAAGAGTTCACTTGAACGGCAGCCCGACATTCCATCGCTTCCCGGCCCACCTGCAAGGTAAAAGCAATGTCGCATAGCCGCTCGGTAGGTTCTAAATGCTGTAGGTATTCGCTGAGTTGTTGGGCAATTCGAATCAAGCCTTCGTTGTCCCTAGCTGAAATCACCAACCAATGAGGTAGATCACTAGGTGCCTCTAGCGGTTGAGGTTGCGAATACTCCCCTCGTGAATATTCAGCCAGAATTAAATGTCCATTAGCACCACCAGCACCAAAGGACGACAGCCCGGCCAATCTGGGTTTTCCTGTTTCGGACTGAGGCCAATCCCGCAGTGATTGATTAACTTCAAAAGGTGTCGCCGCAAAATCGATGAATGGATTTAATGCTTGAGAATGCAGTGACGGTACCAGTTGCTGATGCTTGAGTTGCAGCAGAATCTTTGTTAATCCCGCCATCGCAGCGGCCGATTCACAATGCCCAATATTGGATTTAGCCGAGCCGATATAACAAGGCGCATTATCTGTTCTTGAACCTAAAGCGTGTGTTAAGCCCGCTATTTCAATAGGGTCGCCTAATTTGGTGCCCGTCCCGTGTGCTTCCACATAACTGATGTCTGCTCCCTCAACGCCTGCTTGTAATAAAGCACCTTCGATAGCAGCTTGTTGCGCTTTCGGATCTGGAACGGAATACCCCGTACTTTTTCCTCCGTGGTTTAAATAACTGCCTTTGATCACAGCGTAAATCGCATCGCCATCGCGTTCTGCTTCAGCCAAAGGTTTCAATACGACGGCACCCACCGCTTCACCTGGAATATAACCATCCCCTCCTTCACCAAAACTCGCGCAATGCCCTTCGGTGGAAATGTATTGACCTTTGCTTAGCAATAAATATTTATTGGGATGCAAACTCAGATTAACACCACCGGCAATGGCCATTTTAGTTCGGCCCGAACGCAAATCTTCACAAGCCAAATGAATGGCCGTCAGCGAACTCGAACACATGGAATCCAAGCTCATGCTGGGGCCATGCAGGTTCAAGCAAAAAGACACTCGATTTGCAATACTAGCGGTACTGGCAGCAAACCCCATTCGCTGCCCTTGCGCACTGGCTTCAGCACCAAAGAGCTGATATTCGTTGTACATAACGCCAACATATACACCGACTGCTTGCGCATCCGATGAAGCTCCACCAGCACGCACAGGGGCATAACCCGCGTCTTCCATGGCCGCCCAAGCGGTTTGTAAAAACAGGCGCTCTTGCGGATCGATCCAATCGGCTTCTAACGGCGCAATGTTAAAAAACATGGGGTCAAATTGATCAATGTCTTTTAAGAACCCACCCCATTTACTGTTGTGAACGCCGGACAGACTGCGATCAGTATTATAATAATCTCGCCAATCCCAACGTGATGTTGGCACCTCAGTGATACTGTCCTTACCCTGACTGAGGTTTTCCCAAAACTGCTCTAAGGTTTCAGCTCCAGGATAGCGACCTGACAAACCGATAATGGCAATATCGCTTATATCCCCATTGCGAATTTGTCCTGGCGTCTTCACATTTGAGGGCTTTGTCGATTTAAATAAGCGTTTTTTGGGAATGGATCGAGAAGTTGTGTTCTTAATTTCAGAGGTTTTATCTGCCAATGATTCAGATGGTTGGCGATTAAAATAGTCAGCTAATTGAGAAATGCTGCTGTGCTCAAACAACAAGCCTTCGGGTAAATCACCAAAATACTCCTCAAGACGGCGAGTTAACGTCACGAGCTGTAATGAATCCAAACCTAGGTCCGCAAAATCAGCCTGTTCATCGATGACGACCGAATCCAAGCCTTTTGGCAGAATTGCCTGTAAAGTTGACTTAATTAGGGGTGTGGCATTTCCCTGTTCTAAAGCAAATGTTGGAGTTGTTTCATCCTTTACATCCGAAGTCTGCACGATTGGAGTACGATCTTTAAAATAGGTATTTAATGCGCTCAGGCTTGGGTATTCGAAAAATAAGGTTTTTGGCAAAGCACCAAAACGTTTTTCAAGCGCATTAGTCATATCCATCATCATCAATGAATCTACGCCATAGCGCTCGAATAATTGATCATCTTCGATTCGCAGTTCAGGTAGTTTAAGCGTATTCGCCAGTACCTGCCGCAGGAAGCTCAATGTATCAATCGGTGTTGCCGTTTGATGCTTAGCAGCAGAGCTGTCTTTTAATCTGTGACCCTCAAGCTGCCTAGATATGACTTTGCTGACAGCGCTTCTACTTTCAATCCTTGCTAAAGACTGTACTAACTGAGTAGGATCACCTGGCATGAGCATCACCTGATCATGGTTTGATAATGCCATTGCTTGATGCAGTGCTTGCAAGCCTTGTTTCGAATCCATGGGCAGCAAGCCCCACTGACCCAACATTTGTTGTTGTGCCGCGGAACTCATTTGCATACCGCCGGCTTCCCAATAGGGTAAATTCACCGACAACGTATGACCTGAACGCAATCCATCCTCGACTTGTTGATTACGCCAGCGGGCAAAACCATCCAAATAGCCATTTGCTGCACCGTAGTCTACCTGCCCGGTATTTCCCAACACACTGGCTAAAGAAGAACAGAGAACAAAACACTCTAATGGCAATTCAGCTGAAAACTGGTCGAGATACAAAGCGCCAAGCATTTTGGGTTTAAGAACTTTTTCAAAGTCGGAAGCTTGTTTATGAATCAGGGCAGCGTCTTGAACCACACCGGCGCAGTGAAGGATACCTGTGAGATTCCCTTCGGTTTTTATAATGGTCTCAATTAAAGCTTCAACCTGCTCTGATTCACCTAGATCCACACTCTGATAACGGCAGTTAGAACCCAATGTTGCTAAGGCCGACTGCACAGTTTCCGAAGTTGCTGCAGCGCGCCCACAAATAATAACCCTGGAATTAGCAACATTGAGAATATCACGCACTATGTGTTGACCGATGCCACCCAATCCCCCGGTGACCAGATACACTCCTTGTTCTTTCCAAGGTGTGGGCGATTGCTGCTGCATCGGTTGAAATGCCCAGTGCATTGCAGTACGCCGGTAACTTCGACCATCCATCAATTCGAACCTTACCCGAGGATGAATGGCGTGACGGCTTTCATCATTTAGAACAGCATGCAATTGATCCAATGATAGCCGCCCATCAACTTCAATGACCTGTGTTAAAAGTTGTGGCTGCTCTTGATGTGCACAAGCTAAAAGTCCACTCAGGCCCTGACACCACTGTGGATTCTCAGACGTCATGACCAATTGCACGCAAAGGTCAGAAGTCACCGGTAATTGTTTACGTAAAACCTGAGCGAATCCCCAAGAGGCTTCTTTAAAATCCCAATGCGATAATGCATAAGAATCGATGCCGTCAGCTTTAGCGGCTCGCAATAATTGATTTAGGATTTTTTCCGACCCCATAAACAAGCGTAATAGCCTGGGAGTCTGTCCGGTTGAATGAGGCAGCAATGCTTCAATCCATTGAGGCGTACAAATTAAACCGGCCGCACCGACAAATTCTTTATCAACAATTCTCTTTTCTAATTGAATAGTATCTTTATCAGTGACTGGAATTTTCGCGCTGGTTTTTGCCAGCTGGTAGCCTTCTATTTGCCCAATACAGTGTTGAGTTTCACTGAACATGGCAATGTTAAAGGTTAAGCCTAAAGCATCTTCCATGCATTGCTCGACTTGAATATGCACGCTAAGTGGCAATGCTTGATAGAGTTTAAAACGCTGAATTGATTTAGGCAGATATAATTCTGAAGAGGTCTGATTTAATGGCAACAATCCCACCACGGCTTGGAACACCGAATCTAACAAGGCTTCCGGATAAACAGTAGAATCGGACTCAATATTCTCCAATTGGCTAACAAAGCCCTTCGCCTGTGAAGCGTCGAGATTTAACTGAGCCCACACCGAATGGCCATTGCGTTTTAAAGAATTTAAACATCGATGCGACGCACCATACTGCATTCCCATTCGCTGTAAATCTTGATAACATCTTTCGACGTCTAAAAGTTGAGCCTGAGAATGATCAAAATCAGGCGTAGAATCTTTTTTAGGCGTTTTTCGAACCTTGGCCAGAGCATGGGTTTGAATCACTTCGTCTTGAACCAAGGAATACAAGCCCAGACCATAGCTATCCGCTTCACCCTCTGGAACGAGTTCAAGATAAAGAATTCCCTGATTTTCTTTTGTTACTTGAAACACACGCTGCCATTGCACATTTTCTAGGCTGTATAACGTTGCTGTATCTTCCTCTGCCGGCAACACAGAATCTAAAACCGCTTGCATGTAAACCAGCATGGCAGCCCCAGAAAGAACCGGTTGTTGATTCACCTGGTGATCTTGCATCATAGAATGCTGTGCTGGAATTTGAATTCGGAACCTTAACCCTTCAACGTCGGAGATATTTTCAATGAGGATATTGTTACCCAAGGTTGATGACTGAGTGAGATTCGTTGATGAAGTGAATACTTGTGATTCAAGCAGCCTCAAAGGTTTCCAATAAGATTCTTTCGCAAAGGGATACCCAGGTAAACGCATCTGAATGGGTGCAACCTGAGCGTACAGTTCTTCCCATGCAACTTGAGCCCCCTGCGTCCAAGCGTCTGCTAAGGTTTGCCATTCTTTAGCGGCTATCCACTGCTTTATTTGCTCTTTCGCAATGGTTGGCTGCCGGTTTGATATCTCAACACGATTAAACATCAATCCAAAAGTATGGCTTTCTTTTAGCCCTTTATTGAGTACCTGTTGTAATCGACTGGTTAATTCTTCCATCGATTCAACTTGCATACTGAGCCGATAGGTTTTTGCAGTTCGACCCACTTGCAGACTATAAGCCAGTGCCGCTAAATCTTTATTCGAGAGTGTTTTCTTTTGGATCTCGTTGTACAAAGTAGAAACAATACCCAACAACTGTGTTTCAGATTCTGCTGAGAGCACAATCAAAGCGGGATTTGCAGCCGAAATCAGAATGTCCTGAACAACGCGATTATCCTGGTACTCCTCCACAATCAAATGAGCATTTGCACCACCAGCACCAAAAGAGGAAATGGCTGCTAAGAGTTTACCCTCTGCATTGGGTGTCCAATCCGTTAAGCGTTGTTGAACTTTAAAAGGCGTTTGAGAAAAATCAATTTCCGGATTAGGCGTCTTAGCGTGTAACGAAGGCACTAATTTTTTATGCTGTAATTGCAGCAATATTTTAGTTAAACCCGCCATTCCAGCAGCGCTTTCACAGTGCCCAATATTGGATTTAATGGAACCGATGGCACAGTATTCACGCTCATCACTTTGCCCAACTCGATTAAATGCACGGGTTAATCCGGCAATTTCAATCGGATCACCTAAAGCGGTGCCTGTACCATGAGCTTCTACATAGGTCACTTTATTGGGATTGATTTGAGCTTTCTGAAACGCACTGGTAATTAAATCGGCTTGTGCAGCAGGGCTTGGTACTGTGTAACCCTGAGTTTTTCCACCCGCATTAATCATGCTGCCTTTTATAACGGCGTAAATACGATCACCATCGGCTTCCGCTTGCGCTAGGGGTTTTAATAAAACCACTCCCACACCTTCGCCATCCACAAAACCATCAGCGCCCTCACCAAAGGCTTTGCAATCAGGTCCGGATGAAAGCATTTTCATCTCTGTCAGCCCTTGGAAATGAGCAGGATGTTCAACTAAGTTCACACCACCCACCATCGCACAGTCACTGATACCACTACGTAAGCTATCAATGGCTAAATGAATCGCCGTTAAAGAAGCGGAGCAAGCCGTATCAACCGCTAAACTAGGGCCCTTAAAATCAAATTGATAGGAAATTCGATTAGCAACCGACCAATAACTGGATTGAAGCTGATAAGTGCCATTCATCACACCCACAAATACGCCGACCCTATGATGCCCAGTCAGACGCTCCGGTGTGTAACCTGCATCCTCTAAGCAATGAAAAGCTTCCTCCAACAACAAACGTTCTTGGGGGTCCATGGTTTCGGCTTCTTTGGGAGAGATTTGGAAGAACAGCGGATCAAAACAATCGATGTCACGCACGAAGCCGCCCCAGCGACTGTACATGCCTTGTTTCGATTGTTTTTGATGTTCGCTTTGCTGCTCACATTGATAGCGCCGCCAGTCCCAACGTTTTATTGGAATTTCACTGATGCAACTTTCACCTTGCTGTAAATGCTCCCAGAGTTCATCCACTGAATCTGAATTAGCATAACGGCCTGCTAAACCAATAATGGCCACGTCAAATGAGCCTGAAGCAGAATGGGAATCATGTATTGTAGATTTCTCCGCGGGTATTGCCTGAAATCGATGGGCTGGCATTTTCTTAGCTGCCAGGGGCGTATTTAAAACTCGTCTAGGTTCAGCCTTTGCACCCGATGTTTGGGTGCTCGCATGAGATGTTAAAGCACTTTTCAAAACCCCAGCAAAACGTTCAACCAATCCTTCAGCTAGCCCTGCCAATGTAGGAAATTCATAGATCAGTGCACTGTTAATTCCCGAAATATCTTTCCGGAGCCTATTCATCAGTTGTACGACTAAAATCGAGTCAATGCCATAGGTTTCTAAACGTTCATTGGGGTCAATCTGCTCGGTCGGAATTCTAAACAGCTCACTCACATGCTTAGTTAAATAAGCCAAAGTTTCTGTCTTTAAATCCCCTACAACGGTGGGTTCTGATTTAGGTTCGCGCGTCTCTAATTGAACGGGTTGCGTTTGAATGCTCTCAGATACAGCTCTAGGCTTAACCAGAGATACATCTGGGGTTTGAGTGGCTATGGACATGCCAATTAAACCGCTATTTTCTGCAATAATTACTTGTTGACCAAGATCATGCTGAGCTAATGCAGGAAAAGCGATGTTTTTAAAACCCACTCGGGTTAATAAGGATTTCCATTGTTTGGAGGCCAATGCAGGACCACCCGGCAACCGGACTTCAGGGTCTTCAAATAACCACCAACCTTTTAATAGGCCAAAAGTTAAGTGGGTAAAAAATCCGTTTTGATTAATTTCATTAATTAATAAAAGCCCGTTCGCTTTAATTAAAGCCTGGGCGTGCTTTAAAGTACGATACATGTTGGGTGTTGCGTGCAGCACATTGGTCGCCAACACAAAGTCATATTGACCCAAATCGAATCCTTGATCCTGTATGGGTTGATCGACATCCAGTATTCGGTAACGTAAATACTCATTATTGGGACCATAGCTCTCACGAGCATGCTGTAAAAAAGCCTGAGACACATCTGTGTAACAGTATTCTTGAATATGCTGTTTAACAGGGCGTAATTTTTCAAATGCTAAAGCACTGGTACCGCCAGTACCCGCTCCGATTTCAAGAATTCTGATGCGGGCATTGTTGTCATGAGCAAGACGAGTTTCAATAAAACTGACTAAAGCATTCAACATGACGTCGTTAAAATAATCCGAAATCGGGTTGTTTTTGTAAATGCCCTCAACCAAGGCTACCGAAGCTTCTGGGAACATAATGTCCGTCGCAGCAACCTTACCAGTTAAAATATCAGGCAAGGCTTTCAACATGACCTCAGATAACAGCACTTCAGATTTTAAACTGGGGTGTTTCAACCAAGCTTCCTTAGCCTTTTCCCACTGTTTCCATAAATTCTCAATGCCAGTTTCAGTTTCATAGAGCACTTCAAATTCTGAGTAATCACTATTAGGCTGCCAACGAATATAATCCCGCTCTTGTAAAGCTTGGAGGCTCTTAAAGAGCCAGGCTTCGAACATCGGCGTGAGTTTCAGTGACTGCACCAAATCTTTTACGAAAACTTTTTGTTGTAAACAGCAGCCAATGCCCTTTAACTGTTCAAATAAGATATCTGCCTGCAGTTGATCCAGCTGCTGCTTAAATGACGAAACCTTAAGTTCTTGATGCCGTACGAATTCACTGGTATCTCGAAGCGACTGCAGCGATTGATTCACCAAAGAAGGATATTCTGGCGGCAAACAGGTGCAATAATCGGTCAAAGGGCCATCTGGTTGTGATGGCAAATGCAGCAATGAATAAACCTCAGTTAAAGGTTTAGACATCTTTAAGAAGACCGATTCCTGATAAGGCGCTTGCAATAGAGTTTCAAGTGCCTGCATGGCTTGATCACCCTCGATTGAACCCAAACCAAGAGCATCCATCCTTTGTCGATAGGCTTCCGTAGCAACTGAACCCACATCGCCCCAATATCCCCAATCCATGACCTTAACGGGATAATTGCTGATTTGATTTAAGTAATATGCAAAGGCATTTTTGAAGGTACAGCCAGCGGCATAATTACTCTGACCTGCTGACTGAGTAAATTTCTGAAGGGAAGAAAAATACAACATGAAATCCAAAGGATAACCTTTAAAGGCTTCCGCCAAACGCACAGAAACATCTACTTTTGCACGTAACGATTGAACCAATGCCTTTTCAGTAAGACGTGCAATGCTTTGGTCGTTCAATATCAATGCCGCGTGCACCACCCCATGAATGTGGCCATGGTTTTCTTCAATCTTCTGAACTAATGGCTGAATTTCTGCTGAAAGACTGGCATCCATTGAATAATATTCAGGCGACACACCCAATTGAGCGACTGCATCAATAGAAGCTTGTATTGAATCATCCAGATCACGCCGCCCCACCCAAATGACCTTGGCCTGATACTGGCGCACCATATACTCGGTCCACAATTTACCGATGCCACCTGCTCCACCGATCACCACATAAACACCTTGGTCTCGGTATTTGGTTGAGTGGTTTTCAAATTGAGGCTCAGGCAAACAAGCTGACAAGTGAGCGCCGTACCATTGCTGTTGTCTTTGTACATAGACGGGTGCGTTGGAATTAACAGGCAAAGCTTTCCAAGGCTGTTCGAATAATGCCTCCAAAGATTCAACATCGAGTTGCTGGATAGTCCAATGCTCATACTCTTTGGCTAAACTGCCTACAAAACCATATAAGCTGGCATGAGTAGGCAATGACGTACTTCCCCATTCAGAAACTGGCAAGCCACTGTGTTGGACAACGCCTTCGGTAACGACTGTCAACTGTAGCGACTTTGCGTCCCACCCCAGCGTCAACAAAGCTTTAATAAATCGGAAGAAACTTAAAATCCCTAGAGATTGGCCACGAATAAATGCATCTAGATCTTGTTCAATCACTGATAATGTGGGCGCAACCCAAAGTATGTGCTCTATAGCAGCAAGGGGTTTTAATTCAGCCACATAATCAGCTTCTGTGAGTGATTCTTTAAGGGCCAAGGTGCTCGACACAAAAGGTTGAGATGCCAGGCTCTCCAATGCATCAGCATCGGCAACCAACAAAAGCGGTTTTTGTTCTTCAAGTCGACGCAGGTTTTGGATTAAGTGCCAGTTTTCGATCAGTGTAATATGCTGATTTGCCTGTAATGAAGACAGCAAGTTGGAGCTCTGAATATCTTGATTACTCAGTGCTTTTAGACTCAGCGCCTCCAAATACAAACATGGCTCACCTTGCTCGTTAAATAGCCACAAATTAAAAGAGGGGGAATCCGTCGTCACTTGATTCACTCGTGGATTCACCCACACCCAAAGCTTTTGAGTGATTGGTGCGGATAACTTTTGTAAAGCACCTAATTCAAAAGGAACCCAAGTTTGATTAATAACAAGTGGTAATCCCTGATCCAACTGCTCGGACAACATAACGCCTAGGCAAGTTTGAAAAGCAGCGTCCATAAGGCTTGGGTGCATGCGGTATTCGTCAAAACTGCCCATTAGGGTTGCTGGCAACTGCAATTCGGCGAGTACCTGTTGGTTTTCAATCCAGATGTTTTTGAGCGCTCGATGATCAGCACCATAGGCAATTCCAACTAATTCAAATAGCGAATACAGCGTTTCAACGGCAAGACTATGAAGTGTAATCGCGGTTTTTAATTCAGCTAATACCGGTGTATTTAACGCAGAATTGTCCTGAGTAAAGTTGACTGAATCAGTCAATAAAATCTCACCTTCACAGCATAAGCCACCTTCTGCATTCAACACGGAACATTTAAGCATTGAGGCTTCTGAATCGGGCGTGATATCAATGCTTACCTTTAGGGATTCAGCGGCATCAGGTGCCAATTGTAAGGGTTGCATCCAATTCACTTGCCGAATGTGTAAATGCTCGGTGTCAAATTCAGGTCCAAAGGACCGATGTGCCACTTCCAACAACATTTCTAAATAACACACCGCTGGCAGGATCTTTTGATCACGAACCCGATGGTCTTGCAGAAAAAATTCACTGCCAGAGAATTCAGAAGTAAAACGTTGTTGCCACAGAGTAGACTGATTTTGATGCACTAACGGATGCAATTGATTTCGAGTGAATTCAGTACGGTCTAGTGTGAAGGGAGGCCGACCGGACACCCAACAGGGGGTTTTAGCGAAAGGATAGGTAGGCAATGACATGCGCTTTGGCTTCACCGTCGTCGGCATCAGTGTCGACCAATCTAGGGTTAAACCTTTTGTCCAAAGCTCCATTAATTTATCGAATTTACCTTTGAGTACCCATGACTTTAAGGTATTCACCATATCTTCATCGTTGGCTAAAGCTGAGATGGCCGCTTTATTGTGTTTAATATTGTCGATGCAGATTGCACCATAATGGCCTTTAGGCTCGGAATGCTGCTCCAATAATTCCAAGGATTCTTGCAGCCGTTTCAAAACTTCGTCCCAATGGGAAGCTTTGAAGGCTAAGCGGCATTCCATGGCTTCACGCCCCTGCTGCAAGGTATAAGCAAGGTCACTCAATGGTGGATTTTGATCTGGCACCCCACTTGTTGTTTTTCCAAATTCTTGGGCTTTTAAATAATCTAATAACTGCCGAACTTGCTGATGAAGTTGCTTAAAGGTTTTAGCAGAGAGAGGAATAATCCAATCCTGTTGTTCTGAAGACAAAACACGAGCTTTAGGATGGTATTCCGACAAAATAACATGTCCATTGGAACCACCAGAGCCAAAGGAAGATACTGAAGCAATTCTTGGATAAGGGTGCGAAGTTGCTCCCTTATCAAGAATTGAAGGCTGCCATGTCTGCAAATTTTGAGGTACATAAAACGGAGACTGCTCAAAAGGAATTTTAGTATTGAGTTGATTGGAATGCAGCGATGGCGCTATTTGTTGATGCTGCATTTGCAGCAAAACTTTGGTAATGCCAGCAATACCGGCAGCCGATTCTAAATGGCCAATATTGGATTTAACCGAGCCAATAGCGCACTGCTGTGTTTCAGGCAACGGCTGCCCCATAGCCACAGATCGTTGAGCGAATGCACGTTTTAATCCCGTAATTTCAACTGGGTCACCGAGCGCTGTTCCCGTACCATGGGCTTCTATATAACTCAACGCACGCGGATCAAGCCCTGCTTTATTTAATGACTCGGCAATCATTGCCGCTTGCGCGTTGGGATTGGGTACCGTATAGCCGTGAGTTTTACCATCATGATTGATGCTGGTCGCTTCGATGACTCCGTAAATATGATCGCCCTCTTGCTCTGCTAAGCTTAAGGGTTTTAGTAATATAGCCCCCACGCCTTCGCCGGGTATAAAACCATCGCCACCTTCACCAAAACTGCGGCAACGACCATCACTTGAAGACATGGTTAATTGCGATTGAATAAAATATTTATTGGGATGCAACGACAGGTTCACTCCACCTGCCAATGCAATCGCACATTCACCGCGTTTTAAACTTTCAACGGCTAAATGCAGTGCGGTCAGTGACGAAGAGCAAATAGTATCTACCGCTAAGCTCGGGCCCTTGGCGTTCAATACATAGGACACTCGATTGGCAATGGAACCAAAAGAAGCATCGACTGCATCGGCTTGAGTATTTGAATCCAATGAACGGCTGTACAGGATGTACTCGCCATGCATAACGCCTACGAAAACCCCAAGACTCCCCTGGTAGCGCGTTTGAATAGACTCACGATCGTAACCTGCGTCTTCGAGTGTTTCCCAAGCCGTTTGTAAAAACAGTCGTTCTTGAGGGTCCATACGTTCGGCATCGCGTGGGGAAATATTAAAAAAGAGCGGATCAAAAGCCTCAATCTCTTTTAAAAACCCACCCCAACGCGTATTAATACAGCCCTTTTTGTTGCGGTCATCACTGAAAAAACGCTGATTTGCCCAACGTTCTTTAGGAATTTCTGTAATGCAGTCTACGCCGTTTTTTAAATTTTCCCAAAATTCTCTGACATTGGCAGCACCCGGATATCGTCCCGCCAAGCCAACAATAGCAATGGGGTCAGAAGAGTTAGCCGGGGTGATTTTTTGTTGTCTTATACCTTTCGATTTAGGATAAGCTGCATTTAGTGTTGCAGCTTGCGTAGTCTTCTCAGAGGCATCCAAACCCAGACAACGGCGACTCGCTTCCGCTTTGTGCTCTGCCAAGTATTTAGCAAGACTGGAGAGCGTTTGATATTCAAACAACAAGGTGCTGGATAATTCACCAAAATCGACCATTAATTTTTGGTTAAATGCCGTGATCATCAGCGACGTCAAACCGTAACGATCGTAGGTTTCATCTGAATCAATTTGATCCAAACTCAACCCGGTGACTTTTGCAAATCCGGCTCTTAAATATTCTTCTAATGTTGCAATTAAAGATTCTTCTGTAAATTGAGCTTTTAACCTTTGGTTAACAGGCAACGCTTGTGGTGCTTCCGAAGCGTCTATAATATGGCAAAACGCTTGTGCGAAAGGATACAATGGCAAAGCAACTCGGCAACATTGATGGCGTTCAATCCCTGCTAAATCCTGGTTCCCAAGCGTCCACTGCTCGGCAACTTCGATCAATTGTATTTTTGTTAAACCCTCTAAACTGGATACTTGGCTACCTGCTTGTTGTTTTGTTTTCGGTAATTTTTCCTTATCAAGTATATTGTTAGCCAATTCCAATTCGTAAATCAGTGTAGTCACATCACAGGCTATGATGACCTTGCGATACGGCAATGCAACGCGCCCTACGCAAAGCGTATAACTCACATCGGCAAGAGAAAGTTCATTCAACTCACCCGCTTTTGCCGCTTCAGCAAAAGTACTTAACAAGACTTTAAGTTGCGCTACACTGGTAGCCGAAAAGGGAAATAACCAGGGACCAGATGTCTTGGATTTATTGGCAGCAAGGTCGATGCCTGCTTCCTGGGTTGATTCTAAAATGACATGACCGCCAGAACCACTGGCGCCAAAAGCATTAATCAGCGCGCGTTTGGGTCCTTCCCAGGGGGTTAAAGCTTGGTTGACATACATTCTAGTATCAGCAAAAGGCACTACTGGGCTGATGGGATCAGCACCAAGAGTGGGCGCCAGTGCCTGATGCTTAAACTGCCAAAGCACTTTTGCAATTTGCGACATTGCAGAAGCGGATTCTAAATGTCCTATATTCGCTTTTATGGAACCTACGGGTAGCGGCCTCGATTCTACCTTTCCACTAGTATCAAGCGTTGTAGCAAAAACACTGTTAATGGCTGCACATTCGGACCCATCTGCCAAGCTGGCACCGGGCACAGCCGCTTCAACATAACCAATGCTGTCAGGAGCCAGACCCGCATTCGCTAATACCTGTTTTATTGACGCTTCTTGGCTCTGCGATTTAGGGGCGCCATATCTCAGGGTTTTACCGCTGTGTCCAATAGCGGTCGCCCTAATGACTCCTAAAATTTGATCGCCATTTTCAAGTGCATCTGCCAGTGACCGAATAAGCAAAGTACCCACGCCTTCACCGGCAACCCAGCCATTGGCTTCTAATCCAAACGGATGCGCTTGTTCATCACCAGAGAGCAACTCTAGGGAATTCAATAATTCTAAATGACTGGGGTGTGTGATGAGGTTAACGCCACCCACGATGGCCGCTTGGCACTCGCCTTGTTGCACACTGTTGCAAGCAAAATGAAGCGCTGTCATAGCCGAGGAGCAAGAGGTATCGACGGCTACACTGGGCCCTTTAAAATCATTAAAAAAGGAAATACGGTTGGCTATTGAGGACAAAAAGGCGCTGGGATGCTCACCAAAGGAACTACGAACATGATGATCATAATCGCTCCACATGGCCCCAATAAATACGCCAACCTGTTGAGCCGTCTCTTTTAAAGTCTCAGCGGTATAGCCGCTGTTTTCTAGACAATGCCAAACGTTTTGTAATAATAAGCGTTCTTGTGGATCTAGAGTTTTGGCTTCTGCAGGGGTGATGTGAAACAGTAGTGGATCAAAATCAAATTTACCTTCCAAAAGTCCCAAATAAACGTCTGGCTCTGCACTATCGGTTTTTACACCTTTAACCACTGAATCTAAGCTGACATGAGCGATATTAGATCGCCCTTGACTTAGGTTTTCCCAGAGTTCCTCTACATGATTAGCTCCCGGATAACGGCCAGCAATACCCACAATCGCCATTGCACCCGAATGTTCGGGTTTTCGATTGCTGTCATTGATTAATGAATGAGACGTTTGAAAGGCTTTGGAATCATTGTCTATGGCTATATTTTGTTTCATTTGAAGTCTGGGCCATTGAAGCGGTAACCGCAGAGAGGTAGGCCCACCCACCAATCCGTGTAACCATTCTGCTCCATCGTCTAACTTAAATGCCGATTCAATTTTATCGAACATCAAAGCGCCGATGGGACAAAGCCCCACCCCAAATTCCGTTTGATGTTCCAATAGCAACTGACCAATTCGCCCAGCTTCCAACAAATTAAAATACCGGCTGTGTGGACCGTAGGTTTGAGAGGATTTCCCCACTATAAAAAACTTAAACGTTGCTTTAGCACCATGATGCCGATTAAAAGGCGTAAAGCTGTTTTTAATCCCTTCAGGCACACCTTCAAACTGAGGCAACAATTGATGCAGCTGAGGGTCATAACGGTATACACCGGCAGGAATAACCGGCATTGTTTCATCCTGAGACGTTGTCGTTTCATTTAACTGTATATAAAAATCCAAACGTGTTTCAGGATTAACCCAATACAGCTTTTGGCTCTTCTGATCGCTTCGTAATAGGCTCAATAACTGGTCAATCTGCTCGGTGGTTAAGGGTGTTGATTCATATTGACGTTTACTGGCACGGTACTGAAATGTTTGTTCAGGAAGATTCACTTTAGATAAAGAAATATGGTCTTTGGAGCTTTCAGAGATATTCTGCCGAATCTGCAGTTGTTTCTTATGCAGTTGCTCTATGATTTCCTTATCGGGTAGAGAAAATCCGCGATCACTACGGAACAATATATTGGAAAGCCCAGGCATTCTGCTATGAGTTAACCCATTCCGTGCCGTTTCTACTTGAGTATCAATCAGTGTATGCAAAACAACATGGGATAAATGAAGATTAAATAACTGGTTAACAGCATAAGTATTCACGCCATAAAGAGGTTTTAACGCCAAATCGTAGTCTTTTTGCCGCATCAATAGCATTTGCTCGATATAACCGGCTTCTAACAACAACAGCGATCCACTGGCATTCGTATAGATAGGCTCAATGGCTTCTCGCTCACCCACCAAAAACACAGCAAATCGAGAATCTGCTAAATGTGGTAAATGCATCAAAGTATTGTTGTTTTGTGTATCATAAGCCTGCTGGGTTGAATGTAGAGCAATTAACTCGTGGGTCTTGGGTTGATAATAATAGGCACCTGCTGGCAGTCCTTTAACTCCATCTTCAGCGACATAAAGGTATACCTGTACCGCATTGAGCCCACCCGCTGAAGCGTAAAGATATTTAGCCTGATCATTCACTCGAACTTCACGTAACAATGAAAGAAATTGCCCTAGCGCTTCCAAATGGATAGCCGACGATTGTATTTCCGATTTAAGGTAAGCCTCTGTTTGAAAGTCTATTTTATCTAATTGAATGACATTGGGGTTATTGCTATCTGCCTGAAGAGCTTTAAATTCAGATGGTGCCTCGTTATTGCAAGTGTCTGACAATGGCAATGCTGGCGATGATCTCTCTTGACTAGAGGCTGTTTGCAGCGCCTTTGATCTCTGTAGCGGTGTCCGCTTTTCTTGCACGTATCTGGCGACCGAGGCTACCGTTGGGCTATCAAGAAACACTTCTACAGGTACTCGCACACCCTGTTCTTGATGAATTTTATGAACCGCTTGCACCAAAGTGAACGAGGTGGCTCCATAATCAAATAAATCTTCCTCAGGGGATAGCGAATCAAGTTCAAGCAGCTCTATAAAGTAAGCTTGTAATCCTGCAATAAAGGCTTCCTGATCAAAATGCGATTTCTCTACTTTAAGCTCTCGCTTTGATTCATTTAGAAACTTTACTTCCGATTCCGGCTGAGTGGCCTTTAACGCCAGCAAGGCTTTCTTGTCGGCTTTCCCATGAACAGTCACCGGAATAGCATCTAAAAAATTAACTCGATTGGGTACCATGTATTCAGGTAAATGGGATTTCACATAATCCCTAACAGACTTTGAAGTTAAATCTTTTGCTACCAAGAAAGCGACTAATTTGGGATCATCTGTCTCAGCATCTTTCACTAAAACAGCGGCATCATCAATGTCAGGATGATGACGCAAGGTGTTTTCGATCTCACCCAATTCAATACGAAAACCTCGTAGTTTTATTTGAGAATCAAAACGTCCAAGCCATTCGATTTCGCCAGTTGGCCAGTATCTGGCCTTATCACCGGTTCTATATAAGCGCGCGTCGGGACCATCAGAGAAAGGATCAACTATAAATTTTTCAGCAGTTAACTCAGGTCGATTCAAATAGCCTCGTGCTAATCCAACGCCACCAATGCAAAGCTCTCCAGACTCGCCTACTGGTACTGGTTCTAACGTTTTATCCAAAATGTGAATTTGAATATTCGCTATAGGCTTTCCAATTGTAATTTTTTTATCTAAACGAGGCTTTGCATGCCAATAGGTAACGTCAACGGCTGCTTCAGTAGGCCCGTATAAATTATGCAGCTCAGCATCTAAAGCATCATAAAACCTACAGGTTAACTCATAGGTTAAAGCCTCCCCACTCACAAAGACTTTTTGCAGTGAAGCACAACGACTAACATCTTCATTTTTCAGAAAAAACCGCAGCATAGATGGAACAAAATGACAAATAGTGATCTCTGATTTTGTTATGACATCGATCAAGTAATCGGTGTCTTTGTGGCCTTCAGGTCTTGCAAAAACAAGCTGAGCTCCACTCATTAACGGAAGAAAAAGCTCCCATACAGACACATCAAAGGTGTATGGGGTTTTCTGTAAGATTCGATCCTCCGGCCCGACTTGATAAGCGTCTTGCATCCACATCAACCGGTTAACAATGGCTTTATGTGGCAACATGCAGCCTTTAGGTCGGCCGGTAGATCCAGAGGTATAAATAACGTAGGCTAATTGTGAAGGTGAAAATGGAATTGCCAGATTTTTACTTGTCTCTCGTGAACGATTAGACAGCCATTGGGTAGTTTGCTGTTCATCATCTAATGCAATCACCTCGCCTACAAAATGTTCTAATCGTTCAACGAATCTTTTTTGTGTTAACAATATTGAAATATCGGCATCTTCTAATATCAATGTCATCCGTTCTATTGGATATTGCGGATCTAACGGCAGATAAGCACCACCTGCTTTTAATATCGCTAAAAGTGCAACGCTTAGCTCAAGTGAGCGTTCCATTTGTACTGCAACAATGACATCTGGACCCACACCCAGCTCCACTAAATAATGTGCTAACTGGTTGGCTTGTTGATTTAATTCTTGATAGCTCAGCGTTTTATCCAAATATTGCACAGCCACCTTTGACGGTGCGCTTTCAACTTGAGACTCGATACACTGATGTAAAGCCAGATGGAATGGATAGTTTTTAACGTTAGATTTCGTTTGGTTATTAGCACCAATACTTGCGTCGCTTATATTCAAAATTCGTAATCCTTTTACTAAACCCGCTTTAAAAACGGAGCTTTCCCAAACATTTTTTATAAGACCAACGATTCAAATTTTGGTTTATATTTTTTTAAGCCAACTCATGTCAATGTAACCTTCCTACAACCTTGGTTGCTATCTATGCCACCACCTATACCACCATTTAAACCCGAAGTTGCCTCATTTGGATTTCTACTTGGTACAAAGGGCATCAACCCATTCAAGTGCTCCAACAACTGGGTTTATGTACGCGAGTCTAATGCCTCCACTTAGACAAACATAAAAAACGAAAATAGTTCCAAATGCAATATCTACCAAATGAATGACCCTAACTGTCTTTGGCGTTTTAAATACCATACTGCAAAGCTCATTTCGTATCGGCAGCCTAGCCAAAAAATTCAATATGCGTCAGGCATTTATAAAAAAAGAATGTAACTAGATTTGATTAGTCGAATTTGTATTTTTTTGAAATTTTATTAAATCCATCACAAAATTGAGAAACAGGCCCAAACAAACCATTTAGGCTATATTCTGCCATTTATCCGATCTTTAAATTTAAATCACCAGTAAGTGCTAGACATGAAAAGAGTGCTAAACCCAGTAAAAAATGCATTTGCTAAGCAAATGCATTTAAAATCATACAAATACGAATTTTTATTCGACAACCCTAAGAATGTGGTTGTCTGAGAAGAAATTTGCCTTATGCAAGAAGGTCAGTCCAACAACGCTTTCGAAATCTTAAATAGGTCAAGTTTCCAATAAGCATTTTTCCGACTAATCAAGCTTAGAAGTTCACAATAACTATGAAACATTGCTTCCGCCTGCTCCAATGACAGACTGCCTGTTGCTATATCCCAGTGAACCCAAAGTTCATTGTTAGATTCCAAGCTCAAGTTATCCAGAATCACCCCGTAGGTTCGGCTAGAGATATGGCCGACTTTCGCACTCTTGGGGAGCTTAACCGGCCCTAATGGATTGAGGCGTGTAAAGACGATTGGAAAGGTCAAGGCTTGAGTGGTTGATTGATCAACACCTAATTTCCTCAGAACCTGTAGGCCGCTCATACAAGCATGCGGCTGGTCCTCTATGAATATTTGGTCGCACGTTTTAACTGAATCCAAAAAATTCTTTTTATAGGGGTAGCAAGGAATCCAACTTAATTGAGTAAAATCCCCGATTAATAGCTGGGCTGATTTTGGGAAAGCGGATCGATCCCAACCCGGAGCCACTATTGAAAATGCCTGATTTTGAGTGTGAAGCCCAATAGCCCATGCGTAAGCTGTGAATAATAGTGCGTCTAAAGAGACTCCTTCTGTTTTTGCCTGCTGCACTAGCTTTGGCCAACAAGTGATTCGGGCTGATAGGGATGAGTGAATATCAAAGGTTTCCGTTTCACCAATAGGAAAGGGAGCTTTTGGCAACCCCTTAAACCTACTTCTCCAATGTTGAAGCGACTCTGTTGCTTGGGGTGAATCAAGATAACGGTATAAATAATCAATATGATCTTCTACCTTTGCCGGAAGATCAGGCAGTGCTTCGCCCTGGTAAAGCTTAAATAATTCCTCAACCAGACGATCTCGACTGGCCAAATCAACCGTCATCAAATCTGTGCAAAGATGGAATCTAACGCACCCCTTACCTAAAGACTGCAAACCTATTTGTGTACTAGGCCATTGACCTATAGGCGCAGCGTTCGAAAGCATGCCTTGTTCAATACTTGCTTGATCTAAATCTGCGCTGAGTTCTCTGATCTCAATACGATTATCAGGGCTCAAAATGCGTTGAGTACCCTGAGCTGTCATCTGCGCCCTAAGCATGTCATGACGCTCTACCAGTGTATTCCATGCTTCATTAAACGCCTGCGGATCGAAGGATTTGATATCAACCGCAATGTACAAATGTGAACTGCCTTTTTCTAAATGAAGCATGCGATTAAATGCATAAGCTTGTTGCTGGTCAGTCAAACGTACCTTGCGTATTTCAGGCTTTTGCAGAGCGGTGCTGGCATTTTCTTTTTTGGTATTCAAAAGCCGAACGGGTTGAAATGAAGAAAGGGGCAGCTTCAACCAAACTTTAGATGTCGCCAAAGCCTTTAGCAGTTGCACATAGGATTCAAAAAGCCCTTGGATAAACGATTCGGGATAAGCTGCTACCGCGTAATCCCAACTGAGATATAATGACCCTTTTACCTCTTTTAATTGATGATCCAGATACACTTGGGGGGTTTGGGTCACAGCATAGGTTTGCCCTTCTGAAAAACTGGGCGCTCGATCTACCACAGGGTTGTTTAATAAAGAGGTAAAGACGACTTCACTCAAGGTGAAATCGCTAACTTCAGCCTGGCGCTTGGCTTCTCTTACTATACGGATACCGCTAAGGCCGCTATGATCCAATGCACTCAAAAGTTCAGCCTGATTACGTTTTAGAACCGCTTGCCAAGAGTCTTCTGCCTCCATCTCAATGCCGAGAAAACAGGTGGAAATCATTGGCCCAAGAATATCTTCCACATGCTCGATATTGGATGGTCGGTTATACAGTGTTGAAATCAGCGAAAAATGAGACGGATGAACCTGCTTTAGCACCCACCCAAAAACAGACAACAATAGAACAGTAGCCGACACTTGACTTTGTTCTGCAGCCCACTTTAATGAAGCCCAATCGCATTTGGAGAGACTGGCATCCAGCCTTCGACGTTCAGCTGAACTCAACGCTTGTTTAGATGACAGACGTAACCCTTTCGGCAATCGTTGGATTTTTTCCATCCAATAAGCCAGATCGTTTTGCTGTAAATCCACATTTTCCTGAGAACTTTGGTACAAAGCTATATCTCGAAACTCACACCCCGTCGATGGGAGCAATGCATTAGGATCTTCGTAAAGAGTACGCCACTGTTGCAACAAAAGCTCAACCGAGTTTGCATCCACAATCAGTTCATCAATACTGAAGTGAATGCGTGACCACTCATCACTGACTTTAGAAACACGCAGCTCAAACAATGGGCATTGACCATCCGAAAAAACATTATGAGACATGCTTGAACGAATTTGTCTTAACTGCTGCGTGCGTTCTTCATCGTCAAAACGTCTTAAATCACGGCTTTTCACGCGATAGTTTAATTTTGGCTGTATACGTTGAAGCCCTGAAGAGTCAAACGTCATACGCAACATATCATGTTGATCAATCAACTTTTGCCAGGCCTGGTTTAATCGATAAATATCTAACCGCTGCCAGTCGATCTCAAAATACATGTGGCAGCCTACACGTTCCGCTTCATCCAGCATTTGTCTACCAGAAAAAAACGATGCTTGGATTTCATTGAGTGGAAAAGGGGCATAGCGATTTTCAATATCCGTTGAGACAACGCAGGGGTTCGTATTGACAGAATTTTTAAGCCCCTCGGAGAATTTTGCTTCTAAATCGGAAAGACTCAATTGAGGTGATACGTCTCTTAACGAGAGCGGTTTGCCTAACAAATTTTGCAGTGCTGATTTGAGTCCAACTGCGCCCAAGGAGTGCAACCCCAATTCCACCAAAGGGCGATCTCGATGCTTTTTAAGGTCTGAAATGGATAACCCCAAGCATCCGGCCACTTGTTCTATTAACGTACCTGCCTCTGTAGTCTCTTGAATATTCGTTGAATGGTTTTTTACTGAAGCGGTCTTTTTTTTAGGCAGCCAATGTACATGCTGATGAAAGGGATATCTTGGCAATTT
Source organism: uncultured Saccharospirillaceae bacterium (assembly GCA_947499545.1). Classification (GTDB taxonomy): domain Bacteria; phylum Pseudomonadota; class Gammaproteobacteria; order Pseudomonadales; family Oceanobacteraceae; genus CANMOZ01. The sequence continues at coordinate 136,448 of CANMOZ010000007.1, forward strand.
CATGGGCAATCGAGGTTTTTCATACAACCGCTGCCAAGAAATAGATTGACCGGCCAACCATGCCGACTTGAGAGTTTCTAAGGAAGGCTCTTGCAAAGCCCTTTCTAATTCATGTTCAGATAAAGGCTGCGCTTCACCGGCTAAAACCTCACCCATAGAATCGCTTGCTAGTACAAACGTTTTTAAAGCTAAAATAGCCGAAGTCTGATCCTTCACTAGCTGAGCCCATCGAACAGAAAACTCGGTGCGCCTTACCTGTAAACTGTATGTCAATTGTTCAACAGAAAAACTCGGTTGCTCCGAAAGCTGATTGAGCAGTTCTTTTGCCATACATAACAAGCTGGCATCGTCTTTTGCGCTTAAGGTCAAAAGAAATTTTGAACGACTGGATTCTTTCTCAGATTGTAGGGTAGCTACCTTACTATGGACAGGTTCTTCAAGAACGACAGCTGCATTAACACCACCAAAACCATAGCTATTGATGATTGCGCGGCGTTTGCTGCACGTTGTTTCTGACTCGGCTGAAACCGCCCAAGGCTGATTGGTTGCAGACAGATTCACGCATTGCTCATCCCATTCAATATCTGGATTGATACCAGAAAAATTAGGAATACCTGGCAAATAGGCTTGTTTTATTGCGTGCGATACCTTGAATAGGGCCGCCAATCCGGATGCCATTTCTGTATGCCCAATTAAAGGCTTAAGCGTACTTACTTGCCAAGGTACAGAGTTTTTTTGTTTTTTCTGTTGATGGAACGCTGTCTGTAGTGCATCCATTTCAATCGCATCTCCCATAGGAGAACCTGTACCATGGGCCTCTATATATTGAATATCATCGGCACTAAGCTTGGCTGACCGTATGGCATTGATGAGCACATCACTCATCGCCTTTGCATTCGGGGCTGTTAATGCTGGCCCTCTGCCCCCATGCAAAACTGCACTACCGATAATATTGACATAAACTGGATTTGTATCCCGATCAGCATCTGCAGCTGATTTAATTAAAATCGCTCCCACACCTTCAGCTCGCACATAGCCATCCGCTGCTGCTTGAAATGACTGAGTCTGTTTGCCTTGACTTAAAAAATCCATATATCGGTAGCCTAGGGTTTCTTGCTCCGATACAATGAGATTCACGCTACCGACAATCGCCTGCTCACACTCACCGGTTTGGATTGATTGAATAGCCCTGTGAATAGCGACCAAGGCTGATGAGCAAGCAGTATTCGTGTATTCACTCGGCCCTTCCAAATTGAACCAATGAGAAATCCGATTAGCGTACATACAAACCGATGAAGAAGTCATAATAAAAGAAGAGGGTTTGGGCAATTCGACTGACTCATGATAACTCTTAGAAGCAGCCGCAATAAAAACACCTGTTTTTTTTCTCGATATACTTTCTAACGTTTCTCCTGCATTTTCTATTGCCCAATAAGTATGCTGCAACAACAACCGCTGTTGGGGATCCATTAAATCGGCTTCAGCGGGACTGATATTAAAAAATGCATGATCAAAGTATTCAGCATTGGAGATATGATTGATACCATCAAACAGCTCTCGATTGTGCGCTTCTGCTTTTAAATGCAACTGACATTCATCCAACCCCCTATTAAAATTTTCAATGTCTCCTCCTGGAAATTGCCCGCTTAGCCCTACTACAGACCATTTGTCGCAGAGTAAATTTGACTTTTTTTCTATAATCTGTGGTGTTTTGGCAGCCGATGGTGGTTTTTGATTGGAGGTCATGTTCTGTTGAATGGTCACCTCAACTGATTGCGAGTCTATCTCTACAGATTTTGTTTCCGACTGCATTAAGGGAGCCTTGGGCAGTAATCGTACATTCAATTCGTCGACGATGGCTGCAAAACTGGAAAATTTAAAGAAAAAAGTTGATTCTAAAGAGAGCCCTAGGGTAGCGCCTAGGGATTCTCCCAGAGACAGTAAATCAGCTGAGTCGATCCCCAATTCCATTAAAGATTGCTCAGAATCAATCGATTGCTTTTCCTCTCGCCCTATACATAGATTTATGGCTCGAGTCAGTACTTTCTTAATCTCTATCGATGAATTTACCTTTTTATGCGCATTGACTTTGAGAGGCTTTCGTTTCCGAGAGGCAAGATCATAATGCACCAACACGCCATACCCATCGTTATCATGATCCGCGGGGCGGTAGTTGGGCACCAAGGCTTGAATCTGTGCACCGTGGAGCTCATGAAATCGAAGAACTGAATCAACAAGGCGACCTTGATCGTTTCTTAGCTTGATGTAATCTTCTAATAAATGATCTCTGTACTTTTTATAATCTTTGCATCGTGTCACTCCAACAACGATAGTTACCCCTTCAATAACAGAGCAATATTGGAGCATAATTTCCAGCAACTGATCGCCATACCCTAAATGCTGGAAATCCGGATGAATATTTAAGCTTTGCAGCTGTACAACGGCACCTTGCGGATGGGTAATTTTATCAATTTCGTCAAAGCACTGTCGGAACACATCCTGCGTATGACTGATACGATGGGAATAAATCACTCCTACTAATTGCTTATTGTGAATTAACACCAATTGATGTCGAGGGCTTTGCTTTATACGACGCGTTAAAATGGCTTCATTAATGCGATTTCCCTCTGGCCAACACAGATGCTCTAAAATCATTAAATCCGAGAGATCCGCCAATTCAGCTAGACGGACATGATAATCTCTGGCTTGGTAGCATGCTGCCACTCTAGTTCGCTCATATTTCTCTGTCGAATCAACATAAAATTGATCGGCCTCAGCAAAATATCCTTGAGAAGCATAGAGTAAAAATTGTTCATCTGCTGCCAGTAAACAGGTTCCAGTTAGCTGATTAATCAACTTTGTTGAACGGGTGATATAAGGTTCATTAATCAACAATCGCAAATTGGGTATTCGCTGTCTTAAATCAGATAGCTGCTGTCTTATACCCGCTTTAATTGTTAAAGGACTGACCAGATCATTCTCTGAAGTGAAATACCCTCTCTGATCATCAGAATCATTGCCTACTTCATCATGCTGTGGGCAATTGTTGAGAAAGGTGCGGGAGATTCCTTCGGCAATCAGTGTAACCATGCCGCCAGGATATTCTTGAATAAAGGTTTGGAATTCAACTGAAGCCTCAATCGATTCGATTGAAGTGTTTTCAATACAAAGACTATGGATATTATCAGAAGCGTTTGATGTCTTGGCTTCATAAAGCTTAACCAACGGCGATACACTTTTAAATGCTTGTGTAACTGAGCGTACAATCAGCTGTGGAGCGCCATTTGCTTGATCGATCAAATATTTAAGCAATAACCCTGTAGTCTCTTCAAAAGCGTGATCCATACTAAGATTAGAAAACTTTTCAAAATCCACTCGCAAAGCAACTTCATCAACACCTTGAACCAACGAATCTTTTAGTCTTTTAGTCATTTTAACGTAGGTATCTAACCATTCTTTTTCTAATATCCGATCAATTACCTTGGTATTGGATAATTTTATTTGAGTTGTTTTTCTTTCCACCCAGGACTGTTTGAGCAAGCACTGCAAGATGGATGCTGCTAAGGGCTCAGGAAAATTCTCTAGCCAGCTAGCAAGTGCGCCTTCCTCGAATATAGAACTATTTGGTAATGAGTCTTTGAATGTCTTCAGCAAAAGGACCGCTAACAAATTGTCAAAGGCATGACCAATAATGCTTGCTTGTGGCTTCCAACCCAAAGCAAATGAGTCAAATAAAGCCACCCACTGCCTTGGATCAAACGTTGTATCCGAGGCACAATATTCACTTAGTTTAAAAATCCATTCGGCTTGCTGAGAGGCATCTTGAAACGTACTTTTCAGATGTAATGTATTGGGAGAACTAGAACCAAGCCAATTGTTATCAACCAAAGCGTATAAGATAGCTTTCGATAATTTCGACCGCTGTTTTAGTTGGGTGGTTTCAATATCAATGCAGCCACTGGTTTCCCATTCACTTCCAAATAAGCGAATGCTCCAGGCATACAGGTTCAAAGCTAATAAATCATTAGATATTTCATGAAATGTTTTTTCATCCATGAGACTTCTACCCCTATGAAATGAGACCTATATCAAATGTTCTAAGGCATTATCGGCCATTCATATTGATCTCTGTTATTTTTACATTCATGCTTGCATATAGGTCTGTACACGCCGTACTCAATATTTTTAGAGTTGGCGCAACAAAAGAGTTCAACTTTTTTTTATAAATTGGATCTAAAGGATTATGAAAGAGTGCTATCAGACGGATATCTCCTTAATTAAACCTAAAGATTATGATCATATTACGCCAACCTTATGCTTAATTAACTTATCATTGACAGAAGCATACTTATAAAAAAAACCATCAACCTCAGGACCAATACCAATGCCACACGATTTAAATGGACAAAAAACATCAATTGTCTTCATGTTTCCTGGACAAGGCTGCCAGTTTTACCATATGGGCCGAGAACTCTATCAAAATAATTTTGTATTTCATAAATGGATGAATGAAGTTGACCAGTTGATACAGCAAGCCAGTGGTCTTTCCATTTTGAGAGAAATCTATAACGATCAATGTGCTCGCTCCCAACCCTTCATCAATATTCAATACAGCCATCCGGCTATTTTCATGATTGAGTACGCTCTAGCAAAAACACTTATAGAACAGCAGGTTACTCCAGATTACTTTCTTGGAGCAAGTCTCGGCGAGTTAGTAAGTTTGACATTATCAGACGCTATTTCTTTGAATGAAGCAGTACGTCTCGTCACTCAGCAGGGTGAATTATTTCATAGACGTTTATCGCCCACTACAGAGGGCGCGATGTTGGCCATTTTGGCTGGAGAAACTTTTTTCAACAATACACCTGAACTCAATCAGCATTGTGAAATCGCAGCATACAATGCTGAATCTCTCATCGTAATCGCAGGTAAACTCGAACATATAGTTTCAGCAGAGCGCTTTCTACGTGAAAATGATGTCATTTACCAACGCCTACCTGTAAGTCAAGCATTCCACACACAACACATTGAATATTTAAAACGGGATCTAGTAGAAATATTCCAAGCAACCAATATGCAAACACCTAAGCTGCCGATTTTTTCTTGTCAAACAGCACAATCCTTAGAGCATTTTGACCAAAGGCATTTTTGGGATGCATTGAGGCAACCCATTCAATTTTCTAAAACTCTTGCTAACATAGAATCCAAAGCCCATAACCAACAAGAACAGCTTGTCTATATTGACATGGGACCGACAGGCACAATGGCCAATCTGGTCAAACAAAACATTAGAAATAATCCTGCATTACAGTGCTTAACAGCACTTAGCCCATTTGGACGGGATTTGGAGGCTCTCGATAAGGTGCTTTCTTATCGACAGCGAATGCAAATGACGGGTACTGAAGGAAGCCATCATAGCGCCTCACCTAACGACAAACCTTTCAAGCAAGAAGAAACCCCCTCACAAGCACCCAAACCTAATCTAAAATTGGTAGACCCAAACGTAAACACCGCCTCCAATCAAACTTCAAAAACCAAGCACCTCTATGTATTTCCAGGGCAAGGCTCTCAAAGGGTAGGAATGGGCGCTGATCTATTTGACGAATTTCCAAATGAAGTCTCTCAAGCAAACGACATACTTGGGTATTCCATTAAAACACTTTGTTTAGAAGACCCAGAAAAAAAGATATCCAATACTCAATACACCCAGCCAGCACAGTACACCGTGAATGCATTAACCTATTTAAAGCATATTGAAACGCACCCCACTCCTCCAGATTTTGTCGCAGGCCATAGCCTGGGTGAATACAATGCCTTATTTGCAGCAGGAGCATTTAGTTTCGAAACCGGTTTGAAGCTTGTAAAAAAACGGGGCGAATTAATGGCACAAGCTTCTGGCGGTGGCATGGCGGCTGTCATTGGTGCTAGCCCGGACAACATCAATGATCTCTTAAATTCACACAAACTGAAATCAATCGATATTGCCAATTATAATTCTGATACCCAAACAGTACTGGCTGGTTCTAAAGAGGCTTTAGATGTTGCGGCAAAAGTGTTTCAAGACAAGGGTTTTACTTTTATCCCTCTGAGAGTGAGTGCACCGTTCCATTCACGATACATGGAACCGGCTATGACGGCCTATAAAGAGCACCTTAGGCAATTTGAATATCAACCACTCAAGATACCCGTCATTTCTAATGTTACCGGGAAACCTTACGAAGGGAATGACATCATTGATAATCTGACCAAGCAAATTTGTGGGTCAGTATTGTGGTTAGATAGCATTCGGTATATTAAGCAACAAGGTAACTTCATCTACAACGAATTAGGGCCTGGCAATGTACTGTCTAAGCTAATTGACAACATTAAAGGTTAATTCTGAGAAGAGTGATTCACTTTATTTACCTTTTAAATAGGGTGAATCGCTCTCAGCGAAAAACTAAGATAACTTCATCATTTTTTCTCGGATCATAATGACCACTCACTTCATGAAATAATTTTGCTGAAAGTAGGGAATGCCCATTCAATGTAAGTCTGGTTAATGGGCGTATCTATACTGAACAAAGCTTGTTCTATGATCAATTTCTGGGCGGTTTATCGGAGAGAAAATATGTTTCAAAGGAGCTTTTTCAGGCACCCCTTATTTATTGGAATCGCATATTGTATGCTCTGTAAGTGCCCGAAATATAAATGATGCCACAGCAGGCTTAGAAGTACTTTTCCAGCATCCGCTCGTACATGAATACCCCTGTCCCGGGCTCTTTGGTGGTTTTGACTCGTTCGATGTGATGTTGCAGTTCCGCTACCAAAGCGTCCTCAACATCCAAGCTAAAAGCAAAATAATTATTGATTTCTTCGAATTTAAGCGCTATCTCGTACTTGGCGGCATTGAAACCCAAATTTTTCATATACCACTGACCCACAACCTTGTCGTAAGCCCAGATATCAATGCGGTCAAATTTCAACTGCTTCGCAAGAGTATCACCATCTGCTGCATAGATAATTTTGTTTTCAGGATACCCTTTTTCAATAATCGTTTGAGCCGCTACATCATATTTAAGACTTCCAACTCGATAGCGTAATGCATCTTTAATGCTATCCAACTTGATGCCCTTACTTTTTTTGGTAAAGAGCACAACCTGGTCTTTTGCAATGGGTCCTGCCCACTTGAAGAGCTTCTCTCTAGCGGATGACCGAGTCGTTGCAAACAACACAACGTTGGGCCCCAGCTCCAACTCCTTATAACCGCGCGCCCAGGGCACGAGCAGAATATCTTTCTTCTGTATGGGTTTTTCTTGCAGAGCTGTAGCCACTAATAGTAGGTCTACAGCTATACCAACCAGCTCACCATCTTCTATGTAATTAAAAGGCGGATACTGCTCCGTATAGTAGGTCAGGTCACTGAGTTGCTTAGCATGTCCACCACCGGTCACCAGCATCAGCGACCAGACTAGCAGTGAGCAATTTCGAATCATTCCTCGCCACCACCATTTTCAAGACTGGAGTTGAGTTGTAAACTTTTTTCAGTCTAGACACCTCATTTCAAAAGTCACTCAGCAACAAATCATGACAAACTACAAAAGACTGACACCCTAGCAAGAAAGATCAGCGAGGACGTGACGATCAAGGGTAAAAATAGACGCTAAATGAGGCCCACTCAGATAAAAGGCGCTCTCTAAAGAACACACCTATTTTGCCGATAGCTTATGGTGATCATTCTTTTGTCAGAATTAACAATGATGATAAAGGACCTTAAATATGGATGGTGTCGGTAATTCGAGCAAGGTAAGGTCTTTAAACTTATCGCATCTTACTCAATCAGGGACCTCTCTAGAAAAGAAAGAAGGCGTTACGATACTGCCAGAAAAACCATTAGATTCTATCAATGACATAAAGCCAGATAGCTTCACACTATCATGGGCAGTCTATAGGTCTGGCCAAAACTATATATCACACTCCCAATCCGCTCAATCTACGGGTCGGTTTTTGGAGATTTGCGTTCGGGATATGCCAAAAGCGGTTCAAAGCGTCGCAGCAATACTACCCCACATAGAGAAAACTGTTGAAAACGCTATTCCTTCTTTGAAGAACAAGCTTTGGGATTTCTCCATAAACAGCTCAGGCCGTTTCGTGGTCGACAACAGCGATCATATGCTCACTGAATCAGAACATACTGCATTGGTAAAGACCTTGAATAGAGCAGGAGGAAATGATCGTTTTGAAACGCTAAAAGGTACAATGATTGAGGTTCTGCAAGCACAAAGAGGGCCTGACTTGTACAGCACCGGTATAGGCCGATACGACCTCAATCAAGAAAATTTTGGACAAACGATACGTTTTCGTTCTTTCATGAACTCAGCAAACAATTTGAAGCATATGGAAGCGCTTGCGGGCCAACTTACTCAAAGAGCTCCAGACAAATACAGTCAAATAGAGATCTACTCAATATCTTTTAAATGATTGCTTTCATCATTCCATACCATTAACAGCCTTTTGTTATCATTAATCTTAAATTTGATAACAAATACAAACAAGATTGGCATAAGTGATATCCCATTTCCCCACCACCTATTAAAGAAATGGAGCAGCGGGTCGTTATTTAGGAGAGCTATAAATTGCGGCTGTAGGTGAATAGCTTATGGATATCAGCACTTTGAATGCTGGCAGAGCTTTTGATTTAAGTCTTCTTAATAAAACACGTAATGATGTAAAACCTGCAAAACCAGGCGGGGTTCTTAGTTCTACCCTATGAACAAAGTGCGTGAAGAGTACGCAAATTCACAGCAAGCTCTTTTATTCTTTCACACCTAAAACATATTGAATCAACATTCAGTTTCCAATAGGTGCTGATCATAGAGCATTTTTATCCAAGCTTGCAGGCTAGACAACATGGCAATGAAAGCCTAGCTGTTCAACGGTTTAGGTATCCCGATTGCGCTCCTTTAACGAGGCATCTACCATCGGTCATGAAAATTACTTTTATTTATAAAAGATGATTTTTAAACAACCTATTAGCATTTTCAGTTGTTATCTTTGCCACTTCGCCAAGGGGTATCTCTTTTAATTGAGAGAGCATAAGGCCTATCTTTGGAATACTTAATGGAGTGTTTCGTATTTTAGATTTTTCACTCTGTTGTGCTATCAAAAACTGAGGAGGCATATCAGGTGAGTCGGTTTCCAAGACCAATGATCGCAGTGGAAGCGCTTTAATCGTTGCTTGAAGGCGTACCGCTTGGTCAAAAGTAGCTGCTCCCCCAATTCCAAGATAAAACCCCAACTCTAGGTATTTACGAGCAACCTCAATACTACCGGAGAAAGCGTGCACCATTCCTCCGTGCGACCAACGAGTCAGCTTTAAAATACGAAACACCTCATGATGCGCTTTACGAACGTGCAATACTGCTGGTCGATTGTAATCTTTAGCCCATTCAAGTTGATGCTGGAAACATAAAAGTTGCTGTGCGTGCGTCCTTTTATCAAGCATAAAATCCACTCCCACCTCCCCTAGAAGAGCCGTTTGTTTTTGCTCAAAGGCAGTCCGCAGTTCAGTTTCCACACTCATATCGAAGCTGTTATTCCAATAGGGATGCACCCCATATTGAGACACCCACTCCCAATCATCCGGCATTTGCGATTCAAGCGTCTCCAAGATCAAATCCCGACGACCCCACTGTTCACTGGAAACACCTGGAACACTTACTTTTTTTACGCCTTCCTGGTAAGCATCCAAAGCAACCGAAGCCCTATCCTGATCAAAAGCTTCAAAATCCAGGTGACAGTGAGCATCAACCCACATCACAGAAAACCTGCATATCTGTACCCTCCTAAACCTTTAAAGATTTTTCCTAACATGCCGATAATAAGCGTAACAAGGATATAAATTTGGACATAAGGCAAGGTATTTGCAATTAAAGGGTTAGCCATAGGTTAACGTGATGGGCTCGACTGACTTAAAACAATGGAGGTCGAACATGCAAATCACCAATCAAGATTTACTGGAGTGGATTATCAAACCCACTTTACAGGCTTTGGGTTGCCATCAAGCAACCGCCGCTCAAAACCTATTGTTAGCCGTTGCCAATCAACGCATCAAACCCAAACACCTAAATCGTGGATTAGGGATTTATCATATTGATGCGTTAACCCATCAACGAGTGTGGGATAAGTATCTAGCATTTCGACCAGAGCTTGCCAGCAAAATCCGCGGTTTAGCCTCACAACATGCTTTTCTTGCTAACCCTCACTTAGAACTGACTACAAACCTTAGATACGCTACTGCTATTGCGTGGTTACTGTATGTGGTCCACCCATGTGAATTGCGCTTGGATGCCGCAATAGCCTGACTCTAAGTCTTCTAACGGGCTACGGCTACGGTATTCTCGCAACAGCAATATCACCACTCTCGCTGCCTGATACTCTCTAAAACCCCTTCTTTTTCAAGCTCATTAAAAGAGGTCTCCAGCCTCTGAAACTCGTCGTCGGTTACTCCCTTTTTGCTGATGCCAAAATAAACGGGCGCTTCTTGAATGATATACTCGTGCAACCTCAAGTTTGCAAATTCCTCATCACGCTTAATCTTGTAACGCATAGAATCTTGATCCTCAAAAAAGCCTAGAATGCGTTTTAGCGATACTTTTTTAGGATTCTGATCAGCATTGATAACCGTTTCAAAATAACGCGAAAAGCTTGTGTCATTTTCAAGCCTTTGATGGAACTCAATGGAATAATGAACATCTTTTTGAATACCAAAACGACTATTTTCAGCTGCCGCAATTTTCACTAGGTCATCTAGCGAACCTATCTTCCAGCCAACATTGTCTTTATGCACCACTAATCGCAATTTTGCATAACGTTCTGGACCAATCCAACGCATGTAGGCTGAACGCTCATCAGTTTTTGAAAGATTCATCATAATATCCAAATCTCCGGATTCCATAGCCTTTAAGGCTCCGGTCCAAGAACGCTTAAGAAAGGCTATTTTGAATCCTGCTCTTTCTACCATCGCTCGAGCCAACTCAACATCAAGACCTTCCCAAAGCCCTTTTTCATTATGAAAATATTGTGGAGGGTAATGTATCACTCTAACGCCCATTACCCTTTCATTTTCAGCCTCAGCTCGGTTAATGGGTATAACGAATAAACACAAGGTGAAAAGCCAAACAGTCAAACACTTTCGGAAGTTTCGAGGAGCCCATCTCATCTCAGATAACGACATCAATCTTCCTCCTCGAGCATTTAAGGTTTTTGCAGTTAACTACAATGAAGCATATTCAAAAAATCAATACTGTTCAGTGAGTTACACTTCCTCAGGCAAATTCAATGCAGACTCTTGACGTTTATGTGCTTGATAACCACCAACTGACACATAAAGCACAGGCACAATAATTAATGTTAGTAAAGTGGAGACAATCAATCCTCCAATGATCACCGTCCCCATCGGCATCCACAACCCAGACCCAGCAACTGACAATGGCAACAAACCCAAAACCGTTGTGAGTGTTGTAAGAAGAATGGGAATAAATCGTTGCTGGCCTGCTCTCAAAATAGCCTCATTAGCATTAAACCCCTGGTTAATTTTTCGATTTGCAGCATCCACTAATAAAATTGCATTATTAACAACAATCCCTATTAACGCCGTCAGCCCTATAAAAGCCGTAAAAGAAAAGCTTGATCCTATCAACCACAACCCAATCAACGCACCCGTAACAGCAAAGGGAGTGGCTGTCAGAATGATGACAGGCTGCGTCAAAGATCGGAATTGCAAAACCAATATTGAAAGCACACCAAGTAAAGCAAAGGTTATCGCTTGAGACATACCTGCAAAGGATTCTTTGCGGCTGGCTTCATCTCCCCCAACCTCGACTCGCACCTCTGTAGGTAAATCCAACCCTTCAATATCGGATAAAATATCTTGGGTTACCGCACGAACGTTATAACCGTCTTGCACATCTGCCGTTAACCTTGCCATGCGATTAACATTGTAGTGCTGAAGCCTCGTTAGACTGCCTTCCAACCGCATCTCTACCAGAGCGCTCAGGGGGTATTTTTCTTGATTATGCCCACGCACATAGGTTAACCCCAAGACCTCAGAAAGGGAGTAACCTGCACCTAAGCGAATCAAAATGGGCAAGTCATCACCGTTAAGGTCTTGGTAAAATCCAGCCGAAACACCCTGGGTTAACAAGGATAGGGTTTGATCAATGCGATCTAAAGGAACTCCCAATTGAGCAGCTTTTTCACGTAATATTCCTATTCTTAAATCGACAGATACCTCACGCAGTGGGTTTTCAAGATTTAATACTGCTGGATGTTGCATCATGACTTTTTCAACGCGATCGGCTGACTCTCTCAAAGCGTCAATTTCCGTTGATATTAATCGAATCGCTAAAGGTGCTGCGGTTGGGGGGCCTTGCTGAAATTCTCGAATTCGCAACTTTAATCCTGGTTGATCCCGGTAACGTTCTCTCCACCTAGAAATTTCTGTTTGCACATCACTAATAGGAAGCGTTCGATCAAAAAAAACAAGCAAGTGTGCTAAGTGAGGAACCTGTCGACTCGGAAATAAGTTGTAATACACCCTAGGGTTTTCCCTCCCCACATTAACCGCGACATGGGTCACACCCGCTTCTTGTTGAAATTGTTCAGCCCAATATTGGGCATCGACTTTCATCTGATCAAAAGTGGTGCCTGGAGACTTTTCAAGATAAACGTTGACCATATGCTTTTCTGCTTTTGGAAATAAGCTAAATCCAAGAACAGGGAATAACCCCAAACTCAGCCCCCACAATACAAATGCCAACAGGAGTATTTTTTTGGGGTGCTTTAGAGCGCTTTCCAAAAATGGACGGTAATAAAGGTGGGTAAATTGTTCTAATGCTTGATAACTTTTTGGCGTTTTTCTTGAGTATAAATAGGTTGCGGCCAATGGCGCTAGCGTTAAGGCTCCGATTAACGAAGCAACCAGCGTCAATACCACCATAATGGGCATTGAACGCATAAATGTACCGGAATTATTTGGTAGAGCAAGCAAAGGCACAAACGCCAGTATCGTTGTTGCGGTCCCCGCCACAATTGGCCATGCCACCGTATTCGCTCCCATAATGGCCGCTCTATGTGGCGGCAGCCCCTGCGAACGCCGATGCCCAACACTTTCTGTTACAACAAGCGCATTATCAACCAGAAGACCTAGTGCAATCACCAATCCAACAATAGACATTTGCTGCAAGCCATACCCCATCAAATCAAGCCAGCCTAAAGCCATGCCGATCGATATTGGCACCAATCCAGCCACGACTATTGCACTTTGCCACCCAAGAAAAATGGCTGATGCCAATAGCACTAGAATTAATCCCTGCATCAAATTAAAAAAGAACCCAGCCACTCGTCGATGAGTGCTGACACGCTGATCGTGAATGATCTTTAAATCAATGTGATTAGGTAATTGCGCTTGCCACTGAGCGACCAGCTCATCGACCTCTCCCAAAACCTCTTCAATTCGAGTACCTTCTCTTTGTTCAACGGATACCCAAATAGCCGGCTGGCCATCCATAAAAGCACGGTAGCTTGGATCAGGATCTTGAATACTGACATGAGCAGCCTGCCTTACTTGTGGAGACACAGGGTTATTCGGTAAAAGAAAGGCCTCTTCGAGGGCTGTTAAGGAATCATAATCACCGCTTCCTTTTATGTTTATACGCTGACCATCTAGCTGTTTGTAGCCAATTGGTACATTTGAAGCACCTTGAGAGATGACACTAACCAACTCTAAGCCTGTTAACCCCAAGCTATGTAAGTTAACAGGGTCCACATCCACTCGGACTTCCTGCATTGGCGCCCCTTGAACCAAAGCTCGCTTCACACCTGAGATCCGCTCCAAACTGTGTTCAAGTTGCTCCGCCAGCAGCCTCAAGTCATACAAAGAAGCTTCGACTGACACCAGCGCAAGCTGCGCGATACTGACATCTTTAGGGGATACTTGGTCAACAGCAACCAACTGCAAGGGCTCTGGCAGTTTCGATCTTGTTCTTTCAACAGCAGCGACTACTTCATCAAATTTATCATCAGGATCACTGCCATAAACAAACTCAACATTGAATGAAACAACGCCTGTTTGAATATTGGTTTTTATATGTTTTACGTCATCCAGCTCATAAATCGCTTCTTCTATGGGTTCAACAATCAATGACTCCATATCTTCAACAGCCGTACCTGGCTTAACAATCCGAACCAGCGCCGAAGGGAATTCAAATTGGGGGTCTTCCGATCGAGGCATCGTAAAATACGATTGCCCACCAAGCACGATGAGCATCAGCAAAACCACACTGATGGAGGCAGGATACTTCAACGCTATTTCTGGCAAGCTCACGAAGAATTACCGCCAGACTTTTCCTTGATCATTTTGGTCTGACCATCAAGATGGATTTCTATGTCGGCCCCCGGTCTGATAAAGCGAGCCCCCTTAACGACAATCGCCTGCCCAGGTTGTAATTGGCTCCCTTTCCCTAAAGCAGCCTGAACCCATGCAATGTCCTTTTGTAAATCGTAAACCCGGACCTGGAGGGGCTCCAACCCGGCCTCTAGTACTCGGTACAAAGTGGCATAGGGATGATTTACCGCAACCAGAGACTCAATAGGAACACCAACCCAACGCTGATCCTGAGCACCCTCTAACGTAACCCGCCCCGAGTAACCCGTTCGCCAAGCGTCAGATTTCGCCTCAATGCTCGCAACCGCATCGTATAGCTGATAAGTCGATGAGGGAGCGCCTGACAACCGCTCTAATCGCCCGCTGAACAAGGTGTCCGGCCAAGCACTCAGTTGTATCGAAAGTGACTGCCCAAGCTTCACGTAGGTTACATCTCGGTCTGTTAACCCAAAACGAAAAACCCATGGTGATTGCTGGGGCGCAAAAAGCAATACTGGCTGCCCTGCATTCACGAGTTCATTGGCTTCAACCAGAGTTCTTAGAACGACACCATCTGAGGGCGCTTTAAGAGTTGAGTGCTTTAAGTTGTACTCAGCAATCCTTAATTCAGATTGTGCGACTTGCCATTGCGTTTGAGCATTATCAATTTGCTCTTCTGTTGCAACGCCCTGCTGTTTCAGGCGCTTAGCTCTTAACCAATCCTCTTTCGCTTGCCTCACCAAAGAGCGCGCTTTATCCACTTGAGCCTGCACCTCATCCAGCTGCAATGCCGCCAACATTTGATCACTCTCAACCCTTTCGCCAGCCTCAACAAATCGCTGAGCAATATAGCCACTGGTTTTAAAAGCCAGTTTCTGCTCCGAATCTTTATGCAAATAGCCAATGGCATGAATTTTTGCCTGATAGGCTGTATTGGGGATGAATTGAGCCTCAACCGGCACGGTTTGAGTACTGGCTAAAACCGTCGGAGCCATCAAGACGATGATTGTCTGGATCGTTGAGTACAGCCTTAACGTCCATTTACTCAAGAACAAAATCATTTTGCTTTTTTACCTACCAACAGGCGCATTAAATTCGCCACACACTGCCTAAAAGGACATCGCTTGTTAACAAAAGAGTAGGGGCTTAATTGATTAATGTGAAAACGGTGATGATGGGTATTGAAAAGCCAACAATGATGGTGTGATCCAAGAGCCAGTGCGCCAGCAAACAACTATTTCGAGCACATAAAAAAAGCCCACTTGAAAAGTGGGCTTTGGGGTTTTGAGATTTACAGCTTTCTGGGTTACTTGCTAGCTGTTTTGCGCCTACTAGCGGTCTGTTTCTCTTCCCATTTACCATTAACGTAATGGGCACTCCAGCCAGAAGCTTTACCCTCTACTTCCGAAGCAACGTATTGCTCTTTGGTTTTACGGCTGAATTTTACCAGGGCTGGATTGCCGTCAGGGTCAGCCTTTGGAGCCAAAGCAAGATAGACATACTTGGTCGGCAACTCATCTTTATGAGGCACAAGCTCCTGAATCAATGGCGCCCTGGTTTCACGATTTTTCGGAAACTGACTGGCGGCTAAGAACAGACCACTTGCCCCATCACGTAACACGTAAGTGTCATCAACCTTTTGACACTTCAGTTCCGGCATAGGGATCGGGTCCATTTTAGGAGGTGCCGGCTCTCCATTTTTAAGAAGCTTGCGTGTGTTTTTGCAGGTTTCATTGGTGCAGCCAAAGTATTTGCCAAATCGTCCTGTTTTCAGTTGCATCTCACTGCCGCACTTATCGCATTCCAGTGTTGGCCCGTCGTAACCTTTTAGCTTAAAGCTGCCAAGCTCTATGTCGTATCCAAGGCAATCAGGGCTATTACTGCAAATGTGCAACTTGCGCTTTTCATCAACCAGGTAATCGTCCATGGTAGAGCTGCAAATAGAACAGCGCCGCTGTGTCATTAACCACTGCGTCTCTGCATCTTCGTCCGCTGGCATCGCTTCTTCACCAGGCGTCAAATTGATCGTCTGGGTACAACGCTCTTTCGGTGGCAAGCTGTAACCAGAACAGCCCAGGAACACACCTGTAGAGCCCACTCGAATGACCATGTTTCGACCACATTTAGGGCACTCGATGTCCGTCGGCACGGGCGCATTAGGCCTCATACCCTCTTCTTGATCACTGGCCTTGTCTAATTTTTGCTGGAAATCCTCATAAAACTGATCCAACACCTGCTTCCAGTCTTTTTCTCCTTCCGCAATGGCGTCCAGTCTCTCCTCCATATTGGCGGTGAAGCTGTAATCCATCAGGTCAGTAAAGTTCTCAAGCAACCGGCTGGTCACGACCTCGCCCATCTTCTCAGCGTAGAATCGCCGCGTTTCCAGCTTCACGTAGCCTCGATCTTGAATGGTCGAAATAATCGATGCATAGGTTGAAGGGCGACCTATGCCACGCTTTTCAAGCTCTTTGACCAAACTCGCCTCCGTGTACCTCGGTGCCGGTTTAGTAAAGAGCTGTTTGGGATCTAACTTTTGAACGTTAAGTTGTTGCCCGGCTTCAACATCAGGCAACACAACATCTTCATCCGATTTTGAAACGGCAGGCATGGCTTTGAGATGACCCTCAAAACGAATAATTCTGCCGCGGGTTTTAAAATCGTATTCACCCGCTTTGACGTGAATACTGGTACTGGTGAATTCGGCATCACTCATCTGACACGCAACAAAACGCTGCCAGACTAAATCATAGAGCCTTTGAGCATCCCGCTCTGCTCCATTTAGGTCCGCTCCTTTCTTCATAACGTTTGTTGGACGGATCGCTTCGTGTGCTTCCTGAGCGCCTTCTTTGCTGCTGTAAAAACGTGGTTTCTCTGGGCGGAATTTTTCACCAAAGGTTTCTTCTATGTATTCACGCACACCATTGATGGCATCCTGACTCAAATTAGTCGAATCTGTACGCATATAAGTGATGAAACCCGCCTCGTACAGGCGTTGAGCCAGCGTCATGGTCTTCTTAACTGAGAAACCAAGGCGAGTACTGGCCGCTTGTTGCAATGTTGAGGTGATAAAAGGCGCATTCGGTTTTGACTTGGTTGGCTTATCTTCGCGTTTGCTGACCTCAAAGGCTGATTGCTGAAGTCGCGCGAGATGCTCATCCATCTCAGTTTGGGATTGGGGTTTAAATTCTTTCCCCTGGTACTTGAGAGCCTGACACCGCAAAGGTTTCGGCCCGCCCGTCAAATCAGCATAAAGCTCCCAATATTCTTCTGGAACAAAAGCGCGGATTTCACGCTCGCGTTCCACGATTAACCGAACCGCAACAGATTGCACTCGACCAGCTGACAGGTTTCTAGCTATTTTGGCCCAAAGGAGGGGCGACACCATAAAACCCACAACACGGTCTAGGAATCGACGGGCCTGCTGAGCGTTTACGCGATTTTGGTTAATGTCACTGGGGCTTTGAAATGCTTCCTGGATGGCGTTTTTGGTTATTTCGTTAAAGACTACGCGCCGATACTTTTGCTCATCTTCGCCAATGACTTGGCGCAAGTGCCAAGCAATGGCTTCCCCTTCACGATCCAAATCCGTTGCAAGGTAAATAGCGTCTGCTTTGGATGCTAGCTCTTTTAACTCATTGACGACCTTAGACTTTCCAGGCAAGACTTCATATTGGGCAATCCAGTCATTCTCTGGATCTACCCCCATTCGCTCAATCAGTTTCTGACGTTCCTTAAGCTTCTTATACACATGTCGATCTTCTGGCGACATTTTTCGTGTAATCGCTGCTTGGCGGGCCCGTTCTTTGGGATCCACAGGGGGCTTGTTAGACCCTGTAGGCAAGTCGCGTACGTGTCCCACGCTCGACTTCACCACAAAATCCTTGCCTAAGTACTTATTAATTGTCTTCGCCTTAGCTGGCGACTCAACAATGACCAATGATTTTCCCATATACCTTCGAACCTGGAAGCAGTTCATTACCCTTTTAAGGTCGTAAGAAGCGACATATATAGGCGCTCACTATCTCGGGGTCAAGTAAATCAAACAGTTGGCTCCAAATTAACTGACCGATTTGGACTTATATTCCTTACAGTTTGCTAACCCCTTGCTAAACTTAGTAGACGCTTCGATGAAAATTGTAAATAGATAACCCTATGATTTACGCTCTTGCAGGGCTCGCGACATTATTGCTCGTTGCCATGGCTCTATTTGCCGGTTACGTCGCAAAAAAACAACACAAAGAGCGTGAACGCAAGACCATGATCAAAAAATGGCGGTCCAAGGCCAATGAGATCTACGACACCCTGAAAGAACTTGCCCTTTTCGACGACAACACCATCACTTGGCATCTAATCTGTGATTACGCCAATGATCTCCTCAAAAAAATTGAAGATGCAGGCCTCAATGACGGCTTCTGCGACTCACTTCGAGAGGAACTCAGCCAACTCACTCAAACAGCAGGCACCAGCAAAATCCGAACCGTCGTTGCCAGTGACGCTGAACTAAAAAATGCCAAACGAGCATTTAACATGGCTGGCAAAGTACTAAAAGCCTGTACCAAGCAAGCCAAAATTGGCAGTCAAGAAGCAATAGATCTAAGGCGCCAGCTGAGGCTCAGAGTGTTAAACTTAGAGGTTAACACCTACCTAGCACTTGCTGAAGACCGAGTAACCAATAATGATACTATGTCAGCTTCCTCATATTTCAAGCACGCTAAGAACTTACTCGTCAATACCGATCTGAAATTTAAAGGCAAGTCTGAACGTATACGAGAAATCGGTGATCGCATGAGAGCGCTGTTTGGTGATGAAGAAGCACGCAACCGTTTAGCAGAACAAACCGAAAACGAAGAGCAACCCGCTTTTGATGAGCATGGTTTTCCAACCGGTTACGGGGATGCAGAGAAAAAGAAATTCTAGATCCTTTCTTGTTTTCAACAATTGCAGATCAACCGTTCTCACTGTTTGCGGCTGCGGATTCCTTAGAAACCGATCTGCTTATCAGTCTTTGACTTAAATCCAAACTCATTATCGTTACTTGAATGCCTCGATATTCTTCCAGAGCTTGCAGTCGCCATCCAAGCTTTTCATAAAAAGATGCTCGATCCTCAGTGAATAAATACAGCGATTCATATCCTTTTTGAGCTGCATAAGCAATGATAGCTTCAACCAGCCTCACCCCAAACCCTCTTTGGCGAAATGGTGGTGCAACAAATACACTTGCAAGCCAAGGAGTCCATTCCGGATGAGTGTCCATATCCGACTCGATTAAAGCCGCTGAGCCGACTAAACGTCCATCCGCTTCCAATACCAAGGTTGTTGGCAAGACCTGAGGCTCTAAATGCTGTTGCATTTTTGCGATTCTATCTTCTAATGAGAACCCTGGATTTAATGCGGACCACTGATGGTGGTGCCATTGGGAAAGTGTCAAAAGATGCTCAGGGCGCTCTTTTAAATCAAAGAGCTCCAAATGTTTTATCTCCATAAACCTAACTCCATTCACAACCTAAGCGGTGACGCTTTGAAACAGCCAAAAACCATTCATTAAACAACTAGGCGAATTGTATAGCCTTCTAAATAAAAACCTCTAGAGAAATCTTTTTAAAAATCCCCGCAATGGTTTTGCGTTGACCTGCCATTAATACCAAGAAAAGATCACACAATCTTAAGATTAAGCCTTTTAAGATAAATACTTTATTGCGTTAAGCAGAATTGAGTAAGGGAAAAGAAGCACATGAATTTAATTTTGTAGAAAAAATACGCTAAGAAAAACTCACTCACCAATGCCCCATAAAGGGGCATCAGGAGTTAAGGATTCATCAGGTATAATTACAGGCGTTCCCACACAGTAGCAATGCCTTGACCGAGACCAATACACATGGTCGATACACCTAACGCAGCTCCTTTTCGCTTCATGCCATGTAACAAGGTCCCAGAGATGCGCGTACCAGAACAACCCAGCGGATGCCCCAATGCAATCGCCCCACCTTGTAGATTGACGCGTTCGTCCATTTTGTCTAGCAGTTTAAGATCCTTTAAAACAGGAAGAGACTGCGCAGCAAAGGCTTCATTCAACTCCCAAAGATCAATATCAGCAGCCTCAATACCCGCACGTTTCAGTGCCTTTTTAGTCGCAGGTACCGGGCCATAACCCATAATGGCAGGGTCAACGCCGGCAACAGCCATTGACTTCACTCTCGCAAGCGGCTCCAAACCAAGAGCCTGTGCCCGCTCATAGCTCATCAACAACATGGCAGATGCACCATCAGTAATCTGAGAAGAGGTTCCTGCTGTCACGGTACCATTTTTAGGATCAAAGGCTGGGCGAAGCTTACCTAAGCCTTCTGCCGTTGTTTCAGGCCGAATGGTCTCATCTATACGAATAAGACTCGGCGCTCCCGCTTCATCATGGCCTTCAACTGGAATGATCTCGTCTTTAAAATCGCCTCTTAAGGTTGCTTCATGAGCCAACCGATGTGAACGAGCACCAAACTCATCTTGCTGCTGGCGACCGATTTTATGCATTTTGGCAAGCATCTCGGCCGTCAGTCCCATAAGATTGGATGCTTTGGCTGAATATTTAGAAGCCTCCGGGTTGTGGTCAAACCCGTGATCCATGGCCACATGCCCCATATGTTCAACGCCGCCCACCACAAACACATCGCCATTGCCTGTCATGATGGCTTGAGCCGCCATATGAATTGCGGACATAGATGAACCGCACAAACGGTTAATCGTGGCGGCTCCTGCTTCCTTTGGTACAGCCGTTAACAAAGAAATTTGACGAGCAACATTAAACCCTTGCTCTTTCGTTTGGTTCACACAGCCCCAAAGCACATCTTCAACCTCTTTTGGGTTAAGTGCTTCGTTACGTTCAAACATCGCATTGATCAGATGAGCAGAGAGCGTTTCAGCACGAACATGCCGAAACACTCCACCTTTGGAACGGCCCATCGGAGTGCGAACAGCATCGACGGCCACGACGTCTCTAGGATTGTAACCCATGATTCTATCTCCTTAATTTGGTCCGTCGATTACCCAAAATACTTTTTGCCGTTTTTGGCCATTTCACGCATGCGTTCTGTTGGCTCATACAGTTTACCTAAATGCGCAAAACGCTCAGCCATGGCAATAAATGCATCCATACCCAGGGTATCAATGTATCTCAATGCTCCGCCACGGAATGGAGGAAACCCTAGGCCATAAATTAAGCCCATATCGGCTTCGGCAGGTAAGTCCACAATGTTATCTTCAAGGCAGCGCACGGTTTCAATGCACATTGGAACCATCAAACGAGCAATGATTTCATCCTCTTCCATTTCACGCCGATCAGAACAAACTGGAGCAATCAATTCATAGGTGGTTTCATCCACGACTTTTTTCGGCTTGCCTTTTTTATCTTCTTCATATCGGTAAAAGCCAAGGCCATTTTTCTGACCAAAACGCTTATGCTCAAACAACACGTCCATCGCAGATTGGAAATCGCTTTTCATTCGATCAGGGAAACCATCCGCCATGACATCGGCAGCATGCTTAGCGACATCCATACCCACGACATCCAGCAGATAGGCAGGACCCATTGGCCAGCCAAATCGCTCCATGACTTTATCGACTTGCTGAAAATCGGCACCGTCTTTCAGTAACGCTGCGAACCCGCCAAAGTAAGGAAATAACACGCGATTGACTAAAAACCCGGGGCAATCATTAACCACAATGGGGTTTTTACCCATTTTACGCGCGTACTCTACAACGGTTGCTATCGTTGCTTCTGACGTTTTTTCACCGCGAATCACTTCCACTAGTGGCATTCTGTGCACAGGGTTAAAAAAGTGCATGCCGCAGAAATTTTCCGGACGCTTTAACCCCTCAGCTAAAGTATTAATGGAAATGGTTGAGGTATTGGTTGCGATAATGGTTTCAGGGCGAACCTGGTCTTCAAGCTCAGCGTATACGGCTTTTTTAACGTTAGGGTTCTCAACAACCGCTTCTACCACCACATCAACGGTTTTAAAATCTCCGTAAGATAAGGTAGGCGATATACGGTTCAACGCATCGCCCGCTCCCTGAGCGTCCATACGTCCACGACTAACCAGCTTCCCTAGCAGCTTATTCGCTTCGTTCAGCCCAAGATTTAACCCTTCCTGGTTAATGTCTTTCATCAAAATGGGGGTGCCTTTGGTCGCTGACTGATAGGCGATCCCTCCACCCATAATCCCAGCGCCAATAACCGCAGCGCGATTCACTTCTTGGGCTTGAGGAGCCAGCTTTTTCGCTTTTTTCTTTAATACCTGATCGTTGAGGAACAAGCTAATCAGAGACGCGGAGACTTCTGTTTTTGCCATTTTCGCAAAGTGTTTTGCTTCAACGAGCAAGGCCTTATCTCGCTCCATGCTGGCATGTTTCTGCATCGCTTTGATGGCTTCAACCGGTGCCGGGTAGTGTTTCCCTGCTTTACCCGCCACGAATGCTTTTGAGGTCTCGAAGACCATCATTTGTTCCATTGGGCTGATTAACTTCAGCTTACCGGTTTTTTCCGCGCGCCTGGCTTTATAGTCAAGATCACCCGCCATCGCATTTGTTAACAATTTGAGGGCCGTCTCATAAACAGCATCAGGCTGAGCAACCGCATCTACGGCTCCATCTTTAAAAGCCGCATCGGGTCGCTTATCACTGCCAGAGGCAATCCATTCTATTGCGTTATCCGCACCGATTAAGCGAGACAAACGTACCGTTCCGCCAAATCCGGGGAATATTCCCAGCTTAACTTCTGGCAACCCCACTTTAGCCTTAGTCGACATGACCCGATAATCCGTCGATAGACACATCTCAAAACCGCCACCGAGAGCTAAACCATTGATGGCTGTAACCGTTGGGAAAGGTAAATCTTCGATGCGATTGAATAAGGCATTGGCTTCACCCAGCCACCCAACAATCTCTTCCTCAGATGCTGCGAAAACCCCACCAAATTCGGTGATATCAGCACCCACAATAAAACAATCTTTTGCTGAGGTGACAATCAATCCTTTAATGCCTGATGCATCTGAAAGCGCGTCTCCGGCTTCCTTTAGCTCTTTCATGGTCTGCGCATCAAATTTATTGATCGATTCGCCTTGTAGGTCAAACAGGAGCTCTGCGATGCCGTCCTTAGTCTCTTTGACCTTGATGGCTTTACCTTCGTAAATCATCAATCGTTCTCCAAGCGTTGGGTTAAAGCTGCCCTATGTGCGATCTGGTGGCTATCTGAGCCAATGGATCACATATTCCAAAGAGTTGCTCATCAAACAACCAATTCATACAGCCGTTTGAATTTGTCGTCACACATTGGGTAAAAATGGCATAAAAGTCAACATATTTGCCGCTTAGGGAAAAATTTAGAGCCATTACAGTGGCGTACAGCCACCACTCTACTTGGCCTTCCTTAATTTTCGACGGCTTAAGCCGTGGGCTATGCTGTCAGAGTGAACACCGAACAGATTTTGGCGATGTCTGAAGGCGAAGCAGCGAAAAATGACAGCCTAGAGGCCACGGTAAACACCCACTTGGGGCGACTCCTGCTGAAGCAGGTGTTGTCGATTTACTTTATTTTGACAATCCTTGTGACGATTCTACAAATCGTGGTCGAGTTCAGCAGCACCCGAAACCTCATCATCAAAGAGCTCGAAACTTCCTTTAATAGTATTCATTCACCTTTAGCCCTTGCTTTATGGGGGTTAGAAGAAGGCCAAATTCAACACATCAGTCAAGGGATTAGCAGTTTACCCGTTGTCAGCTACTTTGCTGTCTGGGATGAATTAAGTGATGAGCCTTTGGCTCAATTCGGAGACCTCAAAATACCTAATTTGCCTGAAGAATATGGTCCCATTAACCAGGGGTCTCAATTCGGTTTGTACGTACCCCTGTATTTCGAACATGAATCTGACCGTACACCGGTTGGTCGAGCATTGATTATCTCTGGTCAAGACAGAGTCATCTCTCGATTAGAGGTTGGAATTATCATGCTCATCATTAATGCCATGATCAAATCCACCCTGCTTATCATATTGTTTTTAATGGTCTTTAGACGTCGTTTGGTGTTGCCGCTTGAATGGCTGATTGGTCGAATTAAGGCGACTCACTTTGAAGACCTTGCTCCCATCCGAGAAAGGGAAAATAAAGAACTATTTCAAGCAGGTACTGAATTGACCGTACTTGCCTACACTTACAATGATCTCATTCAACGATTAAGTAGCGCGCACGATATCATTCATCAACAAAATCAATCATTAGCAGCAGAAGTCGAAGAAAAAACCAAACACCTATCCACAGCATTAAAAGACGTTGAAGAAAAGAAAATTGAAATGGAGCAGAACAATGCTTTGCTCTCCAAAGAAATTTCGATTAGAAGACAAGCACAAGATGAGTTACTGAAAATCAATGAAACACTAGAAAGCTCGCTAAAACAGTTACATGAAACTCAAAAAGAGCTGATCGTTGCTGAAAAAATGGCGGCCTTAGGAAACTTGGTTGCTGGGGTCGCCCACGAAATCAACACCCCTGTGGGAACCAGTTTAACGGCGGTTTCACATATGAAAGACAGCTTGCTACCTGTTTCAGAAGCCTTTAGCAATGGTTCGTTGACCAAATCCCAAATGAGTAATTTCATTGACGCCTGCTTAGAAAGCACTGAAATTTTAGATAAATGCCTTAATCAAGCAGCAGCCCTTATCCGCAGCTTTAAAATGGTTGCCGTTGATCAAAGCAGTGAAGAAATTCGTTCAATTAATTTACAAAACTACATTAACGACGTCATTCTCTCGCTCAAGCCCAGACTTAAAAGAACCAAACATCAAGTTGAATTGGATTGTCCTGATAGCATCGAACTTTTATGCAAACCAGGGATGATCTCCCAACTGATCACCAATCTAATCATGAATTCGTTAATCCACGCATTCGAGCCTCACGATGAAGGCTTGATGAAAATTAGCGTGGGTGAAAACGACAAAAACGTCTTCATTAAATACACTGATAACGGCAAAGGCGTCGCACGTGAACACATGGTGAAGCTTTTTGAGCCCTTTTTCACAACCAAACGCGGTCAAGGTGGCAGTGGTTTAGGCACTCATATTATCTATAACATTATTACTCAGTCTCTTAACGGCACAGTGAACGTCGATAGCGCGCCCGGCGAAGGCCTGTCATATGACATCGTGTTACCTAAAGTAAATGAGAAAATAGCTCATGAAAACATTTAAACAATTTGGTATTGATAAACAAGCTAGGCAAAGCTATCAGCCTTTTGCTCTGCTCATTTCTTCCATTCTGATCTCCTTGCTCATGGCAGCCCCCGGCCATACCAAAACAGAAGAGAGCGTTTCCCGTGGTAGCACCATTGCCATCATTACCACGAGAGGTCCTAACGATCCTTTTTGGGGCATGGTGGAAGACATTATGGAAGCCGCTTGCTCACAATTTAATATAAAGCTGAGGCGTTATCATGCCGATTCAAATCGACTTAACATGCTAAAAACGCTAGAACAAGAGGCTAAGCGTGTAGACCGGGCGGATGTAATCGTTTTTCCTAATTACCTTAAAACGGCTGCTTCCATGGTCAAAAGAGCTGAAGAATTAAACCAGCCCATCTTCATCTTCAATTCGGGTATTTCCTCTGAAAAAGCTCAAGAAATTGGAGAACCAAGAGAAAAATACCGATTTTTTCTAGGTGAAATGTTACCCGATGATAAACACGCAGGATTTCTACTTACCCAAATTTTGCATAAACGCGCTCTGCAATACAGTGACAAGCCATTAATGGCTGCTGTATCCGGCCACTCAGCAGACACTGCTGCAATTGAACGCACAAAAGGGCTTAATCAATATTTAACAACTCATACCAATATCGAACTAACCCAGCAGGTGGCCGCCGATTGGGAAAAAGAAAAAGCCAGCAAGATCTTTCTTAAATTATATAAACGTTATCCAAAGATACTCATTGCATGGTCTGCAAGTGATCATATGGCTACAGGCATCCTTGAAGCCAAAGCCAAGCTCAACACAGACACTCCTCTTTTCACCGGCGGTGTCGATTGGTCTCTGGCATCCATTCAACTAGTGAAAGAGGGGAAACAAACGACCAGTGTTGGTGGCCATGTATTTGAAGGTGTGTGGGTTGCCGCATTAATCCATGATTATCTACATGGAAAAGATTTTGCAGAAATCAGCTTGGCTTTTAATAGCCCAATGACAGCGATCACCTCTGAGAACGTGGATGCATACCAACGAGTTTTAAACAAGGACAATTGGTCTAAATTAGATTTTAAAGTATTTTCACGGGTCCTTTCAAAAGAGAAGGAATATTCATTCTCTCTTGATACGCTGCAAAAGCAACTGACTCCAGAATAGTCGCTCCATAAAAATCGTACTTACTTAATACAATCTGCGTGGATTATGTTGGTATTGATTGAAGGAGAAAAACAGAGGACCTGCATCCTAAAGATTACTGGAAAAACCCAGCTTTATTCAGGCTTGGCTGAGCTGGATTGACCTTGATTCATAAGAGATTACACTATTAAAAGCAACTTGGCAGGTATGGAGTAAGTCATCCTTACCAAAGCTTCATCAAACAAGCCACCACAAAAGGCTAAATAAGCCCACAATATAGCGAGAACTTCCCATGAACCCTTTATTACTGCTCATTCTAAGTTTTTTTATAAGCATCAGCAGTTCATTATTGGCCAACACCAAGGCCCCCGATGATTTGTTAGTCGCTATTACTCAGGGTGAAACCGCCAAAGTTAAAACATTAATAGGGAAACAAAACCCAAACTCTGTTCAAATAGGTATCACCAACAAAAGCTACCCATTAATTGTTGCAAGCGAGAAAGGGCAAGTAGAAATTGCTAAATTACTTATCTCGTTGGGTGCAGATGTTAACCTACACGATCCGCAAGGTGCCTATCCACTGTACTATGCCATAACACAAGAAAACATTGAGCTTGTAAAAGTATTACTCTCACACAAAGCGGCTACCGACCCAACAGCCAGCAGTGACCGCGACAGGCCGGCTTTGTACTGGGCCATCGAAAATGATTCGACCGAAATTGTAAAACTGTTATTAGCTCATGGAGCAAATCCAAGTGCAGCAGTCGATGGAATGAAATTGTTAGAATTTGCCGAGGAAGAAGCCAGCAAAGAGGTAGTGGATTTACTCAAAAAAGCTGGGGCAAAATAAATCAAACAGTTCGCGCATTGAAACCGCTCTCCTTTCTTACTCAATCAACAGTATTGAGATTTATTTAGCTTTCTTGTTAACGGTTTGAAGGGGAGCGATCAAATCGTCCATGTGCTTTTTTTTTGATAAAAGCCAAGAAGCCAAACAGGCTTGAAGTTCCTTTTCTGAAAAGGGTTTTGATAAAAAATCATTCATTCCTGCCCTTATGCAGTCTTGCCTAGCGTCTTCAGCTACGTTTGCGGTTAAAGCTATAATCGGAATATCCCCTAAGGGAGATGACAACTTACGTATATGTCGCGTAGCCTCATACCCATCCATATTCGGCATCATGCAATCCATAAGCACCAAATCAAAATCCCGCTCCCTCTGAAGAGCCTCAAGCGCTTCTCTCCCATCATTGGCAATCACTACTTCTAACCCAATATGCTCCAACAGTTCTTGAGCCACCATTTGGTTAACAGGGGCGTCCTCTGCCAACAGTATTTTTCCATTAAGCCGACCGACTTGGTTTTCTTTCTGCGGGTTATCGAGCGTAGTGGTTTTTGGTTCGTAAATACGTTTCATCCATTCTCTATTCGAGCATGGAAACTCTAAGAATCTTGACTGATCCTCTTCAGAGAGACCAGCAAATGTATCCATATGCTCAACGACCAACAGCAAGTGTTCATAGGTATCTAATAAACCCCTCACTTCATCCATGGTCAGGTTTTCAACAAAAGCGACTAATTCCGTAGAACGCTCAAGCGTATGCTTGTATTCAGGTAAATTCATGGATTGATGATGAGGAATAATCTCCATCTCCTGTCCATACATGCTCATTTTGTTTACAAGGATTTTCTCTAAGTACCAAGGAAACCCAACCAAACAAAGCGATTGATTAGACCCTCGATCACCTAACAAGGCGACGTCACCTTTTGATTTCAAGTTCACTTCTATTTCAAAGGTGCTACCACGCCCCTGCTCGCTAGTAACACGAATACTTCCATTCATTAACTCGACAATTTTTTTGGATATTGCCAATCCCAGCCCAGTCCCACCATATTTTCGTGTGGTCGAAGCATCAGCCTGAGCAAAAGCTTCAAACAATTGATCTTGCTGGTCTCTTGAAATACCTACACCTGTATCGGTAACGCCTATAATAATATGCCCAAGACTTTTGGTTGCTTTGCTCACCGTCAAACCAACCGATCCTTGGTCGGTAAACTTAATGGCATTTCCCAGCAAATTGGTGATCACTTGTCGAATACGAACTGGATCTCCCCAGAAATGCTCAGCCACATTCACTTGATAATCCAAGTAAAGATGTAAGCCTTTGTTTCTTGCCTGAGACTTAAGAAGCGACAGCGTATCGATGCATACTTGTTCTAATGAAAACTGAACAACCTCCAACTCTAATTTATTGGCTTCAATCTTAGAGAAATCTAAGACGTCATTAATGACGGCAACCAACGATTCCCCAGAGCTTTTGATCAAATCCAAGCAACGACGCTGATAACCCGTAAGGTTCGTCTTATTCAGAACCTGCACCATCCCTAAAACACCGTTCATAGGCGTTCGAATTTCATGGCTCATCGTCGAGAGAAAGATGGATTTTGCTTTATAAGCTTCGTTAACCTTTTGCATCGCTTCTTTTTGAGCCAGCTCATTGCGGTAAGCATCCATCACATGCTCATTATACGCACTGGATAATTTACCCAGCTCATTATTGGAGCGGTAGCGAATCAAAGCAGGCAAGCCCAGCAAATGTCCTTTTTGTATGTCGCTGGTCATGGCGCCCAAAGGCCGAACAACATGCGCATAGGCTGATGCATAAGCAAACAAACCCAGCAATAACAAAGAAGCCGCTAACAAAGTAATAACTGCAGAAAATTGTTCTCGTGTATTGGCGGTCAGGCGTTCTGTTCGTACCAATGCAAACAGGGCCAAACTTCTCCGCGTGGTACGATCAGAGCTAAAAGTATTGATTTTAGAAATTAATACGCCACGAGCATCTTCAACCGTATCGAAATGATAGGCAATTGGACCGTTTATATATTCTAAATAGGGTTCAAGAAGCTCGACAGCTTCTATATGTTGATTAGAGAATTCCCAACGACTGGCGCCCAAAACTTGCTGAGCACTTAGATCTAAAATCAACAAATCATCAATATCTTCACTGGACCCAAGAAGACTGGACAAACGAATGGCCACCGCATCCGTTGCATTATTTTCAATGCCAAGCGTAAAGGTTTCCGATAGGGTTTGGGCTCTTTCTTCCAACTCGAGCTCAACCAAACTATTGAAAGAGTGATACAAAATAACTGAGAATATACCGAAAATCAGCAAAATAGACGCAACAAGAGGCAGCACTAACCGAATTGCCAATTTGCCTTGGAATATCGCCACGCTCTACCCCTTGTTTGCGACGAGTGACTACTTATCTGAGGCTACAGCGGATCCTTCTGGAATACGAAACCACTGTTGCAACCCTTGGCATTGCTGAAAATCTTCACCATAAATTAAACGGCAAGTGGCGGTTGCGTTATCCATCAAAGCTGCGGGTGTCAACAGTTCTTTCTGTTCATTTTGATTGACGATAATAAGGTCGTTAATGGTTGCGACAAAATCTTCAACAGAAATTCCTTCTCTAGCTGCCATTAGAGCAGCCGCGGATTGAGTGTTTTCACGATAGTGGTCTACTGCCTTTTGCCAAGCAATGTGTAACCTTTTTTTGAAGTCATCTAGATCCTTCACCGCATCGGTTTTGACCACCACAATATCAATCACTTCTTTTGGAATCTGTCCTGAATCAAAAATGACTTTATAATCGGGGTTTTCCAAGATGCGGATCGACGCCGGCGGGTAAGTCACAAAAGCCTCAATAATGCCTTCTTTTAGCAACCGTTCCCCTTCTGATTGTTCGGCCTGAACTTGCACCACATCTGAAAATTTCAACGCCTCTTTTTGTAAGGCCCTGTACAACATGTACGCACCTAATGAATCTCGCTCTAATCCAATCGGCTTGCCTTTTAGGTCAGCAATACTGCCAACATCCTTACGCGCAATAATGACATCACTGCCTGCGCTGTAATCGGTAATAAGGACGGGCGTAACTTCAGCATTGTGATCAACCATCGCTTTGACCACTTCAGACATAGTCCCAGCCATGCCATTCACTTTTCCGCTCATAAACGCCCTTAAGCCATCACTGAGCGAAGCCGCCGGCACCATCTCTACATTTAGCCCTTGCTCCTTAAAGAAACCTTTTTGGTCAGCGTAATAAAGAAACTCGTATCCTGGCCATGGATTAAAGGCTATTCGTACCTTTTCGGATTTTTGACTGGGTGCGCACCCTTGCAAACACAACACCCAAACAAGGCTGATGATGGCCAAGCTTGCGCGGATGAATTGACGAGCTGAGATTGTAGCGGTCATTGCACAGTTTCCTTACCTTAAATGAATGGCTAATAAGGAAGTTTAGCTGCCCGTCAAGCGAAGAGAAGGCCATTTATCAATAAGCTGTAGAGTTTGTAAACGAACCAGAGAAAGATGGCCACTTTCACCCTTTGGAGCAAAGTGGCTTTTTGATCATTTAATGGAGAGGGGGTATTGATGAGTCAAGTGATCTGATGGCAGATAACTCCCAATCAATCCAGCCGATCAATCCGGCCAATGAATTTCAGCCAAAATACGCTCAAGCGCAACCAAGGGGTCACTCGCAGCTGTGATTGCACGCCCAATGACTAAATAATCAGACCCCATAGATAAGGCATCCGCTGGCGTGACAATCCTTTTTTGATCATCCGCAGCTGCAAATAATGGACGTATACCGGGTGTGACCAATTTGAAGTCCGGACCTAATCGCTCCCGAATCAATCTTGCTTCTTGCGCTGAGCAAACCACTCCCTGCATACCAACCGATTGCGACAGCTCTGCTAGGTGCAGCACCTGGTCAATGAGAGAACGTTTAAGCCCAATGGAATTCAGTTCATGTTCATCCATGCTCGTTAATACGGTCACGGCAATCATAATAGGTTTATGCTCACTTTGCTGAAGGCTTTCAATAACCTTCGACATCATGGCTGGACCACCTGAGGCATGAACATTCAACATCCATATCCCCAATTTTGCTGCAGCTAAACAGGCTTTGGCTGTGGTATTTGGGATGTCATGGAATTTTAAATCCAAAAACACTTCAAAGCCGAGCGTTTGGAGAGACTCAATGACTTGCGGACCAGCTGAGGTGAATAGCTCTTTTCCAACTTTTACGCGGCATTGTTTGGGATCCAACTGCTTTGCCATTGCCAATGCATCTTCGGCACAGGGATAGTCCAATGCAACGATCACAGGGCTGATCGCCATGAGGGAAAGCTCCTTTCCATTAACCAAATTGGGGCCAGTCTACCAGAACTCCCTCTCTATCCCAGTAGAAAATTCCAACATCTTGTTTTTAAAGGTTAATTAAACGCCTCAAACCAAGCACCTCTATTAGTTACACCGGCAACTTTTTGGACCTTACTCCAACATAAGCGTCGCTTAAAAAACACCCACCCCATCTTTTTCCGAGCATTTCATGATATTTGACGCCTGTGGGCGAAAATTGGCCACAATCACTTTTCAAGCTGATATGATGCTTGGCTTTATGTTTGGCGCTGACATTACGAGCGCCACTTTGGGGAGTAACCCTTCAGGTTACCGGTTCGTCCTAGTTGCTGTAGCAGGTTGCTAGATCAAGTAAGAAATCAGCGTAATGACAACTCAACAAGATACTTTCCGTTCCAAACTCGGTTTCATTCTTTCCGCTTCTGGTGCCGCTGTTGGCCTGGGGAATATTTGGGCTTTCCCTACTCAGGTAGCAGATAACGGCGGAGCGGCTTTTATCTTAGTCTATCTGCTTATGATCGTAGCCATTGGTTATCCCATCATGACGCTTGAGCTGACTTTAGGTAAATACGGCCAATCCGACCCCATTGCCAGCATGAGAAAAGCTGCCAAACCCTTTTGGCTCAAACAACTGGGAACACTTTTTACACTGGTTGGTATCTTAGTCCCCACCCTCATTATTACGTTTTATAACATTGTCGCGGGTTGGATTATTCTGTACATGATCGGAAATATCGTTGCCCTCTTCAGCCCTGAAAGCGCACAGTGGTTTTTTGATTTTTCTCTCGAACGTAACCTTCTAGGTAGTTTGATATTCTTCGCTCTAACCATCGCCATTATCCGTCAAGGCGTTCAAGAGGGTATTGAAAAATGGTCAACGCGCATGATGCCAGCACTATTTATTTTGTTCATCGGCATGTTCATTTTCATTTTGACCCAAGACGGTGCTGGAGAAGGCATTCGACACTTCTTCGTACCTAATTTAGATCGCGCCTTGAAAGTAGATGTTTGGATGACTGCAATGTCTCAAGCATTTTTCTCTTTAACCATCGGCTCATGTGTCCTTTTGGCCTATGGTTCTTACCTCAAATCTTCTGTCAGCATCCCTAAAGCGGGTGCTCAAATTGCATTGATTGATACAACCGTTGCTCTGTTGGCAGGTATGGTCATCATTCCCGCCATGTTTGTGGCTATGCATAATGGAGTAGAAATTTTTGGCGAGAATGGCAAGCTAATAAGCAGTGATGGGTTGGTTTTCCAAGTATTGCCAGCGCTGTTCGACAGCTTAGGCTTTGAAGGCCGGATTCTAGCCATTGTCTTCTTCGCATTGATGACCCTAGCCGCTTTGACTTCGTCCATCTCCATGCTAGAAATCCCTGTCGCTGCGGTTAAAAACTATGTCCCGGCTTCACGTGAACAGCTTACCTGGGGCTTAGGCATATTGTTGTTCTTAGCCAGCGCAGTCATTTGCGTCAACTTTGGTGAGTTATTTGGTGCCGTCATCACTTTCTCAACAGGACGTTTAATGCCCTTCTTTGCTTTAATCGTTTGCATTTGGGGCGCTTGGGTGTTGGGCCGGGCGCAACTATTAAAAGCCATGGTTGGCAAAGAGGTTGAAGAAACCCTTGGTATACGTATTCTGCTTGCTTATGTAAAATTTGTTTGCCCAGCCATTACGGCCATTATTTTTTACCAAGCAGTCTTTAAATAGCCAAAGCCGTTAGGGTTACCATTCACAGCCTGAACGGCAGCCCTAAGGGTGCATCCCATGCAGCCAGACACTGCTTATGATCTTGTGACGCCCAGAGCTGAACATTTCCAACTCTGGGCAGAGCGCCAATACAATCAATGGCGCTCTCATCTAAGTGCCACCTGGCAACCCAGCATCATTAAACACCTTGAACAATTATGCGTTTCCGAGTGGGAAACTGTGTTTTCACACCGCTGGGCAACTGAGCAGCAGCGGACCTATTCAGACGCTAGATTATCAAACCCCTTATTTGAACCTTATTATTGGGACGATTCGCCAGGAGATAGCGGATACGCCTATCTTGATTTTTACAATGCTTGTATTGAGAAACCCCACCTTCGAGTCTGGTGCAGCCTGCCCTTACACCAAACCAGCGGTTTAAAACAGCTATCAAAACGTATCCAATCCGAACGCCCAGAATGGTGTGGCTATCCTATATTGGTTTTTGCCCAAGGGTACGATTGTCAGCAGTTCGGTCGTAGCAACCGATCAAACGTTCAGCGGAATTGGTGGATTGCACAAAGCCCTGAAACAGCCCTATCGACGACAAACCTGACCGAGACTAAAAACACCATAACCATCCGACCAGGGCAATCCACTCAGCTCTTTCAGCCTTACCAACAAGCATACGATTGCTATCAACGAGCCACCTCTTGGCCACTCATCAGATGCCAATATTCCGATTTTAAGCAAGCAGAAAACCATCAGGGGTTGTTTGAAGCCATAGATAACGAAACCCAACAAAGCATGGGGGTAATCGTACTGGGCAGAACAAAGCCCTTTGGCATAGATGCACTTGAGATCAAAGAGAAATGCCTTTTTCTAGGTCATCGACGCCAAGGAAAAGGGGTTCTGTTGGAAGCTGCACTCTATCGATATTTAAAAGCGGAAGGCTACCCTCACCCCATTATCGGCGGGATTCTTTCTAGCAACCTAGCCTCTACAGCCTGTGCAACGGTTTTTAATCGACAGTGCTTGATGAGCGAATCTTTAGTCTATTTCTAAAATGGACTTTATTGCCTATTCCGCTACCTAGGCCCAGGCAACGAATGCAATGCACCGTCCGTTTCAGAAGAGTCTTGCTGGTTATCTTCTGATTGTTGAGATTCATGCTCTACGGGGGAGTCGGAACCTTGCTGCAATCTGGCTTTCAGCGCCTGCCAAATAAAACCAGGCTCTCTCTGGTCTTTTGTTGTATCCGGCATCAAATTGGCTGAGTCTTCTTTTGACGTCGAACGCAGCTCCTCTTTAGACTCAACTTCCATTGCATCTTGTTCAGATAACGAGGGCGTTTCTTCACTGGCGTCAACATCGTTCGCACGATCAACTTCGATATCGGCTTCGACAGGATGATTTTCTATTGCCAGTTCATCAGACAATGTCTTTTCACCCACCGGCACATGATCATCACTTTCTTGTTGAGGCTGTTCAACAAAGTAAGACCAGTCTTCCGCTTTGATATCACCAAATATTTTTTCATTGCCCAATTCAGAGCTTTCCTGCTTTTCGCGAACCACTGAATCGGCTTCAACAGCAGTGCGCCTTTGCATAAATCGATTGGGATATTGAGCAGCATACCGGCCTTGCAAATACAAATCTGCAAAAGCCATATAATTTTGAAAGCCATGCAATACGCCCATGCTGTAATCCAGCGGAATTGCACTGCCCTGATCAAAGGCGATGCCCCTTGGGTAATTTCTAAACCACTTCATCCAAGCAATGGGGGCTGCTTCTGTGCCGACAGGCGTATCCAGCAACGGCGTTTGGGAAGCCAGCTCAGGGTATTGGGCTGTTGAATGACAGGACTGGCAACTGGTATCTTCATGGTATGTTGCGCTGCTTAGGCGACCGCCCCACCCCGATCTCACCAGTGGGCGCTCATCTCTAGGCACCAAATAGGTTTGCGTTAACGATGAACTCCGCCCAGAATTTGGCTCAACGGCCATGCTCTGATTAGGGTCGTTACCCCACATTAAGCCAACGGGTTTTAAATGATGCCATGATGGTTGACGAACGTTACGGCCATCGTATTGAAAGTTCGCAAACACCCATCCACTCAAATCATTAACCCTTGGGTCTCGAACCATCACCGCCACTTCCAGCAATGACACTTGGTTCTCTAATCTCTGCCCGGGGTAACTGGCCTTGATACCGGGAAGATCTTCCGCAGCTAAAAATGCTCTTCGTTGCAGCGGATTCTCAAGGGCCGGCACCTGCTTCTGGTTCAACGGCACCCACAGGGTTTTGATCATGACGCTCCCAACGGGAAACCCAGAACGCTGCTGAAAATAGTCCAATTTGGGTGGCATGCCGGGTACCCACACCTGCCCCAACACCCAAGCCGCCACCGGATTATAAAGGCTCAGTGAATAGGCGCTGGTTTCATCCCGTTGAGTATCCGCTAAATGGCCTGCTGGTATACGTTGTTGACGCACCAAACCACTGAACCCTTCTCGACCTTCAGCCCCCCAATGCAGCCAGGGCGCATGAAACCACTGAGGATCAGCCGTATTGGAAAAGGGCACATCCACCACAAAACCTTCTACGTTCGTTTTGGCCTCATTTGTTTTTAGATATCGCTCGTACACATAGACAAACAACTGATCCAAATACTCTTTCGGTGCTTGTTTTACGTTAATGGAAAATAATTTCTTTAATTCAGGATCAACTTCGGGCTGCTGCTTGGGGTAATGCTGTTGTAATTGAAATACGGGAGAAGTGACATCCTCAGGCGGCAGCATATGACCAAAATCAGGAGCTTGGGCATTGACCGATAAATGGAAGTTCATGAACAAGCACAACAGACCGAAAGATCTAGCCTGTTGTTTACTTCGTTGGATGTTGTCCATCCATTGATCAATAAATGCTAAAGACTTCATCCAAAACCCCACCTTTTATTTAGGTCTCTCACATACAAATAACTGCTCGGATGGGTATAGCTCAAAGGTGCTGATTTTATCTAGTCATTCACAGTCGTTTACGAAAACGTTACATCTAAACCTATCAATCGTGCGTAAAGAATTTTCCTACCAATAAGGAGAACTTGGTTCATGAAATCACAACGCTCTGATTCTACCACGCACCCTTTATCTCTCTTACCCAGCCATCTCTTGACGAGCACTTCATTGTGGTCATTCCTCATCCTTCTTTTTTTATTCAGCACAACGGCTAGAGCTGACTTATTTCCTAAGGTTGTCGATCACGTAGATTTAGCGGCGTATCAAGGATTATGGTATGAAGTGGCTTCCACTAAACCCAAATTCGAACAAGACTGCGTGTGCACAACCGCGCATTATGAATTGCTAGATGAGTCAGTAAAAGTCACCAACCAATGCAGAATTAAACGCATTGATGGGGAATTAGACTCAGTTATCGGTCGTGCAGTGCCAACAAGAAATCCTGCCAAATTAAAAGTTTCTTTTGGCGGTTTCCAATTTCCATTTTCGAATTACTGGATAGTTGATTTAGCCGAAGATTATCGCTATGCCGTCGTATCCTCTGCATTTAGATCGCCCATATTTATTTTATCAAGGACACCAGACATTGATCCAAATGACTTGAATGCTATTTATGAGCGGCTTCAAGCAGACCGCTTTGATGTAAGCCGCATTCAGCCAACCCTGCAAGTCGGCTGCTGGTAAAAGCCTGAGCTAAGCTCTTACCCTATACTGATTACCAAGAAAGTTAAGGGTCTTCGGTATAGGGAGCAGCAGACCTTGCCTATTGTTGAAGCGGCTCAATTTGGTAAACATTTGCGATTAAGTTCATGGAGTTGGCTGAAACAGGCCAGCTCTGTTTTATGGTTGGCTTTCTTGCCACTCAGCATTAGTGTTCAGATTTTCGCAACAGAAACATCTTTTATAAACACCAAGATTCAAGTGCTAGACATCGATAAAAAGCCTGCAAAAGGCATTGTCATAACACTGATTCCAAAAGAAGGCCCTCAATCCGCTTCTCCCGATACCCTTGCCACCATGGCTCAAAAAGATAAAAGCTTTCTACCCAGAATTCTTGTCGTTCAAATGGGCAGTTCTATTCGCTTTCCCAATCAAGACCCAATCAAGCATCACGTTTATTCTTTCTCTAAACCCAAACCTTTTCAATTAAAGCTGTATCGCGACAAAGACCCCAAACCCTTGTTGTTTGATAAGCCTGGCGTTGTAGCGTTAGGTTGTAATATTCATGATTGGATGCTGGGGTATATCTATGTCACTCAAACCCCTTATTTTGGACGCACTGATGACAAAGGACACTTAACACTGAAAACACCCCCAGGCGAATACTCCCTTACTCTTTGGCATCCTTTATTAAACGAAGCAGATCAAGCCTATTCAGAAACCGTTACATTTACCTCTGCTACCAGCCATCAGGTACAGCTAAAATACAAACAAAAAGTGAACGTCCAGTCTTCTGGAAGCTCTAACCCTTGGGGAGATTATTAAGGATGAGCTCAATACGTCAACGTATTTTGAGTTTCTATCTTATCACCCTGGGCGTTGTCATTGCGCTTGTTTTAACGCTCACATTGCGGCAAACCTATCAGCATACGCATGATCAATTACTAGAGAGCTTTGAAGTATCAAAACAAGTATTAACCTATAAACTTGAAAATGATGGTCTTTTTTTAAAACGATCACTCGAAACCTTCGCAAAAGACTTCAATACCAAGCAACTCATCGCTGAAGGAGAAACAGATCCAGAATCCTTAACCAGTGCATTAACCAATCATAAACAACGAGTGAATGCTCAATTCGTCATCGCCACACTGAACAATGGAAAAGTCATTGCTGACACTTCAGAAATGGAAATCAACATTTCGCCAGAAACTTATCAGCAAGAAAGACTGCATTTCCTTACAAAGGGCAACCAAGCTTTTCTTGTCAAATCTTCACCGGTTAAATTTCTTGAAAGCGCCCCCACACCTGATGCCTGGTTAACAATGGGCATTGGACTCCATACATTAATCTCACAAAACCTTAAAACATTGGTCGGTTCAGAGATTTATATTTCGAGTCACAATACATTGCTTGCAACTACAGATACTAATCAATCTGTCATAGGTCCAGAGCATTTGCGATTCAAAGAACTAGGCTTTATTCGCTTTACATCCAAACAGCAAGAATGGGTTGGATATCGATTCAATCTCTCAGAATCTGCTCAGATTCAAGGTTTCTTTGTAGTCGCATCCGACAAAGCTTTCCTTAATTACCTAACACTGTCGGGTAACCTAGCTATTATTATCGCGATCTCTATTGGCATCGCCACCATTGTTACCTTTTATCTTACCAAAGCCATTGTCCAACCATTGAGAACCCTAGCCAGTGTTGCAGAGCGCATTAAAGAAGGGTCCTATGACAGCGATATTCCTTCCTGCACCGATACAGAAGTTCAGAAATTGGCATCTGCATTAAGCAGCATGCAGTCAGGCATCCAATCGCGTGAAGCAGAGATAAATCAGCTAGCGTTTTACGATGAACTGACGAGCTTACCCAACCGAAACTATTTTCTAAAAAAAATCAGCGAACTCATTGAACAGATTGAAGATAAAACGATTTTGTTATTATTAATTGACCTTGATCGCTTTAAAGACATTAATGACACCCTAGGTCATGATATGGGCGACCAATTATTGAATCTCATTGGTCAACGTATGCAAAGCTTTCACTTTGGAAGTTGTTTTTATGCGCATTTAGGGGGAGATGAGTTTGGTGTATTAGTCTGGGATATCGAATGTTTTGACCAGGAAGCACTTATTTCTCAGTACGAAAAGCTCTTTCAAGTGCCTTATCGAGTAGAGGGTGTGCATTTAGATATCGATGCCAGTTTAGGCGTGGCCCTTTACCCGGAGCACGCTCAATCTGTATCAGGGTTAATGCAATGTGCAGACATAGCTCTCTATAAATGCAAAGGGTCGCATCATCACTCCGCTATTTATTCCACCTCCATGAATACCCATTCTGTACAACGTTTACAGTTAATGAGTGAGCTACGAAAAGCCATAGAAACTCATCAATTAGTGCTTTATTATCAACCGAAAATTTGCTTGAAAAGCATGAGTTTTGTCAGCGTTGAATGCCTAGTCCGTTGGTTCCATCCTGAACACGGTTTTGTAGGCCCCGATGAGTTTATTCCGCTGGCAGAGCAAACCGGTGCAATTCGTGATCTAACGCATTGGGCAATTCGCACGGCGCTCATACAGCAAAGTGAATGGAATAAATCAGGGCTGGATATTAGCACTGCGGTGAATATTTCAGCCATTGATCTCGTAGACTTGTCACTTCCTCCGTACGTTTCTCAGCAACTTTCAGAGTTATCCGTCTCGCCGAAACGACTCACATTAGAAGTTACGGAAAGCGCCATAATGGCTGACCCAGAATCCGCTTACCAAGCACTTAATATGCTGAGGCGAATGGGCATCAAATTGTCTATAGATGATTTTGGAACAGGCTATTCCTCTCTTGGACAACTCAAAAAATTACCCGTCGATGAACTGAAAATAGACCAATCTTTTGTGCGCGAATTACATCACAACAAAGAAGACGAAATCATCATCAAATCTGCTTCCGATTTATCCCACAATTTAGGATTGTCGGTTGTTGCCGAAGGCGTAGAAAACCAATTCAGTTTAGACTTTTTAATACAACAGAAAGTCGACTTTGCTCAGGGATTTTTTATTGCCAAACCCATGCCTGCTGACAAATTATGGGAATGGTATCAGGGAACCCAAGCATCCGGGGTCATTAATGCGTCATCTTCGAACTAATGCTTGCAGCTTACTTGCTCTCATTTCATTACTT
The DNA here is from genome assembly GCA_947499545.1 of uncultured Saccharospirillaceae bacterium. Taxonomy (GTDB): domain Bacteria; phylum Pseudomonadota; class Gammaproteobacteria; order Pseudomonadales; family Oceanobacteraceae; genus CANMOZ01. Next base: position 176,965 of record CANMOZ010000007.1, read on the forward strand.
CAAACCGCTCATGGGCTCGATGTTAGTGGCCTTGGCCAGCTTAGCTATGTCGATGTCAATGAAAACGATATTTGGATGCGCAGTTGGCAACAATCCGGTACCGGTGTTACTCGATACGATGACTGGAATGAAGACGTTAGCATCACTCAAGGCGCTCTGATTCTTAGGCAAGATATCTGGGATGCCTTATCCCTTGAAGCAACGGGCCTCTACTACCCTGATGGAGAGCAACGCTGGGGATTTACAGAAGCTTTTTTAGAGTACAAACCGCTTTCTGCAGGCTGGCGCTATCAAGTTAGAGCAGGTGCCTTTTATCCAAAATTTTCTCGAGAAAATGTTGATATTGGCTGGAACAGCCCTTACACCTACAGCTATTCTGCAGCGCAATCCTGGATTGCAGAAGAAATTCGCCCACAAGGCATCGAAATCAGTGCCAAACGCCCTGGCAGTGTCTTTCAATCACCCTGGACATGGGATTTACGCTTGGCTTTATTCTCAGGAAATGACGGTGCCGGATCATTACTGGCTTGGCGTGGCTGGGCGTTGCATGATCGGCAAACACGACTCGGTGAGAAAATACAATTTGCTCAATACCCCTCATTTATGGGTTCTTTATCAAGACAGCCTAGCTTTGTACGCCCCTTGATTGAAACCGATGATCGTCTGGGCTTAATAGGCGGCATTCATATTGATTATGCAAAACGCCATGAACTCAGGACGTATTATTATAACAACTTTGGTAATGCCACGATCGTTGAAAACAATGGGCAGTATGCTTGGAAAACACAGTTTGCAAGTTTGGCTTGGTTTTCAGATTTTGACGGGATACATCTTCTAGCTCAATGGCTACAAGGCGATACATTAATGGGTAAAAAGGTTGTCGATAACGATTTTTACTCTGGGTACTTGATGATCTCTACGGCGCTTTCAACCTTCGACTTACCTGAACACCGCATCAGCCTCCGCCATGATCGCTTTGGTGTTTTTGACAAGGATGACTATGGCATGGATATTAACCGCAGCGAAGGGCAATCCTGGACGGTCGCATGGCGTTATAATTTTGCTGAATCACACCAAGTTGGTTTTGAATGGTTACACGTTCATACACATAATGAAAACAGGCGTCTTTGGGGTTGGCCCGAACGTGAACAAATCAATCAAATTCAATTGAATTTTCAGTATTTTTTCCAAGATTTATATATTAACTAGTATTTTCATATTTCTGCGTATTACATCCACTAACAAAAGCCATCATTCATTCTATTGTAAATAACAAAATTAGCTAAGAGACCAAACCACCAGCACTATACTCCTTGAAGGATTCTCATGCATAACAACATTTGAGAAATCTACGCGAGGGATCGTGATGTTGATTTGATCCCTTATGTGTCCTTTTTTTAGGAGTTTATCATGACTCAGAACGCCCCTTCTTTAGGTCCCCAAGGATTAAGCCAAGATAATCGTTTCATGCTAAGTCAGAGCGAATGGCTGGCCATCCAAGTGTACGTTGCCGCTTCGATGGTATTACCTACCAATGACGATCAAATGCGTAAAGCACTACAGCTAGAAAGCAACGATGACGTCAAACAGTTCAAAGATTTAGAAAGTGCGTATCAAGATATACAAAGCCACTGTACTGTATGGAGAGATACTACTTTCCCAGCAACGGTCAGCTTGGCAGATGACATCGTGCATTATAATGGAAAAGTTAAAGTGTATTACGGAGCACTTACCCCGATAATTAATGCACTTCAGCAAAACCCTGACAATGATTTAATGAAGCGTAAACTCAACGCTGTTTTGGATACGCTAGCCAAACAGGCAAAGCAATATTCCGATAATGCAGAAAATGTGTATAACGACGTTAAAACGTTCGCTGATGAGACTCAAACGGATCTCCACACCGTTACGCAATTACAAGCGTCGTATCAATCTAAATACGGTGCTCAAAGTGAAGATCGTAAGCAATTAGAAAAAGATCTAAAAGATTGGAAAAATACCTTACAAGAAGCCACCGATGAGTATAATCACGATGTTGTTGTAGCGGCTACAAGCCCTGCATACGCATGGGTATTGCCGCCCATAGGTCTCATTGCTGCAGCAACGGTTTCAGGCATCTATGGAGCAAAAGCAACGGCTGCAAAACGCAAGATGGAAGCTGCACGCGATCAAATAAATAATCTACAAAAAGAAATACGTCGTGATGTTCTTTTGATGCAATACATTGAAAATGCACAAACCAGCATGACCAGCATAAAAGATAAAATGACGCCTGCGCTTGCATCCGTACAAAAAATCCAAGGCATCTGGTCTGCTATTCACTCTGATCTCAATAATATTTGCAATATCATTGAGCAAGACATCCGAAAAGCCATTCCGCTGATCATGGATCTAGGTGTACAGGAAGCTATCGATGCATGGGCCAAAGTCGCAGGTGAAGCAGATGCTTATCGCACCAATGCCTTTATTACCGTAGACGGCCAATCTCAAGACTCAACAAAAAAAGCAGCTTAATATTAAGCGGCCTTCAGGCCGCTTTCTCCACCTCACACCTATTTATTAATTAAGGACTCGTACATGAATACCGCGCCTAAAGTACAGTCGTCTAATCAAAGAGCCATTCGTAGTGTTACACCCAATCTTACTTGGCCTGCATTTGACGGTGATTCTCACCAAGGAATGCGTTGGAGCATACGTAAAACGCATGCAGATTTGTCACAGATATTGGCTCAGTACCAGCAACAACAAGATAAAGCCCGCGTTGTGGAAATTTACGCTGATACATTGGTTATCCCTGATAATACCACTTGGATTGCAAACCAAACCGCTTTACTCATATTTGCTGAAAACATTCAATCTACGGGCAGCTCACAAATATACCTTGATTATCGTAAGGGGGAAGTCAGCAAGTTAATGGTCTACGCTGGCAACATACAAGGTGATCTAAATGCTGTCTGTGTATTCCCTAAAGACCAATCACCCTCACATGAACTTATTACCTTAAATAACCAACAAAGCTTGGGGTTTGTGATTGAAAAGTCTGGTCAATCTGCTGCCTTAACAGCATTGACTGCCTTACAACCCGATATGATTCAAGCAGACTCCAATTTTCATGCATTGACAACCCAAGTGTATTTTGAAGCCTGTGCTTGTTTTGACAGCAAGCCTACAGAAGCTGCCGAACGCTTGCATTGGCTTTGTACCATTGGTCGTGTATCAAACGAATACACAGACCTTTACAACCAATGCTTTGGTTTATTGTCGTTACTGCAATCCAGTGGCAGTCAATCGAAACCAGTTCCATTGCTAACTCAAAGCGTTTACAAAGAGAGCCTCAATTCAGGAATTAATGCTGCTAAGGCGTATGCCTCACAATACACGAGATTACTTGATCGTAATTTAGTGTTAGATGATCGCAAGCAAGCAGCTCAATTAATGCTCGACAATTACAAAAACGCTGAAACGTTTTCAGATCAACTGATAGCCCAGTGTCAAAAAAATATTGATCGCTGGCTTTCAGCTATTGATAAAACAGAATGGTCAATCAAATATCAAGAACAAAAGATTGCAGAAGCGCGTATTACGTTTGAACATGGCTTAAAGGCCTGGGAGCAAGATCAAAAACTTGAAGCCGCTTTCAATATGATTGGAGCCATCATCAATTTTGCTGCAGCCATCGGATCTATGGTAGCAACAGCAGGCGCTTCCTCTGGAGCAGCAGCCGGTCAAGTTGCTGGAGCCGTATCACAAGCGGCAAAAGCCAGTGCCGAACTGGCAAAAACGCTCAAAACCTTAGCGGATGTACTCAAACAACTCAATGACACTTATAAAGCAGTATCACAAATAGCGACAACGGCGAAAAGCATTACCAGCTTTAACAAAGCATTGAAAAAACTAAAAGACATTCAGATCCCTTCTGGAACGCCAGAAGATCCAGCAGGCATCTATTTTTGGCGAAAGTTTCGTTTAGAAGCCGATGCCGCGTTAAAATTAGCCATTGACAAAGGCATTCCTGGCGCTACGCAATATCAATTACAGTTGGATATATTATCAGAGCTGGGTCAAAGCCAAGCAGCTAACCAAGCAGCATTAATTGATAAAGTACAGGAAATGGCTCGACTGGTCGCTCAAAAACAGCAAACGCTCAGCGATGAAGCCAATGTTAAGCAATACATCAACCAGATATCGGCACAAGAAGATATCAACATTACATTACAACAGCCTTTGTTTTGGCGGTTCTTGAATCTCAAACAGTGGTTATTCTTAGCATTGCGACAATATGAAGCAGCTTACCAATATTGGGCATTAAAACCCAGTATGGTTACCGCCTCATTGACCAGCGAAATCCCACAATATGAAAGCGATTTATACAGCATTGCTCGAGATTATGAACAAGCACTATCACAATTTGTTCCCTATCAACCACAGCCCTTTAGCAATAAAGTTTTGACCATTAATGATCCCGAAAGCCTTAATGCCATTAAACAAACCAATACTCTTACCCTCAACATTCCATTAGATAGCTCATTATTCCAAGGATTTGGCAGAGTACGGCTGGATATTGTTCAAGTTTTCCTTGAAGGTCTATCTGGCAGTCAACCAATTTACATCAATATGGCGAGTAGTGGGCAGTATGCAGATCGCTATAAGGGAGAGCGCTTTCTTTTCAGCGGGCAAGCGATTGAGCGTGTCTTTCAATATCAAAACCAAAATGGACAAGTCAATATTCTTGTCGATGGTCGTGTTGCGGATGAAACCAAGTTTGCCTACTTCCAACCCACCCCTTTCACAGCGTGGACACTCACACTGCCTAAAGCCCAAAATACCCAACTGGATTTATCAACCTTAACCGCAGTCAAAATTGAGCTATCAGGCATTTTAATTCCAGATACCACTCAATTACTGTAAAGGAGCAACGCTATGTCTCAGAACGCAGAACAGGTTTCATTAGGACCGGGCCCACTGGATTCCGCTTATCAAAAACTCGCGTCTATTCAAAGCCCTCAATGGAAAGCCATTGATGATTTTGTTAACCGCATGACAACCTTGGATGCTCAGGAAAGGCAAATTGCATCAACCTGGGTGAACGATTTACCCAAACTTTATCAAGCCTGCACCCAATGGAACGAACTAACTCGGAATCAAATTAATCAAGTTGGCAGTATGGTCATTGAATTCAATAACAACCAAGTGAAGCAACAATATAAAACACTTGATAGCATTTTGAGTAAGCTAAATCCCGGCCAGATGCCTTCAAAAGAGGATCAGACTCATTTTAATCAATGCCTACAAGCCGTTATTGCTGAAACAGCTAGCTGTGAAGCATTGGCTTTAAATGTCACCTCTGAAGTGTCGCGTTTTATAAATGCCATCGAGCTATGTCGACAAGAAATTCAATCCCATTTGCAACCACGCTCACTGGCTGTCGGCGCTACAGCGGAAGCTATACCTTCCATCCCTGGCTTGGGTGGCGTATTTGGAATTATACAAAAAATTTCGTCTATGTTAACGGACGTGACTCAGGCTTTATCCGGTATTGCCAATCCCCCTTTAAAAGCACTAGAGCAAATAAAAGGAGGATGGGCTGCTGTCCGTTCTGATTTAGGTTTCACCCAGACTTGGGTCAATCAACAGATTTCGCTTAATAAGCCATTTATTTCAGACCTCAATGTCATGGTTGCTATCAATCAATGGCAAGGTGTTGCCGATAAAGCGCAACAGTTCTCTCAACAATTCAATGCTTAATGGAGAAATCCTCATGTCAGGCGTAAAACAATTCATTAATGATTCAGATAAAACCCTTAATGTAACTTTATTCGTGAGAGAAGGCTCCGACCCTGCCAACCAGGCAGGCACAAAAGATTTCAGCTTAAACCCACACGAAAGAAAGGAAGTAAGCTACGGCAATTCTTCCAATATTTATTTGAATGGTTTAGGCATCACTGCATTTTTCAATGGAGAAGTCATAGCCAAGCAAGAGCTGGTCGTTCAACGTGGCAACGATCTTGACAACAAACTAAACATGAATAATGTGGTTGAAATCGAATACAACAATGATTGTTTCGATGTTAAAAGCTGGAACAATTAACTATCCAAGGTCAACGGATTCATATATCAGAGCTGAACGATCTAGGGCTGATCTATGAATCCTGACCTTTCGCTTGAAACGCTCTGCATAAATATATCAAATGTCACTATCCAAGTGAACCTGAGCTGGCCTTTGCGGCTGACTGAGAAGCTATCTGATCATCATGCTTATTGAAAAGCTTTATCATGCCTAAAGAAGAGATAGGCGGACTGAATAAGTAGCCCTGAAAACTGTCACACCCCTTGTCTTTTAAGTGTTTTAGTTGCACATCTTTCTCAACACCTTCCGCTAAAACAGTCATATTCATACTACGGGCTATCCCAATAATGGCTTGAATAATGGCACTGCCATCATCTTCCCCTTCAACCGCAACCTCTTCCGATATTTCTTTCACGAACGAGCGGTCAATTTTTATTTTCTGAAGCGGCAACTGTCGCAAGCAACTTAAAGACGAATACCCTGTACCAAAATCATCGATGGCCAACGCTATGCCCATTTGGGAGAGTGCTCTAAGGGCTGCGATTCGACTGTCTAGGTTTTCCATCAAATGGTTTTCTGTAATTTCTATCTCGATGCAATGCGGGGGAAGCCTGTACTGCCTGAGTGTTCGATGGGCAAATTCTACAAAACCTTCATCTAATTGAATAGGCGATACATTAATGGCTAAAACCAAATTGTGTGAGTGTGGCCCCCAACTGGCTCTAGCTTTACAGGCTTGACTAAAAACCCACATACCCACTTCTCGAATCATACCCGTTGTCTCAGCAATACTAATAAAATCCGTTGGCATAATATAACCATGAACAGGGTGACGCCACCGAATAAGCGCTTCAGCCCCAATGATTTCACCCGTATTTATCCCAACTTGCGGCTGATACTCTAGATACAATTGATTCTCTTCTAGTGCCTCCAGCAGATCATTTTCAATCATCGCTTTAAATCGTGCGCGCTGATCCATTTCATCTGTGAACACTTCAAACTGTCCGCCGCCTTCGTCAATGGCTTTATACATAGCGGTTTCCGCTTGACGCAATAGCATGTAGCTTTCATCGGAATTGTACGGACAAAGAGAAATCCCAATACTAATCTGCGCTTTAAGGCGGAATTGTTTTATTGAAAATGGGGTCAGGAAACGCTTGTAAAGATCTAATGCCATTTGTTTAGCAATAGCATCATCATCTGCTTGTGGAATTTTGATCAACGCACAAAACAAATCGGAGCTGATTCTTGAGATTGCAGAGCTTTCCCCTAAAACATCCTGCAGTTGAGCAGCAAATTTTCTAACGAATTTATCCGATGAACCAATACCAAGCGAATCCGTAATATTTTTATAATTATCAATATGAATTCTGAATACAGCAAAGGGTTCTTGAACAATTCGATATTGATCAATCCACACTTCATGAACGTCATTAAAAGCAAACTGGTTATACAGGCCTGTCAGCGGATCTTTTGTTGCAATAAAATCCAAACTCTGCTTAGTGATTTCCAATTCCGTAATATCAGACCATATGCCCTGCAACACCCCTTTACCTGGATTGCCTATCAGCTTCACCCCGCGGTCATGTATCCAACGTGTTTCACCTCTTTTATTTACAATGCGATACTTTAAATCATACTCTTCATCTGCTTCCAAGCTATTCAAGCTGTGCTCAACCTCTTGTCGATCCATTGGGTGAAGCAAAGTCTTTAATGAGTGATATGCAGACCGCTGAGAGGTATGTAACTCGTCGCCGATTAAATGAGATACCGCTCCTTCTAGTTGACGCAAACTAAAGTCTGAGGCATCTATTTGATATAAAAGGATATCCGCTCTTTGCAACAACTGATTTGATTGAGTATCAAACAAGTGTGCCCGTATTCCTTTAATTGCTTTTCCAAGCCAATTCAGCGCTTTAGCAAAACCATTAACAGTCACATCACCACCAACGTATTCGCTACTGTTACGACCGGGCTTCACGCTTACTTCCTACAATTCCCCAAGCACAGCGTGAACCTATCTGAGTTATAAAGGCGCTTTCCACCCAGCCTATGCACCTATTCTCAGTTTAGTAAAATTCCCTAACGGAGCCGTTCAGTTAAGACGTTTTTTATGTATTTCTCAGATATCTGTAGCGGCTTGTTGGTTTTGTGCAGTGTCTTGATGACTTTTGTTTGGAAGTAAAAGAATATGGTACTTTGAGTTAACTTTTTGTTGTTTCTTTTGTAACCATAAATTAACCCAACTTTCATCTGCCCACTTATTCAAGAAGTTGTCTAACCAAGGGGTGAAGTGGCGCGAGGAAATACCGCCAGCCATCATCACTTTCATTTTCTCATCATCTCCCAAATCGACGACCACTCGAGCTGAATCAAAGAAAATTCCGGTGTAGTCTTGCCAATCAAGCTGACTTCTAAACAGCGTTTCTCCTGACCCCCCGACAGGAATAGTGCGCTTAAATAAACGGCCAAAAGGCTCTGCATTGAGAATGGGAGATTGAAAGGTGATCGTATGCAAAGCACCCCATTCCCAATCATTAATATCACGCCCGAAACGTTCTGTTAATGCTTCCCGAGCAGCTACCGTAGCTTCAAAAACCACTCGATCAATATGTTCATTAACGGTTTCGTTATTATCCCCTGGCCAAGGAGCATCAGGGTGCCTCAACCATTCATCTACTCGCTCTTGCCAATAGTAAGGGGTTTGCAATAGTTCTTTAACCAAATCTTCAGGCAGATATTCTTCAAATAGCAATCTTATGCTGTTTTGATAGATAAAGTGATACAAAGTAGGGGCAACATCTGATTGCCGTTCAACTCCATCCCAATGTTTAAGTGCTTGATACCAATCAATATAGCCAGGTTTTTTTTCTAAAGTCTTCAGTATATAAGGAATCCACAGTGAGGTTTGTGGGTTGTATTTATCCAACATCATTTCCCACATACTCCGTTGATCCATTTGCACTTCGTTTTCCATTAACGCTTTGATGCGACCGTATCGATAGGATGGTGCAAAGTAATTGGAGTAATAATAAGGGTATTGATCGGTTCTTGTATCTTGATTCGCAGTACCTATCCACCCTTTAGATGCATCAAATTGCCCCGGCATTTCATTTTTGGGTATCCAGCTTGGCCACAACTTCGATTTTTTATCCATTTTTGCAGGAGCGGGACCAACACCTTGCGCTCTAACGGGAATCAACCCAGAAGCTCGATGCCCTATATGATCTTGTTTATCAGCCAATACCCAATTAAATTGCATCACATCTATATTTGAAATAGCCAAATCAGCTTCTTTCGTTGTTTTAGCTTGTATAAGTTCATCAATCCCTATATTTATTTGTTTAGAGTGTGAGGGAGCCCAGCCCATCACAATGGATTCACTGACATGTTGAAAGCTGGGATAATGATCTGAAATAATGGGCCCTAACTCTGTTTCTCGAACCAGCACTTGCTCCGTTTTCATTTCACCATCATTCATTTTAACTTTTATGTGTTCAACGCGGGTATGAGTGACCCAGTTTTTGTCTTCACCTGAAGGTATATAAAAAAGATCCTGAACATCTCCATACGCATTTGTTAACCCAAAAGCTATTGATTGATTACGCCCAAACAATATTCCAGGTATACCGGCTAACGAGAAACCAGCCCAATACTCATTCGGCATATTCACAACAATTGGGTACCATACTCCCGGCAGCATGCGCATATCTAAGTGGGGGTCGTTTGCCATCATAGGTTTGCCTGATTGACTTCTTGCCCCCACAACCGCCCAATTATTTGAACCCATATTTAAACGCACAAGCTCGCTAGGCGCTTTGGGCTTTACCGTAGGTTTTTCTGTAGACATTGACTTTGATGTGGCGGGCAAAGAGCTTTCCCAGGCGACTTGAGTTCGATCTAAATTTCGACTTAATGGCAGCCAGTAAGCCGCTTGGTTTTTACCTAAAGCATTTAGAATTTTCTGAGTAATCCACTCTGTTTCGAAATTTACGCTGTGTGTCCAGCTAACAAAATAGATGGCGGCCAGGACGTCTTGTGGACTCCAAATTTCAGGCTCTAACCCTATCAATGATAATTCTAGCGGGTGGTCTTTCTTTTGTTCTTGTATATAAGCATTGACACCTGCCGTGAAATCCAGGAAGAACATCTTGGTTTTTGGATTTAAACGTTTCCAATGTTTTTCTGCCAACCCGGTTAGGTTAGCCACTCGAATCTCAATGTCTTGCTGGAGTAAGTCAGGGCCAAAAGACTCAGCCACCCTTCCTTGAATAATCCGACGGTAAAGCTCCATCTGCAGCCATCGATCTTGTGTTGTTATAAACCCTTGAGCTTTAAGTGCATCAGATCGGTTTTGAGCCTGAATATAGGGGATGCCATTGCGATCACGATAAACGTTTACAGGTTGTCTTAAGCCCGATAATTTTAGGCGGCCATTCCACTGGGCTCCATTAATCCAGCTAGTACAAGCAACACCACCCAATCCCATACAGATAAGCGTCAAAAAGAACGCCAACAACGCGCCATTTTTTCTTAGTAAGGAAAGGTTTAGTTGCGATGGCTGCAATGGATAGACCCTCTGATAGCATGTAAATGTATTTCATGCAACCAGAGGGCCAATCGTTTCTTTTATCTCAAGACACTCACCATTGATAAAAATAGTCTATGGAGAGTGTCTATTTCAACACATAGGCAAAGGTTCACTTTTTAGACTTCATAAAGTGTAAGCCCCAGGTCCTTTAATTCAGACTTAGCACCCGCATGTGAGACAACAGCAACATTTGCCAATTCTGGCTGTAGGTATTCGTCTGCAACACGACGCAAATCTTCGAGGGTTGTCTTTAGAACACGTTCTCTAAATGTTTGTCTAAATTCTGGAAAGCGACCCGTTATGCGATAATGAAAGTCTTGCTTTGCTTCGCCAGCTGGAGAGCCAGGCTTATCCAACGAGGCAATCACCCCCAAAATCGCTTGTTCCATTTTTTCTGGATCTTGAGATTCCTCCAAAAGCCACCCAAGTGATGCATCAAAGTCCTTTAAAGTGCCGCTTAGGCGTGGATCTCGATACGAGTAAAACTTAAATACCCCAGTAGAAAGATCGTGCGTTGCACCACCGCCGTAAGCACCACCCTGCTCACGAATGGCTCGATGCAAGAACCCATTTCTGAGGTAACCGCCCAGCACCGTCAGCGGTGCTGCATCAGGGTGTGCAGCCGCAACTGTTTTATAGGCTTTTGCACAGAAATGCACTTGCGTATTCGTCAACCATGCCGTTGATTCCCGTGCTTCTGAAAATGGCAACGTTTGTTCATCAGCAGTGCCTTGTTTTTCAACTGAAGACCAAAGGGTGCCAACTTTCTCCTGGACTGCCTGAGTCCATTCAGATTCATTGACAAATAAGAAATGACTTGGACATCCTTGCAATACTTTGGATTTTAATGAATTCAGTTGAGCGGCAATCTCACTTCCAAACCCCTCCTGTTTAACCAAACGCTTTAAACGTGCAATAGATGGCAAACCCGTCAACTCATGCCCAACCCAAGCACCTTTTGAAAATCCGCTGGAAGCGGCTTGCATTGCTAAGCCATGCCCTTGTTGAGTAATACCCGCTTCACGTCTTAACGCACTTTGCGAAAGCAAGTCTTCGATGCGCTCAATCTCATCAAAGCGTGCTGCCTGCCAAACTTGCGCTAAGGATTCAGACAATACTTCTTTATTACGCGCTAAGGCTTTACCCGATAAAGTAAAGAAGGTAGCCATTTTATCTTGATCAGAAGGTAAAGCTCGCAACGTGCTGGATGCGCTTATGCCTCCAGACGTTGCATACAAATGTTCTTGTTGTTGCAAATAGCTTTTATCGCCCACACCTACTTGGGTTAGGCATTGACTAAACCAGGGCAAACAACTGACTTCATCGAAGGTTAAACCGGATAAAGGTGCGATCAGCTGCTGATAGACCAAGCCATTTGTACCTTGCTCATAGCTCCAAAACTCGGAGGCGTCTTTTTTATCAACATTTGGATTCAGCACATTAATGTCAGGCTTAACGTCTTCCAACGTAACCTTAGGTAGAATACTTTCGTCTTCTTGCAACCCTTGCCTTTCCTCAAGCGCAACAGCTTGATCGACAATGGCCTGTTTTTCTGGTTCAGTTAATGCTGCTTTAATTTTACGCAGTTGCTGCTGTTCTTGCTCCGTTCGACGATCAGAGAAATGCTCATCCGGGTAAAGCGTCAATGTCACCCTGTGGGAGTTAGTCAGAAGGTATTTATAAATCAAATCAGAGACAAAATTAGGCTGTTTGATTTTCTCACGCAACGCCTGAATGCTAGGTTCTAAATCAATAAGACTGACAAAGTCTCCTCGGTGAATGGCCCCACTTAACCCCCCTAACATTAACTGCATACCGTAGGGGTAACCGTCGCCTCCAATTTCTCTTTGGCTTAATTCCAACTGGTGCAGAACTGATTCCAGCGTTTCTTGAGATAACCCTTCTTTCGCCACTTGCTCTAACGTATTCAACACCAATGCTTCAAATTCAGAGGTACGCTCAGGCTCACTGCCCTCTATACCGCACATGAAGGCCATTTCTTTATTGGAATCTTCCAATCCACAAAGGGGTGATGGGGATCGACCTAGATCACTTTGCTCCAAAGCTTTTCTTAAAGGCGATGCACTGTGATCTAGCAGTAATGAGCTGAGAAAATTTGCCTCCAGTAATTCATCTAAGTTCGTTGAGTGTCCCAGCAACCAACCCATCACTAGATGAGTTTTTTCTTTTACTTCCCCATCTTCAACCGGATAACCTTCCGTTACCTGTATCGGAGCGTAATACCGCTTCTCATCGCTGACTTCAATTTTAGTTGGCAGCTCTTCAAATCGGTTTAATGCTAATGCTTCAAAACGATCATGGTGCTGTTCCGCAGGAATATCACCAAAGGTCAACAAAGTGGCATTGCTTGGGTGATAATGACTCTCATAAAACGCTTTTAGATCTTCATACGTTAAATCGACGATATGCTCTGGATCACCCCCACTATTATTATGATAGGTATTGGTTGGATTTAAGTATTTAGTGAGTGTTTGCCATAAAATAGATGTCGGCGAGCTCATTGCGCCTTTCATTTCGTTGTACACCACCCCTTTATATTCTAAGTCAGAGCTAGGGTCGCGCTTATCGGCAAATTCTAATCGATGCCCTTCTTGGGCAAAATCCAATGGATCAAGCCGTGAAAAGAAAACGGCATCCAAATAGATATGCAGTAAATTATCAAAATCTTTTTTATTTTGAGAAGCGAAAGGGTAAGCCGTCCAATCACTACTGGTAAAGGCGTTCATAAAGGTATTCAATGAACGCCGAATCATCATAAAAAACGGATCTCTGACTGGGTATCGCTCACTGCCACACAAGGCGGTGTGTTCAAGTATGTGAGCAACGCCCGTGGAATCCTGAGGGACTGTCCTCAGAGCAACCATAAACACGTTTTCATCGTGATCTGCATTTAGGTGGTAGTGCATCGCGCCCGTTTTCTTATGACGATACTCTTCTACCACAATATTGAGTGATTCAATGGTTTTCTCAGATAAAAGTTCAAATGCCGCATGTTGTGACACTGGCTGCCTGGTTGGGGTTGATCCGCTTTCAGTTAGGGTACTCACATTCACCTCTGATGGTTAGATGCCCTGGGATGATGATCGCAAACCGTGCAAAAAAAGCACTCCATACATTCATCGCTCATCCCTATCATAGGTAGACATCATGAATTCAATCGCATAGTGTTGAGCCTATTCTATCAGTCTTCACCGAGTACACCAGCATGACGCCTATTGACGAGTTTTCCTTAGACCCAGAGCTGATTTACCTGAATCATGCAGCCGTCGCTCCTTGGCCCAAAAGAGCAGCCGAAGCAGCTAAACGTTTTGCCGAAGAGAATGTCTTCAGCGGAGCAACTTTTGCCGCTCGGTGGCTTGAAGAAGAGCAATGCTTACGCCAGCTCTGTGCCAAGCTTATAAATGCAGCCGATCCTGATGATATCGCCATCGTCAAGAACACTTCCGAAGCCCTTTCTATGGTTGCGCATGGACTGACATGGGAAGAAGGCGATGAAGTCGTGATCAGTGATCAAGAGTTCCCTTCTAACCGCATCGTTTGGGAAGCACTAGCCCCTCAAGGGGTTAGGGTTATAGAAGCACCATTATCCGCCTTTGACACACCAGAAGAAGCGATTATCAACGCCTGCAGCTCACGCACTAAACTCATCAGCATCAGTTCAGTGCAATACGCAACTGGACTCAGAATGGACCTACCTCTCATAGGAAAGCACGCTAAAGAGCAAGGAATCCTCTACTGTGTTGATGCCATTCAGAGCCTAGGCGCCCTCACCTTTGACCTCCAAACCACACAAGCGGATTTTGTCATGGCAGATGCGCACAAGTGGCTGCTTGGGCCTGAAGGAACCGCGTTATTTTATTCATCACCCCAAGCACGCAACAGATTACGTCTTCATGAGTTTGGTTGGCATATGGTAGAAACACTGGGTGATTACGATCGAAAGGAGTGGGAGCCCGCCCATACTGCACGTCGCTTTGAATGTGGCTCACCAAACACGATGGGCGAACAAATTTTTAAAGCCAGCTTAGAGTTGTTGCTAGAGGTCGGCTTGGCATCCGTTGAAGCCCAAATTCTAAGCCATCACCGTTACTTACGGTCTTCACTGAGTCAAATTCCAGGCATTGAAATCCTAAGCCCAGAACAAGAAGACAGGCAATCAGGGATTTTATTAATTCGTCTTTCTGGCTTGGACGACACTGGTCATAAGCGTTTACACAAAATGCTGCTTGATCAAAAAGTGATGTGCGCATACCGGGGCAAAGGATTGAGATTTTCGCCTCATTTTTATACCCCTCAATCTAAGCTAGACAGTGCAATCCACATACTGAGAAACTGCTTAAACCAGCTCTAATCACTGATCTCAAAAAGGTCTTTTGAAGGGTTCACTCGCTACCACTCAAAAGGCCTCACGCTTTCAATCTCTCACACCTAAAAATCTTCTGGTGAGTAGTGATTTTCTTTTAAATCAACCAATAGTTTTTGGTATATCTCATTATTGCAAGCGATCTGAAAACGATTTCCAGCTGTATTTTCCCCCAACACACGAAGCTCGTAAGGGAACACCACCAACATAGGGATAACCCGAGGTATAAAGGATTCGTTTCCAGATTTCAGCGGATTTGAGAATACAAGCTGGCTATCATCAGAGCATTTAAGACTATGATTTAACGCTTTCACCATTCCGGTTTCCGACGGCGTGATCATCCCCAACCTTAATTTTAAAGATTCCGATATTGCGTCAGGTGCTTTCTTTTTACCATCCTCAGGTTGATCCAATAGCGAGTAATATCCTGGACTGTACAATGCACTCCAAATATCCAAACGCCGATGGCTCAGCCTTTCAGCTTGACGTTTTTTTGTCTTAATTTTTGCATTCAACCCAAGCTGTTTCTTACCATAGGCCATCATTTTTAACTGATACCCTGCAATAAAAGGTTTTTCACTTTTAGGATCGCATAAAATCAGCAGCGGTTTCCCCATAAATCCAATTTCAACTTCACTCAACCCGACAGGTCTTAATGAAAAGATAAAGGAGTGCATGCTATCATCAATGGGTTTTTCTATGACCAGCTGCTTATCAATGATATGCATCAACTGATCACTTTCGGCTTGCTGCAGCTTTAGAAGCCGTGCACGCGAGATACGTAAAGGTCGTAAAACAGCTTTACCTTGATGTACCGCTTGCCGTATGCGGGTTTGCATCTCTTGAACTAAATCATGCTGCTTTCTAGAAATAAACCGACTCAGAATTTGATTCGCACAGATAAAGCCTGACATAGGGCCCCAGTCAGCAAAACAACCCATATCAAATTCTGGTACGCTTGGGTATCCTGCTTCCAGCAGGTCAGCATCCATCGTTTCATGCAAAGACAAACCGATAGCACTGTCTACATGGCGGGCCATCCTTACGAACGCACTTAAATGATCAGTAGGAATTTTGTTGTACAGTTGCATGGCCTTCAACTGTCCATATTGCTTTTTACGCTTACTTAAAGGTTGACAACCTTTGTCAGCAATGACTTTTTCTTCGAATGCCTGAGCTATCATACTTTTATCTACACACCAGAATCGATATTCTCCCTTACGATTGACTTCCTTATGGTTGCCTCATTCTTTATTGCATCCCCAACCATTAAGCTAGGCCACACCAATGTGACATAGGCCACTTATGCAACCAGAACCAGGCACGGAAATTATTCATCGTCGTTCAAAAAACAACCGAGAGGTAGTTCACAGCTAAAAGAAAATAAATGCATCAGTGGGTGCACACTAATAAAGCTGTGCACTTGTATTTACAGAAGATACCCAATAAACAAGGTATTTTGAGACGACAGAGCCATTCTAGGCGTTATGACCAACTCACTATTTTATCCAAGCCCTTAGGCGATTAAACCAGCCCAACACCCCCGTTTTATCTTTCATGGGTAAACTGCCTCTAGGTGTTCTTTCCTCGATTCCGAGATTGTTGTTCAAATAGCGCTCAAAAGCCTTTCGCCTGATTCGCCCAAACCCCAATCGAAAACCTGATTCATATTTCAAGATATCCCTTGCTTTCAAAACATAGTCTTCCAAAAGCACATGCAGGTTATCGCAATCCACATCAAAAGCCCAACGATGCTCGTCAGAATATTTATTCAACACTTCGTTGATTTGCTCTTGAGTATCAACCAAATATTCCAAGCTTTTAGGCAACTCCAATGACAGGTTTTCTCTCAAACAATGAAGACCCATATTGCGAAACACTGATCTAAAGAACCAAGCTTCTACATAAGCTTTTATACTGCTCAATTTCCCGCATTCATGATCAGTGACAAAGTCATCAATAGTAACTTCTTTTTTAGCGAGCCGTTTGTACTCCGACAAAACAACTGAAAGCGGTTGTTTCTTGGTTGAAACACGTTTCCCAATATTTTCATATTGAATAAAATCAAACCTCTCTCTTAGCGTTTCAAGCTTTGCTCTAGCACCCTCGATCAACTGAGTCAGCTTCACATCCGACTCAACCAATGTATGGATCGGCGTAAACTCCATATTCTGTTCTATTGATGGCAGCCTAACCAGTCGAGGGAGGGCAATTTTTTCTGGTCTATCGCTTTCACTTAATTGAGATCTGACAAACACTTTATCGAGAAGTGTATTTACAGCATGCTTAAGGCAGCCTGAATCATTTAGGCGCTCAATTTCTTGAAGAATTTCTTGCCATCTCAACTGTTTTTCTTTAATGCCAAGCACATGCTCATTATCAACGACACCCCCTGCATTTGATGGTACTAACCTAAAACCGGCATATTCCCTGGAAACTTTCATTTGAAGCATTCTCTGATACCCTTCAGACACCGAGGAAAAATACACTCTACTACCGCTCGCACTGTCGATTTTTGACAAATCAACATATTTTCCTAGCGTCACTAAAGACGTCCAGTTCCCGCTTAACAGTGATTTGAGTAAGCTAGATTCTTTTTTATTATGCTTTGTCATA
This sequence comes from uncultured Saccharospirillaceae bacterium, assembly GCA_947499545.1. GTDB lineage: Bacteria > Pseudomonadota > Gammaproteobacteria > Pseudomonadales > Oceanobacteraceae > CANMOZ01. The sequence continues at coordinate 194,623 of CANMOZ010000007.1, forward strand.
TAAACAGAGTCGCCTTCACCCAACACAGCATGTATCAAATGCACCAGATCTTTTGATGTGGCAGGCATAGCGCCTATCAATTTAATGTGCCCATCAACAACATGCAACTCCATCGGCCCAATCTTTTTCTGAATTTCATGCAGGGCAGCCAAATGCTTAGGCGATGCTAAAGCACCGTTCACTGACCGCACAACCCGTGGTTTAGACAGCATAAATTCCACTGGGTTTTTCACAAAACGAAAAACACGCTCTTTCAATTCTTTCTTGCCAACATTAACGGCATATCTTTCAAAGGCCCGTTCTAAATGAAAACGGATATTCTCCTGATCCTCTTCAGTAATGCTACCTTCACTAGCTGCCGGAATTTCAAAGGCTTCACCTTCTCGACTTTCCAACAAAGTACTTTTCTTTTTAAAAGGTGAAACTTCTGGGTCCAAATATTCAGATATTAGAAAGTGCTCTAACACTTCATTCTGATCTCTAGCATTTAGCTTTGACATTTCCAACCAAAATCTCTTCCATTCCGGTTGATTCAAAGGCAATGCGACACTTACAAGTTCTCCATCACGCACCTCGAAATACGACTGTAAATATTCTGACCCAATTATTTTTTGAGGGTACCTTTCATCCCCAGCGGAAAACGCTCTCATCAACTGATTGATTGTATCTGACAAGTGTTTTCTCAAAAGGTCTAAATTAACTGCACTATTATTTATAACAGGAGGGAGCAAACTTATATTCATTGACATACCAACATCCTATTGTCAGGCCAATTGTAATCGCATCACGTCAATCAGATAGTTTTTAAAGCAACCTTTAGCATCCTAGAAGTGATTGTTATATGCAATTATGGCGACTTATGAACCATGCAACTCGATATAATCTTCCACGTAAATTTTTCCTTAACCTACAACCTGCTCAAATCAAACCAATGAATATGAAACCACTCTTATCTTTACTATTATTGCTAAGCATTACCCCCTCCTACCTAAGCGCTGCTAATCATGCCTATGTATTTTGTGGCAAACGTGATGGCAACGATTGGATTTGGTTAATGAAACCAGATAACCCAGAAGTATTCGTCAAAATTGAAGGCGATTGGGAAGTAGGCTCTAAGTGGATTGACGGTGCAGAATACAAGTATCCCGCTTTCAATATTAACCAATGGGTATACGAGAAAGTTGCAGCCCGATGCCCGAAGGACTACGCACCTCAGCCGGCCGACAGCTACGCCATTTCTTGGGCACTCTTTCATATTGTTAAACCAGACGGAAGCATCAAAATTGCAAAGGGTGTTTTCGAAACACTTGTTGAACCAGGAGAAGATAGCTACTTATTTTATTGGTAATTCTGTTTGTAATCAGTGAAATGCATATCGGCTTTAATTGATAACGCCGCCAGTTAAAGTCGAGCATTTCATCACGAACCTGCCTTACAGGTTATCAGGCAGGGAGATTCCACACTTCATAGCTCTTTAATGATAAAAAACCGGCTTTTTTGTATAGCTTCAACCCATCAGGCGAAGCTTGCAATACACACATAGGAATATGGTTTTGACGAGCTATCTTGATCGCCGTGTGAAGCATTTCCGATGCGATACCTTGTTTCCGCATAGAATTTACGGTTGCAATATCATACAGTCCTGCAACACCATCCGTTATAAAAAGTGTCGTGGTTGCGACAGCTTTTTCCTCACAATACCCAACCAAACTTATGAGTTGATTGGGCAACACGGCTGACTTCTCAGCTACTTTTCTATACACAGAACGAACATTGTCAACCTCTACTGAATTGAATTGTTCAAAGATTGACGACAACACCTCTCCAAAACCTTCATAGTGAGAAGGTTCAGTGCATATTTGAATGTCAGTTAAAGGGCTTCTGAACTCAGTTTCAATCAGGCTGTTTATAGGCAAATACATACCAACATTGACTTCTTCATACAGCCACCCCAACTGCTGCATATACTGCCAAAACCCTTCCTTAGGCTCTGAAAACCACCAAGCAGCGGGTTTCTTTTCCTCTTTATAATACTGCGTTACCTGATCTATTTCTGCCATTGAATCCGGCAAACCGAAAACCGTATTAAAAGTATCCGAGTTCATCCCACAATCAACGTATTGCAGTTCGTTAAGCTGCTTCACTTTCATTGTAGATAATTGGTCTGCTAAGGAAATGAATTTCTTCTGAAGATTGTCAGACATAAGTCTAGCAATATCGACCTGATCCAGCATTGCCACATTCATTTAAATTCATATCTCAATTTATTTTCAAGCATAGAGAACCAAATCCAAGATTATATTTATTGGTATTACCAAAAGACATCGACCAATCACAACGGTCCGACCTTGTTTCTTTCTGAATGACTTGTCGCAACACCTAAAATGCATTATGATTCTATCAATATTTGCTTACGTTAAAAACACTTCATTCGCCTACACACAACCATTACTTTTTTACACTCTACTCCAACAGCTATTTTTCCTAGAAAACAACAGAAAAATCCTCCCGCTCCAATAGTTCTTATTTGATTTTCTCAAACAATTTAAGGCCACTAATACCATGCCACCCATAGCATCAATAATTGCTTGCTTAGCGTTTTCGCTATCTTTAATCAATATACAATTTGATACCTATGCCATCACGCAACTACTCCCAACCCTAGCACTTAAATGGCCCAACGAGGCTTTTAGACTACCCTGGATAGCGTCCATTTATTTAATCGCGGTCGCAATAACGTTCATACCAGCAGGCATCGCGACCGACCGCTTTGGCTCTTACTTTGTTTTTTTGATTGGGATTATAGGATTTTCATTAGGTTCATTAGGCTGTGCATTAAGTTTAAACCTAAACCAACTGCTTAGCTTTCGCATTATTCAGGGCTTAGGCGCTGGTTTCATGCTTCCTGCTGGGATGCACTTGCTCGCGCAGGACAAAGATCACCTGGGGCTACTCATGAGTATTGCTTTAACCACAAGTTACACGGCAATGACTCTAAGTCCTAGCCTTGGGCGTTTGCTTATTCACCACTTGGGCTGGCCTTCTATTTTTTGGGTTTCAATCCCAACAATGGCTCTTGTCGCTTCATTAGTCATTATTCAATCAAGAAAACAATGCAGCAGGGATTTACGTATTTTCAAGAACAACTTACCCCTACCAAATAGACAAACCTTCTTTTCTCAACTGCCTTTGAGCTATTGGAGCCATTTAACGATAGCAAGTCTTTCAAATGCTCTTATATTGTATTTGGTCTATTCCACGCCGCTCAAGCTTGAACTGGTTTTTCATTTAAGCGCTACTGATGCCAGCAATTATCTTATGTGGCTGGCGCTCATGATTACTCTAGGATGCTTAATTAATCGCTACATTCAAAAGCTGTGTTGTATTTTATCCGTTCACATTCATTGTACCTTATACCTGCTTTTATTTTTATGGATTATTTTCATCACAATGCCTAGACAAGCTCTTAGCATTCATTTCTTGCTCTCAACTTTTTTAGGCTTTCTTGCCGGGCATATCCACACGACAGCAATGACAAGCGCTCAAGAAAACATCAACGCCACTATCATGGGCACTGCGATTGGAGTCACAAAAACAACAGTCACCCTAGCAGGAGCATTTGCTGTTTTATTTATCTGACCATGCCAGCCTAGCTTTACTATTTCTCATATGAATCTTCAATTTTTTATGATAAACACACGAGCACTTTGTCTATCACAAAAACTTAAGCATCCAGTTGTGATCAGCGGCTTACAAATGTAACCTTACCTTTTGTTTCTGCCCTAACCGCTAATCAATAATATTGTTTTGAGGGTGTTACCATGAAGATAACAATGAGAAAGCAACAGCTAGGGTAACTGCCTTAGAAGCAGCCTCTAGGCAATAAGATAGGGATCGAGAAGATGAAATGGAGAAGCCTTTACTGGCTCATTGATGTTAGAAACCATGTTTTTGCAAAATCTCCTCAAACTTCCCCATGGATTTCAATTGCTGCAGCCCTTTATCAAAGGCTTTCACATAGGATAATGATCGCTCTGATTTCCTAAACATAACATACAGGTTACGCTTAGAAATTGAAGGATTGATTATTTTTATTTTATTTTTTTCTTTAGAAAATTTCTTATTAACAACATGCATGGCAGGGTATTTACCTCCGGCAAAGACATCGATTGCTCCTGACAGCAGCCTAACCACATTACGTTCATAGTCAGCAGCGGGTATTTTGGTCAAGAAGTCGGCTTTATCAAAATCTTCCCCATGAGATGCACTTTTCATATAGCCTATTTTATATTCAGCCATGTCTTTCATTGAACTGTAGCGAATATCTTTTCGGCTTCTTAAAGCAAAAAACACCTCTTCAGATGCAATGATCGGTTCAGAGAAATCAAACAATTTAAGCCGTTTTTCTGTCATATAGGCACCAAGCATGCCATCATACACCCCATTCACGGCACCTTTATAACCTCTTGCCCAAGAAGTAAAAACAACCTCCAACCGATACCCTGAGAGCCCCATCGCCTGTGTCGCAACATCAGTGACAACGCCTTGATCTTGCCCAGATTCAAAGTAAAATGGCTCCCAATTTGTTGTGGACAACTGAATAATATTTGAATTTTCGGAGTAACCCATCGGAGCTATACAGGCCAGACATATTCCAACTCTCACTATATTAAAAGCAAGTGTCGTTAAGATACGAGGAATCATAGGTGCTTTATACCCTTTGGTTATCACAATTTTTTTGCAATAAGTAGGCCTTAAAAAAGGAGTTTGCGCATCATGATTCGCTCAGCTCAGCATACGGACATTGACGCTATGTTATCCATTTGGCTATCCGCTTCCATTCGTGCTCACGACTTTGTCCCTGCCGATTTTTGGGAATCGCAATTAGATGATATGAGAACTATGTATTTGCCCGCATCCCAATCGGTTATTTTGGAACAAGATACGAAAGTGATTGGCTTCTGTTCTTTATACAACGAGTCACTCGCAGCGCTTTTCGTTGCACCGCAACATCAGGGGAAAGGCATAGGCTCCAAGCTCATTAACTACGCGAAAAGTCAACATACGCAATTATCCCTAACGGTTTACAAGAAAAATCAAGCCAGCACTGACTTTTATCTTAAACATGGTTTCATAATCAGTGCAGAGCAAGTCGACCCTCGTACTCATCATGAAGAATGGATGATGGTTTGGCATAAATCATCATCGCACTGAGCGCCTCAGCTATCGCCAAGTTGATGGCTTGGCAATAGCACCATTCTGCATTCAGCCAACGTGCTTCCTAATGGAATAGGTCACCACTCCTTCTATCACCATATTCAATTCATCAGTAATTGGTATCGGATGAAAAGATGGATTACTGGGGATCAACTGACGATGATGCAGATCCAGAGTTTTACACGTCAACTCACCTCCAATAGCCGCAACAACAACACTCCCGTGCTTTGCTTCTAAAGCTCGGTCAACCACTAACAAGTCACCGTCATGAATCCCTTGCCCCTCCATAGAATCACCCGAGACTCGACAAAAATACGTCGCAGCTTCATGTTTAATCAGATATTCATTCAGATCCAACGGGGTATCTAAATAGTCATCCGCAGGACTTGGAAACCCACAGGCTATCCGAGACCCAAAGAAAGGAAGGCTGAGCGCCACCTCATTTTTAGGAATTGCTTTCAACTG
>CANMOZ010000008.1 GCA_947499545.1 uncultured Saccharospirillaceae bacterium
TTTTAAAATGGCAATGATTTGCTCTTCCGTGAATCGTTTTTTCATGTTCTTCATCCTCTTATGGGGAGAACACTACTAAGTTTTGGCTGGTCTAGAAAGAGGGGAGCAGGTCAATAACACCAAATATTCATCTGGCCTTTGCGAAACATCCGTATCACCTCACCCACCCCCAATCATTGCATGACTCAAACAAAATACTCCCCGATGAACCCGGGGGGATTCAATATCTTTCATTGCTTGAAGCCAATAAACCTTTGCATCCTTTCAGCCAAAAAAGGCAGAATACGTAATCCGGATTTTCTTGTCTTCTTTCATGATATGTCTCACGGTTTGCCTCATAGAGGGACAAAGCTTTTTGAGCAGAACTTGGAAGAAGAGAGAAGTAATAAATACATATTTGATATCGGTACCCTTCATAATGATGAAGTTTTTCGCGAGCAAGTTTGCATTCATAGTATTAAGTCTATTGTTGTTGCAGGGTTATAGTGGTAGTGCTTCCAGCTCATCAGGAACTCACTCTAATGAAAATAAGCCTGAAGATAAAAACGATGATATTGAAATCACTTTAGACAGCGACGTTGTTCATGCTGCGGGAACTATCCCGTTTATTACTACTTGGAAGACAGGCCCATATCGATGGGGCACTTTCACGGAAGACAGGCAAATTAAAATTACTACAAAGGGGAAGGGGTACGACTATCAGGTAGACTGGGGTGATGGTACCCAGGATGTAGGTGTGACGGATGATATCGTTCATACCTACTCTCAAGCAGGAATATATAGAGTTACGATTAAAGGAAACTTCCCCGGTACATATTTCAAAGATGAAATTAAAGATAATAATTGCAGTAATGACGGCAGAAAATTAATCAGTGTTGAGCAGTGGGGGAATATTCAATGGCGTTCAATGGAACGAGCATTTGCATGTACTGGAAACATTGAATTCAACGCAACCGATCAGCCCGATCTATCTCACGTTATCAGCATGTCTGAAATGTTCATGTACTCTAAAGTTCCTTTTGGAATCGGAAGTTGGGACACTTCAGCAGTTACGGACATGTCATTCATGTTTAAGAGAGCAAACTTATCGGATGCTGCGAGTATACGAGAGTTGGATGTTTCTAACGTTACCAATATGCAGGGGATGTTTTTACAGGCCTTTAATCTCAAGCATGATATTGGAAACTGGAATGTTTCCAAAGTGACTAATATGGAGAGCATGTTTAGCCAGACCGTGGGTTTCAATCAGCCCATAGGTGATTGGGATGTCTCTAATGTAACCAATATGAGCCGAATGTTTGAAAGAGCTGAATCTTTCAATCAGCCCATAGGAGATTGGGACGTTTCTAATGTAACCAATATGAGTGGGATGTTTAGGAATTCAGATTCCTTCAATCAGCCTATAGGCGATTGGAATGTTTCTAATATAACTAGTATGAGAAGTATGTTTGAAAATGCTGAATCCTTCAATCAACCGATAGGCGATTGGGATGTTTCCAATGTAATCGATATGAGTTACATGTTTTTTTATGCAGCTGCTTTCAATCAGGACATTGGTAGCTGGGATGTTTCTAATGTGGCCAATATGAGATCCATGTTTACTTCTACGCAAGCCTTTAATCAAGATATTGGCAGTTGGGATGTCTCCAATGTAACTGATATGTGTAACATGTTTTATTATGCAGGTGCTTTCAATCAGGATATTGGAAATTGGGATGTTTCGAATGTGATCAATATGAGTGGTATGTTTAAGAATGCGGTTGTATTTAATCAAGATATCGGTAATTGGGATATCTCTAATGTAACCAATATGGCGGCTATGTTTAGGAAAGCGAAATCATTCAATCAGCCCATAGGCAACTGGGATGTTTCTCACATAACCAATATGGCGACTATGTTTAGAGGAGCGGAATCATTCAATCAGCCTATAGGCGATTGGGATGTCTCTAATGTAACCAATATGGCGGCTATGTTTAGGGAAGCGAAATCATTCAATCAGCCCATAGGCGACTGGGATGTTTCGAATGTAACTATTATGGAATCCATGTTTTATATGGCGCAAATTTTTAATCAATCTATTGGCGATTGGGATCTCTCTAATGTGACCAATATGGATTCTATGTTCAAGAGGGCAAAAACTTTCAATCAGCCCGTAGGAGATTGGGATGTTTCCAGTGTAACTAATATGGAATCTATGTTTTTTATGGCGCAATCTTTCAATCAGTCCATCGACGATTGGAATGTTTCTAATGTTACCAGTATGGATCGTATGTTTGTAGGTACAGATTCCTTCAATCAGCCCATAGGCGATTGGGATGTTTCCAATGTAACTAGTATGCGATACATGTTTTCTGACGCTACTCTTTCGATAGAGAATTATAACAATCTGTTGAAGGGTTGGAGCGCTCTAGCCTTAAAAAATGGTGTGAGATTTCACGGTGGATACAGCCAATATTCGGGTGATGCTCTAGCCGCCAGAAAAAAGCTTATTAACAAGCATCGTTGGATAGTATCTGATAGCGGGCTTGCGCCATAGTCTCTATGGTTTCTACAGATGAATGAAAGTGCTACAGCTGTAGTATGGAGGTATGACATTTCTATTATACCTCTCTCCCCTGACCTATCCCCCACCCTCTGGCTCTGTTGTAAAAGCTCGCCACTGAGGCAGGCCCCTCATATTTCCGATAATAATAATTATCGGAAATATCTTATGATCCCAGGATACCCCTTTCTAACCTGTTACAGCCCAGAGCCCACCTGACCCTGTAGCCATTTTGTATAGAATCAGCTCCATGTCCAGGTGAGAGACCCCATAGGCAGGTTTAGGGGTGTTTGAAAGAGGGAGAATATCGGCTGAAGGTCTCGAAACCCTTCAACCGAAAATTTAGAAAAGGCCACTATCGTCTCTAGGCTCTACAATTAGGTAGCATTTTCTAAAGCTTTCTTTACAGCTTTATCGTCAGGGTTAGTATCATCAAGGATTGCAAGCAAGTGCTGATCTTCTTTTAAGTCAAACTCAGCAATCCTAACAAAATAATAGACAGCTTCTTCAATTGTATCTTCATCGTCATTAGGGTTGCTAACGTGATAGGTTGTCAATATGCCCTCTGCAATATCAGTACTGTTTTTTCTATCATACTCAAATAGGGCCTCATCTATTTCGTCATGCAAAAATTCTGAACATGAACCAACGCATACAAAATTGCGAGCTCCTTTTTGCAATAATGCGCCAACAAGGTTGTTGTCTAGAATTTTAGCTACGCCATCATTATTCCACGCAGTTAGCAGTACAACGTATGGGACAAAATTCATTCCTTGACTGGTTTGAATAGCATTCACGTCATCAATATGCAATGTACGATCATTAATACGTTTAGAAATCAACTCTCTTTCCCAAATCTAATTTTCTCAATGTTGTTGCGGAATGTTCTAATTTCAGTTTCAAGGTGATTAATTCGGCTTTGTTGCTGCTGACGAATAAGATCTTTAGGTAAATTCTCCATTCCTGGGCGAACTGTAGGGTTTTCTTTGAAGTCATTTATTTTTTTCTCATGCTCTCTGATACGCTTCTGCAAAGTATTAATCGCTTTTACTTGCTGAGGGTTTAATATTCTACTCAGGTTGGTCGTAAGTAACTTGCCGAATAAATTTGCACCAACCTTACATGCTAGCCCTACACCCGTAAAACCAGCGGTGTTTATTGCAGCATCAAAGATGTCTTGCTTGATGACTTCTGGGTCTGACTCGTAAGTAAGTTGCTCAACATTTTCTGAATAGAACAACCCCAACGGATCCACAAAGTTCACCGGATTCCCGCCCACATAGGCGTAGGTGTTGAGGCCGCCTTCTAATCCAATCGGATCACTTTCGAGGTAACGTCCGGTGTTGGGGTCATAGTAACGGTTGAGGTTGTAGTGTAAACCACTTTCCGCATCGTAATACTGCCCAGGAAAGCGAAGATTGAGGCTTAGTGGATTGCCGTCTTCGTTCGCAACATGGTTCGGCGTTCCCACACCAAAGGGGTCCGGTTCAAAGACCCAGACCAATTCGTTATCCGCATTGCTTGCAAGATAAGGGGCATTGGTGAGATTTGCGTGGATGTAGGTCACAGTGGGCGCATGGCCGTCTTGAATATCGATCATGGCAACGGGTTGTAATCCGATGTAGGCATAGATGCGGGTGTTGCTATGAGCTCCTGATGCATCAAACTGCTTTTCTTTTACGAGCTGGCTGCCCATATAAAGGAACTGGGTGACTTCACCCGTCGCGAGGCGTTTTTCAATGCGTTGGCCATAGGCGTTATAACGGTAGGTTGCTACTGTATTGCCGTCTTGTTTGAGTTCGGTCAGTTTACCTGCTGCGTTATAGGTCATGCTTAATCCGCGCAGGTATTGCTGCGGGTTGCCGGCTGCATCATAGGTGATGCTGTCATCGCCGACTTTGACTAAGCGGTTGCTGCCGTCTTGGTATTGATGCTCGGTCTCACCAAAAAAGGTTCGGTTATTATTGTGGTCATACTTGATCTCTTTATTAACGGTTCCTTCCGTAAACCAATCCCATTGACTGCTCAATCGCCCCTGCTCAGTTAAAGAATCGATGGTCAGTCTATAGGCCTTAGTTCTTATGCCGTTGGTATAGGTAGACATTTGTTGTGGGTTGCTGATGTTATCCTCATATTTAAAGGCTACCTGACCTATGGTGTATTGAATGTTGGTTGGGGCTTTATTCTGGGCTTGGCTCGATTCAAAAGTACCAATGCCTTGTTGTGCACCATTACCAAAGACAATGCGGCGAGGTTCTGTTGTGAAAGGTTGATATGAAACCGATTCAATCAAGGTTTGTTGTGTTTCACCCTGCCCCCAAACCATGTGTTCAATACGGCCAGAACCATCCAAGCGGTAAGTTAACCGCCCTTCGTTGAACTCTATGCTAAGCAGATCACCATTCTTGTTGTGCTGAAATTGAAGCTGATCCAATAGTTTTGGCTGAACGTCGTTATCTAAACGTTGGAATGCTTTCAGGTTCTGCTGACCATCAAACCCATACTGCATCTCCAAGGAATCGGTTTTTACTCGACTCAGTTGACCTATATTGGAGTAGGTTGTACCCGCTAGCTCAATGCTTTTATCGTATTCCCAGAGCTGATTAAGCCCCTTGTCTGAATCAAACGTGATTTGGGTTAATCGATTGATGGCATCATATTCGTACTGTTGCTTCACGTCGCGAGCATCCGTTTGCTCAACGAGGTTACCCGCTCTATCAAATCGATATTGAGTTTGTCCGGTATCCCCACTTGTACGCAGTTGAATCCGACCAAAGTCATCGTATTGGTACTCGGTGACGGCGTCATTGCCAGCGGTCACGGTGCTTAAACGGTTTTGGTGGTTATATTGATAGTTGTGACGATCTTGTAGCGCTTCCAACACCCAACTGAGGCGACCAAACTCATCAAAATGATATTGCTTAATCGCGTCTTTTTGCGGGTAAGGTGAGGTTGAAACAGATTCTAATTGATTCTGACTGTTGTAAAAAAAAGAGGTTGTGCTGCGCCCGCCAAGCGGCCCAAAGTTGTTTTCTGATACAGAGGTTAACAAGTCGCGACTGTTTCGATCTAAGGCGCGTTCTTGCATCCAACCTTCTGCATTTTTTTCCTGATGATAGAAGGTTCCTTGATAGTACCGTTTCCAGCTATCGCCCCCGCTGTTGGTTATACCGATCAATTGAGCAAACAAAAAAGTTTGTTCTGCAAATTGGTAGTGTTGTTCTTCCCAGGTACCTGATTCTGGGTACTCCATGCGGATAACCTGACCCAGCTCATTGTAGTGAATGCGGGTAATATACTGTTTTTTACCTAGGGTTTCGGTTATTTGTATTGGTTTAAGCGTCCACTCGTCGTATTGCAAACTAAGAGTTTTCCCATTGGGGTGCTGAATGGCTTCAGGCAGACCATGCGCATTGTATTCTGTGTATTGAATGCTATGTCCTTGTGCATTGGTGATGCGATTCAAGTAACCCCGGTCGTCATAATGAAACTGGGTGATATCTTCGACATCAGTTCTAGGCCCATCAATGGTCATCAGTGAGTCATTTTGATAGGTATAGGTAGTCACTTGAGCATTGCCCGGGATCACTGGCTGAGGGGCTGCTTGTCCTTCAGCTTGTGTCCACGGATCACGACCGGCTTTCAGTTCATCAAGACTGCCCATGCCGTCGCCATCCGCGTCGTAATTTACCTGAGAGAGCGGTGAAGCACTCGGTATGCGAGCGCTCTTCAATAAATGGCCTTGAGCATCGTATTCGAAAATCTGAGTATTGCCATTATCATTAATCAGCACCGGACGTTCGAGTGTCGGATGCCACTGCACCATTCGGACAAGGGGATTGGCTGAGTTTGGGCCGGTTAAGGTTCCGACTACCTGGCCACGTTGGCCGTAAATGGTTTTGGTAACGTATGGTTTATCTGCATCTTCAAAATGACTATCCACCAAAGTGCGTGTGAAGGTTAACCGGGACTGAGCGTCATACTCATATTCCGTATTGGACGCTAAACAGTTCGTCGTACTGTTGCCTTCGACCTTAATAACACGAGGTTTGCCTTTAATGCGTTTAATTGTATAAGTACTTCTGTTAACGCCAGAACCCGAGTTCGATTCTACGTAGGAGATGGTTTGACCGTCATCCTCCCAAGTTTGCACGAAGTCATTCAGGCTACTTTGTTCTCCAAGCAAACTTTCACGCATTGAATATCGAGCAGAGGCGCCACTATAGCTCGCTTTTCGAAGAACGACGTCTTGAACGACGCCATGTTGGTCCGTTATACGAGTTCTAATCTCGGTGAGCTTCGGCATTGTTCCTATGGATGAATCCGCGTCCTGATAGCTAAAGGTCCGATACGTTTGATCGCCCCTGCTAACCTTCAACAGCTTTCCATAATATAAACGCAGTTTGTTTTGCAGCTTTGCTTCAACTATTTCAGCGTCTGTCGGCTTTGCAGCAAAGGTATAAGTTAAATGCTCACCATTTGGTAACGTAACGGATTTAAATTGCTTGGTTTTAAAGGTTGATTTGTCTTCTCGTTTATCTAAGTAAACATCCTCATCTTGCCATTCAATGACCAATTCTCGTCCGTAACGATCACGTACAGTGGTTGTCCCTTGCTGTAAGGGGCTTAGGGATGCATTGGTGATGTCAAGATAGAGCTTAGTGAGTTGCTTGGCTACTTGAGAGTTTGTTTCATGAAATAGAGTAGGAGCGCCGGAATGAACATCGTTAATGTTGAAAGTCGCCGTTCCGTAACTCCCCTGACTTGCTGGTTGTGACGTTGTGAACGAAAACCCCTGAATAAACTTCGCAGCCAGTTTCGGAATGTAGGTAGGCTGTGCAGACTTGGGGCGATCTTCTACCTCTGTCCTAATACTGAGGCTTTCACCCCCATCAAACGCTATTGCCGTTAAATAACCGTTATTAGCATAGGTCTCTTTGCGGCCAGGTAGCATCAAACAGTATTGCCCGCTGTCGCACTGATCGCCTTCGCTAAAGGTCACTAATGTTCCGTGTGAGCTGTTCCAACCACGATTTAAAAAAATGTCTCCAACCTGATATTTAGCCTGTTCAGAAATATCGTTTCCAGTACCAGACCCCGACCCTCCCGACAACGTCATGCTGACGGGCGTTATGCTGGTCAAGTATTCTAAGTACTTTTCGACGCTTGGAGCATATGCCAGAAACTCAAACTCATCGGTATCTTTGTTTAACTTCTTTATTTCATACAGATCATAGGGAGTGTATAAGAAACGCATTCTCTGACCGTTAGGGCGGTAAAACAGTATCGTCCGCTCAATCCAAGGACTGATTCGCTTTGCATCAGAAGCAACATAACGGTGATAAGGCGTTGAACGGTTATTGCTGTCATAAACACTGTAATCCCAACTATGCCGCCAAACGCCGTCATGACTGTTATATTCACGAGAAAACGCCAACAATCCAGTACCTGGATAGTCGACTTCTCGATAATATTTATTGCCGGTGGCGTAGCTAATGGGATGCTGTGTGCCTGTACTGGGCCCACTAGAACCAGGGCCACACTCATTAGGGTCTCCCCTGTCATGATGAGGGCCTGTTTCCCCATCAGGATCGTCTTTACCATAGATACAGTGCTGGGGAATATTTTCCTGCACGGAACAACTGGTTGTTCCAGAACTTCCACCACACTCCACAGCGGTAGGGCAAGCATCTGAGTCTGACGCTGAAGCATAAGTTGGAATCAATACACTGATAAGCCCAACAAAGCCGGATAGTAAGAGACGCATGGAAGAGGAACCCCTTAAAACTGGAAGGCGAATATTGCCTAGCGCAACTCAACCAAGCAAAGACTAATCAATGCTACTAAGCAAAAACCAACCATCAATCCATCAATGTCGTCACTAGTGATTAGGGAGTGTGTGCACACAGACAGAAACTCATTCCAGTTAAAACAGGCTGTCTAGAAAGGGGAGATTCATTCTGCTTTATGTAGGGAAGCCTTTTGAGTTTGGAAGCGGCCACAACACCCCTCCCCCACAGCCTCAAAAATCATGAATGCGTAGACACCCCAAATGCCTTTCTAAGGGTTGTGCCGCTATATTTCCGATAATAATGTTTATCGGCAATAGGGGGCTTGATAACCAACGGTACGAAAAACCACGTTAAATGGGTAAAGCCAGGAGAGTAAAAATGGGACAACAAGCAGCGATATGCTTGGTTCTAGCCTTGGCAATCAGTGGGCTATGAATCCCCGTAGTTTGTTGTACGACGGAGCCTAAAAAAGCCAGCGTGGAGTAGCTGGCTTTTTAATGGACATGTAGAGAAGGCTAGTCCAACAAAGCCTCCATTCCTGATTCAAGATCCTGTGTTTCCTGAACATCTTCCAGCGCGTGCTGAGTGTCTAACCCTGTTTGGGCCGCTACTCTCATTGGGAAGTTTTCAAGCACTTGGTGTTCTGTCATGTTGTTGACATGAGCATCATGAATATAAACAGCCATATTGATCAGCCCGGCATAATGATTAAAGGGTTCAGCTTTTAATGGATCGCAATGATGTTGAATGGCGCCATAAATGGTATCAGGAAATTTCCAGCGTTTGGCTAATTCTCCACCCACTTGTCCGTAGTTGAACCCTAGTATCGATTCCTGTGCTTTACCCAAAGGCCTCCCTTCAAGGGCTTCTGAGTCTGCTTGCTGTGCTTCTGTGGGAAAGGTCACATGAATGAGCAGATCGCCGATGCTGTGTAACATGCCACAGGTAAAAGCCGTTTCAGGGTGCAAGCCTTTGCAGTATTTTGCCATCCATTTGGCGATTTCTGCCACAGCAAAGTTATCACGCCAAAACTTTTTGCGATCCAGGCCGTCAGGTACAACCGTTGCGCCTGTAATGCCGGATGCCAATACCATGGTTCTCAGTGTCGCAAACCCTAAGATGACCGATGCATCCGAAGTGGATTCAATGGTTCGCGAAACGCCGTAATGCGCTGAATTGGCCAATCGTAAAACCTTTGCTGTTAGCACCTGATCCAAGGCGATCTTTTTGGCGACGTCATCAATATCAATGTCGGGATCATCAAAGGTCTCAATCAGTTCCTGCACGACTTTAGGAATATTGGGCAGGTTTTGAGATTGATTAAAAATGTGGGCCATGTCGTAGCCCAAGGGTTCGGCTGCATTACCCATGGTGGCATCCTTGCTAAGAGGTTCTCATTAAGCGTAGCACTCATCAAGGGGCTGGTTACCCTTGATGATCGATAGCCGTAGATTTAAAAAGCTGCGTGTTAATGCAAGCAAAACAGGAGGATGGCATGTGTAATTGGAAAAGAGGGTTATTGAAATAGTGCTTGTAAGCCCTAAGCTAATACTTGAAACCTAATCGAAATAAGGATTAGACCATGGAGGTCAGTGCCAATATCAGCTACTTGTTCAATGAAGTGCCGCTTCTTGATCGTCCTCAAGCGGCTCGTGCAGCTGATTTTAAAACCATTGATGTAACCTCACCGTTTGATGCAAGCCCAGAAGATTGGAAGCAAGCCCTTAAAGGCGCACGTTCTCGCTTAATGAGTTTTGATTTGCCAATGGGGGATTTTCATCAAGGAGGTGAAGGCCTGTTGGCTGATCCCGCCCAGCAAGAGGCTTTTGAGACCGCCATGGCTCGATCGCTTGAATATGCCGATGCTTTGAAAGTGGACTCAATCAATGTCGTGTCAGGTCGATGTACCAGTACCCAAACGGGCAAAGCATGGCAAACGATGATTGAGCGCTGCACCCTTTTAGCCGATGAATTGGAAAAGCGAGAGATGCATTTAACCATTGAGCCGCTGAATACTCAGGATTTTACTAAAGTCATGGTTTTTAATGTGGAAACCGCTTTAGATTTTATATCCGATGTTGATCGCGCCAATGTCGCTATGCAAATAGATATTTATGAAATGCATATGATGGAACCTGGTTTAACAGAAAAATTGAGGGTCAAAGCAAAATGGATACGTCGAGTGCAATTAAGTGATTTTCCAAAGCGCAATGAGCCGGGTTCAGGCAATATGAACTTGATCGATATTGAAAGAGCTTTAATGGAAGGAGGGTATCGAGGTTGGTTAAGTGCAGCTTACGAACCAACTGGCAGTACCCAAGATAGCTTGAATTGGCTTTCAACGCTGAGTGCAGTGGCTTTATCCGAACGGCTGCAAAGCTGAGGTTTGAATATGAGTATGCCAAAGATTGAATTAGTCAGCTTTAAGTTGTGCCCATTTGTGCAGCGTTCTGTCATTATGTTAAAGCAAAAAGATATTCCTTATGAAATCAACTACATAGACCTTTCTGAAAAACCCGATTGGTTTTTAGCGATTTCTCCTTTAGGTAAAGTTCCTTTGTTAAAAGTGGAGGGGGAAGTTTTATTTGAATCAGCGGTCATTAATGAATATTTAGATGACATTACAACCCCTAGGCTCATGCCTCTTGAGCCGCTTCCGAAAGCAAGGCAAAGGGCTTGGATTGAGTTCGTATCGGCTTGTGTTGGTTTGCAACATCGTTGGATGCTGACGCCAAGCCATGATGACGTTGAAAAGCAACTTGCTGACTATCGTTCCAGACTTGAGCATCTAGAACGCGCGCTCCAGGGTCCTTTATTTTCTGGTGAGGTATTTTCCTTGGTTGATGCGGCACTTGCTCCTATGGTTATGCGCGATGAATGGGTAAGAGAAACCTTTGGTCGGGTTATATACGAGGGGTTTCCAAAGTTAGAAAGCTATGCGCAGACCACGCTTGAGCTTCGCTCAGTGCGTGAGTCTGTTGTTGATGACTTCCCTGAATTGCTTGAATCCTACCTTCGCGACAATGGCTCTTTTTTAGCTGTTGGGTAAATTTTCAATGCTCTGACTTCATAATCCACCTGTACGGGCAGGTCTTTTGAACCGCTACTTTTATAAATCCCAAATTTAAAATAGGGAAAACTTTGGTCATGATTGCCTATCGGGCCTTGATAGCGTGCAAGGTATCGTTGAGTCTTCATGTCGAAAACGTTGACGGTCCCTATTGCGTTTGAATTCTGAGAGTTGGGTTGCCAGCGGGGCCATTTCACTTCAATTTTAAGGTGTATCCAACGGTCGAAATGACTGTCATTAAGTGCTTGTTGCCATATGACACTAACGGCAGATGCCCAAGTGTTGGTCAATTCTGAGAAAGGTTCCAATTGTTGGGTTGTGTAATCACAGACAAATAACTGCCCTGGTGGGGCTGACATACTGACTTTGGGGCAGCGAGTCAAACGGCGATCATGCACTGGGTAGCGGAAGCTGTTTGCAATGAGTGCTAATCTTCCCTGTTTAATTTTAAGTGCCATGGGGGGGAAGCCCCCCTGATCAAAGAGATTTCCTTCAGACTTTAATTGATGGTAGTGGTGTAAGCCTTGAAGGAAATCCTGATCTTGCTGCCCATTTAATTCCAACTTTTCTGAAACCCATGGAGCCGCTTCAGACGCTCGAAACGTCAATCGATCAGGGGTTCCATGCCATTGAGCAATAATGACAGACATGTCGTCTGATAGCAGGGCTTTTTGATTGGTTATAGTGCCTGTATAGGTTGTGACCTTTGGATGAAAATTTGTGGGTAATTTAAAACGTAGTTCATAGTTTAATCGAGCATTTTGAGTGGGCCATTGGTTTTGCATCATGGACTTTGTTGCAGATTTAAATTGAACCTCAGTTGGAGATACCCCGGAAGTAAGAAAATCTTCAATGGGGAAAAACCCTGTGGTCCATTCAGATCGCTGTCTGCCATCTTTAAGCGTTCCAAAGGTTGGCAAGTCTTTAACGGGAATCGCAGTCATGGAAATCGAATCCAAACCGACATCAGTGTGTGGGATGCGAGCCAAAGGGTGTGAGCTGCCAACAGGTGCGAGTAACGTGGCTGAGTGGGTTTTTAGGGTGCAGTGGGAGTGAATGATGTGGGTTTGAGGGTTGATTTTACCCTCTATTTGGTTTTGTCCAATTGAGCAGTTGTCTTGTATATATTCGTTATAACGATCGATATGGTTCTGATTGGATGCGAGTGCGGGAAGGCACAGGCTAAGAATATACGAACAAAAAGTATTACGAATGGTTAGGCTCATGATCATCCCCTTGATTGTGGCGTGCTCCTGCAAGCGCTACACAATAAAAGGGATGAGTTGTCTGGGTCAAAGCGTTGGGCTGAGATTAAGCAAGTCCACTGAAAATACTAACGTCCAGTGCTTCTGTGAGTCGCTCTAAAGCAAAGACTCCGGCAACAGAATTGCCAAATTCATTTAATTCGGGTGACCATACACAAACGGTGAACTTGCCCGGTATGACCCCAACAATTCCGCCGCCCACTCCTGACTTTCCAGGCATGCCAACCCGAAAGGCAAAATCGCCTGCAGCGTCATACAAACCGCTGGTCAGCAGAAGGGCATTGACCTGTTGCGTTTGTTTTGGGGTTAGGACTTCGGTGTTTGATTGTAAGCAAGTGCCATGATTCATTAAAAAACTGAAAGCTTTCACCAGTTCAGCACAATTCATGCTGATAGCACAGTAGCTAAAATAGGCTCGCAACACAGAATCGACGTCATTAAAAAAGTTGCCGAATGACTTCATAAGCCAAGCGGCTGCGGCATTACGTTCGCGATGCCGATACTCAGATTCAGAAACGGTTTCGTCGATCAAAATACTTCGCTCATCAGCCAGTCGCCGTACGGTTTCCAGCATGGAGTGAGTGGGGGCTGAAATGCGAGACATCAGGGCATCAACCACCACCAGTGCTCCGGCATTTATAAAAGGGTTGCGTGGTTTGCCGTTTTCATACTCCAGCTGGACAAGTGAGTTGAAGGCGGTGCCAGAGGGCTCAATGCCCACGCGCTGCCATAGGCGGTCTCCGTGGCGCTGCAAAGCGAGCGTCAATGAGAGTACTTTGGAGATGGACTGGATAGAAAATCGAGCGTCAGCATCCCCAGCTTTGTATAGCTCACCATCGGCGGTCAGTAAGGCGATACCGAATTGATCCGGATTGACCTGTGCCAATGCCGGTATGTAGCTGGCGACTTTGCCTTTGCCGAAGTACTTGGGTGCTTCTGCAGCAATACCATCTAGAATGCTTTGATACGACATTAACTCCTCCACTCGTAGCTTAGCATTCTCCCAAAAAAGACACTTCAAACAAATGTTTGAATAAGAAAGCTGAACGATGGGGTCGCTTTGGCGAACCCTTTATTGAAAAGAAAGGTAGGTTTTGAGCTGGTTAGCGATTGGCATCTGATGAGTCATAGCTAGGACAAGTGCCTCGAATAAGTCAAGCGCTTTACTCAGAAGAGGAAAAAGATCAAGGATTGGTGTCTCAATCCATTGAATTATAATGTGAATTTTGACAGGTAGTTGCCTAATTCGAGAGTTCAGATAGCGGGCCGTCTGGGGTTGTGGGCTCTTGAACCAAGATAAAGGGCTTGACCACCAAGGCCCAAAGGCTCGTATTTGAACCTGCCCAGCGGAGAGCTGTTGCATCATCAACAGGGAGAAGCTTTTCAGAGTTCTGTAGCGATTTGATCTTTTCGACCTGATCCTCAGCGATGCTGGCACCTACTGCTACCAGATCTTCACTGGGCGCTACCCATAAAAGCTGCCCAGCAGCAAAAAACCGCTGTAAGGCTTGCCATTCAATTTGAGCGGTTTCTAAATTGAGACGCGTTTTCAGATCCAGGCTCTCGGTGGTTAGCGTTTCCAATTGGAAGAACTCACATCAGTAGGTAATCAAGGCGCAAAGCATACTGAGAATTGGTTGTTGGCGCAATTCGAGTCGTATCAGGCCTGCTTAGAGGCGGTTTCATTCGCATCTGGTTCGGGGGGGCTTTTATCACGGCTGCTGGCAATTTGATTCAGCAATCGATAGAGCGCTTCCTTGTTGATAGGCTTAGCAAGATGCTCATCCATCCCTGAAAGGCGGCATCGTTGGATATGCTCATCAAAGGCATGAGCACTCACAGCAATGATTTGGCTGGGTTCGCGCTCTTCAATTTGTTCTAACAAGCGGATGCGAAGGGCGGCTTCATAGCCGTCCATCTCAGGCATTTCGCAGTCCAATAGAAGTACGTCATAGGGGTGTAATTGAAACTGCTCTACTGCTTGGCGACCGTTTTCGACGGTATCAGCCTTAACCCCTGCTTTTTCGAGAAGCCCCATGAGTATCATTCGATTCACCGGATTATCCTCAGCCACTAAAATTCTGAGAGCAGCGGCAGCATTTGATAGGACCTTTTCAGAATTGATCTGATGATCCACCTGGCGACCATGTTCAATCGCAGATCGGATGTTTCTTGCCGTGAAGGGTTTTCGAATGACAACATTATTGCCCGGAGCGACTTCCGATTCTTGGTTGTAATCGGGTATGCAGATTAACGTAGGCTTTGGAGCAAAGTGCTTGATCTTGAGCCATACATGATGGGATAAAGCCGCTTGACCAAATAGTACCAAGACTTCAGCGCCATCCATTTGTGTTAGCCGTTCTATGTCGCCTATGTGTGTGATGTGGGCGCCCCATTGTTCAAAAAATCCACCCAGGATCGCGCGCTCTTCAACGTGTTCGCCATCTCCTAAAATGTAGACCTGCTGCCCCATTAACCAGCGGGTTTCTTGAGTTTGGCTATGAACCAATGGGACTGTAAACCAGAAGGTTGACCCTTTATTTTCTTCACTGATGACACCAATGTGACCACCCATTAATTCAACGAGCTTTTTGCAAATGTTTAGACCCAAACCTGTTCCGCCAAATTGTCTAGTGGTGGAGTTGTCGGCTTGAGAAAAGCTCTCAAACAATATCTCCTGAACTTCTGGGCGTATACCAATGCCCGTATCCCTCACTTTGAATAATAATAATTCTTTATCTCTCTTGATGACTTCAATGGTTAGCCTGATTTCACCGCTCGTCGTGAATTTAAAGGCATTACCCAGTAAATTAATAAGAATTTGCCTCAGTCGGGTTGGATCTGCTCGAACGGTGCTGGGTACATTAGGTTTGCAAAGCCCATAAAATTCGACCTCGTACTCTCTCGCTTGGTGTGCAAAAAGACTCAATGTATCGTCCAGCAGATCCTGTAATTTGCAATCAATTTGCTCCAACTGCATTTTGCCTGCTTCTATCTTGGCAAAATCCAGTACGCTGTTGATGACTTCTAATAAAGCTTTGCCAGAATCTTTCATCGTTCTGACATACTGCTTTTGTTCTGGGTTGAGTTGAGTGTCTTCAAGTAACTGCACAAAGCCCATGACACCGTTAAGAGGGGTGCGAATTTCATGGCTCATCACTGCCAGTAAATCGCTTTTTGCTTTAGCAGTAGCGCGAGCGCGTACGATTTGTTCTTTTGCTAGATTTTTGGAATATCTTAAGTGACTGATGCGACTGGCAACGGCCAAACTTAACATAAAGGCTTGAATCAAAGCGCCTGCGATCATGACATGATTAGAGATCGCTGTCGGTTCAATCCAGCCCACCTCAACGCCAATAAACATGAGGGTTGAGATCAGCATAATGCCCCAGGCAAGGAGAAACATTTTGCTGGGTGGGTACTGTTTTATAGACTCAATAGCAGAATAAATAATGAGTGCAAGCGTTGGGAGAAAGAGCACCAGTGAAATTTGGTAAGCCAGTCGAGTTGGTAGCGGCCAACTGGCCACTGCGACGACTAATATAACGCCAGCGAGGACTTTATAGGGCGTGAGTAAAGGGCTCTTTTTGCGATGCATTTCCAAAAATCGGCTAGAAAATTCTAGAGCAGCGAGCAGCATTAAAATGATCAAAGCAATGGGACTAAAGCGTTCCCAAGTTGGGTATTCAGGCCATAAGTATTCGTATGCAAACCCGTGAGTTTGGAATTGCCAAAGAGCAAAGAGACCAATAAAAATACTGTATGAAAAGTAAGTAGTGTCTCTTGTTCCAATAAATAGGGACAGGTTGAGCAGCATAAGCAGAGTCAATGTGCCAAAGCAGGCACCATAGAACAGAGAAATGTGATCTTGAGATTGAATGTATGCTTCGGAGCGTAATAATTCAGGGTTAAAGCGTACGCTCGCGTCCTTGGCCGAGATTCTTAAGATCAGCGTTGCAGAACTGACAGAAGGCAAGTCTAGAGGGATGATGAAATTGCCTTCATGAATGAGTTTGGTTGCAAAAGGGAATTGATTTCCCAAGGTTACGTTCAGTAAGTAACGTCCTTCGCTGATTAAAGCTACTTGTAGCTGCTCTATTTGGGCATTGTGTAAATTGAGATACCAGCGCTGCTTTTGGCTTTCAAAATGATCCAGTTGGATGCGGAACCAATAAGCTTTATCGGTGAAACCTACATTGAAGGCTTTTTCATCAATGTATTTCCAATCGTCAGCACTGCGGCTAAACACTTCTGCTAATCGAAATTGGCGTTCAGGGTCTTCTAATACTTGCATGTAGGGGCCAAGATAGACCCTCTCTATAGAAGGATTGAGCAATAAGGGTTCAGCCCCTAGAGACGTGGAGACAAGTAGGATGCCCAAGCTGTACAGCCATCCTTTGCGAATCGCTGCCGAGGCCCACGCTATCAGAGAAACCACCATACACCATCCCTAGCGGGGTTGTCATACACAATGGCTTTGCTTGTCCGCCTTCGGCGCCAACCACAGACACAACCCCTAGAGGTTGGTGTTATCTCAGCGGATTTCAGTAAAGCACTATCTACAAGTTTAGAGGCCTTCCCTAGGAAATCTCGGTCAAAACGGAATCTATTCGAAGCTTTTTCACCCAATTGGGCCGGACCTTAAGGTTTTCTTTACTAAAAACAAAGGATTGGCCCAAAATTTGATCATCTTGGGGGGTGGATGAGCAGAGGCTTGTGGTATGATGCGGCCCTTTAAAAGGTGTTTGCCTCATCCAACTCGGGTGTGAACGAAGGTAAACAAAGGTAATAATGTTGGCGCTCATGGCCGGTTGCTGCGCAGGTGAATGAGGTGTTATGAGGCTCAAAAGCATAAAACTGGCCGGATTTAAGTCATTCGTAGATCCAACTTCGGTCGCCTTTCCAACCAACCTGTCTTGTGTGGTTGGCCCCAATGGCTGTGGAAAGTCTAATGTGATTGACGCTGTCCGCTGGGTAATGGGAGAAAGTTCCGCTAAAAATCTCCGTGGCGATGCCATGACTGACGTCATTTTCAACGGTTCTTCAGGCCGTAAGCCTGTTGGGCAAGCCAGTGTTGAGCTGATTTTTGATAACTCCGAAGGTAAGTTGGTGGGGGAGTATGCCAAATACTCTGAAATCAGCGTTAAGCGCCGGGTCACCCGAGACGCTCAATCAACCTACTTCATGAATGGGACCAAATGTCGTCGCCGAGACGTCATCGATTTGTTTCTGGGCACCGGTATGGGAGCAAGGTCCTATGCCATTATTGAACAGGGCATGATTTCCCGGTTAATCGAATCCAAACCTGAAGAACTCAGAGTCTTTTTAGAAGAAGCTGCCGGCATTTCGAAATACAAAGATAGGCGCCGCGATACAGAAAATCGAATTCGTCGCACTCAAGAAAACCTAGAACGATTGGCGGATATTCGAGAAGAGCTGGGGCGTCAATTGCAACACCTTCATCGTCAGGCGCAGGCCGCTGAAAAATATAAGACGTATAAAGCAGAAGAGCGTCAGAGTAAGGCTGATCTTAATGCACTGAAATGGCGACACATTAATGAAGACGTGACGCAACGCCAACAACAAATCCGAGAACTTGAAGTTGAATTGGAAGGCATCTTAACTGGCCAAGTCAGTGCTGAGTCGCAGATGGAGGCCTTGCGCGAACGTCAAACAGAGTTTTCTGATAAATTCAATATTGTTCAAACAGAATTTTATGAAGTGGGCGCGACCATCGCGCGTTTAGAACAAAGCATTCAGCATGAGCAAGAAAAGGCCAAGCAAATGGCCTTGGATTTAGTGGATGTTGATCGAGCGCTCAATGAATCTCAAGAAGCCCTGACCGCAGATCAAACTCGTCTAGAAGATGTTGAGGTTGAGTTGCTCGAGTTTGAGCCTGAATTTGAGTTGTTAGAAGCTGAACGAGAAGAGTCGCAAGCGGCACTTTTGGAACAAGAAGAAAAACAATTAGAGTGGCAAGAAAAGTGGGATGCTTTCACGGCTGAGGCTTCAGAAGCTCAGCGAAATGTTGAAGTGTCTAAATCCCGAATACAGCATCTTGAGCAATCCGTCGAACGACTGCACGCTCGAGTTGCTAAATTTGGCCGTGACTTGTTACAGATGGATCATGGGCCAGATGATGAACAATTAGAAATGCTGCGGGAAACGGTTGCATTAGGTGAATTGGCCATCGAAGAGCAGCAATCAAAGCTAGACACAATGCAGCAAAAAATAGAGTCCGAGCAAAGACTCTCAAAAGAGACTCAGCATCAACTGACACGCAAACAAAGTGAGTGGCAGGAAGCCAAAGGGCGACGGGCATCCTTGCAAGCGCTTCAAGATGCCGCTAAAGCGGATCAAGGGATAGAGATCAATCAATGGTTAGAAGCCTCTGACATTGCTGATCGTCCAAGATTATTGGAAACACTTAGTGTGCAATCGGGGTGGGAGCTCGCGATTGAAACAGTGCTTGGGGCTCAGTTACAGGCCGTTGTGATTAACGACGCTGAATTAATCGACCTGGCTCCAAACCTAGTGAAATTACAAAGTGGTGAACTGTCATTGGTTTCAAACAATGACTTGACTGAAGCGCAGGTAAGAGAAGGATCTCTCGCATCCAAAGTGACCTCTGCCCCTCAGGCAGTGACACAATTATTAAATAAGGTTCGAGTGACCGCTGGCTTGAGCGAAGCCAGTGAATGGCTTGGGCAACTTGATAATCAAACGGCCTTTGATTCAATCATTACTCCAGAAGGTCTATGGTTTGGCCCAGGATGGGTGAAGTGCGTAAAACCACTTGATAAAGAGCAAGGCTATTTGGCCAGGCAGCAACAGCTTGATCGTTTAAATGAGCAGGTGGCTTTGCTTGATGATGAAGTGTTTGAATTTGAAACTCAGCTGGAAACGCAACAACTGCAAGTCAGTCAATTGGAAGAAGAGCTTCGTCATGCTCAGAAACAATTGCAACAGTCACTGCAACAGTTAGGTACTAAACGTTCAGAGCTGGCGGGAATCGAAGCTCGAGTGCAAGAAATCCAGAAGCGCCATGAAACGCTATTGATTGATAAAGCCGATGCTGAAAAGTCTTTAGAAGAAGAAAAGCACGCTTTAGCAAAAGCTCGACAAGAATGGCAAAAGTATTTGCACTTAATGGAAGACGATAACGCAAAACGCACCATACTGACGGAAGAGCGTGATCAGATGCGCACGTTTATGGAGCAGGCCAAAGCGAAAGCACAGCATGCGTCCGAACGCTTCCACCAATGTGAATTAAAAGTCCAACATTTGCGTAACCAAAAAACGTCGGCGCAGCAAGCCATCGAGCGGTTAACGCAGCAAAAGGTGCGCTTAGAAGAGCGCCGTGCATTGTTAGCAGCCAGTCAAGCCAATGATGAAAATCCTGTGGAAGCGATACAGCTTGAGCTGGAAGCCCAGTTAGCAGCTCGATTGGTCCTTGAAGAGCGCATGACCAAGTCAAAAGCGGCGCTCGATGGCATCAATCACGAATTACGTGAAATGGAGCAGCAGAGACACGGTGGTGAACAGCGAGCGACACAGGTTCGTTCAAAGTTAGAGCAGGCGCGAATGGAAGCGCAAGCATTGACCATTCGCCAAACCAATCATCAAGAACAGATTGTTGAGGCTGGCTTTGACTTTAATGAGGTCGTGGAAAACTTACCAGAGAGCATCACGGTCGAAACCACTCAAAATGAGCTGGATTCTTTGAGTCAAAAAATCCAACGTTTAGGCGCGATTAACTTGGCGGCTATTGATGAGTACAACAGTCAGTCTCAAAGAAAAGATTACTTAGATCAGCAAAATGCGGATCTTGAAAAAGCGCTAGAGACTCTAGAAAACGCCATTCGTAAAATTGATGAAGAAACGAAAAATCGTTTTCAAGAAACCTTCGATAAAGTTAACCAAGGGTTTGGTGAGTTGTTCCCAAGAGTCTTTGGAGGCGGCCATGCGTATTTAGAATTAACGGGCGATGATTTGCTGAGTACAGGTGTCGCCATTATGGCTCGACCTCCTGGTAAAAAGAACAGTACGATTCATTTATTGTCGGGTGGAGAAAAAGCGCTTACAGCTATTGCGCTGGTCTTTTCAATTTTCCGACTAAATCCCGCACCTTTTTGTATGTTGGATGAGGTTGATGCGCCTTTAGATGATGCGAATGTGGGGCGATTCGCAAATTTGTTGAAGGCTATGTCAGAACAGGTACAATTTATCTATATTTCGCACAATAAAATAGCGATGGAGATGGCACATCAGTTGATGGGTGTTACGATGCATGAGCCGGGCGTGTCGCGATTAGTGGCCGTTAATGTTGAAGAAGCGGTAGAGCTTGCTGAAGCCTAAACACTCAAAGGGAATTTGTAATAGGTTTGTGTGTAAAACAGGGCTTTCAGAAACACATAAAATTTGAAAGGACCATTGGCGTCTAGATTGTGCTCATTTATACTTGTTGTCGTAGAAAATGGTGATTTTGGCTCAAAGGATGAATTAAATAGGTGGTTATTGTCTTCAACGTTGCTCTGAGTGTGAAACCATCCTTGAGCAATTGAGTCAAATGGAATTGATGTTAAAGAATCCTTGCAGCTATTCGAGGAGCCAGTGTTGTGGATTTGAGTTTACATACGTCAATCGTTGTTGTTGCGGCGATTTTAGTGGTGCTGATTCTCGTTGATGGCTTCAAGAGAATGATGGCTGCCCGCGCTGAGCAAAAACGTTTGTCCAAGCCTTCAAGCCCCGTTGCTGAGGAAGAGGCCTTAGATTTATTAAAAGGCGAATTACCTAATGGTGGTGCGCGCACCCTGCAAGAGTTTGATGAAGAAAGCGCTTTTCCTGAAGATGATGCAGAGGCTCTACCTCCTTATGCTCGGTCCATTCCTCAACATGCGAGCCGTCCTTATACTCCAGCTGTAGATGCTCAATTGACCGACATTTCCGAAAAGGAAGAAACCGAGGACTTTCCTAGCCAAGAGTCAGATAAGCCAGTTCCTATGTTGATGGAATCAGTTAGCTTGGGTCGTAGAGTTGTTCAAGAAGAAAGATCGTCTGACATGAACGCAGAGGAAACTGTTAGTGTTTTGCCTAGCGATAAAATTTCTGCTGGCGGAGTGAGCTGCGCTAAAGTGAAAAGCAGCCCTTCAAGTGAAAAACCATTCAGTCAAAAAAATATGAGTGAATTGAGTGAAAATACAGGTCTTGATGCTCAGTCATTAAATAATGCAACCATTGAGCGCTCATCGCATGAAGACCGGCTATCTGCGAAGACAGATCAATCAAGTCGGATAGATGCTTCTTCTCGAGCCAGGGGTGATCAATCGCTTAAGCATCCGCCTTTAGATCCGTTGTTTGATGACATTCCTATCGATCAGAACCCAGAGCCCCAACGAATTGCAACGACGGCAACCCTTACGGAATCTGTGGGAGAGCGTTTAGCCGATCGGCCACCCTCTGAAGAAGTGCTGGTTATGCATGTTTTCAGTAAAGCAGAAACAGGCTTTGAATTTAGAAAACTCTTTGCCTTATTTAAAGCCTGTGATCTTCGTCACGGCGAAATGGGGGTTTTTCATCGTTTCGAAAGAGCCAATGCTCAAGGCAAGATTCAATTCAGTATTGCCGATGTTGTTAAACCAGGAGCATTCGATTTATCTAAACCTGAAGCGATGACACCTGGTATAGCGTTGTTTATGAGTTTACCTGGTCCTGAAAAACCACTGGAAGCCTACAATACGATGGCCGAAGTTGCACAAGCGGTTGCTCGAAACTTGGATGGTGTAGTTCAAGATGAAATGCTGAGTGTAATGACCTCGCAGACACTGGAGCACGGACGACAGCAGATCATGGACTTTAATCGACGTCAGCAATTAGCCAGGCCTAGTATGGCCTAATAGGTTCCCCTTAATCCATCTCTAAAGCTTTGCAACTTGCTTCTGCCAGTGCCGAATACCGATGATGCGGTAGAGATATTAGAAGCATGTTAGACTCCCACCTAACGTATCAACGGAACTTCTAAGAGCTTTTCTTGGAAGTTCTCAAGCAGTTTTATAGTGTGAATAGGTAGCCAAGTGACGGCCCGAAAATCCATTGAGAAAGAAATTAATCAGTTACGTACAGCCATAGATACACATAATCATCGTTATTATGTGTTGGATGAACCCTCTATTCCAGATGTTGAATATGACCGGTTAATGCAACGCCTAAAGACACTGGAAACAGAACACCCCGAATTTGTTACTTCAAACTCTCCCACCCAAAGAGTAGGTGCAGCGCCTTTATCATCCTTTGCTTCAGTTGAGCATGAAATTCCTATGCTGTCATTGGATAATGCTTTTGATGAAGCCGATATGGAGGCTTTTGAAAAACGCATACAGGATCGTCTAAAAAACCGCTCCGAGATTGAGTTTGTCGGTGAACCAAAACTCGATGGCATCGCCGTAAGTTTAATGTATGAAGAGGGGCAGCTGGTTCGAGGAGCCACACGAGGGGATGGCTCCACCGGCGAAGACATTACACAGAATTTAAAAACCATTAAATCAATACCACTAGAATTGCAGGGCAACGATTGGCCTTCAAGAGTAGAAGTGCGCGGTGAAGTTTATTTGCCCGTACCAGATTTTGATCGCTTAAACCAAAATGCTTTGAAATCAGGCCAAAAACCCTTTGCAAACCCACGAAATGCTGCAGCTGGAAGTCTTCGTCAGTTAGATTCTAAGGTGACGGCCAAGCGACCACTTGTTTTCAGTGCATACGGTGTGGGGTTGATAGAAGGTTATGTTAGGCCTGATACACATGCCAAAATGCTTAAACTCTTCAAAAAATGGGGGTTTAAAGTGAACCCAGAAGTAACCTGTTTTAAGGGGCTAAAAGGTTGCTTAGGCTACTATGAACGCATGTTAGAAATGCGCCCGTCTCTTGATTATGAAATCGATGGCTTAGTATTTAAAGTCAATCAATATGAGTTGCAAGAGACGTTAGGCTTTGTTTCTCGAGCCCCAAGGTGGGCAATCGCCCATAAGTTTCCTGCACAAGAGGAAATGACTGAGCTATTAGCAGTTGAATTCCAAGTTGGGAGAACGGGTGCCATTACACCTGTTGCTCGCTTGAACCCTGTTACCGTTGGTGGCGTACAAGTTTCGAATGCGACCCTTCATAATATGGATGAAATTGAGAGACTTGATTTACGTTTGGGCGACACGGTGGTGATTCGACGTGCCGGGGACGTGATTCCACAAGTAACTTCGGTCATTACAGAGAAAAGAAAAAAAGGCGCCAAACGCATTAAGTTGCCTACAACCTGCCCGGTATGTGATTCTCATGTAGAGCGTATTGAGGGAGAAGCGGTTGCACGTTGCTCTGGTGGGCTTATATGTGCCGCGCAACGCAAAGAAGCAATAAAACATTTTGCGTCTAGAAAAGCGATGGATATAGAAGGCCTTGGAGATCGTTTGGTAGAACAGTTGGTTGATCAAGGTCTGATAGCAAGCGTTGCAGATTTATATCGTTTAACCGTTGATGATGTGGCCGCCCTCGATCGCATGGGGCCTAAATCAGCACAAAACCTCATTAATGCACTCGAGCAGTCTAAAAGTACAAAGTTAGAGAGATTGATTTTTGCTTTGGGTATCCGTGAGGTAGGGGAAACGACTGCAAAAACCTTGGTAAGGCACTTTGGAGATATTGCTCGGTTACAGCAAGCCAGCGAAGACGATTTGCTTGCAGTAAAAGATGTGGGGCCTGTCGTTGCACAATACGTTAGACACTTCTTTTCTGAAGACAACAACCTAAGCATATTAAACGCCTTGATAGAAGCAGGAGTAAATTGGCCTGCACAAAGCTCATCATCGAGTACCAGTAATACCTCTACACTCGAAGGAAAGACCTATGTCATCACGGGTACCTTAGAGAGTTATACCCGAGATGAAGTAAAGGAAGCACTGGAGCAACTAGGGGCAAAAGTCAGTGGGTCAGTATCGAAAAAAACGACCGCTGTGATTGCTGGTGAAAAAGCGGGGTCAAAGCTGGTTAAAGCTCAGCAGTTAGGTATCCCAATAATGAGTGAAGAAGAACTAACGCAACTACTAGAGAGCTATTGAATGTACCTGGGGGTAGCTTGCTACCCGCGACTCCTTTGAGCTTAATAAGGTATTGGCAACCATAGAGAGTGTTACCAGATACTCATATTGAGTCTATCTAAGTATCTTTTGGTTGCATTTGGGTTGTATTTCGTAAGGGGATTGTTAAAGTTGGCGGTCTTTGTCTTTTAGGTGCGGCCAACAGTGAAGCGGGTACATACTCCCTGGAATTTCTGGATTCAATCAGTTCAAAAACTGACTATGTACTGGGTACTCTTTGTACTCACATTCCAAGGGTTTAGATTTCACCTATGGTTTGAGTTTCGCCATGCCTTTAGTGGATCGACGGGTCTGTCTGAGTTTCTGAATGCTGCTTGGACGGGTTTCCGTTTTGATTCAGCGATTTCAGCAGTTTTATTACTGGTCCCCTTTCTGGTAACGTCACTTTGGTCATGTTTAGCGGCCACTTGCTTGAAACAGAATCTGTCATCGAAAACGCAGCCAATGATTAATGACTTTCAGAGGTGGGTTGCAATTTTCTATGCTGTGCTCATCGCGATTCTTTGCTCAGCAAACATACCGTTCTATAAAGAATATAACGAAAGTTATAATCAATTTGTATTTGAAGCACTCTATGACGACCCTGTGGCAATATTTAAAACGGCTGTACATCAGAGTTCGCCGTTGCTATATGGCGCTCTAGCGGTTCTTGTTGCTTGTGTTTTGGTACTTCTTATTAAAAAGGTAGATAAAGCAAAATTTTATCTACAAAGCTCTAATAAAAAAAGGGGCTTTGGTTTTAAAACACTCATAACACTTGTCATTATATTGCTGACGGTGGGTGCCTGTAGAGGGGGCTTCGATAAACGCCCAATTCTTAGAAAGTGGGCTGCGGTTACAACCGATCGCTTCTTGAACAAAACAGTCATTAATCCAGTACGCTCATTGCACTATGCATACGTTGATTATTCGGAGCTAAAGAGTATTGGAAACGAGAACCCCTTTACACACTCAGAGTTGAATCTTCCTCAAACTGACCTGTTCACTTATGAAGCACCTGGAATAGATAACCCTCCAAACCACATCATCTTGGTCATAATGGAAAGCTATGATGCTTGGCCATTGATGGAAAAATATCAATCTTTGGGGTTATCCAAAAAGCTAAGCCAGATAGCCAATGAGGGTGTACATTTTGATCAGTTCTTACCTGCATCGAAAAGTACCATGAATTCCTTGGTTAGCATTGTCAGCGGAGTAGATTACACAGGCATCAATCATAGCCGTCAATTGACAAAACAACCTAAGAACCCGTTTTCAATTTACAAGCACTTTAACGACTTAGGTTATGAAACCTACTTTTTCTATGGTGGGTTGTTATCTTGGCAAAACGTTGGTGGCTTTATCTCATCTCAGGGTGCTAAGCACATTTACTCTGCAGCGGATGCTGGGGGAAAGAATGAGATGGGCACATGGGGGATTGATGACGATCAACTCTTTAATATGGTAATGGATAAATTACCAAAACATCAAAAAACGTTTAGCATTATCTTAACAACGTCCTACCATGGCCCTTATACAGTTGATATCAAATCAAAGGGGTTTCCATATTCAAGCTGGTCAGCTTTGGATCCAAAAGCACGAGAGCTCATTGATCAGGAAAGCATGAGTTTGCTTGAAATGGGGCATCTTTGGTTTTCTGACAAGGCTGTAGGAGATTTCGTACAAGAATTTAAGACATCATATTCAGACTCACTCTTTGCATTCACAGGTGATCACTATGGTAGACGCTTTATAAATGGGCAGCCTTCCCTTTATGAACGTAATGCCGTTCCCTTTATTGTGTACCCTAAGTTAGCATCCCTAGCAAAGGTTGATTCAGAAATCCCTGGTCAGCATATAGATATAGGCCCGACTTTAATAGAGCTAGCGGCCCCTAAAAGCTTTGTATACAGATCTTTAGGTAAATCAATGCTGAGAAAGAATCTTAGTGATTCGGTATATGGGTATAAGGTTGGAATAACAGATGGAGAGCTAATCTCAATGGATTCAGAGACAGCAAAAGAGTTAACGAATGATAAAAAGTATCAAGAAAAGAAAGCATTGCATTGGGAGTTGGCATTTAAGCATAAGCTATACTTATTGAACGAAGAGATAGTTAATTACAATAAAGCTAGCTTGAAAAACCATCAATAGGTCAAAATGCAATCAGAAATGTAAGAAATTTGCTATAACTAATTGTTTCTTGTCGACAAGTTTGACCTATTTATAGAATAATTAACTTTAAAGTGCTTAGTGAAAGCCCCGCCTAACGGGTTTCATTTATAGCTTATCGGTTTTGTAGCATGTTAATTGTAATTTTATAATGAAAGACACTTTGTCAGATACACATGCCCTACTCATTGAAGATATTGATCAAGAAAATATAGTTGGTTTGGATTGTCGTTATGACACAGAGTTTGAGTGGATTGCTGGCGAATACGAGAAGCTAAATAGCTTAACCGGCAATCCTGATATCGACTTTAAAGAGATAGCGACTATAAGTTCAAGCTTTTTAGGTAAGAAATCCAAAGACTTTAGGGTTCTTGGTTGGTGGATTAATAGCCAGTATAAGACCCTATCAAAACATCAGTCGATAGGAACTCAATCAAACCAATTTACTGAGATTGTTTGTCGATTTATCAATAAATACCTGGAATCTGGATACCCAACTAAAAAGACCTCAAAGCTGACGGCGATTGAATGGGTGATTGAAGAGCTAGAACCCATTATTGATGAAGTTCAATCAGATAAAAATGGAAGTTTAACTGAGCTATTAACGAACACAGATACAATATTGATAGACTACTTCAATGAGGAAGCGCCTAATCTATTGCCAAGCATAAATCGATTGAAAAGGCGTTGCACTGAACCTGAGAAGCAAGAGAAAAAAGAGTTAAAAGAAAAAGAAGAGAAACCGAGCGTTATTCAGCAATTTAAAGAGGTTGCATCTCAAGTACTTCACACTCATCATGATATAGATAATAAAAAAACAGAACAAAAAGCAATACGTAGCTTAAAACAGGTATCTGTTGATTTAATAAAGTACTGGTCAAAAAATGACAGCTCTGAGATAAAGATTAATGCTATTGTATTACTTAATCGGAGTGCCGCATGGTCACATATCGAGCACGTACCGTCACTTGTAGGAAATACTACTTTATTGAAACCACTACCGATAGGTAAGCAGCATTACTACCGAACAAATGTCCTATCTGAACCGAGTTATGATCTGTATTTTGAGTTAGAAGAAACCCTTCAGAATACCCCATTTTGGTTAAGTGGCCATGTTCTTGTATCAATGCTTTTGGAAAGATTAAATCTCCAATCTGCAGCAAACCTTACCGATCAATTGCTTAATAACTTTATCGATAGATTTCCTACTGTAAAAGAA
This sequence comes from uncultured Saccharospirillaceae bacterium, assembly GCA_947499545.1. Classification (GTDB taxonomy): domain Bacteria; phylum Pseudomonadota; class Gammaproteobacteria; order Pseudomonadales; family Oceanobacteraceae; genus CANMOZ01. Next base: position 28,180 of record CANMOZ010000008.1, read on the forward strand.
TTGAAATTTGACGACGGTTCATCCTTTATAGATAGAGAAGATGTCGAATGGTTAGAACAAAAACTGGAACGAAAAGCTAATCCAGTTGTTCAAGCAAACATGCAAGAAATAAATCTTGAGAAGTATATTGAAAATCAAGTAAACGAAGCTTTATCAATTTATAGATCCGGAAAAAAAACCTTAGCATTCCAAAAATTTCAAGATGCACTTGGAAAAGTGGGTTCACTAAGAGATGAAATTCAATGGAGAGTAGGCTTGTTGGATCTTGCGATTAATGCAAAACAAAATGAAATAGCCGAATGCCAGATCGAAATTATAAAAATGAAAACCGAAGAAATATTTGAAAAGCAATATGATACTAAGTTGGAACTTAGATTTTTGCTTTTATGGCAAAAATTTTTAAAATTAGACAGTAAAAAACGTAATGTAAATGAAAAAGCTGAGAGATTTGTACTACAAAGAATATGCGCTCTTGATGTGTGCGCATTAATTTAATCTGGAGAAAATAATGTCAAAAGAAGGTTCAGTTGCACCCAAAGAGCGGATTAACGTTACATTTAAACCCAATGCAAATGAAGAAGGCTTAAATAAAGAGTTGCCTCTAAAAATGCTCGTTGTTGGTGACTTTGTTGGAAGAGAAGATGCAGAATCAATAGAAAACAGAAAGACTGTAAATGTCAATAAAGATAACTTTGATGAAGTGCTGAATAAGCAAGAGATAAATTTGAGTTTTAATGTAGAAAATAAGCTAGATGAATCTTCGGAAGAGATTCATGTTGATCTTGATATCAATGGTATAAAAGATTTTGGTCCCGAGAAAATAGCAGAAAATGTACCAGAGCTTAAAAAGTTGATGGAGTTAAGACGAGCGCTTGAATCATTAAAAGGCCCTTTAGGCAATGTTCCTGAATTTCGAAAAGCAATAAAAGCTCTTTTAGATGATGAAGAAAGTAGAAAAAAAGTATTAGAAGAACTGGATATTTAATAGAAACTAGAAGGCCAAAAAAATGAGTCAAGTAGAATTAGACGCAAAGACAGTCAAAGAAACTGGATCGATATTAGATCAAATAATAGCGCACACCAATATTCAGGCGGAAGACGAGACTTACGCGATCGCCAAGCGTGGTGTGAGCGCCTTTATTGAAGAATTGATGAAACCCGAGCGAGAAAAGGAAGCGGTTAAAAAATCTCTCGTTGATAAAATGATCGCTGAGATTGATCAAAAAATAAGCGGTCAAATGGATGCTATCATTCATAACGATAGCTTTAAAGAAATAGAGTCTGCTTGGAAAGGCCTTAAGCTGCTAGTAGATCGTACAGATTTTAATGAAAACATTAGAATAGAGATTCTTAACGCAAAAAAATCAGATCTATTGGAAGATCTTGATGATGCACCAGATATCACTAGATCGGGATTTTATAAGCAAGTCTATACAGCTGAATATGGTCAATTTGGCGGAGAGCCTGTTGGTGCAATTTTAGCCAATTATGATATTGGCCCATCAGCACCTGATATTACACTAATGAAAAAAATATCAGCAGTTGCCGCGATGGCTCATGCTCCATTTATTGCTGCGGCGAGTCCACAAATGTTTGGGTTAGAAACCTTTGAAGGCGTTCCCAATATTAAAGATTTAGAGGATCATTTCAATAGCCCTCAATATGCTCGTTGGCAATCTTTTAGAGAAACAGAGGATTCAAGGTATGTCGGTTTGACAATGCCAAGATTTTTGCTGAGACAACCATATGATCCAGAAGATAATCCAGTAAAAAGTTTTAACTATAAAGAAAATGTAAATAACTCTCACAAAGATTATCTTTGGGGAAATACAGCGTTTGCATTTGGAACGCGATTGGCAGATAGTTTCGCAAAATTCAGATGGTGCCCTAACATTATTGGTCCACAAAGTGGTGGAGCAATTGAAGATTTACCTCTTCATATGTTTGATAGTATGGGTGACATAGAAACAAAAATTCCAACAGAAGTTCTTATATCAGATAGAAAAGAATTTGAATTATCTGAGCAGGGTTTTATCCCATTAACGATGCGAAAAGGTTCAGATAATGCCGCCTTTTTCTCTGCGAACTCAGCACAAAAAGTAAAGTATTTTGGCAATTCAGAAGAAGGTAAATTAGCTGAGCTGAATTTTAGATTAGGTACGCAGCTACCTTATTTGTTTGTGGTATCACGGCTTGCGCATTATCTGAAAGTAATTCAAAGAGAGCAGATTGGAAGTTGGAAAGAAAGAACCGATCTTGAAAATGAATTGAATAAGTGGATAAAACAGTTTGTAGCAGATCAAGAAAACCCTCCAGCAGAAGTTAGAGGAAGAAGACCTCTTCGTGCTGCAAGAATTGCAGTAGAAGACGTAGCCGGGCAGCCAGGTTGGTATAAAGTGAGTCTTTCCGTAAGACCACACTTTAAATATATGGGTGCAGATTTTACTCTTTCTCTTGTTGGAAAGTTAGATAAAGAGTAGAAAAAAGTGGAATACAAAGGGACACTGTTAGAAAGGCTAATGTCCAAGTATGATAGAAGCAGCAACCAGGAAGTGGTTGCTGCTTCTATTCTAAATTATATTGACATCATTCTTAACACAAAAAAAGGGACGGTGGCTTCTATTCCTGAATTTGGCATTGATCTTCAAGGAAACCCAACATCTACTCAATATGATATTGGCGTAAGGATCTCAAAAGATATTGAGAATCAAATCTCAAAATTCGATCCTAGAGTGCAGAAAGTAAGTGTTGCCTATAAGGGAACAGACTCAAATCGACTCAATAAAATGATATTCGAGGTTAATGCGTTAATTCGTATTGATGATGAAGAGTTTACTATTTCTTCAAGCTTAAGTCGATAAGCTGTACCAGTGGGTGATGTATGGATATAAATCAATATATAAAAGAATATGAAGATACAAAAAAAGAAGTTAAAGATGTATCAAAACAAAACTCTGAACTTCTTCAATTTTTGTCTGTTGAAGGCACTGATCCTGATATTGAAAGATTAATTGAAGCAGTATCATTTTTAAACTATAAGCTTAAAAAAAAGCTAGAATCCCAATTGCCAAATGTAACGCAAGATTTAATTCGAGTGTTGTGGCCATCCATACTTAATCAAACACCATGTACAACCATCCTAAAAATGAGCTCGATAAAGAGTTCTAACTCTAGTCTAACAATAAAAAGAAATACTTATGTAAAAGCTATTGAAAATAACAAAGATTATATTTTTAGCACTGCATTTGATACAACTCTGATGTTGGCCGATGTTGTAAATAGCAAAATTCGAAATAATATAAATTTTGATTGCTTAAGTATCGATATAAAAATATATAACAACGTTTTTATAGAGCAATTAAAGAAAGTACCGTTGAGATTTTATATAAATGAGGATGATTATACCTCGGCCGAACTCTATAAACACCTGTTTAATGATTTAGAGAAAGTAAATATTAAAGTTGGAGATCTGAGTCTGGGTGTAAATAAAAGGCCAGAACCCATTGGGTTTAAAGAATGTTATGACTTGATACCAGCAAATGCAAACACAGTTAGAGGTATTCATTTGCTGCAAGAGTATGTGCAAACACCCAAAAAATTTATGTTTTTTGAGATTGATCTGTCAGAAGTTGAAATTTCTGACGTAGACGAAAAAATGACGATTAATTTTATATTTAAACGAGAGCATGAAGTGCTCGTGAATTTAACGCCTAAATCGTTTCAGCTAAACTGCACACCAGTTATAAATCTTTTCAAATCAGAAGCAAGGACACTCGTTGATAACGGTACTCTAGATAAATATAAGATATCTTCAATACACGATCATGAATACGCTTACTCTGTACTAAGTGTTGCAGTGCGAGAAGGAGATGGGGCTCCAGAAGAATATTCAGAGTTTGAAAAATTTAAACACGATTCGTCTGATAACCAAAGATACTATCAAGTGTGGACGCTTCATAAAAAATCATATAAAAATCAGCTTTATATAGCCCTTTCTCATAGCAAATTTAGAAATAGGGTGATGACTATTGATCTGTTGTGTCGAAACTCAGAAGAAGTAGAACGTTTATCGATTGGATCGGTTTCTGACTATCATGATACAACTCCAAATTCAATTGAATTTAAAAATATTACGGGAGTAACTAAAGCTTCAAAAGCTATATATGACCCTAAATATCATATGTTTTTAGTGAATATGATGGCGCTATCATTTGAATCAGTCACTGATGTTGAAATATTTAAGAAAATATTTATTTTATTGCTTATCCCTACCATTGCTAATGAAACTGAAAAGAAAACACAGCGGAAAAAAATTGATGGGGTTTTAGAAATAAAAAATAAATATAGAGACTTCATAGAAAAAGGCCAAGTGATAAGAGGCAGTGAACTTAAGATTAAGTTAGAATCTACCGCATATGCTGGGAATGGTGATGAGTATTTGTTTTCAAAATTGATCTCAGAGTTTTATAAAACATTTATGCCCCTTAATACAGTTTTTATGTGCGAGTTTTCAACCACATCAGGTAAGAAATACATTTGGACATATAAATCTAATGGGGAGCAACTAAATTGAGCTCGATTTTCAACGGTGTATTTTCGCGTGAGGAGCTTGCGAAGTTAGATTTTAAGCGAGTTATGTTTATATTAGCTTCTAAGTTGGCTGAAGATAATGATACTGATATTTATAAAGCTTTTAGATTTATTAAATTTAAACCAGCCGTATCTAATTTATACCCAATTTCCGATATTGAAAGTATAGAATACAGTAAAAAGAATTCAACTGTATATGCAACAGTGTATTTAAACACTCTTAATTTGCTGGGAAGTGGTACGCCGCTACCAGGTTATTTTGTTGAGTATATAAAGAAAGACATTAAGGGTTCTGAATCATTGCAAGGGATAATAACAGCAATCAATTCAGCAATCTTAAAATACTTCGCTAAGTTGACAAATGAGTTTAGTTATACAGATATATATAGAAAAAATGCAACTGACGATTATTCAAAGTTAATTAGATCTTTTGTAGGGATAAATATTAATAGTGATAGATTGGATTATGTAAGATTAATGCCCATTGTTGGCTTGTTAGCTCAGAGATCTAAATCAAAGTCGACGGTAGAATCTATACTAAGACACTATTTTAATAATCGATCTATTTATATAAAAGAATTCGTAAAAAGGCAGGTACGACTATCAAAAGATAATCGAAATAACCTTTCAAGACAAAATTGTAACTTGTCAGTTAATCTAATGTTGGGTGAAATAATAACTGACTACACTACAAAGTTTGTCGTTGAAATACGAGACCTAAATTTAAATAAATTGCAAAGCTTTTCAAAGCTTCAGAAATGTTATCTTGATCTGTATGAGATTTTAAGATTTTGTCTCGATAGACCACTTGTTTATGATCTTCACTTATATCTTACTAAAGAAAATATCCAGCCCTTAACAATTGCCGATAATAATTTCTCAAAAATCGGTTCTTTGTCATGGATAGGTATAGCAGATGGGAAAAGCCCTGTCGTTATTAAAGGTGAAAAATGTTAGATTTATCATTATCAAAACTTATAGATTCATTAAATACTGAGTTAAAAGCTGTTTTAGAATTATCTGTTAATCATTGTATTGCAAGAAATGGTAGCGAAGTATTAATTGAAGATCTTCTTTATACATATCTTGATAATAACAAAAATATCTTATCAATACTTTGTGAAGCGTCTTCATGTAAAAAAAACGACATCCTGAATGACTTGTGTATTGAGTCATATGCCGATGAAAACTCAACACATCCTGTAATTTCTGTTGATTTAATAAAGCTACTTAAAGATGCATATATATATTGTAAGTTAGAACTAAACATTGATAAGGTTTCGTTCGAATCATTAATTCAATTGCTTTTAAACTCTGATAATAAGTTTAAGGAGTTTAATGTTATTAAAATAATAAAGGAAAATAATCTAAATATATCAAATATAAGCGCTGTTGATAGAAAAATTAATCATGAGCATGATCTTGAATTTACTAAGGACTTGATTGTTGATGCGCCTATAACTAATAGAAACCCAATATTGGGACGAATAGAAGAAACTCAGTCTATTATTGATACACTTTGTCGATCAAAAAAAGGAAATCCTATTTTAGTGGGTCATCCTGGTGTTGGAAAAACAGCTATTGTTGAAGGATTGGCTATAGAAATAAAGAATAATAGAGTTCCTAAGCAGCTTCAAGGCAATAAACTGATCAGTTTAGATCTGGCATCAATGCAAGCGGGAGCAAGTGTTAAGGGAGAGTTTGAAAAAAGATTCAAGAAGCTAATGGAATACTTATTAAGCTTAAATGGTTCAGTAATACTATTTATTGATGAAATCCATACTCTTATAGGCGCAGGAGGTCAATCAGGTACAAATGATGCTGCAAACTTAATAAAACCTTTGCTAGCCAGAAGCGGTATTAAAATTATTGGTGCAACGACTTGGAAAGAGTATAAAAAATATATTGAAAAAGACGGTGCTTTGACAAGACGTTTTCAAAATATAACCGTTAAACCTCTTGATCGCGATTCAACCAAGAGCATACTATTAAGTATGCTTGATAAGCTAGAAAAGCACCATCAAGTATGTATTCACCCTGATGCAATTGAATCTGCAGTGGAGTTATCAGATGAGTATATAAAAGATAGAATGTTGCCAGATAAGGCGATCGACTTGCTTGATAGCGTATGCGCTAGGATAAGCGTTTCACATTATGAATACCCTAAATCAATTAAGTTATTAGATGCAGAAATAGAGGTGCTGCGTGACAGGCTGGAGCAAGAAAAAAAATTAAGCACAATAAATCATGACATTGCACCGGATGATATTGATAAAATTGAAGAGCTTTTAAAAGTAAAGACCGAAGAGTATCAAATAGAAGTTGAAAGATTCGATCAGGAAACTCAAAAAGCCAAAAAATTTAATGACTCTTATATAGAGAAACGAGATGGAATAGATATAAGTGGGGAAATATTTACCTATATTTCCCCAATAGTCGATAAGAATGCCGTAGAAAATGTCGTTTCAACTTGGACTGGGATACCAGTCGAAAGCATAAAAAACTCTATGACACATATGCTGGATGTGGCTGAAAAACAAGTATGTAATAGGGTAATTGGACAGGAACTTGGAATTAATGAGATATTTGAAGATTTAAAAATAAATCATTCAATATTTGGGAGGAGATCATCACCAAAAGGGGTGTATTTGATATTAGGGCCTAGCGGTGTTGGAAAAACAGAATTTGCTCACCAGTTAGCTGAATCCCTATATGGGGTTGATGAAGCTCCCTTGCTTATAAACTTAGGTGAATATAAAGAATCACATTCTGTTTCCAAATTAATTGGATCCCCACCTGGTTACGTTGGTTTTGGAGAGGGTGGATATTTAACAGAAAATATAAGAAGAAAGCCAAATAGTATCTTATTGTTAGATGAGTTTGAAAAGGCGCATCCTGATGTTATTAAATTATTTTATAATATTTTTGACAAGGGGCATATTTATGATGGCGAAGGGTTGAAAGTGGATTTCTGCAATACAATCATAATATGTACATCAAATATGTTTGATAGTCATATCGATAAAATCAAGTGTAATGAAGTAAACTATAAAGGCATCAAGTCTCACGTTATTCATAACATTACAGAGATATTACCTGCAGCAATTGTAAGTAGAGTCAAGATCATACCCTTTATGTCGCTTTCAAAAAGTAATTACGAAGCTATTCTAGAAAAAGAACTAAAAGAAATCAAAGAGAAATTATCGATTAAGAATTATCAATTTGCTTGGGATCGGGAAGTGGTGGATTTTATTTCTGAAAAGGCAGCCCTAGCAATAGGTGGTGTTAGAAGCTTGAAAGATTTAAGTCAAAATCATGTAGTAAGTAACCTTGTTAAATTAATATTATGCAAAGAAAATAGCAATAGAAGTATTCATGTCAGGTTGCTTAATAATTCTATTGAATTGGAAGCAGTTGCGTGATACCAGTTTATATTGGTCAGATTGAATTAAAGTCGGCTGAGAAAAGCAAAGTTCTTACGTTTCTTAGCCGACTATTCTGTGTCGATACAATAAATATTGATTATTTCTATATTGAAAAATTCCCAGGATTTATATATTCGGTAAATTTAAAAAATGATGGCAGGGTTGATTCCATAGCCATTCAAGGGAATCCAGTTGCTTGCTTGGCTGAGTATTACAAGGATAGAATGGTCGAGTGCAATCTGATTGAAAATTTTAAATATTATTTTATAAGTAAATTACCATTCAAAAAAAATGAGATTAAGATATGTCAACTGCATGAGTTACATCGGTTTTTAGGAAGTATCAAGAGCATGGTACTGAATTATAATAAAGAAATTTGCAAATACAATATTGTTGGGGTGAGTAAGCCAGTAAATAGATTAAGAAAAAATATTTCAAAGGTCCTACATCAAGATATCAATATATTAGTTTTAGGTGAAAGTGGTACTGGCAAAGAGTTGATTGCGAAATCAATTTATGAATATTCAAAATACAGACAGGGACGACTGGTTTCAATAAATTGCGGAACACTTCAAGAAAGTCTGTTTGAAAGCGAACTATTTGGCTATAGCAAGGGAGCATTTACTGGTGCAAATAGTAATAAGAAAGGATTAATAGAAGCATCTCGAAATGGACTTATGTTTTTTGACGAGATTGCTGAGCTGTCAGTACCAAATCAAGCAAAATTATTGCGTGTCCTTCAAGAAAAAAAATATATCCCATTGGGTTGCACTGAAGAGAAAAGCATTGATACCGGCTTTATATTCGCTACAAATGAAATGATGGATAAAGCTGTAGATTCAAATGTATTTAGAAAAGATTTATACTATAGAGTATGTGAATATGAAATAGAATCTCCGTCTTTAATTGAAAGAAAAGACGATATACTATTGCTTGTGGAGTATCATATTTTAAAGAATAAAACAAACCCATTTTCTTTTGTTCTGCACGAATCAGCTTTTAACGCCCTATTAAATTATCATTACCCAGGGAATATTAGAGAACTTATTTCTATATGTAAAGTGGCATTGATTAACTCTGAAGAAAACCTTTGTATAAAAAAGTGCGACTTACCCAAAAAGGTTTTTGATAACTCATTTATATTAGAAAAGAGAATTGGGAATTCGAGTCTTAAGTATTTAATTAAAGAATATGAACGGAAATTAATCAAGCAGGCTCTAGAAATTTATAATGATGATAAAGAGTTGGCAGCATTAAATCTAAATATCTCCAAAAGAGCATTATTTTACAAGATTAAGGAATATAAGCTATATGAAGTTAAATAAAATGTTAATTTCTATATTCATAGTTATTAATGTGTCGGGATGCTCATATAATACTGAGCACTATCGATACATTGGCGATCCTAATGTGGTTCAAGGAGAATAAGCACATGCCAATAAATGATACACTTGTTCTTGAAGTTAAACACAATGGCAAGGTTGTTGATCGATTATCTGTAAATGGCGAGGAATACGTCATCGGCCGTTCAGAAGAAGCTGATTATGTTTTGCATGATGAGAGTAGAGTGATATCAAAAAAGCATGCATTGCTATATAAAAGTAATAATATTTGGAAGATTAAAGATATAAGCACAAACGGAATTATGTTTGAAGAGAGTGGGTCTATTTCACAACTCACAGAAGATCATGCGTTGTTAGAAATCGGAAGCTTTATCATTTCTGGTTTTGAATTCAACGTATTAATGAATGATGATAGACAATTAATAGAGCATAAGGGAAGCTCATCAGATTATCAATATGAGAAATTGATGATTAAGAAATTATCAGGAATAGATGTCGATTCAGACAGTGAATTGTATAGACATCTATATTATTATATTAGAGTGATGCATGAACTCGAGCCAAGTATTAATTTAATTATCAATATGATCAAGCAAAAAGAAGAGGAGATGTTGCCAGAGAGTACATCTATTATTTCAAAATTTAATATTTTAGATAATAGTATACACTTAGATGAAAACAGTATTGATGATGCAATTGGTGTATATAAGACCAGTCTCACTAAAAGTATAAATGTATGGCTTTCATACTCAGAGACTTTAACTGATTTATTGAAGAGCGTAGTAACGGTCAATAATCAGCAAAAGGCAAGAGACTGTATAATTGATGTAGAAGAGATTATCAAAGAAACCTCAATCACAGATAAACAAAAATCAATGATTAATGGTAAATTGAGCGAGGTGAAAAAATTAATTATGGATGAATGTAAAGATAATGCAATAGAGTATATGGCAGATAGATTTGAAAAATATTTTAACTTGTTGAGTCTGAAGAATGGTAATTAAAAATTGTTTATATTTTATCATATCATTAACTTATTTAAGTTTGATTGGGTGTGCTACAAAAAATGTATCATACTTAGATTTAAATATTTCATCATCTAAATACCAAAATCCTGATATCAATGGTAGACCATCACCTTTAATACTTAAAGTTATTGAAGTAAAAAACCAAGAAGTGTTTTCAGGGTTGCCGTACTTTGACCTGAATGAAAATGTATCCCAGTCTCTAGGAATAGATTATATTTCACATGAAGAACTTGTTTTGCTACCTGGAGAAGATAAGCAACTAAAGTATAAGGTCAGAAATAGCACTAAATTTATAGCGTTTATTGGTGAATTCAGAGATATAGAGAATTCAGAGTGGAGATATGTATTCCCTGTAAAGGAAGGAAAGCAAAGCTTAAATTTGTTAGTTACTGACCTAGAAATTCTTAGAAATGTCGGTGTGAAGTAGTATATATGAAAAAAATATTTTGGAACGAAGGCTTGCTTTTGCGACAACAGCATTTGCAATTAAATGATAAGTTGATGTTTGAATCCATGGGGAGAATGATAAACCTAATTTCTTCATATTCATGGGGATTTAAGGAGTTAGAGATTTCAGAGCATGCTTTGAAATTTGGAAAAATAGAAATAGAAAAATGCTCTGGCTATTTTCAAGATGGTATGTACTTTTCATCATATGCTGATAACGATATTAGTATTGATGTTCCTGATGACACATATGACTCGATTGTGTATCTGTGTATTTCGAAACATACAAAGGTTAACCAAGAGCCATCAGGTTTAAAGTTAGTTGAATGCCGTATTGATGATTTATATTCTATAACAGATAATCCTGAGCCAATTAATATCTTAACCAACAACTTGATATTATCTATTGGTTCGCCAGCATCGAATTGTTATAGCTTGCCAGTATGTGTTATTAAGAAATGCCAATCTGATAAAAAAGTCATCTTGGATGCCAATTTTTTGCCTCCATACATATATCTGGAAAATTCTAAATACTTAGTCTCTACGATTAAAAATTTAATTTCCATTATTTCAGATAAGATTGTTAACCTTACATCATATTTTCAATCAAATGAGATTACTTCAAAAAAAGGTTTCCAATATTTCAAACAACTAGAAGTATATAACGAATACCTTTTGAAATTTCAGCACATGCTGCAATCAAAGGATAGCACTCCTATGATTGCATATGTTGCCTTAACAGAACTGATAGTTAGTTTAAGCTCATCCTTGCTTCTTGATAGTACTCATTTTATTGGAAATCTTGACTATAAACATGATCAACAATTCAATACCTTTAATCATTTGCTAATGAAATTACATGAAGTGATTAATGCTTCAGTAGAAGATAGATATGAATCAATTTGTATTGATAAGAAATCGTCGCTCAATTACGAATTCAAGGTTGGATCTGATACTAAAGAAATTATTTTGCAAGTTTCCTTTTTGAAAAATACTCATGCTTCTGATGCCGATATATTCCATGATTCAAATAATATAAAAATTGGATTTCAAAATAAAATAAAAGATATAGTGAATTTTCAGTTGCCTGGAATGGAGTTTTTAAAGCTTGAAAGGGCTCCAATTGGATTTAAAGATATAGAAGATTCTATTTATCTAAAAATTAAAGCTCCTACTAATAAAATCGATAAGAAAGTAATGAGTTATTCATTATACAAGACTGGAGCTGACAGTATAGAATCTATCAATGGTTGGGCTTTGAAATGAAAACAGTGTATATGGATGAAGCAGACGATAGAACAGTCTTAGTTACAAAAAATGATCCTTTAATGTACGAGGATGAGAATCACTATAATACCCCTTCATTACATTATATTAATGACAATATTCAATCTGTTTCAAGTTCAACTAAGTCATCCAATCTCTTAGATCTATTGTATCCATCAATACTGACATTATGCCAATCAATACGCAAGCAAGACATAAGTGCATTTGACCTTAAAGAAGAGCTTAAAGAAAAGCTTGAACATTTTAAAGTTCGTTCAAGTGAATGTGGGTTTGAGTCAAAAATATGCGAAGACGCTGTTTATATATCTTCAACAGTATTTGATGAATTAATAGTAGAATATAAGAATATTGATGATCAATATGTTAACGATAGTATATTAACATATTTTTTCAACGAGTCTTATGGAGGAGAAAGATTTTTTGAGATTTCCAAAACCTATCTAGATTCAAAGCGTTCATTTGACTTCATTAAACTTATTTTTATATACCTAACAATTGGTTTTAGAGGTAAATACAGAGTTGATATAGAGGGCCTGCATGAGTTCGAATATCTTTACAATCGAATAAGAAATTATTTATTAAGCCAGCAATATAAATATGAAGGTGTAAGTACTGGTTTTTCTAAAAATAACCTAGAAAAAATTCCACGATTTACAAACTCATCAATCTTAGTTTACATTATGTCATTATTCTTTGTGACAGTTATAACATTTTTTGCTTTTGATTACATTGTTGGTAAGGAAGCTATTGGAATATTAGGCTCTTTGGAAAAGTATATTGGATTTTGATATGTTAAGTAAGAATTTTACTGTTAAGTTTTTAACCCTTTTATTTGCGGTGTTAGTTTCGTCGCTAATATCAATCTATTTATATTATGAATTTAAAGAGTTTCATAGTGAACTTGGTTTGTATATTGTATTAGCGGTTATAATATTTGTTATTTGCCTGCCAAGTTTTTTTCTTTTCAAAGCTATCTCAAGTACTTCGTTCAAAAATATGATTGATCGTAGAAGAAGTATGAAAATTGAAAAACAAGAAAAGCAAGCGAGAGTTGCAAGTATCAAAAGAAAGTTTAAGGAATTACGTGTTATTAGTCTTGGTTCGAAAGGCACTAGAAGTAAAGTTGTTAATGGTGATCTCCCTTGGGTAATCATGCTGGGTGAAAACCCAAGCTCACTGATTGAAGAATTTTGCGGTCAAAAGTTGGTTAGTCATGATGAAATAATAAAAGATCTTAACGTAGATTATTATGTAACTGAAAATGCTGTGTTCATAGCTCTTGGAAGTGATGTTGTTGATCAATATGCGTATGAATATAAGACGATTATCTCAGAAATTAAAAAAGTATTGGTTGCCGGTTTTATTTATACAGTTCCTGTTGCGACTTTAGCCTTATCAGACAATCATTATTTGGATGGCTTATCAAGCAGAATTAAAAAAGATTTTCTTGAATTAAAAAACTGCTCTACCAATGAAACCTCGTTTACCATATTGTTATCCGGTTTTGAATCTGTTAAAGGATTAAATGAGTTATTAGTATCTAATTCTTTTTCAAATACACATTACTTAAGTATGGATGATATTGAGGTTAGAATCTTAGGGTCTGAATCCTGTAAGGTGGATTTGCCTATTTATGGAATGCTGTCAAACGCTAACAAATTTGATGCAATTAATACATTAATATTGCCAAGCTCTCTGTCGTTGCTAATTAAAAATCTTGCTTATTTTAAAGAATCATTAACAAAACGATCTAAATATTTTTGGAGTATTTTTATTGATGAGGCTTTGTTGGTTAATCAAACAGCGGAAACAAATTCGAAATTAAAAAATTATTCCCATAACGCTTATTTAAAGTATATTTCTAAAATTGAATATGTCAATTATGTAATACGTAACAAAAAGATCAAAAAGAAAGTGAAATTTATTTCTGGTATTGCGTGTATAGTTTCATTAGCTTGTGTTTCTGTGTGGAGTTATTCGTTAATTACGCAACAAAAATTGTATAACCAATTTGAGTATTCAATTAGAGGCGCAGAAGAAATTGAAAGTCGAACGCCTCTTCTAGCTGATATTGATTCACTGTTACCAGTCTTAAATATCGCTAAGTCAATGAATAATTCTGAAATAGACGATTTTTTGGTAATATACAGTGGTTTAAATAAAAGTCAATCAGTGTTAGATGGCACTAAAGAGTTTTATAGTGAAATTTTAATTAAAAAGATGCTTCCATTGATTGAGAAGGAGCTCGTTTTTTATCTGAACCAAGAGCATGAGTCTATAAATCAGTATGAAAAGCTCTTAGAAATATATTTAATGTTTGGATATCCTGAAATTAGAGACAATCAAACTATAGTAGACGGCATGAATGGGATTTGGCTCAATCGATATGAAGGTGCGCCATTTGTTGTTGATGAGCTTTTGATTCATTTAAGAAATCTACTAACGAACCCTGCTGTGTCAATGTCGCCTGATAAGCAATTAATCTCTGAAGTTAGATCTAGACTGGACGTTAAACCATTGTGGGAAAGGGTTTATGCAAGAATCAAAGATACGTATTCCTATAAGAAGTATGATTTAGATATTAACGAATACATTGTTGGGTTTAATCAAATATTTTCGAATAGTAATTTAAAAGTAAACGGGTTTTATACCAAACAAAGCTATTTTAAAAATTTTGTTGAGGAATCACCTAAAGCAATTCAATATGAGTTGAGTAAGAATGCTTTGTATGGAATTTCAAGTACAATCAGCACGAATGAAATGCAGGTATTGTATACCCAAATCGAAAGCAAATATTTTGAAGAGTATACTTCCGTATGGAGTGATTTGCTAAGCTCGTTGCGATTAAATTATAAAAATAATTTACCTGCTTTTTCGAATATGCTTGATAAGCTTGCGCAGCCCAATTCGCCTTTGACCCAGTTAATTGATTTGGTTGAACAAAATACGTCCTTTGTTCATAAAAAAACAGACGAAATGATTGATGAAGTTTCCACTAGTAACAAAATGGTAAAAGCTCTGTCAACACTGGCTAGTAGTTATAATTATAGTGCTGGCAGGGATCGTGTTACTAGATTTTTTGTACCGTATCATCGCTTTAATGATGATGAGTCTATCCAGCTTGCATCCTTTAATAAAGGCTTGATTGGAATGAAAGAGCTATCTGATTCTTATTTGTTTCTTGACGATCAAAGCGTTAAGCATCATGCCCTTTTAAACTTAAGAAAGATTGTTAAACATGAAAAAAACAATGCGGTTAGCCACCTATTTCATGATTCTTCAGATCCTTATTTGTTAGAAAAAATTAAGAAAGAATTAAATAGGAATTTTGTTAAAATTAATCTTAATAAAGCAAGCGACTTTATCAATGAAAAATTTAATAATGATGTTTATGAGCCTTTTGATCGTTTGATGAGTGGGAAATACCCTATCTATGTGAAATCTAAATTAGACGTAGACCTTAAAGATTTCGAAGCATTTTATATGAGAAATGGTATTTTTGATGATTTCTTTTATGAGTATGTAGCACCCTTTTCAATTTGTACGGCTAGTAAATGTAAAAATAGACCCTTGTACAATGATTTGTCATTTGCTTTTAAAGATCATATATTTGATCTGTTTGCGGCTGTAAAAAATGCAAGGACTTTGTATTTTAATCGAAAAGCAAATAAACTTGATCTGGATGTAGCTTTTAAGGTTGTTCAGTTAGACTCGGCCGTTAAAAGATTTTCTTTAAAATACAATAATAATATTTACAACTATAGACATGGACCTGTTCAGTCACATCCTCTAAAATGGCCATCAAGCAATAATTATCTTGTCATGTCAATCTTTGGTTTGAATCAGGAATTTCTTGATTATGATGAATTTGATGGTGGATGGTCGTTATGGCGAGCGTTAAATAGTATGAGTTCGTATCGATATGAAAATCGTTCTAGAGCTTATAAATTCGAAATTGAAGGTTACGAAGCAAGAATAGTGTTTGAGTCAAATAAAGATATTTCAAGTGTATTCAATCTAAGCAATACGACTAGTTTGCGAATAAGGAACAGATTTATATTATAGTAGTATTAATTTGATGAAAACATTACTTAATCATACATTTTGCGGCTCGAAAATAGGTTTGAGCCGTACTGAAAATCAAGATAATTATCTTTATTGCAATCAGAAAAAAATATGGTGTGTAGCTGATGGTATGGGTGGGCATGAACATGGAGCTATAGCTAGTGAGTATCTAGTGAAAGCTGTACGATCCTATTTTATAGGTTTGTCAGATGTATCAGTAGAAGATCTTGTTTCAGTATTGCATGAGGTAAATAATGACTTATATCTTCATTCAAAAGAGCATTCAGTAGATGTTGTAGGTACAACACTTGTTCTTGTTTGTGTGATTGAAGAAGATTCATATATTCTTTGGGTAGGTGATTCAAGATTATATCTTGTGAGAAATGATAGTGTTTATATGCTTACTGAGGACCATAAAAAAGTCTTCAAGAAAAAAACATCTTCTGGAAGTATAAAGAGAGTTGAGAGATTGACTAAAGCTGTTGGTATGGGTGCTGGATTTGATGTGTCAATCAAAAAAACCAAATTTATAAGCAATGATAAGATTCTTCTTTGTACGGATGGTTTTTATAATGCAACATCTCCTCAAGAAATATTCAATTTAACAAAAGGAGATGATTTATTGCATATTAAGAATAGGTTTGATTCTCATTTATCAACTGTATCTAACAATGATGATGCCTCATATTCTCTAGTAATTTTTTCATGAGCTGGGCATGTTTTCATCTAATGAATTGATTTCTAATCGCTTTAGAGTTATAGAGCTTCTTTATGAAGGAGGGATGGGGGGTGTCTATAAGGTATTTGATTCATACTTGGATAGATTTTATTCTGATACAAGAAATATTGAATACGTAATAAAAACTCCCTTAGATTCGGTCAAAAAACACTATAAATGGCAGGAAATCTTTTATGGTGAGTTTTTAGCTGGACAATATCTTAGCCATTCAAACGTTGTGAAAACCTATGGTTATTTTACGCATAATGATTTGCCCTATATCCTTCTTGAATTTATACCTGGCGTAACGCTGAACCAGTGTAAAAAAGAGAGTGATTATACTATTGATAAGCTTTCAATTATTAAGCAGCTACTATGCGTCGTGAACTATTTCCATAAGATTGGAGTAGTACATTGTGATCTAAAGCCAAAAAATATTATGCTTGCTAATAATGGTCTTTTAAAGATAATCGATTTGGGTTTGATGCAGGCGGTTGATAATAAATTACCCTTTAGAGTTAATTTAGATCATTTTAAGGGTTTTAATCATCGTTATAGTTCTCTAGAACTAAAAAGAGGTGCTGGGTTATCGATTTTGTCAGATGTCTATTCAGCTTGCTTGATAATCCATTATTTATTGGAAGGGGATGAGAGCTTACTAGTTGCCTCTCAAAATATGCCTTTAGATACACGTTCTGAACTTGATGTTAAGTTTAAACGTGTGAAGGATAGAAAAATAATGGAGTTAGTCCGGTCTGGGTTGTCAGTGAATCTTAACAGAAGAAAAAATGTTATTAAGCCTATGCTAAATTATTTGCTAACGATACAAAATATAAGTGATTTGTATATTAAAAAATCTTCCAAGATTTTCTTTTGGTAGAACAGTATTATTAGATTATGAAATTAGACATACTAGGCATTTAA
The DNA here is from genome assembly GCA_947499545.1 of uncultured Saccharospirillaceae bacterium. Classification (GTDB taxonomy): domain Bacteria; phylum Pseudomonadota; class Gammaproteobacteria; order Pseudomonadales; family Oceanobacteraceae; genus CANMOZ01. The sequence continues at coordinate 46,007 of CANMOZ010000008.1, forward strand.
ATATTTGCTCTATCTTACTTATGTTATATTCTATAATCGAATATGAAACATACAGGCCTGGTTAAAAAATGCCTACATGGATAGCTGACATACTTATCGCTCTCTCGCTGATTTTTTTTACAGCCCTAATATGCCTACTTATTACGGTTGGGTATTGGTATTGGGTTGATGTTAGACAAACTAAGCATGCGATTAGAAGAAACTTTCCAGTCATTGGACGCTTTAGATATTGGTTTGAGAATCTTGGAGAATTCTTCCGTCAGTATTTCTTTGCAATGGATCGTGAAGAAATGCCGTTTAATCGATCTGAGCGAGCTTGGGCATACCGTGCTGCCAAGAATGTTGACACTACAATCGCATTTGGATCGACAAGAAAACTTGCTCCCGGAGAACCTATATTCTTAAATTGTCCATTTCCGACACTTGAAACGGATATTGCTGAAACAAGCCAAATAACCATTGGTGAAGGGTATTGTAAAGAGCCGTATACTGCTCCCTCGATCATAAACGTGTCCGGAATGAGTTATGGAGCTATTTCAAAGCCAGCAATTCTAGCCCTGACTAAGGGGGCTAAAATGGCTGATATTTGGGTGAATACTGGAGAGGGCGGGTTGTCTGAACATCATCTTCACGCTGGATGTGATTTGGTTTTTCAGATTGGAACGGCTAAATACGGTGTGCGAGATTCACAAGGTAAACTTGATCATGAAAAGCTATTGAATATTGCCAAGTACCCTCAAGTTAAGATGTTTGAGATTAAACTTAGTCAGGGGGCAAAGCCTGGTAAGGGAGGTATTTTGCCAGCTGAGAAAGTAACAGAGGAGATAGCAAAAATCCGTCTAATACCTGCACATCAGCCTTCTCTCAGTCCAAATGGTCACCCTGAAATCAAAAATCCAGAAGATATTATCAATATGATCTTTGATATAAGGAAAACAACGCAAAAGCCTGTAGGTATTAAGTTTGTTTTGGGGGCATATGCTTGGCTCGATGAATTTTTTAGCCTAATTAAAACTAAAGGTTATGACTATGCTCCAGACTTTATTACACTTGATGGTGGTGAGGGTGGTACTGGTGCTGCGCCACAGAGTTTGATGGACTACATGGGTCTTCCCTTAAGGGAGAGTTTGCCTCTTCTTGTAAGTAAGAGAAAAGAATATGGGCTTGAAAGTCGAATTAAAATTATTGCATCTGGTAAGCTTATAAATCCGGGTAATGTCGCTTGGGCAATTTGTTTGGGTGCAGATTTTGTCGTTACTGCAAGGGGTTTTATGTTTGCTCTGGGGTGTATTCAAGCACTTCAATGCAATAAGAATACTTGCCCAACAGGTGTCACGACATATAATAAGGAGTTACAAAAAGGATTGGACCCAACGGGTAAATCTATAAGAGTTATGAATTACGCAAAAAATCTCGAGAAAAGTGTTGGTATTATCGCTCATTCATGTGGTGTCAAGGAGCCAAGACAACTAAAAGCCCATCACGTTCACATTGTTACAGCATCTGGTAGTCTAATACCAGAGGAGAAACGTTCTCATTTAAACTAGTGTATGGTTAGGGCGATACCTTAATAGTACCTTGATCGGTGCTAATTTCTGAATGCCATTTTTTATCGGATAATTTTAAAGGCTGTTCAGTATGATAGTTTTTAATGCCCAATATATTGCCATTTTCAGTTCGAATATTGAATACTCCTTCAGCTTTGTCGAAAGGAGATAAGTGGATATTTCCATTTTTGCTACTTATGCTGATTGGTCCTCTATTTCCTGGTGAGAAATCAAAGTTTACATCACCAGATTCGGTTGTTATACGAACTGAATCAGGGTGCTGGTAAGAAGTGATCACACCTGTTTTGGTGATGATGTTAGACTGACCAAAAATCTTGTGTGTTGTGATATTCCCTGATACCGTTTGAATGTCGGCGAAAGGGTACTGGTAATCCGTTATGTTGATTTCGCCGCCTTTCGATATGATTTTAAGCTCACCCTCTCCTTTATTCAGATTTATTTGCCCATCTATATTCGCTACTTTGATAGGCCCTGCCCACTGATTGATAACGACTTTACCGTCTGTATTTTCAATCTGAAGTTCTCCCCCCAAAGCAGCAATATTAATATCGCCACTTTCGTTTTCAATGCTTAAAAAGTCGATCTTAGTAAGATAAATATTGACTGTAGTGTCTTGCATGTTTGATGAGTCTTTATAAAAAAAGGTCGCAACTTCGTTTTCTTGCGTGAAAACGGGTTGTTTATTGGATGGTATGGGCTGCTTCGTGAGAATTTCAACCTTGGCTGAATTAGCCTTTGAAATAATTAGTTTTGATGCATTTGTTGTAATAAATAAGCGGTTAAGACTAGAAGCGTTTAAAGCGTAAAGTACCTTATTGCTATGTTGCTCACTTTGTTGATCCTGTGTTTGAAAGTTGTTTGTAGCTAACTTGAGGTTAGGTTTATCCGTGTGTGGCAACAAAGCACTACCCGTAAGCATGTATATTGATGTGCTGAAGGCTACTGTAAATAAAGTTGGATTCATCCTTATTCCTCATTTAACTTCAAATGCATTGTTGGTATCCTTGGCATCATTTTGAATGTATTAGGTATAGGCTTTATGAAACAAAGGAAAAGGCCGTTCCATTGGACAAGGCTTAGTCTTCTTATCTTGTGTTTAGTTCAACTGTTTGGTTGCTCCTCTCAACAAAAGTTGAATAGCCCTATATTACCTATAGGTATGCTTCCGGATGATGTGGTACCAAAGCAATACAATGTTGAATTACAACTTGATCCTAATGCTAAACATATCCCTGGTCGCGTGCAAATTGACATAGATGTCAAATTGAAAACCAACCATTTTTATATGCATGCAAAAGATATTTTGTTGCAACAAGTTGAATTGATTGCACAACCTGAAGTCAGGCTCTTAACGACTCGTCCTGTACATGACTCGGGTTTGATCAGATTAGATGTTGACGGTTGGCTTGAGCCAGGAACATACCGACTGGATATTATATATGAAGCAAAAGTTGATGAAGGGTTGGACGGTATATACCAGGTTAACCAAAACGACAAGCATTATTTGGTTTCACAAATGCAGCCAGTCAGTGCCCGAAAGGTAATCCCCAGTTTTGATGAGCCACGATTTAAAACAAGATTCAAGTTAAAAATTAAGGCACCTAAAGGTGATACTGTTGTAACCAATGCTCCCGTTAACAATGTTCAGGAACAAGGAAAATGGAGTATACATGATTTTCAGCAAACGGAACCTTTACCCACTTATCTATTGGCTTTCGTCGTAGGTCCCTTTGATGTCTTAGAATATGACGCTATTCCAGCCACACGAGTGCGTCCGAATAGTATCCCTCTAAGAGGTATTACAGCAAAAGGCCGTAAAAATGAGATTGACTATGCGCTAAAACGCACAGCAGATCTAGTGTTGGCAATGGAAAACTATTTTGGTACGCCATACCCCTATAAAAAGCTTGATGTCATTGCTGCGCCGGATTTTGCAGCAGGAGCGATGGAAAATGTAGGGGCTATTATTTACCGAGAGCCTTTAATATTACTCAACGAGGACTCTTCGGATGTGATTAAGCATGATTTTTTAGCAGTGCATGCACATGAGCTTGCCCATCAATGGTTTGGAAATTGGGTCACACCTTTCTGGTGGAACGATCTCTGGTTAAATGAAAGTTTTGCAACCTGGTTGTCTTATAAAATTGCTAAGAAGGTTGAACCAAATTACCCAGCACAAATGGCGAATCTGACCCTTAAGCGTAGGGCCATGCAGCAAGACCAGTTACCAAGTGCAAGGGTTATTCGAAATCCAATCAATGATATTCATGACATCTCTAATGCCTTTGATAGGATCACTTATGATAAGGGGGCGTCGATTATTAATATGGTGGAATCCTGGATAGGTGAAGATCAATTTAAAAAGGGTATTCAGCATTATATGAATCAGAATGGTGGTGGAGTGACCACGGCTGATAATTTTATCGTAGATTTAACTAGGCCTTTGAAGCTCTCTAAAAGATTAGAGGTTAATGGCATATTGACGGATTTCCTTAATCAACCCGGCATACCTTCCCTAGAGATCGATACTCTTTGTAACTCGAATAGAGCTTACCTCAGGCTTAAGCAAGATAAATATCAAGCGCTTGGAACCTTTAATCATTGGGACGCTAATTGGAGATTTCCAGTTTGTGTTCAGGTAGAGGTTTCTGGAGGGAAACGCTATGCACATTGTGAGTGGATGCAGCGAGATGAGCAGTTATCTGGGCTTCCAAATGCAGAATGCCCGGTTGGAATTCATCCCGATCCCTCATTGTCGGGTTACTATGTTTGGAGGCTATCGAAGGAATATCAAGATCGGCTCATCAAGAATTTAAGCCAACTTTCTCCAGAGCAAGCATTGGCGGTGGTCGACAATCAGATCTTGGCTTATAAAGCCGGAAAGTTAAGCTTAGATGAATTAGCGAAGGTATTTGAAGGCGCTTTGAACAGGCAAGATGCTGCGGTACTACCCTTAAGCTCTGTGCTGTCTCAATTACATGATAATTGGTTAACCTCTAGTCAGTGGGAAGCTCTCAGCAAACGACTTCATGATGACTGGCTGTCTCTATATAAGAAAACAGGCTATCAAACAAAAAATGGCAAAGGTTCTCCTGTAGAGTCTTACATTCAGTCAAACGTGTTGGAAACGCTCTTATTCGATTTCAAAGATGAAGGTGTTAGGCAATCATTAAAACCGATTACCATTGAACTGGTAAATTTCCCTGGCACACCAAGTTGGAAGGTTGGCAAAGGGGAGATCCCTGAGCATTTATACACATCGTTGCTTAGGTTGGGGGTTGAGCTAGAAGGGTCGAAGTACGCTCAACACCTGATACATTTGCTCGATAAAACGACAGAAGCCCATAAACGTAATGCCATCGTAAGTGCGGTATCACGATCAAAAGATGGTCAGTTGCTTAGAAAATGGGTTGATTCAGCAATTAAACTTGAGCATGTACGGAAAAATGAACGCTATGTTGTGTTTAGGTCAATGTTTGATGATGTTCAGACACGTGAAGAAGCTTGGGTATATTTAACGAACCGATTAACCGATTGGAAAGACGCTATCGGGGAACACAGTGGCTGGTTAACAAGATCTGTAGCAGCTTTCTGTAGACCCACTATTGAACAGGAAGCTCGAAATCTTTTCGAACCGCATTTAGCGACGATGATAGGTGGAGAAAGGAATTTTGGTTTGGCTTTGGAGCAAGTTGCCCACTGTTTATCTGTTAAAGATTACAGTTTAAAACAAAATCTTGTTGAAGACCCCCAGGGGTATGTTGACTTATCTTTTTAGGGAGTTGTTGATTGCGTTGAAGTGTTTGCTTTAGATAAAGCGGCTTTAAGCGAGTCAATTTTTATTGGCTTGCTGACAAAGTCGCTCATACCGGATGCCTTAGCTTTTTCTTGATGCTCATCGGTGGCGTGCGCAGTGAGTGCAATAATCGGTATTGAGCGGCCATGACCAGAAGATGCGCGGATGGTCTCGCTAGCTGTGAAGCCATCAACCTCAGGCATTTCACAATCCATTAGTATTAATTGCCATCGAGTAGGTTCAGAGATGAAGGCGTCAATGGCTTCTTGACCGTTGTTTACTATAATGGCGTTTGCCTTTAACTTACTTAAGAGCCCTTTAATAACCATCTGGTTTACAGGGTTATCCTCAGCAACCAGAATATCCCCTTGTTCAAAACTCAGGCTTGAAAGTGCAGAAGCTGTGATCAGCTCCTTGACTGGGCGTTCAGAAAATAAGTGATAAAATCCTAGATTGGTCAGAGGACGATTGATACCTTCGACTTGTAGAATATCGGTCGATTGGTCTGGGTAGTCCGTTAACATTACCCAGCGCTTTGATGGGAACTTTGCTTGGAAAGCTTTTAGTGTTTGAAAGTCAATGCTTGCAGGGTCAAAGAGAATGCCCGTGCAGTGGGTCGAGGTGAGTAAGCTTTCTAAATGATTGACATTGGGTAAGCCTACTATTTGTGCTTCGTGGAAACGAAACCACTGTTCTACATATTGCTGTTCTACTGGGTTAGGTGTGATTAATGCCCAGTATTGACCCGAAAGATTGACGTCTTGAGTCGTTTTTTGGGATGGCTTAACTCGACACCGGAACCAGAAATGGGAACCCGATTGTTCAACGCTTTTGATCCCAACACTCCCGCCCATGAGTTCTCCCAATCGTTTACAGATGGCGAGCCCCAAACCAGTACCCCCAAAACGTCGACTGGTTGTGGTATCGGCTTGTGAGAATGACTGAAATAATCGGATAAGTTTATCCTTAGGAATGCCTGGGCCCGTATCTCGAACATGAATACTAAGGGATTGTGAGGTCGATTCAATCCAGAGTTCAACGCCTCCTTGTTCTGTAAATTTGAAGGCATTGCCTAGAAAATTGAGAATGACTTGTCTTAAGCGCGTTGGGTCCGTGCAAACGAAACGAGAGCTTCCTGGCAAGAGAAACGCAGTGAAAAATAACTTTTTATCCAGTCGATGCTGACTAAATAAAGTGGAACACTCCTCAAGAAGCTCTGCTAAGTCAGTATCGACGCTTTCTATTTCTAGCTTACCTGCCGCAATTTTACTGTAGTCGAGTATGTCATTGAGGATTCTTAATAAGGCTTCGCCTGAGTGAAGTATTGTTCGGATATAGTGTTGCTGGGTATGATCCGTTGTGCCGTCCAAAAGCAAATTGGACATGCCCATGATGCCATTTAAAGGGGTGCGAATTTCGTGACTTACCATGGCAATGAATTCGTTTTTAGCTTGAGTCTCTGCTTCAAGAGCAATGCCTTGTTGTCGCCGTTGGAATTCGGAATCCTGCATGGCTAATCTCGCTTTGAGAGCTTCACGTTGGCTTTGTAAAGCAAGATGTTCTGCTTTTGCTCGTGCTAATTTTTGTTCATTAAAGCGAGCGCCCAATGCGAGTGACAACAACAATGCTTGTAGCATGGCTAAAGAGGGTGGGACATAAATTAAATACTCGAAGATTGGAAGAACACCAATCTTATTGAGAGCGAGTGAGGTTGTACCTGCAACCATTACACACCAAGAGACGAGAAAGTATCGACTCGCAATCCCTTGTGATTTCCAGATTTTAAAGCCTGCACCAATAAATGAAAGTCCAGCAATAATAATGATCATCATCTGTGTGTTAATGATCCAGTGATTGCCGCTGATTAAAGGTAAAATAGCATAGGCAACGCCGACATAGCTGATAAAATCCAGTAACAGCCTCAAATTGGTTTCAGACGCTCGGATTTTTAAAAAGGCTTTGCTGAATTTACCCAAACAAAACATGGCTAAACCAACGCTACTGGGAGCAATGATCCTTTGGATCAGGGTTTCATTACTCCAGAAGTATTGGTATCCATAGCCCGACATCCCTAAAAAGAAGCTGAGAAAGCTGCCTAAAAAGCCAACATAATATAAAAAGCTGACATCCTTTATGCCCCAATATAAGAACAGGTTGTAGAAGAGTAACAAGCAAAAGGCACCAAATAGAAAACCATTTATGAGGCCTTGCAGATGATCAGATTCACTGAAAAACTGTGGGTCCCATAAGTACGTCGGGACTTGTAACGCTCCTTTTGAGGCGACGCGAATCAGTAGCTCTGCGGATTCGCCCGGATCGAGGTAAAAGGGGAAAATAAAGAAACGGTTGGTGATTGGGCGCTCGTCAAAAGGGAGTTCATCGCCGGAAATCCAGTGTGTCACGGTATTGCTTTTGCGTTTTAAATAAAATTCGACCTCATCCAGCATGGGATAACGTATGACAATATACCGTTCTTGCGTTCGATCTGACCGATTGATTATGGGCAAATATAGCCAGTGATTCGCTCGACTAAAGCCAAAGTTGGCTTCTCCTTCTGCAAGAGGCATAAAATCAGCTTGTAAGGCTTCATTGGGAAGTAGCCTGTCATTCGTCTTAAAGTACTGAAAGAGTGGATCTATACGTTCATAGAGTGTAGAAACGTCAAAGGCAGGCGATGAGGCGTCTGGCCCAGCGTATGAAAAGGTAGGCAAGAATAATAATATCGAATAATAACAAAGTGTTATGAATGGATATCGCATGAACCATTTGCCAATGAATAGGGCGTCTCTCCTTGCTCAAGCATAGCTTCTAATGCCTAAACCTAGCTGGCTGGTTCTACCTTATCTGAGAATTTAGGTTTCTGTGGTTGATATTCTTGATGTTAGAGCTTCAATGCACTTTTGGTATTTAGGTAAAAGTTGATGTGTTTCAAAGGCTTGAACGTTGATGGGGGGTGGAGGTGAGTGTCGTAAAGCATTGATTTTTGCGTGTATTACGCTCGCATTCAGTTCGGCACTTGCTTGAGGTTCGTATAAGCAGCAAGGCGGTAACCACTCAGGATAAGAGAGTGCATTTGGAGCGACGGGTATGCAGCCTGCAGAAACAGCTTCTAACATTGCGATGCCTTGGAATTCATGTATGGCTGTTGAAATCGCAAAATCGGCTTGATGAAGCCAGTTTAGGTATTCAGTTCGACTTGGAAATCCAGAAAAAAGAATATGTTTCGCATACTCCGACTCGAGCTGAATTAAGGCATTGGGTTGTTGGCGAAAGCGTTTACCAAGGAGTATCAGCTTAAAAGGCAGCTCTGCCTGTGCTAATCGTTTAACCAATGCCAAAAGTGCTTCAGGGTTCTTGTCATACTCCCAGCGATGATTCCACAGAAGAGTGAAATAATGTTCTGATGAATCAGTATTTTGGCTCAACCTAGGTTTCGATATTGCCTGAATGGGAACGGGTAAAACCTGACTTTTTGATTCAATACACTCAATCAATCCCTGTGGAATGTGATCCGGAAGCTTCCTTAATAACTCATTGGCGCCCTGTATGAAGCTGTCACGGTTAAATTGTGAGTTGAACAGGACCTTTGTTGCTGAGAGTGCGCTGTACAGGTTTACCATTTGTGGTTCGATGGATGAGTGTTGGTGCTTTGTTTTAGGGTAAACGAATTGATTCTCATGGAAATATAGGATGCTAGGCGTGTGAGCAAGTTCAGGAATCAGTCCCTTAATGGTTGCCAGATCCACCAGCGAAGTCGCAATGACGACATCAAATTGGTTTTGTTGGCAAAGTGTTTGAAGTGACGGTAACCAGCTCAAAGGGTTGCCGCGCACTCGCCAAGCGAAGTATCGACCAGGCAGCGTCAACGGAGTCCATGAGTAGGATGCTAACCCCTCAATAAGAGTATCCGCCCAAGCTTTGTGGCTTTCAGTGTGGTAGCTCGATAATAAGAGAATACTTTTTGCCATTGGTTTAGTGCTTGATAAATGCCTTGGGGCAGAGTAGCTTGGCGAATATGGTTGAATGATGATATCAGAATTGAGTACTGGAATATGATAGAAAAGCGCCCATTAGGAAAAACGGATTTAAACGTTTCTGCTCTCTGTCTAGGTACTATGACGTGGGGACAGCAGAATACAGAAGCCGATGCTCATGAGCAAATCCAGTATGCGATGGAAGCAGGTGTCAATTTTATGGACACGGCTGAACTATACCCAGTTCCACCTAATGCTGAGACTCAAGGCCGAACGGAAACCTATATCGGCACCTGGTTTAAAAAAACAGGCCTGCGTGATCGTTGGGTTCTTGCAACAAAGATAGCAGGCCCAAGTGACACGCTGAAGTATTTTCGAGGTGGCTCCCGATTTGTTAAGACGCAACTTGAACAAGCGTTAGATGACTCTCTTCGGCGGCTGCAAACGGATTATGTGGATTTATATCAACTGCATTGGCCAGACCGCAATACAAATTACTTTGGCCAGCTGGGGTATGAAGCCAGCGTAGACGAACAGATGACTCCTATAGAAGAAACGTTGGAAGCACTTGATTCGTTGGTGAGGTCAGGAAAAATACGTCATGTAGGTCTTTCAAATGAAACCCCTTGGGGAGCTATGAGGTTTTTGACTCTTGCTGAGCAGAGGGGCTGGCCACGAATGGTCTCTATTCAAAACCCGTATAATCTGCTTAATCGCTCTTTCGAAGTGGGGTTGGCGGAAATAGCCCACAGAGAATCGTTGGGGTTGCTGGCATATTCTCCGTTAGCTTTTGGTGTGTTAAGTGGTAAATACCTAAATGGGCAACGTCCTGATGGCGCTCGCTTAACGTTGTTTGAACGGTTTCAGCGCTACAATAATGACGAGTCTCAAGCGGCAACGGAGCGATATGTTACTCTGGCTCGTGAACAGGGTTTAGACCCTGCACAAATGGCGCTTGCTTATGTGACTTCGAGGTCATTCGTCACTAGCAACATCATAGGCGCAACGACCCTGCAGCAATTAAAAGCCAATATCGACAGTCACCAGCTCGTTCTAAGCGATGCTGTTGTACGTGGAATAGAGAGCATTCACAAAACTTTGCCCAATCCAGCACCTTAACTTGTTGGTCCCTATGTGAAAACGCTTAACATGGGACAATATTATTGATGAGTGGTTAGCCAGTTAACCACTCTCGTCCTTTTAGCATGAGATGCCAATAGACTTTTGGTAAAACTTGTGTCTTTAGGAGCCAGGCCATTCTTGAAGGATTTTTGCCATTCAATATCCAGCTAGGAAAGGTTGGTTGCAAGGAACCTTGATAGCCAAACTCAGCAAGAACTATTTTGCCATGTTCTACTGTCAAGGGGCAGGAACCGTACCCCTTGTACTTGGCTTGCAGTGGCTGTTTGGCTCGGTGGTAGAAAAGATTGCTGGCAACCACGGGCGCTTGCTTGCGGACGGCGGCAGCCGTTTTAGCGTTTGGGGTTCCCATGATATCGCCAATGCCAAACACATCGCTGTACTTTGTATGTTGCAAACTTATTGGGTCGACGTCCAGCCAGCCTGCAGGGTTGGCTAATCCAGATTTTTCTATCAAGCCTGATGGAGCTTGAGGTGGGCAAAGATGCAAAATATCAAAAGGTTTTTCAATTCGTTTAGATGCCCCATCATCTTGCTTCTGATCAAAGTAAGCAATTTTGTTGAGTGGGTCGACTCCCACTAAGTTGCATTGGTTATGAAGCTGGATGCCATATTGATCAACGTAATCAAATAGAGCAGGCAAATAATCTCTTACACCAAACAACACCTCGCCAGCGTTACAAAATTCCACCTCAATGTCATCAAGCACTCCTGATTGTTTCCAATAACTACAGGCTAGATACATCGCTTTTTGTGGTGCGCCAGCACACTTTATGGGCATGGACGGCTGGGTGAATATCGCTCTTCCCTTCCTGAGGCCTTGAATTAGCTCATATGTATAAGGGGCGTGTTCAATAGCGTAATTTGAGGTAATGCCTTCTGATCCGAGATACCCTGAGAGACCCTCGATTTTGTCCCAACGTAATTCAAGCCCTGTAGCAACAACAAGCTGTTCATATTCAATCTTTTGTTGATCACTCAGGTTGACCTTGTGCTGGTCCGGGTCAATGGAAAGCGCTTGGGCTTGGTACCATGTTGCATTGCTGGGGATGAGGTCCGCTGTTTTCCTTCGAGTTTGTTGTGGCTGAAACACGCCGCCCCCAACTAAGGTCCAGCCTGGTTGGTAGTAATGGAAAGCGCTAGGCTCAACGATTGCAATTTTCAAATTTGGATCGCGTTTTAGTAGGCTGGCTGCAACAGCAATTCCTCCAGCACCTCCTCCTAAGATAACCACAGAAAATGTCTTATCCGATGACATGATGGGTCCTCCCTGAAAATGCTTGGACACCTTACTGCGATGACAAGGGTTTTACAATTTGACCGATGACGCCATGATATCTCAGTAACGCCTTGTAAACTTTTGCTACCAAATGAATGATCTATAAATGAGACTTGAAATTAAAGAAGATGCTGTCAGCTGCTGCCTATACTAAGGAATGAGTCGTTAGACGTTGAGTCTTGGTAGCATATAAAAGGCGCAATCATTATACTTAGCCGCAATTTTTTAATGACGAAGGTAAATACTGGCCCTTTGCGTAAATATTGGTTGGATTTTAAACAGTGATTGCTGCATTTGCTCAAGCCAAACGGACGTAAAAGCGCTTCATAGCACCATCGTCGCAACAGATTTTACAATACAGTCACTTTGATTAGGCAAGGCATATGATCAATATTAAAGAAGGTCTAGACCTGCCGATCACTGGAGAGCCTGAACAGAAGATCTACGACGGCAATCCGGTTAAATCGGTAGCGGTCATCGGCTTCGACTACGTGGGGATGAAACCTACCATGTTGGTCAAAGAGGGTGATCGTGTCAAAAAAGGCCAAGTGCTTTTTACAGACAAGAAAACAGAGGGTGTGCAGTACACTGCTCCTGCTTCTGGGACTGTGAAAGCCATTAACCGTGGTGAGCGTCGTGTTTTTCAATCGCTTGTGATTGAGAAAGACGGCAATGATGAAGTGAGCTTTAAACAGTATGACACTGCTGCATTGGGAAGCTTGAGTGTAGAGCAGGCACAAGAGAACCTCATTGAGTCTGGCTTGTGGACCTGTTTAAGAACGCGTCCCTTTAGCAAGGTCCCTCAACCAGGATCAAAGCCCCACTCCATTTTTGTGAGTGCGATGGATTCGCGCCCTCTGTCAGCAACACCGGATTTGATCATCGCTGAAGACCAAGGGTCTTTCGATGCAGGCATTCAGGTGTTGAACGCTTTGACGGATGGAAAGGTGTTTATCTGCAAACGTAATGGCAGCAGTGTTAGCACCTCTACTAATGGCCAAACGGTGACAGAAGAGTTCTCAGGGCCTCACCCTTCTGGCTTGGTTGGAACCCATATTCATCATTTAGACCCCGTAAGCCGTAACAAAATAGTTTGGCATTTGAACTATCAAGATGTGATGGCATTTGGACGTTTATTTCTAACAGGAAAGTTGCCAACTGAACGAGTGATAGCTTTAGCGGGCCCTGGTGTTAAAAAGCCTCGATTGGTTCGTACAGAAGTGGGAGCTTCTCTCAATGATCTTTGTGCTGGTGAGCTGATTGATGGGGAGAACCGCATTCTCTCTGGTTCCGTACTGGATGGCCGCCAAGCGACTCCTGAATTGGCTTATCTTGGTCGTTATGCGCTTCAAGTCAGTGTTCTGCCTGAGGGGCGTGAGAGGGAAGCCCTGCATTATCTTCGACCAGGCACCAACAAGTTTTCAGTCTTGAACATCTATTTATCTAAACTCATGCCCGCCAAAAAGTTTGCGTTTACGACGTCTACGAATGGCAGTGAGCGTGCAATGGTCCCAGTAGGTGCGTATGAGCGTGTCATGCCTCTGGACATATTACCCACACAGCTTCTTCGAGCATTGATTGTTGAAGACATGGATTCTGCCATGCAGCTGGGCGCCTTAGAACTGGATGAAGAAGATCTAGCGTTATGTACGTATGTCTGTCAGTCCAAATACGAATACGGCCCGATTTTGCGTGCCAATCTAGATCGAATTGAGAAAGAGGCATAATCATGGGTTTGAGAGCATTCTTAGATCGGCTTGAACCGAACTTTGTCAAAGGTGGAAAGTGGGAAAAAATGTACCCACTGTATGAAGCCATTGACACAGGTTTATATAAGCCGTCGACCGTAACGCATGGCTCTTCGCATGTGCGTGATGGCATTGATTTAAAACGCATTATGATTACCGTTTGGCTTTGTGTTTTCCCTGCCATGTTTTTTGGTATGTGGAATATTGGTTACCAAGCCAACACGGCAATGCTGAATATGGGCGTTACGGACATGGAAGGCTGGCGGGGCACCATTATCGCTATGTTTGCTGGAAATGATCCCGCGAGCATTTGGGATAATTTTGTTTTTGGTGCAGCTTACTTTTTACCGGTTTATATCACGACCTTTGTTGTGGGTGGTTTTTGGGAAGTATTGTTTGCCACCATTCGTAAGCATGAAGTGAACGAAGGTTTCTTCGTGACCTCCATACTTTTTGCCTTGATTTGCCCTCCAACATTGCCGTTGTGGATGGTTGCGCTAGGCATCAGTTTTGGAGTCGTCGTCGGTAAAGAAATTTTTGGTGGAACAGGTAAAAACTTCTTAAACCCTGCATTAACCGGTCGAGCATTTCTCTTCTTCGCTTACCCGGCTTCTATGTCGGGTGATGCAATCTGGACAGCTGTCGATGGCTTCTCAGGAGCAACACCTTTAGGTCTAGCCTCTTTGGGTGGAGTTGAGGCGATAGTCAATAACGGTGTGAGCTGGATGGACGCTTTTTATGGAAAGATCCAAGGCAGCATGGGGGAAACTTCAACGCTGGCGATCATCATTGGCGGTTCTGTGTTGTTGATTATGGGCATTGCGTCTTGGCGTATCGTGGCGGGTGTGATGCTGGGCATGGTTGCTACCTCTGGACTGTTTAATATGATTGGCTCAGAAACTAACGCGCTCTTTGCAATGCCTTGGTATTGGCATTTAGTTGTGGGTGGTTTTGCCTTCGGTATGTTTTTTATGGCGACAGATCCTGTGTCTGCGTCTATGACCAATACAGGTAAGTGGTTCTTTGGTACGCTGATCGGGATTATGGTTGTGCTGATTAGAGTGGTTAACCCTGCGTTTCCAGAGGGCATGATGCTCGCGATATTGCTCTGTAATTTATTTGCACCATTGATTGACCACTTTGTTGTGCAAGCCAATATAAAGCGGAGGATGGCTCGCAATGTCGGCTAATAATGATACGATTTCAAAAACGTTTATAGTTGCTTTTTTATTGTGCTTGGCTTGTTCCATTGTGGTTTCCAGTGCAGCGGTTTTTCTAAAACCAGCACAAGAAGCCAATAAAACAGAGGATATGAGAAAAAATATCCTAGCCGCAGCTGGGCTTTATGATGCGTCTCAATCCGTTGCTAAGCAGTTTGAAGTGGTGGAAACGAGAATAGTAAATCTGAAGACCGGCCAATATGCGACTGATGATGAGCTGGCTGAAATCAAAGCAGCGGGTTATAACCCGAAAAACTTTGATCACCGTAAAGCAATGTCGGATGCGAAGCTAACGGAAACGCTTGACCCTGCCGTTGATATTGCGAGTATTAAACGCCTCGAAAAATATGCACCTGTTTACATGGTGAAATCTGCAGAAGGTGAAATTGATAAGTTAATTCTGCCTATCCGTGGGTACGGGCTGTGGTCTACGTTGCACGGGTTCGTTGCGTTAGAAGGCGATATGGATACCATCGTTGGGCTTGGCTTTTACGATCACTCTGAAACACCTGGCCTAGGTGGGGAAGTCGACAATCCATCTTGGAAGTCGTTGTGGCCTGGTAAAAAAGTATTTAATGACAAAGGCAAAGTAGCTATTACCGTCATTAAAGGAAAGGTCGATAACTCAGCAGCTGATGCCAAGTACAAAGTAGATGGTTTGTCCGGTGCAACGCTTACCACGCGAGGTCTAGATAACCTTGTCCATTTTTGGTTTGGCCAGCAGGGTTTTGGTGAATTTCTGGAAAATGTAAAGGCGAAGGGGGCTTAAGATGTCGAGCACTAAAGAAATTTTAACGTCACCCATTTTTAGCAAGAATCCGATTGCCGTTCAGATACTGGGTGTGTGTTCTGCGCTGGCGGTTACAACCAGTTTGCAAGTCAGTCTGGTTATGAGTATTGCACTCACAGCTGTAACTGCATTTTCGAACCTTTTTGTTTCTATTATTCGCAAGCATATCCCAAATAATATTCGAATCATTGTACAAATGACGATTATTGCATCGCTTGTGATTGTGGTCGATCAGATACTGAAAGCCTTTGCTTATGAAATGAGCAAACAGCTGTCGGTGTTTGTTGGATTGATTATTACAAACTGTATTGTAATGGGACGAGCAGAAGCCTTCGCAATGAGCAATCCTCCGATTCCAAGTTTTATAGATGGTATTGGAAATGGACTGGGTTATAGCGTGGTTTTAATCTTTGTTGGCACCATTCGAGAGCTATTTGGTGCAGGAACATTACTCGGTTATGAAATTCTACCATTGGTGACTGACGGCGGTTGGTATTACAGTAATGGCTTATTACTACTACCACCAAGTGCATTCTTCATTATTGGCTTTTTTATCTGGGGCCTTAGAACCTGGAAAAAGGACCAGGTGGAAGAAGCTGACTTTGTCATGCAACCTAATACAATGGCATCGGAGAAACACTAATGGAACATTACATTAGCCTCTTTATTCGTGCCGTATTTGTAGAGAATATGGCGTTGGCCTTTTTCTTGGGCATGTGTACCTTTTTGGCCATTTCAAAGAAAATTCAGACCGCAATTGGTCTAGGTATTGCCGTAATAGTGGTTCAAACCATTACGGTGCCTGTAAATAACCTGATTTACACCTATCTACTGGCAGACGGTGCATTGGCTTGGGCAGGTTTGCCCAACGTGGATCTAAGCTTTTTGGGTTACTTGAGCTATATCGGCGTGATCGCAGCCATTGTTCAAATATTGGAAATGGTCTTAGACAAATATTTCCCTGCACTTTATAACGCGCTGGGCGTATTTTTACCCCTGATTACAGTGAACTGTGCAATTTTAGGCGCGTCACTGTTTATGGTCCAACGTGATTATCAGTTTGCGGAAAGTGTTGTTTATGGCATTGGAGCAGGCGTTGGCTGGGCTCTGGCAATTGCTGCACTAGCAGGCATCAGGGAAAAATTGAAATACAGTGATGTGCCTGAAGGCCTTCGTGGTTTGGGTATCACCTTCATGACCGTTGGCTTGATGTCGTTGGGCTTCATGTCATTCTCTGGCGTGTCACTATAGAGGTTAGCGAACATGGGTGAATATTTAGAAATTATACTTGGCGTAGCCATGTTCACGGCGGTGGTGTTAGCACTGGTCGTATTGATTTTGGCAGCTCGTTCCAAACTGGTTAGCTCTGGTAATGTAAAAATTGAGATTAATGGCGATCCTAGCAACACCGTCACAACAGCAGCGGGTGGCAAGTTGCTGCAGACCCTGGCAGCAAATGACATATTCCTATCGTCAGCTTGCGGGGGTGGCGGTACTTGTGCTCAATGCAAATGTAAAGTGATCGAAGGAGGTGGCTCGATGCTGCCCACTGAAGAATCTCACTTTACCAAGCGGGAAGCGAATGAAGGTTGGCGTTTGTCTTGCCAAACACCTGTTAAGCAAAATATGAAAGTTGAGGTCCCTGAAGAAGTTTTTGGGGTTAAGCGTTGGGAGTGTACGGTAGAGTCAAATTTAAATGTTGCGACTTTCATTAAAGAGCTTACATTACGTTTGCCAGAAGGCGAAAATGTCGATTTCCGTGCGGGCGGTTACGTTCAGCTTGAATGTCCGCCCCACCATGTGAAGTATAAAGATTTTGAAATCGAAGAAGAGTATCGCGGTGATTGGGAAAAGTTCAAACTGTATGACTTAGAGTCTAAGGTTGATGAAACGGTTATCCGTGCTTATTCGATGGCGAATTACCCTGAAGAAAAAGGGGTGGTAAAATTCAATATTCGTATTGCAACGCCGCCTCCTGGTACCAACTACCCTTGTGGGCAAATGTCGAGCTTTGTCTTTAGCTTAAAGCCCGGTGATAAAGTGATGGTATATGGACCCTTTGGTGAATTCTTCGCTAAAGATACCGATGCTGAAATGATCTTCATTGGCGGTGGTGCGGGTATGGCTCCAATGCGTTCGCACATTTTTGATCAATTGAAGCGTTTAAACTCGGATAGGAAGATCTCTTTCTGGTATGGCGCGAGAAGCATGCGTGAGTCATTTTATAATGATGAGTTTGATATGCTTCAGGATGAAAATGAGAACTTTAAGTGGCATTTGGCGTTATCAGACCCTCAGCCCGAAGATAACTGGGACGGCTACACGGGATTCATTCATAACGTTTTATACGAAAACTACCTGAGGGAGCACCCTGCTCCAGAAGATTGTGAGTACTATATGTGTGGGCCTCCCATGATGAATGCGGCCGTCATCAAGATGTTAGAAGGGCTTGGTGTCGAGCCTGAAAACATCCTCTTAGATGACTTCGGTGGATAATTCGAAAAAGCCCGCAATTCGCGGGCTTTTTTCTTCGCAATAAAAATTAGAAGTTTGGCTAGTATAAGCGAATCAATTTTGCATGCTAGAGTAGCCTGTCACTTTAATATCAAATGCAATCATTCATCTTGCTGTCATACTGCTGTGTTGAACTGGTTTGGTTATTTGATTGTTATCGTAATAGTGATAAAGCTTAACTAAAAGAACGGGGAGTGGATGAAGTGCGAACACCATTAGTGAAAAAGACCTTTGTTAGATCTGTTGTATTCAGTTTGATTTGCATCATGCCATCCTTGCAGGCCCAACCGAAAATCAAAAACCTGATTTTAATTATTGGGGATGGTATGGGCCCTCAACAAGTTGGATTGCTGGAAACGTATGCTCAACGGGCACCTAACTCTATCTATAAAGGTAAGCCAACGGCATTCACGCAAATGGCACAACAGGGCTATGTGGGCTTATCAACGCACTGGCCAATGGACGCTAGCGTCGTTGACTCTGCTTGTTCTGCTACTCAGCTCGCTCTAGGTTTGCCGGCTCCAAGCGAAAGCATCGGTGTTAATGCTAACGGAGATGCTGCTTTGAGTATTCTGGAGCGCGCCAAGAAAATGGGTAAGTCTACGGGGCTGGTCTCTGATACAAGATTAACGCATGCAACGCCAGCCTCTTTTGCCGCGCACCAGCCTCACCGTTCTTTGGAGAATGAAATTGCCGTTGACATGCTGAACGCAGCTCCGGATGTCATGTTGTCCGGTGGAATGCGTCACTGGATTCCTAAATCAGCCAACAGTGATGACAAAGTTAAACAGCAATTACAGGCACTGACTGCTGAACCAAGTTTAAAAATCAAATCTAAGCGAGGCGATGATAGAAACCTGTTGTTGGAAGCGAAATCCAAAGGGTATCAGCTGGCATTTAATCGAAATCAGTTAGATTCTGCGAAAGGCAAGATACTGGGCTTGTTTGCCTATTCTGGTATGCAAGATGGAACGGATTACGTCCATAAAGTGAAAACGGCTCAGCCTTCTCTTGAACAAATGTCGATGAAAGCCATTGATGAATTATCCAAAAATAATAAGGGCTTTTTCTTGATGATTGAGGGTGGGCAGATAGATTGGGCAGCTCACTACAATGATGCAGGTGGTATGCTGCATGAGATGATTAAATTTGATCATATGCTGGAGGCTGTTTTAAATTGGGCGAAGCTAAGAGACGATACATTGGTGGTTGTAACCGCAGACCATGAAACGGGTGGTTTTGGCTTAAGTTACAGTCGTCATCAAGTGCCCAAGCATGAAAACTTACCGGGTGATCGTTATGAAAAAGCCGGTTATCAATACTCGCCAAACTTTAATTTTGGTCCTCTTGCCTCGTTGGACAAGCTTTTCAATCAAAAGAAATCATTTAGTGAGCTTTATTGGAATCTTGAAGTGGATGAATCTGAGCACCCAACGCCAGATGCTCTAATGAAAGCCGTTAATGACAATCTTGATTTCAAGATAACGCTTGAACAAGCAAAGCGCATATTGATGCATGAAAAGAATAAAGATTATATTGAAGGTCATAAATCATTAGGTACAAAAGAGCTGCCTAAGTTTGATGATTTTGAAGCCTTTTATGTGTACGGTGAAGAGGATCATATTCCTTTGATTGGGCGCGAAGTGGCAAGGCAGCAAAACGTCGTATGGGGAACGGGTACACATACCCATACGCCAGTGCCCGTCATTGCTTTTGGGCCCGAGTCAGTTGCTCGTCAATATTCGCGACTACTGCACCACGTTGATTTAGGAAAATTAATGCAAACCCAATTGCTAGGCTTGCCTAATCAATAAGTCAAAGTTGTCTTGCTGTGTTTTAGCCTGAAGAAACAGTTCCCTGTTCTAGATGGAGTTTAGAATTAAGGCGCTGCGACTTCAGGCTTATGGTGTATTTCGGTCATTGATACCTGTGGCTCCACTCGGTTACGCCCGTTGTGTTTGGCTTTATATAGGTTTTCATCGGCCATGTTGGTCAGTAAATCAATGTCCGTTACAGGGTCAAAGCTGTCTGTGTGTGAATTTGCGATGCCACAGCTGACAGTAAAATGCACATCCTGAGGGCAATCCGGAAGGTTTTGTTCTTCGACAGTTTCTCGGATGCGATTAGCAACATAAAAAGCCTGCTGTAAATCCGTTTCGGGTAATAGGATGAGAAATTCTTCTCCGCCCCAGCGAGAGGCAACATCTGTCACCCTGAGCGTGGCAAGGAAAACTTCAGCGAGCCAGCGTAATGCCTGGTCACCAACGTCGTGACCAAAGGTGTCATTTATTTTCTTGAAGAAATCGATGTCAACCATCAGTAAGCTGATCGGGCGACCAGTGCGTTGGCTACGTGCGATTTCTCTGAAAAGGGTCTGGCGCATGGCTCGTCGGTTGGCAAGGCCGGTTAAGTCATCCTTTAATGCTTGTTGGCGCAATCGATTTGTGAGTTCTTGGTTGTTAGTAAAAGCATAATCGGTCGCAAATTCAATGATCGCTGCGAGCAGCCCCAAGCTTAACAGTGTGATGGTGAGTTGAGGGGTGATGCTCTCTGGGTAGGGAGCTGCCCATTCACCAAGTAAGTCAGCGGCGTAGAGTACAGAGACGCAGGACACCAAAAAGCCCGCAAAAAACCAGCCTCCCAACTTGATACCCAGAGTTGCCATAATTAATGGCGGGGCTAAGCACGACCATAGATAGCCGGTTTGATCGGTGCCGCCATCAAGCAGACTATAAATGCAGAAAAGACTATAGGCAGTAGGAGCGTACCAAGATAAGAGTCTTGGGGTTGGGTGCAGGCTGTAATAGGTGAGAACACTCAAAGTCACAAGCATGTAGGCCGCGACTAGCCAAGCAGAAATGGTGTGCCCAATATCAATGGATTGGAAAAGCAGGTACGGACACACTAAAAGGCTGACGAGGAGACAGCAATACCCAATAAAATCCCCTCTAGCACCAGAGCTTTGTAACATCTGGCGCTTTAATTGATCCGATGCGGCTTTTATATGAAGCATTGATGCCCCTCAACTAACCAACCTAAGCATAGGACTTGTATGGGAAATTGGCGATAGCTCTTGGCTGCCTCGAAGGTGGTTACTTACATTTGCCGTTCATCTTATGGCCTTAGCTACTCTTTACTCGCTACAGGGCTTCCATCGCGCCGGCGTTTTCGGTACAATCCCTGGCCTTTTGGTGCGCCCAAGACGAAAGTCTGAAGGTGCTCGTATTAACGGTAGGCAATTCTAAAACCTACCCTCAGTAAAGGGATCGTCGTATGGTAACCATCCGCTTAGCCCGTGGTGGCTCGAAAAAACGACCTTTTTATCACGTAACTGTTGCTGATCGACGTAATCCGCGCGACGGTCGCTTCATTGAACGGGTTGGTTTCTTTAACCCTGTTGCTCGTGGTCAAGAAGAGCGTCTCCGCGTCGACATTGAGCGTATCGACTATTGGATGTCAAAAGGCGCACAGCCTACTGAGCGTGTTGCAAAGCTGATTAAAGGCGCGCGTAAAGCGGCGCAGTAATTAGCATTGCAAAAAACGACGAATGCTCGAGTAGAGGCTCAAGCTGTGAATGCACCAACCAAAAGCCAGTACAAACCCAAAGCGCCAGAGCACTTGATTATTGTTGCCCGAGTGGGGGCAGCTCAGGGTGTTAAAGGGTGGGTAAAGCTCCACTCAGAAACATACCCTAAGGCAAGTGCTTTTGAGTATGCTGGTTGGCACTTGTACCAATCAGGCAAATGGGAAGAAATTGAGCTTGTTGAGTGGCGCGAACACGGTAAGGGCTTTATCGGTCGATTTAAAGACAGTATGGATCGTACTCAGGCTGAGCAATATCGCAATGCGTGGGTGGCGGTTCCAAAGACCAGTCTGCCAGAGACCGAGGAAGATGAGTTTTATTATCACCAGCTCGAGGGTTTGAGTGTGGTGACACTGAGCGGAGAGGTCTTGGGCAAGGTAAGTTATCTATTTAATACTGGCTCAAACGATGTGATGGTTGTTGTACCAACATCGGAGAGTTTGGATGATAGAGAGCGTATGTTGCCTTATCTTGCACCTTATGTTGCAAGTACGGACCTCTCGGCCGGAGTAATCCAAGTTGATTGGGACCCTGAGTTTTAAAAGAAGGCTTTAAGGTGAACTTTGGCGTCATAACCCTCTTTCCTGAGCTGTTTAAAGCTCTAACCGAGTATGGCGTCACTGGGCGGGCGTTTAAACGTGAGCGGGTAAGTATTCATCTGTTTAATCCTAGAGATTATGCTGATGATAATTACCAGACGGTAGACGACCGACCTTATGGCGGCGGGCCAGGTATGATCATGAAACCTGAGCCTTTGGAGAAAGCGATTTTAGAAGCGAAAGCTTCTTTACCTGAAGCGAAGGTGGTTTATCTGTCGCCTCAGGGAGATGTGTTTAATCAAGCCATCGCACAACGCAGCAGTGATGAAGCGGGTATTATCCTGCTCTGCGGTCGTTATGAAGGTATTGATGAGCGCATCATAGATCTCTACGTGGATGAAGAGTGGTCTCTTGGAGACTTTGTTCTGAGCGGTGGAGAAATCGCGGCAATGACCATGATGGATGCCATTATACGGTTGTTGCCTGGAGTGTTGGGGCATGAGCGTTCAGCGGTTGAGGACTCTTTTACAGAAGGTTTCTTAGACTGCCCCCATTACACCCGTCCAGAGGTATTCCGTGGCCTTGAGGTTCCTGAAGTACTGCTCAGTGGAAACCATGAACGTATCAGGCGTTGGCGTTTAAAACAGTCATTGGGAAGAACGCAAACTAGGCGTCCCGAACTGTTTAAGCAGAGCGTTTTGACATCAGAACAGCAAGATTTATTGCAAGAGTTCATTCGCGAAAGCGAAGACATGAGTTGAGGAGCGAGTGATGAGCAGCAGAAACAAGATCATCCAAGCGATAGAAGCTGAACAGCTTAAAAATGACATACCTGAGTTTGGCCCTGGTGATACAGTGGTTGTTCAGGTTCGAGTAAAAGAAGGTAGCCGTGAGCGTCTGCAGGCGTTTGAAGGCGTGGTTATTGGAAAGCGTAGCCGTGGTTTAAACTCGGCGTTTACTGTACGTAAAATTTCCCACGGCGTGGGTGTAGAGCGTACTTTCCAAACCCACAGCCCGCTTGTAGCAGAGATTCAACTGAAGCGTCGTGGTGATGTTCGTCAAGCAAAACTTTACTACCTGCGTGAGCGTAGTGGTAAGTCTGCTCGTATTAAAGAGAAAGTGTAAGCCAGCCCTCATTCTTTGGTAGGCTGGGCTACAGCAGCTCTTAAATACAAGAAAACGCCCATCTCAATAAAATGAGATTGGCGTTTTTTTTTTGGCGTACAGCCGATGCTTTGTTCTCAAATCAAGAAAAAAAACACAAAAAAGTGTGTGCTCACTTAAATATATTGAGGTATTCTTTGCGACTATGTTGAAGTAATGCCCAAGCTCTGATAGGAATCGAACCTTAAGGAACTAATTGACACCTAGAGGTCAAAGGGGCGTTAAGCGGAATATTTTGGAGAATTTCATGAAAGCACCAGTCCTTGCTGCTTCACTTTTTACCTTCGTTATCACTGGTGCAGTGTCTGCGGCTGATAGCGCCGAATCGATGATCAAATCGAAACTAGCGAAAGTAAACCCTCAGTTTAAGGTTACGTCTGTTCAGCCAGCGGCAGAAAGCGGTTTGTATGAAGTGGAGTTGTCAACAGGTGAGGTTGTGTACTCCACTAAAGACGGCCGCTACTTTATTGCTGGAAGTTTGTTTGAAACAGGTGATGGAACGATGACAAATCTGACCGCTCAAAAAGAATCAGCTAAAAGAGCGGTTGCTATAAAAAACCTTAAGTCATCTGATATGGTCGTATTTCAAGCAAAAGGGAAGCAGAAAGGCTTAATTAATGTATTTACGGATATAGATTGCGGATACTGTCGTAAATTGCATCAAGAGGTTCCAAAGCTGAATGAGCTTGGAATAACTGTCCGCTATTTGGCGTATCCAAGAGCCGGTGTTTATGCAGATGCTGGCAAGCAAAACCTCACTGCTTCATTCAAGAAGATCAAGTCGGTTTGGTGTGATGAGGACCCAGCGGCGGCAATGACGAAAGCTAAATCCACCGGTTTTATAAAAGACAATCTGGATTGTAAAGCCCCCATTGAAGAACAGTTTATGTTAGGGCAGCAGATAGGTGTGCGTGGAACACCAGCGATCATATTAGAGAATGGAGAAATGTTGCCTGGATATATGCCAGCAGATGATATCGCCAAGCGCTTAAATATCTAATTGTATTTTCTATTATCCTTAGGTAGATGCGGCCGAAAGGCATCTGCCTAGGGATGGTGGCTTTGAATCTTGGTTGGGAGTAAAGAACAATTCGCCCCACATTAAGATAATCTTGATAGAAATTTAAATCCTGAATATTCCGACGACTTTGCCATCTTTGACTGATGGGACCGCTTTCAGCTGTTTAGTTGACATTACCCGCCTAGTTCTATGTGTGTTGTTACCCAAACGTAAAACCAGATGATTGGTATTGGCAATGGATTCAAGAGGAGAGAGTTTGTCGGAGTTCATCCAGGTGATAAGTTTGCTAAAAGTAAGTACTCCCATATAGCTTCCATCACTTGAACAAAGAATCAAAAACTCTATTCCATCTTCAAGGGCAAAATTGAGCGCATTTCTAGCTTCTTTTGGCTTGATTTTTGGGGTTACGCAGTAAGTTTGCCACAACATACGCTCACCAGTTGATCTCTATGAGTGTATGGTGGTTATCGGCCAAGTAGCCCCTCTCTTGAGCATTTTTGGGAGGACTATTGTTTTCGTACTCTAAGCCCCTTTTCTTTTAGAAACTCAATGGTTCTAGTGACAGCACTAGGGTCGGTGTTGAAAAAAGTATTGGATGCAACACTGTGGCCACCCGCTTGAAAAGCAGACAAACAATGCTCGGGGCTGCCAAGACCACCAATAATGGTCACAGGTTTGTGGGTGTGGGTTAGAATCGTTTTGAGAAGATTAACATCTAGCCCAGCTTGGGTGCCGTCCGCATGAATGGCGGTTACATAATACTCGCAGTAATTCATGTGATCACTTTTGGCAAGAAACTCCAGCACCTTTTTGTCGGCATGGTGCTGTCCTCGCTTTGAGTAAAGCTCAAAATGACGATCCATGAGTTGCGCTTCTAAGCCGCAAGCAATGGCTGCTGGACCAAAGTAGTTAAGTATTTCAAGTGCTAGATCTGGTTGGTCCAAAGCGAGAGTTGCCAATAAAACTTTACTTGCGCCTGCATTAAAAAGTTGCTGAATATCATCAATAGAGTCTGCACTGCCTCCTGCAACGATGGGTATGCAGCACTTTGCGCTTATATCTTCTACAACATTCAAGAATTGTTTGTCGATTCCAGTCAGGGGGTCTGCAGGCTGAATAATAAGTTCATCCACTCCCTGTTCAAAGAGTCTTTTGGCTTTGTCGGTTGGATTCCCTATTGGCTCGTGGTTGAGAAATTTTTGAGAGCGAATCACCATGCCTTTCGATATCGGTAAATAACCTGCCAGACTGTGAATTAACATACCCCATCCCATTCGCAAAAATTTTTAAGGAGATGCAGGCCAGCTAAGCCGCTTCTTTCTAACCAGAACTGACAAGCAAATAGGCTGTGATGAGCAATGCAAGAGATGAATTGCCCATCATGATCAGAAACCCCTCTTACCATACCGAGGTTCGTGGGTTGGCATTGCAAACTGTGTTGAAAATAAAAATGCGCAGCTGGATCAATATTATTGAGAACAGGGTGGTCTTGCTGCCAATTTACTTGATTCCAGCCTATGTGAATGTTGCGGTAATTCTTCGTTTTCAATGGGCTGACATCACCCTGTATTAGGCCTGCACCGTCAATGGTAGTGCGTTCATTAATGATTTTGAATAGAGCGCCCATACCAGTGTGAGAAGTCAGTATGGGGGTATTTGCCTGCAGGGCTTCTCTTAGAATATCAGTAACTCCATTCCTTTTGAGATAGTTAATGGTGCGTTCAACAGAAGTAGAGCCCGCTAGAATGTAATGGGTAGCATTTGCTGAAGTAGGAGTGCCTGTTGCCGTTATACTGGAATAACCTAGTGAATCTATGGCATAGCTTATGCATTTTGCTGTTGTCGATTCTGCATCAATCACACAGATCATAGGGCTTAATTCCAAAGAATGCATAGGGTCTTA
The DNA here is from genome assembly GCA_947499545.1 of uncultured Saccharospirillaceae bacterium. Taxonomy (GTDB): domain Bacteria; phylum Pseudomonadota; class Gammaproteobacteria; order Pseudomonadales; family Oceanobacteraceae; genus CANMOZ01. Next base: position 72,246 of record CANMOZ010000008.1, read on the forward strand.
AATGTATAAAATTGAATGCAACCCTTATGCCTAAGTCTTACTGGAGGTTTTAAAAGTAAAGGCTAATCTCGTAAATAGCACCGACCACAAGTAGCTCATTGGAATAAAAGAGATGTCTACGATTGATCAATTAATCAATGGCAAAAATATCCTTATTACCGGAGGTACTGGTTCATTTGGGCGATGCTTTGTGAAAACAGTTTTAGCAACGTTCTCACCTGCACGATTGATTGTGTATTCGCGAGACGAATTAAAACAGTACGAGATGCAACAAGAATACAGTAGTGACTGCATGAGGTACTTTATTGGAGATGTAAGAGACAGTAATCGCCTGATACAAGCAATGAATGGAGTGGATGTCGTGATACATGCTGCTGCCATGAAGCAGGTACCAGCTGCAGAATACAATCCAACAGAATGCATCAAAACGAACATATCAGGTGCTGAAAATGTCATTCGCGCGTCGATAAAGAATAATGTTAAAAAAATAATTGCGCTATCAACAGATAAAGCAGCAAACCCTGTAAATTTATATGGTGCTACAAAACTTTGTTCAGATAAATTATTTGTAGCCGCAAATAATATTGTAGGTCGTAAAAACTCTAGATTTTCAGTTGTAAGATATGGAAATGTGGTTGCCTCGAGAGGTTCTGTCATACCTTTATATAAAAAATTAATTTCTGAAAAGGCTAAATCCCTTCCTGTTACACATGAAGAGATGACGCGTTTTCTCATTACCCTTCAGCAAGGGGTTGATTTTGTATTAAAGAGTTTACTTCGAATGCAGGGGGGGGAAATATTTGTACCCAAAATACCATCAGTTAAAATTACTGATCTAGCAAGAGCGATGTCGCCAGAATGTGAATTAGAGTATATTGGGATAAGACCGGGTGAAAAACTTCATGAAGTGATGTGTCCTAGAGATGATTCGCATTTAACCTTAGATTTTGAAGATCATTACGTAATTCAGCCTGCCATTCAATTCAATAAAGTGATTGATTTCTCCAAGAATGCAATTAGAGAAAAAGGAAAAAAGGTAAAGCTAGGGTTTGATTATAATTCTGGAGAAAATGAACAAAAATTGGTAAATCCGGAGACAATATTAGCTTTGATCCAAGCAACTGGTAAAGAGATATAGCGGTATGATTTCATACGGTTCTCACTGGATTGACGATGAGGATATTGATGCCGTTGTAAGGGTCTTAAAAAGTAATTGGCTAACCCAGGGGAGTGCTACACCTGACTTTGAAGAATCAATAGCAAATTATGTGGGAGTGCCTGAAGTTGTTGCTGTTAATAGCGGTACATCTGCTCTTCATATTGCATGTTTAGCATTAGATATCAATTGTGAATCAGAAGTATGGGTGGCTGCTATCAGTTTTGTTGCCAGTGCCAATTGTGCAAAATATTGTGGAGCAAGAATCCGATTTATGGATGTGGATCCAGTAACAGGCATGATTTGCATAAATGCTCTAGAAAGTGCATTAGAAAAAGCTGAAAAGGCAAATCAATTGCCTGCGGCAATAATAAGTGTCGATATGGCTGGCCACCCTATAAATATTGAGAAGATTGAGTCTTTAAAAGAAAAATATGGATTTTATCTCATTTCTGATTCAAGTCATGCATTGGGTGCCCTCTACAACTCAGGTAGAAAAGTCGGGTCAAGTCCGGTGGCTGATATCACTGTTTTCAGCTTTCATCCTGTGAAAATAATTACAACAGGAGAGGGGGGGGTAGCCGTTACTCATAATCAAGAGTTGGCACATAAAATGCGATTATACAGATCGCATGGAATCAGTAAGGATAACCTTGGTGACGTGCCTGAGTGGTATTATGAACAGAGATGTCTTGGATATAACTATAGAATGTCAGATATACATGCCGCTCTTGGTTTAAGTCAACTTAAAAAAATAACAAAGTTTATTAAAATCAGAAAACAGTTATCTGAGATTTATCAAGAGCTACTGACAAATGTGGATGTTGCAATATCGAAACCAGATGCTGGATCAGAATCCAGTTGGCATTTGTTTATTATTCATGTAAACCAGGAATCAACCGTTTCAAGAGACCAAGTGTTTCGGTATCTAAAATCAAATGGAATTGGTGTTCAATTGCACTATATTCCTATATATAAACATCCATTCTATCAAAATATTCATAATGACGAATTGAATGGGGCGGAACGGTATTTCGAAAGTGCTATTACATTGCCATTACACTGTCGGTTAGATAAATCAGACTTAGATAATATCGTTAGTCATTTGAAAAAAGGGTTGGGAGGTGCATGTTGACTGTAGAAATAAATGGAAAAAAAATTGGACGCTCTCATCCTTGTTACATTGTATTTGAAGCTGGCCCAACACATGGAGGTATTGAAGGCGCTAAAGAGCTGATTCGCCATGCAGCAGATGCCAATGCCGATGCAATAAAATTTCAGATAATTGATGCTGATCGATTAGTAGCGGATAAAAAACAATTGTTTGAATTTGATATTTTGATCGATAAGAAAACGTGTGAAAGAAAAACCGTATCAAAACCCCTTTGCAATTTACTTAAAGAACGTGAACTAACCAGTTCCGAATGGAAAGAAATAAAACTGTTGTCTGATGAGTTGGGTCTGGCTTTTTTTGCGACTATAGCTTTTCCAGAAGAAATAGAATTTGTTCAGTCTATTGGATGTCATTCAATAAAAATTGCATCATCCGATGTTAATCATATACCTCTAATTAGACTTGCAGCACAGACAAATTTGAGTATTCAGCTAGATACAGGAAATGCGACGATTGGTGAGATTGAGAAAGCTGTAGAGATTATTACAGCTGAAGGCAATGAGAAAATTATTATCCATCAGTGCCCATCTGGATATCCCGCACATATCCAAAGCATCAACCTTAATATGATAACAACTTTATCAAACATGTTTGAGTTTCCAATTGCATATTCGGATCATTCTCCTGGTTGGGATATGGATATAGTCGCATTGACTCTTGGTGCCAGCTTACTTGAAAAAACAGTTACAAGAGATAAATTGACGCCTAGTGTTGAGCATGTGATGTCACTTGAACCAAATGAAATGAATGCATTTGTAGGTATGATTCGTGATGTAGAAAGCGCGATGGGAAACGGGAGGCGCTCACTTTCTGAAAAGCAACTTATGTCACGTCAAAAGGTCAGGCGTGGATTGTATATAAAAGAAGACGCTACAGCTGGAGAGATAATTAAAGATATCAAAACAGAGTTTAGACGGCCGGGTAATGGCATTGGGCCGGAGATGTTTGATCTTATATCTCAATATAAGATTAGGTGTGATCTAAAAGCAGGGGAATTCATAGATTGGATACATTTGGAAAAATAAATAAACCAATCGCACTTATTCCTGCCAGAGGTGGATCAAAGCGCTTGCCTAGGAAAAATATATTGCCATTAAATGGCAAGCCTTTGTTAGCTTATGTTTTAGAGATGGCCGAAAATAGCGGTATATTTTCGATGGTTTATGTTAGCAGTGAAGATCAAGAAATTCAGGAAATAGGAAAAAAATATGGTGGAGAAATAATAATAAGGCCTGTTGAAATAGCGTCTGATAGATCCACGATGATAGATGTATATGAGCATGCAGTTAGTCACTTAAATTTAACTGAAGAACAGTGGGTGTGCATTCTATACCCAACAGCAGTGCTATTAACAGGTAAAACGCTTGTCGATAGTTGGTCCTATCTAATAGACAAGCTGAAAACCCAAAAAGTAAGTTCTTTAATGGGCGTGTCTTGCTATCCATACCCTCCTGTACAAGCACTGATAGAAAACAAAAGTGGTTATTTAGAGTATTTTTTACCAGAGTTTAAATCTATGCAGTCACAATTTCATCCAGAATTATGCGTATCAAACGGTACGTTTTGTTGGTTGCATGTAAAAGAAACATTAGCCGAGATGACATTTTATACCGACAACCTTTTGGGATTCTTAGTAAGCGATGACGAAGTATGCGATATTGATTACGAAGAGGATTATATACGTTTGGTAAAACTGTGGAATGGATAAGATAATCATTTTATTTAGGTGTGATGCATCTGAGCAGACTGGTTTTGGGCACTTAAGCCGATGTTCGGGTTTGGCATGTGCTTTAATCAGTGATATGAAAAGTGTTCAGATTATATTCGCAATGAGAGGTAGTGATAATGAGATTGTCGATTACTACGTTAATGAATTTGGAAGAGTAAGATTAGAAGAATATGATATTAATTTATCTTCTACTGGCAGAGCTGATTTCCGTGAAGATGACTATGAAACCAGAGATGCTGAAGTATTTCAGAATTTAGTATCAAGAGATTATAAAGATTGTTTTATAGTTGTAATTGTAGATCATTACTTGTTGGGTAATGATTGGCTATCAAAAATTGAATCCAATGTTAATTGCGCCATTGCTATAGATGATCTAAATCGAAACTTAGATTCATTTGATTTGGTTGTTGATTTGAATCTTTGCAATGATGTGCAAGCAGGAAATACTCGATTGTCAGGAGTGAGGTACTATCTATTCGGAAAAAACTTTCTCGATCATGTTAATGCTTGTGTGAATGAAACGGATTTTGAAAAACAAGATAAGGATGTAATGATCTCTCTCGGTTCGGAAAATATTGGGCTAACAGAGCGCTTGGTTGAGTTTTTCAAAAGTAGAGAGTTAAAAATTACTTGGCTTATTGGTAGATCAAAATGGGAAAGGATTGAAAATTACCATGTTGTTTTTCGAGAGAAAGATTGGGATGTATATAATTATTTAGTCGATCCATTTACGTTGATGAAGCAACATAAAATCAATATCGGTTCGGCAGGTGTTTCATCGATAGAACGTATGTGTTTAGGATTGCCATCAATAGTGTACAAGGTGGCTGAAAATCAATCGTCAAATGTGGGTTTCATAAGTGGTTTGGGGATGCATGTGTTTGCTGAATTTGATGAGGTTAAACTCAGTGAATTGCTAATAACACTCAATGATAAAAAAAACTTAATTGCAAATAGACCTGAGATTGATCATCTTGGCAGTGTTCGAACCAGTAATCATATTTTTAATGCTCTACTTTTTAAATGTTTGTTTGTTAAATATAGCAGCAAGTGCTACGACTTATCCAGTATAGCTATCAGGTCAGTATGTTCCCAGGATGAAGAGCTTCTATTTATACTTCAAACAATACCCGATATAAGAAACTGGTCAAGAAATCCGAATCCACCAAATATTGCTGAACATTCTGCATGGTTTCACGAGGCTATAAAATCTAATGATATTAGGATGTGGTTCCTACAGTTAGGCAATTTTATATTCGGTTACTTTAGACTCGATTATAAGGTTGAATATGAAGAAATATCTATTTTAGTTAGACCTGAATGTCAAAATAAAGGGCTTGGTTCGATAATGGTGCAAGCTGCAATCAAATTTTCAAAATGTAAATATATTAAAGCTTGTGTGAATAAGGAAAATTTATCCTCCGTCAATCTTTTCATCAAAAATGGTTTCGTAAAATGTGAAAATGATTGTTTTATATATGAAGTTAAATGAATTGCTTGAGTTTTAAATAGAAATGATAAGTATATTTAATAAAGTATTCGATAGTAAGGAACAGCCCCCTATATTGGTTGCCGAAATTTCGGCAAATCATAATGGTAGCTTGCAAAGAGCGCTTGATACTATTGCAGCTGCAAGTGAAATGGGAGCAGATGCGGTTAAAATTCAAACATACACCCCTGAGTCCCTAACAATTGATTCGACTAAAAAGGAATTTTTTATATCAAGTGGTCCATGGAAAGGAAGAACACTATATGACCTATATAGCATTGGGCAAACACCATATGAATGGCATGAAGCGATATTTGAATTTTCTAAAAAAGAAAATATAGAGATATTTTCAACTCCATTTGATGAAAAAGGTGTTGATTTTTTGGATGCTTTGGCAGTCCCTGCATTTAAAGTTGCTTCATTCGAAGCAATTGATTACCCACTTGTCAAATATATTTTGAGCAAAGGTAAACCTACATTTATATCGACTGGTATGGCGAATTTAAGTGAAATTGAAGGTGTTGTTGCAATTGCAGAAGAAAGCGATGCTCCAGTTGCGTTCTTGCATTGTGTCAGTGGTTATCCTGCCCCGCTGAGTGAATCTAATTTGAAAACAATGCTTGATATGGGATCTCGATTCAACGTTCCATTCGGTTTGTCGGATCACAGTCTAGGTTTCGACGTTGCTGTAACAGCTACAGTCCTTGGTGCGAGGATAATAGAAAAACATTTTACTCTGGATAGGAAAGATGGGGGTCTTGATGCAGGTTTTTCTATGGAACCAAAAGAATGGAAAGAATTATGCACTAGATGTAGGTCGGCATGGTCTTCTTTAGGTAAAGTAACCTATGAAAGGCAAGCATCAGAGGAAGATAATGCTAAGTTTCGACGATCTTTATACGCTGTAGAAGATATTCCTAAAGGCAACGTTTTTACAGAAAAAAATATCAGAAGTATCAGGCCTGGATATGGATTACCACCCAAAGAATATGAGAATGTGTTAGGTAAAAAGGCGTCTTGTGATATTGAAACAGGAACAGGGCTTTCATGGGATCTCGTTGATGACTAAGATGGCAAAGTATGACGCTGAGTAAAATTAGAGTAGTAGTTTTAGATTATGGTGTTGGTAACATTCGGTCTATAACCAATGCATTATTATTTTTAGGTCTGCAGGTTGATGTTATAGATCGTGCTTCAAGTGCGTTATCAAAATACGATCTTGTTGTGGTTCCTGGAGTAGGTTTGTTTAAAGAGGGGATGAATGGTTTAAAAGAGCGTGGTTTTGTTGATGTGTTGAATAAAATTCATGAAAACAAGACACATATGATTATTGGGATATGTTTGGGAATGCAATTATTTTGTTTGGGTTCAGATGAATCACCTGGTGTGCCTGGTTTGGGTTGGTTTAAGCATTATATTAAGAAGTTTGATTTAACTAACTATAGAGTGCCGCATGTGGGTTGGAATAAAACGTTTTCTGAAAATAAGTTTATTAACAATCAATATGTTTATTTTGTACATAGTTATGCATTGCTAGGTGTGCATGAAGATAGTTATGCAACAACCATATACGGCAACAAGTTTACCTCTGCTATCAAGCTTAATAGAACTGTTGGATTTCAGTTTCATCCTGAAAAAAGTCAAGGGGTTGGTCTTGAGTTGCTGCAGCATGAGATATTGGAAGGCTTATGTTAGCTGTAAGGTTAATACCAGTTATTTTGGTTAATGAAGGTAGAATCATTCATAGCGAACAATTTAACCATCCTCATGTTATACACTACGATCCATCTCATTTTATTGAAACGTTGAATCGCTGGGCAGTTGATGAAATTATATTCATAGATGTGACGAGAGGAGGGCATCCTGATCCGAAATTCATTAAATATGTTGAAAAGTTATCAAGCTACTGTTTTGTTCCCTTAACCGTTGGTGGATATATAAGGGATCTAAGTTATGCTAAAGAGTTAATCAAATCAGGTGCAGATAAGGTTTGTCTAAATTCATTGTTTGAGCTTGATCCTGACAAGGCATTAAGTATTAGTATGCATTTTGGACGACAATGTGTAGTTGCTTCTATTGATGTTAAAGAACAGGGTGGGGAATATTGCGTTTACACTTTAGCGGGCAAGCAAAAGAATAAAAATCAACTTCAACAATGGGTGGAGCAAGTAGAAAAATTTGGAGCCGGAGAAATTTTGATCAATTCAATTGATCGGGACGGTATGCAGGTAGGGTATGATTTGAACTTGATAAAAATAATAAAGAAAAGTACGAATTTACCGGTAATTGCTGTTGGTGGGGCGGATCAATGCAAGCACTTATTTGAAGGGTGGGATGCAGGTGCTGATGCTTTAGCTGCGGCAAATGTTTTTCACTATAAAGAGCATGTTGCTAAAAAATTAAAAAAGTGTTTATCCGAAAAAAAAGTTCCTGTAAGGATTGAAAACTTTCAAAGTATCATCAACTGATGGAGGCTGATTAATGAGGTATTGTGCAAAATGTCTTTACCCAGAAAATGCTAAGCCAACAATAATTATTGATGAAGACGGCATTTGTAGTGGGTGTCGGTATCATGAAAGTAGAATGGCGCTAAAAATTGATTGGGATGAACGATGGCACATGCTTGTTTCTCTGTGTGAGCAGGCAAAGTCCGATGCAAGACAAAGAGGTAATAAATATGACTGTATTATACCTGTTAGTGGCGGTAAAGATTCACATTATCAGGTGTGGCTATTAACCAGAAAGTTGGGGATGAAACCTTTGTTGGTTCATTTTAATCATGCTTATAATACAGTTGTTGGTAAGAAAAATTTAAGGAATTTGGTTGAAAAATCTGGTTGTGATTTGGAAGAATGTAATTATCCTCTGGAATCTGCCTGTAAATTATCAAGGTTGATGCTCGAAAAGGTAGGAGATCTTACTTGGCATTATCATGCTGGTATTAAAACCTATCCCATTCAAGTCGCAGTTGAAAAAAATATACCGCTAATTGTTTGGGGAGAGCACGGTTTTGCTGAATTAACGGGTATTGTATCCTTGCATAATTTTGTAGAGTTCACGCGTTGGAGTCGAAAAGAACATGATATGAGAGGGATAGAGCCAGAAGTGCTTCTTGGTGAAAATGGGATTACTGAAAATGATATTAAACCTTTCGTATATCCTGACGATAATCAGATTGAACAATGTGATTTAGTTGGGATTTATCTTTCAAATTTCATATATTGGGATGCTAATAAGCAAGCAGAAGAAATGATTAATGAATGGGAGTTTAATACCCTTAATTCTAAAAGGGGGAGGACATTCAATTTGTTCTCTAAAATTGAGGATCATGCAAATGAGGTTCATGATTATCTTAAGTACCTTAAATTTGGCTATGGCCGTACTACTGATGACGCTAGTTACGAAATCAGACATGGTAGGCTGACACGTTCACAAGGAATCGCATTAGTGAAAGAGTATGATGGGAATGAGCCAAAATCACTTGATATGTACTGTGGGTTTATGGGTATTTCTAAAGAAGATTTTTATGAAATGATTAATCCTCTTCGTGATGACAGTGCGTGGGTGTGTGATGATGGTGAGTGGGTATTAAAGGATCCAATCTTTGAGAAAGAGCCTTTTTCTAATCCGTATACAGATACTGCTGCGGATAATTCGAGTAACGCTATGAGTAAGCAGCAAGCCAAGCTGTATTGGAATAGTTTTTCTAAAAGTGACGAAAATTCAAACCTGGGTGATTTTTATAATGAATAATCATGACAATATTAGCTCCCAAGAAAAATTTTGGGCTGGTGAATTTGGCGATGACTATACAGATAGAACGTATACCAATCAGGAAATGAAATCTAATATTTACTTCTGGTCGACTATGATCAAGAAGATGCCTGATGCTTCATCGTTTATCGAGTTTGGTTGTAATCTTGGTATGAATCTTAGAGCATTACGGTCAATTGATGATAGGTTAAAGTTAAAGGGTATAGAAATAAATAAAAAGGCAGCAAAGAAAGCTTCCTTGATTAAAGATGTGGAGGTATTGCTAGCTTCAATTGTTGACTCTAAGCTAAATTTAACGAGATCAGATTGTGTATTTACAAAAGGTGTGCTTATTCATATTGATCCGGATCGGTTGGAGCATGTTTATGAGAATCTATTTAATAGTACAAATAGCTATATACTAATTAGTGAATATTTTAATCCGACGCCGGTTGAAGTTGATTATCGTGGGCATTCAGGTAAGCTTTTCAAGCGTGATTTTGCTAAGGAGCTTTTGGATAGATATCCATTAGTGTTGGTCGATTATGGTTTTGTGTATCGATATGATCCTCAATTTCCTCTTGACGACCAAAATTGGTTTTTGTTTAGGAAAATCGATTTGTAGTCTAAACAAAGTTCATGTCAGTCCATTCTTTGTTCAATATGTGTTGATTATCCTTTAGTTTTTTTGCATATTGATTGTCAACATTTGATAGATATTTTTTGTAGTCTTTACACCATAGCTTTAAAATATTTATTCTTTCTTCTTCGCTGCTAAAGTTTGCGACTAAGTATAACAAATATATAGGTAGTCTGTTGATTGAGTAGGTCATTCGTTTTAGTTGTAATGGCTTTAGTGAGTTTATCTCTTTATTGATCTGGTGAATTAAATTTATTGTTTCTTCGTATTCAAGTTTGTTCTTTGTGATAACAGATAATATTTCGTTTGATATTGAAAGTGATTTTTCTAGCAATTGGGTACAGAATGAGTTGATTGATTTGTAGTCATATTGATTTGGATGTATCTCTAGGTTATTAGTTGCGTTACTAATCTGTATGTTTGTAAGGTCTGCAGATAGTGCTTCAGGTGTGATATGTTTCGTGTTGTCTAGAATGGCGCCATAGGCACAATTATATATTTCACGATTGATTTTAACGAGTAGTTCGTTCATGGCTATCCTGGAGCTGTTTAGTGCTTGCGTAGAGAGTAAAGTATCTCCAGTGACGCCTTTTATTTTTATTTTATATTTGTCTTTTATCTTATTTTTATCAATCTTTAATCTTTCTAGGTTTTCAGGGAGATTATGTTTCATTGAAATGTTGGTTTTAGAATGGTGCTCTCCATTAATATTGGCAAAATCAATTCCGAATAAATATATTGACGTTTTTTTTGGGGCTAGAATGTTAGCTACTGCTAATGCAGCAACAACACAGTTGACGCCTCCTGCTGATAGAACGCTGTCTGGTTTTATGGATTGCGCTATTTCGGAAGTCTCGGGTATGAAGTGATAACAGCTCCCGAAAATTTTTGTTATGCTTGGATGAGTCTCTATAGTGGCTATAAGTTTAATATCACCTAGTTCTGTTTTGCTTGAGATGTGTTGAATTAAATCAGCGAGTAATACTTTGTACTCTAACTCAATATGTACATCGGGCTTGATTCCTAGATCTATTAGTGATGATAAGGAGCTGCCAGCAGAAAAAATGAAAAACTTTTCCCTGTTTTCTTTTAATATTTCGCTATATATGTCTAGGGAAGGTCCCGCTCCTATAATGGCAATGTTTCTGTCTGTATTTATTCTTGATTTGTTGAAGCTGATAACTGGGTTGTTAAGTCTAAGATTTTCATTGGCATTTAAAAGCCTTTGACCATCTGGTCCTACTTTTTCATAAAGAACATTAAAATGATTTGTTTGTTCGGCTAGCGTTTCTTTTGCTGTTTGATGTTCTTGTCTATCGACTTCATGTGTATATCTTATTGATGATAATGTATTTGATGGGAAGAGACTAACCGTTTCTGTTTTAACTTCATATAAAAACTTTTCTGTTGATATTTCAGATGACTTGTCAGTGTTTATGATGAGGGTTACTTTTCTATTCTTTGGTAGTGAGGTAAGTATGTTTTTCCAATTTATTGTATATAGCGTTGATTTGAAGTTTCTAATGTCATTTTCTATAATGGTTACGCTTCTGAAACGATGAATATTAAGTAGAATTTCTATATGATATCCCAAACCACAGCCAAAAATCACTAAATCTAGATTGGTGTTAAATCGTTTTTCTGAGTTTTTCTTATCATTCAAGTAGGCTTTAATTGTTTGCTTGAACGCTTTTCTTTCTATTAGATGAGGAAGGTAGTCATACCCAAAGTTTGGCCTGTAGTCTATCTTGTCTAGTATACCTTTAAATACTTCTACTTCTTTTGTAGCGTACTCTATGGCATTTGGTTCATAACATGGTTTTCCATCTTTGATTCTTTGGATATAACGTCCAGATGGATCTATGATAAGCTTTGGGCTTTCTTTAGATTCAATTATCTTTTTAAAAATGGTTGGCAGATTCTTTTTAAAGAAGTGTAGGTTGTCGTTGTGGCGCTCAGTTAATTTTTCTGAGATAGAAGTAATAGCTGTGTTAGCTGCATTACTCTCATTCTCATGCTCCATCAGATTCCAGCCCTCTTATGGTTGGGTCTTATCTGCTACAAGAAAGCAATACTTGAACCAATATAAATCATCTGAATTGTAAAGAATGGCGGATTAGAGTTATCGTTTGTAATGAAATTTATTATTGTATGTGCTCACTATATAAATTAAATTTCATATGGTCATCTAAGATTAGCCGCATATCATTGTAAGCTATTGATTTGACTATACTTTAACGTCATTGTGACATAATGAATGATTGAATTATTTTGAACTGGCATTATTGGGACATTCTCTGAAATTAATAATTCACTCAATCCCTCCTAAAGCTTTTTCGAACTTGGTCGCTACAACATCTGAGAAGATATGAAGTTGGGCTGCCATCCACAATGTTTGGCTATGGCCCGTGTAAGCTGTTGTGGAAGGAGATTTCGATATGCCTCAAATTATCAACACCAATATCGCTTCGATCAATGCGCAGCGGAACCTAGACCGCTCACAATCGGCGAACCAGACGGCCTTACAAAGGTTATCATCAGGTCTTCGGATCAATAGCGCGAAAGATGACGCTGCAGGTCTTGCTATTTCAACAAGATTTTCTGCTCAAATTCGAGGGCTTGCAGTGGCGACTCGTAATGCGGGCGACGGGATTGCATTGGCGCAGACAGCTGAGGGTGCATTAGGTTCTATTAACGATAACCTTCAACGTATTCGAGAACTGGCTGTTCAGTCAGCAAATGCGACTAACTCTGATGTGGACCGCGAGGCGTTGCAATCGGAGGTTGATCAGTTAGTTGCGGAAATCTCCAGAACAGCTGATGAAACTGACTTTAACGGCCGTAAGTTGTTGGACGGATCTTTTAATGCGATTTTCCAGATTGGTGCCAATGCAGGGCAGACAGTTGATGTTTCCATTGCTGAGTTGACGGCTAATAACCTTGGTGCTGCTAAAGATGCGGGCGTCAGTGCCATAGGAAATTCAAGCGCGCTTTCGAACGGTGACTTAATTATTAACGGTGTTGCTATTGCGGCCTCTAAAGCGGGCGATGATACTGCATCCACAAATAACGCGGCAGCATCGGCTATTGCCAAAGTTGCAACTATTAATGCTGCTTCTGATCAAACCGGGGTTACAGCAGTAGTTAATAAAAACGTAGTTTCTGGCTCTGAAATGAGTGCTACCGCCGGAACTTTAACGATGACCCTCAACGGGGTAGAAATTGCTCTTTCAACGACAGCTAGTACGGTACAAACGCGTGCAGCCGTTGCAGAAGCCATTAACTCGGTTGCCAATCAAACTGGGGTAAGAGCGATCAATACCAATACCGACTCAGCAGGCGTGCAATTAGTCGCAGAAGACGGTCGGAACATTGAAGTAGCGTTTTCAAATCTGGCCGGTGGTTTAGTCGGAGCCAGCAATGCCACTATTCAGTCGGCTACAGGGCTTGCGATTGATGGGCCGACGACTTATGTCGGTGGTTATACACTGGTGGCTGATGGAGATGTTTCCGAAATCTTAATTGATGGTGGTAATGGCACGGGTAACGGAGATTTAGGTCGTGCTGGCTTGGTGCGAGGCAGCTACTCACCTGGTACTGCCGCAACCGTTAGTACAGCACAATCGGATTCAACATCAGCTACGGGGATCGACGGTAGCTCAGCTGGTAACTTGACCAATAAAATTTCACATTATCTTGATAACGCTACCCTTATTGCAAATGGATCGCTTGCAAACACTTATGTCACAACGGCAGTAGCTGCCAGCGCAATCACCAACTTCCATACAGTGAATTATACAGTTGCGACGGCTGGTGGTACTCTCATTGCGAGTGCGATCACTATCGCAAGTGCTACCGCCATCTATGATGCAGCGTCAGCGTTAAATGGTATAACTGGGATTAATGCCTTTGAACGCATTGAATTTGTCATCAGCGACTTCACAGGAACAACTGGCGGTGAAACATTATTCTTGGCCAGTGCTTCTATAGCTTTACCTGATAGTTCACTAGCTAATTTCGATACCACATCTGAAAGATTACAAGCGCTCACAGATAGCCTGAATAGTGCTTCTTACAGAACAGGTGTAACCGTTACAGCAGAGTTGAATGCGTCAAGTAATGCGATCACTGTTCGAGTAGACAATGCCTCAGGGGATGTCATTCGCTTAGGTGTTAGTACAGGTGGTGGTGCGTTCGCTTTCTCAGCAAGTGGGGCAGCAACTTATACAGTTGTCAGTGGTGTTGGGACAACGGCTTCAGGTAGCGCGCTACTTGGGGAACTCTCTTTTAACACGGCTTCAGCCACAATATCTTCAGTAGACCTAAGTTTCGTTGAGGGAACTGGAGCAACTGCTGTGACTGGTGAACTTTATGCTGCTAAAACCTTTAATGGTTCGAGTTATGGAACGAATGTGCTGGGCTCGACGGGTACCAATGAAGTCAATGCGACCTTGGATGGTGCAGCCCTATCATCAAAATCAGTTGCTGCAGGCAGCACCGTGAATGATCTTGTAAATGCGGTCAACAATTACTCCAACATTAATGCATTTGAGAATATAAGCTTGACGATCACCTCTCATAATCTGGATGTTGGAGATACATTCTACTTTGGTACCCTTGATAACCTCTCAAGTGCGCCAGGATTGACTTCTTCAGGAGTCGGGGTGTCGGTGAGTGATACAAACGCTGATGGCACGATATCTTTGGCTGAGATTGCTGATGCTATAAATGGAACGAGTTTCCAAGCACAGGAGCTGGATGTATCAGCTGAGCTAAATGCCAGTGGCAATTTGCAACTAGAAATCCGAAATTATGCCGGTAATCAGGTATTAATGGAGGTGAATGGAGAAGGTCGCTCATTGCACCTAGCTAATGGTCTCATCGGTTCAGTGACCAAAACACTCTCTGGTGAGTTGCGCTATGCGTCAGAAACGGGGGGCGTAGCTGAATTGAGTATTGCTGATGCTGCAGTCGGCGGTGAGTATTACGCCAACAATTCAAGCTCAACGACCTTCTCGGGCGTGAATGGGTTAGCTGAAGGTGATATTACCCTAAATGGGGTGGTCATCGGTGCGGCTAAAACGGAAGCGGATACGGCCTCAGCAGAAGAAGCTTCCGACAGTACCCGAATCCTCTCCAGCTCGAAAGAACTCTCTGGTATCGCCATCGCAGCAGCCATTAACGAGGTCAGTGGTGAAACGGGTGTGCGAGCAACTGTTAATGCAACCGAAGTCGTGGGTGGTGATGGCGAGTTGGTCGCAGGGTTAACCAGCGGTGGTGCGACGGCTTTTGAAGTCGGTGATTCTGCAGCCATCTACATCAACGGTGTAAATGCGGGAACTGTGACTCTTCAAGCTAATGGCAGTGGATTAATTGATACTGATAGAGCCAAAGCCGATGCATTAGATATCATCAATTCAGTGTCTGGTCGAACTGGGGTGATGGCTTCTGATAATGGGGTTTCACTAACCCTTACTGCTGCAGATGGACGAAATATATCGGTGGCTATTGACGACCAAACGGGTGCGAATGAGTCCATCGGAGCACTCTTTGGGTTGGATGCAGCAGAAGCAGGTATCGGCGAATCGACCTTTGGTGAAGCACAAATGTCGACGTCAACCGCAACGGGTGCTCCAACCGTTCTGGTCAGTGCTGAGAGTCTCACCTATGAGACCACCTACAGCACGGTAACGCTTGAATCTGCGGGTGAATTCAATATCTCAGCCGGATCGCCCGGTGCTGATGAATTGAATGCCTTGGGATTCAATGAAGGTGACTACGGCGGTGCGGTCAGCGGAACCTTCCTCACAGACATCGATATTTCGAGCTTTGAGGGAGCACAAGCGGCCATCACTTCGATTGACAATGCGATCGGTCAGGTAGCGAGTCAACGGGCGGTATTGGGTGCGATCCAAAACCGACTTGAGTCGACTGTCAGTAACTTGCAGATCACGAAAGAGAACCTCCAATCAGCGAACTCGCGAATTGAGGATGCTGACTTTGCAGCTGAAACTGCGGAGCTCTCAAGATCACAGGTGCTGCAACAGGCTGGTATATCAGTGTTGGCTCAAGCCAATGCTCAGCCTCAGCAGGTACTGTCGCTGCTGCAATAAGTAGCTGAGGGAGGGGCGTAAAATGTCCCTCCCTTCTATACTTAAGGAAGTAAGCAGGGATGAGTCGAGTGGATGTTCTTGAGAGGTAGTCGACATGAGTGACATCAAAGTACAAACCGTCAGGGCCGAAGTTAGCCCTCGGCAGGTTACTTCGACGCCTCCTCCAGGGAATGATCCGAGTCTGCCTGAATCGGCAGTGAAAGTGCCCAAACCAAAAGTCAATGTGCCCGATACCACGACCGTGCATTCCAAAGAACGGTCAAGCAACGAAGGCCAGGGGGCTCAGGGAAAGGGGGCTTTTACATCTGAGGAGGTGGAAGCAGCCGTAGCAAAATTGAATGATTACGTTCAGTCTACAGAGCGGCGGTTGGACTTCCAGGTAGATGAAGATAGCGGTCGAAGCGTGATTAAGGTTTTTGACAAAGAAACGGAAGAGTTAGTGCGTCAAATCCCAAGCGAGCAAGCGCTGGAGCTTGCCAGGCGGTTAGGCGATGAGGAGCCTTCGTTCTTATTTAACGCGGAGGTTTAACAAGCACTCTTCCTTTTACTGGATCGAAAAGTAGGGCCTGCTTTCAAGGCCCTCCGCTTTTCTTCTCTTTTCACTTTTTCCCCTCATTTAGCTCTGTGCTGATTCCTTTTTATTGGATGTCTTCGATAGGCCGCTCAGGCGTATTTCATAATAATGGTGTTGCATACATCAATGCCTTCGTATTATTGCTCATCTCTTTGCTTTTAAGTACATTAAGGCCTCCCAGGTAACTTGAGACTGAAAGTGGTGATTTATTTCACTTCGGTGTCGGTTCACCATCTGTTTGGTTTTTGGGGAGAGTTGGGTAATGGACAGCTTAGTTTCAGAAGGTATGACGTTAATGGCGCTGGGGATGGGGACGGTGTTTGTCTTTCTCACACTGTTGGTGCTGATCACAACCCTGATGTCTGCCTGTGTTAAACGTTGGGCACCAGAGTCGGAGTCAACTTCAGCAACGCCTGCTGTTCAGTCAGGAAGTGCAGTAGACCCACAGTTATTGAAAGTACTATCCAAGGCAGTTGCAGCTTATAAAAAACGCCAGTGAATGAATCCGTACTCGTTATTCAGATATGGGTATTTGATCAATCGATTAAATGGCTATTGAAGCAGGGTAGGCTAGGGGAATGAATACGGTCGCCCAATCACATCTCTAAAGACATGAATCAAGGTATGCACTATGGCAACAGAACATGATCGTCCGGTTGGTATTACAGAACTGGTATTACGCGATGCCCATCAATCTTTGTTGGCAACTCGCATGCGTTTGGATGATTTGTTGCCCATAGCAGAGAAGTTAGACCAGGTGGGGTTTTGGTCATTAGAGTCATGGGGCGGTGCCACCTTTGATGCTTGTATCCGGTTTTTAGGTGAAGATCCTTGGGAAAGAATCAGGGCATTTAAAAAAGCCATGCCCAAAACAAAGCAGCAAATGCTATTACGTGGGCAGAATTTGCTGGGGTATCGCCATTATGCCGATGATGTTGTAGATGCCTTTGTTGAACGGGCCGCTTTTAATGGCGTGGATGTTTTTCGTGTGTTTGATGCGATGAACGACCCTCGAAACCTCAAGCAAGCATTAAATGCGGTGAAACGCGTTGGTAAACATGCCCAAGGTACTCTCTCTTATACGACGAGCCCGGTTCATACTGTCGAAAACTGGGTGCAACTTGCCAAGCAAATTGAAGATTTAGGCGCTGACTCTATTGCCATTAAAGACATGGCAGGCACTCTGACACCTTACGACGCTTTTGATCTGGTCAGTCGATTAAAGGATCAAACCGAGTTAGAAGTACAGCTTCATGCTCATGCGACGTCGGGTCTGGCACCCATGACCTTTCTGAAAGCCATTGAGGCCGGTGTCGATCGTGTGGATACCGCTATTTCATCTATGTCGATGACCTATAGTCATTCACCCACAGAGGCGATTGTGGCGGCATTGGAAGGGCAACCTCGAGCAACAGGGTTGGATTTAAATTTATTAGAAGAAATTGCAGCTTACTTTCGCCAGCTTCGTAAAAAATACGCCAAATTCGAGGGGTCACTTAAAGGGGTCGATGCACGCATTCTTATTGCCCAGGTACCCGGCGGGATGTTGACGAATATGGAAAGTCAACTCCGTGAACAAGGGGCTGCTGATAAAATGGATGCGGTTTTTGAAGAAATACCCAAAGTTCGCCAAGATTTGGGCTACATACCTTTGGTCACGCCAACCTCGCAAATTGTAGGGACTCAAGCGGTTTTAAACGTATTGAGTGGTGAGCGCTACAAAACCATTTCGAAAGAAACCCAAGCCATCCTTAAAGGCGAGTATGGCGCAGCACCAGCTGAGTTTAATGCTGATTTACGACAAAGGGTGTTAGAAGGTAAAGAGCCGGTTACTTGTCGTCCTGCAGATTTGTTGGAACCTGAAGTCGAGAAATTATCCCAAGAATTGAAAAGTTTAGCGCAAAAAGATTCCTTTGAGTTGGCTAAAGACACCCTTGATGACGTGCTAACTTACGCGCTTTTTCCTCAGGTGGGTTTGAAATTTTTGAAAAACAGAGGGGATGCTGCTGCGTTTGAACCTGCGCCTAAGGGCGAAGCAGAAGATGTCTTTACCATTACGGTTGATGGCCATGAGTATGTGGTGAAGGTGGATGAAGGCGGGGAAGTAGAGCAGCTAGCGCCTATCAATGGAGCCCCCTTGTCTCTGAATGCAGGTGCGTCGACAAACGTTACCGCTGCAAGCAATATGGCTGGGACGACTGGCGGTGAGCCATTGCCATCACCGCTAGCGGGCAACATTTGGAAAGTGATTGTAAAGCCAGGTCAAGCGGTCTCTCAAGGAGACGTATTGCTGGTTTTGGAAGCCATGAAAATGGAAACTGAAATCAGAGCGCCGAAAGCAGGCACCGTTGGGCAAGTGAATATTAAAGAAGGCGATAAAGTGAGCGTGGGCGATGCCCTTTTGTTTATTGGTTAATATCGGTTTGCTTAGACGTTTGGATACAGTGCTCGTTGATCGCTTGAGGTGTTGCAATGGATAAATTAATGCAGTTAATGCTTGAATCAGGTCTTGCCCAAATGGAGTGGGGGCAAGCCGTGATGATGTCGGTAGGCTTAGTACTTATTTATTTGGCCATTCGTAAGGGCTTTGAGCCATTGCTTTTATTGCCAATTGGCATCGGAACAATCTTTGTCAATATTCCTGGGGCCAATTTCTATTCGGCTCCTATGTACGATGAAGTTGGACATTTATTAGAGCCAGGTGGATTGCTTTGGTACATCTATCATGCGGGTATTGAAACGGGTATTTTCCCACTGCTCATTTTTATGGGCGTAGGTGCTATGACGGATTTTGGCCCTCTTTTAGCGAACCCAAGAACCCTTTTCCTGGGAGCAGCCGCACAGTTTGGTATTTTTGCAACGGTGATGGGGGCTGTTGGGTTATCGGCTGCTGGGTTAATGGACTTTTCAATATCAGAAGCTGCTGCCATTGGTATTATTGGGGGAGCGGATGGCCCGACGGCTATCTTTGTTGCATCGATGCTTTCACCTCACTTATTAGGTGCTATTGCTGTTGCAGCTTACTCGTACATGGCATTAGTGCCACTGATACAACCCCCCATTATGAGAGCCCTGACCACAGAAGCCGAACGTAAAATCGAAATGAAGCAATTACGACACGTTACTCGGCTAGAAAAAATTCTATTTCCGATGGCTTTATTGATATTGATTTCCTTGTTTTTGCCTTCGGCTGCTCCTTTACTCGGTATGTTTTGTTTTGGAAATTTAATGAAAGAATGTGGTGTAGTTGATCGACTCAGTGATACTGCGCAAAATGCACTTATTAATATTGTGACGATTTTTCTTGGCATAGGTGTAGGCTCCAAAATGAGTTCTGACCAATTTTTAAATATTGAAACGTTAGGTATTTTGGCGCTGGGATTAATTGCCTTTTGCATTGGAACGATGGCGGGTGTTTTAATGGCGAAATTGATGAATATAGTGTCTAGTAACAAAATCAATCCGCTGATTGGTGCGGCAGGGGTGTCGGCAGTTCCAATGGCTGCACGAGTTGCAAACAAAGTTGGATTGGAAGCCAATCCACACAACTTTTTATTAATGCATGCGATGGGGCCCAACGTCGCTGGCGTCATTGGATCAGCCGTTGCAGCAGGCGTTATGATTGCTTATGTCGGTGCATAGCTAGTTGTTTTAGCATGAATCGATTAGATCGGCACAATTTAACCATGGCCATTTAAGGAAACTTCACTGTTTCGTCTACACTCCATAGAAAAGGATGTCTTGGAGTAGGTCATGGAGTGGACATCAATTTTTTCTGAATGGACCCTTGCTTTAATCGGGGGTATTGCCATTTTGACTCTGGTGCTGCATACGGTCGCATTTGGACCGAAGGCAATTGAGCAAGGCCCTTCTTTCCTCACTTCGGTTGGTATCTTTGGTACATTTCTGGGCATCGCTTTGGGGTTATTACACTTTGATACCAGCGATTTTAATCAAAGTGTTCCTGCATTATTGGAAGGCCTTAAAACGGCATTTTGGTCCTCTATAGCGGGTTTGCTGGGGGCTTTAACCCTTAAAACACGACAGATATTTCAAAAAGAAGACGCTGAAGATAGCCTCATCGGTACTTTGGTCCAATCCAATCAATCTTTAATTAAAATTAGACAATCATTGGATTTAGCGTCCGATGATGGATACGCCAATTTGCTAAGAAAGCAACACAAAACCAATCAAAATACTTTGAATGAAATTATTAAACGCTTAGAGCAATTTGAAAGCCGTTTAACCGAGATGAATACTACTGCTCTGACAGAAGCCATTCAGTCGGTTATTTCAGAATTTAATAACCGTATCACAGAACAATACGGCGACAACTTCAAACAATTGAATGAATCTGTGGGCTTGATGGTTAGCTGGCAATCCGATTACAAGGAACAAATTTCTCAACTAGTCAATGACCAGCAGCGTGTGGCGAGCTCTATGAGGGAGGCGACAAAAGCCTATACAACAATGGTGGAACATGCAAAATCATTCAGTGGTATTTCGGAGACATTAGGGAATTTGCTGCAAGTACTCAATGAAGAGCGTGGCGATTTAGATGAGCACCTTGTTCGTTTGGCTGAATTGGTTAATAGCGCAACGGAAGGGTTGCCAAAGTTAGAAGAAAGAATCTTCTATTTGACCGATGGACTCGCTGAAGCGATCCAGACACACCAAACCACCATGAAAAAAATACTAGAAGAAACGTCAAATTGTTTTGTGAATACATTAAATGAGGTTTCAAATAATCTTAAACATAATGTTGAATCAAACCAGCAATCTGTCAGTGATCAAATCACGGCATTGCTCAATCGCCATGAAAAACAGCTAATGCATCTTGATGATGCACTAGAGAAGGAGTTGAACAAATCACTGAAATCTTTGGGTATGCAGCTCACTGCATTGTCAGAAAAATTTGTCAGTGATTATAGTCCGTTGACTGAAAAATTACGCGAATTAGTTCGTAATGTGGAAGTTGTACATTATGACAAACCCAAGTTGGTTGCTGAAAGAGAGTAATAAAGAAGGGCAATGGATCGCCGTTTCAGATTTGATGGCGGGGTTGATGATGGTCTTTCTTCTCATTGCTGTATTATTTATGGTGCATGTTGAGCGTCAGCGAGAGAAAGTGGCTGAAGTCGTCGTTCTCTATGATCGGCTGAAGCGGCAACTTTATGAAGATTTAAAAGAAGAGTTTGGGTCTGATTTAGGTCGTTGGGGAGCAGAAATTTCTCCTGATCTGAGTATGCGATTTGCGCGTTTAGACGCACTTTTTGATGAAGGTGAGTCTGAGTTGAAACCTGAATTCAAGAAAATTCTAGCCGACTTCTTCCCGCGCTACATCAAAATTTTGACACAGCCTCTGTATCGCGACGACATTTTGGAAGTACGAATAGAAGGTCATACTTCGAGTCAATGGCTTGGCGTTAATTCATTTGAAATGGCCTATGTAAAAAACATGGCGCTTTCACAAGCCAGAACCCGCTCGACGTTGGCCTATTTATTAGAGCTCGAATCCATCAAAAACGTTGAAAACTGGATTATTCAACACATGACCGCAAATGGTCTTTCTTCGGCCAAAGCTATTTATCTGCCTGATGGTACCGAAGATGAAGAGCGTTCCCGGAGAGTTGACTTTAGAGTGATGACGAATGCCGAGCGTCGCATTGCTTCATTATTGGAAGAATTGGCGCCTTAAGTTGAGAGTGAAGTGTATTGTTAGGGTGAATTAGCAGATGCAATTGTATCCGTTCGAAAAAGATCCTCATTTGACCAGACTTCGTAACATGATGGGTGCGGACAAAGATGGTGGTTTTGTGCTTTTTGACCCTGAGAGACACACTACCCTCGAGCAAAGAGATAAAATGAAAGACCAAGGGCTTAAAGTCATATCTAGGCAGTTGATTGAGCTCAAAAATCGTACTTTAGGATTTCTTGATTGTCGTGTATTAGCAAAGGATATGGATGGGGTGCTGCATTTAACAAAATGTTTACTGCTGAGGGAAAACCCTGAACAAGAAGTGAATCTCTTTATCTCGCTTGGTTGTGTTAATGCCTGTGAATTGACACTTTGTTCTCAGTGTCATGAGCGTTGGCAGCAGTCTCAAGCGGTTAGACGACGTCAGCGGGCGGTGATGGAAGAGAGCATACAGTCTTTTATGCTTAGCGGTTTGCAGACGATTGCTTTAGGAAAATATAAATGATTGAAATTAGACCAAGGTATTAAAGTTTGCACCATTATTGTGCACTCTGGGTATTTTGTGCACCATTCTTGATTCTTGTGAGCCGAACGATAGGCCTCGTCAGAAGACAAGGTCTATCGTTAAACCGAATGTATTTTGCCTAGCTCCTAGGCAAGCTCGTTGCTAGTAGAGGTTTCCTGGGGTTGAGGCGTCTCTCCCATCGGAGAGGCAACATTGTGACTGCTTTCTGAACGGATTTTATTTCGATATTGCGCAGGGCTCATGCCTAAATGCTTAATAAATATACGATCAAGCGTCCTGCGTCCTGAGAAACCAATTTTCATAGCGATTTGCTCAATGCTGAGTTTATTTTCAGCAAGCAGCTGCTTGGCGGTTTCAATTCGAGATTGAGTTAAAATGGTTTTAAGAGATGTTCCCTCCTGTTGCAGGTGGCGGTTTAGGGTTCTTGAGCTGATATGAAACAGCTCAGCCACTTCTTGCTGTGTGGCACTAAACGCTATACGTTTTTGGTCCAGAGCCTGCTTAATGCGCTCTGTGAGAGACCCCCGGTTTTGAATGCGATCTGCGAGTGTTTTCACTTCTTTTTTTATCATGTCCATAATATGTGGGTTTGTCTGATGGAGTTGTTTGTCTAGCCAAAAGGCTGGGAAATATACTGCAGCCTCTTGACACCCGAATCGCACAGGAGCACCTAGCCAATATTGGTAGATATCCTCCTGTGCAGGCCGTGGTCGGCACAGGTCGACTCTGCTAATTGCAAAGTCACGACCACACAACAACCTGGACCACTGTGAAAAGGCAGAGGCAATGAGTTCATGGCGAATCCATTGTTCTGCTGCAACACCTTGTTGG
This sequence comes from uncultured Saccharospirillaceae bacterium, assembly GCA_947499545.1. GTDB lineage: Bacteria > Pseudomonadota > Gammaproteobacteria > Pseudomonadales > Oceanobacteraceae > CANMOZ01. Next base: position 95,929 of record CANMOZ010000008.1, read on the forward strand.
TACCCTTCGAACGTTACTCGCACCAATCCTTGGTGGTCGCGTTCAACACTGGGCGGTGGTTCATCACTGATCAGTACAAAAAACTCCCTTACCAAGCTTAAAGCTTCGCGAAGCGAACTGCTGCACATAAAAAGTGGTTGAAGCAAAGTGTAGGAGCGCCCTTCTAATCGAGCGCCTGCACTGATGCCCAGCTCTGGTTGTTTGAGCCGGCGAGCCAGCTCATTAAAAAGATGGTCAACTTGATGGACTGGGATGCGTTGATTGGGATCACGAAGTAATTGAGTGTCAATGCGTGCGGACTCGATGCTTTGCATTGGGTCAACACCCTGCATGCGCGCATGATTCAGTACCGCGTACACGATTGATACTGAAAGGGTTCCTTTACTCGTGACGATCATAATCCGTACTGTCATCCATCCGTTGTCGTGATTTGATAAGCAGGTACCATGCCAAATTATGTCTAGCGCTTATGAGTCATACACTATAAGCAGTAAAATCACTCTTGAGGCTCACAATTTTTCGTTAAAAGAAATATTGTGGTACCACGTCATTGCTTATCCTTCCTTGTACGCATTAGGTAATTGCTCATCATTTATCCAATTTTTATAATATTTAAAGGATAAACTGTGCTCAATTAATAGGTAGTAAAATACTACCTAAACCTAAGCAGAGGCTTTCTGTTACCCCCAGTAACGGAAACATAACCTGTAGAGCCATTCTTTTTTTATTTGAGGGCAATTGTCAACAGCTTTGCTGTGAATTTTGTTTTTTTGAAGATTTGGTTGAGCAGGTTTTATAACTTGAATTTGTATTTGCAATCAAATTGATCGTTTTATCAGCATTTTTTATGGATTGGTTGTATTGTGAATGATGATGGTTTTTTAAAGGTTTTATAGGTAATTATCGGCGCTTTTCATTTTATTGCCGATGATAGTGAAAGGTATAGCTTGATTTTTTAGCGTGTTATAAAAGGGGAGATAATAACCTTATTGTTCTGGCAAGGGCCCAATAGAGCGGTGACTTCTTCAACTGTATTGCTCTCAATTCTTCTGATTGCTCAAAATCATTATTCAGCATATCCGCTACATTGGATGAGAATTGAGCGCTATCAAGTATGGCGGAAATTTCAAAGTTAATGCGAAATGAACGATTATCAAAATTTGCTGTGCCAATACAGCAGTATTGGTGGTCAACCAACATCACTTTTTGATGAAGCATGCCACGTTTGTACTGATAAAAACGAACACCAGAAGGCATTAAATCCTGAACAAAAGTCCAGCTGGCTAGTGTTACGAGAGTATTATCACTTTTAAATGGGATGAGTACTCTAACATCAACACCTCTAAGCGCTGCTAATTCTAAGGCCAATACAGTGCTTTGATCGGGTACAAAGTAGGGGCTAACGATCCACAATCGGTGTGTTGCTGTATGGATAAGATGTAAAAATTGTAGGGCGCAGGTATCCATTAAATCGCTGGGTCCAGAAGCCAGCGGCAAGCAATCGATCCGATGAACAAAAGAATTGTCTATTGGTTTGCTGGAATGTGCTGGCTCCCAATTAAAATTTGGAATTCTTTGAGTAATCCAATACCAATCCGTTAAAAAAGTGAGTTGTAAATGAAGTACACATGGCCCTTCTAGCATGATATGGGTGTCACGCCAATGAGGTAGGTGAGCAGCAATTCCTAGATATTCATCACTGACATTATGCCCACCCACAAACCCCCTGGAGCCATCAATGACAACAATTTTTCTATGGTTTCTAAAATTTAATTGGTATTTGTTTTGTTGGTTACTGTTGAAAGGCATGCAGTGAATGCCATGATCCCTTAACGATTTGATATAAGTGTAGGAGAGTTTTTTTGAACCAATTTCATCGTAAATGAAATAAATGTCAACACCCCTCGCTTTGGCTGATTGTAAATGTCTTGCAAGTCTTTTACCCAGCTCATCGTGATGAATAATATAAAATTGAATTAATACATATTTTTCAGCTTCATCAATGGTTTTAAAGATTTCCTCAAATGTTATGAGACCATTGATCAGTAATTTTGCTCGGTTTTGACGTGTTGCAGGTTGGCAAGCGATTCGATTCAATGGTGCCCAAAAGTCCGACTCAACAGAGTAGGGAAGCAGTTTATTATATACTTTTCTAGAGAGATGATTGATTTCAAAATCACCGGCCCTACGAGCATTGACATAACCTTGAAAGCGCCTTTGACCAAAAATCATGTACATAGGGAAGGCTATGTAGGGTAATAATATGAGAAAGATGACCCAAGCGACAGTGCCTTCAGCGGTTCTTCCTCGCAGCACTGCATGCCCTGCTGCGAGCATGCCTAGTAAATGAATAGCGAATATGAGAAAAGAAAGAATAAATTCCATTCTGTTAGCTAAGCGTTTGGATTAAAATTAAACAATTCTTTTCTATTATCTTGTATCTTAGAAAAGCCCAGTTGCTGCAATTTCTTGTTTAAGGTATCCGATATTTCCGCTGTGAACTCGGCGGAATCTATCTCAGTGTGGCTTGAAGGATAGGGAGCGCAGAACAAACTCTGGGCTTTCAATAGATGTTGTACCCTATTAGCAATGGCCGTGCTGGAGTCGATCCAATGGATGTTAGGCCCTAAGCTTTGGAGCTCTTCATGCAGTAAAGGAAAGTGTGTGCAGCCTAGTACCACTGTATCAATGTCATTTTTCAGAAAAGGCTCTATCTCTCGCTTTAGAAGGTCCATATCAAGGTTGTCTCCTGACAGCTTTGCTTCTGCCATCTCAACCATATGACTGCTGCCAACACGGAGCATGTTACAGTCATCTGCAAAGCTGGCTTGAAGTTCGTCAATATACAGCCTTTCGACAGTAGCAGGCGTTGCTAATAGGCCGATTCGGCGAGAGCGACTGATTTCACCTGCCACTTTAATAGCAGGGACTACGCCAATGATGGGAATGGTGGTCGCTGATCTTAAGTCGGGTAATGCTAGTGTGCTGGCTGTATTGCAGGCAATGACAACAAGGTCGGGTTGGTAATGAAGTTCATAATGCCGAGTAATATGAATTACCCGGTTGAGTATAAAATCATCAGATTTTTCACCGTAGGGGAGGGCATCATTATCGCCCACGTATAGAACACCTATATGGGGTAGCAAGTGTTTGATCGACTTATAGATACTGAGTCCACCGACACCTGAATCAAGCAATAAGATTCTGGGAGCATGCTTTTTCATAATCGTTTGGAAACATCCAGGCTTTGTAAATAGGCAAATGAGACAATGCGCAACTCAGTGAATTCCACTTGCATAGGGATTATTTCGCTTGGCGTTTTGCTTTAGCTAGTTCTTGTTCCAGCGTCTTAATTCTATTGATCAGAGCTTTTCTTTCATCGCTCCAGCCCGGTTCAAGTGCAAAGGCCTGGGCTCGCTTGCGTTGTACTTCAGCAGCTTGTGTCAAAGCTGCAACTTGAGCTTGGATCCCCAAGTGACGGTGATCAGGCTCTCCCATTGCCATCCCAATCAAATGTAACTGATTAATGATGTTTTCGACTTCTGTCTCTGCTTCAGGTTTTGTCATGCCGACCCAAGACCGAGCAATATTGCCAATATTTTGCGCTTGTTTAAGTGATCGTTGTGCGTGTTCATGTGCCGCTGTAATTAATTCAATGTCGTCGGGGTGCTCTCGTAGGACATTTTCCATTTGACTAACCGCAATTTCAGCTTTTTCAAAGCTTTTTGGGGCATAGATTGGCGTATCGCTTTTCTTTAAATCACCCAGTGCAGATAGGGTGGGTGATAGCATTGAGGTTTTAAGATCCCTTTTGATTAACTCAATCATGGATGTTTTGAGTGACTCGGCCGACTCTTTGTTGGGTTCATTTTTAGGGTTTGATTCTAGAGCTTCAACCTCGCTGTACCATCTTTTCTGTAGCGTGGAAAAGCTGGTTGGGTGGGTGTTTTTAATGCCTAGGTTTAACATGTGTTTGTAGGCTATTGCTGTTTCATTTAAATGCTGTACTACAAGCGGTTTCAGTTTATCGCCTAGTTCTTTGGACGTTTGCAATTTTTTAAGTTGCACTTGGGCATTATCTTCTGAGGTGCTTGGGTCATCTATTTCATTGAATGCTGATTGTGCTTGATCGAAGTGAGTAGGCGCGTAAACCTTCAATTCATTGGCTTCAACATTATTGAACAATGTTGAAGCCTCATTTCTGATCTCGAAGAGATTGCTGGCTTGTTCTTGCTCTTTGCTTAAAGGCTCATCATCTGGGTTCGAATCGTTAAAGCCTATGCTTGAGCAGCCTTGCAAAAAGAGGGCAAGGGCAATTCCTATGCTCTGTACGGTGCGGGTTAAGACGGTTTTCATCTATGATTCCAAAACAAGCCTTTCAACTTCAACTCTACTCGAATCAAAGAAAGTTGGCGAGTGCTGTCAAAGAAGATGAGAGTTTCTGCACATCCCCTCCTTTGACGATGAGACGCATAATCGAAGGGGCCAGTTGACAGGGTAATAATATAATCTACTGATATTTAAGCACAACTATAGGGAAGAATGCAGAAGGCATTCGTCCCTGGTAGTTACTGATCATCTGGTGAATCAGGAAGCAGTGCGAAAGGTTACTCCTGACTAGCAAAATTGAGGACGAAGCCAACGGGGACGCTGATGCTGATTGAGCTTAACCCCGCGATATCTTTGAGCTTTGTGATGCCTTTGGCTAACCCCCACGACTCTGCATTTAAGATGATGGGTTTCATGGTTGTTACTTGCACTTGGTTGTTCTGTGTACGAGTCGCCATCACCATCAATTGAATGGGTTTTTCTTGTCCGTGTAGCTTAAGCGTTGCGTTTAATGTCGTAGATTTTGGCGTGCCTTTCTCAACCTCTGCGAGCCATTTAGGGTCTAATTTGGCTGTAATTTCAGCAGAAGGGTGAGTATCAGTCTCAAACAGCAAGGTCTTCATACGTTCATCCCGAATTGGGATTTTAGTGTCCACCGATGCCAGTTGAATGGTTATTTTGGCTATTCCTTTCGCATCGACAGTACCTTGGACTTTCTTGAATACATGAGACTCGGCAATGTCGACGTTTTTGTAGCTCATAAAATACACTTGGGACTGATCAGGTTGAACGGTCCAGACGGCTTGGGCTTGTGCGCTGGCTATCAGCAGAAAGCCGAGAGCTGAGGTGAGGGTTTTCATTGATGCACTCCTACTATTAGAACAAGGATACTGTTTGAGCGAGAAAGTTGCTTTTTAAAACAATAAGTTAAGCAATATTCAAGCCGTCTGTTATATATCCGCTATATAAAAGCAAGCCTCTATAGAAAAAAGTGATAAAAAACCATTGACCTTGGAGTTGCTCACAGGTTTATCCTGGCTAAGAATCCAAGCAGGAGGTGAATATCATGAGAGTCAAGGAACTAGCCCATTTAGTTGGTGTGCCCCCTGATACGGTTCGTTTTTACACTCGTGAGGGTTTGTTATCGCCGAATAAAAATCCCGCTAACGGCTATCGGGAATACGGTCTATCTGACGTAAAACGGCTTAGCTTCATATTACGGGCGAGACAGCTGGCGTTTTCAGTTGAAGATATTAGAACCTTGCTGACCCAAGCCGATCGGGGTGAAGCGCCCTGCCCAACGGCAAGAGCGCTGATTGAAGCAAGGCTGGCAGAAATGGAGCAAAGGCTTGAGGAGCTCCAAAAACTCTGCAAACGAATGCGAGCTGCTACTCAAACTTGGGAAGCAGAACCAGACTGTGAACCCTGTGATCAGCATATTTGCCATTTGATAGAGCTTTTTGATGACCGTGAGACAAAGCGGCCATTGGAAGAGCAGGGCCAACCTCTACAGGCCCAGGAGCGTTCACATGTCTAAATGCTGTGATTCTAAAACCTCATCTAAAGAAAGCCTGCATGCTCATCAAGCCTCAAATGCGGGGAATACATCAGAGGAAAAAGCCTCCGGCTGCTACCCTTCTGATAAACAGCGTATTGATTGGATTTTATGGGGCTGTGGCGGGCTAACGCTGCTGCTTTACGTGATGTCTTGGATGCCTGTTACCTTGCCAGGCTGGTTATCAACCATGACCATGACCAGTCAAGAAATGGTGCATGCAATGTGGTGGGGAGTGTTCTTAGGAGCATTCTTTGTCGGCATTTTGAATAAAGTCCCTCAGGGAGTGTTGCTTCGTGTGTTGGGAAAGGGGGGGAGTACGCAAGGAGTGTTGCGAGCAACGCTTGCAGGGGTGCTTCTGGATTTGTGCAATCATGGCATTCTTATGATTGCGATGCAGTTGTACCGCAAAGGCGCTAGCTTGGGGCAAGTGATGGCGTTCTTGATCGCCAGTCCTTGGAACTCACTGACTCTAACCCTTATTTTGGTCGGCTTGATTGGGTTGCCCTTAACCCTTCTATTTGTCGTTTTATCTGCAGCTATTGCCATTGCAAGTGGTTTGATATTTGAACGATTGGTGGCCAAAAAAGTATTACCTGAAAACCCTGAATCTTTGACCAATGCGGAGCCGATGTCGATTCGTGCAGCGTTCAAATTGATTCAGCCCAAACGAGATTTAAATCCTGGTGCACTATTGAAGCTTGGCTGGACGGGTTTAAAGGAATCCACCATGGTCATTCGTTGGGTTGTTTTTGGTGTCGTGTTAATTGCCGCTATTAGAGCATTCGTTCCTGAAGACGCTTTTTCAACCTGGTTTGGTCCTTCCTTCTTTGGATTGTTAGCAACGCTTTTGGTTGCGACCGTATTGGAAGTGTGCTCAGAGGGTGCTTCCCCCATAGCAGCGGATTTGGTTAATCGTGCGGGTGCGCCAGGAAATGGATTTGTTTTCTTGATGGCCGGAGCTGCGACAGATTACACAGAAGTCATGGCGTTGAAAGATACGACAAAGTCTTGGAAAATTGCTCTGTTTTTGCCACTCGTGACGGTTCCACAAGTCGTATTAATTGGATGGCTGCTTAACATTTCAACTTAAAACTGAGAGCCATTCTGGCTCTCTTATGAATAATCAATCAGTTGTAAGATGGGGGGAGCATTGAGGCTTAAATATGTCGCTTAAAACAAGGCGTCGTGTTGGCAGGGCCGGTATTTAGCAATCTTGCCTTCCCTTGTAAGAAATTGAAGTTACTAGAGCCGTTTACTCTTGGGGTAATGATCGTGAATTCATGTTCTAAAGAGGGGCAAAGCTTCTAAGATAACTTGGGTTTATCAGCGAAAAATGCAGGGCTTCTAGGATGATTTAAAAAATAAAACCTGCGGAGAGTCCCCCGCAGGTGAAGTGTTATGCTGTGAAATTAGTATCTCCAATTCGCATATGTGTATACGTAGATTGGCAACTCTACAACTGTCTTAGCTCCCTGCGAATCTTTGAACGTAAAGGTCATGGTCACTTTTGAGTACCCTTTGCCTACGTTGTAAGGATCTAAAGTTTCCAATGGTATGTAGAACAAGCTCTTGTTGTACTGGTCTTTAATGAACGGGTAAGAACGCTGTACAATCACACCTTGACGGTCCAATTGATAGGTGACTTCTACGCTATCAATAGAGTCTTGGTCATCATAAAACTCAAATGGCATATTGTAGGTTGAGTTGTTCCACATCCAAATGGCGCTGTACTTCATTTTCACTCGAGGCGCCTGATTCGTAGTGCCCGTCGTTGTATCGATTGGCGCACCGTACGTTTTCCTGAGAGCTTCTTTATCAAGAGTACTTAAGCCTTTGCGTTGACCAAAAGAAACGCCAGGTGTTTTTGAAGAAATTGTATCGTAGCCGTTATAACTAAAAGCATAAGACTCGTAGTGCATGATTGAATCGTAATCATAGGGACCAAGCGAAGTGGTTACAGCTCCCAGTTTGTTGAAGTTGTAAGCCATGTTTCCTTGAATGTTGCCCCAGTGAATGGCGACATAGTCGTCACGGTCAGCACGTGACTGCTCATGATAAAAGCCCAAAGCGTGCATAAATTCATGAATGACAATGCCTTTATAGACACAACCATACCCTAAGGACAAGAATTGCTTGCCGCCGTTCATGCCGACCGCTGAAGAACAGCCATTACCACGATAGATTTCGATATGATTGGAGCCTTGCCAAGCGGGAACAAACTTAATGTTGGCAGCGGCTTCTATTTCAGCCATTGCTTGTTTCATGACGTTGAGGTCAGAAGAGGTAAAATCACCGTTTCTGACGACATAGGGCACAATACCATTGACCCACTTACGGTGTCCGCCCCAAGCACTTCTCTGGGCAGATTCTTCGTTGTTATCATTGGCGACATTTAATTCAGTGCTTGCGTTGTGCTCTTCTGGATAGTTAAAAGCTTTAACTTGGCCTGCTGCAAGCAAGTCATCATAGTCACCTAAGATGATATCGCCCTCGACAACGGCTTTACCGTCAACAACTTCAAACACCACTTTCGCATTGGGGTCTTCGGCTCCAACAAGGGGGAGGGAGTCGGTTGTCACTTGATCGACCTGAGTTTCTTCTTCGGTAGTCGAAGTAGTGTTCTCATTCTGGTTGTTCTCTTTCTGGCTGTTCTCAGACTTGCTGTTTTCACCGCATCCGGTTAAAGCCAATGCGCCAATAGCAAAAGTCAGTAAAGATTTTTTAAATTCGAAACTCATGGATCACACCCTCAATGCAAGACACTGTTATCAGCTCCTGTTGCTTCAGGAGTCAGTGCAATATGAGGCTTTTATTTCGCTTACAATATTTGTGAAGCGTAAACATGTGTTGCTATGAGACGCATGCCGCAACTGAGTACTTATGCGCATTTCCGCAGGTAGGTAATTTAAATATTGATTCTGAATCAGCTATTCAAGCAGCATTTTGTGAGGGGGATGCTGACCTGTATTTGCTGGTGCTTACTAGCTGGTAGGCACTAGTGTCTATTCGGTGTTTAAAACAATTTAATAGGTGATCAGTAGACGACAATAGATGTGCGTTGTATTAAAGAAATAAGCAAGAAAGCCAATTCATATGAAAGCCAGGTGTATTGGTCGCCTGACCTGCCCCCAAACACTAGTCCAATGGCAACTTAGTAGTGCTCGCTAATTCCAATGGTTTTGTTCTCGTAAGCACCGCAAACTCTGAAGGCGTGTAATAGCCCAAAGCAGAATGAGGTCTTGCTTGATTGTAATCGACTCGCCACTGCTGGATCAGATGTTGTGCTTGAGCAACGTTGCCGAACCAATGCTCATTCAAGCACTCATCTCAGAACTTACCATTTTTGATCTGCCCAATACTTCAATGCCTTGCTGGTAAACTCAGGGCCTTGATTTGTTCTAATGGATTTTGGTAAACCTGCTAAAAGCAGCAGTCGTTTCTAAAGTGCACACAACATCATGGCCCGTCAATCGAGTATTCACCGGGATGTCGAGACGCTCTTTGGTGTAGCCATCTACTTGTGTCTAGCATTGACTCAGCGAGCAGTTTTTCAGGCGAATATTTTTGGCCGCTAGTGCTCTAAGACGCCGGGCTTCAGATACTTCCAGTCCGCCGTATTTCTTCCGCCAGGCATAATAAGTGGCGTCTGATATTCCGTTGCGTTGGCAGACTTCTTTTACTGACAGTCACGATTCAGCCTCTTTTAAACTAGCAATGATTTGCTCTTCCGTGAATCGTTTTTTCATGTTCTTCATCCTCTTGTAGATGAAGAACACTACTAAGTTTTGGTTGGTCTAGAAGGAGGGAGCAGGTCGTTTGTTCATGGGCTAATTCTCTTAAGAAAGTTAGCCTCCGACAAGCCCGGAGGGATTCACAATAATATGTTGATTATCTATAAACATAATCTAGACTCAATAGTACTACGAAATGTCCTTCGCTTGCTTGATGAAGCTATGATTTTGAAAGAGTGCTTATTGTGTAATCATAGGTTGCCTTGGAGTCTATTTCTAGCTTTCTGTTTTTTGTTCACAAGCAACATCAATATTGCTAACGCTCAAGATCTCCCTCCTGTGCTGGTTGCAAAGTTAGGTTCATGGCATCCGTATACTAGTAGTAACAGGCCAGAATACCGAGCTATGGAGAAGCTTGTGCAAAAGATATTCAAGGGTACTGGCATAAAAATCGAATTTCATTATGTACCTTGGGCTAGAGCTAAAAAAGAAGTTTTAACGGGTCATGCAGACATTACTTTTCCTTGGTTTAACCCTAAAGATGTTGAAAAAGATTTTATTGTGTGCTCAGAGCCCCTAATGCGTTTCAAAGAATTTTTTTTTAAGCTAAGTAGTAATCAAGAGTTTTCCTGGGAATCATTCAAAGATTTACATAAGTACAGGATCGGAGGAACGCTGGGATATTCCCATAACAAAGTCCTAAAACAGAATGGTATTGATGTGGATATATCGAAAACTGTTTTAGCTAACTTCCAAAAGTTAGAGCTAGGACGAATTGATGCTTTTCCTGAGAATATTCAGGTTGCTAAATTTGTTTTAAACTCCCACTATAAAAATGAAAAAATTGATCGGTTCACCATAGATCCAAAACCTCTTGTTTCTGGTGGGCTTTTTGTTCTTCTTTCAAAGAAAAAACCATATTCAATAATAGTGAAAGAAATGATTGATGAAAGACTTATAGCTATAAAGAAAACACCTGAATATGAAGAAATAGTTAGACCCGATATTTGGGGAAGAATGGGGCAGTAACAAGTAAAAAATTAAGCAATTTGTATCGTATGTTGCAAACCATAACTGCCTCACTAATTCAATTCAATCTCCACACCACTCACCTTATCCGCACCAACATCTAGCACAACCAAGCTACCATTGGAGTCAAGCTTGATGATCTCTGCGGTTAAATCTAATTAATTAACCCTATTCTTGAGTCGGTTGGCATGCTTCAATTAACAACAACCCAACGCCTTTTTGATCTGCCCAATACGTCAATGCCTTGCTGGTAAGTGGGTGAATACAACTAAGTTTCGGCTGATCTAGAAAGAGGGGAAAAGGTCATGGCTATTGGGGAGTATCTGATTCTCTTATAGGCAACATTCTCAGCAGGGTTGTATCTTTATCTAAAAAATGGTGTTTGAAAGCAGCTCCAGCATGTAGCAGTATGAGGCCAATCATGGCATATGCGCCTATCCTATGAACGATAGTGAAAAAAGTTACCCATTGTTCGTTTAATGCGGTTGGTTCATGTGTTGTGAGATTAAGGTTCACAGGTAGTAGCGTCCATCCAAAGAAGTGAACTCCATAACCTGCAAGGTACGACATGAATATGCCTGAAACGGGTAAGACTAGCGTCAATATCAATAAAGTTAAATGGACTAGCTTTGCAGCTTTACGATGATTGTTTGATAGGGTGCCGAGGGATTTAGGAAACCCTTCTCGAATTCTCCACAGTATTCTTGTTCCCGCAAAGGCCAAAAACAGCACACCCAGCGAAATATGCAGAGCATAGAGATTATACGCCTGGATGTTCGTCATATAAATACCCAGAGTGAGTAACGTAAATGCTAATGCAGCCACAATCCAATGTAGCGAGATAGTCCTTTTACTGAGTTTATGAGTATGTTGCATATGAGGCTCTCTCAGTTAAGGTTGAGAATTCTGTTCAATAGGCGTTTGCTTGCAGCTTAAAACTCACTGCAGTGGCAAACAGTCGTCTTTAATTCGATCGCTCAGATCAGCCCATTTAGGATTGCGTGGCTGAGTAAGCCAAAGGTACAGTCGTTTCAGCATGACAAATTTCCTGATGCTAAGGGTTTCTGACTCAGAAGCGGTGTTCTTGCTTCGAATGAATGGCAGTATGAGACATGCTAAAATGCATTTGTAGGCGTGAAAATCTAGGGCGTAGCTGCAAATATGCATAACTTGGATTGGGACGATCTTCGAATTCTTTTGGCAGTGGCGGATACTGGTAGCCAGTCTGCTGCGGCTTCCCGTTTAGAGATTAACCAAACCACTATCTCAAGACGATTACGCCAGCTAGAGCAGGACTATGGCAAGCCTTTACTTCTGCGTCAGCGCTATGGCTACGGTTTCACGGATGAAGCGGACTTATTGATAGCACAAGCGAGAAAGATGGAGCATCATGCGTTAGAAATTGCGCGTGCCCAAGTCAATGCAGATCGTAAAGAACTACTAGGTAAGGTAGTGGTGAGCTCAACAGATATGGTGTTGAGGTATCTGATTGCACCTACCCTTAAGACTTTTCGGCAGAGGTATCCACAATTAGAATTAGTATTGCTTTCTGAAGAGCGGGTAGTCAGCCTTTCACATATGGATGCCGATATTGCTCTGCGTTACGGTAGTTCAGAGCAGGTGGATCTTGTTCAGCGACGTCTGCTAACTTTCAAATATCGATATTTTGCAAGTGATGACTACCTAAAGCAGAACCCTGTTAACGTTCAGCAGTCGTTATCCGGACAGAAATTATTAAAATTCGAACATAAAAGCTACCTCTACACGAGTCAGCAACTACAGGACCTTGATAACAATGAAGTCGTACTTCGCAGCAATCATATAGACATGCTGATCAATGCCTGTCTCGGAGGGTTAGGTCTGCTCAGTCTGCAAGAGCAATTCGGAGAGCAGATTTCGGGATTGCAAAAAGTCATGTTATCGCCACATAGAGAATCATCACTTTGGATAGTAAGCCATAAAGATAACCGACACATTCCGGCCATAGCTGCCGTAGCCGATTTTATAATCGAGCACTCTGAATTACTCCAGTGAAGTGAGAAGGAAAATAATTTTTTATTATTTTCAATAAGGCTGTTGTTTTGGTCGGTCTAGGCTGTGGGGAGCAGGTCAACTCATTCGAAGCATATAACACTTCGCTCAATCATTTATAAGATCACCCTTTGGTACAATGGTTTGCTTTATACGTTAGTAAGTAGCTTGTCACAAACCCAACCTAATTAAACGCCGCAATCGTTTTTTTGAAGAATTATACCCCAAATAAGGCCTAACCATACCTTCAAAAAACTAAATTCCCAGTTATTTTACAGAACAAAGCACTACCAGATTATGTTGCGCTGCATTGATTGCAGTATGCAATGTTTCATCCCCGAGCGTTAATCTCCTATTTTCACCCAGTAAATCCACAGGTTTGTCCGATTTAACCAAGTAGTTTGGTATCCATGCCTCGATTTCCTTGCGGGGCATATCCGCATCCAAATTTGGAGAGAGGGGATTTATGAAAACATTAACAGAAAAAATAGCTAATCTGACCCGCTGGATATCAACACCTTTAGCTATTTCAATACTGGGATTGACTGGCACGGCTGCTCAAGCAGAAACATGGGGTTATATCGATTCACCCACAGCGTTTTCGGATGATCTTATGAGAGAACGTTATTGGTCACAGGTACCTGTCTATCAGCAAAATGATTTGAATAGAGCTGATGTTATCTTGGTTGATACCAGCGATGCCGCCTACAGCCAACAAAGTAAACAGCTTATTAAAGCTGCATATGATCAAGGTAAAATAATAGTATTCGATTCAACTGATTTTAGAGGCAATGAATCGGAAGTCACCGGCTTGATTTCAGATATCGCAGGCATAGGTATCTATCAGGATATTGTTGTATTAAGAAAAGGAGAAAACAATCAACCGGTCATGGTCAATGCCCCTTATGCTGATTTTTGGAGTAAAGAAAAAAATGTTACCGAAACGATTTCGAAACTTGAGAGCTTGATTAGAAGTCATCAATACGACTATCTGCAGGAAGAGTCTAATCGACGCTCTAGACGAACAAAACGTTATGCCGATTCCTTTTCTTCGAATCCTTCTGCACCACCTGAATCTACCTTGCTGACAATTGAAGTCAATGAGCCCATTCAGTGCACTGGCTTCAAAGGCATGTATTATGGTTATTGGGCATTAAGACTGGATGAGAGTGAAGCTCAAATTCAAAAAAATCGATGTGAAAACGGCTATTTTTCAATGGTGTATATCGTAGATGTAGATAATGCATTAAGTAACCCTAACAATGACAAACGGGTTAAAATTATGCATCTTCCGATAAAAGCTCCAGGAGGCGCCTACAACCCTGTTGGCACAGGCTGGAAATTTACTGATCGTTTAAGCATTGAAACGACGCCAGAGAATTCTGAGCATTGGGCGGGTCAGTTATTAGGGCCAATTGCTACGTCTTATGAGAGCACCATTCGTCCTACGGGAAGCACTCAGTACAACGTTTCATTAGTGCAAACCTACCCTTCCAACACTGGCCGAGAACTTACCATTGGTAGCATGAAAATCAAGGAAAAAGAAACAGGGTGGGAAGCTGGAGGAAGCGTTGAGTTTGGTGCATCCAAAAAGGATGGTGCAAGTGGAAAAGTGGGTTTAAATGGAAGCTATCATGAAATAGAGCGTGTAACCGAGCGGGATTGGTTGCTATATAAATCTTTGGTTTATCCTGAGACGAATTTCTCTGGAAACAATGAAGCACGCTGGCGCTGGGATTTGACCAACAAAGATTCCAATGCAAGGTTAAGAGATAAGTTAGCAATACGCACCAATGGCGTTGTTTGGAAAAGTGATTTTTATACGCCTGAATCTTATGCCAACTTTAATCCAGCCTTTGCAGCCGTTTACAACGTTCGTCAAGGCTCAGCCGACAAGCTTGATTTCGAATTGTTAAACGCAGCTGACATAGATATATATGCAGGAGTCTTTTCCTGTAGCTCTCCCAATAGCTTTTTTGCGATATTTGTTGGTAATGGGTGCCATCCGACTCATTCTAGTATGAGTGTTCGAGCGGGATCTGTAAAAACATCGAGCACACCTCGCGTAGAAGTTAGAAAAAATATCTCTGTAAACCTAGGCCATTCAATTTTTAATAAGATTGATGTTCATCGACTTAGATCAGCAACCTACCAAAACAATGGTTCTGGCAGTTGTTTAACCTATCATCAAGGGCGTGACTGGTTCGAAACTTACTACTCTGATGGTCGATTCAAATCTTGGGAGCGTGAAGAAGCAGGAGTAAAAATGCAAGATTGCGCTCAAGAAGGGAGTTCAGTGGCGCTTAATCAAGAGTTTTACTTCGATGAAGGGTTATACAAGCTGAACGCTGATCCTAGTTTATGCTTGAAAGTTGATGCCTATAATGGCGGTAAAGTGTCGGTAGGAACCTGTGAAAATACGGATTATTTCAAATGGGACTTAGAGCAAATGGGCAATCACTGGAAGATTAAAACAAAGAATCCTAGCTGGACAGTAAACGGGAGACCTATGGCCATTAATCGTGATGGCGGCGTGAGCGCTTCTGCAACCGGTGGTAGTGACAATCGATGGATTCGCTATATACCTTCTGAAGGCGCTGTTTATAGTTACGTTAACTCTAGAGATAGAACACCACGCTCTACAGGAAGATTCTGGGTTGAGCCTGCTCGCCCGAGCTGGTAGAGCAAATCTATAAATTCACCTATAACCACTCTATGCTCCCTGTAAGGGAGCTTTTTTTAGATCTTTATCAGATATCATGGCGCCTGCTGGCTCTGTTGCAAAAGCTCGCTGCAGAGGCTAATTCTCCTTTCCCCTTTGAAATTTCCGATAAACTTTATTATCGGAATAGGGGGTTAGACACAGTATCTCTATATTTTTGCAATGAAACCGTGACAATACCAATGTACCATTCAAAGAATGATGTGGTCTGTATAGTGCTGCCATTTGAAGTCAGACATGAGTGCTGCTCAAAGGATTTTTGGGTGGTCTGTCTGAATGGCGATTTTTTGCAACGAAGCTCAATTAAGTGTCCGGTTCTATTAGACCACTACAATACTTACAGAGAACTCAAGGGTAAAGTTTATCGTAAGGAAGCTTTTCAATGTGGTTTGTTTTTGGGCTTATAACCCTTATCTTGGCTGTTATTTACAATTTTTATAGAAAATCCAGTGGTTCATGGAAAGGGAAGCAGAGGCGTTTTCGTGACATTGAATTTGTCCAGAAGATTAGTACTCACAAGGGGCATATCAGATATATTTTAGTCGGTATAGATGGCGTCCCTAAAGATCTAAGTTTTTCATTTAAAAAAGAGTCAATATTTGATCGGATCTGCAAGAAAATAGGGCTTTCGCACGAGTTTCAAACAGGGAACAGTGAGTTTGATAACCTTATATACTTGGTATCTGACAGCAACTCTTTGAATATAATGCTAAAATACAATCAGATAATTATCAATATTACCCCAAAGCTATTCAACAGCGTTCAAAAACACCGCTGCTCTATTACATCTTTGGTCTGCCTGAATGGGCGTATTTGGGTAAAGATTAAACCTAAGAGAAAATTCGAAAATTCAGCGATAGGTATTGTCTCTAATGAGGTGGCGCCCTATTTAGATAAGATTTCTTCTAGTCTCATAACTTCCACTGTTAAGCGTTCCCGCGCTTGGACAGATCCCTTTGTCATTAAAGCAGCTATGATACTTGCCTTGAGTTCTGGGTTGGCAATTAATGGAGGCATTCAGTTAGGGCGCATATGGTTTATAGAGATTCCCTTCATAGTAGACATTATGCCCCTTGTTTTAGATTCATTGGCCATAGGGTTATTATTAACTTTCATCGCTATTATCCTAACTCTATTTACATTAAGGAGGTCTGCTCGTACCCACCTGGTATTGGTTGAACTGCTTATCGTAGGTTTATTTGGCATTACAAGTACGATGTTTGCCTTCATGAGGGATTATAACATCGACATGGATCTAGCTAATCCAACACGTCATGAAGTAACTCTATACAACAAATGGGTAGAGAGAAGCAGTGGTAGAAGAAGCAGTGGCCCTCGCTACTACCTGCGTATTGATAACTGGGTGAATCAGACAGGAGAAAAGACTGTTAGAGTGAGTCACTCTATATACTCCAGTGTAGAGGAAGATGATCTAATCGAGATAATACAAAAGCCTGGATACCTTAAATACCCCTGGGTTGAATCAATAAGCAAGACAACAACTGCAACGCTGCCTGTATCCGCCAACCAAACGGCGCCTCTAATTTTCAATTCATCTGCCCCAAAAAATGATCTGGTCGGCTCGCTCGCGGCCAGAGTGCAGTTTGCCCAAAGTCAGATTATCCCTGCCCACCCCAAGAAGGGAGATCGCCAGCCTACCTTGACCAGCCTGCGCAAGAGTCTGTTGCTGGTACAGCCTCTCCAGTCTGATACTGTTACACCCATGGTAGTCGAGGCCCGCGATGGCTCTGGCAAGCTGCTCGGCACCCTTACCCTAGCCCCGCCATCGGCGCTACCCAAGACGGTTTATCACTTGGATGGCATTCCTGCGGGTGGGATAAGCTTCATTCCCAAGAGCGGCTCCTCCGTGGTGGTTAGAACCAGTGATGAGCTGGCCAAGTTGAGCGATAAGAAGGGTGCCTTTCTCAAGGAGCGGCTGACCAGGCACGCGCTGGTGAAGATCCAGACCGCCGACGGTCGCTGGGTACGTAACATCTATCTACCTCAAAGCCAAGCCCACGAAGGAAAGATGGTGCGGGTACGCTCTAAGGCCACTTACAAATCCATCGTTTTCTATGGCGAGCGGCAGGTGACTATTTCACGGGGACAGACCTTGAAGTTCAAGTTTGCCAATGGCCAGTGGTTCCTAGAAGGGGAATTGGAAAACAACCGCATCACCTATGCATCGAATACTTGGAGCGGTGAATTGCTAGCTGAATGGATCAAACCTGGGCTGAGTCTCTCCATTCGTCAGGGCAATTTGAAAGGTGATCTTTACGACATCAAAGTTGGGGCGCCCAGTGAGCTGCTGTTGCACACCATTGACATCGGCATGCTCACCACACCACGGGGACGTTTTGACTTTGCAAATGACAAGGAGGCTCACCGCGAATACTTTCAGACAATCCCTGTCAGTCGGTTGATTGTCAGTCAGTATGCCCCTCTCTCCTTAACTGAGGTTATGCTGCCAACCGGTACCTTGTTGACTGACTTTGACCCAAGTAAAGGGGGCTGGCATACCGGTACTATGCGTCAGCACATCGGCAAAGAGCTCATCTCTCACGGTATCGACAATGCCAACTACGGGATCAACAGCAGTGCAGGTGAAGGGGAGGGAAGCCACCCCTTTGTAGTGGCGCAGCTGACGGCACACAACAATCGCGGCAGCTATGCCAATGGGATTCAGGTGCACGGTGGTTCCGGCGGCGGTGGGATCGTCACTCTGGATAATTCTCTTGGCAACGAGTTCAGTCATGAGGTGGGCCATAATTTCGGCCTTGGTCACTATGTGGATGGTTTTCGTGGCTCGGTTCACCGGAGTGCCTATCAACTCAACTCCAGCTGGGGCTGGGACAGTGACAAGCGTCGTTTCATTCCCAACTTTTATCCAACCCGAACCAACGAAGCTGCCTGTCTGAAGGACCAGTGCCAACCCCCATTCGATGGTCGCAAGTTTGGCTTTGATGCAATGGCGGGCGGCAGTCCTTTTTCTGGTGCCAACCGTTTCACCCTTTATACCCCCAATTCAGCTGCCATCATTCAAGAGTTTCTGGAGAGCAAGGCGGTGTTCGATGCCAACTCCGCTACCGGCTTTAGTAAGTGGAACCGTGCGAAGGCCAGAATGGAGCCTTATCAACACAGGGTTGAGGGGGGAGAAAAGGTGGATGCTCCCATGGATGCCTTGAGCGAGGCAGCATTAGGGAATCTACTGGCGCAGTTCAGGCTGGTCAGGGTAGTCATGTGGGACGGTAGATGGACCCGAGATATTCGAGTACCCGCCGCCTTCGCTGACAACAGGGGACGAAGTCTGACCATCGATCACAGAGCAACCTACAACAGCCGACTCTTTATCAACGGCAAAGAAATTTTGGTGAAGCGAGGCTTCAAGAAGAATTTCACCTCGGATGGCCGGAGTTGGGTGGAGGTGTCTCTCATCGACTCCAGCGTTTCGCGCAAACCCGAACAGCTAGGTATACCGGTAACCACCCTGGTGGGATATTACGACCCGCAGGGCGTGCTGCCCAGCTACATCTATCCTGCATTGCACGGTGCCTATGGATTTACCTACCCGGATGACGGCGCCACTCTGGCTGACAGCGACTGCCAGCTACAAGTGAAGACCCGCAGCGGCCTGCAGCGCTTCAAACTGGCTAATCACCGAGCAGCCAGCACGGTCATGAACAAATTCCATATCAACGTGCCGGCAGACCTGAACCCTAGCCAAGCTGCTGTGGTATGCAATAAGCGGATGATCGCCAAAAAGACACTCTCATCAACACCAACAGGTATTTCATTCTATGTCTATGGTCAAGCTCTTCCGGCAAAAGCAAAGGCGGTTCAGTTGCAGAAAACCCTGTAGGTCTAGGGGAGGGTGGCCAGTGGAACAACCCTAGACATTGATGAGTAGAAGTTAGACCGCAATATCGTCGTGCCAAAAATGGCTCCGCTGCAAAATACTGAGGAGCCTCATCATCCGTTGATGGCTAGGTGTTAGAATTCAAATTGACGTTCGATAAAGGAAGCTGTTGTGTTTGAACGACGAATAAAAGAAGTACGTTGGGATTAACGTCCAAAACGCCCACTTTTAAATGAATGAAGTGAGCATTTTATGAATGGTAGAGTTGAATAAAAAATAGAATTAACCCAGAGCTTCGGCAATCGCCCCTTTCAGTATTCCTTCGTAAGCTTGAACCCGGATCATATCACCTGGACATTCTTGAGCTAACTGTTCAGCGATGTGAACGGCAATCCATTCTACTGTAGTATCGGTTGAAATTAGATAGCAACAGCGTTCGGGGAGGCGGATTTCAAAATGACCTTGCTGGGCCTGGTATTGATAATGGTGGTGTGGCACCTCATGGATCAATGGCTCGTCAATCAGATCCTCTTCTGTCCCCAAGTAAATATCAGTCCAACGTTTTGCCCAAATGGCTTCCAACTCAGGGGCGGGTTGGTCATTACGCCAAATTTTGATTGGGGAGCGGTGGCCATGAGCAATGCGTTGACAGTTGCCATCATGCTTTTTTAAGCCATGACTGTAGTGATATTTAGGGCCATTGACATCAAAAGCAGAAAATCGAATTTTGAGTCCTTCAATTTCGCCGGGCAAGAGTTGTTGCAGAAGACGTTCACAATGTTTTGCAAGCGAAGCTTCCGTAATCGCAGTCGTATCGACGAGCGCAAACCCCTCGGACGGGCTTTTGCAATAAAACTCTCCTCCGCCTGTTGCCAATGGGTATTGCCAGGTCACTTCAAGTTCATCTTGCGGTAAAGACTGGATGTTGAGATCGGTCATTTGGCTTGGGATCAGTAAACGGTGGTCAATGTGGGTATCCAGCCAGTCTTTGATCATCTTTTTAACAATGCCAAAATCGCAGAGCATCCCTTCTTCGTTAAGGTTGCCTTCTAGCTCAATGTGCGCATGCCAAGATTCCCCCATAAGCCCACGCTCAGGGTGTAGAAATGAAAAATCGACATTGGTTAACTGCTCAACAAACAACTTCACGAAAGCTTGGACCCTTAATTCGCGGATGGGGGCGCTAATAGTATACTATTGCGGTCAGGTTTATACAGATGGATATTCGTCATGACGACCACTTTGATCACCAATGCGAAAATAGTAAACGAAGGACGCATCGAAGAGCGAGATGTACTGATTCGAAGAGGGCGCATTGAGCGAATCGATACCAGCATCAGCGCTCCAGCGGAAGAGGTTATTGACGCAAAAGGTAAGCACTTGCTTCCAGGTATGATTGACGACCAGGTGCATTTCAGAGAGCCCGGTCTGACGCACAAAGGGGATATCCATTCGGAGTCTCGAGCGGCCGTTGCCGGAGGCATCACCAGCTATATGGAAATGCCGAATGTTAACCCGGTGACCACGAACGCGACTGCTCTTAAAGATAAACTCGACCGAGCGGCTCAGCGTTCTTTTGCTAACTTTGCATTTTATCTAGGTGCTAGCAATGACAACTTAGAAAACATCCAACGACTCGACCCTAATCTTGCTTGTGGCGTTAAAGTCTTTATGGGTGCTTCAACGGGCAACATGTTGGTGGATGATCCTAATATTCTGGAGCGCATCTTTGCAGATTGCCCAGTGTTGATTGCAACACACTGCGAAGATACCCCTATGATTTTGGCAAATGAAACACGTTACCGTGAGCAATACGGGGAAGCGGTTCCCATTGAAGAGCACCCCAATATTCGTTCAGTCGAAGCATGTTATAAATCGTCTTCATTTGCGGTTGATCTTGCTAAACGCTTTGGGACAAAACTTCACGTTCTGCACATCACCACAGAAAAAGAACTTGCGTTATTTGAAGCGGGTCCTGTTGCACAAAAACAAATAACTGCCGAAGCCTGTGTTCATCATTTGTTTTTTAATGAAGCTGACTATGCGACTCGTGGGGCATTGATTAAATGCAACCCAGCGATTAAAAAGAAAACGGATCAAGCGGCTCTTTTGCAAGCGGTTAAAGATGATGTTATTGATATCATCGCAACGGATCACGCACCTCATACGTGGGAAGAAAAACAAAATGCCTATTTTAAAGCACCTGCAGGCTTGCCTTTGGTGCAATACGCATTGGTCTCTGCGTTAGAACAAGTGCGGGCAGGGCATTGGTCTTTAGAAAAGTTAGTTGAAAAGATCAGCCATAATGTTGCCACTCGTTATCAGTTAAAAGACCGGGGTTTTATTCGTGAACATTATTGGGCAGACTTAGTTCTGGTTGATTTGGATGGAAAAACTAAGGTTTCAAAAGAGTCGGTGCTTTCTAAATGCGGTTGGTCACCATTTGAGGGCATAGAATTTCAATCGGAAGTGACGCACACTTGGGTAAACGGTGCTTTGATGTTTGAAAAAACGGTTGGTGTGACAGAAAACCAACGTGGCGTAGCCTTAGAGTTTGACCGCTAAGATTTTTCTTTAAGGGTTCAATGTGAATTGAACCCAGTCTTACTTGAGGTGTTTAAGAATGACGCTGCCCTGTTTCTGAGAACCCTTCTTTTAACTCGTCTAAATCAATGCGAATGCCCATGATTTCAAAAGGGCTTTGGTTTTCTCCTTTGACGAGACATTGGCAATCCAGTACCCATTTTACCTGCCCACTTTTATGAACAATGCGGTATTCAATTTGATTTTCACCGTAGCTCGCGACTTTCCTTAAGCTTTGCTGTACACGCTCTAAATCGTCAGGATAGATACAATCTAACCAAAGTGATCCATTGTGTAAAAAATCACTTGAGGGGTACCCCACTTGATGGTGAATTTGACCGCTGACATAGGTCACATCAAAGCGACCAAATGCTCGGCACCCATAAACCACCCAAGGCGTATGCTCAATAAGTTGCTGGAGCTTCATTTCATTGCTAATCGCGTTGACTTTCTCTCTTAAAAGAGAGCCGCGTGCAATTTCAGTATTGGTTAAAGAGGCGAGATCCTCTAATACATCAATGTCGATTCTGGATAAGGCTTTGGGTTGGTCATCAATAACGCATAGGGTTCCAAGTAAGTACCCCTCAGGTGATTCGATAGGCATACCCGCATAAAATCGAATATAGGGTTCGCCTGTGACCAATGGGTTGTCTTTAAAGCGTTCATCTTGGAAGGTATCTTCGACATAAAGTAATGTGCCGCTGTGAATCGCATGCCCACAAAAAGATACTGCTCTCGGGGTTTCTTTGACATCTAAACCAATACAGGATTTAAACCACTGACGATCGGTATCGACCAGGGTGATTAAGGCTATGGGTACTCGAAAATACGCTTGTGCAATACGAGTGATGCGATCAAATCGTGCTTCTTGAACGCTGTCTAATAAGTTAAGTTCGTGCAGTGCTTTTAAGCGGTCCGCTTCATTATGAGGAATGCCAGGTGCTTTCATAATACCCTAATGCGATCAAGCCCTATTCAATAAAGGGTAGCCTGGAGGAGAAGGTTTGCGAATGGACTGAATGGCGCCAATCCAATCAGGTTAAGGAGGTGGCCATGCAGCGACATCTTTGGGAAATCCTTTGCCAGGTTGGCTGTAATCACAGACACCCTTAGGAAATATTGTTTCCAGCGCCTCTTGATGCTGTGTCATATCAATCGGGTCGTATAGCTTGGCTTTGATAGCATCGGCAACGCTCATTAATGAACACTTAATCGTCATGCCTTGAATATTGTCACCCGCAACCTGCCTTGAACTGGTGTAGGCTGGATAGTGTTGCAGGCAACTGCCTTTTGGTTTGTCATTCCACTCACCGTCCCACACATCCGTGCCTTCGGCTATGACTTTACCGGTCTCGTCAAAGCAAGCATCTTTTAGTGTGATGGGTCGGTTTTGCCCCAGTGCTTTCATGGGGAAGTTGACCTGATTGTCTAACCAGCCTTCGAGCTGTTGTACCGCTTCAAGTATGGGAAAGTGAGGTTTGCGAGTCACCCAGATAATTTGTCGATTGTGTTGCCCCATCGCGGTTTGAATCCTTGCTCTGGCAGACAGCGAAGCCCAACTGTAATGCATGTCTACTTGGTCGTCTAAATAGTGCCTGAGGTCAATCATGGGCATGCGTAATTTGCCCGAAAAAATCATGCCGCTTCGAAACGCTGCTTCGATGGCCTTGGGGTTGGCAATGGAACGTGGAGCCGGCCAGGTTGGAAACCCTCGGTGGGTCATATTAAATTCGCTCCATAAGGAAAGGTCGCGTAAATTCGGTTCGCCACTTAACACCCAATACTGACTGTTTTTCATGCGAAATTGTGGCAACCACCCTCCGATCTTGGCATTGATATCCAGAAATTCTTGCACGCTTATTTTTTCTTCTTTTAAGGCTTTTAAACCATATTGAACCCCCTGGTTATCAAACAGCGAGTGCGCATAACCGCGATGGTTTGAACCATAAATACGCCTTAAATTTTCCCAGTGAGTCCAATGATGTGAAAGCCTGATTTCAGGTGTGTAATGTTTGTATTCGCCGTTAAAGTTTGGGTTGTTGAATAAGTCCGCAGTGCCTCGCCAGCTTTGTGAGCAGGTTGAAGCCCCGTTGGGCATTGTTGGCCATTTTCCATTTAAAATGTTGACCCAAGGTTGGTACCAACGATATCGACTGGGGTATCCGTCAATGCTATTCATGCCCTCAATTAACTGGCGCTCACCCCATTGAGACCAACGCTCTTGATTAAAAGCGAGGTTATCAAAGTAGTATTCCATCAACTCACAATCTAAGGCTGACGGGATTTGAGTGACCATGTCGGGGTAGCTGTAAATCGCAACGCCGGCGTCTAAAATACCTGGGTGGTTTTGACTGATTAAATACTGTTGGATCGCGCCACCTGAGCCACCCACGCCAATGATGCGTTTAGGCTTTCCAAATCGATGTTTAAATTGTTGGAGCACCCTTAGCATCGTATCTTCTGCGATCCAAATGTCATAGGTGCTGGCGGTTGAATTACCCGTTGAGGTGGCAACGGCGTAGCCTGCTCGTAAGAGTTCGTCCAACTCGAGGGCAATCTTGCGAACCTTTAATGTACCTTGACGAAACCCAATGCTGACTCCACCTCGAAAGTAATAAATAAGACGACCATTCCATGCGTTAGTCGATTGCTCTAAGGCTGCTTGGTAATCCGTTGCAGGGACTAATAAGGCATACAAATACCGATTGATGGTTCCAATTTCGCCATGAATCCAGGGGTGCGGCAACTTGGGATCGATGTCTTGCCCATTTTCGAGTAATTCAGGGGCTTCAAATAAGGTGCTGGTATAGTACTTCCCTCTGGCGCTCCGTTTCAGTACCACCGGCTGCGTGGGTAAGTTGCAATCTTGACTGTATCCAATGATGTCTTTCGTCCGCTTCCCTTTGTGATCAATGCGATAGACCGGAACGCCCCATCCCTCTTGATTGTCCACAACCGGTTGCCCCAAGCCCGTGGATTCTGTCATACAAGCAAAGGGGTATTGTGGCGGCCCTGCGTACAGCGGAATGGATGGCCCGACTTCGCCATAATCAATTGGAAATTCAAAGGTTTCCTGAGGGCGTCTCCACCGAGAAGGGTGAATGCCAGAATAAGGAGGAACGATCAGGCTGTGTTGAGGGGGCTTTGGCTGAATGCTTTGAACAGGCGGGTACTTTTCAGGGGGGTTTAGGTCGTGCCTGAGCTTGATGTAGGACGCAGCCAGTAGAATAGCTATAAGAGCGAGACAGAAGCCAACCCCATACATCAGCCGTTTGCAGATGCTCGTTATTCGTTGATGAGTAGAGGACTGGTCACTCATATGTTAAATGTTTCAGGGTGTTTGAGTTAGGGCCTGGCTAACTGAATCCAGTCAACCAACATTCTCGGTCCTTCACAGCCTCGGGTGCGTAGTGAAACGGGTAGTCCTCGTTCAAGGGCTCTCAATAACAAGTCAAATCGATGGTTTCGAGTGGCCTCATGCGAAGAATATACCCTGAAATGGTTAGAAGGCTCGCCTCCACAGTGATGCTTGGTGCTTGATGTCTGAAAATCAATAGGCGGCATTTCAGAATCGACGGTCATGGAGACGCTGGTTACTCGCAAATGAATTAATGGATCAGCTGAGAAACTATTGGGCGCTAACACCATGATGCTCAAAGTGAACAGATGACTCAAGGCTATCGGAGCTTTGCTCACATTGGTTGGCCATGCGACAGTGGGTTTGATTGCCATTATCGTTCCCATCCTTACAACTGCCTGTCTACACTAGTAGGTTAGCAGCCTAGGGAAGTGAAAAAAGACGCTTAGGGATGCGAGACTGATTTTATCCAATGTTTGTTAAATGAGCGGGTTAAAAAAAGCAATAATGGAAATCAGCGATCAGCAACTAGAAACAATCCTAAAGGGCTTCAGCATTCCGCCTCAGCCCAAATTGCTGTTAGAAGTACAGGCGGTTTACCCTAACTTGGATCAAATGGCCACGATTATTGCCCGTGATCCAGGCGTTTCAGCCAGTGTGTTAAAAACCGTAAATTCTGCATTATTTGGGTTACGTAACCCTGTGTCATCGGTGAAACAAGCGGTAACTTTGTTGGGGCTTGAGGCGGTTGTCAATATCATCAATGCCAGTCTTTTAAAGGCCTCATATACGGAAATGGCAAGCTTTGAAAAAATGGATTTGTTTTGGCAATTAACCGATGAGGTGGCAATGGTGGCGGGTTTGTTAACCAAACGCCAGCGTTTATTAGGCAGCGACACTGCTCATTTGGCTGGGCTGTTTCATAATTGCGGCATTCCGCTTTTACTGCAAAAACACCCAACCTATTTTGAGACGCTGGAATCCGCTTATCAACAAAAAGAAAAATCCATATCGGATTATGAGATGTTAACGGTGGGAACCAGTCACGCCGATCTTGGGTACTTTGTGTGCCGCTCTTGGAAATTACCCAGCTGGATTTGTGAGGTGATTCGGGATCATCATTCGCCAGATCAAATAGAGCAAATTTTAACTCGCCCCGATACTGAAAAAGCGCGATTAATGGCGTTATTAAAAGCGGCTGAATGTATCTGTCAGGAATATCAATTTCTAGGTAGAGCAGAAGAAAGCTATGAATGGAGGCTCTGTAAAGATCGAGTCTGCAATACTTTAGGGATGTCTGAACCAGAATTTTTGGATTTAGCAGAAGATTTAATGGATGAAGCTCAGCAAGCCATAGAGGCTGCTTGAACACCTTACCATGTCGCTCGCCTTGTAAAAAACTCGTAATACATGCCATCGCACGTCATAATACCTCTATCCATTAGGTTGCGAAGATTGGGTTATTCAGATACCGCAAATACTACCTATTGGCCTGCTTTAAACCAAATAGACGGAGAGTAAAGATCGTGCTGAGATGGGGTGCGCTGTTAATGACCATTCCTCTGTGCCTGTTAGTAGGCCTGTACACGCTTGAAGTGCAAGACGTTGTGCAATGTGAAGCCAGCGGCGGTGTGTATGACTTTGTTAACGGGATCTGTGACCCCACTGGGAACGCGCCCTTTGTGTCTTTTGCTGCTCGGCACCCTTGGTTGGTTAATGGCGCTATGGTCGTTGCTTTGTTGGGGACTTTTTTGACTGTCTGGGGCATGCTGATTAAAGGTATGGCACACCCCAAAGATAGAGATTAATGTTGGCATTGGAAAGAAGGCTGTCAGTGTGAAGCTCAATCTCGCCGAAGCTTTTCTGAGATGGCGATAGGTGAGGGGCAGTTGAAAATAACAAGATAGGTCGAGACTGCGAAGGTAAGGATGGCGGTTGCCTGGATAGTGTAAGACGCCGCAGGAGAAATCAGGGCGTTCTGAACCGCGATAAAGGCCATTAAAAGCGAAAACTCACTGGTTTGCCCAAGCCTTAACCCAATGTCCCAAGCTAATTTATCGGATTCACTCAAACGGTGTAATAAAAAGCGAAAAGTGATGGGTTTCAGTGTTAGCATCATAAAGGCCAGTACAACTGCAGCAAACCAAATATCTTTTAAGATCGATAAGTCGAAACCTGCACCCAGTGCGAAAAAGAAAAGTATCAGGAAAAAATCTCGAATCGGTTTTAGGCTGGCCGCGATAAATAAGGATATGGGGCTGGTCGCAAGTGCAACGCCTGCGATAAAAGCGCCCATTTCTTTAGAAAGCCCCATTAAGTACCCAAGTTCAGCGAGCCCCATGCACCAACCAATAGCCAGTAAAAAAATATATTCCTGAAAGCGGTCAAAAGCTTGGATTAAAGGCAACAACACGAAGCGCACAACGGTAAATGCCAGCCCAATGAGAAAAGGTAAAGCGATGCCGCTCATTAACATGCGTTGGCCAAAGGCAGAAGGATCTTCTGCTGCGGCCATAATAATTAAGACGATAATGGCCAGTAAATCCTGGAGTAAAAGCAACCCAACCATTAACTCCCCCGTGTGTTTGTGGTGAAGTACGGTTGTGGGCAGTAATTTAATACCGATAATGGTGCTAGAAAACATGGACGACACCCCAATGATGGTGGATTCCATGTTGCTGAATTGAAACAATTTACCGACGGCAAAACCGCAGATAAAGAAGATGATGGAGCTTGCGAGTGCAACCAGCGTTGCTTTTTTTACCATATGGGCCAAGTTTCGAGGTTGCATGTCCAGGCCTAGTAAAAACAACAAAAAAGCAATGCCAATGTGGCTAATTTCTTCTAGCCAATGAGGGTTGTGCACCCAGTTAAACCCGGATGGGCCTACAATAACCCCCAATAGAATGTAAGCGATGATAATGGGCTGACGTGTGAACAGTGATAAGGTTGCGAGCACGGCTGCGCCAGAAAAAATCACCACAAAAGTCGTAAACAGCGAATCGTCCATGATACTAACGTTGCAGCCTCAAGATTGGAGCATCCAAGCGACCTATCCTATCAGTATAGTGGTCAAGCCTCATGGACGAGAATAGACGTATCGATGCTTTCAAACCGCTGCTGTTTGCTCATTAGACAGTTTGAGAAAGGGTACGTATAGTAATGAGTCCGAAGTGTCAGATGGTAGCAAGTGTTTTGAATCGAGCGGTTAAGTGGGTGAGTGGAACCTTACTGGGGTCGGGTGTTGTGTTTGTAGCAGCATTAAGTCTTTGGAGTTCGGTAGGGCAAAGTAACCCCATACCGGGGAAGCCGGCGCATCATGTGGAAGGTGGCTTTAGTAACCCTTACCTTCCCCCAGATCATAAACCTGGGGTTGGGCGATATCTCTGGATGCGCCTGACCGATGATATTCCTTATTCTGATTGGGAAGGTAAGGGGTATTTGGTCCCACAGGTTTCTTTGTCCGTTGACAGTTTAAAGTCACCAGACCCTGATGTTATTCAAGTCAGTTGGTTGGGGCATTCGACTTTCCTGATTCAATCAATGGGGTTGAATATCATTACGGATCCGGTTTTTTCGGAGCGTTGTTCTCCCGTTTCTTGGGCGGGCCCTAAACGTATTTTGCCCCCTGCGGTTGATATTGCTTCTCTACCACCAATTGACTACGTCATTATTTCACACTCTCATTACGACCACCTGGACGTGGATTCTATTGAGCAACTTCCAGGAATACCCCATTTCTTTGTGCCTTTGGGGTTAAAACAATGGTTTTCAGAGGCAGGTGTTTCAGATCAGCGTGTTTCGGAGTTTGACTGGTGGGATGGTGAAGTAAAAGAGGAAGGGAAGTTATGGGTACAGGCTACACCCGGTCAGCATTTTTCGGGTAGAAGTCCTTTCGATTTTAATGAAACCCTTTGGGCCAGTTGGATGTTGACATTGGGTGATGTCAAAGTTTGGTTTGCAGGTGACACGGGCTATAACCCTTATCAATTTAAAGCCATTGGCGAACAATTAGGGCCTGTGGATTTAGCTCTGATTCCCATAGGAGCTTACAGTCCAAGATGGTTTATGAAGCCTCAGCATGTCAATCCTGAAGAAGCGGTCAAAATCGCTCAAGATGTGAAAGCGAAAAAAAGCATTGGGATGCACTGGGGAACTTTTCAGCTCTCCGCTGAAGATGTGTTGGATCCGGTTGAAGCCTTAACGAAAGCTAAGCGTGAGCTAGGCATGGAGGATGACGCCTTCACAACCATGGCGCTAGGTGAGCAGATCCATATCCCGCTTCGGGCTAATCAAACGCCTCAAGCTGTCTCGACGTCGCCTTGATTAATCAGATGAGCCCCTTATTGTGGGCTCATCCAAAGGGTTGGTTGCAGCGTTTAAGGGTTTGCGCTTAATAGATTTCTAACCGGTGGGTAGTATTGCTCAAACACTTGATTAAGATTATGCAAAGCATCCCTAATCCCTCTAGCCCTATCCAGATCCGACAACTCAATATTAAGCTGTTCTAATTTTGCATCGCTGCTGTTCACGCCTGGTGTGGCGCAGGCTCGCAGACTGATAACCGTCTGGGCATTTGGGTGATCTGCCGGAAGAGAATTTTTTTCCAAAGCCAAACCAAGCTTTTCCTTTAAAATAGCGAGAGGTTCCTGGGCCGAGTCGAAGGCTGTTTTGGCATCAGGGTTAGCCATCAATATCTGTTGAATCTGAGCACCCGTATTGATGCCTGAAGCCTTTGTAACCACAGAGCGCAAAATATTTCCGATGCTGCCTTCGCGGTCTTGTGATGAAAGCCCTTTTTTGGAAACGATCAGTTCATCTAAAGTCGTCAATAATTTTTGGGTTTCCAGCTGAGCTTTGTCCGCAGCCCATATGAACTCTCCTTGATCAATAACCGCTTTGTGTGCTGGTGCAGCAGGCGTTGTTGTCACGTTTCTTGAAGCAATAAAGTTTTGTAAAGCCCTGTGCAAATTGGCCAGTTTTGATGATAGGTTTTGACCTAAATTGACAACCCTGTCTGAGAGGGATTTGCAAACTATATGGGTGCTGCCTGATACCAGCTGCCTGAACGACAAGCTTTGTTTGCCTGATGTAAAAGAGTAATTGCGACGACCAAGGCCGGTGCGGGCTTCCGTTGGCATGTACCCTTGAGGGGCTTCTGTTGGAATCTCTTTGTAACCGGGGTGCGACGACGTTGTAAATGAAACGCTGTTAAGGTTCATTGGGGTACTCAATTCTAATACAACTATTGAAGCTTCATCCTAATAGGGTGAAGAAGATAAATCGATTTACCTGTGCAACGAAACAAATGCACTGATCTACTCAGTGCAAATAATAACAAAAATTGATCCAAAATAAATTGGGGGGACATCCTAAATGCGTGATAACTGTTGAGCAATGATTATAAAGTCAACGCTCCGCTGGTTGTTATGCGAACAGTATCTTAGGTGTGCGTATCATTATTGAGCTTCAAAAAAAGGCTTATCCGCTTCTGAATAGGGGGTTAGATCGCTCCACCAGCGGGCTTCAGGATTCCATTTGGCTAAAAAAGGAATGCCCACCTTTTGAGGCTCTCGCGCTTGTAGATACCTTAGGGATAAGGCTTTTCCCTGGGGCAACGTTAGGACTCCGTCAATCTGAACTTTACCGGGAGTCGCTGACATAACCGGGCCGCGAGCTGTTCTGCACAATCCAGAGCCTTGGATGTATGCCTCTCGATAAACGTCATAAGCTTTAATTAATGGAAGGCTAAAATAGTGATGAGCACCTGTATCTCGTTCTATGAACATGTAATAAGGGTGAATGCCCAAATTCACTTGTTTTTGCCACAGGTTAGCCCAAATATCGGATTGATCGTTGATGTGTTTGATGATGGGAGCTTGAGACCTCAACTGGGCACCTGTGCCTAATAATCGACTGATTGCCATTTGTGCAATGTCGGCTTCCAACTCTCTTGGGTGTGAGCAATGCAGCATATAAGCAAGATGTTTCCCTTTTTTGACGATCTTTTCCGATAAGTCGAGTAATTGATCGGCTTCTGTTCCGAACGCAATGCGTTCAGGTTGAAAGGCCAGAGCTTTAGTGCCAATTCGAATTGTTTTTACCTGTTCCAGTTCGGGCGATAGGAGCGGTTCGATATAGGCTTTTAACTTGTCTGTTTTCATAACCAAAGGGTCGCCGCCTGTGATCAATACATCGGTGACTTCTGGGTGCCGTTTCAAGTACTCAACCATCGCTTGAGGGGCGTTCATAGCAATCTGAAGCGTTTTATCACCGATAAATTGCGGCCAGCGAAAACAATAGGAACAGTAGGCATGGCAAGTTTGGCTTTGTTTTGGAAAGACCAATAAGGTTTCTCGGTATTTGTGTTGCATTCCTGCAGACTCATTGGGAACATTTAGATTTAATTGCCCCCCAGGATGCGGATTGAGTTTTTGCCTAAGTTGCGTGATTCTGGATTGCAATAATGGTTTATCGTCTAACGCTTGCTCAATAAAATAAAAGTCTTCCTCTAGAAGCATTTCTTTGTGAGGTATCAACAAGCGAAAGAGTGGATCATTGGGTGCTTGTTTCCAGTCGATAAGGTAGTTTGCAGCGTATTGACTGACTTTAAACGGAAGGAGCTGACTCACTACGCGTGCGTTATGGGCCAACTCATTGCTGCCTGTATTTCTGTGAATTAAATCGATTAAACGCGTTCCGACATAAGGAGGTTGAGGTGCGTTTGAAACAGCGATCATATTCATTGTCATGAAGCCTTAGTATTATAGTGTGTAGCTATTCTGCACAATTTGATTGTGATCAATTGGGTAAGGCTCGGAGTTTAACGATGGCGGAAATAAATGTATATTGTTCTGCCAAAAAAGCGTTGATCAATGGTAAGTGTAGCTAACCCGTTTTTGTTGTTTGGGTCGGTCCGATTTTCGGATTGATTTGGTTTCGTCCCAACTCTTTTGAGAGGTAAAGCTGCTTATCTGCTTCAAGCAATAAATAATCATCACAATTGCTTTGATTTGGAATACAGCTGCTAATACCAAGACTTATAGTGAGTTGCAATTGTGTGAAGTTGTTGACTTGTATAGAGCTGCTTGCGACGGCTTGGCGCAAATCTTCTGCTAGGTGTTGAGCTCCTATTAGGTCCGTTTCCGGAAGTAAAAGTACGAACTCTTCACCTCCTAATCGAGCAGGAAAGTCACTTGAGCGTTTGCAGAAATTTTTACATATTTGCGCTATCCAAATAAGTGCTTGATCTCCTACTTTATGACCGTAGGTGTCGTTTATTTTTTTAAAGTAATCGATATCAATCATGATTAAAGCCAGGCTTTGCTGGTTTCTGAGATGTCGTCCCCATTCATTCGTTAATGTTTGAATGAAATTTCGACGATTGGCGATGTTGGTGAGACTATCGGTAAGGGCTAAATCTTCGAGTTGATCCCTTAATATTTTATTGTGTACGTTAGAGCGCACTCTGGCCAATAAAATGGTGCCTGTGTAGGGCTTCGTAATGAAATCCGCAGCCCCCATTTCAATCCCTTTTTCTTCGAGAATTAAATCCTGAGTTGCCGTTAAGAAAATAATAGGAATAGGGTTGGTTAGAGGGTTGTTTTTTAGCTCAGCGCAAACCGCTAGCCCATCCATATCCGGCAAATGGAGATCCAGTAAAATGATGTCGACCCCTTTTTTGGCAACTTCGATGGCTTTGGCGCCACAGGTCGCAATTTTCACCAAGTACTCTGACTGAAAAAGCTCAGCCAATACTCTAAGTTGAGTGGGGTCATCTTCAACTAATAAGACTACGCGCTTTTGTTCCATTGTGACTGATTCTGGATTAGCTGATCAATTAATGGCTCTGCTGAATCATAAGCATATTCAGAGACAGCCATTAATAACCGGTTGATGTCTGGCGACAGTGCTTCTGGTAAGTCTAGCGCCTCTAGCGAATTTAGAAGAGAATCAGGTATTAATTCATTTTTGTTGATTAACTCTTTGATGGTTAATAACATTTTTTCGAGTTGATTGGGGTCATAAGCGATAGTGTTGTTCATGGTGTCTGATGAAGAAGCGCCGCTGACAACGTCGGTTACCCTTTGTAACATTTGATAGCACGCCTGATGTTGCTCAATACATGCACGTACTTTTTCTTCTAGTCCTTCAGGTTCGTTTTTTTGAATCGCTGTTTCAACCGCTCTTGCTGTCTCTGTTAATGATTCAGCGCCAATATTAGAGGCGGCTCCCGCTAATGAGTGGGCGAGTTTTTCGAGTACATTTAGTTTAGAGTCGTTGTTAGCTGTTATAAACTCGGTTTGCCATTTAGGTGCATGCATTACAAAGCGCTTAATGGCGTTGAAGAGAATATTGATGTCTCCTGAGAGTCGTTGCAATGCTACAGGGTAATTGATGCAAGCTAGTTCACTTAATAATGCAGGGAGTTGACTCGTGTTCGCTTCAAGGGTGTGAGCCTTGGTTGTAAAAGGCATTGACTGTTCAGATGAAGCTTTAGAGTAAGGCAGTAAGGTTTTCAAAATGACATTGATGTCTAAGGGTTTTGGGATGTGTCCATTCATGCCTGCGCGTAAGGTTTTTTCTCTGTCTTGGTCAAATGCAGCAGCCGTCATCGCAATAATGGGCGTTTCCTGAGCGTCTGGATTCTGTCGGATAAGTTCTGTTGCTGTGATGCCATCCATGTTAGGCATATGCAAATCCATAAGAATGATTTGGTGCATTTCAGGATTGAATAGATTTACAGCTTCAGCGCCATCGTCGGCAACGTCAGTCGTGATGCCAAGTTTATTGAGTAAAGCAATGGCAACGTCTTGATTGACGAGGTTGTCTTCTACCAGCAGTGCATGCATACCTCTTAAGGGAGCAGCCTGTGCAAGCAGATGCTCTCTAGTTGAATCGGTGGATGTCGCTGCGTCATAGCATTGTAGTGAAATGGCATCGAATATTTTTGAAGGGGTTAATGGCCGATGAATCCTTTCATTTGAATAAGCCGTTAATTGCACATTCGGATTTTCATGATGAATAGTATTCGCAATGAGACAGATCCTAGAAGGGGTCTCGGCATCAGTCATTTCAGCTAGCGAGGCTAGGCTTTTGGATGATGATTCTGATGTTAACAGCGCTTGATCACACAGAATGATTCCGGGAGTTTCTGTTTTATCCAGTGATTGGGCATGCTTGATAGCGTCCTCAATGGTTTGGAATGTCATGTAATACTCTACCCAGCTTTTCAGATAATAACTGATCAGGTGGGTTTCTTCCTGATTTTGGCTGATGAGGCAGACGGGATAACGGCCATGTTGATGCCTTGCTTTTAACGTTCTGTTAGAGGCTTTTGTGAAAGCGACTGAAAACCAGAATTGACTGCCAGTGCCTACAGCGCTTTTAACGCCAATACTACCCTCCATCAACTCAACCAAGCGTTTGCATATCGTAAGCCCAAGGCCGGTCCCGCCATAAAAACGAGTGGTTGAATCATCGGCTTGACTAAAGGTTGAAAAAATAGTGTCGGTCTTATTAGCAGGAATGCCGATGCCAGTGTCTTCTACGGAGAATAAAACTTCAATTTTTTTATTAAGCTGGCTTAATAATTTGGCTTGTATTTTTATGTATCCTTCTTGGGTAAATTTAACGGCATTGCCAACCAGGTTGTTCATGATTTGGCTGATTCTAAGGCCATCCCCGATAACATCGAGAGGAACGTCATCATCGATATGAACCATCAATGAAATATTTTTCTCGTAGGCTGATATAGAGAACATATCAGCAGTATCATAGAACACTTGTTCTATCGAAAATGTTTCACTGGTTAATACAATTTTATTGGCTTCTAATTTAGAAAAATCCAGTATTTCGTTGAGAATGTTAAGAAGCGCTTTTGCTGAGCGTTCAGCTTTCGACAGCATGCTTTGTTGTGTTGAATCTAAAGGGGTGTCATTTAAAACCGTTAATAGCCCAATGACGCCATTCATGGGGGTTCTGATTTCGTGGCTCATGTTCGCAATAAATTCCGATTTTGCTTGATTGGCGTTGAGCGCTTCTTGGGTTCTTTTTTCAAGCTCCTGATTAAGGGTGGTGACTCTTAACCGTTCTTCATTGATCTCGGTGATGTCATTAACAACAAGAATCACACCCTGAACGTTTGCGGTAAGATCGAAATCTGGGATAAAAGAAAAAACAACGTATTTACTCTGATCATTTATCGTTGTTAAGGTACATTTCAATTGATAGGTTTCTCCAGAAAGTGCTTTTTGCATCGCGTTAGCGATTTGATCGTAGTTCTGCTTCCCTATATGGTAGGTCAAAAATGACTCATTATTTGCATGTTCAAGTATTTCAAACCAGTGCCTAGCGGTTTTGTTAGAAAAGGCAATGGATTCATCCTTTCGTGTGTAAATAACGGGTATGGGTAAAGCATTGGTAATGGACTCTATAAAACGCTTTGAGCTGTTTAACTCTTTCGTTCTTGCGATAACGGTTTCTTCTAATTGATCTCGTTGTAATTCTAGTTTTTCCTTTAATTCTGATTGTTCGGTTATGTCCTGAATGGTCAGTAAGTAGGGTGCATGTTTATACTCAATGCCACACCAAGACAATGAAATCAGCAAATGAAGTTTTCTTGTGGGGGATTGATATAAGTGAAGAGGTTGGTTGATGATGAAGTTTTCTTTCCAGGTTTTCAAGATTAAAAAAACCATTTCTCGGTGATTGTCCCCTATGTTAGGGATGATGTCGCTTAATGTGAGGGTTGTTTCCATGTTGTCATTACGGGAATCAAATAAAGAAAGTGCCGCTTTATTGATGCTGTTAACGGTGAATGCGCTTAATATTCGGGTTATCTCTTGAGGGTCTTCTTGAATAAGGGTTTCGATTGAGCCTTTGATCGATAATGTTTCTAGGTATTGAGTACCTGTCAGAAAATCAAATTCGATTTGGGGGGTTGGGCTGTACTCCATTAGGGTTTTGTAGATGGTTTTTTGCTCGGTTAATTGTTCTTCATACACCAATACGTCGTGTATGTCCGTATTGGTGCCGAACCAAAAAGTATTATTATTTTCATCGTTGTGAGGGTCCGCCTGCACTTTAAACCAACGATATTCCCGATCTTTATTCATAAACCGCAAGATAACTTCAAAGCGCTTTCCTGAGATAAGGGCATTGCCCCAGGCTGCTTGCAGTTTAGGAACATCGTTTGGGTGAAGAACTTCATCCCATAACGCTTTGATATCTGGGAGAGTTTCTCGTTTGGAATAGAGAAACCATTGCTCACTAGTGAAGGTGATTTCACCCTGGGCATTTGCAATCCAAACCACTTGGGGAATGGTGTTGATTAAGTTGGTCCAATAGACTTCTTGTGCTTTTACCGTCGCATTGACGGTCTCTAATCGTTTTCTGTTTTCAAGTTCGTTGATGTATTTTTTACGCTGTTGTTGCTTTTTAATGGCAAGGCTGTGAATAGAAAATAAGATGGAAGTATAAGCAAGAATACAAGATAGGATAATAATGATAGACTGGTTCCACACCTTATTGTAAATACCCAAGTAACGTTTTTTTTGATCAGAAAGAACTAAAATCCAAGCCTCTTGGAATCGAGTGGATTTAATATTTAAATGTTCGGCTTCTTCCCAAGTCCATACCCAGTGTTCGTCATTAATCGTCATGTCACCTTGATGCTGTGTTTTTGCTACCTCTATAAATTGAGCGTATTCGCTGCTGATCTTGAAATTAGGGTCAATGAGTGCTCCCCATGTTAACTCAGGGTTAGGGTGGATTAGCCACTGAAACTGATCATTGATTATCATAAAGTCTCCTGAATAGTGATCCAGTAAGAGCTTTATGTGGCCTATGATGGATTCGGCATTAACATTGATAATCAAGAAGCCAAGGTCAATAGAATCTTCATTGGATTTAATGTTTGGAAGCCGCCAACCGAATCGTAGCACTGGGGTATACGGGATTTGGATTTGCCCATTTTCCTGATTTAAATCGAACTCAGAGATGTACCCTATGTGAGGATTCAGTGCCAGAATATCTTGGGTATAACGGCGATCTGATTTATCTTGTAACTTGGTGTCAGGTATTATAACGAGAGATTTATCCGCTTGGCGATCCACCCTGATTTGTTCTTTCCCTTCTGCATTTATCCAGCGAAGCTGCAAGATGTCTGGTACAGATTTGACAATAATCCAAAAGGCTTCTGGTAGGGCTTTAGGTGGGCTGGACTGATCATTTATCGTTTCTTCAAATTGTTTAAGCAGTCGTTCGTCGTGGGCTAAGTTAGATAATAGCGTTAGTGGGTTTTGTAGTGCGTATTCGAACTCTATATGGGCTACTTCAAGCTTTTGTTTACGATCTTGTGTTAATAAGCTTTGCTCAACGCGAATGACGTGTTCGGTAATGTAGTACCCAGTACAAAGAATTCCTAGAATTCCCAGCAGGAATAGCCCAACAAACAATCGTCTGAATGGGCGGTCGTCTGAGGTCTTTTTTTGACTAAAAGGCATTCGAAACCCTACACCTGTGTCTATAACAGGTGTAGGTGAGACTTTAAAGGGCATCAAGTGAGGGCGAATGCGTTCAAATGAGCCATACCCAAAGGTGTTGCCCTAAGCGTAACCTTTATGCTGTTAGAGCAGCCTGTGGATTGATGAGGCTTTGAAACCCTACAAAGTCCTCTTGTACAAGCGCCGCGTATGCTTGGGCGGATTCTATGAGACTGGAACCCTTTTGCCTGATGGCCTCAATCATGGCCTCTTCAAAGTCGTAGGAGCGCCTGTCGCCACGCCCATGGGCTCTGGCGAGAGCCTTGCCGCAGGCTTTCGCATAATCCTTGAATGCTTTGGAATAAGAATTGACTGAAAGTAGATCTTCAGGGTCTAGGGAAACGCGTGCATGATGGCGAGATCTAACCAGCCAGTGGTGCCCTTGCCACTCAACTTCATCTAATACGAGGTCTGGTCGCCGAACCATTCGACGCTGACAGTCTAAGGTTAAATGTGCAGGGTTGAGTTGGTTTACCGGAGACAGTTGAGGGAAATAATGAATCAATGCAGCGGGCCGCTGCTGTTTGATTTCTACAATGTGCGCGCGTTCAAAGTATGCCTGGGAAGTCTCTCCAGGTGAGCCTACAAGCAAATAAAAGCGATCAATATTCAACGAACCTGTTCCAGCACCCACACGTCTGGCAACATCTAAAATACTGTCGTCTACGTACGGGCGAAATTGTTGAATGATCTGAGCTTTCAGTTCAGGACTTATGGCTTCACATTTGCCACCTAAGCGAAAGGTAAAGCCTTTTTCGTCAAGAGTCGCGAGTTTTGCGAGCGTTGACTTGGTCGTGAATTTCTTCCCGCCGGGTACCCGTGATTGTGCTTTTGATAAGTATTCTCGGAGCACATGTTTTTTGGAAAATTGATTCAACGGGGCATTTAACTGCTTTGGGTTATCATGCAATGCCCTACGATAAGCTTTAAGAAAAGCCTTGCTTGCCTTGTGTGCAGAGACTTTTAGCTGCTGAGATGGATGGGTGTGAACTTCAGGGTCGGATGAGTAACGGTGATCAAGAATGCCTTGAACATAGTCTTCCACTAAAAACAAAGAAACGCAAAATCGATGTACATCATAGGCCGCATGGCCTTCTACAGCGTCATCAAAATCATTCGGGCCCCAAACGATCTTTTCGCCGTAGCTGCCATCTTCGGAATAGAAGCCAAAGTTAGTGAAGTGGCAATCTCCCATAATGCGGGTAAGCGGCGCTTCTAAAAAGGTGTCAGGAAGCTTAATAGTGTCGGTCGCTATATCATGATAATAGAGTTGAGCGGACCCTCGATAAAATTGAAAGGGGGACAAGGCCATTTTCTTGTGTTTGTTAATTGGGTTGCTAGAAGGTATGCAGCCATCAACACGTTTGATTTCTTGTAAGACGGTTTTTAATCGCGCTTGTTTCATAAAAACAACTTCTTGGTAAAATTAACTGGGTTCTTGCAATGCTTTTAAAGTATCGGCAAGTGCTTGTTTTGTGTTTGGGTCGACGATGGTGTTCGTTTGAGCATCAAAAACGTCTTGGAATTTCGGGATTGATAAACTGGCTTTAACGATGCCCGCAAAATGTGGGGCTGACTGCACGGCTGAGGTTAGAACACTTTGCCCGCCTCTTGCTCCGGGAGAGGTTGCCAACAAGACCATGGGTTTGTTCTGGAAAACATGCTTATCAATGCGTGATGCCCAATCAAATAAGTTTTTGTAAGCGGCCGTATAACTGCCATTGTGTTCTGCAAAGGAAATTAACAGAGCATCGGCTTGACCAATTAACTCGTAAAAAGCCTTTGCTTTTGCAGGGTGATCATCCAGCGCTTGTTCTCGATCTTCGCTGTATAGGGGAATTTCGTAATCGTTTAAATCG
This sequence comes from uncultured Saccharospirillaceae bacterium, assembly GCA_947499545.1. Lineage (GTDB taxonomy): Bacteria > Pseudomonadota > Gammaproteobacteria > Pseudomonadales > Oceanobacteraceae > CANMOZ01. The sequence continues at coordinate 135,530 of CANMOZ010000008.1, forward strand.
ATGATCTTGGCGGTAATGTCAGGCATTATTGAGCAGGCATAGGTGATCAGTTGCTTGTTGATGGAATGTTTGCTGTTTGATGCAGCAAATGCAAGTAAGTTCATGCTCTAGAGTCCTTTGTTTTTTTATGGCTTGATCGATATTTGCTTTTCTTATCTTTATACTGAAACCCATTAATGTGTTGAGTCTCCAATGGTTGGAAGCGGATATGTATACGATTGCAAATCGGGTTTTCGAACAGAGTAACCGATTAGCCTGTTGAATAGCAAAACTCTGCTGAATCACTGTATATAATGGACACTGTAATCTTGGAAACGTTCATCTTAATGATTCGAACGGATAAAAGTGAGGAAGAATCGGCAAGCAAACAATATTGAGTTAATTGCTCAATACGAAACCGTCTGAGATATTAGAATTCTAATGATGGCCTTAATAGAAAGGTGGTATCGGTACTGTCGTCTTGCAGAGATCTTTTGTATTTGAAGCGGGTATCGCGTGTGAAACCAAACCCAATGGAAAATACGATGCCATCCGTACCTAAGGGGATTTTCTTATCAATAATTAACTTTTGACCTATGCTGTTGCCTGTGTTTTTATCCATTCGATAGGTAAATTCGATGCCGCCGTTATGGAAAAATGAGAGCACTTCCATGTTGTTTTGAATGCGGTCACGTCTGATGCCTATGTAAAATTCGTCGGTAATGTCTCGGTTGTTATGAAACTTAAATCCAAACCGAAAGCTCCAGCTTAAATCGTAATTCTCAAGTACTTTATCACCTTTGACTTTCCACTCCAACTCCATCCAATGATCATCAATCATTTGATTGCGCTTTATATGATAATTCCCAACACTGAGTAGGTACCCCATAAAACCGCGATTTTGCTCTTCTAGGTTTTTAGGGGATTTGAAATCAACACGATTTCCTAGGAATAAAGCTAATGCCCAAGGTTCTTCAAACCCTGCTGTAAAGGTTTCTACCCAGTTGCTGTCATTTCCATAGTCGGCATTGTCATAAAAAACGGGGTGAGAGCGACGGATTAAAACGCCGGCTACTGGAAGGGGGTTGATGGAAGCTTCAACTAACATAAATCGAGGAACGAGGGATCGAGACAAGAGGTCTTTATAAACTTCAAATTCACCCGCTTCGCCTAGTTCTGGAACGGGTTCATCCGCCAGGTTGATGAACATGCCGATGTTGCTGTAGTAGGGGTCGAATTCTGTCTCGATTTCAATATCGCCTTCCTCAATCGCAAGCACGCCACTTTGATGCATGAAGATCAAAATGATGGATGCTAGGCAGGTTTTCATGAATGTTAGGCAATGAGTGAACATACAGGTTGTGTCAGATTGAACCTATGGGAATGATTGGCCCTTGAGGTGCTGCAGGTCACGTGCCCATCTTATGGCTTTTTCTATGCTTGCTGGACGAGATTGATTAGGCAGTAAAAAAGAGGCATCGCGTGCTGGCTTATGAGCTTTCATATAGAAAGGCAAAGCCAGCAAAGTTGAATGGAGAAGAGAAAAGGGTTTGTTAAAGCAAGCTCCCGAAAGGTAAGAAATGATTATCAGTATGCGACTTTACCCACTGGGCCAGTTCATGATCTATTTGTCCCAGCCGCTGTTTGTGTGCTTTAAAGAGAGGGATGACAGGGCTATTTTTACCGCGATCCCACCCTGGCTGTTGTTCGAGCAATGTCAGCGCTTTAATTAAGAAAACGAGTTCAGAGTCTTTCAGTTCTTGAGAGAATGCTGTCCATTGTTCAGGAGGTAAAGCCTGAAACTTTTGAAGGGAATCCCATGGCCCTTCACCTAAATCTTCCAGTCGGTTCAGGCTTGGAACCGCTTTTGCCAAAAGATCGGACAATTGAGAACGCGATAGGGTTACATCCTGGGTTGTGGGTTGCCAGGTACCAAGGCTCACAGGCATCTCCTTTGATGGATCATGTCGATAAGTGCTAGCAGACTAAGGAACGATCGGCCAGTGACTGAAAGTTTCGAAAAGAGAGTATATAGCACGCCACTCATAAGGCCGCAATATTTGACGATGCCGGTATGCATGGTTTGTTAATGGCTCATATTAGCATCATCGCTTATCTAAAAAGCACCTCGAGAGAAGGGCATCTTGGCCTGCTGATGAACGCAGTCGTCACAAATCAATACATAAAGTAAGGTTGATACCATTAAAATGGCAGGCGTTTGGAATCTTATGAGAGAACCTTGCTAGCGCGTTCCTTGAAGAATAGGTTTAAATGCTAGAGGGTTTCGAGGGGCGTATCAATTAAGGTGGTACCCCCGTAATGTGTCAGATAAAGCTGACGTACCTAGATTGAACTGAGTGCATGCTTGTGCCGGTTGTGGAAGCAAATTGTTATGGCAATGTCCGTTGTAACCAATACATTGGATCCAATATTCGATGATATCCGTCCCTATCGGGATGAGGAAATAAAGCCATTGCTGGAAAAGTGGGCCTATTGTGAAAGCCTCAAAACGCCAATGGTTGAGCATCTGAGTCGCCATGACGAAGATAAAGCACAATTTGTACAGTGGTTTGATCGTTTAAAGCAGGTTGATCATATCAATGCGTTCCAACGTATTCTTGCTGAGCTTGTGGAATGGATTATTGAGACGACGTCGGAAGGGATTGAGGTAACAGGGCTTGAATCTTTATCGACTGGGCACCCTCATTTGTATCTTTCAAATCATCGAGACATCGTGCTTGACCCAACGCTAGTCAATTATGCGTTGGCCATTAATGAGATTGAAACGGCTCGAGTGGCCATTGGTGATAATTTGGTTAGCAACCCTCTAGTTGGGGATCTGATGCGAGCCAATAAAAGTTTTCTCGTAAAGCGGTCAGTTGAAGATCGGCGAGATAAACTGAGAGAGCTTACAAAGCTGTCTCAATACATTCGAGGGTCTATCAAAGAAGGCATATCCGTTTGGCTGGCTCAGCGTGAAGGTCGGGCCAAAGATGGCTTGGATCGTACGGAAAGCGCGGTCATTAAAATGCTGCATCTGAGTGGTCGAGCTGAGAAAATCGATATGGCAGAGAGCCTTAATCAACTGTCTATTGTACCAACCACTTTGAGTTATGAGTGGAATCCTTGTGATATTGTGTTAGCTGAGCAGCGAATACGTTCAGCTGAAAAGAATGATATACAAGACATCGTTCAGGGATTGGTCGGGTTTAAAGGGCGTATACACGTTCACTTTGGAGAGCCAATTGAAGCTGAGAATGTTGACCAAGTTGTGGAACAGGTTGATCAACAGATCGATCAGCATCATTGGATTTTCGCTAATCAATTGGTTGCTTACGCCCACATTGAATGCCCTCATTTTAACAGAGATTCGAGATTGCAGAGCATTCTAGAAAATGCCAATCTGAAAAAAATGATGGAACAATACCGTATTAGTCAAGCAGATCTAGCCTTGGCAGAGGATAGCTTCGATGAGCGTTTGAGAGATCTATCTAGCGACATCCAACAAGGGGTGTTTGAATATTACGCCAACCCCGTCAAACAGCTGATTAATCGAGCTTCTGTTTAAGTAAAATCACGTAGCTTGAAAGTTTTCTTTATTCTCTTCGATAAAGGGCCAGTGAATGGCCCTTGCTACTTGGATGCATATACTCATCAGTTTTGTTCAACACAACTCCTATGGGCTAAGTCAATCGCTGCGGCTTGAGCATTTAACAATCCTCTCCCTTCTTCAAACATATTATGCTGACGCACAGCGCTTTGACTGACACTTTCTAAAACACATGATTTGTTGCGCATATCAACTGAATCGTTTTCTTCGGGAAAGCGCTTTAACAGCTCTGCTAACGTGGCGCTTAACTGGGGAGCGGCGAATGAGCTGCCTGATTCAAATAATCCACTGCTAGGGCTGTAGACAGCTTCAGCGGGGACTTTAATGCTATTGTGCTGGGCAATTTCGTTGGAGCCTGGGATGGTTGCTGACAGAGCAACTCGCTCATTAGCGTATTGACCGTTAATGGCAAAGCGAATCAATAAACCTGGTTTCCAATGGGCCGTAACGACTTCTTGAATGAGTGACGTGTCGTAGCAACTGATCGCGCCGATGGGGCCTAAATCGTTTTCCACACGAATGGGAGACAATTGCCCATCCAAATCGGTGCCACAGTTTCCCATCGATTTAATGAGAATGCTTTTTTCAGCGACTTTAGCGATTGCACTCCAAGCGTCTAGGTCAAGGTGGCCGTTGTTTTCGGGAAATGCACGGCTCATATTAATCATGTCAGGGTTGATAAGAGCAATGGCGTTAAAGGCGGGCAGGTAACTCTGTGCGTCGGCCTGTATGGGTGTTATACGCGCATCAGGAGATAGTTGTAAGATTGTATCAATGACGGCATTGCCATGGGTTAATGATACAGGGTCACCGAAGGTTTGAATCGGATCGATACGGGCTTGAGTGAAATACGCTCTTTGTTTATCCAGTTGTTGTTTAGAGAAGACATCGAAGACCACGATGTGAATTGGGTTTGGTTTTAGGATAGGCACCAAAGGAGATATTTGACTGAATCCTGGTTCTATTTCTAATAGAGAATCGGATAACTGCGTTTGCCAGTGTTCAATGGCATCTAGCGATTGCTGAAACATATCTTTATTAGCTGCTTGTTCTTCTTCAGGCATAAATGAAAACAGTAGCCGTGCAAAATCCTGATATTCCTGAATTTGACTGGGCCAGCGGTACCCTTTAATCGCTAGGAAAAAATCATTTTGGTAGGCTGAGCGTTGCTGCTCTATATCAATATGATCAAGCGGGCGCATTGCGTCCATTTGGTTCAGTCGTGCTAATTCTAATTGTTTGTATTGCTCCGCGAGATCTGTTAGGACGTGAATGTCTGGATATTGAACGAGTTTCGCTGATGATGCCAATGCGGATTTAGCATTTCTCACACTTCCGATCAGGCTGGTCTGTGCTTGCAGAATAATTTGCTGCTGTTCGTACTCTGTTTTGTTTAAAAGGCGATTAAAGGGAACGGCTTGGGCGCAAGTTGATAATTGAATGAGTACAAATGTACATATCCATTTTCTAACCAAATGATGTTTTGCCATATGAATATTCTTCTTTTCGGTTTGGGGGAGCATTGTAAGGTGGTGGAACTATAACCAATCGTACAAATTTCAACAGATCTCGTATAAAAGTTGGCGATAATTGTCATTTGCAAGTAACTTACGCTGATGAAAATCAACCCTTTAGTTAAAAATCCCGACAAATTGGGTACAACATAAAAGAATAAATCTGTTAACCTATCGCCCATTAGAATGACAGCCTGTATGAATTTAGTACAAGCGATGGTTCGACAATAAAAATGCTGTAAGGAAGTTGAGCAATATGCCGTATGTAGCTTCATCCTTTACTCCTGTTTTTTTTAAGAATGCGTTTGACTCGCAGCATTCCAACCAAGAAGAAACGCAATCCACAACAGGGTTGACAGTCGGTACAAGGTATTGGCCCTCTAAACATGGAAATTTAACCAGTTTTAAATTCTCGGAAACCTTCCCGCAGTTTGAAAAAGAGTATCGTCAGGCGTTAGCTAACTTAAGATTTTTATCGAAGAAGTGGGATTTGGGTTGTGAAAAAGGCTTTCAACAACTTGAGTTTCGTTTGTTTGATAAACCCAGCTACTTCGGCAATATGATTGATACGCTTTATGGCATGGGCAAAGAAGCAGTAGATGATATTGCTCGATTAATGAATTCCGACAAAATTCCCTTGCATGTTAAAAAAGATGTGTTAAGCAAGCTATCTCAAGGGGTTACGGTTTGTTCTGAAGGAACGGTTACCAATCTATTGGTGGCTGCTCGTGAATTGGCGTTAGCTGATGGTGGATTATCCGAGCATTTGCAAAACGCAAAAGAAAAGACAATAGAGCAATTGATTGCGACCTTTGTAAGGCATCAACATAATCCAAAGCCGATCTACGAAATTCATTATGTGAATGCCTATATGAATGCGCTCGCTAATGAATTCGGGTTACGAGAAATTAAAGATCGATACATTTCAGATGTTGGCGTTGATGCAGAGGATATCAATTTAGCTTATCAGCATGTGCAGCATGAGTTAACACCTAAAAAGGTGATTGAAACACTTCTACAGCCTACTCTTGATGAAATCTATGCTTCGTTACAATCATATAAAAACGTGCAGGGTAACGAAGGAGAGCTGATTTCATGGGAGCATTTTGCAGAAAAACTCTTTCCGCAAGATGAATCAACAAGCCTTCATAAAAAAGTGGAATCCGCGTTAGCAAGTATCAATAATCGGTTTGGCGTGCAAGTGGATGGTGATGATGTCATTCGGCAGTCAGATATTTTTAAGATTGAAGAAGAAGGCGTTACATTAAGAAATAATAGTACATTAGCCATTTTATCAGCAATGAGAGCTTTAGAATCTCAGGGGTGGCTAGCCAAAACACCCGAATCACCAGTTGAAGGTCAGTTAGGCCATAAAAAAATGGGTCAGGAGTGTATTTATCAAAAAGGAGAGTTGTTTTACTTACTCACAAAAGATCAAGATAGGCGCCTTGTTACAACACAGGATGTATGCGATGCCTTTGATGCAAATACTTTGAAGCGTACGACTGATGCACAAAGTATGTCGGACTTGGTTCGAGAAGCGATTGGTAATACAAGATCCATTAAAGATTTAATTAAATTACCACCAGAATTTTTAGCTCACTCTGATCAATGGCAAGCTTTTTTTGATCGTTTAAATGGCTCGCAAACATTGGCCTATATTGAAAGACATTCAGATGCATTGTCAGACTTGATACGTAACTCATCCGATAACAAATTGAGTAAAGGCCTAATGACATGGGCTTTGATGGGTAATCATACGCCATGGGTAGAAAGACTCCTCCAACTAGGGGTGGCACCTGATACACGATTAGCGGAACAAAAAACCCCATTGATGCTGGCAGCGGAACAAGGTGAAACCGCATTAGCCAACGTGCTGATGAATTATGGCGCTAACGTCAGGTTGGCAGATAAGGAAGGCAGAACAGCAGCAATGTTAGCGGCTCAAAGGGGCCGTGCTGATATTTTGGATGTGCTATTAACCAATGATGAGCAAAGCATCGAAAGTCGCGATAAGTTTGATTTTACGCCACTGATGCATGCTGCTGCGGAAGGGCAGATCGCTTCGATAAAAGTGTTATTGAGGCATCGTGCTTTAGTGGATTCATCCATTTCTATCAGTCGGGTTTTATCTCCTCTGATGCTGGCTGCTGAACATGGTCATGTACAAGCAGTTAAATTGTTGTTAAAGCAGCGAGCATCAAAAGACCGTTTAGATCCGCAAGGCAATACCCCTTTAATGCTGGCTGCCGGGCGTGGTCACATTGATGTGGCGGAAACCTTATTGAATGCAGGAGCTGACATTGAATCTGAGGTTCAGCCAATGGGGTATACCCCATTGATGAAGGCGGCGTCAAAGGGGCAAGTCAGCATGGTGGCTTTTTTGATTTCAAAGGGTGCTGATGTCAATACGCTGGCTTGGGATAAAGGTTCGGCTTTAATGAGAGCAGCTAAACAAAATCAAGCCGAAGTGGTCCGATTGCTCTTGGAAAATAAAGCGAGTTTAGGCGCTGAAGACCGTGAGGGCCGTACTTCGCTAATGATCGCTGCTGAAAATGGTTCTGTTGAAGCCGCCAGAGTTCTTCTACAAGCGGGCGCAAAACCAGATCATCGTGGATTAACAAAGAAATGGCACCCCATCACACTTGCAGCGAAAAAAGGCCATTTTGAAATCGTGAAGTTGCTGGTTGAGTACGGTGCAGATATTAGTGTTAAAACCAATTTGCACAATGCAGAGTACTTTGCTAGAAAAAATGGGCACGAAGACATTGCTAACTACTTGGCTGCATGTAAAGCGTCAAAAAAATCAAGTGATTCAGCTGTCGTTAATACTGCACCTGTTGCACCAGCTCACCATTTCAACCCTTATCAACGTGTATATCCTTAGATAAAACAAAAAGAGGCTGCTTGAGTGGTCAAGTGGCCTTTTTACTTCGCCAGTCTTAAGAAAATGATATTTCTCCACCTAAACTTATAAATCGTATCTAGAGTATATGGGCAAATATGCCTGTTCATCCGTATTTTTTACACAATTGATCTATAGTTCTTTCATTGATAGCGATCAATATTTTTCTCTAATGGCAGTTTATCGGCATATTTTTATGTAATAAAGGCCGTACCTACCCTAGAAATCGTAGTACGCTGATCCAGTAGTGTGATAAGACCGTGTCGTTAATTATGCAGTTCGTCAGGTTTTGAATATAAACAAAAATCTCAAATCTTGGAGAACCTATGAAATACTTTTGGACGCTTTTCATATTGTTATTTAGCTCATCAAGTTTTGCAGCCCTTTCTGGAAAATGGCAGTTGATCTATGATTATGGCTGTGATGGCGGTGAGAAAATAGCAACCTATCAATTTGAATCGAATAATACTTGGAAAAGTATCACCAGTAGCTCATCAGGAATATATGCCACGGAGGATGATATGCTGATACTTCAATTTAATAGTTCTAAAACACACCCTACTGTCTACGCGGGAAATCAGGAAAATTTAACGCGTTATACAGGCATTATGCGTAACTGGAATGGAAATACAGGGTGTTTTGAACTTGATAAGGTGGGTAATTTGGATTGATTTAAGGCTGTTGGTTGTAATCATATTTAACAAAGCTCCCTTTGGGAGCTTGCCTTTATCTAATGCTTCTAGGGTCACTGTTGCTATATAAATAAAAACGCAAGTAAATCCAGGTCTAGCTCTCATTTGTAGATTTTACGGGTGAAAAATTAGGGTGTTAGATTTACTATTTAAAGAATGATATGAGGAAGAAATCGGGCCGTATCTTGAGTTACCCAGTGAGCATCTTCACGAATTCCAATGCCTGCGGGTTCACCATTGATGACCCAGCTGCCAATTAACGTATGATTGTTTTGAAAGCGAGGGAGAGGATAGTAAGCTTGGAAAATGTAGCCTTCCTTACCATAAGGGCCTTCCATATTGGGTAAACCACGATTTTTCTGAGCAGGTATGTGGCTAACATTTGCGCCTTCGCGCGAAAATAACGGTTTTTTCACCCAGTCTTTTTTTGGGTTAAGCGTAATCGCTGCTTGATCGAAATAACTCTCAAGCAAATTTGGATGATTGGGAAATAATGCCCACAATGTGGGTAAAAGCGCTTTGTTTGAAAGAATAGCTTTCCACGGGGGTTCAATCCAATGCACCGATTGTTGATCTAAATACAGGGCATAGTCATCTTGCAGCATGTATTCCCAAGGGTAAAGCTTAAATACCGTTCGTAAAGGCTGGTTGTTCATATCGACAAAATGATTGTTTTGATTTAGGCCTACCTCTTCAATATATAAAAATTCGGTATCTAAATAGGCTTGCTCAGCACAATCTTGTAAGTATTGTACCGTTCCACGATCTTCAACTGAATCTTTACAGCATGTGAAGTGAATGTGCTGCAAACCCAAATCAGATTTTAATTGTGCAAAGCGATATATCAGCCGCTCTTGTATTGAGTTAAATTGATCAGCTTGGCGTGGCAATCGTTGCTGGTTGACACTGTCCTCTAGCCAAAGCCACTGCCAAAAACCAGCTTCGTATAAACTGGTAGGTGTATCAGCATTATTTTCGTATAATTTTGGTGGGTTTATTCCATCGTATGCAAAGTCGAGCCTTTCATATATAGACGGATCTCTATTTTTCCAAGATTGCGCTATAAAATCCCATGAACACTCTGGGATCTTAAATTGATAGAGTTTCTGCTCGGATTTTAAAACCCTTTCCACAACCTCCATGCACATGTGATGCACTTCTGTTGTTGCTTGCTCCAAAACCTCAATTTGTTCGAAGGTGAATTGATAATAGGCTGTTTCATCCCAGTAGGGCTCTCCGTCAAAGGTATGAAAGTGGAATCCATATTCATGAGCCTTTTGGCGCCAGTGCGAACGTTCCTGAATGGGTATGCGAAACATATGGTTTAGCTGCCCCAGCTGGAGTTGCGACTGGAAACCTTAGCGATGGAGCGCCCAAATCCACCACGACTCTTGATGGTTGTTGCAGGTCTCGAAGGGCGACGCCTTTCACTCTCATTAAGGTATAAGGATTTATCCCAGCGGTAACCGACTTCTCGCCCTTCTGTGGTGACCCAGCGGTTGTAGAATGAAGAGCCGCTGGAATAGGACGTCATCAATGACTGTGTCTCTCTGTCATTTGTATCAAGCTTTCGTTTGTTGTAATGGTACGCAAAGGCTAAGCCTGTCATCGCAGGAATCCAATATTGACTCATTTGTGGGTGTTGGTGGCATTCAAATGCCCCAAACTCATACTCACAATCACTCATTGTGGTATAGCGAGGTGCACTGTTGTAAAACTCCCGTTTTGCTTTTTCAAAAGAAGATTCACAGTACTGTGCGTTTTCAGGGTTTTCGCGTACACACTCTTGCAAATTAGCATAAATAACTGTATTGGGATCGTCGCTGCAACCGGTAAGAACAGCACCAGCTCCCAATAAACTTAACCCTGGAGTTTTACGCATAAACAGCGTGGATATTTTTTTGGAGCGTTTCATTACCTGTTAGCCCTCTTAATAACTCATGCATGCCGCGTTAAGAATGCCGATTGAGATTGAAACGGCTCCTAATAGAATGCCGGAAGCGATTTCATTGCTGGTTATCCGCTCTGATATTCTGGGAAGAAAAAGACGTACGATACCAAATGCTATTAGCTGAGCAATAAGGGCAATGAGAGCCCAGAGCCCAAAATCCAATAAGCTAATGGAATGTTTAGCCGCGCTGGCAATAGCTAATGTGAAGCCAATAATAGCCCCGCCTAATGCACAGGCAGCAGCAGTATTTTGCTCTTTAACTAATGCCCATTCATCATAGGGTGTCATAAATGTATAGAGAAATTTAAATACAACCAAGGCAATTAATGAAATGAGGAAATAGAGCGAAAAGTTTCCAACACCTGAAAGTAAAGACTGTAGGGTTTCGAGCATCTTCATAGCCTCTTCTAAATGAAATCTTGATGCAATGTGTTAAACGAAATAATTCAGTTGGCTGAGTCAGCAATACCAGGCACTGTTGTCTAGACGCTTGGCAGCGATATAAAAAATTCGGTCACCGGGTACAATTTCAGCAAGTTTTTTGGGGTTGAGTAGCAGTTTGCCTGCATGCTCAAACCCAATGACAAGAGCATTTTCAGATTGTTTGATGCGAACCAGCAACTCTTCATAGGTGATGCGTGGTCTGCCTGCAGGAAATTCAGCAGAGAACTGTGTCATTCCGTGATGAACAGACAGTAGCTGATGGTGTAATTCACTTGTTCCTGGGTCCATTGCAGACTTTGCTAAAATCTCCACAGATATACTGGGAAGACATTCGGCGTGAGGGCAATGCGAGTGCAGTAAGTTGGAAAAGACGTCGCTTCTAAAGTGAACAATAATGCGCGCTTTCGGATTTAATTTAGCGCACTGGAGTGCCAGGCTAAAGTTTTTATCGTCGGCGCATTCGTCGATGATCACCAAGGACGCCCGCGCGACTTGTGCATGATCTTGAGCTAAAAGTTGATGGTCATGCAGCCGACTGACAAAATCAATTTTATTGGGATAAGGATTCTCAGAAATTTTGTCCGCGTAAAGGACAATCCGCTGCTTTTTAGCTTCTTGAACTTCACCCAGCAATAAATCCAACATATGTTGAGTTCGTTCACCTCGCCATCCCAATACAATAATATGATCTTGGATTTTTAATGGTTGCTTTCCTTGCAAGGTTCTTTTCCATTGGCCTGTGATTGCTGCTGCGATTCGCCCTAAGACCAACGTAAATAAACCGAGTCCAAAGGGGATGATAAAAAATGCTGTAAATAGACGGCCAGACTCTGTTGCTGGTGATAAATCTCCGTATCCGACCGTTGAGGCTGTGACTAAAAGCCAGTAGGGGAAGGTAGGCCAAGAGGTGATGTCATGCTCGCCAAGATAATCTAGGCCGGTCCAAGAGGTGACCAAATAAAATCCTAATAAAAGGCATACACCTGTATAGGTCACCTCTCCAAAATGATGAGCAAAAAACAAACGTAGCTTGGTGACTAAGTTCAAGTGGTACCTCGTATTCCCTTGACTTAACGATCCGTTCATTGAATTCTGAAACGCCTAAAAGGTCATAATCTTAAGAATGAATTGGACGTTATACGAACAAAGGGCAGAGGATATCTATTTTTGTTGATAAAAGCATCAAACTCAGCCCTATGGCGAGCTTTGATTGGCGGGCTGTTAAAAAATAATGGCTCATCGATATCAGCCAATGTATGAGATGCTAAAAAGCTGGTTTCTCTTCTCAGGCGAGTTCACCAGTCTGCACCCATCAAGCAGGTTTATTTTGGACGCTCGAAGGTACGCAAAAGTGCTCTTTTACGTAGGCAATGCGGTCAGAAGCTCGAGTGGGCCCTTTTTTACCTAACCTCTCGATTTGCTTTAATCTAGGAAGGAGCCCCATTCCATTGGCGACTTGTATGGATAACCCTGGTCTTGCGTTTAACTCTAAAAGCATTGGGCCTAAGTGTTTGTCCAATACCATGTCGGTCCCGAGGTAACCCAAACCAGACATCTCATAGCAAGAGGCAGAAAGTTCCAAGAGTCGGTCCCATTGAGGAATTTGCAAATTAAATAAATCTTTGCCGGTGTCAGGGTGTTTGTTGATGGGGCGATCAAATTGAACGGCTTTAAGAGCAGAGCCTGAGCAGATGTCGATACCAACACCCACGGCACCTTGGTGAAGGTTGGCTTTGCCTTCGGATGCGGAGGTGGGTAAGCGCATCATGGCCATGACCGGAAATCCCTTAAATACAATTACCCTTGTATCAGGCACACCTTCAAAGGAAAAGTCCGAGAAAACAGGGTCAAAGTGGACCAAAGATTCAATGACGGCCACGTCATTTTTGCCACCCAACGAAAATAAACCAGCCAAAATATTGGAGACATGGCGTTCTAATGAGGAAACATCGACCTCTACACCACTGGATTTGATGAAGCGTTGTTCATTGCGACCAGTGATGACTAAGATGCCCTTACCACCAGAGCCTTGAGCGGGCTTTATGCAAAACCCTGTCTGATCTGCGAGTAATTGCTTTAAGTGTTTAATTTCATGTTGATGTCTAATGACACCGATCAGCTCCGGGACAGTGACGCCGGATTCAACCGCAATTTCTTTCGTTTGGAGCTTGTCATCGACCAGGGGATACAAACGTCTTGGGTTATACCGGCTGATGTAAGCGATGTTTCGCTCGTTCATCCCCAAAATCCCCTTTTTAGAAAGGGCTCTGGGGCTTGCCAATGAAGACAGCCAGCTCATGTATTTTTGCTCTCATCAACCAGAGGTTTGAAACGCTTAAGCTCAAGCAAGCGGTAACCTGTGTAATTGCCGAGCAATAATACAACGGCCATTAAAATTAACTGCAAACCTAAGAAGTTAAAGGCGATGTGACGGACGTACTCATTATCCATCACCAAATAAGCAAGCATAGCGACAAAGAGAGAGCCGCCTCCTTGCTTTGCAACTTCTCTTGGGCCTTCCTCTTCCCACAAAATCGACATTCTTTCGATTGTCCAGGCCAAGATGATCATGGGGAAGAAGGTGATTTTCATTCCCTCTGTAAGGCCTGCTTTATAAGCAATCACGGCAAAAATAGCGATGAAGCCAATGACCATGATAATAACAGCCGATATCCTTGCGACCAGTAGCAGGTTCAGGTGGGATAAATAAGAACGCATGATTAAGCCAAGACCCACGATTAAAATAAACCCAACCATTCCTGTGAGGAGGCTGGTTTGTATAAAGGCAATTGCAATCAATACGGGCATGAAAGTACCAGAGGTCTTTAATCCGACTAAAATGCGCAACAGCACAACGACCAAAACACCAATGGGAATTAACAGAATGCCTTTAAAGAGCGTTTGCTCTTCTAAGGGTAATGAATCGATTGAAAAGTTCAGAATATCGTGATCAGCGTACTTCCTTGATAGAGCTGCATTGACAGGCAGTTCTTGTTCAATCATTGAGAAAGTCGCTCTTGAGTTGTGCCCTCCAACAAGGTCTAACAATGCACCAGAGTGATATTCCCAAAGTAATAAGTTATCGGCTTGGCCTTGATCTGCGGTATTGGGGTCAAATAATTGGTACTGCTCCCCCTTGAAGACCTGCACGTAATCAACCAGAGGCTGTCGTCTACGGCCATCCTCTAATTTTAGGGCTCGAACGGTTCTTGCTGGGACATCAAGTAGATTGAGTAATTCGACTGTCCAGGATGCAGCATCTTTATGCTGAAGCAGCAATTTAGATTCTTGTCCTAGATTGGTGAGTTCTTTGATTAACTCTTTGGCGAGTGTGTAATGATCAGCAGAACGACTTTCTGCTCGCTCAAGTACGGCAGTGGCAATCGATGCATAGGGCTCTTCGTAAATGCGTTTCTGAATTTCAGGTGATGTGCTCATACCGCTGGGGATAGCAAAAGGGTCAACCAGCATGTCTACACGGTAATAGAGTTCTTGTTTCCCGATGGCATTTCGAATGGACCATTCAGCTCGTCGCTCTGATTCTTCTTCGGTAAAAGAGAGACCATAGCCTGGACTGGCTGCTTGCTCGTTGAGAAATGTAAATCCACGTTGCGTCGATGGAATCGCCAGACTTGCCAGAATCGGGTCTCCAACGGCATCAAATTCGACTTTGGCTTCTACACTCCAAATTTGTCGAGTCTCTCCAGGAATCCAAGGCACATCAAAAGTTATGTGACGGTATACGACTAGAGCGACCCCTGCAGCAAACAGCAAAAATACGAGCAAGTAAAAAGGTTGCCGAGAAACCATATAATTAGTAAACCTGTGGTCGAATCGTTATTCAGCAGACTCAGATTCTGTGTCTTCAGAATCCTTGCCCTCTGTTGTGCCCTGCGTTACGGACTCGGCGGTATTGGATTGCCTTCTTTCTGAGCTTGGGACAACCGGGCGTCCATGCAGAAACTTTTTCGCCACATCAACTAAGGCTACATCTTTTAAAAACTCTCTCCCAAGCAGGATGGGGTAAGTCATGCTGGATCGATCCGTTAACGTGAATTCTGCGGATTCCGTTGCCTTGCCGATGCGAATGTTTAACTTTACTACGGGTCTGCGGTCCATTTCATCTGCTGACGCCTGCCTTATTTTCGCATACCGTACCAAGCGGGCTTCCATGGGGACATTGTCAGTGCCATCGTGCGTCAAGAAAAACTTCACCCATTTCTTACCATCACGCTCGAATATCGTAATGTTATCCGCACTGACGGATGAAGTCGTTGCACCAGTATCCACTCGGGCTTTAAACATATCGTTTATTTCTGAAAGCAGTACCCACTCAACGCGCCCCAGGATTAAACGACCATCAGGCGCTTGGTGGGGAGGGTGTTTACAGCTGGTATTGGTGACCACAACCGAGGGACTGTTCTTGATTGCATCGGACTTGATGGTTTGTTTTTTGTTCAACGCTGTTTCTAAGCTCTGGATTTTTTCTTGTAGCAGTAATAACTGCTCCGTTTGTTGCGTCTGGTTGTCACGAAGAACTGATAAGTCTTCTTGAAGAGCAGTGTCGCGAGAGGTCACAACGGTTTGGATGTCTTCCAGGCTTGCGTTTGGCTTGGTTTCTTGGTGGGCGCAACCCGTCATTCCGATGAGTGTGATCAACAGAAGAGGGCAAAAAGATACAGATTTGCTCAGACAAACAGCAACCTTAGGCGTGGTAGTGACAGCGCACCGATGTAAGGATTTGTAAAACATTTTAGTTAACTAAGGCCATTATCCTGAGAGTGTTTTCCGCTTTTACCAAGCATCGAGTAGCCATTGCTCAATATGAGAAATGGCCACTGCCATTTTCATTTTAGCGACTATGAGTTCAAGTGTTTGTATAATTGATCGAAACACGACAGCAGGTCTGTAACCATTGTACAGTTGCTTATCCCCATCAACGTCGCCATGTTACTATCATCCAACCAGAAAAGTTGAGTCTTTAAAGGACCCTAGTGCTGGTTAGTAGGCTTACGAAGCGAATGGTTTCATGGAAACGTGATAAATGTCACGTTTCCATACGTTAATATAAGGCTGATTTTTTAAGAAATATTGCTGAGGATCAAGTGGTTAAGTCTTGAATGGCTTAAAAAGGGCTACTGTCGTACGCGTTTAAGGAACGTTTGTGTTCTGACGTCTTTTGGTTGCTTGAATAGATCTTCAGGCCTACCTGACTCAACAATGCCTCCATCACTCAAAAAAACCACTTCAGTAGCTACTTCTCGAGCGAATTGCATTTCATGGGTGACCACCAGCATGGTGGTTTTTTGCAGGGCCAAGCTACGCATCAGATTCAGGACTTCGTCAACGGTTTCGGGATCAAGTGCTGACGTAGGTTCATCAAAGAGAACAATATCAGGCTGTTGAGACAATGCTCGAGCAATGCCAATGCGTTGCTGTTGTCCACCGGACAGTTCGCTAGGGTAAGCATCTTTCTTATTGGCTAAACCAACTTTTTCCAACCAACTCATGGCGATGGGCAATGCTTCGGACTTGGGAATGTTTTGAACCTGGGTGAGTCCTTCGGTAAGGTTTTCCAGCGCTGTTTTGTTTGCAAATAGCGCGTAATTTTGGAAGACAAAGCCCATTCGCTGTCTTAATGCTCTAATGCTATGGGCGTCAGCAGTAGCCAGGTCAACGCGTTGATCGTGTAACTCGATGATGCCTGAATCGGCTTGCTCCAATCCATTTAGACAACGCAACAACGTAGATTTACCCGTACCTGAGGGGCCTATGATGACGACAACATCCCCGGTATCCAAAGTAAGGTCTATCCCACTAAAAACGGGCTGCCCATTAAAGGTCTTCGACAATCCTACAATATTAATCATGCGAATCCCCTATTAAGACGCTTTTCAATATGGTGTTGGCCCCAGCTCAGAGCGCTTACCATCAGCCAGTACATCAGTGCAACTGCCAGAAAACTTTCAAAAAAGTTAAAACTACTTGAAGCTTCTTGTTGGGCTTTTGCCATGATTTCAGTGACGCCCAATGTAAAGGCGAGGGAGGTACTTTTAAGTAAATCAATGAAGTTATTCATCAACGCTGGGACGGCTGCGCGACCAGCTTGAGGTAGGATAATACGTCTCATGGCTTGCGAAAGCGTCATCCCAATACTAAGTGCGGCTTCCGTTTGATGAGAGGGAACACTCTTTATGGCGCCACGCATGCTCTCAGCCATGTACGCACTGAAGTGCAGACTAAGGCCTAAAATGGCAGCACTGTAGGCAGTCATTGCCTTCATGGCAGGAAAAATCTGAGGCAGTCCGTAATAGATCAGGAAGAGTTGAACTAAGAGGGGAGTACCTCGAAAAAAAGAGATATACAGTGTTGCTAGCTGGTTGGCTATGGGCAGTTTAAAGACTTTGATTAACGCCAGTGCCAATCCAAGGGCTAATGAAAGTACCGTTGCAACAAGGGTTAAGCCCAAAGTGACGGGTAAATATTTAATTAATATAGGGGTGAGTTGCCCTAGATAACTCCAGTCCAGCATGATCATCCTATGTAACGGTTATTATTGAGCGAATAAGTACAAAAAAAGTGTCAATCGTGCTCTGGGAAATCAAAAAAATCATATATGCACCTAAACGACACCCGGGATGGGGGTCGTTTAGGTGAGCTCCGTCCACTACAGAGCGTTTTGATCAGCCACTTGAGGTTCTTGTCCTTTCACGCTGATATCGGTTTGGAACCACTTCTCTGAGATGGCTTTTAAGGTGCCATCTTTACGCATTTCGCTTAGAGATAGGTTGACTTGTTTTAGTAATGCTTGGCTTTCTTCGTCTTTTCTAAACGGTAAAGCGTTTTCCATGTAATCAATGGGGTCACCAGCCAGTTTCAATGGCAAGTTTGATTCCTTGATGACAGCTAGAACAGAGTTTCGGTCCATCACGAACGCGTCGGTTCGTCCGATAACGACGTCGTGTTCGAAGCCTGTGTCATAGGTTTTGATGTCGATGCATTTGCTGACATCTTTCTCTTTTAGCAGCGCTTCGTAGTTGGAACCTAGGTTCACGGAGACGGTTTTGTTGCATAGATCTTTAAATCCATGAATGTCTTGATTGTCTTGATGAACAACGACTTGGGCGCCATCGTAGACGTAAGTATCACTGAATAAATACTTTTGCTGGCGATTGTCTGTTTTGGTGATCTGGTTGGAAATCGTATCGATCTTGCCGGCTTCCAACATCCCAAAGAGGCCAGAAAAGTTGGAAGTCACAAACTCGACTGGGCGATTTAGACGCTTGCTGAGTTCGTTCCAGACATCAATTTCAAAGCCCTGGAGTTGATCCGCTTTTGAAAATGTGAAGGGGAAATAGCTCCCAGACATACCGACACGTATGGCTTCGCCTTTTTGGACGGTTGAAGCTTTAGACGTGTCATGATCGGCTTGAGGTTTTGATGTCGAGTCGCATCCAACAACCAATGCCAGTGAGAAAGCGGCAACACTTTTTAAAAGGGGCCGCCATGCGGAATGAGCAGAAAATAACATGGTTGCCTCCAAAGGGCGTTCAATATGAGTTGCGTTATTTCCAGTCGAAATCAGAGCCTGTCATGCATTGGTTTGCGTGGTTCATACCGAGAGGCACTGTATTTCATGAGGAATGGCATAACATTACCTATATTTATTTTGATCGGGAAATAATTAAAACGCATTGCTTTATTTTCTTTGGTTATATGCGAGGACCCCTGATGCCTTTGTGCAGAATGGCGCTTTAGAAGATTGAGATGATGCCGATAGCTTAGCGAATGTACCGACGAGAAAGGGAATATCTCATGGATCAGGGATCAAGTGCTGTGAGATTCGTCAAAAAGAATCTATTGATCAAGCAGTTGTGTGGATGGGTACTGTTGGTGCTCGCGGGTTGTGGGGCAGATGATGTGACGGATGTTCCCATTAACCCAGTAGCTGAAATCACACCAGCGCCTGATATTGTTTCCATGACTCCTATTGCGGCAACGACGGATCGCCTGTTAATTGTTCGAGTTCCTGTGGACCCTACCTTGCCCCAAGAGAATACAACCCAGCTTTATGTCCGAAAGTTAGTGCAACTTGATGCGGACAATAATCCTTCGGATATTGCTTTTTTAGACGCTGAGGGCGCACCGTTAAACTTAGACGGAAATGTGAATTTTCTTGGTCAAAGTACGGGGAATGCCATTCTTCCTATTGATGTAATGGATTTAAATGATGAGTACTGGTTGCTGACTGCCCAGG
The DNA here is from genome assembly GCA_947499545.1 of uncultured Saccharospirillaceae bacterium. Lineage (GTDB taxonomy): Bacteria > Pseudomonadota > Gammaproteobacteria > Pseudomonadales > Oceanobacteraceae > CANMOZ01. The sequence continues at coordinate 154,882 of CANMOZ010000008.1, forward strand.
TTCCTGAAATTGTGGATACTGGCGATACTGGCGATACTGGCGATACTGGCGATACTGGCGATACTGGCGATACTGGCGATACTGGCGATACTGGCGATAC